>NZ_QPJO01000002.1:0-984674 GCF_003337305.1 Winogradskyella arenosi | reverse complement strand
ATGAGTTTACTAAAACCAACATTAAAGTGGGTAGAGATACCCTATTTAATGTCCTTAGAAAACATAATATGCTAACACTTAGAAAGAAAACTAGTGCCAGAACTACCAACTCATATCATCGCTTTTATAAGTATAACAACATTATTAAAGACCTTGAAATAACACGATCTAATCAAGTTTGGGTATCTGATATTACATACATAAGAACTGTAAAAGGGTTTTGTTATCTCGCTTTAATAACGGATATGTATTCCAGGAAAATTGTCGGCTATGACCTAAGTGACAGCTTGGAATTAAAAGGATGTGTAAGAGCTTTAAATAAAGCTATATATCAAGCTAAAAACACTAAGGAGCTCGTACATCACTCCGATAGAGGCATACAGTATTGTAGCAATGTCTACACGCAAATATTAAAAAGAAAAAAGATAGATATTAGTATGACCGAGGAGAATCATTGTTACGAAAATGCCATGGCTGAGCATGTAAACGGCATATTAAAAGATGAGTTTTATCTCGACCAAACCTTTGATAACGTCGCACACGCTAAAAGAGCTGCAAAAAATGCAATTAATTTATACAACGAAATAAGATTACATTTATCTTTAGACTATAAAACACCGAATATGGTATATAAATTATCAGCCTAAATTCAATTTTAACCTGTAGCCATATTTCAGGACTAGACACTCTGAAAAAACTTCTGGACAATAATGAACTACCAAACATACAAACCACATTCTGACCTAAAACCACTTGTAGATTGCTATTGGACTTTGGAAGTTCCTAAACAGTCCGAACCGCAAAAACAACGAATTGTACCTGATGGCTGTATTGAAATGGCATTTATTCTTGGAAATGACATAAAACGTTACACCTCCGAAAATGAATTTATACTTCAACCACGTGCAATGGTGCTCGGACAAACAATTGAACCTTTCTATATTGAGCCAACAGGGCTTGTCAAAACATTTGCTGTCCGATTTTATCCTTATGGGTTTGCAAACTTTGTTTCTGAACCAATCAGCAATTTGGCAAATAAGGAAACACCAATAGTTCAGCTTTTTAGAACAGAAAACGCAGATGATTTGGAGCAAAAGATAATCAAGTCGGAGAATACGGAACAACGAATAAGTATTATCGAAAAATTTCTTTTGGATAGGTTAAATGATGAAAAGACGATTAATATAATTGTAAAAAACACCGTTGATTCCCTTTTATTCACAAACGGAAGTGCCTCAATAAACTCGATTCTGAAAGACGATTTATCAAAGCGAAGACAACTTGAAAGAAACTTCAAAAAGCAAATTGGAGTAAGTCCAAAGCAATTAGGAAAAGTAATTCGATTACAGACAGCTTTAAAAATGATACTCAACCAAAAGTCGGAAAACCTGACCAATATTGCGTATGAAAATGAATATTTTGACCAAGCCCACTTTATAAAAGATTTTAGAGAATTTACAGGAATAAACCCAAAAGAGTTTCTTATTAACGAAAACTTAACCCTTTCTGCTCTTTTTTATAAATAATTCAGCGTGTCGCATTTTTACAATTTCAAACGACTTTCTACCGCTATTTTTGTTCCGTCAACAAAGAACATAAAATGAAAGGAAAAATATTTATTACAATTTTGGCTTTAACCTTAGGCATTACTTCCTGCAAAAACAAAGGAACTTCTGCCACCAATTCAAACCCTACCACAGAAACAACAATCAAAAATGATAAAAATATGAACAGTTTTATATCAATATTTGAGATTCCAGCAACAGACATTTCAAGAGCGATAAACTTTTATAGAGAAATTTTAGGTGTCGAAATTGAAAAAATGGAATTCCCAGGAATGGAAATGGGCTTATTTCCCTACCAAGACCAAATGGTAACAGGAGTAATTATGAAAGGTGAAGGTTACGAACCTTCTGCCAGCGGAGTTACAATATATCTGAATGGCGGAGATAACTTGCAAACAATTCTTGATAAAGTAGAAGGAAATGGTGGAAAAATAATTATCCCTAAAACACCTCACGCTGATGAAATTGGATTTTTTGCAATTTTCCACGACTCGGAAGGAAACAAAATCGGACTTCATTCGCCAAATTAAAAAAAGAGCGAACGCACAACAATGTATAAAAGCAATAGCGGTGCGGGTGCAAACTCGAATCGTTTTTGCTTTTAATTAAGTATATTACTTACCGAAAATAGATGCCTTTTAATCCGCTACTGCTCTTATAATAACCGTTGTAAAACATTACCAAAAGAGCGTTAGGAATTCAACTATATCAAGTTTTTATTTTTATAAAATTCAATTTCTCTTTCAAAATAAACTTCTTCTTTTTCTTCTGGTTGATTATACACATCACAATAGTATACTTTTCTAGCAAAAATTCTAACTTTTAGAGATTTTGTAGGATTAACTTTTGCACACACTATATCACCTGATTTAAATAAATTACTCATCTTTTTTGATTTTGCTCTATGGCTCTAAATCATCATAGCCACTTTTTAAAATGATTGAAAGCATCTTAAATCTTTCATTTGCTTCTATTGTATATAAAACATGACCAGGAATAATAATAGATTCATTCTTTTGTAAATATGTAGATATGTTGTCTACTACAATTTCTGCTTTTCCTTCAATGACATTCACAAAAGTTGAAAAAGGTGTTAGTTTGGGCTTATACACTTTACCATAGTCCAACGCTAAAGCCATTATATTGCCTGTTTTTTCATTTAAAATGTGTTTAACAATTATAGTATTTGAAACATATTTCAGCTTATCTCTAATATTGAATGCCTTAAGGTTTTCAAATTCATAATTCTTCATAACACAAATTCTATTTACTCGTTATTTTTGATTCGTCTCTTTTCTGCTTTAGCTTGTTTCTTTTCTTTAGCTGTCCTAGTTGGTGCTGTTTTGCTGTTTTTAGCTTTACCGCTTTTTTCTTTTGACATGATTATAATTTTTAAATATTAAATAATAACAAGTAATAGTTTATTTAATTGACAAAGACAGTTTTATGCATCATTTGTTTAACCAAAACAAGAAAGCAGACTTAAAAGTCTGCTTTTCTAATTCCAGATAAATAAATCATCTGGACTTCCCTAACTGATTAATAGCCTTACAAAGATAACTAAGAGTTAATATAATTAGTTATACACTTTTTTGCGATAGTTACATAAATCACTGATTTAAAGTTTGCAAATAAAAAAAACAGTTTATTTAAAAACTGTTCTTAATGAGTAGACTCAACTTATATTTTAGATTGCACTTGCAACGCTTTTAAAATTTGATTTCAAGATACCTACAACTTCATTTCTGTCCTTATGTAACTTGTTTTCTAATCTCTTGATTAAATCTAATTCTTTACCACTTTCAAATTTTACATCTTCAGAAGATAATTTTGGATATTTTACTTTCAATGCTTTTGATTGTTTGTCCCAATCACCACTAAATTTAAATAGCTCACTTGTCTTTTTCTCACCTTCTTTGTTCTTGGTTTCCATAATTATGTATTTAAAGTAGTGCTTAATTGTACTACTATCACAAAGATGAGAACTAATACCTCGAAATGTGTTACATAACAGACATATATGTTTACACATGTCACAGGTTTTCTAAATTGCTCTTTCTTTTTTTTCCTATTTTTTTATAAAATGAAGGTGTGTGTCCAGTAACTTTTTTGAATTGGTGAGACAAATGAGCTACACTACTGTAATTTAATTTATAGGCAATTTCAGTGAGATTAAGTTCATCATAAAGAATCAATTCTTTTGCCCTTTCTATTTTGTGCTTAATAATAAAATGCTGAATCGTAATTCCTTTTACTTCAGAAAACAAGTTTGATAGATACGTGTAATCATAATTCAATTTTTGTGCTATATAATCTGAATAATTAACTTTTGGAACTTCATCGGAATAATGAATCATTTCTATAATCACGTTTTTTATTTTATCTATAAGAATACTTCGTTTATCATCCATTAACTCTAACCCTGATATAGCTAAATTTGATTTTAATTCTTGTTTTTGAAGTTCAGAAATATCTTCTTTTATTTCTATCATTCCAAGCTCAACACTTGTATAATGTAAGCCCAGTTTCTCTAACTCATATTTGACAAAAAGCTTACATCTTAAGCTTACCATATATTTTATATAGAGTTTCATTAATATTTACGATTTAAAAAGCATTCTTATTTAATTAAAGATAAACTATATAAGTCATCATGTATGGAAAGTTGACTGAAATAAAAAACGTTGGGTAACACTGTATATAATTTATTGCTTCGTTCTAGCCTACTTACGAAAATCTTCGAGGTTTTTCTATTCAGTATTTATTTGTTAACTTAGTTGCTTAACCACGCAACAAACATTTACAAACACGTTGGGCATAATTTTGACCCGTCCTGAATAAAGGCTACATAATTTTAAACATTATGTACAAAAATGACAAAGTAATTAGACGTTACAGTGAACCTTTTAAATTAAAAATTTTAGACGAACTTAGCATTGGAAAACATACAAAGAGCGAACTTTGTAAACTCTACTCTATCGCACCTACAACTGTTAATGAGTGGATTAAAAAGTATTATCGTAAAGATTTAATGAACACCAGAGTAAAAGTGGAAACTAAAGACGAAACCTAACGAAGTGGTTCAGGGAAGCTAAATATCTAGAATCAAAGCATTGCAAAAAGAGAATGAAAAACTTAAAAAGCTACTGCTTAAAAAGGATCTGGATGCAATGGTAGAGGAATCTTATCTTGAGGTTGCTGCAGAAAAATTAGGATATAAAAATGTTCAGCAACTTTAAAAAAAAACTTAATATCTAGCTTTTATTAAAACTAGGAATAAAGCTAAGGGGTTTGCTTCTTTATCTACTATAGCAAGTTGTTTTGGACTTAAACGTGATGCGTATTATAAATACAAATCCAGAGCTGATAAACGTTTAAAACTAGAACAAAAGATTATAAACATAGTCAGTAAAAAACGTAAATCCCTTCCTAGAGAAGACGTACGTAAACTCATAAAATCATTAGATTATGAGTTTACTAAAACCAACATTAAAGTGGGTAGAGATACCCTATTTAATGTCCTTAGAAAACATAATATGCTAACACTTAGAAAGAAAACTAGTGCCAGAACTACCAACTCATATCATCGCTTTTATAAGTATAATAACATCATAATAGACTTAGAAGTTTCTAAAACTAAATAAATTAGGGTATCTGATATCACATACATGAGAACCGTAAAAGGGTTTTGTTATTTGGCTTTAATAACAGATATGGATTCAAGAAAAATAGTGGGTTGTGATATTAAGGACAGCTTAGAACTTAGAAGATGTGTGAGAGCCCTAAATAAGCCCATTTATCAAGCTAAAAACATTGAACAGCTTATTCATCATTCAGACAGAGGAATACAGTATTATAGCAATCAATTCAAAGATTCAAAAAATGAACCATAAATTTAAAACGCATTCTCCCCTTACCACTGTACAAAAACGTAAAATTACCTTCCTTTTTACCCTATGTGTTATAGCCTGTTTTAATGCTATATACGTACAAGATGTAAAAGAGAATGCCCTGATAAATGAGATGAAGAAAGACATATCGGAGCCCACGGTTATTCAGAATTTCATAAAATTAAGTAACGATTTAAACCGTATAGACCAATACCCTTGTTTGGGCCCTTAGCAAAAAGCATACATCCGTTGTTGTTCAATTAGCAGAAACCCCATCTCAAATCTTTGAGGGGAGATACACTCAAGATAAGATGCCCCTAACTACCACAATTCTTGGAGGTCCAACAACGTACCAAATTGTTAAACGTCCGGACAGCACCTTGCATCTTAAATCGCAACGTTATCAGGTCCCTCCTATTTCTGAACATAATCGCAATAAAATTGCAGAGCACTATTTTACACTAAGACACAAGCAAACTCTTCAGAAGTAAAATTTACCAATTCAATGGGCTAAAACAAACAACATCTCCCACTCTTACAACCACGTTTATTAAAAAATATCTAATTAGAGATGAATGAGAACGTCTAGAATATAGCCGACAAGCATAATCCAAAAAAAAGCTCCTTGAATAAAATGAATTAGATTCACCTTATACAAAGAACTATTTTCAGACTCAAATAATAATCAGTTTAGACCAATAAAATCCATTGATTTCAAACTCATAAATACCCTACTCAGGCATCCCAATGAAAAGGTTTTAAAATTTATTGCTCAAATTATAGCCTTACATCGCTTTCAGCCCTATATAGAACCCGAATGTCAAACCAACACAAAAGTCTATAAATTCATTAGAGCCTTCACTTCAGATCTCGATGAAAAATTTCAGGAACGCCGCACTAAGATCCTTAACTTAAACCCCTAGTTTCTACATCATACCTTTACTGAGACTTAACTCTACCCCTAACCCAAGCACACTGCAGTTAAGAAATTATGCTAAGGTCGTAGTTGAAAAAATAAAATCAATTTTATAATTTAGAGTATTAAAAATCATTTAAAATAACGACTAAATATATTGAATCATGACCGATAAAAAAAGATGGCAATTTGTTATTATTATGGTATTAATAGCTGTACTCATTGGTGCAATTTCCGTATTATTTGTCCATTAATCACATAAAAACCGAACAACACATTTCATTTTATAGGTTACTTAACTTATTGTTAATCAACCTATAAAACAACTCTAACCAGTCTATAATTCACCCTTATGAAATACAATTCTTATATAAAAGACACTGCTAAAGTTTCTGAAATTGGCCTTGGTGCATGGCAGCTGGGCCAAAATTCAGGATGGAAAAGTATGTCCGAAAAAGACGCGATACATTTGGTAGAAACAGCCATTGATTATGGGGTTAATTTTTTTGATACAGCCCCAAATTATGGACATGGTTCAGGAGAAGAACGGCTAGGAAAAGCTCTAAAAATCATCGACCGCTCTAAGGTTGTTATAAACACAAAATTTGGGCATACACATAAAGGTATCACCAATTACAAGGCCAGTTACATCCGTGAATCTTTAGAAGGAAGTCTTAAACGTCTACAAGTCGATTATGTTGATTCACTCATTATCCATAATCCACCGTCTTCCTACCTAGATGGTTATAAAAACGACCACTATGGACTCTTAGAAACTTTAATTGAAGAAGGAAAAATTAAAGCTTATGGCGCTTCCGTAGACACCTACAAGGATATGAAACTACTTATAAGCACCACTAATGCTAAGGTTATTGAAGCCTTTTTTAATATTTTACATCAAGACACGGCTAGAGGGTTTGATTTGGCAAAAGAAAAAGATGTCGCGATCATTGCTAAAATCCCGCTAGATTCAGGATGGTTATCCGGAAAATATAACAAGAACTCTAACTTTAAGGGTATTAGAAGCCGTTGGTCTAAAAAAGATATAGAAACCCGCGCACAGCTCATAGAAAAAATTAAAACCATCATAGGTGAAGACACTCATCTCGCTCAAAAAGCACTTTCATTCTGCCTAAGTTACGATGCCGTTTCCACAGTAATTCCCGGTAATGCTAATTGTAATCAGTTAAAAACTAATGTTGAAAGTGTAAATTATCCCTTATCTAAAAACACTATTAACGAATTAGAACAATTTTACCACACGGAAGTAAAACCTCTTAATTTACCATGGTAAGCTTTAATCAGATAAAGTAGCAACATCTAAACCTCTAATTTCTATAGATTAAAAACATGTGATAGAAGTTTAATTTCATTTGAAAAAACAAAAAGATAGACAGATCTGTCTATTTTTTAAAATATTGTCTATATTTGTTCCATGAGACATGCCGAAGTAAAACATAGAATTACCGAAACGGCCTCTTTTTTATTTTATAAAAATGGGTATAATTCTACAGGTATTAATCAAATTATTGCTGAAGCAGGAATTGCTAAAGCTACCCTATACAATCATTTTAAATCTAAAGAAGACATCTGTCTCGCCTACCTTCAGCATAAAAATAACAGCTTTCTAAAAAATTTTGAAGCCTTTACAAGCTCAAAGCCTAAAGGGAAAGAACAGATTTTAGCGATGTTCGATTTCTTACAATTGTTTTATCAAGATAAAGATTTTAACGGGTGCTGGTGTATTAAAACAGTTTCAGAAATACCTAAAAATAATGAACGCATTCGCAATGAAATTCAATCTCAAAAAAACGGTTTTATTACCCTTATTGCGCAACTTATTGAAAATAACCTTGAAGATATTAAGGCGGAACAAATCCCCTCTCTAGCCCGACAAATTTACCTCCTCTATGAAAGTGCTGTTGGCGAAAGTCACCTTCACCAAGACGATTGGCCTATTGTAGAGTCTAAAAATTTATGTCAAAAAATAATCCACTAAAAAAATTTACCCAAACATAGACCGACTTGTCTGTCTATAATTAATTATTAAATAAAAATTGCTATGAAAGAATTTGAAAACAAAACAGCCTTAATTATTGGCGGAACAAGTGGTATTGGTAAAGCAACTGCCCAAACCCTACTCCAAGGTGGTGCTACCGTTCACGTTGTAGGTAGAAATACAGCCAAAATTGAAGAGGCTCCAAACCTAATAAAGCACAGCGCAGACATATCAAACACCAATGATGTTGAGGCCTTAATCGCTAAAATAGATGCCTTTGATCATTTAGATTATTTGGTTAATGCTTCTGGGATTTTTGGTCCTAAACCTTTTTTAGACCACACTATGGAAGATTATAATTCCTATTTAGACCTCAATCGGGGCTTCTTTTTCCTTACGCAAAGTGCTGCTAAAAAGATGAAAGCCAACAATGGTGGATCTATTGTAAACGTGGGATCCATGTGGGCAAAACAAGCCGTAAAAGCAACGCCTTCTTCAGCCTATTCTATGCAAAAAGCAGGTTTACATTCTTTAACGCAACACCTGGCTATGGAATTAGCAGACGACAATATCAGAGTCAACGCTGTATCACCAGCTTTAGTGAATACACCAGTTTACCACGGCGTTTTTGGTGGTGAAATGGCTGCACAAGAGGCTTTAGTGGGGTTCAATGCTTTTCATCCTATTGGGCGTTTTGGGGAGTCGCAAGACATAGCCAATAGTATTGTGTTCTTACTTTCCGATAAGGCCGCTTGGGTCACGGGAGTTATTTGGGATACTGACGGTGGTGTTATGGCCGGAAGAAACTAAAAATAACCTACAACATAAGCCATGACCATGACTGCGGTTATGGCTTTTTTTTTAAACATGCTTCTAAAAGCATAAAACGGAGCCACAACTCATGAAATAATCCCTATTTCCCTTAATTATTGCCTTGGTCCTATTAGCTTGTAAAGCTAATGAGCATAACAGTGCAGGCCGTTACATAAACAAAACAACGTAAAACGCTATCTAAAACGGCAAAAATATTTAAGAACACTTCAGCCTCCTCTATTAATTGTGTGGGGTAAAAATGATACGTTTTTTCCTGAAAGTGGCGCTGAAGCCTTTAAAAAAGACGTTATACATCTCGATTACAATATTTATAATACCGCATATATTGCTTTAGAAGAAGAGGGCGATGCTATAATTCAAAAAAAATAAGAAGCTTTATGAGAAAACTCAACGCAGAAAACCGTCTAAACTAAAAGTAATCATTCCCTTAACCCTTAAACAACCTTATGAAACCGTTGATCCTAATTCCCTTTATCGTTTTAACGCTTTGGGCTTGCCAGAATCCTAAAACTGAAAACAACAGTACTACACAGACCAATATTCTACCAATACCAACAACTTATAATTATGTCGAAATTGATTCAGTTAAGCTGTTTTACAGAGAAGCAGGACCTAAACATAAACCGACCATCGTGTTGCTTCACGGTTATCCATCCTCATCACACTCGTACAGAAACCTCATTCCTATGTTGGCTTCACAGTACCACGTTATTGCTCCAGATAATTTAGGCTCGGGTTACAGTACGCATTTAGATCCTGAGACGACCAAACATACCTTCAATTTGCTAGCCGATTACACCGAAAAGCTCTTAGACACCCTACATATCAAAAACTACGTGATGTATATGCAAGATTTTGGTGCTCCTATTGGCTATCGTTTAATGATGAAAAATCCACAGCGCATAAAAGCTCTAATTGTTCAAAATGCAAATGCTTATTTAGACGGCTTAACACCCCAACGTCAAGAGTTTTTTAGAACAGCACAAACAGATACAACGCAAGCAAAGCATGATTTTCTGTATAATTTAACGAGTGAAGATGCTATTATAAACAAGCAATATTTATTTGACATAGACCCCTCAAGCAGAAATAGTCAAAATCCGGATGCTTGGACCCACGACCTGGCGTTTCTAAGTACTAAAAAGGATAGAGAAATTCAAGTGCAACTATTTCAAGATTACAATACCAATTTAATACGTTACCCGAAGTGGCAAAACATGCTGAAAATACAACAACCAAAAACCTTGATTGCTTGGGGAAAAAAAGATGTGAAATTCAACTATAAAGGTGCCAAAGCTTATTTGAGAGATCTCCCCAATGCTGAATTACACTTGCTTGATGCAGGACATTTTGCGGTTGAAGAAAAGACGAGAGAGATTGCAAAACTGATATTAGATTTCTTAGCGAAACACGAAATAGAATAAGCTTAAACAGCACTATTGTAAACCTAAAAAACGTTAACCCTAGCATATAAAACGATGTGCGATGACTAACGTTTTTTTGTTTCAGAACAATACAGTATTAAGAACTAAAACCTCCTATTATTTTGAAAATAGCTTTGGAATCCTCACAAATTTCTATGTGTTTACTACATTAGTTCCAACAACGAATCATTAGGCGATAGTTATACAGTCCTTAAACCCTATTTAAAATGAAAATTAACTACTTACTTGGTATATTATTATGGATTACCCAACTGTCGTTTGGACAAAACCTTCCCAAACTTGTTGAAGAAACTGAATTTTCCATTGGTAAAACCCTTCAAATTAAATCAGAAATCCTAAACGAGGATCGTGTTTTAAATATTTATTTACCGTCAAGTTATACTGAAGATAAAGCTAAAACTTATCCCGTTATTTATTTACTTGACGGTTCTAAAACAGAGGATTTTATACATATCTCAGGCATTGTTCAATTTGCTAGTTTTTCTTGGATCAATATACTTCCAGAATCTATTGTTGTTGGAATCGCAAACGTTGACAGAAAAAGAGATTTCACCTATCCGTCTCAAAATAAATTAGATCAAAAAGAATTCCCAACTTCCGGAAAATCCGAACAGTTTATAACGTTCATTCAGCAAGAACTTCAACCTTTTATAGAAAAAAAATACAGAACCACAACCGTTAAAACCCTTATAGGACAATCTTTAGGCGGGCTTTTAGCCACAGAAATTCTATTTAAATCACCAGAGCTTTTTGATCTATACATCATTGTAAGCCCAAGTTTATGGTGGGACGATCAAAATCTACTTTCTGAAATTCCTACATCTTATAACGACGAAAAATCCATTTATATCGCTGGTGGAAAAGAAGGCGAGATTATGGAAAAAACCACAAAAGCTCTTTATCAAAAATTAGCGGAAAACAAAGGTGCACAGACCCAATTGTACTATGAGTTTCTAGAAGATAAAACCCATGGCGATGCCTTACATATCGCCGTTTATAACGCATTTGAGAAATTTTTTAACACAGATAAAGAGTAAACCTTCATCTGAAACGTGTTTAAGAAAGATTCATCCTAAAACATGATGTTCTCGGTTTTTTAGACATTTTATATTCCGTATTTATTTGCTAATTTTAAGGTATAATCGCACTGTAAATAAGACCTATATTTCAGTTGTGAATTAAGATCCCAAGACGCTTATAATGAAAGAACTTATTCTATATTCAGGTTTTGCCGGCATTACTGTTTTTATCGGCGGACTTTTAGCCAATTATTTTAATCATCATATTAAAGAAAGTCCGGTTAAGTATGAAATTACCCATACCATGATGTCTTTTGGCGCTGGTATTATTTTATCGGCTTTGGCGTTAGTCCTCATCCCTAAAGGTCTTGAAAAATTAGAGCTCCTTCCCTTTACGCTTTCCTTCCTTTTTGGAGCCTTGTTGTTTTTAGTGATCGACCAATATCTTTCTAAAAAAGGCAACCAGACGGCAACACTTTTAGCGATGCTTATGGATTTTATTCCAGAATCTATTGCCCTTGGTGCTGTATTTGCCATAGAGCCTAAAATGGCTACCTTGCTCGCCCTATTTATTGGCTTACAAAATCTACCTGAAGCTTTTAATTCCTTTAGAGATTTAGTACAAAGCGGATTCGCCGTTAAAAAAACGCTGGTCATCTTTTTCTGTCTTAGTTTTTTCGGTATTGCAGGGGCACTCATTGGGCATTTCCTTTTAAGTGATTACCCTAATTTAACGGCCCACCTGATGACCTTTGCCAGTGGTGGTATCTTATATTTATTGATTCAGGACATTATCCCTGAAAGCAAATTAGACAAGAAATATTTAACGTCCTTAGGCGCTATTATTGGTTTTTTGGTTGGTGTTATTGGCGAAAAGCTTATTTAAGTTTGAAACTTTACATAATGGGTAGATACGTCCAAGAAAGCTAAGAGCATTAACGTTAAACCAAAAGCATTCCCATTTCTTTCCAAGTTTTTAAAGTAAATTTATACTGTGAAAATTTTAGTAATAGAAGACGAGCCTCAATTGCTCAAGAACATAAAAGAATCTCTTGAAAAAGAGAAGTTTATAGTAGAAACAGCTACCGACTACCCCAGTGCCATCGATAAGATTTTTATTTATGAGTACGACTGTATTCTGCTCGATATTATGCTGCCCTATGGCAATGGTTTTGATATTTTAGTTGAACTTAAAAAAAAGGAAAAGAATGAAAATGTCATTATCATCTCGGCCAAAGATGCTTTAGATGATAAGCTTAAAGGCTTAGAACTTGGTGCTGACGATTACCTTTCAAAACCTTTTCATTTAGCCGAACTCAATGCTCGCGTAAAAGCCGTATTAAGAAGACAGAAAATGGAGGGTAAAAATACCATTAAGGTCGCTAACGTTGTATTAGACATCACCGAACGTAGCTTTATGGTTCAAAATAAGGCCGTTCCTTTAAACCGAAAAGAGTTTGATATATTGAATTATTTTTTACTGAACAAAAACCGACTCGTAACCAAATCGGCCTTAGCCGAACACGTTTGGGGCGACCATTCTGACGGCGCTGACAACTTTGATTTTGTTTATTATCAGATTAAAAATCTACGGAAAAAATTACAACCGTCTAAGGCTGAGATAGAAATTGAATCGGTTTACGGCGTAGGTTATAAACTTGTTGTGATATGAAACTTCTTAACCAATCGATGACCTATTTATCCGTTTCAATCCTAGCTATTGTAACGTTATGGGCGACTGTATTTTACTTTAATATGCTAAGCGAAATTAAAAGCAGTATAGATGAAGGGCTAGAAAATCATAAACGTGTTATCATTAAAAATGCCCAGCAAGACCACACCATACTGACCAAAAACTACTTTGACGAAAGTTTCTTTACCATTGAGCAAATCGATAAAAACCAAGCCTTGAGTATTAAAGATTTATATCTCGATACCTTTTTAAATATGCAAGATGCTGATGATGATGCCCCTGAAGCTGAACCTGTAAGAATGCTCATTACCGCATTTGAATTAGATAACGCTTATTATAAACTAAAAGTGGCTAATTCTATGGTAGAAGAGGACGATTTAATGCAAGAATTACTCTACGATATTATCTGGTTATACATCTGCCTAATTGTCGCCATCATTTTCATTAACAACCTTGTCTTAAAGAAATTGTGGACGCCTTTCTACAATTTATTACATCAGTTAAAAGACTACCGCTTAGGAAAAACTAAAAATTTGCCTCAAGTACAGACCAATACCAAGGAATTCACTGATCTTCAGAATGCGGTTAATACCTTATTACAACACACGGTTGCCACCTATGAGCAACAAAAAAAGTTTATTGGTAATGCTTCACACGAATTACAAACCCCTTTGGCCATTGTCACCAACAAATTAGAGTTACTCTTGGAAGATGGGAACCTGCAGCAGACACAAGCTGAAAACATTGCTGAAGTCATGGCCATTATTGAGCGTTTAGTACGCTTAAATAAATCGTTATTGCTTTTAACCAAAATAGAAAACAAACAATTTTTAGAGCATAAAACCATTTCTCTAAACAAAACTGTCAATAACAGCATCCAAGATTACCAAGACATCGCCAACTTTAAAGAGGTTTCATTCCGTTATACTGAGCATGATGACCTTGGGGTTAAAATGGATCCTGCTCTGGCCAACGTCATTGTTTCAAACTTATTTAAAAATGCTATTTTTCATAATTATGACGGCGGTACTATTGCCATAGATATCGCGAAAAACAGCCTAACCATTAGCAATACCAGTAATACTGAAAAACTCGATGGCAAGCTTATTTTTAATCGATTCTACAAACCCAATCACAATACTAAAGGTACAGGTTTAGGCCTCGCTATTGTAAAAGCAATTTCAGACCTCTACGGCTTTAAAATTTCATATCAGTATAATAACAATAGGCACAGTTTTAAGATAACATTCCCGCTAACAGCTTAAGTCTTCCCAAGTCTTTCCAAATTCAGGTTGTTCTTTTGTCTCGTAATAAATTATAAATCTAAAAATTTTACAAGATGAAAAAACAAATTTCAATTTTTGCAACTACACTAACTTTAGTTACTGCGTTAAATGCGCAAGACATTCCTCAAAGTCAAGTTCCATCTGTTATCGTGAATGCATTTCATAAACAATTTCCTAAGGCTACAGATTTAGAATGGGAAATGGATGGGAATTTATACAATGTCGATTTCGAAATGCATTGGAATGAAGATCATGATGTGTGGTATAATGCCGAAGGAATAATGGTGAGACACAAGGAAGATCTTGCTAAATCCGACTTACCCGAAGCCGTACGTCAACGCATAAAAACAGATTTTACTGGTTATACTATAGATGATTTAGAACGCATTACAGATCGTGGCAATGTGATCTACAAAATGGAACTTAATGCCTTTACCACAACCGATTGGGACGTTGTTATTGATTCTGAAGGCAGCATTATTAGTAAAATAGCGGACTAAACAACACTTCAGAAATGCTAAGAATTATCTTAACGCCCCTACTGGTAATTAGCTTTAGTTTCAATGGCTTTGCTCAATTCTCTCCACCAGGATTGGGCGAAGCTCATACCGCAAGTTGGTTTGCTCTTGGTCTAAAACAACCGCTTAATAAAAGCGGAACACTAAGCTCTAAAACTTACTTAGGCTTAGGACGCATAAGCACACCAAACCGTTACAACGGCTTTGAAAAACCAGCAATCTATGTCCTTAATGAAGAAGTTACACACCGATTTCATAAAAATTGGTCCTACGCAGCTGCCTTAAGTTATCGCTGGCAATACCAATACAACAGCACACCGCCCTATGCCCAAAGTTCCCCTGACACACGACAAGAAATAAGAGCTTACAGCCGATTTTCTTATCATAATTCGGTAGGGAAATTAAATTATCATATTGGTTTTAGACCCGAACTTCGTTTTTTTTATAATCCTGACTTTAGTCCTTATTCTAAAAAAACACAGTTTAGATCACGTTTACGAGCTAAAGCCTCATTTTTTCTTAATCCGTCAAAAACACAGCAATTTATAACTACAGCCGAGGTCTTATATGCAACAACTAAAACCGATCAATGGAGCACCTTTAAATATCAAGATACCCGATTTTGTTTCTATTATTCCGTTGCCTTATCCCAACCGCAAGTCGTTCTAAATATTGGCTATATGACCGATCTAATAGGGACAACATCGTTAACAGATGTGCACTATATTGCCTTTGACGTACTACTTATGAACCCATTTAAAAGTTAATATCTGAAGAAGGTCTAAAGCAAAAAATAGGGCGTATGATTCAAAATCAAACGCCCTATTTTATTTATAATCTTACGGACTGAAAGCTTAGTGCCTACAAGCTTCACATTGTCCCATTAAAAGAATATCCGTAGAATCAATTTTATGATTCTTAACTTGTGGAATTTCAATTTCTAGAGATAAACATTCCACCTTATCACATTCCGTACATTGAAAATGCGGATGGGCATCTACGTGATGATTAGAGTCACAGCCATGACATTTCGCATACCATCTTAATCCATCTTTTCCATTAAACGAATGAATTATTCCATCTTTTTCAAACCGATCTAAAATACGATAAACCGTAGTTCTATTCATCTCATCTTTGAGCAATTCTATGAGATGAACAACGGATTGCGCATCTTCTTGTTCTTCAAAAATCTGAAGTACAGCAGCTACCGATTTTGTTTTTCTAATTATTCCCATAAATACTAATTTAATGCAACTAAGCCGCATTTACAAATTATTTAAGTCCTTATTACATCTATCCGAAAGCTTTAAAAGGGTAAACTTTATACGGTCCCTATTTTACACTTTCAGAAACCTTAAACGAAAGATAATCCCATTTCAAATTTCGAAGATAGCTTATTGATTTTTAGCATTTTAACAAACAAATCTCCTATTCCATGTTTAACTCAATCATATAAGAACCATGAAATCAACTTTCGGTTTAAACAAAAAAAGCCTTCTTAACAATTGCTAAGAAGGCCTTTTACATTCGCGTAATCCCCTATTTAGCGTTTGGTAAATTTTATAGTATTCCCATTTTCAAATTTTATAATATATACACCCTTTGGAAAATTAGATACCTCAATTTTATCGTTATTAGACGCCGTCCCTTGAAACATTTTAGAACCTAAAATATTATAAATTGAAAAACGTTCATTAGCTGTCATTCCTGAAACCTGAACATAATCACTAGCAGGGTTAGGATATAAAGAAATGCTAGGCGTATTTGGCGTTAACGGATCGTCTAAAGACAATGTAGCAACCTCTACACCTCCAACCCAGTTAGAGCTTGTTGCGGTTAATTCAAAATTATATAAAGTTCCATCTATACCAGAGCTTGAAGCATCGGTTAATGTCATTACTCCTGTATTATCGCCATTTGCGGTCCCTTGGTCAAAGGTATAATACCCTATTAATCCGGTTTCAGTACTCGCAGAGGCCGTGGTATAATGTTGTGAAATTTCAGAATCTGTACGGGCTATATTCCATAATCTTACTTCATCAATATGCCCATGAAAAGCATCCGAAGCAGACCATTTTCCTATTTTTAATTTTGAAGAACTAACGGTTATCGATCCCGTTTGTGGTTTTGTGGCGCTTAAAACCCCATTTACAAAAATTTTCATAGTCGCCCCATCATAAACCGCAGCGATATGCGTCCAAGTGTTCAAACTTACAACGTCTGTAGCATCAACTTGAGCCCAACCATATCCTACAATTTTAAGATGAAACGTAGGTATACCATTTTGAAGTCTTAAAAGATAAGAATCTTGGTACGTTACATCTCCGTATTTGGTAATGATAGAGTTCTCATTGGCATATTGCGTAGGATAAACAAAAGCTTCCATAGAAATTTCAGAGGTAATATCGAAAATGGCATCACTAGGAAACTCAACATAATCGTCATTACCATCAAAATTTAAAGCGTTGTTTTGGGCCTTTAACGAAAAAAAAGAAATCAGTAAAAAGGTCGTTAAGTAGAAATGTTTCATAATTTGAATTTTTAAATTTAGTTATAATTAGAGTTAATTGTTTACGTGTTGAGCAGCATAAAAACAGAAGCGTTTCATGAGCATTAGACATCAAAAGACTAAGGCGAATAGAACCCGATTAATAGTCTACCCACATCTTTTATAAGACGTACAAAATATTGGAAATAAGATTTAAGATTAGGAACTTAACGTGAGGTCCGTTTTGGTCTTAAGATTAAGACTATGCGTTAAGAATAATTGAAGCGTTGGTTCGCTTATAGATTGGTCGTCAAGTTCTTCTATTTGAAGTTGCGTTAAAGATTCTGAAGAATTTTTCAGAGCTTTAACAATCGAAATAAAAAAGATTTGGGTCATTTTTTTCAATTTAATCGGTATTTAAAAAAGCAACACCTTTAATAGATATTAGGCGTTGTCACTTCGTTTATGCTACTCCAAATCTAGTCTTTGTCTTCAAATTTTACTTTCAAAATATAACAAATGATACAAAACCTATATTTTTTGATATGAAAACTTGACGCTACAATTTTACCGTGTCATTAAAATGGTAAATTTGTTAACTTTAAAGTATGACACATTTTTAGAGGTTCTTTTCCTCACCCAATTTATGCGGTATACTTTAAATGCAAGGCCTTAAAAACCAATAAATAACCCAAACCGTTAAGCAATTACGCCTACTTGAAAGTTTTTTTAATCCTCACAGCACTACTCTCTTCCTTTTGCGGTTTTTCGCAAGACATCAACTATGACGAATTTTATAAAACGATTGAAAAACGTGTATTTTATCATGAGCATGCCAAGCTCTTAGATGAGATCAATGTTGTACTGGCTAATAATCCGGATGGGTACAGCACAAGTGAAATCGAGAATTTAAAGGTCTTAAAAGTACAGGCGCTCGTAGATGCCAATTTATTAGATGAAGGACTAGCCCTTTCTAATGAAATGTTATCAGAAAATCATTTAACGCCTTACCATCTAACAAGCTTATTAATTCAGCGTGCACTGATCTACGAAATTTTAGAGGAGTTCCGGAAGTCTTTTGATGATCTTAGTTCTGCAAAAGTTTACATCGATAAAGACCAGCGAATTAAAACCAAGTACTATGCCACATGGTTAATACGAATGTCTTCATGGTATCGGGTTCAAGATAAAAAAGAACAATCTTATCACTTAGCCTTAAAAGCTAAGGAATTTGCAGAAGCGCAGCACAATCTTAGTAAAAGCTCTGAGGCTGGTATTCTACTCGCTTTTTACCATTCTGACCATGAAAATTACGACGAGGCTATTGCGTTAAACAATAAAGCCATCGCTGTGGGAAAAGCGCTAAACAACAAAATAAGCGTTACTTACTTATACTTAAACCTCAGTGGTATCTATAAAAAATTAGATCAGGAACGGATCTCTAACATCTATATAGATTCGGCCTTTAATCATATTAAAAACACCGATTATCTCGAAATTAAATCGGCGAGTTATAAAATGAAAAGTGAAGCTTCTAAAGCCCGACAATTGTTAGACTCAGCCTTATATTACTACAAAACAGCTGTAGACTATGAAAAAGCGCACAATTTTAATCTAAAAACGATTAAAATCAATGAGCAAACTTTAGATTTTGAACTAAAAAAAGAGCAGATTGAAAAAGAAAAGGTCATAACAGAAAATAAAACTCTCTATAAAAACCTTCTTCTAATTTTCATCATAGCGCTTGTCTTATTAGCTTTTTTAATTCAAGAAATAAAAAGAAAAAAGCAAACGGACCGACAAAAACTCATCATTGAAAAAGAGGCTTTAAAGCTAGAACAAACGGTTAAGGATAAAACTTTTTTAATTCACGAAATCAATCATAGGATTAAAAATAATTTGGCTGTAATCTTGAGCTTAATTGAAATTCAGGGCCAAGAAAGCAATAAAACCACGGACGAGCAGATTAAGCAACTTCACGATCGTGTTAATACCATAGCGCTTGGGCATCAACTTTTTTCATACGACCTTGATACGGCGGAGAAATCCTTTGTGAATATGGAAACCTATGCCAAAACGGTTTTTGAAACTAAACGTTCTGCCACGACTAAACCTTTTAGTTACTATATTGAGGCATCTAAAGTAGAACTCATGGTTGATATTGCCCTTCCTTTTGGCTTGGTATTAAACGAACTTATTACCAATTCAATTAAGCATGCCAAACCCAATAATGCTAAGATTTTAGAGCTGAACTTAAACATTAGTTTACAAGACCAAAACATACAGGTTATTTATAAAGATAATGGTGCTGAATTTCCAACACCTCAAAATTCTGAAGCCATGGGGCTTTATATTGTAGAAGGTATGCTGAACCAAATATCTGCAACCTATACAAGAGAACTAAGTACATTTTTCATCACTATTCCTTATGCCAAAAACAGCTAATATCCTTATTGTAGAAGATCAAATGCTCATTGCATATTCTATAAAAAAAATGATAGAAAACCACTTCAATACGGTTGAAGTGGTTAAGAATTATGATGGGGCCTTGCAATGCTTAGCGTCTAAACCTATAGACTTAGCGCTTATTGATATTACCTTAAACCAAAGTAAAAGCGGTATTGACGTTGCCATAGAAATTAATAGAACTTATCACATTCCTTTTATTTACTTAACCGCCTCTACAGACGATGCCACATTAGCAAAGGTATTACAAACGGCTCCTAGCGCCTATATTTCTAAACCTGTACAAGAAACCAATGTTATTACAGCTATGAAAATAGCATTGGCCCATACCACAACAAAAAATATTACGCTAAACGTTGGTAAAACGGAATATCACCTTAATATGTCGGAATTTTTATATGCCGAATCTGAAGGCGTATATATCACCTTACATTTTACGCGAACTTCCTCTTTGTTGTTAAGAACCACCTTTGCAAAACTGGAAACACAACTCCCTGAAAGTCATTTTAAACGCATTAATAAAAGTGAAGCCATTAATCCAGAATTCGTGACCAAAAAAGATACGAATTGGGTTTTTATTGATAAAAAAAGTTTTAAAATCTCTAAGAAATTTTGGAATTAGCCCTTTAAATCACAATTCTAAATCAACAACAATCGGCTTCACCGGAACGCAACCAAAACCAAGTTTACATTTTAATCTTTTAAGATCAAATAAACGCTTTTAGCAAAATGACCATGGTCTTCCGACCCCTATTTTTTTAGATAGCATTCAAGAAGTACATCCCTAACTTCTGCCCTTTCCATTCGTTTATTCAGCTTTTATTTGTTAAATTACCTGAAGTCAATGATTTCAATTCGCACTCTTACTGCTGTGTATCAACTTTTAAAATTTCAATACAATGAACACTTCAAATTATACGAAATTTATTCTCATGCTCCTTTGTTCTGCAATATCCATGTACATCACCATGTATTTTAACACCTATGAATTTAGTCATGTCTTTTTTAGTTGGACTAGAATGTATATGACCCTCATTGGGATTGGTGGGATGGCTCTTATCATGTTTTTATTTATGCGAAACATGTATACCGATAAGACCAAAAATAGAGCTCTTGTTCTGGGGAGCATACTACTCATGATAATCCCAACGTATTTAGTTAGACAACAAATTCCTATTGATGATATCAAGTGGATGAGAGCCATGATTCCGCATCACTCCATCGCTATTTTAACGAGTAATAAAGCCGATATTAAAGATCCTGAAGTCAAAAAATTAGCAGAAGATATTATAAAAGCGCAAGAAAGAGAAATTACCGAGATGAAGAAAATGATTCAACGACTTGAAAACGAAAAATAGAATGCTAAAAAACATCATAATCTTTGTACTTCTTGTTTTAAACAGCAATAGTGTCATTGCTCAAATAGGAACAAATGGAGACGACCGATCCGAAGAAGGACGCCCAATAAAGACCTACAATTTAACTATAGATCAAGATGAAGTTACACTTGCTGGCGTAACTGCAGATGGGATGACGGTTAATGGCGGGATTCCTGCACCAACATTAGAGTTTACCATTGGTGACCTTGCTATAATTAACGTAACGAATAACATGGATGTAGAAACCTCTGTGCATTGGCATGGCATTATCCTTCCAAATTTTTATGATGGGGTTCCCTATTTAACCACGCCACCTATTAAACCCGGTACCACCTTTCAATATCGAATCCCCATAAACCAAACAGGCACCTATTGGTACCACTCACACACCATGCTTCAAGAACAAAAAGGCGTATACGGTTCAATCGTTATCCAGCCGAAGGAAAAAACGTTAGAATATGATAAAGAATTGGTCGTGGTCTTATCCGATTGGACCAATGAAAAACCAGAAAACGTCCTTCGAAATCTTAAAAGAGGGAATGAATGGTATCAAGTAAAAAAAGGAACCTCTGTACCCTTGAGCCGCGCCATAGCAAGAGGCGCCTTGGGCGCGCAACTAAAGATGTGGAGAGACCGTATGGAAGGTGCTGATATTGCTGATATTTATTACCCGGCTTTTATAAGTAATGGGAAGGCTATAGCCAACTATCCGAATTTTGAAGTTGGAGAAAAAGTACGGCTGCGATTTATCAACGCTTCGGCATCCACTTACTTTTGGTTAGATTTTGGCGCTGGTAATCCACAAATTGTTTCTAGTGATGGATTGGACGTGCAACCCGTAGCCAAAGACCGATTTCTTTTCGCCATAGCCGAAACCTACGATGTATTGGTGACAATTCCAGATGGCACATTAGAGATTACCGCAACCGCACAAGATGGTTCGGGACATACGTCTATTCAACTGGGAGAAGGCAAATTATTTCCGGCAATGGTAATTAACAGACCCGATAAGATTGCCATGATGCAACAAATGGCGAAAATGGATATGAAAATGGGTGCACCGTCTATCGTATTCAACCCGGAAAAGAAAGATCCTCAATTCTTAAAAGACCGATACGGGATGAAAATGGATATGAATCACAATAGCATGATGATGCAGAATTCAACCATGAAAGATTCCACTAAAACACAAAACATGAAGATGGCAGGCATAGATCATCATAAGCACCAGGAGCCCATGATGAAAAAGGAAACTATGACATTTGATCATGCAATGCGGAAAACGCATTTCAATTATGACTTTTTAAAAGCCAAAACCCCAACAACGTTTCCCAAAGAAGCCAAAGTGAATACGCTTTTACTTAATCTTACGGGAAATATGAACCGATATATATGGAGCATGAACGGTGTTCCACTAGCGGAGACGGACAACATCAAAATTAATAGCGGTGAAGTTACCCGGATTACCTTCAATAATCTAACAATGATGCACCACCCTATGCACCTCCACGGGCATTATTTTAGGGTTATCAATAAAAACGGCGAACGCTCTCCCCTTAAACATACCGTAAATGTTCCTCCGATGCAGGAGTTAACTATAGAATTCTATAATGAGGAATATGGCGACTGGTTTTTCCATTGTCACGTGTTATACCATATGATGAGTGGGATGACGCGTATCTTTAGCTACGACACACCAACAGATGAACGCATGGAAGCCTACCCTGTAGAAAACCTAATTCATGAAACCAATCAATATTACACTTGGGGAATGGCCCGTATAGGATCAAATTTTAATGAACTAACGCTAACCTCTAGTAATATTAGAAACGAATTTGGACTAAAAGTAGAGTTTGATTACGACGAAAATGCAGAAATTGAAGTGAGCTACAACAGATATCTTAATGATTGGGTGCGGTTATATGTTGCTGTGAATGCAGAAAATGAAAGTCCAGATATGTTTGGCAAAGTACATACCGTTGGTTTAGCAGGTGTCAAATACTTCACGCCTTATATGTTCAATGTTGATGTAAGTATGGACCATCAATTGCGCCCAAGAATCAGGCTGGATAAGGAGCTATTGGTCTTTCCAAGGCTATTTCTGGAAGGCGAATATGAATATAGAACCGATTTTGGTTGGGTCAATGATCTTGAGGAAGACGTAAACTATAAAGAAGAAACTGAATGGCTTGTGGCGCTGTCCTATATCCTTTCAAGAAATTTCTCTATCCAAGGTAATTATCACAATCATTACGGTTGGGGTGGCGGTGTATTGGTTCGGTTTTAATACTCCCTCTCTAGTCAAGAAGAAAAACGACTATTACTGTCGTTACCACACCTTCTACTTTCCTGATTCCAACGCTACTTGGACAGGTTTAAATATCTCTAAAAAAAGATAATGAATGTGACAAAAGTCATGTTTCTAAAGCTCTACCCATCGTAAATTTACGATAGTTAATTCGTAAAGAGATTTAGCCACATGGATACTATAAATGAATCTGAAAGTTTAGCGAAATACGCCAAAGCCTTAAGTCATCCCACTCGACTTGCCATCTTAAAGCATCTCGAGAACCAATCGTGTTGTTGTACAGGTGATTTGATAGAATTATTTCCCCTCGCACAATCTACAATCTCTCAACATCTTAAAGAATTAAAAAATGCGGGATTGATTCAAGGGGAACTAAATCCTCCAAAAATAAAATACTGCATCAACCAAACCCATTGGCAACAAGCCCAAGTCTTATTTCTACAATTTTTTAGTTGAAACCTGGTATAAAACAAGCGTATAATTTACCTAAAATAAAAATTAAAAACATCATGAGTAGAGTTATTAAAATATTAGGAACCGGTTGTCCAAAGTGCCAATCTATGACTAAGGTCGTACAAACTGTGATTACTGAAAATAACATCGATGCCAGCATTGAAAAAGTTGAAGATATGATGGACATTATGAAGTACAACATCATGACGACTCCATCATTAGTTATCGATGATGCCATTACCATAAAAGGCCGAGTGCCTTCTAAAGATGAAATTTTAGCTCTTTTAATATGATCTAAAATGACGTATTCAATTAAAGCGACCTCCCTTGCTAATAAAGCCGGGGAGATTCAGATTAAATAATCACAGATCACTTTTGGAACCACCTTTCAGAGCTCAGAAACCTTAGCAAACCCTGCGGAATTATTCTTAGCAGCTTTCAGCGCCTGTATGCTTAAAAATGTAGAGCGTTTTTCAGCCATGATGAATTTTTCTTATTCTAAAGCTAGCGTTGAAGTCCGAGCCACACGACTAGAGCATCCCCCTAGAATGGATCAGATCAATTATGAGTTAACACTATACAGTAATGATGACAGATTGAATGTTCCACTTTTAAAAAAGAACATTGAAAAACATGGCACTATTTACAATACTATAGAACAATCGTGCGCCATAATAGGTACTATTAAAACAACAGCAAATGTTTAATTGGCTACAAAATTTTGCAGATTGGCTTATTTACAGCATTTTTAATATTGCTCCTGGAAGCCATTTAGGAACGGCCCTTAATTTTTTTGTGTACGATACTCTAAAGATATTAATCCTCCTATTTGTCATTGTATTTTTTATGGGGATTGTAAATGCCTACTTCCCTGTAGAACGGCTTAAAAACTACCTTCAAAACACAAAACTATTTGGCTTAGAATACGTCTTCTCCTCTATTTTTGGAGCCTTGACCCCATTTTGTTCTTGCTCTTCTGTACCGCTATTTATTGGGTTTGTACAAGGTGGAATTCCTTTAGGAGTCACCTTTTCTTTTTTAATTACCTCGCCTTTAGTTAATGAAGTTGCCATTGCTATGTTTATAGGAATGTTTGGACCTAAAGCTACTTTAATCTATGCTTTATCAGGAATTTTATTAGGTACACTAGGCGGCTGGCTTCTTGGAAAATTACATTTGGAACCTTTACTATCCGATTGGGTAAAACAAATTTCAAACCAAAATATACAACAAAATTTATATGAAACGGAAGCACGTACCTTCTACCAACGCTTGCCTGAAATAGGTCGTGGCGCTTGGAGTATCGTTAAAGATGTGCTGATTTACGTTATAATAGGTATTGCGATTGGGGCCGCGATGCATGGCTTTGTTCCGGAAAACTTTTTTAGTCAGTATCTCGGTGGTGGCCAGTGGTGGACCGTTCCTCTTGCCGTACTTATTGCCGTACCCATGTATGCTAATGCCGCAGCAATTGTACCCATTATAGATGTTTTTGTCGCAAAGGGAGTGCCGTTAGGTACCGCCATTGCCTTTATGATGGCAACCGTTGGCTTATCCATTCCGGAAGCCACCTTATTAAAAAAAGTGATGTCCTTAAAACTGATCGCCATTTTTTTCGGCGTCATAACACTAGCTATTATTTTTTCAGGATTCTTATTTAATCTTCTACTATAAGACTCATGAATTATAGAAACAGTATAAATGCTAACGGACTATAAGGTTTATTGAAATCAATAATAAGCCTATTAAATCCTGTTTTAGCCTAAAATTTTAACGAGCAATTCCTTGAGCAAGTCGCCCTGAGAAACCGCATAAGACCCCACACCTTTACTTTTTACATCAAACTCTCGAAGCACTTCAATAACATAACTTACCTTTTTCATAGGGTAGTTTCTAGAAGCTTCAAGATATTCGTTTACAAAATAGGGATTCACTTTTAAAGCTGAGGCTACAGATCGCGGACTCTTATCAGACATGCCGTGTAAGTGCAATAACTGAGAGAAAAAACTAAACAATAAAGACACCGAAACCACCATAGGATTATCCTTCGGGTTTTCTGCAAAATATTTAGCGATTTGATGTGCTTTTACAATATTGCGTTGCCCAACGGCTTTACGGAGCTCAAAATTATTATAGTCCTTACTAATCCCAATATTCTCCTCTATATGGTTGGGCGTAATCTGGGTCCCTTCAGGTAAAACAATTTTAAGCTTATTAAGTTCATTATCTATTTTACTTAAATCCGTACCCAGAAATTCTACGAGCATCTGTGCTGCTTTTGGAGAAATTTCGTAATTTTTTCCTGCAAGGACGCGTCTAATCCAATCGGCCACTTGGTTTTCATAAAGCTTTTTACTTTCAAAAACAACACCGACTTTTTTTAGTGCCTTGTATAACGCCTTACGTTTGTCTAGTTTCTTATACTTATAATTTAAAACTAAAACGGTCGTTGGTTGTGGATTTTCAGCATATTTAGCCAATTGCTCAATGGTTCTACTTAAGTCTTGAGCTTCTTTTACAATAACCACTTGACGTTCAGCCATCATAGGGTAGCGCTTTGCATTGCTAACAATATCATCTATGGTCACATCGCGACCATAAAGCACCATTTGGTTAAAGCCCTTTTCGGTCTCATCTAATACCGTGTTTTCAATAAAATCTGACACTTTATCAATGTAATAAGACTCATCTCCCATTAAAAAATAAATGGGCTTAAGGTCTCCCTTTTTTATCGCGGCTACTAGTTGTTTTATTTCGTCCAAATTGTAAAAAATACCAAGTTAAATAATTCAATTTTTGTTCTTATCAATGCCCTAGCTAGGAAATCCTTAGATTTTACCAATTGAATATTGTGATTTGTACTATTCTGCTGTAACTTTGAAGAAAATTAGCTATTCTAAGTGTTGCAAGAACTCAACTTTCCAAAGTTTGAATACCGCTTCAAAAGTACAGAAAATAAAGTTTCTATTTTTGATGTGATTCGTAAAAAATTCATCATTCTTCAACCTGAAGAATGGGTAAGACAGCATTGCGTTCATTATTTAATGAATGTAAAAAACTATCCAAAATCTCTAATTAATGTTGAAAAAGAACTGAATCTTAACGGCTTAAAAAAACGTTACGATATTGTTATTTTCAATCCCGATGGAAGCATTTTCTTAATTGTAGAATGTAAAGCACATAGTATTACCATAAACCAAAACACTTTCGATCAAATTGCACAATATAATATGGTGCTCAACGCCCAATATTTAATGGTGACCAATGGTTTAAATCATTATTATTGCGAAATGGATATGGCTAATGAACAGTATGCCTTTTTAATGGATATCCCTGATTATACTCTAAATTAAATGCTACAAACCAAAGATATTGCCGTTGTTATTTTAAACTGGAATGGAAAAGCCCTGTTAGAACAGTTTTTACCTTCAGTTATACAATACTCAAAAGAGGCTCAAATTTATGTTGCAGACAATGCCTCTACAGATGATTCCGTAGCCTTTGTAAGGTCTAATTTCCCAACGGTACAACTGATTCAAAATCGTGAAAATGCTGGTTTTGCTAAAGGGTATAACGAAGCCTTAAAGGCCATTGATGCACCCCTACTCTGTTTATTGAATAGTGATATTGAGGTTACTGAAAATTGGCTCGATCCTATAGTGACAGAATTTAACAGCCATGAAGCTACCGCCATCATTCAACCTAAAATATTAGATTATAAAAACCCTTCTGCTTTTGAATATGCTGGTGCGGCCGGTGGTTTTATAGATGCCTATGGCTATCCGTATTGCCGAGGACGGATTTTTGATACGCTTGAAGAAGACCAAGGCCAGTATAATGACGAGGCTTCCATCTTTTGGGCCTCTGGTGCCTGTATGTTTATTAGGAATGCGGTTTTTAAAACACTCAACGGTTTTGATGCAAGCTTTTTTGCACATATGGAAGAAATTGATTTGTGTTGGCGCGCCTACAATAAGCATTATCAAATTAGATATATTGGCCATTCTACCGTATATCATGTCGGTGGTGCCACCTTAAAGACCGACAATCCTAAGAAAATCTTTCTTAATTTCAGAAATAGCCTCTTTACCTTAGTAAAAAATGCATCGTCTCAGGTATGGCTTAAAGTCTTTATTAGAATGGTTTTAGATGGCGTGGCGGCGCTTCGCTTTTTAGTCCAATTAAAGCCTTTGTTTTTTTTAGCCATATTAAGAGCTCATTTTGCCTTTTACCTTCAATTGCCTCGACTTATAAAATTTAGAAAATCAGTACCAAAGCGTGATGGTTACTACCATTCTAAGTCTATTGTATGGTCTTATTTCATAAAAAAGAAACGGACTTTTGATTGTTTATAAAACTGTTAAAGTTTTTGTTAATCCATGTGTGCGCCGTTATTCTTTTGCATAATTTTGTTAGGTTAAAATTAACTTTTTAAACTAGAAATCAATTATGAAAAAATTAATGTTATTTGGTGTATGTTCTATGCTATTTTTGGCCTCTTGTGTGTCGAAAAAAGAGTATGCTGCACTTCAAGAAAAAAATCAAAAAACCGAAGATTTATTAAATACAGCAACCGTTAAATTAAATAGTTGCCTTTCTGATGTTGCTGCGGCCAATGCGCGTGTAGAAACGATGAAAGATCAGCTTGCCGATTTACGTAAAGCTAACCAGGATTTAATTGACACCAAAGGTGATTTAACCATCTTAACGAAGAAAGGTTCTGAAAATCTTGAAAAATCTTTAGAAAGCTTAAAAGAACGTGATTTAAAAATTACGAGATTACAAGACGCTTTAACCAAAAAAGATAGTGTAACCCTTGCTGTAGTAACAAGTCTTAAAAAGGCCGTTGGAATCAACGATCCAGATATTGAGATTAATGTTGAAAAAGGTGTGGTCTTTATTTCTATTGCTGATAAACTTTTATTTAAAAGCGGAAGCTATAACGTAACCACTAGAGCTAAAGAAGTATTAGCTAAAGTTGCTAAGGTTATTAATAGCAAGCCAGATTTTGAAGCTATGGTAGAGTCTCATACAGACAACGTACCTTACAATAAGCCACCATTAGTGGACAACTGGGATTTAAGTGTAAAACGTGCGACTTCTGTAGTAAGAGTTTTAGAAAGCTTAGAAGTTAACCCACAACAATTAATTGCTGCTGGACGTAGCCACTATGTGCCATTAGTAGAAAATGATACGGCAGAGCATAAAGCTAAAAACAGACGTACACGTATTGTTGTAATGCCAAAAATTGACCAATTCTACGAAATGGTTGAAAATGAAATGAAGAATTTGTCTGAAAAATAAAAAGCAGTCAAAAATTTAAAATAAAAAAGCCCAATGTTTTGCATTGGGCTTTTTCTTGTTTTATAAGCTTAGTTTAAGAGCTCATAAGATTTTACCAACCTAATAAACTCAGCTCTATAACCGTTACGATCCGCTCCTCTTCCTTTCTCTGCCAAGGCTATAACTTGGTCTATTGTAGCATCGTTATCGTATTTAGAATTTCGTAATTGCATTCCGAATAATGCTACGGCAGAAGCAAACTGCATATCCGTAGAGATGTTGTCTAAGACATTGGCTTGTACGTGTACCATTTCAATACTTTTATCTTCAGTAGGCTTCTTATATCTAAATTTCACCGTAAACAACTCATCGTTATAATCCGATTTATTTTCCACCACCGTATATTTTAAATCAGGCACATTCTTAAGATAGTCACTAGGCACACCTTGAGGAATAATTTCGTACAAGGCCGTAACCGTATGCCCACTTCCTAATTCGCCAGCATCCTTAGTATCATCAATAAAATCTTCATCGGCAAGCAATCTATTTTCATAGCCAATTAAACGATAGGCTTGTACTTTATTCGGATTAAATTCAACTTGAATTTTAACATCCTTAGCAATCGTATAAAGTGTACCCCCAAACTCTTGTCCAAATACTTTCTGAGCTTCTTGCATATTATCAATATAAGCATGGTTCCCATTACCTTTATCGGCTAAAATTTCTAGCTTAGAATCTTTATAATTACCATAACCAAAGCCTAAAACAGATAAGAATACGCCAGATTTACGTTTTTGCTCAATTAACGTTTCCATAGCGTCATTAGTTGAGGCTCCCACGTTAAAATCGCCATCTGTAGCAAGAATAACACGGTTATTTCCATTTTTCTTAAAATGGGATTGTGCTAATTTGTAAGCCAATTCAATACCTGCCCCACCCGCTGTAGAACCTCCCGAATGCAATTGATCTAAGGCGGCCAAAATCGTTTCTTTTTGATCTCCAGACGTTGGTTTTAATACCACACCGGCAGCTCCTGCATACACGACAATAGAAACTTTATCTTTAGCGCGAAGTTGATTGACTAACAGTTTAAACGCACTTTTTAATAAAGGCAATTTGTTAGAGGCTCCCATAGATCCTGAAACATCAATTAAAAAGGTTAAGTTAGAAGCGGGCAAGTTGTCATTCTCATAGGTCTTTCCCTGAAGACCAATACGTACCAATTGCGTATCTTGATGCCAAGGCGTTGTAACCACTTCAGAATGTATTGAAAAAGGATGCTCGTCAGTAGGTTGTGAATAGTTATAGTTAAAATAATTCACCATTTCTTCTAATTTTACGGCATCTGGAGGAATGGTTTCTCCATTATTAATCATGCGGCGTACATTACTATAACCTGCTTTATCAACGTCTATAGAAAAGGTAGATAAAGGTGATAAACCCGTAGATTCAAAATCATTTTCTGTAATATTCGCGTAATTTTCGTTGTTTTCTATACGGTAGTTTCCGCCTGTGGTGGTAATAACAATGCAACCATTTTTAGCAGACGATCCAAACATTGATAGCGCCTCGTTACCTTTATAAACATTAATATGTTCTATAGATTTTGGGTCTATACTATCAACTAAAGTATTGTATGTTTTTTGAACCGGAACACCATCAATAATATATAAGGGGTCTTTATGATTTACAGATCCTACACCTCTAATTTGAACACCTGCAACTTGTCCTTTAAGTTGTTGAGCGATTTTAGAATGTGTACGGTGACGTTGGTTGTTTTTTCGTGTTCTAATCTGTGTAGCAGCACCGGTATAACCCCGAGAAACATGTGTTCCATAGCCTATAACAACGACTTCATCTAACTGAACATCTTCCTCTAAAGCTACATCTATAACTGTTCCGTTTCCTACCGTTACACTAACCGTTTTTAAACCCACATAACTGAATACGAGGAGGTCTCCTACTTGAGCTTTAAGTGTATAATGGCCATCAAAATCAGTAAGTGCACCGACGGTCTGCCCTTTAATAACAACATTAGCACCAGGCAATGGAAGACCATCTGACGCTGATGTGACAGTACCTGTAATGTTTTTTTGCTGTGCCTGCACCTGACATAAGGACCACATGAGGCAAAAAATAAGTGTAAGATTTTTCATAATAGACGATTTATAAGTTTATGTAAACCTATTAATAAATGCTACTATGAAAAATCTACAATGAGTAAAGTGACCCCTTCAGTGAGTTAACGTGCTAAAACGGTTTGTAGCGTTTTTTTACGTTGAATTTTTCCGTTGACGGTTTCAGCAAATTTTTCAGAAGTATAAATTTTCTTTGGAACCTCAAATTTATCTAAGGTTTTTAAGTTCTTAATAGACGTCTTAATGTCCTCTAAAGGATCCGTTGGATTTTCAATAATAAGAATTAATTTCTCTCCTAATGTACCATCTTCTTCCCCAGCAACAATAAAACGTTGCGAAATAATAGGCTGTAATTTTTCTTCTATTTGCTCTGGAAATAATTTTACACCACCAGAATTTATAACGTTATCAAAACGTCCTATAAGTTGAAAACTCGTGTCTGAATGTAACTCTACAAGATCGTTTGTTACAAGATCCTCATCGACTAAATTAGGTGCGTGGATCACCAAACAATTTCTATCATCTTTTTTAAAGGTAATGTTTTCTAAAGCCTTAAAATAAGGTTCTCGTTCTCCGGCTAAAGATTCTAACTGACGTAAGGCCACATGTGTTACGGTTTCCGTCATACCATAAGTTTCAAAAAACTTAGACTCACAGTGCTTAATCTTTTCTACTAAAGGTTTTGTTACTTTAGAGCCTCCTACAATTATGTTCTTAATATTATGAACGTGACCAATAGTATACTTGAGTTGCAACGGAATCATAGCACAGAAATCATAGGTTTTCTCGTAATCGAAAATAGGATGAGCAGAAGGCTCAACAAAATCAATCTCTAAGCCCAAAACCAATGCTCTTACAAACATCATTTTACCCGCAATAAAATGACTCGGCAAACAATGTAACGCTTTATCCCCAGGTTCTAAATTGAAAAAATTACCTGTAGCAATGGCCGAGTTCACCATGGTCTGTTTCTGTAATTTAATCTCTTTTGGCTTTCCGGTAGAGCCCGAAGTGCTGACGTAGATATGATCTTTACGATCTAACCAATCGATTAGAAAATCACCCGTCTCCTTTTCAAAAGGCTGTCCTTCCTTAATAAGACTGTATGCCACTTCTTTTAATTCTTCATGTGTAAAATGAAGCCCGTTAAATTTAAAACGATTATGTACTTTGTCGAATGTTGGTGTCATAATTACTCTATTATTTTATAATCTTCTTTTGCTGGCACTTGTACTTTTCCTGTTAATTTCTCTTTCCAATTGGACCAACCATACTTTTTTGAAAGAATCAATAACAATATAGGATAAACAATTAAAACAGGGGCAACAATTTCAGAAAAAGCCATCTCTTTAGGATCTGCTACCGAAGTTAATAAGGCATCGGTTTGTAAGGCAGACCATTCTGAAGTTACTAGTAAAGCGACGAAAATATTGTTAGCGGCATGGAATCCTAGCGCTAATTCTAAGCCTTCATCCATCAAGGTCATAATCCCTAACAACAGTCCGGTACCGATATAAAACACCATTATTATAGGTCCTAATTTATCGACTTCAGGATTTAAACCATGCAATAAACCAAAGATGACTGAGGTAATAATTAAAGGTGCTAATCTATTTTTTAGTAAAACACCGAAGCCTTGCATGAGGTAACCTCTTAGTAAATACTCCTCGAAACTGGTTTGTAAGGGCATAAAAATAAAGGCGATTAAACACAAAATGATAAAGGGCTGTACGTCTAGGTTATAGACATAATCTTCTGGTGCCAAATAATAAGATAAAAATGTACTTCCTATTGAGAAGATTCCCCAAATTACAAAGATGAATCCTACACGTTTCCAATCTATTTTAGATCGTGATGTGGTTAATTTTAAAAAGGATTGTTTATGGATCACTTTAGCTGAAACGATAATTCCAACGAGTCCTATAGCAAAGGACAAGAGCATTAAAAACAGGAATACATTATTCCCAAGTAACTTTGCCATTTGTGTGACGTCTGTAGCCATCGCTAAATCGGCGCCATTCACGACTTCTATACCAATAAAAATGAGCAAAGGAATCATTCCTATAATTTGCCAAAAGACAAAAATTAAAATTAAACCAATTAAATATCTCCACCATTCATGAAGCACGTTGTAGGCTTGTTCTATATAACCCATATTATAAATTAAATTTCCAATTATGTTTTAAATCGTAATGCAAAGTACCGTTATTTACCCTTAACGGCGAAGGAAAATTATTACTAAATAAACTCCCTGTTCCTAGGCCTTGTGGTCGTGGATTTTGAAGTGTATATGTCCACTGCGCAATAGCATTGAGTCCCACGTTACTTTCTAATGCACTCGTAATCCACCAATCTATGTTCTGAGATTCTGCAAGTGCAATCCACGCTTCACTTCCTTTAAAACCACCTACTAAACTCGGCTTTAAAATGATATATTGAGGTTGAATAACGTCTAAGACCTTTTGTTTGTCGCTTTTTGCAAAGACCCCAATTAACTCTTCATCTAAAGCAATAGGTAACGGTGTTGCCTCACACAATTTTGCCATTGCTTCTAATTGTCCAGATTGAATAGGCTGCTCTATAGAATGCAATTGATACTCCGACAATTGCTTTAATTTTTCTAAAGCTTCATCTGGCGCAAAAGCACCATTAGCGTCTACGCGTAATTCGATGTCATCCACAGAAAACTCCTGACGAATAGATTTTAATATGGCCAATTCGGTATTAAAATCAATAGCTCCAATTTTTAATTTAATACATGAAAAACCGGCTTTAATCTTGTCTTTAATTTGACTTCGCATAAAAGCTTCGCTTCCCATCCACACCAATCCATTAATAGGAATTGCGGCAGATCCATCGGTGAAAGCTGAAGGAAAAAGTTCAAAAGGCTTCGGACTCTTTAAGGATTTAAAAGCCGTCTCTAAGCCAAACTGAATACTTGGATAGGCTGATAATTCAGCCAACAAGGTCTCTAAACCTAAATTTATATGCTTACAGGCCCATTGAAGTTTTTCTTCATAATCGGGTTGATCGTCTACAGACAATCCTCTTAAAATTCCGCATTCTCCTACACCGCTGCGATCCCCTTCTTCTAAGGTGATGAACCAGGTTTCTTTTTCGGTCATAACCCCACGAGAGGTACCACTAGGTCTATTAAAATTAAGAATGTATTTTTTATATGTTGCTTTTATCATCTTATATGGTATGGTGCATACTTAGTTGTAATTGGCCTTTACCCCAATTTACGGTCTTCTGATTCATCCACCCTAATTGAAATCTTATATTGGGGTTTAAGACATAACCAAGCCCTAAGTAAGTTCTGTTTCTATCAAAAATTTCCACTGTGTTGCCATCCCCTATATCGGTATTTCCATTTATAAAAATCTCGTTATATAAGGCAGCATAAATGGTTTTAGGATCTAAAGTTTTAGCATTTATAGGCACATTAAGGAAAAGGTTGTAACGGTAACGCGTTCTAAAATCTTGATCGTCAACAAAACGTTGTTCGTAGCGAAAACGATGGGTTAAGTAAACTCTATTTCCTAATTTTTGAGGTATTAATGCTTCTTGATAAATTCTATGTTCTACAGCCGTCGCACTACTCTCGCCAAAAGTGCCACTTGTTACATGCCCGTAACCTAAAGTAAATTTTACGTTGGTTTTTTTAGGCGTATAGGTAAGTCCTGAACGAAGTAATAATTGCTCCATATCGCCGAGCCCTTGCCAATCTCTATATTGAAAATCACCTTGAATACCCCACTCACTTTCTTTAAACTGATGTTTATAAAAGTACATATACCAACTGCCTGTCTGAGACTCATCGACTTGGGCATACAAACCAGAAACACTTAAGCATAAAAGCCATAAAACACGAGTTAACTTCATTGATATGTTTTCTTAGATTAAAGCATAAAAATACACATCTCCTCGTATCTAAACGCTAATTTATTCTAAAAAAATAGTCTGAATTTAAATTTGTTTTTAAGTGTCTTAGACAAGTTAAAATAGGATTTATTAGCGAAGAGGAATACAGTTTTATGTATAAGGAAACCTCATAATTGCCTTCGTGTAAACTCCTAATTCAATTGACGCCATACACCATAAGTCATTACCATCTATACTACAGTCTTGATGAGCAGTATTGAGAAGACGTTACAAGGTACGTCGATAAACCTTCAACATTTTGTCTACCATCATATCTTCAGAAAAATGACCTTTAACATGTGCAAAAGCATGTTCTCCCATAAGTGATAATCGTTTAGGGTCTGAGCTTAGTTCTTCAATAATTTTAGCCAATTTGTCGTCGTCTTCAGATTCAAACAAATACCCATTGACACCATCCTGAATTTGATCCTTTGCTCCTTCGATATTAGACCGAATAACAGGCGTTTTCATCATCATCGCTTCCAAAGGAACTAAAGGAAACCCTTCTACCCGAGAGGGAAGAATTAATACATCCATCATATTATAAATATCCGAAGGATCTCTAAAAGGAATAAATGTTAAGCACTCCTCTAAATGATGTTCCCTTACAAAGTTCTCCATTGCTTTATCTTTTCCATCTCCTAAAATCACGCCATGTACATTGAGATGTGCGCAACGCTGCATTGCTTTTAAAAATACATCAATTCCTTTTCTATGGTTTAAGGTTCCCACAAAGCCAAATAGCATTGGCTCTAAAGGGATATGATAGGCTTTTTTTAAATTCTGAATTCCCTGCGGCATCAAAATACAATTCCGATCTTTAACGCCATTATAAATCCGGACCACTTCAGTCTTTTGGTAGCCGTAATTAGCGACTAAATCTTCTTCTAACTCTCTACTTATTGCAATGGCATAGTCCGCTTTCCTATTCAACAAATGCCTAGGAATATGCATGTTATGATAGGTTACAATAAATTTCTTCCCCGTAAGACCTCTATAAATCGAAGCTAAATAAGTAGTTACGGGATAATGAGCATGGATAACATCTGGCTTTAACTTAAAGAAGTAGAATAAAGCAATTGGAATAGCGAACAGATAATGCAATAGCTGATTAAACTGCGTTATTAGGTTGATTTTGTTGTAAAGCGGAAATGGTAAAGTGATAAAATTAACCCCGCGTGATTTGATCTGATGGTAAAGTTGCATAGCACTTGCATCCTTCCCCGGCCCTCTCGAAAGCATATAAACGGTATGCCCACGCTGCACAAGATTCTCTGCCACGGAATACATGTGAGTTGTAGAACCTTCCGCAGGTAAATACCTTGCTAATAGCACAATTTTCATAATAACATCCCCTAGAATTCTAGTCTTCTTTAGCGGTTAAAGTTTAATCCATGAAGACTTTATAGCGTACAGCGCATTGAAAACACAATCTGTCAGCCCCTCTAAATTAACTATAAATAACTATAAATCATAACGATGCATGATTTTAAAATCGCAAATCCTTATATTTTATACTGAATTTGTAATATGCTCCGGATGAGTAGTAACTTCTGACATCCCAGCCTTAAGAAGTGCTAATAAAATTACCTTTAAGGCCTATGTTTAAATACAGGAGAAATAAAATATTAGGTAAACCTTCCTCCATCGACTTATTTGATCCCCACAATCGTCATTAAAAAGAAAGAAATTGCAAGCTCTTATAACAAACAAAAGGCTTAAAAGGAGCTTCTAGAACACAAAATATGATTCTATCTACCTTTTAAGCCTATCGTCTTTTTATTAGAAGTCGTTTTCCCTTATCGTCATTCATACGAAAAGGAAAATTCACAATCTTAGAGCTCCATACTTTCTCCTATATCTAAAAGCATAAGGTCTTTATTTTTATCAAAGAATTTACGTTTGGCCTCTTCATGATCAATTTCAATATAACCAAAAGTATCAAAATGGTAACCTAATATTTTATCGCATTCAATAAAATCGCTCGCCAGAATAGCATCCTCTACCCCCATTGTAAAATTATCACCAATAGGCAGTATGGCTAAATCTAATTGTGTTTGCATCGGAATTAATTTCATATCCATAGTTAAGGCCGTATCACCTGCAATATAGATGGTTTTATGCTCGCCTTCTATAATAAATCCGCCTGGTTGTCCACCATAAGCGCCATCTGGAAATGAAGAGGTATGGATAGCATTAACGTATTTCACCGTTCCGAATTCAAAATCCCAAGACCCTCCATGATTCATTGGGTGTCCTTCTAAACCTTTATTCTGGTAGTAAGAAATGATTTCGAAATTAGAAACGATAACCGCTCCAGTACGCTTGGCAATAGCCTCAACATCTAAAATATGATCTTGATGCGCGTGAGTTACCAAAATATAATCCGCCTTAAGACTATCAATATCGATACCAGAGGCTTTATCATTTCCTGTTATAAAAGGATCCACAATGATATTTATATCTTTTATCTGAATGCCTAATGCGGCATGACCGTAAAATGTAATTTTCATAAAATTAGAATTTATCTGCTTAACAAAACGCTTTAAAATTAATATAAAATATACCCAACTCCTAAAAGTACAGCGATTAGAAATGTAGATAAGGCAACCACCTTTAGTTGACTATCAAAATCATTGGCCTGCTCTGCCTTCTTTACATTATTAAGATGCTTAATTAAAGGTATAAAGCCAATGAGATATAAGAAATTATAAGGCTCTACATAGTACAAAATTGAAAATAGAACCATCAGAAACATGGCTCCAAGGACAAGAGCGAAATGATAGCGCTTAGCCCCTTTTTTACCCAATTTTATAGCCAAAGTTATTTTCCCTGCATTTGTATCTGATTCTAAATCTCTCATATTATTAAGATTTAAAACGGCTACACTTAATAAGCCTAAAGCTACAGCCGGTAATAAGACCAAATGATCAATTTGCTGCACATATAAGAAATACGTCCCTATGGTACTTACCAATCCGAAGAAAATAAATACAAATACATCTCCAAGTGCCCGGTAACCATAAGGCGATTTACCCATGGTGTAATTTAAGGCCGCATAGACTGATAAGCCTCCTAAAGCTGTAAATAACAAGACGTATACAAACTGATTCGCCCCAAAAGCCACATAAAGCAATAAGAGGGTGACCACAATCACCACAGCGATATTTAAACGTATAGCGTTCATCATTTGCTGAGGCGTTATAACCCCACTTTGAATAGCACGCTGCGGGCCTAAACGCTCATCATTGTCGGTCCCTCGAACCCCATCACCATAATCATTTGCTAAATTAGATAGCACCTGTAAGGCAATAGTAGTCAATAAAGCTAGTGCAAATACAAGCCCATTAAATTTCCCATTATAAAAGGCAAAACAACTTCCTAAGATGATTCCTGAAACAGAAAGCGGTAATGTTCTTAATCGTATGGCAGAAAGCCACGGTTTTATTTTATTCATCACCATTCAATTAAGGAATCCACTTTTTTGGAAAATTAGGTTTTCTTTTTTCTAAGAATGCATCTCTTCCTTCTTTCGCTTCTTCTGTCATATAAGCCAATCGTGTTGCTTCTCCTGCAAAAACTTGCTGTCCTACCATACCATCATCGGTAAGGTTCATGGCAAATTTCAACATCTTGATTGAGGTTGGCGACTTTGCTAATATTTCTTGTGCCCACTCATAGGCTGTAGATTCTAATTCTTCATGCGGAATAACGGCATTCACCATTCCCATTTCATAAGCTTCTTGTGCTGAGTAATTTCGTCCTAAGAAAAAGATTTCTCTAGCCTTTTTCTGCCCAACCATTTTTGCTAAATAAGCCGAACCGTAACCGCCATCAAAACTGGTAACATCGGCATCGGTTTGCTTAAAAATAGCATGTTCTTTACTGGCTAAGGTTAAATCGCACACCACGTGTAAACTATGACCACCACCAACGGCCCATCCTGGAACCACAGCAATAACCGCCTTAGGCATAAAACGAATAAGACGTTGAACTTCTAGTATATTTAAACGGTGGTAACCATCTTCACCAACATACCCTTGGTGTCCTCTTGCTTTTTGGTCTCCTCCAGAGCAAAAACTCCAAATCCCATCTTTAGACGACGGTCCTTCTGCACTTAACAATACCACACCAATATTCACATCTTCATTAGCATCATAAAATGCATCGTAAAGCTCTGAGGTTGTTTTAGGTCTAAAGGCGTTTCTGATATCGGGTCTATTGAAGGCAATTCTTGCAACTCCATTGCATTTATGGTAGGTTATATCTTCATAAGATTTTGCAACTTTCCAATCTATATGGCTCATATTTATCAATGTTTTAGCCACAAAAGTAAGGAAATAATAATAATACTTTAATCTCAATTTTTAATTTGAGCATATCATTTAATAGAATTATTTTTGCACACTATTTTACTCAAAAACAATGAATTACAACCCTAAAATAAGCCCAAAACCATATAAATCGTATCATCTTAGTATAGGAAAAGTGTTTCTTTATGAGAATTTTATCGTTACAGAATTCAATGAAGGTGTAGAAATGAATTTTGAAAGCTTCAATGAAATTTCTGAAATCATTCTGTTAAGTTATAGAAATAAACCTTTTGGTTTTATTGCTAACAGAACTAATGCTTACGCGATTAAGTTAAAGGATGTTTTAGCTTGTAAAAAATCATACCAAAACTTAAAAGCTTACGCCATAATCGCCTATAGTGACCTTACAGAAAATATTATAGAAATTGAAGATCATTTCTTTAATTTTAACCGCAAGGTCTTTACAGATTTTTCGAATGCTATTCAATGGGTTGAAGAGGTCCTAGAGACCGAACCTAGCCCTATATTATCGTAAGTAAATCCCGTCAGATTTAATTTCAATCTGGCGTTCTTTATATAAAGATCCTACGGCTTTTTTAAAGCTTTTCTTACTCATTTGAAGACGCTCTTTAATCAGTTCTGGATCCGATTTATCATGTATCGGTAGAAAACCACCATTATCATGAAGTTCGTTTAGAATAAAGTCCGCATTAGGTTCAATATTACGATAACCTATTTGGTTTAAAGATATGTCTAACTTATTATCGGTACGTACTTTCTTTACAATACCTTTTAAGCGATCACCAACACTAATATCTTTATAAATATCGTCGTTAAAAACGAGACCTAAATGGGTTTTGTTTACAATGACATTCATCCCTAATTCTGAAGGATGCGACACAATAAGGTCTACTTCATCAAACTGCCCTACCGTCAATTCTTTATTATCTAAAAAACGGTTGGTTTTACTAGATGCCACCAAACGCTCGGTTTCTTCATCTAAGTAACAGTGTACCAAATACCAGCCGCCTGCTTTCATTTTGAACGCCTGCTCTTTAAATGGGCAAAACAATTCTTTAACAAGTCCCCAATCTAAAAAGGCCCCATATTCTGTAACCTGATTACAGCGCAAAAGTGCAAAATCCCCATTTTTAATATAAGGATGGTCTGTGGTGGCCACAGGTCGCTCTTCATTATCTAAATAGACAAAAACTTCAATTTTATCACCAATTTCGAATACCTTAGGGACATACCGGTTTGGTAAAAGAACTTCGCCTTCATTTCCGTCACCCAAAAATAATCCTGGTTCTGTGTCTCTTAATATTTCTAATGTATTGTATTCTCCTAAATGTATCATGGTGCAAAGGTAAATATATTTTTACGAGATTTAAGATAAAGTTTAAACCAAGCGTAAATAATTTTAACAAAAGAAAAGCGTCATAGAATACATTCTAAAACGCTTTATTTTTTAAGACGGTGCAACGTACTATGCGTATACCGATTCTTTATTAAAATGTTTTGTAAGTAAGTAATAAATAACAACTCTATACTTCGATCTGTTAGAACGACCGTATTGCTCTATAACTGAATCAATGGCGCTATCTAAAGCTTCGCTATCTTCTAAACCTAATTTTTTAATTAAAAAATTATTTTTAACCGTTGCAATTTCTTTAGCATCAGAACCTGAAACTGTAGAAGAATCTGCATTATAAATAGAAGGCCCTAAACCTATAGTCACTTTAGTTAATAAATCCATATCTGGAGTTACACCACATTTGTCTTTTAAATCTGCAGCATATTTAACGATTAAATCATCTCTTTTACTCATGTCTATATTTATATTAAGTTAATAATTGTGTCTTTAAAGGTAGTATTTTTTAGACACAATTAAAACGGAAAAGTCACAACTTAACAATTTAATCGTCTTTATTTAACAGCTTTAAAAAAGTCTAAAAGTATTTTATCATTGAGCTGTGAGGGCGTAAACACTTCCAATAATTTTGGGGCATCACTATCAGCATAGAACGTTTCTAATGCCGTATTCAGTTCGTCTTGATCGTTTGCTGAAACATACTGGAAACCGTACATTTTACATAAATGCGATGCACTTAAGTGATGTTTGGTTTCAAAATAACAATCAAAATTAGCGGTATCTTTTTGTCCTGGAAGAATTCTAAAGATCCCACCGCCTTCATTATTAACCACAATAATTCTAAAATTTTGAGGAATATAGGCATTCCAAAGAGCATTACTGTCATAGAAAAAACTTAAATCGCCTGTAATAAATGTCGTGCGTTTATCAGAACCTAAAGACGCTCCTATAGCTGTACTCGTGCTCCCATCAATTCCACTGGTCCCGCGATTACAGAAGACATGAACACTTTTTGGAACCTGAAACAATTGCGTATACCGTATTGCAGAACTGTTTCCTACTTGAAGTTGACTATGTCTAGGCAAGTTTTTTAGAAGCGTATAAAACACGGTAAAATCACTAAATGGTAAATTCTTTAAGTATGCTTTCTGAAGTTTTCTGCGCTTTTGGCGAACTGCTAACCACGTGCTCTTATATGTACTCTTGGTATGATGTGTAACCTGTGGTAAAAAAGCAGCTAAAAATGCGTTAGGGGCTAATTTAATATGTTTATCTAAAGTAAAAAAGGTGTCGTTTGCGCCATACAAATCAATATGCGCATGGAATTTTGGCTTATAAGCCCTTAAGAAGGCTTTAATTTTTTTAGAGACAACAAGACCTCCAAACGTAAAAAGCACATCGGGTTGAAGGGCTTTAAAATCATCTTCATCTAAAGGTGCAATCATTTTATCTATCCCCGGAAAAAAATCAGGGTGATGCAGATTAGAGGTTGTTTCCGTAAAGACAATAACACTATCATCATCAGCAATTTCCTGAATCCATTGCGTCTCAATAGCATTAGGTGGTAAAACACCAACTAAAATCATTTTTCGTTTCGCACTGTGCCAAACTTCTAAAAGACTTTTTATTTCAAAAGGATCTACTTTCTCTACCCTTTGCTGAAGTTTAAAGGGCTTGGGATTAATACTCAGTTCTTCCACCGTATCATATAAAGGCTCGTCAAAAGGGCAATTAATATGTACGGGACCCGAGTGTAATTTAGAAATTGTTAGGGCATCATGAATTTCAGATTCATTATGCGACTGAATATCTTTTTGTAAACCTAAAAAGCGCTCTAACTTATTTTCTATACTTTTTAAAATTGGCACCTCTTGATCAGGATGCCCCTGCTCTACCTCTAGCAAATCAAGTTTTAAGTTCGCATTGTGCAACACATGGGTTCCGTAAACGTTTTTTTGATTAATGGTTTGTCCATCCCCAATATCGATAAGATGTTTAGGACGATCGGCAGAAATCACTACCAGAGGAATATGACTATAAAATGCTTCAGCAACTGCTGGGTAGTAATTTAGCAACGCACTACCCGAAGTACAAATTACTGCCACAGGTTCTTGCAACTGCTGCGCTAGCCCTAAGGCAAAAAAAGCAGCACAACGCTCATCTACTATACTGTAACAAGAAAAATACGCATCATGGGTAAAGCCTATGGTTAAAGGGGCATTTCTACTCCCCGGCGAAATCACTATATGTTTTACCTCGTGTGTTTTACAAAGCGTAACTACTGTTTGTGATAAGGGTATTTTTGAATATATCATAAAATCAATGTTCTCTTACAAGGCACAGAAGACGTTATGAAGCCTAATACCTTGCGTTTTTTTAAACTAATACTGCACCAATCGTTCGCGATTTATTTACGGTTTCTTCCCATTCTGCCAAAGGTTGAGAATCTTTCGTTATTCCGCCTCCAACATAGAGTAGCGCTTTCCCTTCCTTTAATTGCATACAGCGTAGGTTGACATAAAAATTAGAGTGCGTCTTTACCACAGCATACGCATTGTTCTCTATATTTCTACGATTTGTATTTCTGGTTCTAGAAACTTTTAAGTTTAATTCTCCCAAAAAACCGGTATAAAATTCCCGTTTATAATTTTCATTTTGGAGGATAAAATTTTTAGCAGTTTCCTTAGGAAATCCACAGACTGCAGGTGTAGGATGCAAAGCCTCTATCATAGCGCTTAAATTTACCGAACGCTCCATGGTTCCAGTAATTTTAGACTTTAAATGAACTAAGTTTCCAGCTCTTACCGTTTCGGTTTGACCAACTGATGTGGTTTTACAATACGGTGCAATTTGCTCACTAATATAATCGGTAACAATTTGCTGCTCTTCCACTTCTTTTGGTGACCAATTCATCTCTGAATCTGCCTTATACCTCTGTGTTCCTGCTAAAGATATGGTGGTTAATTGCGGTCCGTTGACCTTTAAAAGCAACTCTGGTGTGGCTCCTAACCACAAGCCCACTTGCGGATGGTACCAACAATAAACCATCGCCTCTTTGTAAGTGTTAAATAATTTTTTAAAAATGTGAAAAGGATTATCGTTGCTTAGCTCTAAAGATTGACGCCGTGATAAGACCACTTTTTTAAGTGTTCCTTCCGTTATCGCTTCTATTCCATTAGCCACCAAGGCTACATGAGACGCTTTTTCGGTTTCCGAGGTTATAAAAGATGAATTCTCAGAAGACACTGCTAATTGCGAGGCATCAATTTGAAACTGTTCACAGTCTTGCTCAGGAAATAAAACCGTTTGTTCATTAAAATTAAAAGGGGCAAATACAAATCCGCTTTCCGTAAACGACGCTGTCTTATGTAATGCTGCATCATTCTGTAACCAACATTTTATTACGGAATTAACAGGTCGACTATAAACCACAAAAGGTAATTGCTTAGAATATTGTGCTTCTAAGGCTTTAAAAAAAGAATCTTCAGACTCCATAAACTTACTTGTTTTTAGGAAGTGAAATGGTCGATAAACGACAAATGGAAATTAGCTGTCCGGCTTCATCTGTCACTTTAATATCTAGAAGTTGTGTGGTTCTTCCTTTATGCAAAAAGGACGCTTTAGCAAATATAAATCCGTCTTTTACACTCTTTAAGTGATTCGCTGTAATTTCCAAACCTCTAACAAACATATTTTCAGTATCAATAAAAATATGCGAAGCAAAACTCCCTACACTTTCCGCTAAGGCTGCTGTGGCTCCGCCATGTAAAACACCATCAGGTTGGTGCACCCTAGAAGTCACTGGCATTCTTGCTACCAAAAAATCTTCTCCATAGTCCACCATAACGATATCTAAGGTTTCCATTAGGGTGTTTTTGCTTGCCGCATTAGCTTTAGCTAAGACATCCTCTTTAGTCATTTGCATATAAAAACAGTATTTTTGAATCCATTACAAAGATACAGAAACCGCCAAGAATAATGAATTCACAAGAGAAAGAAATCACATACACCACAAGTAATTCCTACTCTACCCTTAATCAGTTAACGCCCCAAACAAAAAGGGTTTGGTTGGTCTGTCATGGTATGGGCTACCTCAGTCGGTATTTTTTAAGATATTTTAAAGGTTTAAATGCTGAAGAAAATTATATCATTGCCCCACAAGCTCCCAGTAAATTTTATTTACAACCCAAGCGCCATGTTGGTGCTAATTGGTTAACTAAAGATGAAACGGCAGCTGGAATGGCCAATATCCTCAACTATTTTGACGCTGTTTTAAAGGCCGAAAAGCTTCCTAAATATTTTCCTTTAATTGTTTTAGGTTATTCTCAAGGCGTCAGTGTGGCTATGCGCTATTTGGCCCAACGCCAACTGCAATGCGATCAATTGGTATTACATTCCGGAGGGATTCCGAAGGAATTGAAAGCTTCTGATTTTAATTATTTATCTGAAGCTACTAAAGTGAAATTGATTTACGGCACCGAAGACCAATATTTAAATAAAGCACGTATTGAAGAAGAAACATCACGAGCCCGTGAACTTTTTGGGTCACGGGTAAGCCTTTTTCCTTTTAAAGGAAAGCATGTTGTTAACGTTAATTATATAGAAAAATTAGTCTAATAAATCTGGACTTAGTTTGAATTCTCTTGAAGGTCTGCCATAATGGCTTTTAATTGCTTAACTTTAATAGGCTTAATAATGTAATCTGAAATATCACTAATACTTTTAGCCTTTGCAATATCTACAGGGTCTACCGACGAAGACACCATATATATAGTAATCTCTTTATTAAGTTTAGGCTTAAGCTTTACGTATTCTTCCATAAACTGAAAACCATCCATAATAGGCATATTGATGTCTAGGAAAATAACATCAGGGAGTTCACTATCACTATATAGGTTATCTATCATAAAATCTAAAGCTTCCTCGCCATCAGAGAAAAGCAATATCTTTTTATTCATTTTAATAGAACTTAAGATCTTAGTAATCGTAAACTGATAGATGTCGTCATCATCAATGACACAAATATTAAAGTGGTTATCCATATTTTTTAAAAAATTATCGTAAAAGTTGAACCTTCATTCACTGTACTTGTCACTGAAATCTCTCCTCCCATAGCTTCTACTTGCGTTTTGGTCATGTACAACCCTAATCCTTTGGCCTCTGGATGGCGATGAAATACTTTATTTAAACCAAATATTTTTTCGCCATGCCGTTCTAAATTTATTCCTAATCCATTATCGCTAATCACTAATTTAGTGCGTCCCTTAAAGGTCATAGATTTTACCGTAATTTCAGGTGGTCTATCCTTTGCTCTATACTTTATGGCATTGTCCAACAAGTTAAGAAAAATACTTTCCAAATATATTTTATAATACCTTATTTCCGGAATCTCTGAAAAATTGGCTGTAATTTGTGCAGCTGTTTCTAAAATTTCTGCACTTAAAATTTCTTTAGTTTTAGTTAGTACATCGTCAAATTTAATATTTTCCTGCTTTTTACCTACACTATTTCTAATTTTAATAGCTTCTACTAATGTATTTAACGTTAAGGTTAAATGGTTAATGACACTTTCAAATTTCTTAAACAGAAAACGTTTTTCATCTTCATCATTAGATTCCAAGTAAAAGGTTAAAAGCGCATTTAGATTACTCACCGGTGCTCTTAGGTTATGCGAGGTAATTTGGGCAAAATCGGCAAGTTGATTATTTCTTACAATGAGACGTTCCGTTAAATCTTCAAGATCATTTTTGGCTGCGATTATTTTACTTTGTGCTAATTTCTGAACCGTGATATCGCGGATAGCGGCAGAAACTAAAACCCCCTCTTCAGTTTCTAAAGGACTAAAGCTAATTTGTACGGGAATTTCATTTCCGTTTTTATGGGTCGCAAAAAGCTCTTGAGCATTACCAACTCCCATAGTATCTACACTAGGCCCCACGAAAAAGCCATCGTGATAGCTCGAATTATGGTCATTAAATTGATAAGGAATAAGGATTTCTACCGGCTGTTCTACCAATTCTGAAGCCGCATAACCAAATAATTTTTCGGACTGCTTATTGATCAGTTGAATTACCCCATGCTCATTAAAAATCACCATAGCATCTGGTGCAGATTCTAAAAGCCCTCTAAACTTATTCTCCTCCATTTTTTGCTCCGTAATATCCTGACAAGCGCCCATCATTTCTACGACCTCACCTTGTCCATTAAGGATAACTTCCCCTAAAAAATGAACGGTTTTCACGTTTCCTTTACTCGTGATAATACGGTGTATAAATTTACTTGAAAACTGTTTTTCCTTAAAGGATTTCTCTACAAAATCAGCTATGTAGTCTTTATCCTCAGGGTGAACGTGACTAAAAAAAGTATCGTAGTTGAGATCTGTAATATTTTCATCATATTCAAAAATACGATAGAGATTAGAGGACCATTTTAAAGTGTCCGAAGCCACATCCCATTGCCAATTCCCCATTTGTGTAATGCGTTCTGCAAAATTGAGGATGTAGTTTTTCCTTAAAAGTTCTATTTCTACTAATTTCTGATCCGTTACATCTTGGCAGGTCCCGATCATTTCAACAACTTCTCCAGAAGCATCAGTAATAACTTCTCCTAATAATTGTATAATTTTCAAGTTTCCTTCGCCATCAATAATCCGGTGTGTAAAACTTTTTAAGTGTTTTTCTTCTTTTGTAATTCTAAAGTAGACAGTAACTTTTTCTTTATCCTCTGGATGTACAAAATTGAAATAAGTGTTAAAACTTAAATTTTTAGTATCAGGATTAAGTTTGAAAACGTTATATAAGTTTTTAGACCATTCCACTTGATCATTTACCGTGTCCCATTTCCAATTCCCCATAGCGGTCAGTTCTTCCGCATAGTTTAACAACTGATTGTTATGCAACAATTTATTTTCTGCAGCTTTCTTCTCTGAAATATCAGTAGAGACTCCTAAATACCCAATTAAGGTATTTTCTTCATCTTTTATAGAAGTCAATGTAAGCTGGACGGGTAACAACTTGCCATCTTTTCTTTTGTAGGTCCACTCTCTAGTATCATACCTATTGTGTTTTGCTAACTCATATTGAGCATTAAAACCTTCTTCTTTCTTATTATAATGTTTTGCTATATCCGTTACAAAATTTGTACATTCCTCTTTGAGCAAATAAAGATTAGGACGCTCCTTTCCTACCATTTCTTCTGCCGTGTAACCCGTTAAAATTTCGGCCCCCGGATTGAAACGATTTATGACCCCATCTAAATCGGTGGTCACCATAGCAACAGCTTTAGAATTGAATATCGCCTTTAATTGCGTATTGACTTTTTTAAGTTCTAATTGCGCTAATTTAAAATTATTAATGTCTTGAAGAAGCCCATATACCTTAACGGTTTTCCCATTGACTCTTTCAACTTGACCAATAGAACGCACCCAAACAACGTTACCGTTGGCATTAATCAGTTCTAACTCCAAATCGTAGGGTTTGCCATAATTTATAGCCTCTAAAAAGGCATTTTGGATTTTCTCTCTACTTTCACCTTCTTTATAACTTAAAACGCCATTATCCACACTGATCTCATAATCCTTAGAAATTCCATGAATCTCACGTACTACTTCACTTAAATAGGATTGCGAACTCACTAAATCAACCTCCCAAGTTCCTATTCTAGCAACTTCATTGGTCTCATGCAATATTCTTTCAACCTGTTTCCTTTGACTCTCATTGAATTTAAATTCTGAAATATCAGAGGTATGCATCACCAAACCACCAATACTCCCGTCTGCCTTATACCAAGGACGTGTATCCCAACTGATCCATTGTGTTGTGCCATCCTTTCTAATAAATGGGGCCTCATCACAGATATCAATAGCACCTTTTAAACATTGTCTATTTTTCTCTCTCCAATCCTCCCCTATTTCCGGAAATACTTCATAATGGGTTCTACCAATAACCTCCCTGCCTTCTAATTTATAATCCTTAATCCACGTTTTAGACACTGCTATATAGCGCAAATCGTTATCTAACATAGCTATAGCTGCTGGTATCTGTTCAATGAAGGCTTTATTAAACGTTTCTCTAGTTTCTAAGTCTACTTTTAACTTCTGAAGCTCCGCCATATTGGTTTTCAACTTCTGTTCTGAAATTGCTAATTTTTTGTTACTGGCCACTAAAGCATTACCACGCTGCAACAATTGATGTAAGGCCGGAACTAAGATAAACAGATACTCTCCTAGTAAAATGAGTAAAGCAATTATAGCCAGAATGTAGGTGATATTTTTTAAATTAACGAGATTAGACTCGGCTAGTTTTTGATATTCTTGAACCAAAAGTTCGGTATTACTCAAATAAGGACCTTCTGCTCTAGAGATAATTGCAATGTTTTTATCTATTGCCTCCTTCGTCTCTGCTTGCATAAGATCTTGACTGGCAATAATCATAACATGCTGATATTCTTTGTTAACATGTAAAAGCGAGTCAATAACGTCATGCTTACCGTTGTTTACGGAATCTAAATACTGATGAATATGCACCCATTCCGAAATCAAGTCCCCTAGTTCATTATGGGCAATATCACGCTGCTCAGTCTGCTCTGCGCTACCAATTTTATAAGCTAATTTAGCAACGCGCTGGCTAATAGTACGTTGCTTCCCACAAGTATTAATTAAATAGGCATCAGAATGCTGAGCATCAATACTATTTTTTATTATTAATATTGCCGCTAGGATAATTACAATAAATGTGAATATAAAAAGTGCATATCTCCTTTTTATATATTTTTCAAGTGTCTTCATTAACTGCTTTTTTGTATTGCGATTACCCCCTTATAAAAAAGTCAAAAAAAGGCGTTCGCTTGAATTCTTAAATTCTTTTTTATTTAAGACCCTTCCTAAAAATAAGAGGTCACTTATTCTTACAAAAAGACCTTTATAATTCAAAAAAATTACTAAATTGAATTTTATAATAAAATTCAATTTACGAAAAAAATCCTACAAATTTCATTAAACAGATGATTAGAAATAATTGATTTTAAACCCCTTATATATCATTTATTTAATTACGCCTAAAAGATAAATAAAGACCATTCAAATAAAATATTTTAAATTTATACCTTAAATTTTACCTAAATATTAAATCTGGAAGAATTTTTGATAAAATTTTAAATTTTGATTTCCTTTCCCTATTCATCAGCACATTGAAAACAGCTTAGCAAGCTAGCGTTTAAGTCTAAATCTTCAGACCCTTTTAAGGGGGCGTTTAGCAGTTTTTTTTTCTGTATTATGGCATGAAATTCTTTGGCATAGTCTAACAGATCATTACGACGTTCTTTTATTTTTTGTAAAATATCTTCTCCATCTAAAGCGCTAATCTGAGAAGGCCATACCTTTAATGCTTGTTCTAACTCCTGATCTGTAAGTAAAGCTTGAAGTGTTTTAGCCTGTTCTAAAAACGTGGACTCTGAGGTTTGCGATAAAAAATAGACATCAAAAGGGTAAACTAATCCTTCCATATAATCGATATCTTTTTCAAAAGGTCTTAATTCTTTAACGATGTGTTTATTAGAAAGTAGTTTGGGTATTACCCCATCGGCATTAAAAAAGGCATTATCTCGATCTCCACCAATCGGAATAGCGTTATAAATACTATCTTGTTTTTGAACCGCCCATCCCCATTGTTTAGTATGCCGATCCCAATCGCCGATAAGTAAATCAAAAAGTCGACTTCTTACTAAACTACCCTCATCAATCACTAACGAATCTTTAAGTTCAAGTTTCAATTCTTGAAGATTATCCGTATCCATAATTTCCATCACATTTTTGTGTGGAGTATAATTGACATCACTTTTTGTTTCGTACTCCAGTAAAAAAAGCCGATTTCCAAACTCTTGGTTGAAGTTTCCTAATATCTCTTGTTTTGGGACAAACACCAATTGTGGGTGCGTATGCAAGACTTGCGCTTTATCCGCCAATTCCGCGACTAATACAGCCGCTAAAGGATGCTGAGCAGAAATACCGTCTACAACAATATTTTCTAAGTGTAAGGTTTTTAAAAATTGAGGAATTAAAGGATTCACATCCTTATTAACGCTGCGTAAAGTATAACTGATACCATCTACCCCTAGGAGTTCTAAGGAATGTGTTTGCTTTCCTCCTCCTTTTTCAACAATAGTCATTCCTCCTTTAAGGGTATCTAAAAAAACAATAGGCACTTTTATTTTAGTTGACCAAGCCGCTCGGTATTGTTCGCCTTGAATCACTTTTTTGATCGCATCTGCCTTATACAAATCACTAGCTGATAACTCTACGGAATCATAAGCTTTAAAATCTACAGTTTCTAAGTCTTCAATATTATATAAAGTGGAGCGTGTAAAAATTTCATTTGTAGGTTGAGCAGACCAATATAAGAGTGCAATAACAAGGAAGAGAATGATTGTAAGGAATGAAAAAATAGAGCGTTTAGTCATCGGTTAATGTTTTAATACTCTAAAAATACCTGCTTAAGCGGCTACCTCTTAACTGTATAAGAAAATTTTAGAACTGATTTAAGAAGAACAATCACGAAGTTCCTATTAAATCTGAAACAATAGCTTTAACCGGACGAATTTCTTTAGTGTGCTCAATACTCGGTCCGGCTACCCACACCGTTTTATAAGTTGCTTTTTTAGCTGCATTTTCAGTCGCTTTCATACCGATTGAAAAACGGATCATCTTCACCCATTTTTTTAAGCTTTTATTCTTGTTTAAGAGATTTTCAATCCAAGTCGCTTTGGTGCCAATTTTTTGAACGTAAGGCGTATTAATAACTGTACATGGTGTTCCCGAAATGCGTTCAGTCATTATAATATCTTTCGCTCCATAATCTACACAGGCTTGTTTATAGTCGTCCGTAACACCTGCTTCTACTGAAGCTATAAAAGGACTTCCTACAGAAACACCCTGAGCCCCATAGCCAAACATCTTGTCAATATCTGCTCTACAGCCCACGCCACCAGCAGAAATTACAGGGATGGATAAGGTCTTACTTAATAAATTGGTCAATTCTTCTGGAGATAAATTTCCGCGATGCCCTCCCGCTTCATTATTAACAGCAATGGCCGCATCAGCCCCCAATTGTTCTACTTTTTTAGCAAATTTTAAGTCGGTAACATCACAAAATACTTTGATTCCCGACGCATGGGCTTGCTTTATGGTTTCTTCCGGACTCCCTAAGGAGGTGATAATAAAATCGCAGCCTTCTTCGCACAACACTTCAAGCTGTCCTTTATACTTTACATTAGATTTATTGACGATTAAATTGAACCCGAAAGCACCGCCTTCAACTTTAGCTACCTTTAATTCTTTTATAGCCTCACGTAAGCCTTCTAAAGTTCTATAATTTAAAGCTGGAATACAACCGGCAATACCAGCTTTCATAGCTTCACGAACCATAGCCACGTTAGAGACTAGAAACATTGGAGCCTGAATAATTGGATATTTTATGTTGAGAATTTTAGTAAGTTCCGATTGCATATGCATTACTTTTAGTCTCACAAATATAATTTATTTTATTATGCACGCATAGTACAAAATACGAATTATGCTTCAAAAGCTATAAAATGTTTTCAAAACAGCAATATTCTCCCTAAAAAAAGCATGAAATCACATAAAACAAAGACAAGCCCCTTTAATAAAGATTAGGCGCTATGGTCATCCATTATTACTCTAAAAACCGATAATAGCCACACTTTAGATAAGCCCCTTCCGGAAATGCTATAGGATGATCACTATCGTGTTTTGTTTTAAGTTCAGTTTCAAACAGTCGCGATTGCGCATTTAAAACTTGAGCATTTAAATCGAAAAAAGCCTGCGCTAATACTCTTGAAGAACAAGATGCCAGTACCAAAAGACCATTCTTAGCCGTTAGTTGTTCCCCTAAGCTCGCTAATTGGGCATATTTCTTTTTGGCTAAATCTATTTCAGATTGTTGTTTGGCAAAACTAGGTGGATCAATAACCACTACATCATAGGTTTTACCCTTAGCGATTAAGCCTTTCATTTCCTCAAAAGCATCTCCTGAAATGGTTTTATGTTTCCCTGAATAGGCATTTAATTTTCCGTTTTCACGCGCCATATCTAAGGCTTGCTTACTAATGTCTAAACTTGTGACTTCGCTAGCGCCTTTGGCTAAAGCATGTACCGAAAAACCACCGGCATAAGAAAACACATCTAAAACCGTTTTTCCTTTACTCATTTCACCTACACGATAACGATTTGCTCTGTGATCTAGAAAGTATCCCGTTTTATGACCTTTAATAACATTAGCCGAAAACTTAACATCGTGCTCTATAAATTGTACCACCTCATCCTTTAAAACACCGTAGATGACGTCGCCATCTTTAAAATTGTGCTTATCACTATTTTGAAGCCCTCTACTTAAGCGCATAATCACCGTTTTAGCGTCAGATATCTGTTGTAAACTTTCTAAAATAGGTGCTAAATACGGAAGCCATATTTCAGAGTATAGTTTTACCACAAGTACCGTATCATAAACGTCGGCAATTAATCCAGGAAAACCATCATTTTCGCCAAATAACAGGCGGTAACTGTTGGTGTTAGTTTGCAGTAATTCTCTACGTTTCTCAAAAGCTAATGTAATTTTATGTTGAAAAAACTCAGTATTAATCTGCACTTTCTTTTCGCCATTATGAATCATTTTAATGCGAATCGGAGATGCATTATCATACAGTCCCAATCCAACGACTTTATTTTTATTCTTACTGAAAATAATAGCTAAATCACCCGTTTCAGCATTGTCATTTATTTTTACTATACTGTTGGAAAACACCCAAGGATGCCCTTTAACAACGAATTGTTCGCCTTTGGCATTAAGCTTTACGGCTAATCGTTTTGGTGTGTAATTAGAGTGGATATGATCTGAAAAAGACATTCTTATATTTTAGGCTTCGAAAGTACGAAACTAAACCTAAATTACTTAATCTTCTATTTTTTTATACCATCTGCTTTACGATTTAAACTCATTTTTAAAATGGCTAATTAATATCAAATCGTAACCCAACAGAAAGAATATTGATATCCTCAGGATTATTTTTAAATACAGGGTTTAAATTATATTTAGCATATAGACTTACAGCGCTATACCCAATATAAGCACTTGGTCCAAAACTCAACGTATTTATATTCAAATTATCAGTTTCTGTTAACTTAAATTTACTTCCATTTTCCTCGTATTTAATGAATTGAGACGTATGAACTCTAACAGCGAAAAAACCACCAAGCCCAAGTCTAAAACCACGCTGCGAACGCAAATAAGTTTGCTCTGTTTTACTATGGTATTGGGGTTTTGAAAAATCCAATTCCATATGCACAGGAAGTCCAATAGAGATGTTATCTAACCTTGATCTTTTTAGATCAAACCCAATATCTTGAAGTGTAGTTTCGTCTCCATTTTGAACTAATATGTCATTATCTTCTTTTGGTCTAATATCCTCTACCATCATGGAGAGTCCGAATTTTAAATTCAAGAAATTAGATTCTTCTTTAAATCTATATTTAAACGTAAATCCCAACTCACTATTCCCTAAAATATTAGATTTAAACCCGTCTCCATAATAACCACTATCGTCGTTTAATATTTTGTTTACTCCAAAAGCTAAAACAAATTGAGTTGTAAATCGTTTTTCAATTTTTAATCCACTAATAGAGTCTTTATAAAAATTTTCGTCTTCAAAAACCGTAATAAATGCAGTATCCTCCTCATTTTCATCCTCATTTAACTCTAGTTTACCACTCACTTTATTTCTAATTAAAGTTTGTAGGTTTTGCTCTTCGTTATGTACAGCCTCATTAATCCGTTTTGCATAATAATTGGCTAATTTCTTTTTTTCAATTTCAGCCGTTTCTGAAGTCATTTCGTTTTGTTCAACTTTTTTGTCGAGCTTTTTAAGTGCTTTCTTTAAAGCGCTTTTTTCAGTGCTTGTAATTGAATCAATTTTAGACGCAATAATTGCGGCTTGAGCCTCAAAAGTGTTAGTTTGTGCAATTACACAAGAAGAATAAAATAATATAACACTTAATAATAGTATCTGTTTCATAGTATTAAAGTTGTAAATAGTTAATGTTTATGCTCGTAATTTCTATCAGCTACAGCCTCCTTTAGCTCTTTAAGTTGCTTAGCTGCTTTTTTAAAAATACTTTTGTTTTTTTCATAGAACAACTCCTTCTCCATTTCCACTAAAAGCACATCAGATTCTAAGTAATTTTTAGAATCCTTTGTTTTACTTTTACGAAGCTCGATGGTATTATCTGTTGTAGCAATCTGCAAAAGTTGGTCTGCCGTAATATATTGAAAAGACTCTTGACTATTCATTTTTGATTGCGATTCATTTGACTCTACCTTTACTAAGTTTTCATTTTGTAGGTTAGTATGCTCATTTGGCTGACTTTCTGAGCTTGTTTTTACAGGTAATTCTTCTGTCACCGGTTGATGTTTCAGGACTTTAGCCATAGACTTTGACCTACGTACGTTTACTGTTGTTGTTACAGGCTCTAAATCTACTTTCTTTACTGTATCAATAGCGTTAGTTACAATATGAGACTCACTAACATCATTATCCTCACCCCTTGTCTCTTCTACTATTTTTAAATTAGTTCCGCTTCTTAAGGGCTCAACAGGATTTTCTGTATTTAATAGAAATTGACTTCCTGTTAACAATAAACCTAATAATAATGAAGCAGCTACGGCATAATGTAACCACATTTTTTTCTTCTTTTTGAGGTTCGTATTTAGAGCTATAATTAAGCGTTCCTTAGCTTCTAGAGATGGTTTAATCTCTCGTGACTCAAAGTTATCCTGAATTAATTTTTCGATATTATCTAGTTCCATTGTCTTTTAAATTTAACTGTGAAAGACTATCTTTTAAAAGCTTTTTAGCATGAGCTAGTTGTGACTTTGAGGTCCCAATACTAACGTTTAATAATTCCGCTATTTCACGATGCTTATAGCCTTCAATCACATAAAGATTAAATATGGTTTTACAGCCTATTGGAAGTTGGTCTATGGCCATTTGAATGAGTTCGGAAGTGGAATAATCTGTGGTAGGTGCTGACTGCCTAAAATAGTAATCGCTAATTTCAACCCCATTAAATTTATTTTTCTGAATACGCAGGTATGAGATACACTCACGTACCATAATACGTCTTAACCAACCTTCAAAACTACCATATGGCTCATATTTGGATATATTTTGAAATGCTTTGTAAAATGCGGTGATCATAACATCTTCTGCAAATTGTAAATCTTTAATGTATTGTCTACAAATACCAAGCATCTTACCCGAAAACGTATCATATAGCGCCAGCTGTGCTTTTTGATTAGATTCTTGCGCTAATCTAACCAACTCACTGACGTCTTGATTTATAGATACTAATTTTGACATGGTTTAAACATGTAATTTAGTAAAGTTGTTTACAAATGACTATTTTACAAAGTGTTTTTATATTCTATAAGTAAAGTTGATTCCTGCATTTAGAATTCCACCTGGTGAAAAACTACTGTATGTTGACACAATTCGTAAACCATAATTAAAACTTCCACCGGAATTAAAGGTGGTTTGTACGCCTAAATCTACTCCAAGTCCATTATTATCATCTTCAAGGATCTCATCATCAAAGCTAAGGTATGAAAGTCCAAATATGGATTCGAGTTTTGTGTTTTCAGATTTTAAAAAATCATAAGCCACTTGAACGGCGTACTTATCTAAATTATAGTTGATATCTAAAGTATTACTTCTCATAGTTGCATTGGCAGCCGTTAAATATAAGCTCATATTAGTGTTTATCGCATAGCCAAAACTGCCTTCTATATTTTCTCCTGAGTCTTTCCCTACAAACTGTTCACTTAATGTAAACCCAATTGAAAATTTTGATGTATCTGCATTTATATCTTGAGCAGTAACTAAGTTGACATTAAATGTTAAGACTAAAATTAAAAGGTAGATTACTTTTTTCATAATAAATGTTTTTAATTTGTTATTAAGTTCTATTTAAGCACGCTAATTTGGTGTACTATTAATAAAAACGCTTTCAAATTAAAAAGGGTTGGATGAGAGATAAAATAAAACTATTGGAAACAAAAAAAACATAATCAAATTAATGATTACGTTTTTTATTATCTCAATAGTCTTCCACATTTTCATGTTTCCAACTTTAAGGTTTTGTGTTAAATGAGATGCTCAACGGCGTTGGCATAAGCGATTCACACAGCTTTCGCAAAAAAAGCGAAAGCTAGTTCTCTGCTTACTTCACTTCTTCGAAATCTACATCTTCAACATCACTACTGTCATCAGCAGCTTGTCCTTGAGCACCAGCACCTGCATCCGTTGGTCCACCTTCTGGGGCACCACCTTGAGCTTCAGCCTGCGCTTTGTACATTTCTTCACTAGCAACTTTCCATGCTTCATTGATTTTCTCTAAAGCAGGCTCAATAACAGCGATATCCTTAGTTTCGTATGCTTTTTTCAATTCTTCAAGCGCTGCTTCAATTGGTTGTTTCTTATCATCAGATAATTTATCACCAAATTCTTTCAACTGACTTTCAGTTTGGAAAATCATAGAATCCGCTTCGTTTAATTTCTTAGCGTTTTCTGCTGCTTTAGCATCTGCTTCTGCATTCGCTTCAGCATCTTGCTTCATCTTTTGGATTTCTTCTTCTGTTAATCCTGATGACGCTTCGATACGGATATCTTGAGTTTTGTTTGTTGCTTTATCTGTCGCAGAAACTTTGATGATACCATTAGCATCAATATCAAAAGTTACTTCAATTTGAGGTGTTCCTCGTCTTGCTGGTGGAATACCATCTAAATGGAAACGACCAATTGTTTTGTTATCTGCTGCCATAGCACGCTCACCTTGTAATACGTGGATCTCTACTGAAGGCTGGTTATCTGCTGCTGTTGAGAATACTTGTGATTTCTTAGTAGGAATCGTTGTATTCGCTTCAATCAATTTCGTCATAACGTTACCCATAGTTTCAATACCAAGAGATAATGGTGTTACGTCTAATAAAAGAACGTCTTTTACATCACCTGTTAATACCCCACCTTGGATACCTGCACCTAAAGATACAACCTCATCAGGGTTTACACCTTTACTTGGAGTTTTTCCGAAGAATTTCTCTACTGCTGTTACTACTGCTGGAATACGTGTAGAACCACCAACTAAGATAATTTCATCGATATCAGATTTAGATAAACCTGCTGCTTTTAATGCAGACTCACATGGCTCAATAGTTCGTTTGATTAAATCGTCAATTAACTGCTCAAATTTAGAACGTGTTAATGTACGTACCAAGTGTTTTGGTCCACTAGCTGTAGCTGTAACGTATGGTAAGTTAATTTCGGTCTGAGAAGAAGATGATAATTCAATCTTAGCTTTTTCAGCCGCTTCTTTTAAACGTTGTAAAGCCATTGGGTCTTTACGTAAGTCCATATCTTCATCAGCAATAAACTCTTCTGCTAACCAATCAATGATTCTTTCATCAACATCATCACCACCTAAGTGTGTATCTCCATCTGTAGATAATACTTCAAAGACACCATCACCTAATTCTAGAATAGAAACATCATGCGTACCGCCACCAAAATCGAATACTACGATTTTTTGGTCTGTACCCTTTTTGTCCATACCGTAAGCTAAAGCTGCTGCAGTAGGCTCGTTAATAATACGACGCACTTTTAAACCTGCAATCTCACCAGCTTCTTTAGTAGCTTGTCTTTGCGCATCGTTAAAATATGCTGGTACTGTAATTACAGCTTCAGAAACATCTTGTCCTAAATAATCTTCAGCCGTTTTCTTCATTTTTTGAAGAATCATTGCTGATAATTCTTGAGGTGTATATAAACGACCATCGATATCTACTCTTGGTGTATCGTTGTCACCTTTTACCACTTTATATGGTACACGTTCTGCTTCATTTTTAGACTCAGAGTACTTGTTACCCATAAAACGTTTAATAGAATAAACCGTTTTTGTAGGGTTAGTTACTGCTTGTCTTTTTGCTGGATCTCCAACTTTAATTTCTCCACCTTCAACGAAAGCGATAACTGAAGGGGTTGTTCTTTTACCTTCAGCGTTTGGGATTACAACTGGCTCATTACCTTCCATCACAGAAACGCAAGAGTTTGTTGTACCTAAATCAATTCCAATAATCTTACTCATAATATGTATTTGTTAATAGGTTTCCGCTTTCACGGAAATTATAGTGTTATTAATTTTTAAACTCGATTACTAATAGTCAATGATTATGCCATGACAAAAAATATGACATGATGTCACCTAATGAAATTATCAGCATTACAACAGACGTCTTAAACTGTAAGAAACCTTCCCTTAACATTCTTAAAAATTTCTTCATAAAGACATAATACTAAGCACATCATAAAGCAACGTTGCGATGATAATTTCACCTCAACTAAAACAACCTAAATTATGAAACATTATTTACGCTTATTATTTTTCTTCTTTTGTAGCGTAGCAAGTGCGCAACTCGCTACCGGAGATCTTGCTTTTGTCGCTTTTAATGCCGATGGCGATGACGACTTTGCTTTAGTCACTTTTGTAGACCTCCCTGCGAATACGGTTATTTATTTTTCTGACAAAGAGTGGACCGGAACCGCATTCAACTCTGGTGAAGCTAATTACGAATGGCAAACGGGAAGCGCCATCATCCCAGCAGGAACTGTAATGACCTTCTATGCCCTTAGTGGAACACCAACACTATCTCACGGAACCCTTGTAGGTAACCCTGGAGGCATGTCTGCTTCAGCTGAAGCCGTGTTTGTATACCAAGGACCAAATATAGACACTCCCACAACTTTTATTACTGCAGTTGCCAATTCATCCTCTGCTTATGATGATGGTGCTGGAACTGGATTATCGGGCACCGGACTTGTAGAAGGAACTACCGCAATCACTTACCCGAACGGAACCGATATCGCTGCTTACCATGGCCCTAGAACCAGCTTTACCGCAAATGGGTATCTAGTTGCTTTAAATGACATGAGTAATTATGACATGCAAGATGCTAGCGGAGACCAAGGTATAGACAACATCACTCCCGATGTTCCATTTAATATTGACGCTTTTATCCTAGCCACATCAGATACTAATCCTCCAAATGTTGCTCAGGTGACAGCGACTAATCAATATATTGTAGAGGTAAGCTTTACTGAAACGGTGACCTCAACGACTGCGGAAGACTTAAATCACTATAATTTTAGTCCAACCGTTAGTATTGATGCCGTTACCTATAATAGTAGTACACACACTGCGACTATTACTCATTCTGGTTTTACTGTAGGTACAGCCTACATCCTATCTATAAACAATTTAGAAGACGCTTCTGGCAACACGCAAGTAACGGCTTATGTAAGTGAAGCATTATTTTACAATGATTTATCTACAGGCTTAATCTTTACAGAAATCATGTACAATGCGCCTTCTGATAATTCTGATGCCTTAGAATTTTTAGAACTTTACAATACCACGACTACACCACTTCATTTAGGTGGTATTACGGTTAATGACGAAGGAAATTTCACTTTTACCTTTCCTGAAATGACCTTAGCCCCAGAATCCACTGTTTTATTAGCCACAGATAAAATGACAGCAGAAGCTTTTTATGGGGTTTCATTTTTAGATATGCCACAATCCATTTCAAATGCTTTAGGAAATGGCGGAGAAGTCTTAGAAATTAAAAATTCTGATGGTACTGTTATTTCACAGGTTGAATATAGCGATGACGCTCCTTGGCCAACCTCAGCAGATGGCGATGGACCTTCTTTAGAGCTATTAAATCATAATGCTGATTTTTTTGACGGTACCAATTGGGCTCCTGCTAATAATTTGGTAGGACCCTCTTTAGGAGATAATGTATTTGCTACTCCAGGAAGCTACACGCCTATTACCATGAGTCTTCCTCAAATTAGTTTTTCAGAAAGCACTTATGTGATTCAAGAAAACGGTCTTGCTATAGATCTTACTGTAGGCTTATCAGCAACACCAACAAGCTTAGTTTCAGTTGATCTTAATTTGGTTTCAGAATTATTAACCGCAACAGGACTTATTGATTTTACATTCACCAATCAAACGCTCATCTTTCCGGCGTATTCTTCCACTACGCAAAGCATCACTATTCCTATTATAGATGATAATCTCCCTGAGATGGATGAACTCTTTATTCTAGAACTGTCTAACCCGAGCAACGCCACTCTTGGTGGTACCCACACCGCAGGAATTTACATTTTAGATAATGATAACTCAGTACCCTCAAGTGCCAATGCTTTAGACATTGAGTATGTATCTAGTTATATGGTTGATGCTGCTGGCTCTGCTGAAATTGTTGCCCACGACCCTGTTTCGGAACGTTTATTTGTACTAAACTCAGTCGGGCAGAAATTAGAAATTATAGATTTCTCTGATATCAATGCGATTTCCACCCTTAACGCTATCGATTTATCGAGTTATGGCGACCCCACTAGTGTTGCTTACAAGAATAATATAGTAGCGATCGGTATTTCTAAAGGACCTTTAGAAGATGGCGTTGTGTTATTTTGCACTATTGATGGTGACATTTTAGCGACGGTTACTGCTGGAAATCTTCCCGATATGGTAGGCTTTAGTCCTGATGGAAATCAACTCTTAGTCGCAAATGAAGGACAACCGAATGCGAATTACTCTATAGATCCTGAAGGCAGCATCTCAGTAATTGATGTTACCGGAGGTTTAGCTAATATCTCACAGACTGATGTTACACAGCTTAATTTTAATAGTTTTGACAGCCAAATAAACACTTTAAAAGCTGCAGGGGTTAGAGTATTTGGCCCAGGTGCTACGGTATCTCAAGATTTAGAACCTGAATACATTACGTTTTCTACGGATTCTCAAACCGCTTATGTAACCTTACAAGAGAATAATGCCGTTGCCGTAATTGACCTAACTACAAATACCATTACAGACATTTTACCCTTAGGCTTAAAAGATCACAGCTTAACGGGTCATAGCTTGGATGCTTCCGATGATACGGATTTCATTTACTTATCTAATTGGCCTGTAAAAGGAATGTATATGCCCGATGCCATCGCCTCTTACGAAATTAACGGCACCACCTATTTAGTTACCGCTAATGAAGGTGATGCTAGAGAATACGATACCTTTGAAGAGGAAGAACGTGTTAGCGGTTTAAATTTAGATCCTACCATATTCCCTAATGCTGAATTTTTACAATTAGATCAAAATTTAGGGCGTTTAACAGCGACTAATGCTCATGGTGATTTAGATAACGATGGCGACTTTGATGAGATTCATGTTTTTGGATCCCGCTCTTTTAGTATTTGGAATGCAACCACCGGAATACAGGTTTATGATAGTGGTGATGATTTTGAACGTATCACCGCTAATCACCCAACTTACGGGGCTTTATTTAATGCCAGTAATAGCAATAATAATTTCAAAAATAGAAGTGACAACAAGGGACCTGAACCAGAAGGTGTTACTATAGCTGAAATTAATGGCGAATTCTACGCCTTTATTACCTTAGAACGTGTTGGTGGCTTTATGACTTACAACATTACAAACCCTAACAGTCCTGTGTTTGAAAACTACAGTAATAATAGAACCTTAGGTGATGATGAAGGCGGTGATTTAGGTCCTGAAGGTATTATTTACGTGCAACCAGAAGACAGTCCTAATGCAACTGGATTAGTCATTATGGCCAATGAAGTGAGCTCTACACTCAGTTTTTATGCGCTACAGAATAACACCTTAGGTACTGATAATTTTGACATAGCGTCTAAGCCGCTTAAGTTCTATCCTAACCCTTCTAAATCTAACGACATTGTTTACTTTAATAAAGTCGTAAGCTTAACATTAGTAGATCTTCAAGGTCGCGAAATTCTACAGAAAACAAACACGAGAACATTACAATTACCACACTTAAAATCGGGTACTTATATTGTAAAAATACATTCAGGAGAAAGCTTAAAACTTATCATCGATTAATTTAAGATTCCATACTTGAACCTCAAACACCTTCAATTTTGAAGGTGTTTTTTTATTTTAAAGTTTATATTATCGTCTATAGAACGTTAAATTTAAGTGTAGCATTCTAATCGTCATATAAATTTCATAACTTTCATTAAAAATAGAATCGCATGAAAAATTTCACTTATTTATTAGTAAGCCTCACCTTCTTCTTTATGGCCTGTGAAGGCGATCAAGGTCCACCTGGTTTAAATGGCTTATCGGCAGATGAATATGCCGCCCTATCCTTCGAAGTTTCCCCTGTAGACTTTCAATATAATCCCGACAACGGTTTGCAAGAAGCGCTCATTGCCCTTCCCTATAATTTACTCGATAGTGACGTGGTTTTAGTCTACCGCTTAGAAGATGTGGTTACCGTGAACGGAGAAGCTACGGACGCTTGGTCTCCCTTACCTCAGAATTTCTTCCTTGAGGACGCTGATATTATTCAGTATGTATTTAACCACACTTATGCAGATGTTGAACTATTGATTGATGGAAATTTTGAACTTTCAACTTTAGACAGTGCCTATACCCAAAATCAAGTTTTTAGAATTGTGATTTTACCGGCCGACCTTCTTAATCTCAATATTGATGTCTCTCAACTCGATGCCGTTATAGAAGCCTATAATATCACGGACTTTGAGGCTTTATAATGAAGAAACCAACCAACTTAGTAAAAAAATCCTGAAAATCTATTTCAGGATTTTTTTTATGTCTAGAACTATTTTCTTTTAAGTCACATCTTCTATATTTGCAACACGACTAAATTGCGATTTAAATGGAATGTATTTCTGTATTCGATATGCTTAAAATTGGGGTTGGCCCATCAAGTTCTCATACCTTAGGACCTTGGCGTGCTGCCGAACGTTGGATACAGGAATTAAAAGATAAAAAACGCTTTGAAAAAGTTGAACAAATAACGGTGGACCTCTATGGTTCTTTATCTTTAACAGGAAAAGGCCATGCTACGGACTACGCTGTAATTTTAGGCTTAACGGGTGCCGATCCAGAGCGAATGCCAATTGAAAACATTGACACTATTATTAATGCCGTAAAAACGGATGAGGTTTTAATGTTTAATAATGAAAGAGCAATTCCGTTTAATTTTAAAACCAATATTGTTTTCAATCGTAAATTCTTACCCTTTCACTCTAATGGGATGGTGTTTACCGCTCGTATTAATGGGCGCAATTACAAATCAACCTACTACTCTATTGGCGGAGGTTTTGTAGTGCAAGAAGAACGTAAATTAGCTAAGGCCAATAAAATAATTTTCTACTGTACGTTCCCTTATCCGGTTTCTTATGGTGAAGAGCTTTTAAAGTTTTGCAACCAATTGGATTTACCTATTTCTGGGGTGGTTTTAGAAAATGAAAAGTCCTTAAGAGCGGAATCTGATATTGATTTTGAATTGAAACGCATTTGGAACACCATGTTAGAATGCATGTACACAGGCTGCCATACCGAAGGTAATTTACCAGGAGGGCTCAACGTGAGACGTCGTGCTTTTGACACCCATAAAATTCTCATTGGAGACTATACCTATAATAGTCCGCAAGAATGGCTAGAAACCATAAGAAAAACGGAAGTTAAATTCCGACAAATTTTAAAATGGGTTAGCTGTTTTGCCTTAGCTGTTAATGAAGTGAATGCCGCTTTAGGTCGTGTAGTAACAGCCCCTACTAACGGTAGTGCTGGTGTAATCCCTGCCGTACTCATGTACTATTTAGTGATTGAAAATCATGATGCCGATTTTGAACACATTAAAAAATTCTTATTGGTTGCTGGCGAAATAGGAAGCATCTTTAAAAAAGGTGCTACAATCAGTGCTGCTATGGGAGGATGCCAAGCCGAAATAGGTGTTTCTTCAGCCATGGCTGCGGGCGCCCTTTGCGAATTACTCGGTGGTACACCAGAGCAAGTTTTAGTCGCTGCAGAAATCGCCATGGAACATCATTTAGGTTTAACCTGCGACCCTATTGGAGGTTTGGTGCAAATTCCTTGTATAGAACGCAATTCTATGGGTGCTATTAAAGCTATTAACGCTGCGGAATTAGCTTTAGACACCGACCCTAAAAATGTAAAAGTCCCCCTAGACAAAGTGGTAAACACCATGTGGGAAACAGCCAAAGACATGAATACCAAATACAAAGAAACCTCTGAAGGTGGATTAGCAGTCGGTGTTCATTTGACCGATTGTTAAACACTAATAACAAATTAAAACGTCATCTTAATTATTTATACTTAGCATACCTCTGAAAACTACAGTTCTAATATTGCTTTTTGGTCTTGTTACCACCAGTATGGTTTCGCAAGAGATCCATTCACAGTATGTTTATAAGAAAGAGAAATTAAAACAAAAATCTACAAACGGAATTTCATGGAATTATGTTGATTCTGACAGTTTAGTGCTTTACAAAAACGGAACTTTTCATCGTACTAAATTTTATCATTATCACAGCATAATTTATTCGGAATTAAAAGGGCATTGGAATATTGAAAATAGCACTCTAATTCTTAAGCTAACATTAGAGAAAGACGATAGATTAGACAACCATTGGACAGAAATTAATACCGCCCTCACCTACCGGATAAAAAAACGAAAAATTAAGCCTATAAACGGATTTGAGTTCTATGCGATCCGGAATTTGAAACGCGTTAAGGATTAAAAAGTTCTGCCAACACCATGCTTAATTCATTGTTTAGGACTGGTCTTTAAGAAATTGGCGTTTGTTTAATAACATTGGAATCACTTAGAGTGAGTTATAAAAACGAAAAATAAATGGAAACTTATAAAAAATTAAATATTGCCGTTATTCTTATTTTATTTGTCCTTGGCATAGTTCTATTATTAGTGATTAATGATCATCCTCTATCATGGAAAATTCCAGAATCCTTTATTTTAGGATCACCTTTATTGTTTCTTATAACGTTCGTTCTCTCTATCATTTCAATTCGAAATCATAAGAACAAAACGGCGATTGTAACGAGTGTAATTTCTAGTATATTTTTGGCTTTAACGCTGTTGGCCATCATCTATTTAATAAGCTTCACTTACGGTCATTGAATGTCTTAAATTTAGAAAACGAACCCTTTAAAGACATAAAATCTTTACCTAGAATATTATTCAAAATCGTTAAAAACAAAACATTAGAGACCTATGATGAAATTAAAAATAACCTGTCTGTTTCTATTTTTAGGACTTTACAGCTGTACAAGCCAAACAGAAACAAATTCGAAAACTATACACAACAAAGACTTTAACTGGACTATCACTATTCCTGAAAATTTTAATTCCATAGATGAGAAGGATTGGAATAAAACACAACAGAAAGGAAAAGATGCAATTGAAAAAACTTTCGGCGAGGAAATGATTAATCAAGCGACAACGATCTTCACTTTTAAAATGGACAGTTCAATAATTTTGAAGCTAATTATCAACCCTATGATATAGAAATTGACGGCAACTATCTAGAAACTTATCATGATGTCAATGAAATGCTCTATCAAACTCTCGAAACTCAAATACCACAAGCAAAACTCGATTCAATTTCTTCAACTCAAAAAATTAGCGGATTGGAATTTCAGAGATTTGACGTTGTTGTTGATTTTCCAAACGGAATAAAGATGAAAACCACAGGATTCAGCAGATTATTTGGTAAAAAAGAATTTACCTTAAATATAACTGCTGTCAACGATAAGATAAGACAACAAATGTTAGACGCATTTTTAAATTCAAAATTTAACTAAACACAGGCAACAATTCTGTATATAATGAATAGCAAGGTCGCTACCCTCTTTTATTAAACCTCTCAGAATTTACAGACTATTTTATTTGTTTAAACACAAAAAAAACAGCAAACAACTGCGTGATGGCCATATCAAAAAAGATGAATTGGAAAGAATTTAAAATAGATAACAAACCATTTAAATGGGGACAAACGTTTAACGACTTATTCGATTTATTTGAACGTGACAACCTAAACAAGACGATAAGTTCATGGAAACTGCACAAGGTAAAATCTAATGGATTCTTAGGATTAGAAGCCGTATCATGTGAATTCTACGGCCCAGCTTACGACAAACCAATATCTTCAATTTCGTTTGAACTAAAACCTATCCAAACAGGATGGCTTCAAAAGCCTCATTCCCCTTATATGGAACAACTAGAATCTATTTTAGGAATGCCAAATGGGACTCATAAAAATCCACTTCCAAAAGGAAAAAAATATAACGAAGGCTATAGCAGTCGTTATGTAACTTACGCACCGCATTGGTGGTTTGGTGATTTCAGAATCGGCTTATCCGTATATGGAGGTATCAGAAATGAAGAGTATGGAGAAACCGCAGCGTTGCTTTACATTGGCTGGTACAACGAAATAGAAATGGCCAAACCTTACCTCAGCGCATTCTACAACAAAGAAACTGAGTTTGCCAAGGGGTTGACTGTAATAGCCAATTTTGAACTGGAGTATTCTCAGACAAAAACCTTCCGAAGACATTACGAATTAGCTGATGCTTCTATAGCAAATAAGGACGATGACATCAGAGCCGCACAACTAGCTTTATACTATAAGGATCTCTTCAGAACGCCGAAAGCCATATCAAATGAAATAAGTCCTAACCAAGTTAGCCTAATGTATTCAGACCATACTAAAAAATACGTATTGGCTACTAAATTTGACTTCATCCTATTTGATAACGCGAGTACTATTGAATTTATAAAAGTATTACCGGCAAAGGGTTTCGGTGGCACAGAATTTAGAATTGGAGAAATCACACTTAAAGACCAACCCAATAGCAAAGCATTAACGGATCTTAAAGCCAAACTAGAAACCTTAGAACTTCCTGTAAAATTGTTGGAATACCAAGACGATTAAGACTTCCACATACCTGAACACAACACCTTAAGCTCTCAATAATTTATAAGTGCTCAGGGCTACCTCTAAACAGTAAACCCTAATACAGGGAACTAAATAAAATTTCAAACAGAATGGCATGATGCTAGTTTATTTTATAAATTTGCAGCCGATTTATAGATTTAGTCCAACACTGAAGAAGAAATAGGGACTGAATTTTTAGACATTTTATAAAAGTACATACTCAAGGAACTATTGTCGTTAACAGCTACTCAGCTGTCGCAGAACCACTACAATCAGAAACGCTATACTACTTCTTTGGCCTTACACAAAATATGCCGATGAGACCTTTACTAATGGCGGAACAAGCACTGCAAGCTTTACAACAAACTAATTGACATTAAAAACGGTTGCTTGCACAAACTTTTAAAATTAACGGTTCAGGTGTAAGCCTGAACCGTTTTGCGTTTCACCTATTGTTCCAAGACTTAGGTTTAAGCAAAAAGCTGATTTGTTATAAGCATTCATTTTTAAAATTTAGAATACAAAAAAAAATAGATTCCAAAACTATTTAAACTGTAGCTTGTTATATGGGTTTAAAACGACATTTTGAACGTTATCCTCGTCTTGCACTTTAAATCTCTTGAAACATAAACAGAGTTCAGTAAACTATTTCTTATTTTTACATTCAATTAATAGAATTACAATGTCAGTAGCAAAAAAAGAATACAAAAGAATAACAGTTAAGAGTCTTGTAGACATGAAAGCCCGAGGTGAAAAGATATCTATGCTTACCGCATATGATTATACCATGGCAAAAATTGTTGATGGCGCAGGGATAGACGTTATTCTTGTTGGAGATTCTGCCAGTAATGTTATGGCGGGTCATGAAACGACCCTTCCAATCACCTTAGATCAGATGATTTATCATGCTTCTTCTGTCGTAAGAGCTATTGATCGTTCTTTGGTTGTGGTTGATTTGCCTTTTGGTAGTTACCAAAGTGATCCTAAAGAAGCTTTACGTTCTGCTATTCGAATAATGAAGGAATCCGGAGGTCATGCCGTAAAAATGGAAGGCGGTAAAGAAGTTAAAGATTCTATAAAACGTATTCTTAATGCGGGTATCCCGGTAATGGGCCACTTAGGACTAACGCCACAGTCTATTTACAAATTCGGAACCTATACGGTTAGAGCTAAAGAAGAGCAAGAAGCACAACGCTTAAAAGAAGATGCCATAATGCTAGAACGCGCTGGCTGTTTTGGTATTGTTTTAGAAAAAATCCCAGCTGATTTAGCAAAAGAAGTCGCAGAGAGTGTTTCTATTCCGGTTATTGGAATCGGCGCTGGCGCTGGTGTAGACGGACAAGTTTTAGTCTTACACGATATGTTAGGTATGACGCACGAATTTAATCCTCGTTTTTTACGCCGCTATATGAATCTGTATGAAGATATGACCAATGCTATTGGCCAGTATGCAGATGATGTAAAGTCGAAGGACTTCCCAAATGACGAAGAGCAATATTAACGGACAGTAAGACCATTAGACTATAGTTTCTCAGTCCTCGGACATTCAGCTTTTGTTTGAAGCTAAAACTTGATAGACCTTAATAAATCTTGAATACCCTATACTTATTTAACAACCCTAACCTTTAGAATTACATTGCCTAAAATCCTTTCCAATAAAAATAACCTTCAAGTTATCTATGAGGACAATCACATCATCGTTGTAAACAAACGTGCTGGGGATATTGTTCAAGGAGATCGTACAGGAGACAAACCCTTAAGCGAGGTTGTAAAATCGTATTTAAAAGAGAAATATAAAAAGGAAGGCAATGTATACCTTGGTGTAGTGCATCGTTTAGACCGACCAACTACAGGAATTGTAATGTTTGCTAAAACCAGTAAAGCGTTACCACGGTTAAATAAATTATTCGCTGAAAAAACCGCTAAGAAAACCTACTGGGCCTTAGTGAAAAATGTCCCACCACAACCCGAAGGCACTTTAGTAAATTGGTTAAAAAAGAACTCTAAGAACAATAAATCTACTGCTTACGGCAAAGAAGTTAACGGGAGTAAAAAAGCCATTCTTCATTATAAGTTAAAACAAACTTTAGACAATTTCTACCTTTTAGAAATTGATCTAGAAACCGGAAGACACCACCAGATCCGAACCCAATTAGCCGCTATAGGATGCCCAATTAAAGGCGATTTAAAATATGGTTTTGATCGGAGTAATAAGGATGCAAGTATTAGCCTACATGCCAGAACGCTGAGTTTTGTTCATCCTGTTAAAAAAGAAGATATTTTTATTACTGCCCCTTTACCTAATGATCCGCTTTGGAAAGCGTGTAATACTAACGGTCTCGTATAACCGTCAGTTACGGTTTAATATGTGTTAATTTTCGGTTTAGAACTGACGTTAGCAATTCCGAGTGGATTCGGACGTAGTCGAATCCTCCGTAATTGCGGTTATACATTGTTAGCTGTAGTGTTTTTTTAATCCCATATTTTTGGTCTATCAATTTTCATTGCTCTTAAATATGACAAAAATTGTCCTGCGTGAACTGATTCGTGATATCCAATCCGCAATAAATATTTTCCAAGTATTTTCTTTTCTCCGTTCCCTGGATGAATGATTTCAGTTTCATTTAATTGCGTATCCGAAAATTGCCATACACTTTCCATAAATGTTTCTCTATAAGGTTCGGCAAATTCAAGTTCATCAGTAACATTAATAAATGGTCGGTTTTCCCAAGGTGTTTTATAATTTGTCATATCTCCTTGATTAATAATAAGGTTCCATCCATAATCAGCTTCCAAAACGTGTCTTATCATTTCTGACGCACTCATAGCTTTTTCGTCAGGTTTCCAATTATAATATTTCTCAGGTAGTCCATTCCAAAGTTTTATACTTCTTCTCCTTATTTCTGTAAAATTTAAAATTATAAGTTCAGATTGGGTCATTTTCTTTGTTTTCGAGAATGTCTTTTTACATTACAGCCAACTAGTTTTATACGGGTATTGTAACAATAAGGTTGTTCCTTCCCCTTGCTTGGTCTTTAACTCTAGTTGTGCTTGGATTAATTCGGCTCTTTTTTCTAAGTTGATAAGACCAGATCCTTTTGTTATAGTAGCCATATCAAACCCTTGTCCATCATCTTCCAACATAATCGTTAAATTCTCCGTTCCATATTCTAATGAAACATTGAGATGCTCTGCTTCAGCATATTTTAAGGTATTTGAGAAGAACTCTTGAAGCATTCTAAACAAAATCACTTCATCTTTTTTATTTTCAAAACTCACCTTCTCGCCTACCACCAATAATTCAGATCGAATCAAGCCTGATTTATTTAAACGGTCAATTTCATTTTTAACTGTCGCTTCAAATCCTAATTTAAAAATTACATCACTGTTTAGGGATTTAGACAAGGCTCTCACTTCCTCTAAAGCATCTTTTAAAGCCTTAGCTGAATTATCAACTTTAGACTTATCCTCTTGTTTTACACCATTAGCTAGCGCATTCATTTGCATTGTCGCTAACACTAACATTTGCCCTACGTTATCATGGAGCTCACGCCCCACGTGTTTTAAAGTCTCTTCCTGAATTTCCTGCTGCGTTTTTATTAATTCCGCATCAAATTGCTGCTGCTGCACCACTTTATCAAGCAATAATTGATTTTTTCGCTTTTGAAACATGAGAAAAAACAACACAAAGACCACTAAAATGGTCAACACAAAAAAAATGACGTAAGACATTAAGGCTATCTCTTCATTGCTTACTATTTTTTTCTCCGTAATGTGAAAAGAAAACAAAAGGTATAACATAAATAAAGTGAAATATTTGCTATAAAAAGATAGAAGTCTCTAAATTCTAAAAACTTATCATTGATAACGTTTAAATAGCTATTAAAAATAAAAATCGGAGTGACACTCAAGTACCAAAGCAACAAGCCTGAACTGATATAAAAAACAGGTAATTTGTAGAAGTATAAGATTTTATCACTTTTTAGGAGTTGCCTATAATAAAACATAACGAAAACAAACACCAAAAACGTTTCTACAAAAACACCATAAGGCAAAGAAAATATAAAGAAAGTCCCGCTCATCGTAAAATAAACGACCGTAAAACAGACATAAGCAATTACTAAAATTCTTATGAGTTTTGTAACTGAAGGATCTTTAATCACCCGCTCATAAAACTGTCCGAATAAAATTATAGACACAACTCGGTAAAGATTATAAAGCCAATTATTAGAACGAAACACCGAATTCTTTATCCAAACAAACCATTCATAATCGTAATCATTCTGTAAAATATAGCCATACATCCCAAAAGTTTCTACAAAGACCGTTACCCACAGGTACCACACAAAAACAGCTAAAGTCTTATCTTTAACCTTCAAGCTATAGTAAGACCCCGCTAAGGCCGCTATAAGCTCAACAATATGCATTGCAAGAACATAATTAGACATGCTAGACCTTTTTTATTGCGGATAATTAGCTCTTGGTGGCTTACCGTGACCGGCAAAATCTAAACCATCAGCCCCTTCAATATCATGACTGCCATCTTGAAATAGTAACATACTGCCTTCTGAGACATTTTTATAGCCCGTAGGCACAAGAAGAACAGTCGTAAGACCTTTCCCTTCACTTGTATCCGGATGTGCTCCTAAATACAGTCTTAGGCCGTCAAGAATATAACCTTCATTTGAGGCCTGTTGCTTCGCATAAGCCAAATACCCCTCTAAATCTTCTATGTTATACCAAGCCGATCGATTATCTCCGGTTTTAGAATTCTTAAACAACGAATCGTTTATGATCCTATAACGCTCATTATAGGCACGATCTAAGGTTTTAATTTGTTCCGGGCTAATTACCCCTGAAGGTGCTGTAACTCTGGGAGGAGATGTTACAACACTTTCCCTATGCATTAGAAAATATACAGCCAAAGCACCGCATAGAATTCCTAATACAAATAATCCTAAATTTCTCATTATACGTCGTTCTCGTGGTTTAATTACGGGAAAAGTATCAATTTTATCTTATATAAAAAATATAAATAAGACCTTTCTTACATCAGAACGCTACCAATCTGAACATCAAATCATCAGCCGTTGTTTTTTGACTTAAAATATGAATGGCTTTTTCAGTTAATTGCAACACTCTAGGATAGCCTCCCGTCGTCTGACAATCGCGCATTAACACCACCAATTGACCTAAAGGCGTAAATTGTACTGTTCCAGGCAATACTGGTCCAGTTAATATGGGTTTTAAATCATTCTGAATTAAAGGTTGCAGTTGATAAGCCATACGGCTGTTAAATTTAGAAACCTGATAGTCAGACTGTAAAAGCTCATCAACTTGAGAAGGCGTTAATTTTTCGAACTCTGGCCCTTTAAAAACATCTAAGGTTTTGGTTTGAAGATAAGAACCATTGAATTTTAATCGCGCATACTTCGCGCTTTTAAGTGTTAACTCATTTTCGATATGCAATTGCTCACCTGTGTTTAATTTAAAATCATCAGTAAGTCCTTTCAGCATACTACGACTTCCCAAAACCTGAGGTGCTAAAATCCCACCACGAACGGCGACATAGGTCCTAAACCCATCTTTTGCCTGCCTAAAGCTTAAAATATCGTTTTTATGAATTTTAATAGATTTAAACATCGCCACAGCCTTCCCATTTATTGTTGCCCCCATATCGGCTCCAGCAATAGCAATCCGTGTTGCTGTGAGAAATTGAAGTTCTGCGCCAATCATAGTCATTTCTAAAACTGCAGCATCCTTAGCGTTCCCTAAGAGCTGATTTGCAAATTTACTAGCATACTGATCCATTACACCGGAGCTAGGCACGCCATATTGTGCAAACCCCAAACGGCCCTGATCTTGAACTGACGTGTAAAATCCGGATTTTAAAATTTTAATCATGACATAAAAATTGTTCAGGGTTCATACTTGCATTCGCATAGCGCTTTTTAAGTTCGAAATATTCTGACTTTGAAATGACTTTAAACCTAACACGATCTCCCGCCTTAATGAAACAAGGCGGCGTTTCTTGAGGTAAAAAAAACTCCACCGGAGAACTACCAATAATGTGCCATCCTCCAGGGCTATCTTGAGGATAAATTCCGGTTTGTTTTCCACCGATGCCTACAGCCCCTTTTTTTATGTTTAAATCGGGTGTGTTTTTTCGATCTAAATGTAAACTTTTAGGTAGGCCTCCCAAGTACAAAAAGCCAGGTAAAAACCCAATAAAATAAACCTTATAAATAACACTAGAATGCAAATTAATAATCGCATCTTTAGACCGACTTACAGCTTTAGCATACGCCGCTAAATCGACCGCAAATTCCTCTTCATAACACACAGGAATTTCAAACAACCTCGACGACAATGCAGCAGAATTATCTTCATTAGTGTACCAATTTTTCAAGCTCAAGACACTATCATTGACATTATCAATAGCACTGCCGTAAACAACTAATAATGAATTGTATGAAGATATTACATTAACCAATACTTTAACAGTATTCGTTTCAATAAGCGCCTTAAAACGCAGTACATCATTAAGAATGTTTTCATCAATAATTGACGGCCACTCTATTAAAATAGAACGCTCATTATACTGCGAATATCGAAGTTCAAAATCCATAAAACACTATTGAATCCTTATATTATTTTCCTTTAATTTACACACCAAATACTTCACAATTTCCACCGCATTTTCTGTATCACCATGCACACAAATTGTTGAAATTTTTATCGCTACTTCCACCCCATTTATGGCCGTTATTTTTTGATCTTTTACCATCCTCAAAACACGATTAAAAACACGTTCTTTATCATGTAAAACCGCTCCTTTTTTTACCCTAGATACCAATGATAAATCGTCCTCATACCCGCGGTCTGCAAAAGCTTCATAAACCACCTCAACACCATTAAGCAAAGCCATTTTTGCTATTTCCGATTGGTATGGCGCATACAGCTTCAACAACGGATTTACCGCTTTAAGCACCTTCAAAACAACACGAGCCACCCCTTCATCTTTAGCCGCCAAATTATATAAAGCCCCATGAGGCTTAACATGATTTAAAACAACACCTTCAGCATCCGCCACCACCTGCAAACGCTCTATTTGCGCTTTTAAACTCGTATACAAATCAGAAGGAGACATCTCCATTACAGTTCTCCCAAAATTCAACCGATCTGGAAATGAGGGGTGCGCCCCAATCTTCACCTGATTAGATTTCGCTAATCGCACCACACTTGTCATACTTTCAATATCACCGGCATGTCCGCCACAAGCAATATTACACGACGACAAATACGGCATTAAAAGCATCTCATTCCCTACACCTTCACCTACATCTGCATTTACATCTATTGACCTAACTTTCATCTTATATCACATTAAACACAGTTAAAACACCTTTTAATCCTAAAACTATCGTTACCACCATAATCAAAATTCCTAAGGCATTCTGCTTTTTAGTATTCACATACTTTCCTAGAACCGAAGATTTATTCATCACCCAAAGCAAGAACCCTGCCACCACAGGCAACAACAACCCATTAGCCACTTGAGCAAGCTTTATAATTTCAATAGATTTAAAACCCAAACTAGAAAACAGCACTCCTAACAAGACAATAGCCATCCAAACCGCTCTAAATTTTCTAGATTTCAAGTCCGATCCCCACCCCAAGCAACCACTTGCCACAAATGCAGCAGCTAAAGGCGCTGTTATAGCGCTTGTTACTCCGGCAGCAAACAAACCAATAGCTAAAAAGTATTTTGAAAACCGCCCAAATAAAGGCTCAAGTCCTAAAGCTAAATCAGAAGCGCTTTTAATATCTTGCATTTGTATTGCCGACGCAGAAATAATTACACACATAGAGACCGTTCCGCCTAAAACCACAGCGACAACCGTATCACGCTTAGCCAAAGCTAAATCACGATCAGATTTCCATTTCGTCTTAGCCAATGAGGCGTGCAAAAAGAGATTGTACGGTACCACAGTAGTCCCAATTAAGGCCACGATAGTAAGAATACTCCCTTTTGGAGTTTCAGGAACGATAAGCCCCTTAAAAACATCGAGAAGATTCGGCTTGGTTAAAATCGCCGTTATAATGAAGGCCAAACTCATTAAAATTACCAAGACTATAAACGCTTTCTCTAACACTTTATAATTTCCTATATAAAGCAATATAAACGCCATTACCCCAATAATTACACTTGCTCCATTGAGCTGCAGCACACCAATGGTCCAGCTAAGATTTCCAGTTATCGCCTCAACACCCAAAGCACCACCACTAATATTACCCGCTTCATAAGCAGCATTTCCTAGCACCACAGCACTAATAATTAGAAGCATAACCCCACCTTTCACAAGCGGATACTTTATCTCTTCTCTTATAATTTCAGACAAACCTTTTTGCGCCACCACTCCTAATCGTGCGGCCATTTCTTGAAGAATAACGGTAGCAAACACAGATAAAACCATCGCCCACAACAGCGCAAACCCAAAGTTCACTCCCGCTAACGTACACACCGTAACCGTACCAGGACCTATAAATGCAGCAGCCACAAGAGGTCCTGGACCGATGTTTTTTAAGAATTTTAAAATCATTATTTAATAGAGTTCAGCGCATAAATAGCAAAACTCCCTAACCAATGCCTACCTTCGTAATGATCGCCTACAATATTAGGCAACGAATAATTAATATGCTGATTAGCTACATTGGTTAAATGCTTCAACGCCGGCATTTCCTTAGCTAAATAATTCAAACTCCATGCTCGGGAAAAATTAACCCCATCTAAATGCACTAACTTCCCATCTGTTCTATCAGACACCTCACCAACAGGTAACTTAAAGTCCTTATCAAAAAGTTGAGGCATAAAATTACGCGCCCATAACTCAAAGTCTCCCGCAGATAACACACGTTTCATTAAAGCCGCCTCCTCCAAGCATGGCGACAGAAAATCATACCCACTCGGCTCCCACTCTATAGGGCAATTTTGATCATTCTTATAAAAATCTTTAGCCCTGTTTTCAATAAGATGCATAAGCTCTTTATGCTGCACAGCAACCGCATAATCATACGCAAAACTCAAACCAAAGGCCGTATTAGAATGCTCCCCAACACGTATTGGATAATTTAACTTCGGAAGAAACTCCAAATACTTATTAACGATTAGATCCGTCATAGGCTGCAAATTAGCTTCTAATTGACGCGCTGCAGGGGCGTCCCAGCCTCTTAGCTCTTGCGCTAATTTTAATAACCACGCCCAACCATAAGTCCGCTCAAACGACTTATTATGCGGGCCTTCAAAATAAAGCAGCTCTTGAGCGATATGTTCTTCTGAAATATTCTGAAGTAGTTTTTGTGTAATAGCATCTTTCTGATCTAAATCTGGAAACTGTTTTAACAACGACACCAAACTCCAATGCCCATGAACCGCAGAATGCCAATCGAAACAACCATAAAATGCAGGATGCAACTCTTGAGGTGTTTTTAAATCTGAAGCACTACCAATGGTCTGACTTAATTTATTTGGATACTCTGTATTTATACAATTTAAAGGCAATTGCGCTAAGCGATTGGCTTGCTCTAAATTCAATTCCACCACTTCAATCGCTTCAATTTCCTCCTCAACACGATCAGTATTCTCCTTTGCATTCTCCGCGTCTTTACAACTAAAAGCCATCAAAATCGCCAATAAAATAAAATATTTTTTCATCAATTACTTAAAAACTTACTATTAAACTAAAACTTTAAACAAAAACCTATAATATACTATAAATCAAGATTAATTATACAAATAAAACTAACCCAACCAACCATCTCTATCGAGGCTACGGTACTGAATAGCTTCACTTATATGAACTCCTGAAACCTCTTGAGCGTTCTCCAGATCTGCAATAGTTCTGGCGACTTTCAAAATTCTATCATAAGCTCTCGCTGATAAATTTAAGCGTTCCATAGCAGATTTCAAAAGTAACATGGATGCATCGTCTAATTTACAGTAAGTTCTAATCTGCCTAGAATTCATTTGCGCATTGTAATGAATGTTTTCTAAATCCTTAAACCGTTCGGTTTGTTTTTCCCGCGCTTTAGTAACGCGTTTACGAATGTCCACGGAAGATTCCCCTTGACGCTCATCTGATAATTTTTCAAAAGGCACAGGAGTCACTTCAATATGAATATCAATACGATCTAACAACGGCCCTGAAATCTTCCCCATATAACGCTGCATTTCTGCCGGCGATGAGGTTATTGGCGCATCCGGATCATTAAAAAAGCCACTTGGACTAGGATTCATACTCGCCACAAGCATAAAAGACGAAGGATAAGTCACCGTAAATTTCGCTCTAGAGATGGTTACCTCCCGATCTTCCAAAGGTTGACGCATCACTTCTAGAACTTCGCGCTTAAACTCTGGCAATTCATCTAAAAATAACACTCCATTGTGTGATAATGAGATTTCACCTGGTTGCGGGTAACTTCCGCCGCCTACTAAAGCGACGTTGCTTATTGTGTGATGCGGACTCCTAAACGGTCGTTGTGCCATGAGTCCGGTATGTGCTTTTACACGACCTACAACCGAATGAATTTTAGTGGTTTCTAAAGCTTCATGCAGCGTCATTGGTGGCAAAATACTAGGCAAACGCTTCGCTAACATGGTTTTGCCCGAGCCAGGAGGACCGATGAGAATAATATTATGACCTCCAGCTGCCGCAATTTCCATACAGCGCTTTATAGACTCTTGCCCTTTGACATCTGCAAAATCGAACTCCGGAAATTCAAGATTTTTATAAAACTCCTCTCGAGTGTTAATTATAGTCTGCTCTAAGGGTTCACCATGATCAAAATGATTGATAACCTGCACGATGTTCTCTACACCAAAAACCTTTATATCATCTACTATAGCGGCTTCCTTACTATTTTGAATGGGCAATATGATATTTTTAAACCCTTCCTCTCTTGCTTTTACTGCAATGGGTAGTGCACCCTTAAAAGGCTGTAAACTCCCGTCTAAGGACAACTCACCCATAATGAGGTAATCCTCTAGGTTTTCAGCTTTAATTTGATTAGAGGCCGCCAAAATCCCAATGGCTAAAGTTAAGTCGTAAGCCGATCCTTCTTTACGCAAATCTGCAGGAGCCATATTTATGGTGATCTTTTTCCCTGGAATTCGATACCCATTATTTTGAAGCGCAGCGGCTATACGGTAATTACTTTCTTTGATAGCGTTATCTGGTAACCCGACTAAATGATAGCCAACCCCCTTGTCTACATTAACCTCAACGGTAATGGTTGACGCCTCCACTCCAAAAACAGCACTTGCAAATACTTTCTTAAGCATGAATGATTAGTTTTCCTAAATGTAAGAAAATCAAGGCAATAAAAAAACCTTTCAAAATGTAATCTTAAAAGGCTTTAAAACTTTAAATCGTAAAATTAGTCCAACAGAATCCAAATTGTTTTGCTAAAATCCTTAATTCCAACAGCAACTAAACCTATTTATTGAAGACACATCTAAAAACTGATTAATTCATTTTTTTCACAAACTCCAAAGCACGTCGTTCATTGTAATAAACATTGTCTTTATCTACAAAACCTACATGCCCTCCATATTTAGGCATTTCTAGATATACATTAGCGTTTTGCTTTGCCTCTTTGACAGGATAACAGGCGGCCGACAGAAAAGAATCGTTAAGCGCGTTTATAATTAAAGTTGGTGTTTTTATATGCGGCAGAAACTGTAAACTACTAGATTTTTCATAATAATCTAACGCATCTTTAAACCCGTGCGCTTTTGCCGTATACACGTCATCAAAATCTTTTAAGGTTTTAATCGCATTAAAATCGTCCATAGAAATATCATTAGGAAACTGCTCTAACTTAGGCTTAAGTTTTTCCTTTAAATGCCCTAAAAACCGAATCGCATAATGTTTGTTTTTAAAACTTAATAACGCTCCACAAGACCCTTTTAAATCGCAAGGAGACGATACCGCAATTACCGATTTTAATTCTTGAGGAAGAATACGATCTTCTCCAACATACTTCAGCACCAAATTAGCCCCAAGACTTATTCCTTTGATATACACCTCATCATACTGCCCTTTTGACAACACATGCTGCATTACCGCCTCTAAATCTTCAGTAGCTCCAGAATGGTAACTTCGGAATAACAAATTAGGAACCCCACTACAACTGCGAAAGTTAACCGCGCAGACATCAATAGCATTTTCATTAAACAATTTTGCCGCTCCTGTAATGTAAGGACGTTGCGCACTACCCTCTAAACCGTGAAGAAGAATAATAACTTTATTCGATTTTTCTTTAGCGTAGCTCCAATCTAGATCGAGAAAATCCGTATCCTCTAAAATGATACGTTCTCTGACCTGTTCTACTCCGTTCACCTTTCGAGCTAATCCTGAAAATACGGTTGACACAAAGCTTTTTTTCGCCCAGAATGGTGGTTTATAGGTTGACTCTAATATTGGCATCTTTTATGTTTCTATTGTATGAATTCACGTCAGTTCGAGTGAAATTGCTTTTTTACAATTTTGTATCGAGAACATATAAACGGAAATATCACCTAAAGCTTCTCGATACAATTTTTTCGTTCCTCAAAAATCACTCGAAGTGACGAATTTATTGAATTAGCACCTGTTATTTAAATACAGTAAACTCTATAGCTGAATCATTAAAGACCTTATGGGTCTGCTTCTGAAAATCGCTTTCCTTAGCTTCAAATATATTATCTACGTAGGTTTGAGGATTCGCATCGATATACGGGAAAAATGTGCTCTGTATTTGCACCTGAATCTTATGTCCTTTTTTAAAGGTATGAAATACGTCTTGCAACTTTAAATTCACTGCCGTTTTCTCGTTGGGCACAAAAGGCTCTGGTTGCGACATACTATTTCTAAAACGTCCTCTAATCACTTCACTACGCACCATCATGTGGTAATTACTTAATTTTAAATGATCTTGAACATCAGCCGTGTTTTTAGTATCAGCCGGAAATACATCGATGACTTTTACAATCCAATCGGCCGCTGTTCCTGTTGTAGAAACGTTTAATTTCGCCAAGATGTCACCTGCAAGCGTTACATCATCCTCTAATAGTTCAGTTTCAAAAGTTAAGACATCTAGACGTCTAGACGCAAAACGCTGATCGTCTGTCATAAACTTACGCGGTGTAAAACCAACACCAATATCTTCCGTGTAAGGAACAGGTTTTCTAGGGTCACTAACAAATTCTGATGCCGCTAACATACGATTAGCTTGTTTTGTTAAACGCTCGTTAGGTTGCATAAAATAACTTTCCTTAGTGGCGTTTTTAGGTGGCCAAGACGCAAACGACTGCCACTCTTTTGTACCGGTATTAAAAAACTGAGCTTCAGCCAAACCTGTATCGCCATTAGCTTCACCTTTTAAGAAATGATTAAAAAACTTGGTTTCAATATGTTTCTGAAAGTAATCAGAGATTCCATCCCCAAAATGAATATTCCCAACAACCTGTCTTTCACTATTTCTTGCCCAATCGCCATGACTCCAAGGTCCAAAAACAACGGTATTGTAATTATCACTATTCGCTTCAATATGCTTGTAAGTATTGAATGGCCCGTATAAATCTTCGGCATCAAATAAGCCCCCAACAACCATGGTAGCCGGTTTTATATCTTTTAAATGCTGAATAATACCACGAGATTGCCAAAATTCATCATACGTTACATGGGTTTTAATTTGTTCCATAAACACATTAGTACTGTCGTAATACTGATCTAACTTGCTTAAAGGCATATGATCTAAGAAAAATTGATGTTGATCTTCCGTCTTAAGATTTGGAAGACTATACCAAGCCGATGTTGTCGGCTCATCTTTCATATAACCAAATAAACCTGTTGCTCTCCAATAACTTAACATGTAAGCACCATTATGGATAAAATCATCAAAAAAGAAATCCCCAATACACGCTTGAGGCGATACAGCTTTTAATGCCGGATGCGCATCTAAAAGTGAATACGTCGCATAAAACCCTGGATAAGAAATCCCATAAGTCCCGACCTTCCCATTGTTATTGTCAATATTATTAACCAACCACTCAATAGTATCATAAGTATCACTTGCTTCATCAACTTGATTTCCTGTTTTATCTGGAATATAAGCACGCATATTATCATAAACCCCTTCGCTATTCCAACGACCACGCACATCTTGATACACCATAATATTTCCTTCTTCCATAAGGTATTTGTTAGGACCAATTTTAGATCTAAACTGATCTTCACCATAAGGTTTACAACTATACGGCGTTCGCATCATTAACATCGGATAGGTTTTACTCGTGTCTTTAGGCGAATATATGGTGGTGTGTAATTTTATACCATCGCGCATGGTAATCATCACCTCTTTTTTAGTGTAGTGTTCACTCGGATTGTACCCCCCCTCAACAGCAACTTCTGTTGTTTCTTTTAAGGTTGAGGTTTCCGAAGGCTTACAACTCGCAAGGGTTATAAAAATTAACAAAAAGAGGGTAATTCTTTGAAATATCATACTGATTAGATTTTAAAAATTTTAAAGATATGAAGTTTGCGTCCTATGCGTATAAGATTTTTAAAACCTAATAGGCTGGCGTTACTTTTAATGAAAATTTAATTGAAATGCATTTATAATATACGGTTGATAAACTACAAAAAACTTGCTCTAAGCGACTTCTACGGAGATGAATTCAAATTTACCACCATCAAATAAGCCTTTATCACTAAGTTTTAATGCAGGAATCACCAACAATGCCATAAAGGACAAACTCATATAAGGCGCATGAAGCTGACTGCCCAACGTTTTGGCCATTTTATCTAATTCTGAATAATGTTGACCAATAACCTCAGCATTTTGGTCACTCATAATTCCAGCCACAGGCAAAGGAATCACTTGTTCCTCAGTGTCCGAAACTGCACAAATACCGCCTTCATTTTCAATGAGAAGATTCACTGCCTTACAAATAGCTTCGTCCGACACCCCAATGGCAATTATATTATGCGAATCATGCCCTACAGAACTTGCAATAGCACCTTCCTTAAGGCCGAAGTTTTTAATAAACGCTATCGCTGGTTTCTCATTCTGATAACGATTTACAACCGTCATTTTTAAGACATCCGTTTCCGTATTAGAAACCAAATTTCCATCTTTAATGGTCGCATTCTCCGTAAGCGCGTTGGTTACGAGCTCGCCATCCACACATTCAATAACTTTAATTTTTGTGGTTTGCGACTCGAGTCTAAACTCTGAAACGTCTTTTTTACTCGTATTGAAATTATTGAGGTTTGTAAAGTGTACATGTTTTACTTTTGAAATGCCGCGATCAGACACTAATTCGCCATCAATATAAGTTTGAAGCGTTTTAAAGTCTTTTAAATCTTCCACAACAATACAATCTGCAGCATCACCAACATTTAACAATCCGACATCTAAATTGTAATGCTTCACCGGATTTACACAAGCAGCTTGCAACACTTTAAACACATCATTGCCTTTAGCAATCGCTCTTGCACAAAGTTGATTGATATGACCAACCAACAAATCATCTGGATGCTTATCATCACTACAAAACATCATATTTTCATAGTGTTCGTCTAACAAATCGATAAGGGCATTGAAATTTTTAGCCGCACTCCCCTCTCGGATAATCACCTTCATACCTTTTTGTAATTTCTCTAGACCTTCATCTAAAGTAAAACACTCGTGATCTGTAGAAATTCCTGCCGTAATATATTTTGTTAAATCGTCTCCTCGTAATCCTGGGGCATGACCATCAATTGGTTTATTATTGTGTTTTGCCCATTCAATTTTCTTTAAAACCTCAGCGTCATCATAAATCACACCTGGGTAATTCATCATTTCGGCTAAATATTTAATATCCGGATTTGCCATTAAGGTTTTAATAGCGTCAGAATCTATTACGGCGCCTGCAGACTCAAAACTTGTTGCTGGCACACAAGATGGGGCTCCAAAATTAAATTTAAAAGGCGTTTGCTTTCCGTTTTCAATCATAAACTCCACACCTTTTACACCAAGTACATTGGCTATTTCGTGAGGATCAGAAACCGTAGCAACCGTCCCGTGATTCACGGCAATTTTTGCAAACTCCGAAGGCACCAACATTGAACTTTCAATATGGATATGCGCATCTATAAAACCAGGAAGAATGTAATGATTTTCTTCGCAGTCCTTTGCTTCAACAGCGGCAATTTTACCGTTTTCAATGATGACCTCACCTTTAAAAATTCTTCGGTTTATAATATCTACAATGTTTCCTTTTAATTTCAAATTTCTAAATTTATAATTTCAAAACAAGCACAACTAAACAATACAAATCACTTAAAAACAATTTAATAAGTCAGTTTATCGAACTATAACTTTAAGCATCTGCTTTGTGTTTTCTGTGACTTTAAATCGGCCGTCGGCACGTTTTCCTACCAACCAGACCACCTTATCTCCAGAGGTTAAAACCCAAGTTTGTTCCTTTTCTACTAAGGATACTTTTTCGTCTTTCAGGTATTTACTCACCTTCTTTTTTCCGATCATTCCTAACGGCTGAAACACATCTCCAGCTTTCCATAAACGTAATTCTAGAGGGAATTTCACCAGATCCTTATCGACAAAAATACTATTTTTTGAAGTTTCAGGTCTCACCTCAACGTCCTCTAATCGGAGCTCCCCAATTGGCGTCTCTACAGCTTTATTATCCGCTTCAATTAAGATTGAAGTCTCACCATTTTCAGCTGGTTCTAAATCGGCTAAAATTAAAAACTCTCGATGTTTAATTAAACGGTGTGTGTTCGATTTTACCATTTTCCCCGATTGGGCCTCTAATAAATTCATCACATCATTCCACTCTGTAAACCCATAATGTTTAAAGATTTCAAACATATACGCTTTAGGATTGCTGAGCTTTTTAAACTCAACTACCTTAAAGGTTTGTCCATATTGATCATCAGCGACTAAGGCTTTCTTTAAAAAATTGGAAAGGCTATCCTCTACAATGTCCGCTGAATCCTTCAAATTGGTCATTGTGCTCTGAAAACTTGCTAAAAGCTGAGGGTTAATTTCCTTTAATAAAGGCACCACCTCATGGCGCAGTTTATTTCTCAGGTATTTTCGGGAGGCATTACTCGCATCTTCTCGCCACGTTATTTGATGGGCTTTAACGTAAGTTTCAATCTGACGTCTAGAAAACGGCAATAATGGCCGTACAATATTATTATTAATCAGCGGGATTCCGGTTAAGCCGTTGAGTCCTGTCCCGCGTGTAAAGTTAATAAGAAAGGTTTCGAGATTATCATCGGCATGATGTGCCGTGAGGATATAATCATAGTGAAGTTGTTGCGCTAACTCTGCAAACCAATCGTAACGCAACTCGCGCGCTGCCATTTGTATAGAACACTTATGAGTTTCTGAATACGGCTGGGTATCAAAATGCTGTACAAACACCTCTACCCCTAAGGTTTCGGCCAGTGCTACAACAAACGCTTCATCTTTATCACTTTCAGAAGCTCTTAGTTTAAAGTTACAATGTGCCAAAGCGATATCCAAGCCCATAGCATGACATAAATGCGCTAGTACCACGCTATCAATGCCCCCTGAAATAGCAATTATAAGTTTACTTTCTTTAAGTATAGAAAGCTTATTTTCGATATGATTATTAAAGTCTTTACGCACCGTTCAAAGGTATTGAATTTTATTCTTTCTAAAATTGAACCTGCTTTAAAAATTTAAAGGCTCATTCTTTAAATTGTATATTCATATTTTAACAAAAATTTCAATCTTAAACACTCATTATCAATAAATAAAACACAAGTACAATTTTAATAAATGTTTTTTTTAGGTTTAAACAAATGACGATTATCACATTAGAATCATTTCTTTTTAATTAACTTTAAGAGAATTTATAATTAAAAGGTTATGACTGTATCAGATAAATTATCACCAGAATCTGCAAGAACCACCTTTGACAAAAAGGTCCTTTCTGCACTCCCACATCTACATCCATACGTAAAACACAGAATATATATTGCTGAAAGCACCGGTATTTTACCTAAGAATATGTTTTCATCTAATGGACTCATTGATGAAAGTATCATTTTACTTTATGATCAGAAATTTGATCATAACGCTGATGCTATGGCCGTACGATTAGAGTTGTTTAAAATTGTAGATAACTATATGAACCTCCTTTTTAAAAACGAAGCTTATCATAAACAGACGATTAGTACAGATGATATCTTAAAAAATGAATTAGCAAAACTCAATGAAGATTATACGGTTGATGCTGATTTTGATTTTATCTTAAATACGGAGCTCAATGACATTTCTTATAAACAAGAAACTTCAGACCCTATACAGTTGTATGCCGATAAAGAATCGTCTTTATTAAAAGCTTTTGAGGTTAACAATCTGTCTTCAAGTCAATCTAATAAAGTCTTTAAACACCTCTACACTTGGCTTCCGTTTAATGTGTCTAATATTGTAGACTTGTATATTATAGGTAAACTAGACTTTGAAGCAATTGCCAAGATTAAAAACATTGAAACCAAACGTGTGATTGCAATTTTTGATAAAGTGAAGCGCACCTTTAGACGCCATATTGAATAACCATATGCTAAAGGCTTTTTTCAAGGCGAAGTGAAACGTAATTTTATATCAAACTTACTTTTCTAAAGCCTCACGCATGGCCTTAGCTTTGGTTAAGCATTCTTCGTATTCTTTTAGCGGATCACTTTTTGCAGTTATTGCACCACCAACCGAAAAGGACACGTAGTTTTCACTCGCATTATAAAGTATACTTCTAATGACCACATTAAAATCGAAATCTCCCTGTGGCGTAAAATACCCGATTGCTCCGGAATAGAGACCGCGTTTGGCATCTTCCAAATCTTCAATAATGCTCATGGCTGAAATTTTAGGGACGCCCGTCATACTTCCCATAGGAAACGTTGATGCAATAATATCTGCCGGATGAGTTTCTGGAGACACTGTTGACGCTACGGTAGAAATCATTTGATGCACTTGCAAAAAGGAATACACCTTACAGAGTTCCTTTACCTCCACACTCCCTTTCAGCGCGGTATGCGATAAATCATTACGCACGAGATCTACAATCATAATATTTTCACTGCGTTCCTTAACATCTTCAACTAAGTCTTGCTTTAACTTGGCATCATATTCCGAATCTAAAGCACGTTTAGCTGTTCCTTTTATAGGTTGCGATATCACCGTATGCCTCGTTTTCTGGATGTATCGCTCGGGTGATGCCGATAATACATAACGATCAAAATGTTTAAAAAAAGTAGCGAAAGGCGGCTTAGAAATACTATTTAGAGTTTTAAAGGTTTCAAGCGGATTAATACTACTGTTTTCAGCATAAAACTCCTGACAAAAATTAGCTTCATAAATATCCCCACGATGAATATGAGCCAACATGTCGTTTAACTTTTCAAAATAAGCTTCCTTAGACGTTCGTAATTTAATTTTAAGACCCGTTTTAGATTTAGAAATTTCAGGTGCTATAAAGTTTTCAATAGCTAGGAGATCCTGTTCTATCTCATCATCTACCATTTTAAGATACTGTATTTCTACTTGATCGCCTTGAATTAAAAATAACTTTTGAGGTTGAAAAAAATACAGATCCGGAAACCCTAAACCATCAAAATTTTGAGATTTTAAAGGTTCTTTACCATTTTTTAAATCATAGGTGAGATAGCCAAAAATCCAATCTTCAGTTGTTGATTGGTATTCCTTTAAACGGCTAAATCCCTCATCGTAATCTGTGGTTATAGATGTAAAGGCTTCTACGGCCAACACGGCATCATAACGACTGTATTCATCTTTATGTTGGTTAGAGTCTAGCCAAACGACATCTGTAAATTGCTGAGCCCAAAGCAATACGTTTTGCTTAAAGGTCTCTAGGTCTTTTGGGGAATAAATACGCTGTGTTCTCAATACTCAAATAATTGCCGCAATTTACCGAAATTAAAGCTTGTAGGGAAATAAATTTCCAAGCTCTGCCATTTTAAAACCTAGAGAAGAATTGTATCTTTCACCAAAAATTAAACTCCATGTACAGTATAAAAAATGAGTTCCTTAATATAGGTATAAAAGCTAAAGGTGCAGAATTAAGTCAAATCACCTCAGCGCAACATCAAACGGAATTTATGTGGCAAGCCGACCCTAAATTTTGGGGCAGCTCAGCACCCAACTTATTTCCTATTATTGGTTGTATGAAGGAGGATTTCTATACCTATGAGGGCCAAACTTACAAGATGCCAAAACATGGTTTTGCTAGACATAACGAAAATTTTACGGTAAGCAACCAAACCGATTCTAGTATTACATTTGTACTCACGTCAGATGAGACCCTTTATGCCCTCTACCCTTTTAAGTTTGAGTTGCACATTACTTATACACTTACTGAAAACACCCTCTCCGTACATCATAAGGTTAAAAACTTAGATATTAAACCGCTTTATTTTTCATTAGGAGGCCATCCTGCTTTTAATTGCCCTATTAATGCCGATGAAGAGTATAGTGATTACTTTTTAGAATTTGAAAAGCCTGAAGAGAGTCCATCTTATTTACTCAATATGAGCAGCGGTTTGTTAACGGAACACACAAAGCCTGTCTTTACTGAAGGGAACATCATAAAATTACGTCCCGATTTATTTGACGAAGATGCTTTAATTTTCAAATCTTTAAACTCTAGAGTTATCAATTTAAAGCATAAGTCTGAAGGCTTACTTCTCAAGGTTAATTTTGAAGATTTTAAGCAACTCGGTATTTGGGCTAAACCCAATGCCCCGTATGTCTGCATAGAGCCATGGTTAGGTTATGCCGACCTTGAAACTACCGATCAAAACATAAAAACTAAGGACGGAATTTTAGAGCTAGAAGCCGCTTCAACTTTCTCTGCTGCATACCATATTAGCATAGAAAAAAATCGTTTAGTGTAAGTTGATTAATAAAGTAGTAGCTTTGCACCAAAATATGACAACGTGACTTTTAACGATCTTAACTTAAATACGCCTTTATATAACGCCTTAGATGACTTAGGGTTTACAACCCCTACACCGATACAGGCTGAATCCTTTAATGTGGTTGCAGCTGGTAAAGATGTTGTTGGTATAGCACAAACAGGTACCGGGAAAACCTTTGCCTATATGCTTCCAATACTTAAAAACCTCCCTTTTTCTAAGCAAGACAATCCTAGAGTTTTAATCTTGGTACCGACTCGAGAATTAGTCGTTCAGGTGGTTAGTGAAATTGAAAAGCTTTCCAAATACATTAATAATCGTGTTTTAGGAGTTTACGGAGGCACCAACATCAACACTCAAAAACAAGCGGTTGCACAAGGGCAAGATATTATTGTAGCCACTCCTGGTCGTTTGTATGATTTAGCAGTGAGTCGTGTTTTACAGTTAAAATCCATTCAGAAATTAGTTATTGATGAAGTTGATGTGATGTTAGATCTTGGATTTAGACACCAACTTCTTAATATATTTGACATCTTACCAGAGCGTCGTCAGAATATTATGTACTCGGCTACAATGACAAAGGATGTAGACGATTTAATTGTGGACTTCTTTAAGAAACCATCTAAAATTGCAATTGCCGTATCCGGAACACCTTTAGAGAATATCACTCAGGTACGCTACGATGTCCCTAATTTTTACACTAAAGTAAATTTATTAGAACACTTACTTAGCGATAAAGAGATGTTTTCTAAAGTCTTAATATTTGTGGCTTATAAGAAAATGGCAGATCGCTTATTTGATCAGCTCGAAGAATTATACCCAGGACAGTCTTGTGTGATTCACTCTAACAAAACACAAAACTACAGATTACGTAGTATTGAGCAGTTTAGAGAAGGTGAAAACAGACTGTTGGTTGCTACAGATGTTATGGCGCGTGGATTAGATATCGAAGGCGTTTCTCATGTTATCAATTTTGATACTCCAGATTATCCTGAAAACTATATGCACCGTATTGGACGAACAGGCCGTGCTGAAAAGAAAGGCCAATCATTGTTATTTTCTACCGCTAAAGAGCAAGAAGGTTTAGAACGTATTGAAACCTTAATGCAAATGAAAATAGAGACGCTTGAAATTCCGGAAGAGGTAACGATATCTACCGAATTAATAGAAGAAGAGCGTCCGCAGATTAGAGAGCGTAACAATCCTACTAAGCGTCGTGATGAAGATGCTCCTGGACCGGCTTTTCATGAGAAGAAGGAAAAGAACAAAAAGGAAAATTTAGGAGGTTCTTATAAATTTAAGATTGCAGCAAAATATAAAAAGCCTAAAACAAGAGGTGATAAGAACTATAACAAACGCAATAAGAAAAAGTAATTGTTCTAATTGCCTTTAGCAGCAGCCATTACAGCATGCTTAGTCCTCAAGACACAATTGCTCTGAAGTAACGTGCATAAGCTCCTGAAGTTTTTTATCTTGAGGACGTATAGCGTGCGCCAATTGAAACTCAGAATAGGCCGCTGAGATTTTGCCTTTAGCTAAACGGTTTTCTCCAGATTTCATTAAAAAGTTAAACGCCTTATCATCCTCTTGCAAGCTTAGCAGCTGGACTTTATTCTGATGCTGTTTAAAGCTTTGTTCCAAATTAGGAATGCACAGCAACATAACAAATCCTAAGACGAAACCGAAAATGATTCCAAAATCATAGGTCGGCCTTGGTTTTGAAGGTTGTATTTTAAATTTCCGACTATAAGTAGGCAAGGCTGTAAAGGACTTTTTGCGTTGAATAGAAAAAGGGGCACGTGCTCGCATCCCATAAATCCATTTTTGCATTCCTAAACCCATGTATCCCATTATAAATCTTTACCTTATAAGTCTATATTTAGATATCATTGTTACACAAATCAGTAAAAATAAAAAACCCGTTAGCTTTTTAATGCTAACGGGTTTTCTTATAACGTGTGTGTAGGTTATTGACCACTGGCCGCTTTTAAAGCATCTAATTGACGCTGCAAAGCATTAATCTTTTCAGTTTGATCCTCTACTTTAGGAATCTCTATAATAGAATCTGTCGCTTGGATTAGAATATCTTCGTCTTGCGGTTCTTTTTTAAAATAATAGCCAATACCTTCACTAGCTCTCCACGCCTCATTAAGTTGATTATAGACTTCTTCATCCCATGTACTTGGGTGTTTTACATCAATCCAAATGACGTCTCTATATTCGCTATCAATTAAAACCAAATCTGGGGTTGCTGCCCCATCAAATTGTTGAGAGTCTGTTGCACTTATAGACGAAATAGTTCCTAAGAAAAACATACGTTTTCGGCCTGCAATATTTTTAATATAAGGTCTAAACTCCACCGGTGTACTCGCATTCCAATCATACTCTTTACGAGATTCTTTAACTTTTAATGGCATAGCCGATACCCCAGCATACCCTTGTTTTTTAGAGGCATGATCATAATAGTACAACTCATCAGTACCATCTGCAGGAACAAAAACACTATAACTTAAACTGGTACGCTCATTCCCTACGGGTTCTAACCCGAACCAATGGTACAAGCCACTATAGGCATTAGAATTAGAACCTGAAAAATCAAAATCCGTAACGTAAGGCTGTTGGTTCTGATCTTTTGGCATCACAGGAATTTTTACGGCAGTCTCCATATTCCATGGTAATGGATCACTGAATCCGCCTAAGAACTTTAAGGATTCGGCTTGTAATTGCGATACTTTTTCAGACAAGGTGTTTTGTTTATTTAAAAAGGGATAGTTTTTTATCTCATCAGGACTCACATAAGTCCCTTTTCCTATGGTAATACGTTCTAAATAATCATTAAAATCATGTTCTCCATTTTCAATAATCATAACTCCACCAAAACTAGGATACGGAAAAAAGAACCCTTTCCACTTAATTAAACTCACCACTTGAACCCATTCCCCTGAATCGTTTTTCATATAAAAGGTATCACTTGGCTCGTGGTTAAAAAGCATCCACGGGTTAAAGCGTTGCACCACGGCATTGTAGGTATTCCTACTAAATTTTAAGGATTCGCCTATTGAAAACGTCACACTTACACGGTTTTCATTTGAAAATCGTGGAAACGGTGTTGTACTGCTTACAGAAAATACTTCTTCTGTATTGTCATTAATACGTTGCATCACGTATTTTTCACTCGGTTGAATGGCCATTGTCCATTTATTCTGATCATCCACTCTAACCAAATGAGGTAAAGACACATCTTTAGTTTCACCAACACTTTCACGCCCCATAGAATGAATATTTCGCAAAGGTTGAATACGTTCATTTTGAGTAAGCGGCAACTCATTAATTTCAACCTTATGCATGCTATTAAACACATTGTAGGTTTTCATGTAGTCGTACATTTTAAAATGCCAACCCACGAGGTATAACAATCCAAAAAACGCAATAAGCAATGCTAAAACCCCTAAACGCGTACTGACTTGCGCTGAATTTCTAAATTTTCGTAAGCCAAAGAACAGGACCAAACTACTGAATAGAATTATAAAAATGAATTTTCTAATAAACAGTAATACAGGTTGATAATCGTCCCTAAAAAAGAACAATAACCCAACCATAATTAAGCCGACCAAAATGACAATTCCTTTTTGCTTTCCGCCTTTACTCCAATACTTTTTTATCATAATTCCTTGTTATTCCTACCGCAGTAGAACTCTAATTATATTATTTTTTAAATATTGCCTGCAATTCAGCAGACGCTCTTATTTTTTTTATCGCAATAGGGTTTCACTCCTAGGCTTTACAACAATCCTTTATCTTTTAAGCGGTCTCTAGCACTTGGCTTATTCGCTTCTAAATTTGTTTTAATTTCTTCCTTGGCCTCTTCAACCACTTTAGGATCTCTAACTTTTAAATCCTCAATAAAATCTTTACCTTTTTCTACAACATCTTCAAACCTATCTTCTATAGAATCGCTTTGTTCCTCTATAACTTCAGAAGTTTTAATTACAAAGCTTGCTAAATAAGTACCGATTAAGGTTCCCACAATAAAAGATGCAAACGCCGAAACCCCATAATAAGAACTAAATACAGCAATAGGCGTTAAAAACTCAATGATCAGTGCCGCTAAAAGCACAAAACTAACCACAAAGACCAAGCGTGGTAAAAAGCTCTGCTGGTAAATAAAGCCTTTGGGATTATTCGGACTCATTTGAAGGGCCTTGCTATTCACCATTTTATTTAAAAAACGGTAGGCGCCATTACCATTAGACTCTCTCCAGTACAGAAAAATTCCGAATAAAATAGCCGTAATAAATATAACGAGTTCTAGTCCCATGGTTTATTTTTTTTAGGTTGAACGCTTACGCAACGGCATTAGAAATACGCTGTAAACAGCATTCAACACGATTAATATTTTAATTTAAGATTCCGCTATTAAGCAAAATACAGTCTTATACCTTATAGGTCTCAAAAACTTAGATATTGTTACGAATACGCTCAATAACCCAGTCTTTAAAAGAATCTTCCCAAGTGGCATAATGCTTATAAAACTGCTCTTTATCATACCAATATAAAAATAGCACATCTTTTGGCGCAATATTAATAAGTAATTTATGAATTAAATCGCGATGATCCGCAGACAACGAAGAATGCGGTTGGTGTAAAGCAAAATATAAAGAGGGCTCTACAATATCTTCGATTTTATAAGCATTGCTACGCTCTAATTTTTCGAGATAAATTTCGACACTCATCACCTGCTTCCGAGCTTCAATATCAATTTTGTTAAGATAACTTTTAAACAAGACTTTATCATCTAAAATCGTCGCTAAAGGATGCTGAGGTTCTTTTATGAACTGTGCCAATTCAAATTTCTTTATACGATCGTAATTAGCCGTTTTTACAATAGCCTCTAAGTCACACTCAATAATGATATGATCTTTCAGTTTATCCATTAACTCGGGTTGCGAAATGTGATAAATTAAAACCTCGTGTACGGTGTCTTTAATGGCTTCTTTATAGCTGGCTTTACTTACAAAAATTACGATCGTTTTTATAAAATCGCGAAGCAAATAAACCCCACCAAAGGCCCGTGTATAAAAGGAGCTCACTGAAAAATTTAAAGCCTGCAAGTGCAAATCCCTATGTCTTAAATCGCCATAAGCTTTGGCCGAATTTAGCAGTTGTTGCTGAAGGGTTTCGTCAATAAAATTATTTCCGTTTTTAAAGGTATCTACAAGCGCTAACTGCTCTCTTTGTTTGTCTTCAAGCTGATTTATAAGCCTAAAAGAGATTGTAACACTGCTGTATTTTAAGACTTCTAAAGGCTCATAAAATACATCAATACCTTGGTCAAAATCAATACAAATTGCCGCGTCTCTCGTTATATCATTAATTTTATCGCCGTGAGTTTTAAAAATTAACTGCATCATCTCTCTATCAAAAGAGTGGTATGGCAAATACACCGGTTTATTTTTCTGCAAAGGAGAAATGATAATACCATGAGGGTTCGCATCGCCATGATTAAGGTAATGATTATCCTTTTTTTCTTCAGCAATTTCAGGACTCCACCCAATACCGTCAATTGAAAACGATGTTAATTTTGTTGGACTAAACCCTAAGGTTTTTAGACATTTGTTATAACGCTCAACCAGTTTTCCGTTAATAGGAATGAGTTCACTTCTAAATAAATTGGCTTCTTTTAATTTGTTCATTTTATACCCTTTCGGAATTCCTTTTACTTCTTTCTATTCTAAATCGTTCATCTTCTTTATCTTTAGAAGATGTTTAACTTAACCCAGCAATTTATGGATTTGCGCATATTGCACTAACATAATTGTTTTAGCGTCTCTAATTTCTTCGGAAGCTATCATAGCTACAACTTTGGCAAATGGAAGTTCTAATACTTCTATTTCTTCGTTTTCACTTTCCAAACCGCCGCCTTCACTGATTTTTGTAGCCTCGGAATATTCTGCCACATATAAAAACATTTTTTCAGTCAAAGCCCCGGGTGAGGTATAAGCTTTATACACTTGCTTAGCGTCCTTTATCTTATAGCCCACTTCTTCCTCGGTTTCTCTTATCACGGTCTCTAAAGGATCATCATTATGTTCAATAGAACCCGCACAAACCTCTATAGACATGCCTTCATCTTCGGTGTTTTCATAGATAGGCATTCGGAATTGTTTGGTTAAAATTATCGTTCCTTTCTCCACATTATAAAGTAAGATTGCCGCGCCATTTCCGCGATTATAACATTCTCTTGATACCGATTTCCAGGCGCCATCTTCAAACTGAAAATCATAATCAATTCGAGTTAATGTGGCCCATTCCTCAGAAAGGATGGTTTTTGTAATGTTTTTAATCTTATTCATAAATAAAAGGTTCAATTATAGGTTCTAAATTAAAGGTTTTTGTGAAAATCAAGCGTATTAGCCTTTAAACTCTGCTCTCGCTTTGGTTTCTATTTCTAATTGGTGTACTCTTGAAGCGACTTGACGTTTAAAATCAGTGTCCGCAATCGTGGCCACGTTATCTAAATAACGAATCACTTCTTGACGTCTAATATCTGAAAAATTTAAACCTTTCATATTAGACTTCATTAATTCCTGAAGCATTTGAAACTTGCTGTTGTAATTTTTTTTGAAATACTTCTCAGGGTGCTCAAACCAATCTTGTTCTAAATCGAAATCTGTTAATCGTAAAGATATAGCCGATTGGATATTACGAACATCTCTTGAAGAGAAAAACGGAAATATCTTCTGAATTTCTTTATACAGCGCCGCGTAAAACATATGATCGGTTTTATCATGAAGTTGTTCAGCCTTATCAAAAGCTTCATGAACTCGGGCTTCTGAAGGTACATCCAAGGCATGAAGAATTTCTCCCATACTATTGGCTAAACCTTGTTCTGACAAGTATTTGTACACTTCAGGATCGTTCATATTTACAAAATCAGGCATGGTATCTTGTAATTTCTTCCACCAAATATAATCCTGATCTACAAAATCGTGCTTGGTACGTGCCCCATCAATCTTAAAACGACCTTGCACACGAGAAATGACAGCTTTATCGAGCATTTCAGGAAGGTTGGTAAATAAGCCAATAGAACTATTCCCATAATTAACGGCATAAGCACCTTCTGTATATCTCAAGAAAACCCCAATCACTTCTTTTACTCCGGCAGAAACCCCTTGCGTGGTTCGTTCTTGTAAATTATTTTCAGCATCATCAATTGGAGCAAAAATCAGTTTTGTGGGATCTTGCATAGGCTTCATCCACTCTACCATTTTCTCTGCCGATCCTCCTTGAAACGTACTAATAAGGGTATCTGGCATTGGGTGAAACAAAAATGGAATGTCTAAATGGTCTGCATGTTCTTTTAATCGGGTGGCAATGGCCGCAATAAGCATACTTTTACCGGTTCCTGGAATACCATAGCCCATAAAAACCGGCATAAATCCGCCTAATTCTTGAAATGGATTTTTCTTCGCCTCAAAATCATAACTCAACATACGTTCCGTTAAACGTCGTGCAAAATGTTTGGCATCCCTATTTCCTACAATTTGTTCAAACTGAATTTTATTGAATTCAATACTTTTGGCCGTCCCAGAAAACACATTGTCCCAACCTGAAATAGCAAAGTCTGATTTCTCTAGTTTATAGGTTCTATCTAAAATGGTTTCGGTATACTCCAAACTGCTTTTACGCAATTGAATTTCTTCAATTAAAGCCTCAAAATACACCACGGTAAAATCTAAAACATCTTGATCTGAATTTATAATTTCAGGATGTCCTAAGTATTTATCGTAGTAAAATAGCTGACAAGAAATTCCTTTTAACGGTGTTAAAAAAGACACCTCGGGAATTCCTGCAAACTTTTGCTTCATTACCGACAAATCATCTGAGGTATGCGGTTTTAAATCATGTAATATTTTATACGACAAGGCAAACAACATAAAAGCAGTTGCCGTATGCATTTTACTCTCATACTCCCGACGTCCGGAACGGTCTAAAGCCGATTTATTTTCACTTAAACTCGATAAACCTGAAGCATCGTAATATGAATCTTTAATCCAAGTTCCTAATACCAAGCCTTCTTGGACCGCGTATAAGGTCTGGTTTAATAATATCGGTAAGGCTACCGACTCTGGTAATAACCGTTTTTTTAACGATAATATCGTTTTAGAAACCGACGTAATACTCACATTACCTCCATTATTGGCTCGAGATAAATATAATAATATGGATTGATCTTTAGTATCGCCCTCTCTGTTTTTTGCGCGCTGACTCTGCTCCCACTGAATGGACTTTAAATAAGAGGTGGCTTCATCGCGAAGCATATCTAATTCATTAATTTTTATAGGAAAAGTAGTGTTGTGTTCCATATGTATTGTGTCTTCTATAATGCGTACGCCGGTTTCAAAAATTACTGTAGCCGCCTACGCTTACTTTATTTAATTTCAGTCTCAATTTTTAGTGCTTGACCATGTAGCCTATTCTTGATACTTTTAATTTGTTTTTATTTTATAACTTGAATTCATCGAGATTTTGCCATAACCACATCACGTTCTTGCGGTGTTTCAAAACATTCACAATTAACATCTTATAAGCTGTTCTTTGATTTGAAAAGCCTAAGCTTAAAGGATAACAGCGGTTCTGTTACTTTTTATGATTTACCATTGAAGCCTGCAAACTGCTTACCTGAACAGGTGGCATGGCCAACTTATCCATAATTTCAGGTGTTTTATTGTATAACATTTGAATGATTCTATGCGGTGCAAAAAGATAATGCTGCCTATAAGCGGTATCCCAACGCTGAAAAGTTCGCTTACTAAAAAAGCTTCCTTCTTTAAATTCACTTTCAGATTTTAAATCATCGACCTTAAGTGAGATCACATAAGACTCTAAAGGAATTTCTTTTTGAGCAATACTCTGCAAAATAGCATGGGTTAATTTGTTTTCATCTTTCGCAAATACATTATGAATAGGTCCAAGATCTACACGTCTTATTAACTTTGGAAACACTTTTGGCAAGCGTTTGTCTATACCGTAAGCCATAGTATCTAGAGCCATATCTCTATCGGCACTATTTTTTAAAGCCTCATAAATCTCTTCCTTGTAGTTTTGAACGTCTTTACCATCGTAATTAAAATACATATAGCATACAAACGGTCGGTTATGTGAAATATCATAAAAGCTCCAACTCACCAAATGCTCTGCTACAGATCCTTCTGGGGCATCAATAATTTTACCTTGCACAAACCGATTAAAGATATATTCTTTTTTAGCCGATGAATAATAGACTATGGATGCGGCTTGAAAGAGTTTTCGTTTAGAGATTGGCGTTTTTTTTCGCATAAGCGTGTCTAAAAACTCCTCTTTTAAGGTCTCTATACTGGTGAGTTTTTCTAAATAATCTTCACGCAGGGCCAAATCATTAAACAAGTAACGGAATTCTAAATAATTAGGAAAACTAGAATCGGTTAAATCGACCTTCATATTTTCCTCATCGTCATACATATATTTTACCCGCATGGCTTCTATAGAATACAACAACAAATCTGAGTATTGCTTAAATAAGCGTAGCTCTTGCGGATTTAATATTTGTTTTTCTTGTACAGCAACAATGAGTTCCTTGAGTGCAAAATCTATCATTTTATGATAGAATACATATTGCTCTTTGGAATCTAATATTGCGGAATCTAAAGGTGTAACGATCATATTTAGTAAACAATTGGGTGTATTCAGGTAATGATGAGTTAGGACCAGCTCAGTTTGGTCTTTATATCGAAACCACATTTTGGTATCCTTTAAAGACAAAGCTTTATATAAAGGATATTTGTGAAGACGCGTTAAGGATTGCAACGGCATCCTTTTTTCTTTTTCTGAAAAAAGATATAGTGGAAAGCCTGACCTACTTTTGTCATTTAAACAAAAGTAGGTAACGCCCTTATTAATTTAGCCTAACAAATCATCTTCAGGAGCTGTTGGTTTTGGTTCGCTAGCCGGTTTCCCTGCTGTGTCTCCAAAAGGGGCGTTGGCATCAGCAGCGTAATAATCTTCGAAAATTTCTTTCATATCAATGCCGTAACGCTCCGCAAAGTTCTTTTGAATAGACTTATCTTTTTCTCTAATTTCGCTTAAAGCCTCAGCGTAACTGCCGTAAACGCCTTGCATCACTTTTTCGTGAACCGGAATATTATCCATCATTTCTTGACGTGCACGTGCACTTGCCGTATGCATAGCCGCTAACGTTTCGCCAATATGCTCATCGGTTTTCACTCCTAAATGCTCTAAAATTGCAGCAAATTCTTGGTCTGTACGTGCTTTTAACGCCACCACATAGCCATCGTAATATTTAAGACGCTCATCTGTATCTGACTTTAACTTTGCACGATGCGTTTGTAAATTACTACGTAACGAGGTTAAAACTTTGATGGTTAAATTGTGCTTATGAACGAAACTATCTTTAGATGCCGCAAGTGTGGTGTAGGCGTTTTTAAGACCTTCTAACTCTTCTACTTTTTGCTCTAAAGTGGTCACTTTACTTAAAGCATCTGAATATTTGGTAGACTGCTTATCGGCCACTTCCTCTAAAGATTGGCGTGCTTGCTTTAATAAGGCATACTGCTCCTCGAGCTTCTCCTCCACTTCTTTTTTCTTCTGAAGGGCTTTGGTATGGTTATTAGAAGCATCTACAATTGCCGTTTTAAGGCTCTCTTCAACTTCTTTAATTTCAATTTCTCTATCTTTTAAACGCTTAATGGCCGCTTGACTTTTAAACGATAATTCATTTAACAAGGTCTGCACATCAGCAGTCTCTATACGTTGTTGAAACATGGCTTTAGCCTCATTATCTGCAGCATCGCGTATTTTTTGCGCATTTTTAAGTTCTGCCTCTGCATCTTTAATCTTGCTTTTGCGTCCCCAAAGGTTATTCCACCAAGTATCGGGTTTATTATTAGCATTTTCAAGCTCTACTTTAGCACGCTCTAAACGTCTTACCGCATCATCGATCACTTTTTGTTCCGTAGCATTTAAAGCCGAAAAACCTTCAAACATGATACCGACTTCGTCTTGATAGTCCGTTAAATCCTTAATAGCATCTAATAAGGTAGAACGGTCTTTTTCGGCCATATCGACCACATTATCTAAGGTAGCATTTAGTATTTTCTGACGACTTTCAGGATCATCTTCTTGTGCTAGCTTCGACTTCATTTGGTCAATTGCTTTTCCCCAATTTACATCGACTTTTTCAGTCTTTTCTTGTGCGTTGGTTTCTAATAAATCAAAATCATCAGACATAGGTGTTGGTTTTATTTTGGTTGAACAATTTTAGATTAACAATTTCGGTAATTTTTATGATTATAAAAACTATACATCCTAGTAATATGTATCAAATCTTATAAATATGTTACAGATTTTTTATTTTAAATGCAGATTCAATATCTTTATCTAAAATTAGGAATCCGATGAAATTACTGAAAACCACCTTATTACTTTGCACAATTCTTGTTGCGACGAGTTGTAAAACAGAAACAAAAAAAGAAAAGGATATTGCCATTAAAGCGAGTAAAGCCATTATTGAAAGTCCGGCGGAATTAAAAATAACCCCAATTTCACATGCTACAATGGTTTTACAAACAGAAGACAAAACCATTTATGTAGATCCTACGGGAGGACTAGAGGCTTTTAAAGCCCAAGCGAAACCTAACTTAATATTAATAACAGATATCCATGGCGATCATTTAAGTTTAGAAACCTTGGAAGCTATTGATCTAACTGGCGCCACCCTTATTGCTCCTAAAGCTGTCGTTGAAAAATTACCAACAATGATAAAAGCCAAAGTTGTCACCTTACATAATAATGACACTTATGATTTTGAAGGCATCGCTATAAAAACCATCCCTATGTACAATTTAAGAGAAGAGGCCTTAAAATACCATAGTAAAGGAAGAGGAAATGGGTATTTACTGACCATTAATGAAGAGCGCATCTATATTTCTGGCGATACTGAAGATATACCCGAAATGCGGGCTTTAAAAAATATAGACAAGGCTTTTGTTTGCATGAATTTGCCTTATACCATGCCGGTAGAAAGTGCGGCCAGTGCAGTAATTGACTTTAAACCAAAAACGGTATATCCATATCATTACAGAGGAACAGAAGGTTTAAGTGATATTGAGAAATTTAAGTCTATCGTTAATGAAAAAGCGCCTTCTGTAGGTGTGGTTTTTCTAGATTGGTATTAATAAAATACTGATTTTATGAAACTTACAAAACCCTACTACAGCCCGTAAATAATGCGGTTTACCGATATATAACAAACTTTAATCGATAAAATTAACACAATTTTCATCTAAATTATTTAAAATTAGATATTTATGAATGAGATTTTTCCTATATTAGCCATGTAGAAAGGCTATCCAAATCTAAACATTGACTTCATGCTTAATTCATTATTTTTTAAAGTTTTAATGGTAACCACAACACAGTTAACCTTGATCTTAATTACTGTGGCTTCTATTTTTCTCGTTTTTATCCTTGTAGCGATTATAAAGATGTACAAGCTGAAAGCGGAAAATAAAAAATTAATGGAAACAAGCAGTTTTAAAGAGGAAGAAGAAACCTATACTGACTTTACAAGCGGACATTTGTACGGCGATCATTAAGGTTGTAAAACAATCTTAACTAGTCTATGCTTTTAAATCCTTTAGACTTTTACTGATGTTCTATTTTCTATAAGTTATAGTCCTTAGTCAAAACTAATTAAAGCAACATTTATCACAATAAAAAAAAGCCAGCAAATCGCTGGCTTTTTTATGTATACAAACTGGGTGTTAACGCACCAATTTTTTGTATTTAATACGTTTAGGCATTAAATCACCACCTAAGCGTTTTTTCTTATTTTCTTCATAATCACTAAAGCCACCTTCAAAGAAATACACTTGCGAATCGCCTTCAAAAGCCAATATATGTGTACAAATTCTATCTAAGAACCATCTATCGTGACTAATTACCACAGCACAGCCGGCAAAGTTTTCTAAACCTTCTTCTAAAGCTCTTAGGGTATTCACATCTAAATCATTGGTTGGCTCATCTAAAAGTAAAACGTTTCCTTCTTCTTTAAGCGTCATTGCTAGGTGTAAGCGGTTACGCTCCCCTCCAGAAAGTAATTTTACTTTTTTATTTTGCTCTCCTCCAGAAAAATTAAATCGGCTTAAATAAGCTCTAGAATTCACTTCTTTTCCGCCCATCATAACTAATTCTTGCTCATCACTAAAGTTTTGCCAAATAGTTTTTTCAGGATCTATATTAGAATGTTTCTGATCTACATAGGCAATCTTCGCGGTTTCACCCACTTTGAATTCCCCTTTGTCCGGATCTTCCTCTCCCATAATCATTCTAAAAATAGTGGTTTTACCAGCCCCATTAGGACCAATAACCCCAACGATTCCTGCTTGCGGTAAGTTGAAATTTAAATCGTCGTAAAGTAACTTATCGCCATAAGCTTTAGCAACGCCTGAGGCTTCAATAACATTAGTCCCTAAACGCGGACCATTAGGAATAAAGATTTCTAATTTTTCGTCAAGTTGTTTTTGATCTTGACTCATTAATTTATCGTAATTCTTTAAACGTGCTTTCTGTTTTGTTTGACGTCCTTTTGCACCTTGACGCACCCAATCGAGCTCTCGCTCTAATGTTTTTTGACGTTTAGAGGCTGTTTTGCTCTCTTGCGCCATACGTTTTGATTTCTGATCTAACCAAGAAGAATAATTGCCTTTCCAAGGAATACCTTCACCTCTATCGAGTTCTAAAATCCATCCTGCTACGTTATCTAAGAAATATCTATCGTGCGTTACAGCGATTACGGTTCCTTTATATTGTGCTAAGTGATGCTCTAACCAATGTACCGACTCGGCATCTAAATGGTTGGTTGGCTCATCTAATAATAAAACATCTGGCTCTTGTAATAATAAACGACATAAGGCCACACGACGACGCTCACCACCAGAAAGCACCCCGATTTTCTTATCACCATCTGGTGTGCGTAAAGCATCCATGGCAATTTCTAATTTGGTATCTAATTCCCATGCGTTAGAAGCATCAATCTGATCTTGTAATTCCGCTTGACGGTTCATCAGCTTTTCCATTTTTTCAGGATTACTGTAAACCTCCTCTAAACCAAATTGATCGTTAATTTTGTTGTATTCATCAAGAATTGCTACCGTTTCAGCAGCCCCTTCTTTTACAACTTCCATAACGGTTTTCTCATCATCGAGTTGTGGTTCTTGCTCTAAGTAGCCTACAGAATAACCAGGTTGAAAAACCACATCACCTTGGTAGTTTTTATCAACTCCAGCAATAATCTTTAATAAGGTAGATTTACCTGATCCGTTTAAACCTAAGATACCAATCTTGGCACCGTAGAAAAAACTTAAATATATATTTTTTAAAACGGGTGTATTCGCTCCTGAAAAGGTCTTGGTAAGACCAGACATGGCGAAAATTACTTTTTTATCGTCACTCATAATTTATTTTTAATTTTTTGCAAAGTTATGCATTACATTGTTACTTGTATCGGTTTACATACGTCCTTTTAAGGCGTTAAAAACCCACGCAATACAGTAAAATCCGCCACCAACAGCAGCAAACCCCCAACCTGCGACCTCATCATATCTAAAGGCTCCAAGCGCTATTAATCCACACCCTACAAACACCATTATCCATGTTGCCCAAGCTAAAACTGTATTTTTATTCATTGCCATAGTCCATCTAAAATTTAATAATTATTTAATTTTCAAATATCGTGAATTTTAGCAAGAAAATATATAAAATCATCAGTCAATTAACAGCATTCATTGTATTTATAGCTTAAGATGTGCCTTATGCCTATCAATTTAAAAGCTTAAGATTTTTCTCTTTTCTTAACAAACATTTCTTCTAAGCCCATAAACCTACTCGCATTTAAATATTTAGGTTCACCATAGTGCCTCCAAGACATGGAGAGCATCATTCCATCATGTTTGGATATTAGAAATACTAGTATAAATCAATTACCTCCTATTTTTTTGTTCAACGCAGTGCCCTCTAACCAAAGGACTTTATAAAATGGACTTTACAAATGGGCTTTAAATTTTCCAACTTCAATTTGTAACATCTCCTTAAGCTCTGCATCTATAATTTCTCCTTCTTTAAAATGCGTATTAAAAGAGGGTAATGAAAATGAGCCCACAATATTGGCGTCATGACGCGGAAAACGATCTAAGGCAATCTGCAAAACAGATTGTCCGCCGCGACCGCCTGGAGAGGTCGCCATAAGAAGCATCGGTTTATTAAACCAATTTTTTGACTCGATAACCGAGAGCCAATCGAATAAATTTTTAAACACTGCAGAATAAGCACCGTTATTTTCAGCTAAAGACAGAATGATGCCATCGCTTTTCTTTATTAAATCTAAAAATATGGTAGCATTTTGAGGTATCCCCTCTGCTTCCTGTAAGTCCTTACCATATATAGGCAATTCAAAATCGTTTAAATCTAAAATGGTAGCTTCAGCTGTGTCTACCAAACTTGCCGCGTAAGTGGCTAATTGTTTATTAATGGAATCGGAACTATTACTTCCTGCAAAGGCAATTATGTCTTTCATATTTATAATTTCAGATTAAAGTACAAAAGCGGCGTATACTTTCCAAGCTAAAGACGACCTTGAATTTTATTTTAACAGAATATTCACTTTCCAAACCTCTAAACATTTTCGTAAATTCGTGCAAAACAATTTTGTCAATGGATATCAAATTCAACATTAATGAAGACCATAATAAACTCTTACTTTCGGATCTCAAAAAGAGATTGGTCCGTGTAAAATTAGGAGGTGGCGAAAAAAGCATTGAAAAACATCATGCTAAAGGAAAAATGACGGCGCGAGAGCGTATAGACTACCTTTTAGACCCTCAATCTAAATCTATTGAAATTGGTGCTTTTGCAGGTGAAGGCATGTACGAGCAATACGGTGGCTGCCCTTCTGGTGGTGTGGTTGTAAAAATGGGTTATGTACAAGGGAAGCAGTGTATTGTGGTAGCTAATGATGCCACAGTAAAAGCTGGAGCTTGGTTTCCTATTACTGGAAAAAAGAATTTAAGAGCTCAGGAAATTGCCATAGAAAACCGACTTCCTATTATTTATTTGGTAGATAGTGCAGGTGTATTTTTACCTATGCAAGACGAAATTTTTCCCGATAAAGAACATTTTGGGCGCATTTTTAGAAATAATGCGATAATGAGTAGTATGGGTATTACTCAGATTGCTGCGGTTATGGGCAGTTGTGTTGCTGGTGGTGCCTACTTACCTATTATGAGTGATGAAGCCCTTATTGTAGATAAAACAGGAAGTATCTTTTTAGCGGGAAGCTATTTAGTGAAAGCGGCCATTGGGGAAACCATAGATAATGAAACCTTAGGCGGTGCAACCACGCATTGTGAAATTTCGGGGGTTACCGACTATAAGGCTAAGGATGATAAGGCTGCCTTAGATAAGATTAAATCTTTGATTGATAAGATTGGTGATTACGATAAGGCGGGCTATAATAAAGCTGAAGCAAAAAAGCCAAAAGACAACCCTGAAGATATTTATGGCATTCTGCCTAAGAGTCGTGCAGACCAATACGATATGAAGGAAATCATAAAACGTTTGGTTGACGATTCTGAATTTGACGAATACAAAGAAGACTACGGAAAAACGATTATTACGGCCTATGCTCGTATTGAAGGTTGGGCTGTTGGGATTGTAGCCAACCAGAGAAAGTTAGTAAAGAACAAACAAGGCGAAATGCAATTTGGAGGTGTTATCTATAACGATTCTGCCGATAAGGCCACACGATTTATTGCCAACTGTAATCAGAAGAAAATACCCTTAGTGTTTTTACAAGATGTAACCGGATTTATGGTAGGAAGTAAATCTGAACATTCTGGAATTATAAAAGATGGCGCTAAGATGGTTAATGCCGTAAGTAACTCCGTCGTTCCTAAGTTTACTATTATATTAGGGAATAGCTACGGTGCAGGAAATTATGCCATGTGCGGAAAAGCCTATGACCCACGCTTAATTGCCGCTTGGCCAAGTGCCGAATTAGCGGTGATGAGTGGAAATTCTGCAGCAAAAGTTTTACTTCAAATAGAAACGGCTTCTTTAAAGAAAAAAGGTGAAACCATAACTAAAGAAAAAGAAGAAGAACTTTACCAGAACATTAAATCGCGTTATGATGACCAAGTCTCTCCGTATTATGCAGCTTCTCGTATTTGGACAGACGCCGTGATTAATCCGCTAGATACACGAACCTGGATCGCTATGGGAATTGAAGCCGCTAACCACACTCCTATTGAGAAACCTTTTAATATGGGAGTTTTACAAGTTTAAGACCATTATTATGGCCATTGAAAAAAGGCCATAAAAAAAGAGCGCAAATAGCGCTCTTTTTTTTATATCTTAACTCAAGGATAACGCAATACTATTATTGTGTTAAACCTTCACGTTTTGCTTTTTTCTCTTCTCTAATCTCTTTTAAACGCTCCATAGAAGCCCCAAAAAGCCAATAAGGAACTACAAAGGTTAAAAGGAAAATCATTAACCAAAATCCAATAGTTAATATGGTTAAAAATGCTAAAAATCCTAAATACTGATCAAAGTCGAACATAATTCTTGTGTCGTTTACGTTTTGTGTGCACAAAGATATAACCAAAATCTAAGTTTTACAATAGCAATCCTTAGTTTTATTCAAAGGTTATTGAAATTTATAGGGCTTTCACTAATAAATCTGCTGTAGCCGGATTGGTTGCCAATGGTACATTATGGACATCACAAAGACGCATTAACATTAAAATATCTGGTTCGTGTGGATGGCGATCTAATGGATCTCTAAAAAACAAGACCATATGACACTTACCCTCAGCGACTCTTGCTGCAATTTGTGCATCACCTCCTAAAGGACCAGACATTAATGCATTAACACTAAAACCTGCTTTGGTTACTTTTTCGCCGGTGGTTCCGGTAGAAATTAAGTGAATGCCTTTTTTATGTAATATTTCGCTGTGCTGGTTTAGAAACTGAACCATTTCAGCTTTTTTTCCATCATGCGCTATAATTGCAATTTCCATAGTTATAAATTGTTTACGTGATAATTGACTAAACCTTCAATTGGGCGTCTTACAAAATTCCCAACTTTAAAACCTAATTCTTCAGCAACTTGCTTGATTTCAGCTTGGGCAAAAAATGCAATTGAGCCTGCAAAATGTACAGGAACCCCTTGCTCTAACTCTTGTTTAAACTGAAGAATCATATTTTCTGCAAACAAACGGATACCTTTAGTAATTAAGTTACTGATATATTCTGAATCTTTATTTATAAACATAAACTCTGCATGATCTGCGAGGTAAGCACTTGGATTAGCTTGTTTATAAACGTTATACTTTATAAAATCGGCATCTAGATTATGTTTATGCGCAAAGGCTACTCTAATCGTATCTGGCATTTTATTAAAGAAGTAATCTCTAATTAACTGCTTACCAAAATAGTTTCCGCTAGCATCATCCATTAAAATAAAACCAAGACTAGACACACGCTGGTGAAGATTACTACCATCGTAATAACTACAATTAGAGCCTGTACCTAAAATACAAACTACAGCAGCTTCATCATTGGTATTAATACAAGATCTTACGGCCGCATAGGTATCTTCTTTAACCTCTACCTTAGCATTGACAAAATAAGATTCTAAAACAAATTGTAATGACAATCTAGGCTTATCCGTACCACAACCTGCACCATAAAAATACACATGTGTTACGTCTTCAGCAATAGCCATTAACGCTTTGCTTTTCTTTATAATTTTATTAATTTTTTTCTCTGCAACAATAGCCGGGTTTAAACCTTTGGTTCTAATTTTATCCCCGAATTGATTCCCATCTTTATCGATTGCAATCCAATCGCATTTAGTAGAACCACCATCTGTAATTAAAATCATGATAATGTATATAAATAAAAATTCCGTAGTTTATGACAAGACATAATTCTACGGAATTTTCAGAATTAATAATATGTCTTAAAGGCTATTTACCTTTTGAGCTAAATCAACTAATTTGTTAGAATATCCAAACTCATTATCATACCAAGAGATTAACTTGAAGAATGTAGAATTTAATTCAATAGACGCATCAGCATCAAAAACACTAGTTTGTACTTCACTCACGAAATCTTGAGAGACTACAGCATCTTCAGTATATCCTAAAACACCATTCATTCCTCCTTCAGAAGCACTTTTCATTGCCGCTTTAATATCTGCTAAAGTTGTTTCTTTTTTAGTTTTCACTGTTAAATCTACAACAGAAACATCTACAGTTGGTACTCTAAACGCCATACCAGTAAGTTTTCCGTCTAATTCAGGAATTACTTTACCTACAGCTTTAGCTGCTCCTGTAGAACTTGGAATAATGTTGTTCAGTGCAGAACGTCCTAAACGGTAGTTTTTACGTGACGGTGCATCTACAGTAAACTGTGTTGATGTTGTTGCGTGAATTGTAGTCATTAAAGCTTCTTCAATTCCGAAGTTATCTTCAATTACTTTAGCGATTGGCGCTAAACAGTTTGTTGTACAAGACGCATTAGATACAATTGTATCTGAAGCTTTTAAAGTATCACAGTTAACCCCCATTACAAACATAGGAGCATCTTTACTTGGCGCAGAGATAACTACTTTTTTAGCACCACCATCAATATGGTATTGAGCTGTTTCTAAAGTAGTGAAAATTCCTGTACATTCTGCAACTACTGTTGCTCCAGCTTCATCCCACTTAAGGTTTTTAGGATCTTTTTCTGCAGTAATACGGATTGTTTTTCCATCTACAACTAAGTTACCGTCTTTAACCTCTACTGTACCATCAAATCTTCCGTGAACAGAATCATACTTTAATAAATATGCTAAGTGCTCTACATCTAATAAATCATTGATTGCTACAACATCGACATCATCACGTTTAACCGTTGCTCTAAATACAATTCTTCCTATTCTTCCGAATCCGTTGATTCCTAATTTCAAATTTCCCATTTTTTTAATTTATTTTAATTGTTACTCTTATTAAATTGACATAATGTCTGAAACTCTTAAAAGTTCCTTATCTATTTTTGATTTTCCTTTTACGGCTTGATCAAATGGTGTTAAATCCATTCCATCATTTTTAAGACCTACCATATAATTACTCTTTCCGGTAATAATACTTTCAACAGCTTTTACTCCCATTCTACTGGCTAAAACACGATCGAAACAAGATGGAGATCCACCACGTTGCATGTGGCCTAATACAGAAACACGTACTTCGTATTCCGTCATATTTTCTTCTACATAGTCCTTAAGCTCAAATACGCTTTTTCCTATTTTATCACCTTCAGCAACCACCACAATACTTGATGATTTTCCTGAAGTTTTACTACGACGTAGGGATTCTAACAAACGATCTAATCCTAAATTTTCTTCAGGGATTAAGATTTCTTCTGCTCCTGCTCCTACACCTACATTTAAGGCAATATGCCCTACATCGCGCCCCATAACTTCAATAAAGAATAATCGGTTATGTGAACTTGCTGTATCTCTAATTTTATCGATCACCTCTACCACGGTATTTAAAGCGGTATCGTATCCTAAGGTATGTGTTGTTCCATAGATATCATTATCTATGGTTCCTGGAATACCCATTACAGGAAAATCGAATTCTTTATTAAACACCATAGCACCGGTAAAACTACCATCACCACCTATGACCACAAAAGCATCAATTCCTGCTTTCTTTAATTGATCATAAGCCGCTTTACGTCCTTCAACGGTCCTGAAGGCTTTTGAACGTGCCGATTTTAAAATTGTTCCTCCTTTGTTGATGATCCCCTTTACACTTCGGGCATCCATTTCAACAAAATCACCATCTATCATTCCTTCATATCCTCTATAAATACCGTAGCATTTTATAGAGTGAAATGCACAAGTTCTAACTACAGCTCTAATTGCAGCATTCATTCCTGGTGCATCACCACCTGATGTTAAAACACCTATTTTTTTAATTGTTTGTAGCATTGTCTTATTTATTTACAGTAAAATTAATAAACTCTACATAGATTAAACTGACTATTATCATAAAAAGATGGACTAATTTTTAATTCAATCGTTTTCGTTAATAAGTATTCAAAATATTATTGAAAAATTTAGGAATTTCATAGTTTGATTTAGGATTATTCCTCCTTCATCATCATATAATCAGGTAGTAATTTCTCTTCAGCAGTCTTTGGTTTAGACTCTTGTTGGGGTGGATTTTTATCTTTTCTATTCTCGCCAGTAAAAATAATTCGCAATAATTCTTTAAAGGAATCGAACTCTACATTATAAGATAACCCAACTCCTTGGGTGTAGCCTATTTCTTCTCCGAAATTCCGTATGCTATTTTCTCTATTAAATACTTTAGCTCTTAAGGTTCCATCTTCATTTAAAAGTAAATCTATCTGTACATTACCACTAATCACGGTTTGGCTGGCACTACCAAAAGGTACCCCCACCTTACCATTAACTAATATTTTTTCACTTATTTTAGTTTGAAGGGTTACCCCAACCTTATTATCGGTTTGAAGCTCTGGTGTGTCCTGACCAATTTCAAAATCGAAACCAACATCTAAGTTGCCGTTGCTTGTCCCAAAAAGGTTATTGACGATTCCCGTAAGCCGTTCGGAAATAGTTCCTGTAAAATTTGCTCCGGTTACGCCACTAGAGAAGCCTCCAGACATTAAGAATATTAAGGCTTGGTTATCGCGCTCTTCTTTAGAGGACAAACGGTATTCTAGCTCCGATTTTACGGTAGAACTCACGTTTGGAAAACGGAAGTCGAACTGCGGATCGGGTTGCTCTAGCTTCCCGGTTAAATGAATTTCTACCTCTACATCTATACTTTGGTTTATAGGGTTATCTAACAACACTGAAGGGTTAGCATTACCCGCGTAAAGGGCTTTTAAATTAATTTCAGCTCCCATAGGCTCTCCTTCCCAAACGATACTCCCCCCTTGCTCAACTTTAAATTTCTTTTCTACAAAACCACCGTATTTGAAGTTGTAAAATCCTTCGAGCACCACAAAATCACCCCACATATTAAAGGTTCCGTTGGTGTTGATTAAGAAATTAAGTCCTCCCACACCTCTACCTTTAATGGTACTTCCGGCTTCTTTATCAATAACAATTTCTATGGTAGCATTCTCATTCACATTTAAATCAAAATCTAAGACTAGACCTTTAATTTCAATTTGTTCTGTAATCTCGCCCTTTATTCTGTTGGCTTTTTCTTCAGGACTTAAAAAATGGATAAAGGAGTTGTCTCCAAAACTTTCAGCATCATTTAAAGGAATAAAGAATTCCGTTCCGGCTTCGGTACGTCCATTAATCACTTTAATAACCAATTGTTCGGTAGGGCCTTTAATTTCGGCTTTTCCGGAGATAAATCCTGTTCCGTAATACAACTCGTCTTCAGACTCTTCGGTGTTTAACACTAATAAACGGTCTGTAGTGAGTTCTAAACCGAGTTTCCAATCGGAAAAATTATTATGAGCAATAAAACCATTAAGACTTCCCTTAGAGAAATATTTAGAATCCGTCATGGCCACGTCATTAAAGATAAATTGCTGCCCACGCAAGGACACTTTAGAATCGAAATCAAAACCATAATCTACATTGAGATACGGAATGGATAAGCCGGCACGATCTAAAAGCAACTCTCCATAAATGGCGGGCTTATTTAAACTCCCTGTAACATTGGCATAGCCCGAAACTAAACCTCTAATATTACTAATCACCCCTTCCCCTAGCGGATTTAAAGGATCTAGCATAAACTCTTCAAAGGTGACATCTAAATCTATCGTCGGATTTTTTTGCGCCACATCAATGGTCCCTTTTGCATCAAAAGATTTTAGGTTGTCATTAATTAATGTCACATCGACATCGTAATTGGTAATGGAATTATTCCCTTCAATTTTTGCACTAAGATTTCCTAAATCGTAATCATTAACAAACAAACTTGAAATTTCTACATTAGATTTTGGGAGATACACCCCGTCGTTCTGTACCACATCTAACTTCCCATTTACAAGCCCTCTTAACGCTAAACTATCTATACGAGGGGTGATCTTCACCAACTCTACGTCTTTAAAATCTACATTAAAACTCTTATTTAAAGAATCTTTTATGGCGCCCGATACGACTATCTCTTCATCTTCATGTGTTATACGAATAGGAAAAATGTTGAAAGCCTTAAAATCTCTATCAAACTGAATTTTGTTTAGACTGTCCTTTTTAGCATTTAAAAGCCAGTTGTACCCTTTAAAACGCACATCTGATTTTCTAATTCCCACAACCGATTTATTCGTTTTATCTATGGTGTAAAACAGATTGAGCTGAAAATCGTCCTTATTATTTTCTCCGCCTTTAAATTCCGTTTTAATCAGTAGTGTGTCACGTCTTGTTACATTAATTAGACTAAACTGAGACGCATTATAAATCCCCGCATTTAAACTATCAATTTCTATATAGGTATTGTAAAGCGGGTTGCTATTATCAATATTAACATTAATGTTATTTGCAAAATAATCCTTGAACTTAATTTCTGGCGAATTAAATGTAAGTTCAAATCCTTTTTCATCGGTTTCAATTTTACCCTCAATAAAGGTATTTTTCCCAAGGGTAAGATCTTTATAAAATACAGCCGCGATCTTAGAATAAATATTAAATCTAAAATCGATATACTGTCCTTTATCCACCACATTAGGCACAAAATTGGTATAAATACTCCCAACAGAATTCTCAACCAAACCTAAAATGTCTTTGGTTTTAAATTGCCCTGTAATGCTTCCTTCTATAATATCAGGAGAATTTATAGCTATGGTACGCTCTTCATCTTCAAACGTAGAGACGATATCAAAATCTTGAAATTCATAATTGCTATCTTGATTTTTATAGGTGGTATTTTTAATATTAATAGATCCTACAGCATTATCAATTGTTGTTCCTACTGCAGACATTGTCACTAAACCTCTAAATTCTGAAATACTATCTCGGGTTACAAAATTTAAGGCACTTAGATTGGCGTACCCCACATTGGCTTTAAAATCGAATTTCTTAAGGTCTTCTGAAAAATCAGCTAAACCATTAAAGTTGAGTTGTAAGTTGAGATCTTCAACATCGAGGATCCCATTAAAAATACTATTTCCTAAATCTCCAGAGAGTTTAATATCTCTATAGGTATAATGGTTATAGTTTAGTACAAAAATATCACCTGTAACTTCGGTGTTTAGGTTTTCTATGGTAAATCCTTTACCATTCACATCTAAATTTAAGGATGTATTTTCTACTAAAGGATCATTTATTAAGGCACCGATATTGAATTCTTCTAACACTACATTCCCCACGTAATTGGCGTTATCGATATCATCAATATTAGTCAATTCTAGATTCGATTTAATATAACCTAAATCGGTATCAATCTCTAAATCGGCCTCAACGCGTTTAGTGGTTATAAAAGACGTTCCTTTAATCTTAAAATTCCCCACCTTAGAAATCACCGTTGGAATTGAATTCCCCAGAAGTCTTGGCATCAATGCTGTAAGATCGCGATAATTAGAAGCGAGGTTTTGAAAATTTCCGCGTAAGGCAAAACTATCATCTTCCTTACTGAATAAATTTTCAAAGGTAATAGCGCCAATAATTCTTGTGTTACTGCTGGTACTTACATTGAGGTTTTTGGCTACAAGATTATTTAAAGTTCCAGAAAAATCGGCATTAAAATTAGCGTGCTGCTCGGTTCCAAATTCATCAAAAAAGACATTTAACTCTGTTAAAGAGATATCAGAATCCCTAAAACTGGCTTCCACATTTACCTTATCGCTAAAGTATTTAAAATCTTCACGGTTGTAATTAAACCTTAAATCGCCTTTTAATTCTGAAGCTTCTGTTTCAATATTTAAATCCCCAAAACTCATATGTTCCAAGGTGTATTCAAAATTGGCCATAAGGTTTTTCACCGCAATACCACGACTGTCCTTAAAACTGAATTTATTGATACGAGCGCTTACTTCAGGCCCATTAATTAAAAAATTGGTGGTGTTCGCATTTAAGTTGGTAAACTCAAAGATTTTAGGCGTCTCAAGATTTTCATCAAGCAATCTAAAAATTCCATCTTCAATAGACACATCGCTAGAAGAAAATAGAAACTCGCTTGGTCCAACACGTGGATTATCGGAATCAAATTTAGCGACAAACACATCGAGATTGGTATCGGACTCTCCTTTGTAAGTAATTAAATTAAACACCACATCCTGAAGATCGATATCGCCAAAATTAAGTTTACTCTTATACAGATTTCTAAAACTAATAATAGAACTGTTTAACTCCCCCACACTAATAAGGGTGTCTTTTTTATAGTCTCTAATTAAGATTTCTTTTAGCTCTACATCGCCATTAAGCTGAAGTCCAACACGCCCAATATTAATGTCTGTTTTAAAATCGGCATTCACACGGTCGGTGACATACCTTCCCAAACGGGTTTGCACCGCTGGAATAGAAAGTATCAAAAACAAAATAAAAAAAAGTAGCAATATGATTCCTGCTAGTTTTCCTATTATTTTAAGTATCCGTTTGATAGAATTAATGCGTTTTAATGTGTGAAATCTTATTACCTTTGTCCCTACAATACGTTGTTAAATATGGCCTTGGACTATAAATGGTAAAATTAACAATTATTGTGCCTAATATCGACTATGGAAAAAGAAAATATTTACATCCTCGGAATTGAATCCTCTTGCGATGACACCTCTGCCGCTGTGCTATGTAACGCTCAAATTTTAAGTAATGTTGTTGCCAATCAAGAAATACATACAGAATATGGTGGTGTGGTACCAGAATTAGCCTCTAGAGCACACCAACAAAATATTGTTCCGGTTGTTCATCAAGCTTTAGAAAAAGCCGGAATAAAGAAGGAACAGCTCCATGCTATTGCTTTTACGAGAGGCCCAGGATTAATGGGATCGCTTCTTGTAGGCACTTCTTTTGCCAAGTCTTTAGCTTATGGTTTAGATATTCCACTTATTGATATTAACCATATGCAGGCTCATATTTTGGCCCATTTTATTGATGAAGAGCATCAGCAAAAGCCCTCATTCCCGTTCTTAGCGATGACGATTTCTGGAGGTCATACACAAATTGTAAAAGTGAATAGCTATTTTGACATGGAGGTTTTAGGCGAAACTATTGACGATGCCGTTGGTGAAGCCTATGATAAAAGCGGAAAGGTTTTAGGTCTTGGATATCCTGCCGGACCAGAAATTGACAGACGTGCGCAATTGGGAAATCCTAAGGCTTTTAAATTTACGAAACCTAAAGTAGACGGTTTGAAATTTAGTTTTTCAGGATTAAAAACCGCCATTCTTTATTTCGTTCAACGCGAGGTTAAGGCCAATCCTAACTTTATTGAAGAAAACCTAAACGATATTTGTGCCTCTATTCAATACACGATTATAGGTATATTGATGGATAAACTAAAAGTCGCTGTAAAACAAACGGGTATTAAGCAAATTGCCATTGGCGGTGGTGTTTCTGCCAATTCTGGTATACGCAAGGCGTTAAAAGATGCTGAGCAGAAGTTTGGGTGGACCAGCTATATTCCAAAGTTTGAATATACCACCGATAATGCAGCTATGATTGGTATTGTGGGGTATTTAAAATACTTAGAAAAAGATTTCTCTGATTTTGATGTTATGGCCACAGCACGCTTAAAACTGTAAGGTTTAAAGTTTGTAGATTATTTCTGTTGAAGGTTTTTATGGGCTAGAAAGACCCAGGAGGTCACAATTTTAATAATTGTTGCCCCTTCGGATAACATATTAGTCCGTTTCGTTCCATAATCGCTTAAAATTTAGTTGTTTTGTAAGACACCCAAATCAAACACTTTTTTAAATTATGAAACATTTACTGACCTTATTACTTTTCATGCCATTTATCTGTGCAGCTCAATCTGACTTTGAGCAGCAACTCGATTCTATTTCAACACCAGAAGAAGCAACTACCTTTTTAAAAGAGAAGAAACCTTACAAAGGAAAACTTTTCACCTTTAACAAAGCCAAGCATAAAACAAAATTAGCCGACGAATTGTTTAGCATGTCTAAAGGCGGCAAAAAAGTGATTAAAAGCAACTACAAAAAAACCTACTATAAAGTTGTTGATAAGGCTAACGTTAATTATTCAAAATTTAGAATTATTGTTTTTGATGCCGCTAAAACTTCGAAAGAATCTGCCATAAACGAGCGTAAAGATGTGCTTACACAGTTTTTACAAGGCTATCGTTTTAAAGATTTAGCCAAACATTATTCTCACGGCCCTACCGCTAAAATGGGTGGTGACACCGGTTGGATTAAAGAAGGAGAAATGTCTCCAGAATTTGACGCAGAAGCTTTTCATGAAAATCACGCCTCTGATGAAGCTTTTATTGTAGACGACGCGACCCACAACAAATATTATCTAGTTATCCAAACCGAACCTATAACCTCTATTGAAGAGATTACGGTTTTAAAATTTAGTGAAAACATCGATTAATGCAATTATTTTACAATCCACATATTACGGCACAAGACACCGACTTTAGTTTTGATAAAGATGAAAGTCGGCATATTGTAAAGGTTTTAAGAAAAACCGTCGGAGATACGCTACAAATAACCAACGGTCAAGGTTGGTTATTTGAAGCGAAACTCACCTCTGCACATCAAAAGCAGTGTTCCGTAAGTATCCTTTCTAAGACCTTGCAACCACCACGTGACTACGACCTACATCTCGCGGTGGCACCAACAAAGATGAACGATCGTTACGAATGGTTTTTAGAAAAAGCCACAGAAATTGGTGTAAGCAGCATTACCCCTATTATCTGTGAGCATAGCGAACGTAAAGTTGTAAAATTAGAGCGCTTTGAGAAGATTATACAATCGGCCATGAAGCAATCTTTACAATATTACTTGCCCACTTTAAACGCTCCTATAAGCTTTAAAACGTTTATGTCTCAAGATTTTAAAGACCAAACCTTTATTGCCCACTGTGAAGAAACCGATAAAAAATCATTAAAATCACAATTACAACCTTCTGGCAGTTACACCATTTTAATAGGTCCGGAAGGCGACTTTAGCGTTAAAGAAATTGAAATGGCGTTGCAACATCAGTTTATTCCCGTAACTTTGGGTAAAACGCGTTTAAGAACAGAAACGGCCGCAATTGCAGCCTGCCATTCTGTAGCGTTTTTAAATGAATAAATGCATGAAAGTTTTCTTTTCCATACTCAGTCTTTTCGTTGCTTTAAATGTATTTTCTCAAGATGTCGCTATCTTAAAATACAAAGGCGGCGGGGATTGGTATAGCAACCCTACAGCGCTCCCTAATTTAGTGAAGTATTGTAATGACCAAATTGGTACTAATATTAAAGAGAATATACAAACGGTAGAAGCCGGAAGCATCGATATTTTTCAATTTCCCTTGTTGCATATGACGGGGCATGGCAATGTCTTTTTTAATGATGACGATGCTGAAAATTTAAGAAACTATTTAATTTCAGGAGGCTTTCTTCATATTGATGACAATTATGGTATGGCTCCTTATGTGACCAAGGAATTAAAAAAAGTTTTCCCTAATCAGGAACTGGTAGAAATCCCTCGCGACCATGAAATATTCCATACTGCTTTTGAATTTAATAACGGACTTCCTAAAATTCATGAACACGACGGAAAAACACCTCAGGCCTTTGGTATTTTTGTAGACAATAGGCTTGTTTTACTTTTTACTTATGAAAGCGACTTGGGTGATGGTTGGGAAGACCAAGAAGTGCATAATGACCCTGAAGCTGTTAGAGAAAAAGCTTTAAAAATGGGCGCTAACATTGTAAAATATGCTTTCGAAAACTAAATTTCAGTAGGGCTTAATATTACCTTCTCATAAAGCGTTTTTAGAATAACACTATGCAACTCGACCATTATACTACCAATTTTAAGCAGCAGCAACATCCTATTACTGTGGTGTGCGATAACGTTAATAATGCTCCAAATATTGGCAGTTTGTTTAGAACAGCAGATGCCTTTGGTGTAGAGGAATTAATTTTTTGTGGTACAGACCTTCAGTTAGGCAGGCGTATGGCAAAAACCTCGCGTGCAACCGAAAAATACGTATCGCATAGAATTAATGAAACTATTGAAACCGTTATAAACGATTTTAAATCTAATAACTATTACCTTATTGCACTTGAAATTTCTGAAACCAGCCAACCGTTAAGCACGTTTACACTAAAAACCGACCGCCCTATTGTCCTTATTCTGGGCGATGAAAAATTTGGCATTTCTAACACCATTTTAAGTCAAGTCGATGCCACTATTCATATTAATATGTATGGAAACAATAGCAGCATGAATGTGGTACAAGCCACAAGTATTGCACTCTACGAATTAACCAAGCAACTTAATGCTTAAATTTGCCTTGCTCGAGATAATTCAGCATCTTTGAGTAAATCTAACCTTATGAATTCAAAAATAATTTCCCAAGGCCTGTTAAGAGCGCTCGGTATCATCGTAGCGGTGCTTCTTGTCCTCTATTTTTTATTTAAAATTCAGTCCGTAATTGTTTATATCGCTATTGCCGTAGTTATTTCGTTAATTGGACGTCCAATTATTCTATTTTTAAGGAATAAGCTTAAGTTTAATAATACCATCGCAGTCGTAACCACAATGCTTTTACTTGTAGGACTTTTAGTAGGACTAGTGGGCTTATTTATCCCGCTAATTGTGGAACAAGGCCATAATTTAGCCTTGCTGAATATAGAACAGCTTCAAGGCAATATTGAAAATCTCTACGATCAGATTATTACGTATTTACAGTTTAACCATATCGATGTAGAACAATCCATTAAAGATTCTAACCTCTTTGCTAAACTCGATTTTGCCATTATCCCTAATTTCTTAAACGGATTTATAAGTGGATTAGGAAGTTTTAGTATAGGTTTATTTTCGGTGCTTTTTATCTCATTCTTCTTTCTAAAAGACAGTAAATTGTTTGAAGACGGCCTTATGACCTTTATCCCTGTGGGCAACGAAGAGCGTTCAAAACGTTCTATAAATGCTATAAAGGACCTTCTTTCACGCTATTTTGTAGGCTTAATATTTCAGATTTTAATTTTATTTATCATTTACACAATCGTTCTTTTAATATTTGATATTGATAATGCTATTGTGATTGCCTTTCTATGTGCTTTGCTCAATTTGGTCCCTTATATAGGACCTGTAGTGAGCGGTTTTTTAATGCTGCTTTTAAGTATGTCTAGTAATTTGGGTGAAAATTTTAGTGCCGTTATTTTACCAAAAACAACTTATGTGATGATTGGGTTTATCTTTGCACAATTGGTCGATAATTTTTTTAGTCAACCTTATATATTTTCAAAGAGTGTAAAATCGCATCCCTTAGAAATATTTTTAGTCATTATCATTGCCGGAATTCTTTTCGGTGTTGTGGGTATGGTAGTTGCAATACCAACCTATACCGCCATAAAAGTGGTTTTAAAAGAATTTTTATCGGACTATAACATCGTAAAAAAACTGACCAAAGGTTTATAATTTTATTTTGAAAGACGCACTGCTCCAACCCCAGGTTCAAGACTATATTAATCAGCATCTCAATGCAGACCCGACCGAACTTTTGCTTCGTGGCCTTCCTTTTGAAGATATAGATCCTAAATTGATCATAGAACAGATTGAAGCGAAAAAACGATGCGAAAAGAAACTTCCGACGTGGTATAAGTCGGAAAATATTTACTACCCTAATAAGTTAAATATAGAGCAAACTTCTTCAGAACAAACCGCGGCTTATAAAGCGGCTCTTGTTTCGGGAAAAAGCCTTATTGATGTTACGGGAGGATTTGGTGTAGACACCTATTATTTTTCAAAACAAATAGAGCAGGTTATCCATTGTGAAATCAATACTGAGCTCTCTGCTCGCGTGGCGCATAATTTTAAGATTTTAGACGCTGAGCACATTACTTGTCTCAGTACAGATGGCGTACAAGCCGTAACGGAATTAAAAACGCCTTTAGATTGGATTTATATTGATCCCTCTCGAAGAGATCAGAGCAAACAAAAAGTATTTTTACTAACGGATTGCGCTCCAGACATTACGGTTTATAAAACTGTTTTTCTAAAGCAAAGTAAAAACGTGATGATTAAAACATCACCATTATTAGATCTTACGGCCACATTACGCGATTTAGAGCATGTTAAGGAAATTCATATCGTGGCGTTGCAAAATGAAGTAAAAGAATTACTTTGGATATTAGAACGGGATTATACCGCTAGACCCCATATTAAAACCATCAACCTATTAAAATCTGAACATCAGCATTTTGATTTTAATATTGACAAGGAATCATCCTCCATCGCGACCTATAGCAAGCCACTAGATTATTTGTACGAACCTAATGCGGCCGTCCTAAAATCTGGAGGATTTAATATTCTGAATCAAAAACTAAAGGTTGATAAACTCCATCAGCACGCACATTTATATACCTCAAACACCTTATTAGAATTTCCTGGACGACGTTTTAAGATTGAGAAGGTGTTACCGTATAACAAAAAAGCCCTTGCCAAGGAAAAGATTGCTAAAGCGAATATTACAACCCGTCATTTTCCAATCCCTGTAAAAGACCTTCGAAAGAAGTTTAAAATTAAAGATGGTGGCGAGGTTTATTTATTTTTTACCACGGACACTGACAACTCGAAAATCGTCATTGTCTGCTCTAAGGTTTAAAATAAATTTAGAAGCCTAATTAAAATATGCGTTTCAATAAATTTTATCCCTTTTTAATTTTTAAATGTACTCCAAAAAGGATCCTTACCATTTAAATTTTTCAGAGAAATGAAAACGGGTTTAACGCTGTAATTCTTTAGTTTTATTACGCTTTTAGCCTATAGACGCAAAAACCTTCAAAAAAAGTGAAATTTATTTTTAAGCATATCTCACTGATAAATATAGAGTTAAAAAACAAGCGTCTAAATCTTCTAATTTTTTTTCAAAAAAAGTCTCTAAAATGTTGTGTCCTTCTAAATGTTCTCTTATATTTGCACCCGCAATTCAAGGATTGCACATTGAAATACTGGAGAGGTGCCTGAGTGGCCGAAAGGAGCGGTTTGCTAAATCGTCGTAGGTGGAAACACTTACCCAGGGTTCGAATCCCTGTCTCTCCGCAAAATTTACTGCAGCTTATGCGACAGTATGTATTGAATTAAAGATAACCTATTCGGGGTGTAGCGTAGCCCGGTTATCGCGCCACGTTTGGGACGTGGAGGCCGCAGGTTCGAATCCTGCCACCCCGACTTTTATTGTAAATTTAGAGTTTAACTCTAAAGGGTCGCATAGCTCAGCTGGATAGAGCACCTGCCTTCTAAGCAGGCGGTCCTAGGTTCGAATCCTAGTGCGATCACAAAAAGCCTTACTATTTTTAGTAAGGCTTTTTTGTGCTTAATAACGCTAACGCGGTAAAAGAACAAAACGCTCGCATTACAGAACGGATCTTAAAATTCTAAATCCAGAACACCTTTATAATTGCTTTGATGCCTTTGCTTTAGCGCTAAAAGGTAAAATCATACGCCAATTAAATCACTTCTTAAAGCGTGTGTTAGGGTGCTTTATTTTATAAATCTTTTTTAGTTTTAAGTGATCACTATTTTAAATGTCCCAACCTTTTTACCAACTCTAATGGCAAAGATTGAAGGTGATAAGTTAAAATAACCATTAGCTTCAAACTAACTGGTGGACCGTATTCAAACTTTAAATTGAATTCAGATTCTAAATACTTAAAAGTTTGAGCACTGCATTTTATTTCTCCTTCCATCCAATTGGTCCAACCCAATACAATTTTTTTCATTCCTTTTCTTAGAATTAAAAAATTGTCATCAATCCCTGCATCGAACCCACAATATTTCGCCGAAACCCACCAACCGTAATTTTGCCATTCAGAAATGAGATGCATCCACGTTTCCGTTTTAATATTAATGGCCGTTTTATTCAAATTCAGTTTAAGCATTTAAGTTTTTAAGTTGGTCGTGCACTTACAAACATCACTAATTGGGCTTCGCTTTCAAATAAAAATAGCACATTTGAATCTAGCCTCCCTCCTACACGCTTTATTTTATTTACAATAAGGCCACGCTTTTAACTGTGTCTTCCTTGAGATCTTTTTTAAAACGTTTCCTAGACCTCAGAAAACATGGTAAGCTCTAAGCCTTATTTTTTATCGAAGGTTATAGCGGCCATTTATAAGTTGTCCTTTAGTAGGATTCATTATTCTGGATATTCAATACGTAAATGATAGATATTCGCCAACTTGGACTTTAATACTTTTTTTATCGATTGAATTTCTTTAAACGTAATATCCGCATTAAGAAACTGCCCGTTTTCCATCTGTTTGTTAATGATATTCTCTACGAACTCGTTAATCTTAGTGCTAGTGGGTTCCTTTAAACTTTTAGAAGCAGCCTCTACACTATCGCACATCATTAAAATAGCCGTTTCTTTACTAAATGGTGTTGGACCAGGATATCTAAAATCATTAACATCTACATTTTCATTTGTCGCCTTTTCCTTCATATAAAAATAGTAGACCAAACTAGTTCCGTGATGTGTTCTAATAAAATCTATAACCCGATCTGGTAATTTGTATTTCTTTGCAATCTCAATACCTTTAATGGTGTGATCTATAATAATTTTAGCACTTTCTTTGCTTGATAATTCATCATGCGGATTAAGAGCCGTACTTTGGTTTTCGGTGAAATACGTTGGATTATTCATTTTACCAATATCATGATACAAGGCCCCTACTCGTACCAACATGGCATTCGCTCCAATTTCATTAGCCGAAGATTCAGCCAAATTTGCAACATTTAAAGAGTGGTGAAAGGTTCCGGGTGCTCTATTCGATAATTCTTTTAATAATTTAGTATTCGTGTCTGAAAGTTCTAATAAAGACACATCCGATACTAAACCAAATATTTTTTCATAGATGTAGATCAGCGGCTGCACAAATAAAGTTGCCAATCCGCATAATACAAACAACCCAAAGGTTTCTAGTTTTAATCCGGTAAGTTGTCCTTCATGAATAACGAAAAAGGCAAAATAAGCGATAATATAAATCAGGGTAATTTGTCCTACAGAAATAAAGAGGTTTGCACGCTTATATAATTCCGACACCGTTAAAATAGTAACCATCCCCGCAATGATTTGTAAAAACATATACTCGTAACTATTAGGCACAACAAAGCCTAAAAGTAAGACCGTTAAAACATGTGTAAACAACCCTAATCTGGCATCGAAAAATGCTTTTAAGACCAAAGGCATGATACACAATGGTACAATATAAATAAATTGGGAATTGACATTAACCACTAAAGAAGTAATTAAAATCATTAAAGCGATATTGAAAAATATAAAGGTGACTTTAGTGTTGTTTAAAAACACCTCATTTCTATATTTTTGAAGGAATAGCAACAACATTAATAGCGTTAAGGCGACTAATACCGTATAAGATACCAAGACCCAGTTGTAATTGGCCGTATTCCATTCTTGAGACTCATATTCCGATTTTAAAGAACTTAAAATATCGTACTGAGGTTCTTCAATTACCTGTCCTTTAGAAATAATTAACTGATCTTTCTCTACCCGACCACGCGTTAAGGACAAACGCGATAATTCTTCCTCAAGAGCTTTATTCGTTAAGGTTTCATTGAGACTGATATTCGGTTGAATGACATCGAAAAAAATAGACACCATTCGTTTCTTAATCTCTACAGGAAAAGCATTTCCTAGGTCGGCCTCAATATGACCTCTAAGGGTACTGAGTTCATACAGACTGCCATATTGCACTTCTTTTTCCACTTTATTAGCCGTAGCTAACTTCACCACCCGATCGTCATCATACTTATATTCTAAATCTAAAACCCCTTGATCATAGAGTTTTTTAATTATAGATTGTCCTTTTTTATACAAATCTGATTTATCACTTACAAAATCATTAGATTCTATAAAAACTTGATTAAATCGCGCTAAATAATCCGACAAGACATTCTGCTCAACCGCCTTATCAAGCTCAAAATAAACCAAACTTCGACTTGTAATTTCGGCTTTTTCTTCTTTAATCTCTTTGGCCGATTTTTTAATCGCAAAATTAAACGGCGCGTAAAGATTTTCGGACTGCCAAGGCTTACCTTTTTCAAACGAATACTTAAACTTTCCTGTTTTAGGAAACAGGTACACAATAAACAGTGTTGTAACAATAAACAACAACACTTTATAGACTAGAGCGTGGTTCTTATACCACTTGTTATAGAATACATTCATATACAATCAAATGTAATAAATATTAAATTTTTAGAGGGCTAATATCATTAATACATTCTCAAATCTCTCAAAAAATGTTTAATTTCGCACGAAACAACAATCAAACAAATTTATTATGAATAAGGATGTCGTTATCGTTTCAGCCGTAAGAACGCCAATAGGTAGTTTTTTAGGCCGTTTATCTACCGTTCCTGCCCCAAAATTAGGTGCTACAGCCATTAAGGGAGCCTTGGACAAAATCAATTTAAAACCCGAATTGGTAGATGAGGTCATTATGGGGAATGTTGTACAAGCAGGTACAGGACAAGCCCCTGCAAGACAGGCCGCCATTTATGCTGGAATTCCTAACACCGTACCTTGTTCTACAGTCAATAAAGTGTGTGCTTCAGGGATGAAAACGGTGATGCAAGCAGCACAAGCTATTCAACTAGGAGATGCAGAAATCGTTGTTGCAGGTGGTATGGAAAACATGAGCTTAATTCCACATTATTATCATGCAAGGACCGCCACTAAATTTGGACCTGCAACCTTAGAAGATGGTATGCAAAAAGACGGATTAGTGGATGCTTATGACAAAAATGCCATGGGAGTTTGCGCAGATGCTTGTGCTACAGAATATGAATTTTCTAGAGAAGCTCAAGACCGTTTTGCTGTTCAATCTTACGAACGTTCTAAAGCCGCTTGGGACGCCGGAAAATTTAAAGATGAAGTTGTACCCGTAGAAGTTCCACAACGTCGTGGCGAACCTGTTTTAGTGGATACAGATGAAGAATACACAAACGTAAGAATGGATAAAATTCCTTCTTTACGTCCTGCTTTTAGTAAAGACGGCACGGTTACCGCTGCTAATGCCTCTACCATTAATGATGGAGCCGCCGCCTTAGTCCTTATGAGCAAAGCTAAAGCCGATGAATTAGGCTTAACTCCTTTAGCTTATATTAGAGGCTATGCAGATGCCGCCCAAGAACCAAAATGGTTTACAACAGCTCCTGCAAAAGCTTTACCTAAAGCCCTAGCCAAAGCAAACCTTGATCTCGATGCCATTGACTACTTTGAGTTCAATGAAGCTTTTTCTGTGGTTGGTTTGGCGAATATGAAAATTTTAGGTTTAGACGATAGCAACGTTAATGTAAACGGAGGTGCTGTATCTTTAGGACACCCATTAGGTTGTTCTGGAGCTAGAATCCTTGTAACCTTAATACACGTCTTACACCAAAATAAAGCAAAACTAGGAGCAGCCGCAATTTGTAATGGTGGTGGTGGTGCTTCTGCGATGATTTTAGAACGCGCTTAACAAAACTCTATGCAATACGGCATTTGCAATCTTGGGATTGTACCTATTAGAATTGAACCTACGGATACTAGTGAAATGGTAACGCAGGCCTTATATGGCGATTATTTTAAAGTGCTAGAACAGCGCAGAAATTGGAGCCGTATTCGTTTTGCTTACGATAATTATGAAGGGTGGATTGATAAGAAGCAATTTTTAGAAATTGATGCTTCTCAATACGCAGATTTATCTAGAGCGAATATTAACTTATCTAAAGATTTAGTTGAATTTGTAACAGATGATTCTGACCACTTATACCCGATTCCTGCGGGCTCTAATATGAATGGACTAAAATTATTAGGCCATCATTTTGACGGCTTAACTTTAACCTCTAAAAGTCCGAAGGAAAACATAGTAAAATCGTCTTTTCTTTACCTTAATTCCCCTTATTTATGGGGTGGAAAAACACCGTTTGGAATAGACTGTTCGGGTTTTACGCAAATGGTATATAAGCTTAACGGTTATAAAATTCAAAGAGATGCCTCGCAACAAGCCAAACAAGGCGAACCTTTAAGTTTTATTGAAGAGAGTGAACCTGGCGATCTTGCCTTTTTTGATAATGCTGAAGGGAATATCACCCACGTTGGTATCATTATGGAAAACAACTATATCATTCACGCTCATGGTAGGGTCCGTATTGACCGTTTAGACCATAGCGGTATTTACAATATTGATAGAAATATACACACTCACAAACTTAGAGTGATTAAAAAAATAGTATAAAAAAAAGCGACTGAAAAGTCGCTTTTTTTTGATCTATCTTTATTTCTTAGTTACCTGCAGCCGAAGCTTCAATCTCTTCAACTTTAGCACGCATTTCTTTAAATTTAGCTGTTTCACCTAATGCACTATAAATGTTCATTAAGGTTTTAGCGGCATCTACATTTGTGTTTCTTAACTCTAATGCTTTCTCTAAATAAGGAATGGCATCATGATATAATTGTGAACGTTGTGCTTTTAATTCATCATACTTCTTATTATCTGCTGCACTGGTTCCTAAACCATTCATCTCTTCTACGATCGCTGCTTCACCACCTAAAATTACAACGGCTAAGTTATTGTAAGCATCAACATAGTTAGGGTTAATTGAAATCGCTTTTTCATAGTATTTAATCGCTTGATCAGCGTTTCCACCTTCAGCAGCTAAAACCCCTAAGTTATATTGTAACTCTGCATTCCCTGGGTCTTTTTCAGTCGCTTCTTCCATTAAAGCTTTAAACTTTTCTTTATTCCCCATTTTCAAGTACACATTAGCTTCCGATAATAATAATCCTATATCATCTGGGTTTTCAGCTCTTGCATCTGCCATAGCACCTAAAGCTTTTTCATTTTCTCCTTGAGAGACATAAATAAGTGCAATGTTCTTTACAATCTCAGCTGTTTTAGCTTCAGATTTTTCGTCTTTAGGATCTTTATGTAATTTCGCTTTTACAGAAAAGTCACGTTGGTTTTTATCACCAAAAGATTCTTCTTTGCCTGTTTCAACATTAACAGCGGTATAAAGCATACGCTCACCTCTATATCCCATATTTTTCAATTGAAGATAATAGTCTAAAGCCGCATCATAATCTGGCTCAGAAACTGCTGATGAAGCTGCATAGTATAAATACATGGTATCTTTAGGCGACATTTTGTAGACCTTTTCAAAACCTTTAGCGGCTACTTTAAAGTTCTTATTTGTAAAGGCTTTATTGGCCTTAGTTAAATAAGCGTTCATCATATCAGTAGTCATCTTATTAGCCTCTGGAGTATATTTTAATTTCCCCATTTCAGACTCTAAAGTTTTTAGATTATCGATGCTAACGATTGCTTCATCAATATTAGCGTCAGATCCTTGTCCGTCCGCATATAAAGCTTGGGCTTTTAAATAATAAAATTTAGCTTTTAATTTATCGTCCATGCTTCCTAATAAAGCTTCTGCAGACGCTACCGCAGACTTGGCATCTCCGTAATTTGCATTTTTTATTGCTTTTTCAATTGCCTTTACTTCATTTTTTTGAGCAAAAGACATCGACGACATTGCCAAAAGCAACATTAATGTCATTAGTTTTTTCATCTCGTATTAAATAATTTAATTGTTAATTATAGTTTTTAGTTTTCAGTTTCGTTATTATCAATAGCCGTGCCATCTTCCTGCGTGTCATTAGCATCAAGAATTTCGGCGTCTAATTCTTCTATCACTTCTTCGTCCTCTTTCATCACTTTAGCAACGGCAGCAATAGAATCATTTCCTTTTAAGTTGATTAATTTAACCCCTTGTGTTGCACGCCCCATAACTCGTAAATCAGCTACGGCCATACGAATTGCAATTCCAGATTTATTGATTATCATGAGATCATCATCATCTGTAACATTTTTAATAGAGACTAAATTTCCTGTTTTTTCTGTGATAGAAATGGTTTTAACTCCTTTACCTCCTCTGTTGGTAATTCGGTAATCTTCTAAACTAGAGCGTTTTCCGTAACCATTTTCAGAAACCACTAAGATATTGCTTTCCATATCATCTACAGCGATCATACCAATAACTTCGTCTGTATTTTCATCTTGAAGACGAATACCACGTACTCCAGAAGCACCTCTTCCCATTGGTCTAGTCTTCGCTTCTTCAAATCGAATGGCTTTACCAGATTTCAAGGCTAGCATCACTTGGCTTTCCCCAGTAGTTAATTTTGCTTCTAATAACTCATCGTCATCTTTAATGGTAATGGCATTAATACCGTTAGAACGTGGTCTAGAATATTGTTCTAAAGATGTTTTCTTAACCTGTCCCTTTTTAGTTGCCATAATGACATAGTGACTGTTAATGTAAGCTTCATCTTTTAAATCTTGCGTACAAATGAAGGCCATAACCTTATCATCTTGCTCAATATTAATTAAATTCTGAATCGCTCTACCTTTTGAGGTTTTAGAACCTTCTGGAATTTCATAAACACGCATCCAGAAACATTTTCCTTTCTGCGTAAAGAACAACATGTATTGGTGATTGGTTCCTACAAACAAGTGTTCTAAGAAGTCCTCATTTCGGGTTGTTGATGCTTTCTGTCCTACTCCACCTCTATTTTGTGTTTTGTATTCTGACAGAAGCGTTCTTTTAATATAGCCTGCATGCGAAATGGTAATCACCACTTGTGCATCTGGAATCATATCTTCAATACTAAGATCTCCCCCTGCATATTCAATAATAGAACGACGCTCATCACCGTACTTTTCTTTAACAACTTCTAGTTCCTCCTTAATAATAGCCATTCGGCGTTCTTTCTTATCAAGAATGTCTTTAAGATCAATGATAGTTTTCATGATCTCATCATATTCAGAACGTAATTTATCTTGTTCCAGACCTGTTAACTGACGCAGACGCATCTCAACAATAGCCTTGGCTTGAATTTCTGATAATTTAAAACGCTCTATTAAACTGTTTCGCGCCTCATCAGCATTACCCGAAGCACGGATAATTTTAATAACCTCATCAATATTATCTGAAGCAATAATTAAACCTTCTAAGATATGTGCACGCTCTTCAGCCTTACGCAATTCGTAAGTTGTACGTCTTACAACAACCTCGTGGCGGTGTTCAACAAAATAGTGAATTAAATCTTTAAGATTCAATAACTGCGGACGTCCGTTTACTAAGGCAATATTATTTACACTAAAAGAGGTTTGTAAAGCCGAGTACTTATAGAGTTTGTTAAGTACGATATTAGGAATAGCATCACGCTTTAAAATAAAGACAATACGCATCCCTTTTCTATCCGATTCATCACGAATAGAAGCGATACCTTCCATCTTTTTCTCGTTTACCAAGTCAGCAATCTTCTTAATCATGTCTGCCTTATTCACTTGGTAAGGAATTTCAGTCACAATGATACATTCTCTTCCTTGAACCTCTTCAATAACCGCTTTACCACGCATTACAATACGTCCACGACCGGTATGAAAAGCTTCTTTTACACCATCATAGCCATAGATTGTTCCTCCCGTAGGGAAATCTGGTGCTTTAACGTGCTGAATTAATTCATCTATTTCAATATCATTATTGTCAATATATGCAATAGTCCCATTAACAACTTCTGTTATGTTGTGTGGCGGCATATTCGTAGCCATACCCACAGCAATACCAGAAGCCCCATTAACAAGTAACCCTGGAATACGTGTAGGAAGTACTGTTGGTTCTTTTAAGGTATCATCGAAGTTTAATTTATGATCTACCGTTTCTTTCTCTATGTCCGCTAACATATCTTCCGATATCTTGCGCATTCTAGCTTCTGTATAACGCATTGCTGCAGGGCTATCGCCATCTACAGATCCAAAGTTACCCTGTCCGTCTACTAACATATAACGTAAACTCCATTCTTGAGCCATACGCACCATGGCATCATATACAGAGGTATCTCCGTGTGGGTGATACTTACCTAAAACTTCACCGACGATTCTTGCTGATTTTTTATGTGCTGAATTTGCTCTAATACCAAGCTCATGCATACCATAAAGCACACGTCTATGTACCGGTTTTAAACCATCTCTTACATCTGGTAACGCACGTGACACAATGACCGACATTGAATAATCAATGTAAGCCGATTTCATTTCATCTTCAATGTTAATTGGAATGAGTTTTTCTCCTTCTGCCATATATAAAATTAATTAGTTTTTTTGTAAATCTTCATAACGTGCTAATATAACCAAAATACTACTGTTTACCGCTAAAATCCTCATCATTTTTGGGATTTTTTATTAACAATATAAGCGCGCATTTTAGTTAATAAGTATCTCTGTATTTCCTTTGATTTAAAATGCTTTTTCTGTCTCTTCGTTTAGAACATTTAATAACCTTAAAAGATCTTCTAAATTTATCTTAACAACAAGGTGACAACATGACTATAAATAACTTAAAAATAACAGGTTAACAAAACCGCTTTCAGGCTATTTTTAAATTGTGTGCCACCTCTTAGAGTTCGAGAATTTAGAATCCTTTTAAAATTTCATTATGTTTAGGTATAGTTTTTGAACTGTACTTCATATGTTTTTATTATTTTTAATGCAGAAAGGAACACACTATGGATGATAATTTTTCCCCAAGAGTTAAAGATGTTATAGCTTATAGTAAAGAAGAAGCTTTACGATTAGGTCATGACTTTATAGGTACAGAGCACCTTATGCTTGGTCTATTAAGAGATGGCAGCGGTAAAGCTATAGATATTTTAAGCGCTTTAGATATTGATCTAAATCACTTAAGGCGTAAAGTAGAGATATTAAGCCCTGCGAATCCTAATATAGTTACAACAACTTCTAACGAAAAAAAGAACTTACACCTTACAAGGCAAGCTGAACGTGCGTTAAAGACAACGTTTCTAGAAGCGAAGTTATTTCAGAGCACTTCAATAAATACCGCCCACCTGTTATTGTGTATTTTAAGAAATGAAAATGACCCCACGACCAAGCTTTTAAATAAGTTAAAGGTAGATTATGATAACGTAAAAGAAGAATTTAAATCTATGATTACAAGCGAAGATGATTACCTAGACACACCGAAAGCAGAATCGTTTTCTGATGATGATATAAATGAAGAGGAAGAGGATGCAAAACAAAATCCTTTTGGTGGACCGTCTAACAAGAGCAACAAAAAATCTAAGACTCCAGTTTTAGATAATTTTGGAAGAGACTTAACTGTCCTTGCAGAGGAAGGGAAACTAGATCCTGTAGTTGGACGTGAAAAAGAAATACAACGTGTTTCTCAAATTTTAAGCCGAAGAAAGAAAAACAATCCTTTATTAATAGGAGAACCTGGTGTTGGTAAATCGGCTATAGCTGAAGGTTTAGCCTTACGCATCGTAAAACGTAAAGTCTCCCGTACTTTGTTTAACAAACGTGTTGTGACTTTAGACTTGGCCAGCCTTGTTGCCGGCACAAAATATAGAGGACAGTTTGAAGAGCGTATGAAAGCCGTTATGAATGAGCTTGAAAAGAATGACGACATCATCCTTTTTATAGATGAAATTCATACCATCGTTGGTGCTGGTGGCGCTACCGGAAGTTTAGATGCTTCTAATATGTTTAAGCCTGCCCTAGCAAGAGGTGAGATACAATGTATTGGTGCAACAACTCTAGATGAGTATAGACAGTATATTGAAAAAGACGGGGCCTTAGAGCGTCGTTTTCAAAAGGTTATTGTTGAACCTACATCGGTTGAAGAAACGATAGAGATTCTTAACAACATTAAAGCTAAATACGAAGAGCATCACAATGTTAATTATACTCCTGAAGCCATTGAAGCTTGTGTAAAACTTACTAACCGCTATATGACGGAACGTTTTTTACCAGACAAAGCGATTGATGCTTTAGATGAAGCAGGTTCACGTGTTCATATTACTAATATTGATGTGCCTAAGCAAATTCTAGAATTAGAGAAAAAACTTGAAGAAGTTAAAGAAACCAAGAATAGCGTTGTTAAGAAACAGAAATACGAAGAAGCTGCTAAACTTAGAGATGACGAAAAACGCTTAGAAAAAGAATTAGCAACAGCTCAAGAAACTTGGGAAGAAGAAACTAAACTTCATAAAGAGATTGTTACTGAAGACAATGTCGCGGATGTTGTTTCTATGATGACTGGGATTCCTGTCAATAAAATAGCACAGACTGAAATTAACAAATTATCGCAATTGCCAGAGTTAATCAAAGGCAAGGTTATTGGTCAAGATCAAGCGGTTGCAAAGGTGGTTAAAGCCATTCAGCGTAACAGAGCCGGATTAAAAGACCCAAACAAACCTATTGGATCCTTTATCTTTTTAGGTCAGACTGGTGTTGGTAAAACCCAACTAGCTAAAGTATTAGCTCGCGAACTTTTTGAAAGTGAAGACTCACTAGTAAGAATAGACATGAGTGAATACATGGAGAAATTTGCCATTTCACGTTTAATTGGTGCACCTCCAGGATACGTTGGTTATGAAGAAGGTGGTCAGTTAACAGAAAAAATTAGACGTAAGCCTTACGCTGTTGTCCTTTTAGATGAAATTGAAAAGGCACACCCCGATGTTTTCAATATGCTTTTACAAGTATTAGATGACGGTTACTTAACGGATAGTTTAGGTCGAAAAATTGATTTTAGAAACACCATCATTATTATGACCTCTAATATTGGAGCTCGTAAGTTGAAAGACTTTGGTACTGGTGTTGGATTCGGAACTTCGGCTCGTGCTGCCCAAGAGACAGAGTATGCTAAAGGTGTTATTGAAAATGCTTTAAAGAAAGCTTTTGCGCCAGAGTTCTTAAATAGAATTGATGATGTCATTGTGTTTAACGCCTTAGAAAAAGAAGATATCGGTAAGATTATTGATATTGAAATGGCTAAGTTAATTACAAGAATCAAAGATTTAGGCTACGAACTTACCTTAACTGAAAAGGCTAAGGATTATATTGCCGAAAAAGGATTTGACAAACAGTATGGAGCAAGACCTCTAAACAGAGCCATTCAGAAATATGTGGAAGATGCCCTTGCTGAAGAAATTATCAACTCTAAACTTCATGAAGGTGACACCATCTTAATGGACAAAGAAGACGATAATGAGGTTTTAAGTATTAAAATTAAATCTTCTGAAAAGACGACTGAATCCTAAGAAATTTTAAATATTAAAGAAAAAAACTCTTTCCTATGAAAGAGTTTTTTTTTCATCCTTGATACAACACCAATGAATGCATCCCTATCATTCGATTTTTGTAATATCAAAGTTTTTGATTTTTACATCATTGTAACCTTTAACGAAGGGGTTACTGTTACACCCAAAATGAATAATACCCTAATTCATGTTACAGAAACACACTTCGATGATCAACCCTTTGTTTATATCTCAAACAGAATAAACTCTTATGCTGTAAATCCTGAAATCTATTTAGATACGGCTAAGATTAAGAATTTAAAAGGCTTAGCGATAGTCTCTACCAATTATCAAGCAAAAGTAAATGCACGTATAGAGAAGATGTTCTTTTCTAAACCCTTTGAAACTTTTTCTAATATTGATGATGCCATCTGCTGGGGCCAAATGCTTATTTCACGATAAATTATAAGCTTAAGACCGATCTATTACGGCTTATTTTAAATCATAATGATTTAGAAATAATTCTTCGATCTCAATATCCACATCTTTTAAAAATTGGATTGAAGCTTCTATAGAATCATGCAATACCTCATCTGCTTTTATAAACGGAACCACTTTTCTGTATTGTTCTAAAAAAGATTCTAGTAAAGGTGAGGTTTTTAATGGTCTTCTAAATTCTAAAGCTTGCGAAGCATTCATCAACTCAATAGCCACGACACGCTCTACATTTTTAACTAAAGTATACGCTTGGGTTGCTGCATTTGCCCCCATACTTACATGATCTTCTTGGCCATTACTAGACACAATACTATCTATACTCGCTGGAGATGCCATTTGCTTATTAGCACTTACAATACTTGCGGCAGTATACTGCGGAATCATAAATCCTGAATTTAAACCTGGGTTATCCACTAAAAAGGCTGGTAAACCACGTAATCCCGATACCAATTGAAACACACGACGTTCTGAAATATTTCCTATTTCAGCCATAGCGATCTTTAAATAATCTAAAGCTAAGGCTAAAGGTTGTCCATGAAAATTTCCTCCAGAAATAATTAAATCTTCTTCATGAAAAATGTTAGGGTTATCCGTCACCGAATTAATCTCGGTTAAAATTACTTTTTCAACAAAATCTAAGGTATCCTTCGTTGCACCATGCACTTGAGGAATACAACGGAAAGAGTAAGGATCTTGTACGTGTTCTTTCTCACGAGTAATAAGTTCACTTCCTTTTAAAAGTTCATTAAAACGACGCGCCACTTTACGCTGTCCTGGATGAGGCCTTACCGCGTGGACTAAATCGTGAAAAGGATCTAATCTACCATCAAAAGCGTCTAAAGAAATACCAGCAACAATATCCGCCAAGTACGATGTTTTATGAGACATTAAAAGTAAATACACCCCATAGGCACTCATAAACTGTGTTCCGTTTAATAGCGCTAAACCTTCTTTAGCTTCAAGTTGAATTGGCTTCCAATTAAATTCCTCTAAAAGGGCAGCCGCCTCATAGTCCTTATTTTGGTGCACCACTTTACCCTTTCCTAACAAAGGCAATGCTAAATGCGCTAAAGGCGCTAAATCCCCTGAAGCCCCTAAAGATCCCTGAGTAAAGACAAACGGAAATATATCGTTGTTAAAAAAATCAATTAGACGTAAAACTGTATCTAACTGCACACCACTATGCCCGTAACTTAAAGACTGAATTTTTAGGAGTAACATCACTTTTACCACAGATTCCGGAACACGTTCTCCTGTTCCACAGGCATGAGACATTACTAAGTTTTCTTGCAACTGACTTAAATCTGAATCAGATATTTTTACATTATATAAAGATCCAAAACCGGTATTAATCCCATACATCGGCTTCTTTTCCTGAGCTAATTTATTATCTAAATAGGTTTTACATTTTTTAATTTCATTAGCAGAAGCTTCAGAAAGTTTTAGTTTTTTCTTTTGATAAAAAATATTGTAAATCGTTACAATGTCTAGCGCTTCCGAAGAAATAATATGATAGTTGTCCATTTAGTTTAAAATTTATAGAGGCTCAAAATTGAGAAATATTTTGGGTTTTACCATGACAATTTTGAAATCTTTAAACCTTATAAGCAATCCTGTTTTTAGTTCCTTGAAATCAATTCATTATAACCATGCATCTCCCCTATTATCCCTTTACTAGTACCCTAGCCTTGTAAGAAATGTCATCTTGTTAAAAGCCTAAGCTAAGCTAAAACGTTTTGAAACCCAAAACGCAGCTCATATAAAAACGCTTCGCTGCTAAAACGCATTGAATACGCCGCGTCTTAACTTTATAACAATTTTAAATTTAATTTTCTGTTATATTTCTTACTTTTGAATTTAAACAAAATCATATTTATGAAACAATTATTATCACTTTGTATAGCTGTAACTTTAATGGCTTGTAAAGGAGAGCCTAAAGATTATGTAACCCTTTCTGGGAAAATTTCTAACCCTGATGAAAGTAAAACTTTAAAAGTCTTTAAAGGGAGAAGTTATGAAAAAATGATTTCTCTAGATGATGATGGTAGCTTTAAAGATACGTTAAAGGTTATTGCTGGAGATTATAATTTTCAACACGGAAAACAATATGGTCAGATTTATTTAGAAAATGACAATGTGTCTTCGTTTACTACGGATAACAATAACTTCATAGATTCTTTAAAATTTGGAGGTGACGATTCTGACCTTAATAACTTCACCGTACAGTCTTTTTTACTTTCTAAAAAATTCTTTTCACCTAAGTTAGTGGCGTCTAATGATGCAGAAGTATTAAATAAAGCATTAGAAGATTACCAATCTAATTATGACAAACTTAAAGAAAACTACACCGAAGTAGATTCGACACACAAAGCTTTAATGGACAAAAAGGTTGCTGGTACTATTAACCAAATTAGCAATTTTATAAAATCTAAACAAGCCACTAACAGCGCCTTTCCGGCAGGATCTCCTTCTCCTGGTTTTGAAGGCTATGAGAACCATGATGGTGGTACAATGTCCCTTTCAGATTTACAAGGTAAATATGTTTATATTGATTTATGGGCCACTTGGTGTGCACCTTGTTTAAAGGAAATTCCTTCTTTAAAACGTGTAGAAGAACAATATAAAGACAAGAATATTGAATTTGTAAGCATTTCTATTGATGAAGGTAGAGGCTATAAAAACGATAAAGCCGCCGCTTATAAAGCGTGGAAAAAAATGGTGGACGATAAAAATTTAGGTGGTATACAGTTATTAGCCGATAACGGTTTTAGATCTCAATTTGTTCAAGATTATAGAGTAAATGGTATTCCTAGATTTATCTTAATAGATCCTAAAGGTAATATTGTTAGTGCTGATGCGCCAAGACCTTCAAGTCCTGAGTTAATGAAGCTTTTTAACAAGCTTGACCTTTAGTCTTAATAACCTGAATAAAAAAAAGCCAGTTTCTGTTGAAACTGGCTTTTTTTTATTCCTATTAGAATTTACTTGTTAGAGGCCTCCGCTACTTTTGGTTGCTCTGGTTGTTTAAATAAATCGATATAAGCTTCACCCAAAGTCTCTATAATATGACTTGCTATTAAACTTTGATAACCATAATCTTCTAAAGAAATATCGGCCGATTTCCCATGTAGATAAACCCCAAATATTGTCGCTGTCAAAGGGCTGTAACCTTGTGCTATTAAACCAGAAATTATGCCCGTAAGCACATCGCCCACGCCACCTGTGGCCATCCCCGGATTCCCCGTGGTATTGATGTATAATTTATCTTGATCTACCGTAATAGAATTGGCGCCTTTTATAAGGACAATAACCTCATGGGTTTTAGAGAACGCTTTTACTTTTTCAAGCTTTTCAAAATCACCTTTCCATGACCCTATTAATCGCTCTAACTCTTTAGGGTGTGGTGTTAATACGGCGCCTTTTGGTAAATATTGCAATAAATCTTGGTGTTGCGCTAAAATATTAAGGCCATCTGCATCAATTACTAAAGGTACTGAATTCTGTTTTAAAAAGGCTTCAAATGTTTTCACGGTTGCTTCAGAAGTTCCTAAGCCGACTCCTATTCCAATAACGCTAGGCTCTAAATCAAATTCAATATTTGAAATTTCTTTTTCCGAAGCATCTGTAATGACCATAACTTCGGGGATTGCTGTTTGCAAACTGTGGTACCCACACTCAGGAAGATAAGCCGTTACCAATCCTGCCCCAGTGCTTAAAGCCGCTTTACTTGCTAATTGTACAGCTCCAATTTTCCCATAACTTCCACCTAAAATCAAAACATGCCCGTAGTTCCCCTTATGAGAGAATTTTTCACGAGGTTTATATAAAGGTAAAACCTCATGTTTCCCGATTAATTCTACTTCGGTTTTTATCTCCTTTAAATACTGGCGGTCTATCCCCACATCAATCACCTCCCATTGCCCAATAAACTTTGCGGTCTCTGGCAAGAAAAACACGAGCTTTGGTGACTGAAAACTTAAAGTATAATTCGCATAAACCACAGCTTTATCGTCGGTAATAGCTTCATCTGTATAAAGCCCAGAGGGAATATCTATAGCCAAAGTAAATGCTTTTGAAGCTTTAAACTTTTGAAACAATTCTGCTACCCATGATTTTGCCGCTCTGTTAAAACCTATACCAAATACGGCATCTACAATAATATCATCGCTCCCAATTTGAATTTCACTAAAATCATCTTCGCAACTTAACATTACGGGCCATTTTTTAGTCACATTTTTAATCTGATCATAATGCTCTAAAAAATCTTTAGAGCGCTTATCACTGTAATTCACAATATAAGTTATCACGTTATAGCCATGAGTAATTAAATGTCTCGCCATAACTAAACCATTGCCTCCATTATTACCAATACCGCAAAATACATGTATAGGAACTTGCGCACCTTGCATTCGGGTATGAATCCAATTAAACAATTGTGTTCCTGCCTGCTCCATTAATTGCGTCGAACTAATATTTAAGCGTTCTACGGTTAGTTTATCGCCTTCGTAAATTTGTGCTTTAGAAAATAATTTCATGTACTAATACTTGTTTTTTATATCTGTTGTTTCTTTAACGACTTTCTCGATTTTTTTTTAAGAATCCATATGCTCACTGAGAATCTGTCAGCAATACATTTAAAACTCTTTGCAAATATTCAATTTTGTTTCATTTTTCTTAATGAAAAACCTTATTTTTATGAATTCCTTAAAAAGATCTGAATTGTTTTTTTATTGTTATAAAAATAATACATTTGATACGTATAATGAGCACACAAAACCACATAACACAAAATTTATTAACGCCGATGATGCGCGTGTCTATGTCTATGTTCGTTATTTCTAGCATTATTACCCCTTGGGGTAATCTGTAATATGCTCTCCGTCCCTTTGTGTCATCCTTGACATTTTTTTTTATCCTTATTTAAATATAAATTATATGAAAGTTCTCAAATTTGGTGGAACCTCAGTAGGTTCAGCCGAAAACATCAATAAAGTCATAGCCATATTAAACCAGCAATCTCAAGATACTGCCATTGCGGTTGTCGTTTCTGCCGTTGGAGGCATAACCGATAAATTGCTAGAAGCTGGAACTTTAGCTTGCCAGAAAAATCTAGAATACAACCAAAAGTATGATACCATTTGGTCCATACACAACAGTGTTATTGAAGGTTTGTTCCCTACTACTCAAGACAACGAGGCCTTACGTAAGCAACAAGATGAACTTAGAGACCTTGTTTCCGAAAAATTAAACGACTTAAAACAGCTTTTAAATGGAATTTATCTCATCAATGAGCTCTCCCCTAAAACCTTAGACAAACTCCTCAGTTTTGGAGAAACCTTATCGTCTACAATCATTTATCATACTTTAAAATCGCGCGTGGTAGATGTGGTTTTAAAAAATTCGCAAGAGCTTATTCTTACCGATTCTACCTTCAATAATGCTACGGTTAATTTTGAAGTAACAAATAAAAACATCACTGATTTTTTCAGTAAGAATGCCAGTCCCATTGTTTTATTACCAGGTTTTGTCTCTAAGTCTATTCATGGTGAAATAACCACATTAGGCCGTGGCGGATCAGATTATACCGCCGCAATAATTGCTGCTGCTATGGAAGCTGAAGAATTACAAATTTGGACTGACGTGAGTGGAATGTATACCACAAACCCAAAGCTCGTTAAGCAAGCCTCTCCTATAGAGCAACTGTCGTATCAGGAAGCTGTAGAGCTATCACACTTTGGTGCTAAAGTGCTCTACCCGCCTACAGTCATGCCGGTGTTAAAAAAGAAAATTCCAATTATTATAAAAAACACTTTAGATCCGGAAGCCGTTGGAACTACCATTACTAAACAGGTTACTCCGAGCGGAAATTCTCCAATTAAAGGCATCAGTAATATTGAAAATGTTGCATTATTAACCTTACAAGGTAACGGTATGGTTGGTGTACCTGGTTTCAGTAAACGTTTATTTGAAACCTTGGCACAAGAGAAAATAAACATCATTCTTATTACGCAATCGTCATCAGAGCATACCATTTGCTTCGGAATTTCACAAAACGACGCTCAGCGTGCTAAAGAAGCTATAGACGCCATATTTGAATATGAAATTTCATTACAAAAAATAGATCCTATAGTCGTAGAAACCGACTTATCAATCATCGCTGTTATTGGCGATAAAATGAAAAACCACCAAGGTATCAGTGGAAAAATGTTTAGTACGCTAGGAAAAAATAACGTGAATATAAGGGCCATCGCACAAGGCGCTTCAGAACGCAATATCTCTGCAGTAATACATAAAAACGACGTGAAAAAAGCACTCAATAGTTTACACGAACAATTCTTTGAAATAAAAACCAAACAGATCAACTTATTTATCACCGGTGTGGGTAATGTTGGCGAGCGTTTAATTGAACAAATAAAGCAACAAAAGGCTTATGTTAAAGAGCAGTTTAAAATCAATTTAAGAATTACAGGCCTATCAAATTCAAGAACTATGGTGGTTAATGATGATGGCATTAATCTTAAACACTGGAAAACCGAATTAGAAAATGGAGAAAAGGCAAGTCTACAAAACTTCTTTGAGCATGCTAAAGCTTTAAATTTAAGAAACTCTGTTTTTATTGATATTACCGCTAATGAAGCTGTTTCTAACATTTACGGGCAATACCTCAAGGAAAGCATATCGGTGATTGCATGTAATAAAATTGCCTGTTCTGGTAACATTGAATACTATAATGAGCTAAAGGCACTATCAAGACAGTACAATGCTTCTTTTCTATTTGAAACTAATGTTGGTGCAGGCTTACCTGTTATTGATACCTTAAATCATTTAATCACTTCCGGGGATAAGATTAACACAATACAAGCTGTATTATCGGGTAGTCTAAACTTTATTTTCAATAATTTTAATACCGATACCACCTTTTACGATGTGGTAAAACAAGCGCAAGAAGAAGGTTATACTGAACCGGACCCTAGAATAGATCTCAGCGGAATTGATGTGGCAAGAAAAATATTAATCTTAGCTAGAGAGAGTGGTCATCAGATTGAATTATCTGAGCTAGAAAGTGATAGTTTCTTAACTGAAAACGCTAATAATTCTGATAGTGTAGACGACTTTTTTGAAACACTAAAAGCAGATGAAGCCTACTACCAAGACCTTTATAAATCCGCTCAAGAACACAACAGTCAGTTAAAATTTGTTGCTGAATTTAATGACGGTAAAGCCAAAGTCGGTTTACAAGAAATCCCTGAAGGACATCCTTTTTACAACTTAGAAGGAAAAGACAATATCGTTATGTTCTATACGCAGCGTTACCCCGAGCAACCTCTTATTATTAAGGGTGCCGGCGCCGGTGCGGATGTTACAGCCTCAGGATTATTTGCAGACATTATAAGAATCGCTAACAATTAAATGATGCAAAAAGAAATTAGATTATTCTCTCCAGCCACTGTAGCCAACGTTGCTTGTGGGTTTGATGTACTTGGATTTTGTTTAGATACCATAGGCGATGAAATGGTTATTAGAACAACCGAAGCTAAAGGCATTAAAATCACTAAAATTGAAGGTTACGATTTACCCTATGAAGCTGAAAAAAATGTAGCCGGAGTTTCAGCTCTAGCCATGTATAATGCGCTTGATCCCGATTGTGGTTTTGAAATAGAGATTTATAAAAACATTAAACCCGGTAGTGGTATTGGAAGCAGTTCTGCGAGCGCCGCAGGAAGTGTATATGGGATGAACGTTTTATTAGGATCTCCATTAGATTTCACGGCTTTAACAAATTTTGCTATGAAGGGGGAAGCCTTAGCAAGTCAGTGTGAACATGCCGATAACTTAGCTCCTGCTATTTTTGGTGGTTTTACCCTTGTAAAAAGTGCAAAGCCCCTAAAGATTTTAGAATTACCCACACCTGATGATTTGTATGCGACATTAATTCATCCGCAGATTGAAATTAAAACTTCAGAATCTAGAGCGCTTCTCCCAAAAGAAATTCCCTTGGATCATGCCATTACGCAGTGGGCTAATGTAGGAAGTTTGGTACACGCCCTTCACACTTCTGACTACGCTTTAATTAAAGACGCCTTACATGATGTGGTTATAGAACCGCATAGAAAGCAACTCATACCTCATTTTGATGCGGTAAAAACAGCGGTCCTAAAAGCCAGTGCATTGGGTTGTGCCATTTCAGGATCAGGCCCTTCTATTTTTGCGCTAAGTAAAGGTGAAAGCACTGCCAAAGATGTGGAAAACGCCATGCGCAATGTCTATGCCAATACCGCTATAGACTTTGAAACCTATGTGTCTAAAATTAATACCGAAGGCATAAAGAAAATAAACTAATACACCGTTAATCAAAAAGCTTATGAATTATTACTCTCTAAATAAAAAAGCGCCCAACACCACATTTGAAGATGCCGTTGTTAGAGGTCTTGCACCAGACAAAGGCTTGTATTTCCCTGAAATTATAAGACCTTTAGATCCTTCATTTTTTGAAACTATTGAAGACAAATCCAATACAGAAATAGCCTTTGAGGCCATTAAGCAATTTATTGTCCCAGAAATTCCTGAGGACGTTTTAAAGCAGATTATAGAAGACACCTTAAATTTTGACTTTCCTGTTGTTGAAATTAATGAGCATATTTCAACCTTAGAGCTTTTTCACGGTCCTACCATGGCTTTTAAAGATGTTGGGGCACGTTTCATGGCACGATGTTTAGGCTATTTTAATGAAAACAACACCAAAGATGTAACCGTTTTAGTGGCCACTTCAGGGGATACCGGAGGTGCCGTGGCTAATGGATTTTTAGGGGTTAAAGGGGTTAACGTTGTAATTCTGTATCCGAGTGGAAAGGTTAGTGATATTCAAGAAAAACAATTAACCACTTTAGGACAAAATATTACCGCCTTAGAAGTTGATGGTGTTTTTGACGATTGCCAAGACATGGTAAAACAAGCTTTTATGGATTCTGAATTGACTAGCAAAATGCAGTTGACTTCAGCAAATTCCATAAATATTGCGCGATGGCTGCCACAACTTTTCTATTTTATGTTTACCTATAAGCAATTAAAATCGAAGCATAAGGATTTAGTCTTTTCTGTACCAAGCGGAAATTTCGGAAATATCTGTGCAGGCATGGTGGCTCAAAAATTAGGTTTACCTATAAAACATTTTATTGCAGCCAATAATGCTAATGATACCATTGTTAATTATATGCTGACTCAGTCTTACGAGCCTAAACCTTCTGTGCAAACCATTAGTAACGCCATGGATGTAGGGAACCCTAGTAATTTTATTAGAATTCAAGAATTGCATAATAATGATTTTGACGCTTTAAAAGCTAATTTATCATCTTTCAGTTTTAATGATGAAGACACCGAAGCCGCATTATTAGAGTTGTATAATGATTACAATTATATTGCAGACCCTCATGGAGCCGTAGGATATTTGGGCGCTAAGACTTACTTAAAATCTAACGATGCCCACGTAGTTTTCTTAGAAACCGCACACCCTACTAAGTTTTTAGATGTGGTAGAAGAAGTGATTAGAGAGAACGTAGACTTACCGCCTCAGATAGAATCGGTAATGCATAAAGAAAAGACAGCTATAAAAATAGATACTTATCAAGGGCTTAAAGATTATTTGCTCTCTTAATGCAGTCATTAGGATCGTCACACCTTCAAAACTAACATCAAAATAAAATTTATGAACTACTTGCTTTATGCGTTTTTGGGTTTATTGGTCTTTCAGTCCTACGCACAACAAAAAGACCAAGACCTGCGCATAAAGTATGGGGTAATGCAAACTCAAATTAAAGCTTTTCAGTATGATAAAGGCGAGCTTATAAAACAGAAGCATCATGTTCTAACGTATGACCGTTATGGAAATCAGGTAGGCTTTAAAACTTTAAATACTGCTGGCGATTTAATCACTGAAACACGCTCCTATTATTCAGAAGATGGCCAAACAAAATACGATACTATTCGTGATGCCAATGAGGCCTTAAAACACCTCTCTATAATCACAAGACATAGAGCGCAGCGTTACACACAGTTTTTAAAAATATCGCCTAAAGGAGATACTTTGGTGCAGCAATTAAAATACGTCGATCGGAATTTAAACGATAGTATTTTATTCAACATTGAAAACAAAAAACGTCTTACCCTTCAGAAATGGGATTATAACGATGGCGGCATGTTAATTTCTAAATCTTGGTATGATGAAAAAGGACGCCTTAAACGACAAGATGAGTACACCTACCACATCAACGGAAAGTGTAAAAAAATAAGAAACAAAAATCGCTATATCGTTGGTAATCAATGTAAAGACAAACTCACAACTATTGACAAATTTTCTTATCACCAAAAAGCCGAACTCTATGGCATTACCCTCAATTATGAAAAAGGTGGCAAACGTATTATTACCAGAAATGATATGGGTTTAACTGAAAGTTTAGAGGTGGTATCCAAGAAAGGAAAACGGCTTGCCTTTATGAGTTTTAAATATCAGATGCTAAACGATTAATAATGCCAAAAACACTATATACCATATATGTTGTAGAGCTCTCTAAACGCGTTTTTACAGCAAACGCTAAATTTAGAAAAGCGAATCCGCATTATCATGGCGTTTTAGAATGTTTGTATGTCGGTATGACGAGTAAAACCCCTAAAGAACGCTTTATGCAACATAAAACAGGGCATAGATCGAAAAAAGGCTATAAAATAGCTTCGAAGATTGTGGAAACCTACGGCACTTATTTACGCCCAAGTCTTTATAATCATATTGATCCTTTCTTCACTCGTACAGAAGCTTTAAAAGCTGAAGAACAGATTGCCTTAGAACTGCGACGGGAAGGCTATGCCGTGTGGTCTAATTAAAAAATAAAGTTTTAATTAAACCTTTGTATTTTTCTGTAGTCTTAGTACAATAGACAAAATATATTATTTCCATATGCCATTTTCTTTACCGTATAAAACGCAGCTATACGCTCTTGTTTTCCTATTTATTTTCACTACCAATTGCAGCAATTCAAAATCTAACACAACAGCTAATACTGCGACTAGCAAACAAGTCAACACGGCTATTCCAGTATATGATTTTAAAACATTTGAACCCCTACTCTATACCGATACAGATAAAACCTATCTTGTCAATTTCTGGGCCATGTGGTGTGCCCCTTGTGTTAAGGAACTGCCCTATATTGAAGCTTTTGCTGAAAAGCGCCCCGATGTTGAAGTCCTTTTAGTCAGCTTAGATTTCCCAAAAGATATAGACACAAAGTTGAAACCCTTTTTAGAAGACAAAAACATAAACGCTAAAGTGGTTTTGCTTGATGATCCTGATGCCAACTCGTGGATTGATCAGATCAACCCTAATTGGACGGGTGCCATTCCTTATACAATACTATTTAATAAAGATAAACGCTTATACTTTGAAGGTTCTTTTGAAAGTATAAATGACATAGAAACACAAATCCAAAACCTTAATTAAAAACAACTATGAAAAAAATCAGTGTCTTAATGGCCATCATTGGCTTATCTGTAAGTGTACTCGTCTCTTGTAAGAATGAAGAAAACAAACAAGGAGCACCTTCTGCTGAAAATCAACAAAGTGAACCACGAGGAGAACGTCCTCCACGCCCACACGACGGTGACCGTAAAGGCCCACCGCATCACGGCGGCGATAGAAAAGGACCACCAAGAGGTGGTAGCCCAGAACAAACTAAGACCTTAGAAGAAATTGGTGGGTATAAAATTGGTGATGTTGCTACGGATTTCAACCTGAAAAATGTGGATGGTGAAATGGTTTCTTTATCTAGTTTTGAAAATGCAAAAGGCTACATTGTTACTTTTACTTGTAATGAATGTCCATTTTCGAAATTATATGAAGACCGTTTAATTGCGTTAAATAACGAATATGCTCCGAAAGGCTATCCTGTTATTGCTATTAACCCAAATAGTATAGCCAGCGAAAAAGAAGGTTTTGAAGCCATGCAAAAACGATCTGAAGAAAAAGGATTTACATTTCCTTACTTAGTAGACGATAAGCAAAGTATATACCCTCAGTATGGTGCTGTTAGAACTCCACACGTATTTTTACTAGATGCTGAGCGTAAAGTACAGTATATTGGGACTATTGATGACAATGCAAAGTCACCAGAAGATGTAAAAGTCAACTTTGTTAAAGACGCTATTGAAGCTTTGGAAAAAGGAGAAAAACCAAGTCCAAATTTCACAAAAGCTATCGGTTGTCCTGTAAAAGCAAGTAAAGCTTAAGAATATTCTAAAATAATAGTTATAAAGCAGCATCTTCTTGATGCTGCTTTTTTTCTTAATACTATTAACGATTTACTGTTCTGCATAACTCAGCATAAACCATTTTAAGTGTTATTTTTATTCAAAATTTATAAATCAATTCATTTTTGAATCATTTCCCTAATATAGATTTTAAAAGTAGCGAAGGAGCTACAGATATTGAATGTATTTCATTAGATGAATTATTTTCACGAATAAAAAAAGATCCTAATCACAACCCATATCAGCCTCACCGAATTTCCTTTTTCACCTTATTGATTGTCACAAAAGGTAAAGGTGAGCATCAAATTGATTTAAAGACTTACAACATCCAAAAAGGCTCTGTACTTAAAATTGCGAAAGGGCAGGTACATGCTTTTCAAGATCATTTTCAATACGATGGGTATCTCGTCGTATTTACAGAGGATTTTATTTTAAAATATTTCTCAAAATCTTCTATTGAATTTATTTCGCATTTATACAACTATCATATTTCAGATCCATTAGTTGAAAACAGCACTTTAACCGACTTTTTTTTAGAACGGATAACTGAAGAAATTCAAAGCAAATACACTTATGCTCAAAAGGAAATAATTGCTAAAATTTTAGAGCTATTTTTATTAAAATTAGAGCGCGAAGCTCATAAAGTTTCAGATGCCCCATTCAATAAAAAACATCAAAGTCTTTTTATCAATTTCAAAAATTTGGTAGAAGAACATTATATAAATACACGGAACGTCAAAGATTACGCACAACTGCTCAATATATCAACAAAACATCTCAACACCATAGTTAGAGCAAGCACCTTAAATACTGCTAAACATTTTATTGATAACTATGTGATTCTAGAAATTAAGCGCGACATTTTTAGTAACACTATAAGTCTTAAAGAAGTGGCTTACCAAAATGGATTTGATGAAGTCACCAATTTCTCTAAGTTTTTCAAAAAACATACAGGCCTTTCGCCTAAGGAATTCAAATCCTCACTTTAGTCTCTAGGTTTCATATTTACCATTTTTAATAATAGATTTACCTTTTACAATCGTAGTTATATGAAGACCTTTGCTATAAAACATATTATGAGCGAAGTTGCAAAATGCCCTTCTTGTGGGAGCTATTCTAAGATAAAGGTAAAAGAAGGAGAAACTACATATCAAGCGGTTCAGGATGAAGAGGCTTTTAAAAAAATCCAGCAACTAAAAAGGGCTATGGATAAATTTAAAATGAAAGCCGATCAACTTGAAAAAGAGTTAAACGAATTAAAATCTAAACATTCATAAATAAACACCTATTATGAAAATTGCAGTAACATCGGCAAGCGGACATTTAGGGGCAGCTATTGTAAAAGCACTCTTAAAAGCTACTAAAAAAGAAAATGTTATAGCCATAGCACGAACCACAGAAAAAGCAGAACACTTAGGAGTAGAAGTTAGAAAAGGAGATTACAATAGTCCTGAAGATTTCAATGCTGCTTTAAAAGGTATAGACACCGTATTGTTAGTTTCAGGTATGGATGAGCCACAGAAACGAATACAACAACACCGCAATGTTATTAATGCAGCTAAACAAAACGGTGTGCAGAAAATAGTCTATACGAGTATTGTAGGTACTGAAGAAAACAATGCTTTTAGTCCTGTGGTACAAAGTAATCGTCAAACAGAAGAAGACATCCGTAATTCCGGTTTACAATGGGTTATTGGTAGAAACGGCATTTATATTGAACCCGATTTAGAATATATAGATACCTACATAAAAGAAGGTGAGATAAGAAATTCTGCAGACCATGGTAAATGTACGTATACGAGTCGAGAAGAATTAGGATTTGCCTATGCTAAAATGTTATTAGAAGAAAAGCATAATGGTAATACCTATAATTTAGTCGGTGAAGCGATTTCCCAAAAGCAACTAGCCGATTTTATTAATCAGGTTTACGGTACAAAACTAGTTTATAATGCTCTTTCTGTAGCAGCTTATAAAGCAGATAGAATAGCTGAGCTTGGTGAGTTTCTAGGTACTATCATCGCCGGAATTTACGAAGGCATTAAGAATGGTGCTAATGATGTGCCTTCTGATTACGAAAGAGCTACTGGTAGAGCACATAAACCGGCTTTAGAATTAATAGAACATTACTATCAAAGTCACGTTCAAAACTAAATTTAAGACTATTGCGTATTTTAGAAAACATATTAAAAAATATAATCTTAGAAGAAGCTACTATTATAGAAAAGGTTACACTTTCTAAGAGTGCTTTTAGAATTCGTCTGCAAGGAGACAGCATTCGTAATGTATCGTTTACACCTGGTGCTTTTTTAAGAATGGCTGTAGGTATTGGCAAAGAAGAACTGTCAATGAAAGACAAAATAAGAAGTTACAGCGTTTGGGATATTGATAAAGAAAAAGGCACATTAGATTTAGCAATTGCTACACATAGCAATGGTGTAGGCTCGCAATGGGCAAAACATTGTAAAGAAGGCGATACCGTTTATTACAAATGGAAGAAAGGTAATTTCATAGCAGATGATTCAGCGGATAGCTATATCATGATAGGAGATCTTTCTGCTTTGTCTCATTTATACATGTTTAACCGAAATATTGGCAAGGATAAACAAATCGTTAGTGTCATCTACAATTCTAATAAAAGTGAATTATTTCCGGATATAGATGGGCATTTTCCTTTTAATTTTTATGAATTACCTGAAAATCCATACCGTGAAATCATCACTAAAATAAAAGACATCATCCCTACTCTTAAAGATAAAACGCTAGTTTATATTGCTGGTGATAGCAGAACCTGTATTGCTTTAAATCATTTTTTTAGAAAAGAATTACATTGGGACACCAAACGAATAAAAACAAAACCTTTTTGGAACCCTGAAAAAAAGGGTCTAGAATAATTCCAAATAAAAGAAGTTAAAACAACCCTTAGAATAATGTAGCAAAACAAAAACAGCATCCTAAAAAGATGCTGTTTTTGTTTTTATATAGATTTCTGCTTTCACAGGAATTTAGTTATCTTGAATAGTTTGGCGCTTCCTTGGTAATAGTTACATCATGCGGATGACTTTCATTAATACCAGAACTTGTAATTTTTACAAATTGTCCGTTTTCTTTCAACGTCTCAATATCTTTGGCACCGCAATATCCCATACCTGCTCTAAGTCCACCGATAAATTGGTGAATACTTTCTACCAATTCACCTTTATAAGGTACACGACCAACAATTCCTTCAGGAACTAATTTTTTAATATCATCTTCTACATCTTGGAAGTAACGGTCTTTACTTCCTTGTTTCATAGCCTCTACAGAGCCCATTCCACGGTAAGATTTAAACTTACGTCCTTCATAGATAATGGTTTCACCAGGACTCTCTTTGGTACCTGCTAAAAGCGATCCTAACATTACGGTATCAGCACCCGCAGCAATCGCTTTAGGAATATCACCTGTATAACGAATACCACCATCAGCAATCACCGGAACTCCGGTTCCTTTTATCGCTGCAGCAACTTCTAATACGGCAGAAAACTGAGGAAAACCTACACCAGCCACGACACGTGTTGTACAGATAGAACCTGGACCAATTCCTACTTTTACCGCATCTGCGCCAGCTTCTACTAAATATTTAGCCGCAGCACCTGTTGCAATGTTACCTACAATGACTTCAAGTTTAGGGAATTTCTTTTTAATTTCTTTTAGAACCATAACCACACCTTTGGTATGCCCATGAGCAGTATCAATAATAACCGCATCTACACCAGCTTTTACCAAAGCCGAAGCTCTATCTACAGCATCACCCGTAACACCGATAGCCGCAGCTACACGTAAGCGACCAAAAGAATCTTTATTAGCATTTGGTTTTTGCGTTACTTTAGTAATATCTCTAAAGGTAATGAGGCCTTTAAGTTTAAAGTTATCGTCTACAATTAGAAGTTTTTCAATTTTATTCTGTTGAAGAATGTGTTCTGCATCTTTTAGTGACGTTCCAACGGCAGCGGTAACCAAATTTTCTTTGGTCATAACCTCTACAATGGCCTTGCTCCCTTCATGTTCAAAACGTAAATCTCTATTGGTTACAATCCCTTTTAATTTCCCTTCTTCATCTACAATAGGAATACCTCCAATACCGTGCTCTGCCATATTTGCCTTAGCATCTAAAACCGTAGCCGTCATTGGTAAAGTAACAGGATCTATAATCATTCCGCTTTCGGCGCGTTTTACACGACGCACCTTATCGGCTTGCTGAGCAATGGTCATATTTTTATGTAACACACCAATTCCACCCTCCTGTGCCATGGCAATAGCCATTTTACTTTCGGTAACCGTATCCATAGCTGCAGAAATCACAGGAATGTTAATGGTTATATTTCTAGTAAATTTAGTTGTAATACTAACTTCGCGAGGAAGAATTTCAGAAAATGCTGGAACTAAGAGTACGTCATCATAAGTAAGACCTTCTCCAACAATTTTATTTTCGTGTGCTGTCATTGCAATTAAGATTTAATTGCGTGCAAAGATAAGCTAATATTTCCAAACTAGTGTTACTAAAACGTAACTTCTAATGTTGTAAACCAATTGCGCGGCGCAGATGGTATGATACCAGGACCTGGATAACCTGTAGCGCGTCTTGTAAAGTAAGCCTTATCCAATACATTATTAATCCCTGTTTCTAATTTGAACATTTTATAGCGATAGGAAATTGAAAGGTCTAAAATATCGTATTCTGGAATTTCACCAATAACACCACTTATATTGGATGCAACAGAATTGGTAGCGTCTGTAAATTGCCTTCCTAAATACGTGTATTGCATATTAGCCATAAGGTTTTTATAACCAAATTTTAAGCCTGTTTTTAAATTTAAATCTGGTACAAATTCTACCTTATTACCTTCAATTCCGGGTTGTTCAGACTTGGTATATTCTGAAGAAATAAAGGAAGTATTGATGTAATAATTGAAACTGAAATCGGTATTCAGTTTTAAGATTTTCTTCAAGTTAAAATCAAATAAAGATTCTACACCATACATTACGGCATCTCCAATATTACCACGTTCACTAACAACGCTTCCGTCTTCCTGTTCTTTTTGAACAAAACCTATTCGATTATTGTAAAATAAGGCGAAGGCCCCAACATCATAGGATACGATATTATTATAATTTCCTCTTAAACCAAAATCTACCGTAAACCCATCTTCATCCGTAATGTCAGGATTAATGGCAAAAGCAGGATTTACAATATTTATATCTGAAAAGGTAACAGAACGATAGTTTTGTGAAATATTAGCGTAAGCTTCTAAACTTGTAGTGGGTTTATAACTTAAACCCAAGCCTAATAACACAAAATTGCGTTCAAAATCACGATTATCTTCTACAGTCTCTTCAAAAATAACATTGCCTGCCGCATCTGTATTGATACGTTTATAAGCCCCTTCACTTTGTGTTTTTATATATTCGAACCTAAACCCAGGCGTCACAGAAAATTTATCATTCAGATAGAAGATATTTTCACCAAAGACTGCAACATTTAGATTTGGAAAATCAAAATCGGATTGATCTGAATAGTTAGGAAATTCATCGGCTCTAATATTAAAATCGGGACCTATTCCATCGGAACCTGGCCCTTGTTGTTGACTGTTATTAGCCTTGTAAAATTTAGAACCGATTAAGAAGGTAGCCTCTTTATTAAATATTTGATACTTGCTTAATAATCGCCCTTCAAAACCATAATTATTGAAATCCCCTTTTATTAAATCACGCTCTGTATTCGGATCTACCTGATCCACACGATTGGTTCTAAAGCCTAATGCATTTCTAGACGCATTCAACCCGAAAAAATTAAACGTAAAATTAGTAGCTTCTGAAAACTGATGGGCTAATTTAAAATTGTAGAGTAACCAATCTACTTCAAACCAATTTCGAGCTCTATTACTTTGGTAAGGGTCTTCATTAAACATTGTATCGGTTAAACCACCGGCTTGTTGTGCTAAATAATCTAAATATGTAAGTTCTGCTGTAACCGACGTATTTTTATTAAATTGATAACCAATATGAGCGTATATGTTTTTAGATTCGAACTCTGAATTTGGCCTAAAACCATCGCCTTTTTTATAATTAAAAAAGGTATAATAACTCCATTTATTACTGGTCCCACTAAGGCTGGTAAAATTAGTGTACAAGCCAAAACTTCCTAAGGTATTCCTTGTAATAACCTCTAATGGTTTTTTGGGATTGGGTTCTTTCATTACAAAATTAATGAGTCCTCCAAACTGCGTTCCATATTGTAAAGATGCCGCTCCACGGATAACTTGTATTTGTTTTAATCCTTCTGAAGCTGGGGAATAATAACTTTCAGGATATCCTAGTACGTCTGCACTAATATCGTAACCATTTTGCCTCGTATTAAAATTTGCAGTTCTATTGGGGTCTAAACCTCTACCACCGATATTGAGTTGTAGTCCGGCATCATCATTCTGATAAATATTTAAACCTGCCACTTGGCTATAAAGTTGTCTCGCATTATTTGTAGCTAAATTGGCCATAGATTCTTCCACTAAAACCACCTCAGTTTTCTTCCCAGCATAAATCGCAGTTTCTTCAACATCTTTTAATCTGCTTAAATTAAAAACTTTAGATCTTCGCGCTGTAATTTCAACGACCGTTAAAGCTTCGCCAAAGGTCTCTAACTGTTGGTTTAAAACAACATCATTTTCAACGGTGATTGTAATTTCTAGTATTTTAAATTCATAAGAAAAATACACCAAATTCAAGGTTTGCTTTTGGGTCGTGAATTCATAATAACCATTGGCATCGGACTTTGCCAACACCCCAGAAACTTTATCATAAACCTCTACATTTTTTACCGGTTCTTGTGTTTCCCGATTGGTAATAATACCAGATACCTTTTGTTGTGCATTGAGTGCAAATGCAGACAAAACAATTATTATAAATATACTAAAGTCCTTTAATGTCATCTTTAAATGGTAAAATCCAATTTTTGGGTTTAAATGATTCCGTTTGTTTTAGCAAATCCACTTTGGGGTCAATGTAGCGTTCACTAGAGCGACCGTTTAGAGCCACAAAACTATCGACGTAAATTTCAATATTTTTATGCCCTTGTGCTGCAAAATGTTGTTCTAAATATTTGGCATACTCTAGAATAAAATCGGGCTGTGTGCTCATTTGTTTCTCTTGAAACGGTGTTAAAAAATCTGAATTATTTACAGAAAATGAATGTCCAGATACAGCATCAACCACTTTAAATTCTGTATAACCTGCTTTTTCCATTAACATGACGCGCCAAGAAAACCGATAGCCTTCTTCGGTCCAAAATAATTCGTTAGGATACAACAAATAACGAAACGGCAAAAGTAATTGAATCGTAAAAAATAAACCTAAAATTGGCAAAATTATCTTTTGATTTTGAAATTTATAATTCGAAATTTCAATTGTAGAAGCTTTTAGCTTTAAAACGTTGCATAATTTTCGGAATCCATTTAAAATACGCTCATGTACAGCGGCATCGAAAAAAATTAGAGTTGCTACAATCATGACATAAGGAAACATGCCTATAGGAAACAACACTCTTGTAAAGACATGGAAAAACACAATTAACGCAAAAGCAAAACCCCGTGTGCGCTTATAAAGCATAAAAAAGGGAATGGTTAGATCATATAACATTCCAGACCAACTCATGGCCATGTGAAACCATTCTTGTTGCATCACATTTTCGCCAAGAAAAGGCAAATCATATTTAGAAGGTAACCATATTTTTAATGGCATGGCTTTACATAACCAATCACTATTTATTTTGGCCAAACCGGCATAGACATAAACGATCCCTAATAACAGTTTTATGCTATTAATAGTCCATTTCGGAATTTGATGGTATTGTTTTTTTCTAATAATAGCGTCTAAAGAGAAGTACGCATTGGCGGGTAAAAAACACATTAAAAAACTCAATATACTTATAAAATAGTAGTGATTGAGGTATGTGGTTTTATCCATAAATTCGATATAGGTAAAACTTATAAAGAACGTGATAATGGCGATGCGATATTTTAATCCTAAGGCCACAAAGAGTGCAGATAAACCGCATATTACAAATAGAAGATATGTATAATTGCCGATAGGTTTTACCCATTCGAAACCATAATACGAAAAGTGAAATTGAGGTTCTAAGTACAGTTTTTCAATCCAACCATAAGACCAAAACCTAATAATGCTTGCTAACATCATAAGACCAAAACCTATTCTGAACACCGCCAACGGCGCAGGATGGGTTTGTTTATTGAAATATGATGTAAGTTTAATTAGCATAATACAAAAAAAAGGATTCTTATTGAATAAGAATCCTTTTTGAATTTAATTTTAATTTTAGTCCCCATCAGCATCAACATAGTCGACACTAACATTTAAGGCTTGTAACATATCAACCTTAAGTAAAACCACTGCCATTTGCAAAGCATCATAAGCTTCGGTCATTTTAGTATTATCCATGGCAATCTGATCCGCAAAACTATCATCTAAGGTATTAATTTTAGATTGTGCGGTGTCAAACTGATTATTTATAAGTACACTTAAGTCTTCCCCATTTTTTATGGTATTTAAATAGTCTAAATAAGAGGATAAACTTTCTCCTGTGGTAGTGCTGTTGTAATGTTTTCCATTAAAAAAATCTTTCATAGCAGTTAATGCTTCTGTTGCTAGCATTTTTGAAATATCATTTCTATAATAAGCTTCTACTTTATCTGGCAACGGCGTTGTAGAGAAATTACCGGCAGGAATCCCAATTTTATTGGCTCTTAATCCTTTTTCGTAATAAAACATAAAATCGTTAATCAGTTTATTAATAGATCCTGTAGCCGTATTATTAGCATTATCAATAAACGTCTGACCGTAGGTTGCCCAACTTTGCGTCACATCTTGCGTTAGCGATTCCATTTGATTTACTAAATCTGAAACATAAGCCAAATATTTAGCCGCATCTGCATTTGATGTATAAAAGCTTAATATATCCATATCGTTATCCGCCAAGCCATATAACATATAGTCTAAAGCAGGAAAACCAACCGCGTCATTATTATTAACATTAGCTAAATCATAATTCTGAGATTGAATATTATTTTGAATATCTGTAATATTTGTAGGATAGATATTCATTTGGTACCCAAAATTAATCTCTTCGGCTCTACCTATGTTGAACATTTCAGCAGATTGCCATATTTTATAGGCATTATACCAAGCCGTCCTAAATGAATCTAGATTGGCTTGAGTAGGTGCATTTACAAAATTATCTTTTTCAGTTACCATATTGGTCACTGCGATATTTAAATCTTCATAAACTGGAACAATAATATTATCCGCCCAATTGGTTAACATCGCAGTTCTGTCAAAATTATCGGTTACACCTCCTGAACTCTCATCTGAAGTACTACACGCCATGGCTAGTACAGTGATTGTGAAGATTAAAAAAGCTTTCTTTAACATAGTTATTATTTTTTCAATTGTAAAAACAACGAAGTATAAATGTCCTAATAAAAGGAGGTTTATACTTTGAAGTTTTTGGCGTATTTCTTAGTTAATAGTTTGCGCAACGGTAAAGTCGAAACGATCTGCAATTGCCGTAGAAATAGCATCTAAAGTCTCTGGAGTTATGTCCCAAAATCCGTTACCTGCAGAGATCTGAGCCATAAATGCATCAACCTCTGACTTACTAAAATAAGGACTATTTGTACCAGGTTGACGTGTAAATTGAAGACTGTATACAAATCCAAAACCTTCAGATAATTGGTGGAATGCGCTTGCCATATCGCCTTCTGCTAAGACTTCTTTTCCTCTTTGTAAATAATAAACACCTCTAACGGCTAAAATTTTAGAAATATTTTCTCTTATGATTTCAGCTTGTGCATCTCTTACAGTATAATTTTTAGCCACAATTGCAGCTCTACCCAATTTAAAGGCATCGTATACCGTTTGAGCAATCCCAGCGAAATCTTGATCAGCCTCTACTCTATCCATATATTCGCTTAAAAATGAATCTGCATCTAAAGTTGGCATAGTCGCATCAGCTTCCGCACCATATAAATAGCCAAATGCTTCATCCCATTTATGCTCCATCGTTGTATAAGATTTTCCTTCTTCAACGATATCATTATCATTATTAGAAATATTAGAAGCTTCATCTAAAACCGCAGGACTTAAATAATTATTAAGAATTTGGTCTGTCATTAAACTTCCTATTAAACCTTTTGCAACAAATTGATTAAGTTCAAAACCTTTAGCGTTAATATATCTTACCGTTCCGCCACCAGCTTGTTGTAATTGTCCTGCATTTCCTGCACTTGCTGTATTATCCCAATTTGAAAATACATTTGTTGCTTGATCAGAAATCCAAGTATCAAATTGTGTTTTTATAGCATTCGCATCGGTAGTGTTTGCCGAAAAATAATCTTGAGAAGCAGCCACTTTACTTCTAAGACTTTTATCTGAAGCATTTAAATCTGCATCTAAAAAATCATTAGCCCCTTCAACGTGCGCAAACATAGCATCTAATTGAGCTTCTGAATAGGCATTATCTTTAAGTGCTGTTACAAATTCCTCACCCATTGCAATCCTTGTGGTTTGACCGCTAAAACTTACCGTAGAATTTCCGTCTCTTGAAAACTCATAAGTTACAGGTGTACTAACTTGTGGTACTGACGCCCCATTATCATCATCACTAGAACATGAGGTCAATACTGCTGCTATTGTAAATAAACTTAAGGCAATTTTTTTCATTTTTTAACTACTTTATTATTCTTATTAAGACTTGGTATAAATAATTTCACGCGAAAATAAGGCAAAAATTAATTCGACGCACTTTATTTAGATTAATTTTAAATAAAAATCGTAAAGAATATTAAATTACTCTTTGAAGAACACCATTATTCCACACTTCCCCCTTAGTTAGTGCGTTTAGATTTTAATAGTAATAAGAAATTAATAACAGTCCATTTTAATTTGTGATCGCGCTTCAAAGCTACTTAAGGGCTCGTTTAATTGCGACGTGGTAATTTCATCTAAGACCGCTAAGACCCGCGTTTGCATGGCAACAGAACCACAAATCATTACTGTTCCCTTATTTTTTAGGTGAGCTGCCACTAAATCTGATTGTTGAAGCAAAACATCTTGCACATAGATTTTTTGAGATTGCTCTTGGGAAAATGCCGTAAACAGCTCCGTTAATTTACGCGCTGCGAGGGCATTTTGCAACACTTCAGCGTACAAGTTTAAGGAGCTTTTAGTGCGTCCGCCCCAAAATAAATATATGTTTTTTTGTTTTTTGTTGCTATTAATCATTCCTAAAAAAGGTGCAATACCTGTACCATTGGCAATTAAAATAGCGGCTTTAGATTTTGGCAAGTGAAAGTCTGTATTACTTTTTATTGTGGCCGTAAACGTATCCTCTTTACTTAAACCGCTAAAATAGGTAGAGCACAACCCTTGTTCGTGCTTTTTAATACTCAGTAAAATATCGCCATTAGCAATTTCAGCAATTGAATATTCTCTAGCCGCTTCGTCTTTATTAGGTTTAAAAGCTAGCAAATCTCCCGATTGAAAAGAAATCCGTTTTAAAGGTCGCAACTGCAATAAGAAGGTCGCATCTTTATTTAGCGCTGTCCGTTTTACCACTATAAAACGTCGCGTTTTTTTAGGGTCTATTCTTTCTATAGGTTGGACAATCTGAAGCTGTTCTCCAGACCTATTATTCCACGCTAAGACCCAATTATGAAAGGCTTCATAGCTTTGATTATGAATTTTAACCAAGCCCATTTTTTGATTAAAATTTGGGTGGACTTGCAAGAGTTGATCAAGCTCTTCAGCATACTTACAATAATCAGGATATAATAGGGACCCAAAACCAACCACTGAAAAGACCATAGTATTAATTTGACTTGTAGTGCCTAAACGTTTTTCAAACTTATTCGCATTTATCGGTGCTTCCCCTTCTCCATAGGTTGCTGTAAATACCGTTAGTTCTTTAGCTTTTTTGTAGGTGGTGTACGTATTTAAAGCTGAAATATAAGCGCTTTTCCCTTCGGCTAATAATGCCTCGTAGAAACTAACGGCATATTTATAAGTACTTCCAGTTTCAGAACCTACCAGAAGAATATGTTCTGCCTCATCTTTCTTAAATGAATTCTTGATTTTAACACTTGATTTTTGACGTTTTAGAGTCATTGCAAATCCTGAATAAATAAAGAAAATTAAGGCTATCCCCACTAACGCTAAAACGAGTGCCCAAACAATAGTTCCTTGCCCTGTATGCAACCATAAACTCCATTGCGATAAACGGTGAACAATAGGATATGTTTGTTTACTCACCACTTCTCCAGACACTTGGTTCACTAAAAGTTCTTTATCCTTTAAAGTGAGATAGAAATAGTCTTCAACATCTTCTGAAAAAGGAAATTCTAAATTTTTGACTTCCGAAATAGGTATAGACTTAAAAACTTCGAAATCTGAAAATGCTATTTTATCTATATCCTCAGGTATATCTTCAGGATACGTATGTGTAATTTTTGATTCTGGTAAAAGAGAAAACTTTTCTAAGGATAAATAGACACCAGTGAGCGCTACTATAATCACAGGAATTAAAAACCATCGTCCTAATTGAACATGGTAATACTGCTGAAAATTTTCATTGACGACCTTTGAGAAAAAACGAAGCATACCGCCTTGCCGTTTGGCTATTAAGAGTACGCCAGTTATGGCCATTAAAAAGAGGAAAAAAGAAACCAATCCTACAATAAAGCGTCCGGTTGATTTTAAAAATAAGGAGCGGTGTAAGTTTGTGGTAAACTTAAAGAGCGGCGCTTTTTCTATGAGTGCGCCTAATTTCTCACCCGTTTCGGGATTGATATAAAAGGTGTCATTATCCCCTTCCGAAGTTATAACAGAAGCTACAACAAAATTATTCTCATCCGTGGAGATGGTCATAATTTCATCGTAGCGTTTATTAAGACTTTCTATTGTGGTTGCTAAAGTGGTATTCTCATTAATCTGATATGACTGTAACTGGTTAGACAAAGGCTCGAAGGCCAAAATTGTTCCTGTTATAGAGGCTAAAAGAATAAAAAGAGAAGACACAATAGCCAAGATAAGATGGCTAAATCTCCATATAGAAAGGGTCATTTGCAATCTTATTTTTGAGGCATCATACGGATGTAACGGATAAAGCCTTTACCTTCTACTTTACTTCTTACGTTTGCAGAGGTAAGTTCTAGCTCCACATCACTTTCGTAATACTCTTGATCTTCGACAGCAGATTCAAAACGCAGCTTGTACCCTTTGTCTAATTTATCGTTATCAATTTCAATAACATTAACGGTACGCTCCCCACCACTCACGGTTGCTCCGGTAATGGCATCGATATTATTTCGTTTTTTTCCGTAAAAATCCCACCAAGACTCAACTGTGTTATACCACTCATCATCATCTCCAATAACGTTTAAGGTTTCTAAATATTCGCCTTCAGGATTTAAAAGCGAAATTACAATATAAGCGCCTTCACCGGTGTAGTTGGTCATTTGAATCATACACTTATACTTCGTAGCGTCTTTAAACGGACGGAATGAGACTAAGCCTAAGGTAAGCGTTAAAATTAAAACTAATGCTTTTGTGTTTTTCATGGTTGCAATTATATTACTTTAAAAATTCAATAGAGATGTTACGGTCGCTTAGCAATTCATTTTCTTTAGCTAAATCGTAAGCTGTTTCTTCAAAATCAGTGACAAGGTTTTTCTTTGCCCCTTGATCTACTAAAAACTTCAGAATGGTTGTGTCTTTAGCTTTTAGTGCTGCAATATGTAAAGCGGTATTGCCTTCGCTATTTTTAGCATTAATATCTTGGTTCATGTCTACGGCAAGTTTTAACAAATCAAGACTATTCTGTTCAACGGCTAAATGGAACCAAGTGTTTCCGTTCTTTTGTACAGCCGTTACATCTGCACTATTCGATTTTAAGATCTCTAATTTTTTAGAAAAAGCCGCTTTGTTACGAGCCGAATAAGACCCAATGGCGTAAGCCACTAAGTTATTCCCATCAACATCTACGATGTCCGTTTTAAACCCTTTATCAATTAAGTACGCTACAACCTCTGGAGAATTGCCTGCTACTGCTAAAGTTAAAGCCGACTGTCCTTTTTTATTCGTCATGTTAACGGCGTTTAAATGCTGTGCTAATGTTTTTACAAGCTCTAGATTATTGTTCTCTGCGGCATTCATAAATGCTGTATTCCCTTTATGGTCTGGAGTACTCACTTCTAAACCTTTGCCCATTAAGTACTCTATAACTTTTAAATCTTTACCTCTCGCCGCAACAATATGTAATGGAGAAACACCTTCTTTATCAATAACCTTAGGGTTTAAGCCTACTGACTCTAAAAACGTATATACCTCAACACCATTAGTGGTTCCTCTAGCGCCATTAGCCGCCATAATAAAGGCCTGATCAGTTCCTGTTAAACCTTTATCCACAAGCATTTTTAATAAATCTATCTGCCCTTTTTTAACGGCATAGTTAAAAATTCCATTTCCATCATTATCCGTGCTTTTAATAGACAAGCCTTTAGAGAGAAAGTATGAAGTTAGTTTAAAGTCAGGATCACTCGGCGCCGCTAATAACAATGCATTAGCACCATCTGGGTTGGTTCTATGTACTAATTCTGAATTTTCTTTTAATATAAGCTCATAGACTTCAATGTTTTGCTGCCCTGCACTAGCAGCAAAATGGATAACAGTACTCCCTTTGTCATCCGTTAAATCGGTTTTTGCGCCGAGTCTTAAAAGTTGCTCAACCATTGTTGAATTCCCTTTATAGGCCGCCCAAAAGAGGTAGGTTCTACCATCATGAGTCAGTTTATTAACGTCATTTCCTTTTTGCGTCAATAAATAATTAATTGTTGCTGTTGGCGCATCTTGTAAAATGGCATACACTACAGGATCGAAGTTTCCTTTATTCGCTTCAGAAGGATTATTCCCTTCCTTAATTTTAGCTTTTACTAACGCGATACTAGGTTGTGTCCCCCAAAAATCACGATTTAAAAGGATATTCTCTTTCTTCTTTTGAGCGTGAGTTGGAAGCGCCAATACTAATACAAGCACTATAATTAGGGGTTTTAAAATTTTCATATTTATAAGGGTTTATTTTCGTCTTATTTTACAAAAGCGTCAATGATACTATTTATTTCTTTTTCTGAAGTCATTTCTTCATCTAATAGATACTTAAAAAGCACTTTATGATCTACTTTCTCTTCTAAGGTTAAATCTTGTTGTTTTTGGTACACTTTATTCCACTTAGCACGCACCAATTTCCATTTGTTCTGTTGGTCTTTCCACCAGTCTTTAGACGCTTGGCATCGGCTCTCATCTACACGTTTATAGGTATTAAACCCTTTCTCTTTAGCGATAATAATATCCTCTGCGCCAGCTTTTCGGACTACTTTTTCATTGTCTTGGTCATGCACCCAGCCAAAATTAGTAATTTCATGACGATTCCCTCTTAAGGTGATGTTATAATCGCTACGTTTTGTATATTCACGTCTTGGTAATGGTGCTGTGGTTGTATTTTCCCAATATTTTTTTCCATCGACAAATACCCAAGTTCCAGAACCTTCATAACGTGGACTATCATCTACTTGAAACACTTTTTGTGTCCACTGCCCTTTTACCTCATCTTTAGATTTTTTCTCATAGGTCCAATTATTATCACCATTGTACATGTAAAAATCTTGATTTTGAAATAACCAATCTTGTCTCCAATGTTTTACAATCATAGGTTGGTCTGGTCGCCCTACTTGTAATAAATGCTGAATTGATATTTTATTAGCTTCATCTTCTATAGCTACCGCATATTCTAAACCTTTTGCAATTTTAGTCTCTGAAGGTCTATAAAGCGAATCTTGACTATAGTTGAAGGTCTCCGTAAAATTAAAAGTCACTTCAAAACAACCACACATTTCTTTTATGGCCTCTTGATCTTGGGTTTTCTTTTGTTGGGCCTGAGCACCGAAGTTTAGGGCGACCACTAAGGATAATACTGGGATAAATCTCTTCATCATTTATTTTGAGTTATTAGGTTTTAAAAAAAATTAAAAAAACTATTCTTATTTAGAATGAATTAAAATAAGATTCTATATTTGCGACAAATTTATCAAGAATGAGTCTAAATAAAAATAAAATATCTATTTATTTTTCAATTATTTTCTTTTCATGGTCTTTTGCTCAAGAGAAGGGCTTTCCTACAGATAGCATACGTAATTCGTCCCTAGATGAAGTTATTGTAACAGGACAAATAAATCCGACGTCTATAAAAAAATCGGTACATAACGTCATTGTTATCAACCGTAAACAAATTGAGCAAGTTGCCGCAAACAATTTGGCTGATGTATTAAATTTCAACCTCAATCTTAATATTATCCCTAACGCTCAAACCGGACGATCTACCATTTCATTTTTTGGTTTGGACTCCGAATATTTCAATATTCTTATTGACAACATCCCTATGGTTAGTGATAATGGGGTTGGTAATAATATAGATTTAACTCAAATTAATCTCGATAATATAGAACGTATCGAAATTGTTGAAGGTGCTATGGGTGTAGAATATGGCGCTAATGCCGTTTCTGGCGTCATTAATATTATCACTAAAACATCTATTGACCATGATTGGCGTATACAAGCCTATATACAAGAAGAAACCGTTAGCGATGAATATACTTGGTTTGACCAAGGCCGACATATACAATCTATAAATGTTGCGCATAATATAAATGAAAAATGGATGGCGAAAATAGGCGTCAATCGTAACGATTTTGCAGGTTTCTTAAACCAAAAGCAAGGCGAAAATTATTATCAAAACGATGGACTTAGAGGTTATGAATGGTTACCTAAAGAACAATTAACTAGCAATGCCCTACTCAACTATAAAGGCAACAATTTTAGACTGGTTTATAAATTTGAATATTTTAATGAGCGTATTAATTTTTACGATGCTTCTGTAAGAGCGAATATAGAGACCGAAAACCAAACGAGTAATCCCTCTGCTACCGATAAAATATACACCACTAATAGGTTTGTAAATAACTTAAATATATACGGTCAGCTAAACTCTGGTGCAAATTATAATGTAGCGCTCTCTTACCAACAACAACAGCGCGATTTAAACGAATTTAACTATTATATTTTAAGTCGAGAACGCAGTAATGAATCCGATGAAACTTACCAATCGAGTAAGGTCTTATTTTCTAAGGGAACCCTCAATAATATATTTAAACGTGACGCTTCTAACTTTCAATTGGGTTATGAAGCGCGTTATATGGAAGGGTTTGATACGCAAGCTTCGGGCAGCATCACCCAACAAGACAAAACCAATACGCAGACCAATGTTGCGGTCTTTGGGACTTCTGAATTTAAGTTATCTCAAAAAATGTCTTTACGTCCTGGTATTCGTTATGAATACAATACGCTTTTCCATTCTAAATTTTTAGGCTCATTAAGCGCGCGTTATTTAATGGCGAACGGTTTTGAGCTGCGTGGAAACCTCGGCACATCATACCGCGTTCCTAATTTTGAAGAACTCTATTATTATTTTGTAGACTCTAATCATGATGTACAAGGTAATGAAGATCTAAAACCCGAAAATGGTTACTCTGCCTTTTTAAATTTAAAAAAACGAAGCTGGATTAACAACCTATCACTCATCAACAATTTAAAAATAAGCTATTTAGATGTTTCAGACAAAATAGATCTGGCAGTTGTAAATGCAACCCCTTTACAATACCAATATATCAATATTGACACGTATAAACTGATTGGTTTCACCTTAGAAAACACCTTAAAAATGGAAGATCTTTCATTCAATTTAGGTGCTACTGTTCAAGGGATTTCCAGAATAAATAATAGTGAAGCTAATAGTAATGACAAGTTTCTTTACAACCTTCAATTAAATACTAGCGCGTCCTACTTTGTTAAACCCATAGAGACGGCCTTTACCCTCCTTTTAAAATACAATGGCGACCAAGAGCAATATTACGCTACAGGAACAGATTCCGTAGGAAATTCAACCTTTTCATTAGCCAAAACTGAGGCTTACAGTTGGGTAGATGCGTCCGTAAAAAAATCGTTTTTAGACCGTAAAATAGAGGCCACCCTTGGTGCTCGTAACCTTTTTGATGTGACCAATGTTAATGTTAGCAGCAGCACCACAGGAGGGACACATAGCACTAGTAATAACTCCCTTTTACTAGGCTACGGACGTTCATTTTATCTTAAACTCTTATATAATTTAAATTTTTAAACCCTTAATAATTATGATAAACAAATATTTAAAAGTTGCCTTATGCTTTGGTATTATGGCATTGAATAGCTGTAGTAGCGATGATACAATTTCAGGACCAATTTCTGTTGTTATAGAAGGTGCAACAGTAACGCCAGAAGTTGGCGGATCTAATGAAGAAAACCAAGTGTATATAGACTTAAGCACAGATACCTCAATTGCTGTACAACGCGATTCTTGGGATTTAGGTTTTTATTCTGGCGATGAATTTAAAGTGGGCATCAACGGCTCTATTTATATGGCCACTTCAGCATTATCGACTACAGATATTGATGCGGTAAATTCTTCAACTGCAGAAGTCCAAGAATTACAACCCCTTGTTGCAGTTGGGACATTTGATGCTGATAATATGGAATTTATTGATGCGCCTTACGGTCAAATTACAGAAACGGCTATTGAAACAGTTTCATCTGTGGCTGATGAAAACCCTGTGTATTTAGTGAATTTAGGCTATGAAGTCGGTACCGAGGCTGCTCCTACCGGAAGCGTCGCTGTGGCAGGTGATGCAAGAGGCTGGAAAAAAATTAGAGTTCTACGAGATGGAGATAACTATGTGCTTCAGTATGCAGACTTAGATGCCAGTACACATCAAGACATTACAATTTCAAAAGACAGCGCTTACAATTTTACCTTCTTTAGTTTTAATACCGAATCTGAAATTAGCGTAGAACCGATAAAAACCAATTGGGACTTAAACTTCACCGTTTTTACGAATGAAATTGAAGGTTATGGCTCTTATGGCTATTCAGATTTTGTGGTGACAAATACTAAAGGCGGTGCTGTTTCTTATAAAATTGATACCGAAACGGAGGCTTACACTTATGACGATTTTACATTAACCGATGCCCTATCCATAGCTTTTGATACTGACCAACGCAACATTGGTAGTTCTTGGAGAGTTGGTGGAGGTCCAAGTAGCTCACCTGCCTTAATAGACAACGTTTTCTATATCGTTAAAGATAGCGATGGCAACTATTATAAAATGCAATTTTTAGCAATGTATAGTGATGATGGCGAACGTGGTCATCCAAAATTTGTGTACAGCTTATTACAGTAAACGTATTCACAACTATAAAGAAAGAGTAGTTCGCTGCTCTTTTTTTACAACTCATTTCAAACCTTAGAATCATTATAAATAAGAAACTTATGAAAACAATTTTACAATTTTTAACCGTGCTATGTCTTAGTGCTACAGCATTTGCACAAGAAACCATCGTTAACCTATCTATGCAACCGAGTTACACAGATCAGGTGTATTATAAATTAAGTACCGCAACAGCAAGCGCATTCACAGCAAACTCTTGGGATATCGCATTTTTAAGAACAAGTGCTTACAATTTTGGAATGCGCGTAAACAGTGGTATTGGTATTGAAGTCTTTGAAGCCGTTAATACGGCGGCAAGTTATAACACTATTGATGTCGCTAACGAAGCAAATTGGACTGCCCTTTATAACAGTGAAACGTCATGGAGTAACGGTGCTTTTGAGCAAGGCTCAGCAACCTATGGATTTGGAGAATATAATCCTATTACCCATGGTGTAGAAGGCAGTATTGTATTTGTTTTAAAATATGCCGATGGTACCTACAGAAAATTCATTAATGAAAGTTATGCTGCAGGCTATACCTTTAAGTATGCCACTTGGAATGCCGAAACGTCAACTTGGAGCGAAGACCAAACGGTAACACTCTCAAATACAAACAATCCAAATAACAAATTCAATTATTATTCTTTACAAAATAATGAAGAAGTTGTGGCTGAACCTGCAATTTCAGATTGGGATTTTGTATTCACTAAATATGCAACCGATTATTTTGGTGACGGAAGTTTTTTCTATCCCGTAACAGGTGTTTTACATAGTGATGAAGTTACTGTGGCACAAAACGATGAACAAAGTGGTATGCAAGCAAACCCGACATTAACTTATTCTGAAGACATCAATACCATCGGTTACGATTGGAAAACATTAAATGATGCTTGGGCTTATGATGTAAGCTCTAACCAGGCTTATTACATAAAATATGCAGACGATACTATTTACAGATTGTATTTTACAGCTTTTGAAGGAAGCAGTACAGGAAATCTTTCTTTCGCTGTTGAAGATGTAACCAATGCTTTAAGCATCGAAGATGTTAATAGTTCTGTTGCTTTCGGAATATATCCTAATCCTACAACAGACAAAAAAGTAAATTTAGTTTATGATGTAAATACATTAGCTTCAAATAACAACGAAGTCGCTATTTTCTCAACTACAGGTCAAAAAGTATATCAAACGAACTTAAATTCTAACTCAGGATTTTATAATAAATCCCTTGATTTATCTTCATTAACTAGTGGTATTTATGTTTTACAATTTACTTCTAGTAATAACACTGTAACTAAAAAACTAATTTTAAAGTAATTTCTATAATCTCATCATAAAAAACCAAACCTTAGAATCATTCTAAATAAAACAATAATGAAACCATATAAATTAATCTTACTGTTCTTTACTATCATTCAATATTCTCATGCTCAACAATTTATAGAAAACTTTGAAATTGAATTAAATGGTATTGTGTATGGAGAATCGCAATGGATAAATATAGATAATAATTCTAGCGAAGAACTAATCATATCCGGATATGATGATTATTACAATAGCACATCGGCTATGTATTCATATCAACCTGAAAATATTGGGCTAATGAGTTTTGACATGGAAGCTTTTTCCAATTCAAATATTGAAATTTTAGATTTTAATAATAATGGTTTTACCGATTTTATAATAAATGGATTTAACTCCAGTGACTTACCAGAAACCCTATTATATGTTAACGACACCAATGGTTCCTTTACCTCACAAAATTTATCCATTCCTGGAACATCAACAGGTGAAATGAAAGTTGGTGACTTCAATAATGATAATTTAGATGATATAATTATTACCGGTATGAATGCGAATTACACTTACATCGCTAAACTATACTTACAAACCAATGATGGTTCTTTTACTGATACTCCGACTCCTTTCTTTGGTAATTCCTACGGAAGTATTTTGAGTTTTGATGCCAATAATGACGGTAACTTAGATATACTTCTTACAGGTTTTACTAATAATTATATACCAGAAACGAAATTGTATCTTAATGATGGTAATGCTGTTTTTACAGAAAAAATAGATGCGGGTATAGCTGAAGTATATTTTTCTGCACTAAGCGCTGCTGATTATGATAATGATGGTGATGAAGATATTTTAATCTCTGGTTATGATTCAACATACAAGCCATTCACTGCATTATATAACAATGATGGTAATGCAAATTTCAACATCAATACAGAAATTAATTTAGCTAATTTATATTGGGGCGCAACTAATTTTGTAGATTATGACAATGATGGTGATTTAGATATTTTTATTACTGGTGCTGACGAAAACACTCTTCCTCATATAAAGTTTTATAATAACATAAATAATGTATTTACAGAAGACACAAACGCAAATACCGGTATTTATGCCACCTACGTTAGTTCTGCACATTGGTCTGATTATGATAACGATGGAGATATGGATTTTGTTTTAAGTGGACTTAACAGTAACAACGATGCAATTTCGAAAGTCTATACTAATCAGAATGAAAATTTAAGTATTGAAGTTGTCACTCATAATACACAACTATTGCTACACCCCAACCCTTCAGTAAACAAAACAGTTAATTTAGTTTATGATGAGAACAACTTAAATTCATCTAAAAATGCAGTGACAATTTATTCTTCTTTAGGGCAAAAGGTATACGAAACAGCATTGATTAATTCGTTTCATGAATACAAAAAATCTCTAGATTTGACGTCTTTAGAAAATGGCATTTATTTAATGCAGTTTACATTTGATAATAAGCGAATTACAAAGAAACTCATTTTGAAATAGCAAATAGTACAACTATTTATTACCGAAGCCCTCGCAACTCTTGTGAGGGTTTTTATTTTTTAATGATAGAACTTAAAAATTTTCGAGGCTTCATTATAAGCACTTTCAAAACACATGGCATTAAGATCATGAGCTTTCTTTTGGGTAAAGTAAGAAAACATTCTTTCGGTGGGCATGTTTCCTGTTAATTCATCTTTAGCCATAGGGCATCCGCCAAAACCTTGAATAGCACCATCAAAACGTCTGCAACCGGCAAGATAAGCTGCATCCACTTTTTCAAACCACGTTGTTGGTGTGGTATGGAGGTGAGCACCAAATTCTATATTTGAATATTCAGGAATTAAATTTGAGAATAAATAATTGATGTTTTCAGCATCTGAACTTCCAATAGTATCACTTAAGGATAGAATCTTTACGCCCATTTTAGATAAGCGTTCGGTCCACTCCCCTACAATATCTACATTCCACGGATCACCATACGGATTTCCAAATCCCATAGAAATATACACCACCACTTGCTTATTACTCTTATCGGCAATTTCAAGAATTTCAGATAGCGTTACTACAGATTCTGCAATAGTCTTATGCGTATTTCGCATCTGAAAGTTTTCTGATATTGAAAACGGAAACCCTAAATAATCAATCGCTTTATGTACAGAGGCATCGTTAGCCCCTCTAGTATTAGCAATGATTGCCAAGAGCTTACTCTTGGTTTTACTTAAGTCTAATTGAGCTAATACTTCGGCAGTATCTACCATTTGCGGAATCGCTTTTGGGGATACAAAACTTCCAAAATCGATGGTATCAAAACCAACGCGCAATAAGGATTGAATGTATTGTACTTTTTTTTCTGTTGGAATAAAAGCTTTAATGCCTTGCATGGCATCCCTTGGACATTCTATGATTTTAACCGGCTTGTTCATTAGTTCAAATATACATTAATTGAAATTGAATTTAAACTCGATATTAGATTTCAAAATAAAATAGTCAACTTGTAAATGCCATTGCTTTGGTATAAATAAATACTCATCTTGGACATACCACTAGTATTCAGAGCCTATTTACCAATTGAACACTGCGGGCCCTAAAAAACCAAACCACATAGCGTAACCTGCTACGCTACCAAGACCTCCTGCGAGGATAAATGAAAACCGATAGCTTAAGGGTATAATTTTAAATATCACATAACATGAAATGAGAAGTCCAATCACTAAGGCTAGTGTTGGTATCATCCATTCATTAAAGCCCAAATCTCTAGAAATCTTAAATTCATCTCCATGAAAATTCGATTGAGAATAAAATAGGGCTTCATAAGAAGCTAGTATAAAATTAAAGACCTCACGAAGCGCAAATAATACCATAAAAACAGCAAGCCAATCTAGAGTCATAAATTTAACCCGCCATTTTTTTCGTCTTAAAAAAAGAAGTAATACCCCGATACCACTTGTTAGTAAGGTTTGAGCGGGACCTCCAAGCGTAATCAATTTGTCGTGTAATTTATAGGTTTCATTGTAGGGATATCTTTCCATTACAATTTTATCTAAAGCTTCAAGTTTTATTTTTACATCTGCAGGCCATTCATCATAATCTAGATCGTCGTAGGGATCAGATAGTCTTTTAATCTCTTGTACCTCTCGATCTTCAGAAAAATCTTGAGTATACCCCATACTGCCGTAACTTAAGGTTGTGGTGTAACCAAAATAGTTTGCAACGGCAATATGACCCCATTCATGAGAAAGCGTACCGATAACAGTAAAAAGCATAAAAGAGAGGAAAATAGCAATAACAAATCTCGGAAGAATCTTAAACCTTAGCATTTCACTAAGTTAAAATAAAAATCGCAATCCCAACAAAAACAATTATTTGAAGCCATTTTAAGACTAAACCAGAATTTTTATGTTTTAAGGTATAGCGCTTTATTTTACCTGCCAATAAGGCTATGGCAGTAAAAATGATAAAAGATACGAGCATAAAAATACCACCCAAAATATAGAATTGAATCACGGTATTCATAGTCTCGCTAAATAAAAACCCAGGAAAAAAAGCCAGAAAGAAAATGGTGACTTTAGGGTTAAGCACATTCATAAAAAAGCCTTGAACAAAACATTTTTTTAGACTCTTCTTGGGCATATGCTCAGCACTAAAACGGATTTCAGCATTAGACCTAAATACTTTATAAGCGAGAAACAAAAGGTAACAGGCCCCTAAGATTTTAATTCCTAAAAATAAGTTCTCATTAGCTTTAATTAGGGCAGATATACCAAAAGCGAGTAAAGTGGTATGAATAATACAGCCCGAAATTAAGCCACAAACCGTGGCCATTCCATAAGACTTCCCGTTAGCGATACTTTGCACTAGTACATAGATATTATCTGGTCCAGGCGAAAGCGCTAGTGCAGAAGTGGCTATGATAAAAGAAATAAGAATATCGTAACTCAAAGGATCAGCATAAAAATTTCAAATGACGCAAACTAATGTATAGTTTACTTTAGTAAAGCCTTATTAATTTGTTTAATTAAAGCAGGCCCTTCATAAATAAAGCCGGTATAAACCTGAACCAAGTCGGCACCAGCATCTAATTTCTCTAAAGCATCTTCGGCAGAATGAATCCCTCCTACTCCAATAATTGGGAATGCCTTGTTACTTTTATCAGCTAAGTATTTAATGACTTTGGTTGATTTTGTTTTAATAGGTTGTCCACTTAAACCTCCATTTCCAATTTCGTCTAATCGGGCGTCACTCGTTTTTAAACCTGTTCTATCAATAGTCGTATTGCTTGCAATAACCCCATCGAGATTGGTTTCAGCAATTAATTCTATAATTTCATCCAATTGTATCTCGTTTAAATCGGGTGCGATTTTAAGAAGAATTGGCTTTTGGGTATCAAAAGTAGCATTAGCACTTTGTACACTAGAAATTAACTCTAATAAATAGTCTTTATCGTTTAATTTAGCATGGCTTCCTACGTTTGGACAACTCACATTAAGCACAAAATAATTGACATAAGGGTGTAAAGCATTAAAACATTCCAAATAATCTTTGGTATAATCTTCTGGACGGGTTTGCGTATTTTTCCCAATATTACCACCAATAATAAGTTGGCCTTTATTCTTTTTTAATTGCGTAATTGCCGCCTCAAGCCCTTCGTTATTAAAGCCCATTCTATTGATAATCCCTTTATCATCCTTTAAACGGAATAATCGTTTTTTAGGGTTTCCTTCTTGTGCTTTTGGGGTTACGGTTCCTATTTCAATAAAGCCAAATCCAAAATTAGCAAGATCATTATATAACACCGCATTTTTATCAAAACCAGCCGCTAAGCCTACAGGATTTTTAAAGGTAAGTCCAAATAACTGACGTTCTAATTGTTTATCTTCTACCACAAACAGCGCTTTAAATAAGGCTTTAAATCCTGGTATTTTAGATAAGGTTCTCACCATAGAAAAGGTGAAATAATGTACTTTTTCAGGATCGAAAGAAAATAAAATGGGTCTAATAATAGCTTTATACATAAGAAGAATTTTGCGAGACAAAAATAAACAACTCCTCGCTAAAATAAAGCATTCCATAAGCTAATAATTTTAACAGAAACTGTTATATATCATTATTTTTAGCTAAGAATTTTCTTAACTTTGAAATCCAAACCAAAATCAAATTATCATGAAAAAAATTATCGTTCCTGTTGATTTTTCAAAACATTCGGAATATGCTTTAGAAACCGCTGCTGAATTAGCGAAACAACACGATGCAGAATTAATTGTAATGCATATGCTAGAAATGTCTGAATCTATCTTTTCAGCTTCGTTAACAGAACGTAATGACGAAAATGCTTTTATGCTTTTGGTCGCTAAAAAGGAGTTTGATACATTTTTAGACCAACCATATCTTGAAGGTCTTAAGGTTACTCCTATGATTAAATATTTAAAAGTATTAAATGAAGTTGCTACAGTGGCTAAAGAGGTGAATGCCGATATCATTGTTATGGGCTCTAGAGGTCATAATGATTACGACGGTGTATTTACAGGTTCTAATACTGAAAAAGTAGTTCGTCATAGCGACACGCCAGTATTAATTGTAAAGTCTAAACCAAGCGCTGTTAACTTTAACCATATTGTATTGGCTACAGATTTTTCAGAAGAAAGTATTCCTGCAATAACTAAAGCCTTAAATTTATTAAACGAATTAGGTCAAGAGATTACATTATTAAACATTAATACACCAAACTTAGGCTTTTTAAGTACGGATGAAGTTGATGAAAAAATAGCTTTATTCTTAGAAAAAGCGAAATTAACAGAGAAAGATGTTACTATTGCACGTATTGCAGACCATAGTATAGAAGGTGGAATTTCTAGTTATATTAGACGTTCTAAAGCAGATGCTGTTTCTGTAATTACACACGGAAGAAAAGGCTTAAATCACTTTTTCAGTGGCAGTATTTCTGAAGATATCGTAAACCACGTGAAGCTTCCTGTGGTTACTTTTAAACTTTAATGATTACAATTTAAATAAAATTATGCAGCATATCATAGATCGTTTTATCGGTTATGTTACTATTGATACGGAATCTGATCCTAATTCAGAAACCACTCCAAGTACCACTAAACAATGGGATTTAGCCAACAAATTAGTAGAAGAGTTAAAAGCCATAGGATTAAGTGATGTAACCATAGATGATAACGCCTACATTATGGCCACATTACCTAGTAATGTAGAGCATGATGTTCCTGTTATTGGCTTTATATCGCATTTTGACACCTCTCCAGATTTTACAGGAGCCAACGTAAAACCTCAGATTATTGAGAATTACGATGGTAAAGATATTGTTTTAAATGCTGAGCAAAACATTATCCTATCTCCAGATTATTTTGAAGATTTGTTGCAATACAAAGGACAAACTTTAATTACGACCGACGGAACTACACTTTTAGGTGCTGATGACAAAGCTGGGATTACAGAGATTATAACGGCGATGGAATACCTTATTAATCATCCTGAAATTAAGCACGGAACTCTAAAAGTTGGGTTTACACCTGATGAAGAAATTGGTAGAGGTGCTCATAAATTTGATGTTGAAACATTTGGAGCCGACTGGGCCTACACTATGGATGGAAGTCAGGTTGGTGAACTAGAATATGAAAATTTCAATGCCGCAGGTGCCAGAGTAACCGTTAAAGGTAAAATTGTGCATCCAGGGTATGCGAAAGGTAAAATGATCAATTCAATGTACTATGCTACTGAATTTATTAATGTTTTACCACGATTAGAAACACCAGAACACACGGAAGGTTATGAAGGTTTTTTCCACCTCCATAATATTGAAGGTGATGTTGAAGCAACAACGCTTGAGTATATTATTAGAGACCATGACAAAGATAAATTTGAAGCCCGAAAAGCTTTAATGGAAAAAATTGTCTTGGATCTTAATACCAAATATGAAAGTGAGATTTTTAATATTGAAATTAAAGATCAGTACTATAACATGAAGGAAAAAGTGGCTCCGGTAATGCATATCGTAGATATTGCAGAAGAAGCCATGAAAGCCGTTGGTGTTAAACCGCTTATCAAAGCTATAAGAGGTGGTACAGATGGTTCACAATTATCTTATATGGGATTACCTTGTCCTAACATCTTTGCTGGCGGACATAACTTCCATGGACGTTATGAATATGTTCCTGTTGAAAGTATTCAAAAAGCGGTTGAAGTGATTTGCAAAATTGCTGAATTAACGGCTGAAAAAAAATAAGTGTCCTTAATGCAGAAGACTTTTAAAAGTTAGCAATATAATATTGCTAACTTTTTTTTTGCTTAACTTTAATCTATCCTAAGGGCTTCATTAAAAAGATTAAGACCATGACAACGACACCTGCTCATGATAAACGTATTGCTGAAATGACCTTCGCTTCCGTTTATCCTCATTATATCACTAAAGTGCAAAAAAAAAACCGTACAGTAGCAGAGCTTCATCAGGTGATAACGTGGCTTACCGGTTATACCGAAGCCGATCTTACCCAACTTCTAAAAACTAAAGTTACTTTTGAAACGTTTTTTAAAAACGCTACCCTTCACCCTAACGCTAAATATATTACAGGTGTTATTTGTGGCTATCGAATAGAAGCGATAGAAACCCCATTAACACAACAAGTGCGTTACTTAGATAAACTTGTGGATGAGCTGGCCAAAGGCCGGAAAATGGATAAAATACTTCGTCAACCTAGATAAACCCACTGCTCTACTTTGATTTTATGGCGCAAAAACTAAATTCATGTTAATTATTTTTTTATTTCTAAACGATTGGTTAGTTTTGTCCTGTAGTTAAATAGAAAGGTTATTATCAACCTCAGAAATGGCAAGAAAAAAAGAATACAATAAAGAAGAGGTTTTAGAAAAAGCGATGCAGCTCTTTTGGAGAAATGGTTATGAGACCACCTCTATGCAGATGCTAGAAAAGGAAATGGGCATTAATAAGTTTTCTATATATTCTGCGTTTGGTAATAAACAGGGCTTATTTTTAGAAAGCCTTAACCATTACAAATTGAGAATCAATTCTATTTTTGAACCTTTAATACAAGGAACAAAAGGCATAGAAGACATTAAGCAATTCTTTTATGATTCTGTTCGTTCTAATTTTAATGATGAGCCTTTAAAAGGTTGTTTAGTTACTAATACCTATAATGAATTTTCAGAAAGTGAAGACGTTTTAATCAAAGAACAAATGACTTCATTTATGGAAGATTTAAAAGCCATTTTTATTGAAAAACTACAAATGGATCCTAATAAAGATCAGGAAACCGTTTTAAAACAAGCTAATTATTTATTATTAGCAAAGCACGGTCTAGCGGCCGCAGCAAGGGTTAATACCCCAAAAGAAATTAAAGATTATATAGAAATGACCTTTAAAAACCTCTAAGGTTTTTTTTTACAACAAAACTAAACGATTGTTTAGATATTATAAATTAAAAAGAAAAATTATGACAACTTTAAAAATTCACGATTTAGAAAGTGCACCTAAAGAAGGAAAAGCATTATTAGAAAACTCTCAAAAAGCTTACGGTATGATTCCTGGATTACACGGTGTATTAGCAGGAGCTCCAAAAATATTAGAAGCTTACCAAACTTTACATGAATTGTTTACGCAAACCTCATTTAACGAGGAAGAATTAACTGTCGTATGGCAAACCATTAACGTAGAGCACGCGTGTCATTATTGTGTACCTGCCCATACCGGAATAGCGCATATGATGAAAGTTGATAATGATATCACTGAGGCCTTACGTAACGAAACCCCATTAGAAAGTGCTAAATTAGAAGCTTTACGCACAATGACCTTAACTATTGTTCGTAACCGTGGTAATGTAACACAAGATGATTTAGAGGCATTCTACGCTGCAGGTTATGGCGAAGCACAAGTCTTAGAAATTATCTTAGGATTATCTCAAAAAGTAATTAGTAATTACACCAACCATATTGCAAATACCCCTGTAGACGACGCTTTTAAGAAATTTAGCTGGTCTAAATAAGGGTTAAAATAATCCCTAGTTTACCCCTATTGATTAATAGTTTAAACCTTCCGATCCCTATCGGAAGGTTTATTAATTTTACAACACTGAAACGTAAATTTTAAACCTATCGACAATGACAAAGACTTTAAAAATAGATATTGTATCTGATGTGGTCTGCCCTTGGTGTACTATTGGCTATAAACGTTTAGAGAAAGCCATTTCAGAACTTGGTCTTGAAGACCGTGTAAACATTGAATGGCAACCTTTTGAACTGAATCCTAATATGCCTGCAGACGGTCAAGACCTCACAGAACATATTAATGAGAAATACGGTGCCACTTTAGAGCAACAAAAGGCCTCACAAGCCCAAATGGCAGCGCATGGAGAGGAGCTTGGTTTTACTTTTGACTACTTTGATAATATGCGAATGGTTAATACCTTTGACGCTCATATTTTATTAGACTACGCTAAGACCTTTAAAAAGCAAACTGCTTTAAAAATGCGTCTAACCACCGCTTTTTTTAGTGAACGTCAAGATGTATCTGATCGTGAGGTTTTAAAGCAAGCCTTATTAGATGTAGGTTTAAATGCTGAAGAAGCCTTAGCTAAATTAGATCTAGAATCAGAACAAAAAAAAATTAGAACCGAACAATCTTATTGGAAGAATTTAGGCGTTAATTCTGTCCCGACGTTTGTTTTTGACCGAAAAAGTGCCCTAACGGGAGCCCAACCTACGGACACCTTTAAGCAAGTCTTAAACGAATTACTTTAGAGGCTAAAAATGATCTGCCAAGAACAGCTTTGACTGTTCTGTATAAGGCATAAAAAAAAGACCATTCAAATAATGAATGGTCTTTTTTTATATAAATACCTTTAGCTTATTTAGTCGCTGCCGGTGCATTTAATTTATTACTCATTTCCATAGAAATTGCAGAACGGTCAAACTTAATTTTCCCTGCTAACGTTTCGATAATACAACTATTATCTTTGTCATTTAATTCTACAATCTTTCCGTGCATACCACTTTTGGTTATCACACGATCACCACGTTTTAATTCGCTGGCAAATTTTTTCTCTTGTTTAGAGCGTTTCATTTGTGGTGCAATCATAAAGAAATACATCACTGCAAAAATAGCGATAAACGGTAAAAATGATCCTATTGCGTCCATTTAGTAATTTGTTATAGGTAATAATTAATCGTGGTTATGTCCTTCATGACCTGGCTGCGTAGAGTATTTTCTAGGTGCAGCAGTATTATCAGTCGCTAAAGGATTAACTTTAGTTGTTGTCGTTTTTACTGGAGTTGTAGCAGCATTAGGATCTTTGTTAATGAATGCTGAAATTCTTACAGGAATTTGTCCTTTTTCAGTATTTGTAATCATCGTTAAAGACTTTGTTACTTTACCATTTCCTCTACCGTTAAATTTAACTGTAAATTCTCCAGTTTCTCCTGGCTGAACTTCTTTTGTATAGTTTGTTGGTACAGTACATCCACAAGTACTTTTAATATCACTAACCACTAACATAGAGTTTCCTGTGTTTGTATATTTAAAAACAGTTTCTTGTGGAGTCCCATTTTCAATATTTCCAAAATCGTGCTCTGTCTTGTCTAAAGAAATTACAGCAAAATCACCTGCATTTGCATCTCTTTCAGCAGCAACCGCTACATTTTCGTCTTTTACTTTGCTTGCTGCATCATCTTTACAAGATGTAAACGCTACCATGCATAATGCACTAAGTCCTAAAATTACTTTTTTCATTACTATTAAATATTTATTAAAATTAGATTTCAATTTCGGCAAGCGAAGTTAATAATTATTTCAAGGTATTAAAATTTTTAGCGCTTTGTTAACACTTCGTTTGTAAGGCCTGCCTTAGCTGCGGCGAAATATCAAAGCTCTAAACGTCTTCCCTTTTTTTATCACTCCTATGTAATGAGCTTTAATCTTTACATCTAATGTTCTCAGGTATAAGGCTTAACTACATTAAGCCTCTCCCCGTTTTCATATGAATATTATCGGCTTGGTATTCCTTAACAATTTTATCTAAAATACCATTAATAAAGTAGCTACTTTTTGGCGTCGAGTACTCTTTGGCAATTTCTAAATATTCGTTAATTGTTACTTTATGAGGAATAGATGGGAATTTCTGAAATTCACAAAGTGCCATCTTCAATAAAACACCATCTAAACTGGCTAAACGCTCCGAGTCCCAATTGGTTGTTTTTTTACTGATCTCCTCTGCAAACTTCGAATTGTTTAAGAAGGTTTTCTTAAATAATTCAATAGCAAAATCACGATCTTCTTCATCTTTATACAAGTCAGGCAATAAAGCCGTTTCAGGAGAACTTAATTTAAGTTTACGAAGTACTTTAAGCATGGCTGTATTTACCACTGGTAAATCATCAATCCACGTTAATTTTTTATCTTCAAAGAAATCAAAAAGCTTCTCGTTAGGCGCTATAATTTCAGTAAAAATATCAATTACAAACTGCTTATCTCTTTTAAAGTTCGGTTCCTCTTCTTCGGTATAGGCCTTGTAGATATCGCTCTTTAAAATGGCTTTAAAAAGAAGATCGACATAATCAAACTCTAAATCCCAGAAATTCAGCTTCTGGCTAGAAATCACATCCTTTAACATCGTATTACTACTGATGGCATGAAGGACTTGATTTTCTTGAAATTTAAGATCCGGATTTTTATCCGCCGCTGTGCCTAATAATTTATTCTGCAACTTTTGGTTATGACTCTTACTCTTCTTGTGAAGTTCTGTTAATAAAGCCAACAGTGATAAATACAAATCGTACATACCATCTAAACTCTGTAATAGAAACTTTTGTTCTTTTATTAAATCATCACTTTCTGTCCCCTTAAAAGCATACATAGATTGCATAACTTTAATTCTGATGTGTCTTCTGTTTAGCATGTGTAAGAACTCACTTTATTTATGGTTTATTAAAAAAAGGTGAATCTCTAAAAAGATTCACCTTGCAAAAATACTATTAATTAATTTTTATATCAGAATTTAATCTGGACTATTTTAAGTTTTCTCGCTTCCGCGTTTCAATGCGCTCTCTAGCAATATTTAAAGCCGCATCATTTGTGGTCAGTTTATTCACCTTAGCGTTATCTAAAATTTCTAATGTTGTATTATAGATATTTTCAGTTTTACGCATAATTTCTTGGCGATCGTAATTTTCTAATTCAGCATAAACGTTGATAATACCACCGGCATTAATTAAGAAATCTGGCGCGTAAACGATACCGCGTTCTTGTAAAATTAAACCATGCTTATTTTCTTCGGCTAACTGATTATTAGCAGCACCAGCAATAACTTTAGCTTTAAGTTTATGGATTGTATCATTATTTATGGTAGCCCCTAATGCACAAGGCGCATAGATATCCATCTCCTCGCTGTAAATATCATTACCACCGTAGATGGTTACACCATATTTAGAACGCACCTCTTCTAAACGCTCTTGGCTTATATCTGAAATCGTTACATTAGCACCTTCGTTAACCAAATGCTCTACTAAAGCTTCACCAACGTTACCGATACCTTGAACAAATACATTCTTATCTTCTAAGATATCAGATCCGAATTGAAATTTTGAAGCTGCCTTCATTCCCATAAATACACCATAAGCTGTAATTGGAGAAGGGTTTCCTGCACCACCTTTACTTTCTGAAATACCAGTAACATAAGGGGTCACCTCTCTTACAGTATCCATATCTTCAGTAGCCATCCCTACATCTTCAGCTGTAATATAGCGTCCGCTTAAAGAATGAACAAATTCACCAAAACGTCGCATTAATTCTGGTGTCTTTTGGGTTTTAGCATCGCCGATAATAACCGCTTTACCACCACCTAAGTTTAGGCCGGTAATTGCTGACTTAAAGGTCATTCCACGAGATAAACGCAGCACATCATTTAGCGCTTCCCACTCGTTTTGATAATTCCACATTCTTGTACCACCCAAAGCTGGTCCTAAAACTGTATTATGAATACCAATTATAGCTTTTAAACCAGTATCTTTGTCATTGCAAAAAACAATTTGCTCATGATCGTCAAAAGAATTTTGTCCGAAAACCGGATCTATTTTATGGAGTTCTTTTGAAGTAATTATTTCTGATGTCATGTTACTTTAAATTAAGGGTGTCTACAGATATTCTAAAAGGCATGCAAAAGTAAATTATAAATAAAGGATTAGCAAAACATTAACTATTAAATACGATTCTCGTAATACTTTTGAGGGATTAAAACCTAGTATGAAAGCACTAAAACACCTACACAAATACTTTAATAAATACAGATATCGTTTAATCATTGGTATTATTATTACCATCATAGCCAAGGTGTTTGCCCTGTTTACACCACGTTTAATAGGGAACTCTATAAACATTGTTTCCGAACGATTGGACGGTACTATTTCTGATGAAATTTTTAAGCACGATTTAACAATCAACATCATTTATCTTGTTGGCGCGGCCATTTTAGCTGGAATATTTACCTTTTTAATGCGCCAAACCATTATAAACGTATCCCGATTTATAGAATTTGATTTAAAAAATGAGATTTATAAGCATTACCAAGTCTTATCCCTCAACTTTTATAAAACTAATAGAACAGGTGATTTAATGAACCGCATTAGTGAAGATGTGGGTAAAGTAAGAATGTATGTTGGTCCTGCTATTATGTATACCATTAATACAGTGACCTTATTTGTTATTGCTATTATTTATATGATAGACCGATCACCATCATTAACCTTATACACCTTACTTCCACTCCCTATTCTATCGGTAGTGATTTACAGATTAAGTCGTTTAATTAATAAAAGAAGTACCATTGTACAGCAATCCTTATCTACATTATCAACCTATTCTCAGGAAACTTTCAGTGGCATCTCTGTGATTAAATCTTATGGTATTGAACCTAGAACAAATAAAGAGTTTGAAGACCTTTCTGCAACCAACCGCGAAAAGCAAATTAACTTAACTAAAGTACAAGCCTTATTTTTCCCTATGATGATTTTACTAATAGGTGTAAGTAACCTCATCGTTATCTATGTAGGTGGGATGCAATATATGGCTGGTGAAATTGAAAAAATAGGAACCATTGCAGAATTTATTATTTATGTAAATATGCTTACTTGGCCCGTAGCAACAGTTGGTTGGGTGACATCTTTAGTACAACAAGCCGAAGCGTCACAAGAGCGTATTAATGAATTTTTAAATACCCAGCCCGATATTCAGAATAATACCCCTGAATTAACCCCAATTAAAGGTGATATTACCTTTAAGAATGTTTCATTCACTTATCCCGATACAAATATAGAAGCCTTAAAAGATGTGAGTTTCACATTACAATCCGGGCAAACATTGGCTATTTTAGGTAAAACAGGTTCGGGTAAATCTACCATTTTAGATCTCATTGGTCGTTTGTATGATATTGATCAAGGCCAAGTTTTAATAGATCAAACTCCGATTTCAGAATTAAATTTAAACAGTTTACGAGAAAGTATCGGCTATGTACCACAAGATGCTTTTCTATTTTCAGACAGTATAAAAAACAACATCAAATTCGGGAAAGAAGACGCTACCGATGAAGAGGTTATTGCTGCAGCGACCAACGCTAAAGTTCATAAAAATATTATTGGCTTTACTAAAGGCTATGATACGGTTTTAGGGGAACGTGGCATTACCTTATCTGGAGGTCAAAAACAAAGAGTTTCCATCGCTAGAGCTATTATAAAACAGCCTGAAATATTGTTGTTTGATGACTGTCTCTCTGCTGTAGATACAGAAACCGAAGAGAAAATCTTAAAGAATTTGGTGAAATTAACGAAAGATAAAACCACCATTATTGTAAGTCACCGTATCTCTTCTGCCAAAAACGCAGACCATATTATTATCCTCGATGATGGAAAAGTTATAGAGTCTGGAAACCACGATACGCTTATTAATTCTGACGGGTATTATAAGGAGTTATACAACAAACAAAGCTCTGAAAAAGAAATGTAGTTATTTGTTGTTTAGCTTACTTTTTTTTTAGATTTTTGGATTGAAATTAAAATAGATTGAGTTATGAGTGATTATGAAATGACGGACAAAGAAGAAATATACTCTAAAGTATTACGTGCAGGGAGAAGAACCTATTTCTTTGATGTTAGAGCTACCAAAGCTGGAGATTATTATTTAACGGTTACTGAGAGTAAGAAATTTACGAATGATGATGGATCTTTCTACTACAAAAAGCATAAAATTTACTTATACAAAGAAGACTTTACGGAATTTAAAGAGATCTTAGCTGAAATGACAAACTATATCATTAGCGAAAAAGGTCAAGAAGTGATTAGTGAACGTCACCAAAAAGATTTTAAGCGTGATGATGAATTTGTAACACTTGAAGCTAAAACACCAGAAGATACTAAAAACGCAGAGAGTTTTACAGATATCAGTTTTGACGATATTTAAAACCAATCGTTTTAAAATAACCTAAATAAAGCCCTGATATATTTATCAGGGTTTTATAATTAGATGCATTACATTTTAAGACAGGATACTTCCATTTTTTACCGTTTGTTCGGGTTGTAATAAAAAGACATCTTTAGCTTTAACAGCACCAACCACTAAACATTCGCTCATAAAATTAGCAATTTGCTTCTTTGGGAAGTTCACCACAGCCACAATTTGCCGTCCCAATAAATCTTCTTTTTGATATTGTGTTGTAATTTGTGCTGACGTTTTTTTCACCCCTAAGGATCCAAAGTCAATGACTAACTGATATGCAGGACGGTGCGCTTTAGGAAAGTCATGAACTTTTATAATGGTTCCTATTCGTAAATCAACTTTTGTAAAGTCTTTAAATGTTACTATCTTTTCCATGTCTATAACAAAGGGCAATTTAATTGTCCACTAAAAACAAATATACAGAAATAATGGCTCGCACAGAATCTAACATGTTGCCCCTTGGCACTAAAGCCCCTCAATTTAAACTTACAGATACTGTAGATAACACCAAAAAATCACTTCAAGAATTAAAAGGCACTAAAGGTACTTTGGTAATGTTTATTTGCAACCACTGCCCTTTTGTACTTCATGTAAGTTCAGAGTTATCGCAATTGGCAAAAGATTATATTTCTAAAGGAATTAACTGTATTGCAATTTCAAGTAATGATGTTGCTAATTACCCACAAGACCGACCTGAGTTAATGGCAGAACACGCTATTAATGAAGATTATATTTTCCCTTATTTATACGATCAGACTCAAAATGTGGCCAAAGCTTATGAAGCCGCCTGTACCCCAGATTTTTTCTTGTTTGATTCTGATTTAAGTTTGGTTTACACCGGACAATTAGACGATTCTAGACCCGATAATGGTATTCCTGTAACCGGAAAAGACCTCAGAGCCGCCATGACCGCCTTAGTAAATAATACACCTATAAATCCCGACCAAAAACCAAGCTTAGGTTGTGGTATAAAATGGAAATAATACAGCAAGGGGTTTAGAAACTTTAGCTGAAGCCCTAGCCGCAATAAAACGATAAGCCTTAACTGTTTTTAAAGCCGTCCGTATGAGCTATAAAACCTTTGAAACCGACAGATTAATTATAAGACCGACGACTTTAGAGGACGCTAGTTTTATACTTCAGCTTTTAAATAGTCCTTCTTGGTTAAAATATATTGGCGACAGAAACGTACATACCGTAGCGAATGCCGAAGATTACATCAGCAAAAAAATTACAGCACAACTAAAACGGTTAGGGTTTGCCAATTACACCATTATACGAAAGCGAGATTTAACAAAAATGGGAACCTGCGGATTGTACGATCGAGAAGGTCTAGAGGGAGTTGATATCGGTTTTGCTTTTCTTTCAAATTATACCGGAAAAGGCTATGCCTACGAAGCTGCAAACCGAGTATTGACTGCCGCTTTTAATGATTTTAACCTTCAAGAAGTCTGTGCTATTACGGATAAAGATAATTTCGCTTCACAAAGACTTCTTGAAAAATTAGGTCTACAACCCGCTGGAGAAATTGCATTCCCTGAAAGTGAAGATCCTCTTTTATTATACAACATAAAGCGGTAAAAGCGCCTTTTCCTTATCCTTTTAAAGATTCCCTCCCCCTTAATAAAGGGCCTGTTATTTTTCAATTTTATTGATTATATTAGTCACATATTCAAAGTTATAAGCTAAGAATACAACGAGCAATCAATCTTTAATTAATGAACCCTTTTATGAGAAATGTATTGACCTTCATTTTACTTCTTACTTCTCTTTTCCTACAAGCCCAATATTTCCAAGCGCAATTACAATTAACAGATGGCAGTATCTTACAGGGTTATGCCAAATTACCTTCTAATAAACTTTTTGAAAATAGCGTTAAATTTAAAAGTATAGAGAAAGGAAAAACGGAAAAAATTAAAGATAGTGAATTATCAAAAATCCTTATTACATCTAAGCAAGGCGTTCAATTTTTATTTGAAAGGCTCAACGTGGTCCATTTATTTAAATCTTTGGGTAAAGATTACGAAATGGAAAAGACAAAAAAACATTGGCAATTACGCTACCATACCAATGATGTTCTCAACTGTTATGCCTTAGCGCAACGCTATAAATTAGACAAAAATGGTACAATGCATTCTATAACAGGAGCCAATTCCATGTGGGAGTTTTTATATTTCACTTTACAGCGACATGAAGAAGACAAAACCTATATTGTAAATGCCAAAGGCTTTTCACACAAGCAAGTAAGAAAGGCAATGGCCCTCTTTTTTAAAGACCATCCAGAATTTGTAGAACGTATAGAAAATAAAGATTTTAAGAATGCTAATGTTAGCGATGTGGCAGATGCCTATGCCGCGTTAAAATCCTAATGTTTTACACAATATTTAGAAGCCAAATCTTCTTAAGCCCAAGCAGAATATTATCTTTGTATAGCATCCAAAACAATAGGTTTTATGATTTTTATTGATAACGAAGGGCATACAGATCCTAAATTAAACTTGGCATTAGAAGAACACATTCTTAGACATTTTGATGCCTCCAAGGACTATTTACTGTTTTATATTAACGCCCCTTCCATTATTATAGGTCGTAACCAAAACACCTTAGAAGAAATTAACCAAGAATATGTTGAAGCGAACAATATTCATGTGGTTAGACGGGTTTCTGGTGGCGGTGCGGTGTATCATGACTTAGGCAATTTAAACTTTAGCTTTATTACGAATCACGATGGTAAAAGCATTAGCAACTTTAAAAAATTTACAGCTCCGGTCATTAAGGTTTTAAACGCTATGGGTGTTGCCGCAGAATTAAAAGGCCGTAACGATATCTTAGTAAACGAACAAAAAATTTCGGGAACCGCACAATTCTCTACAGGAAAGCGCATGATTAGTCACGGAACCTTGTTATTTAACACGGATATGAGTGAAGTGGTAAAAGCGCTTCAAGTTAAAATGAGCAAAATACAATCTAAAGGGCACAAATCTGTACGCAGTCGTGTGGCTAATATTAGTGATTTTTTAGAGACACCCTTAAGCATGTCCGATTTTAAATCGGAGTTACTTCAAGGCTTATACGAAGCCAGTGAGCCTTTTGAAACTTATAGGCTAACCGAAGCCGAATGGCAAGCGGTTTATGACTTAAAAGCCGAAAAATATGATCTATGGGACTGGAATTACGGACGCTCCCCGAAGTTTAATATTCAGCGGAATAAACGATTTCCAATCGGCGAAATTGACCTTCGTATTTTTGTTGAAAAAGGTTATATTTCAGATTTTAAAATCTTTGGTGATTTCTTTGGAAGACAACCGGTTTCAGACCTTGAAAACCTCCTCATTGGAGTGCCTTATGACAAACATGAAATAAGCAAAGCCTTAGAATCCGTGGCTATTGAGCATTATTTTGGAACTCTTGAAAAATCAGATTTCTTAACCCTGGTCTATGGAAATGATTAAGACAATCCCCTATAAAACATACCAATACACCATAAAAAAATGGCAAATAGCACCACCTAACACAAACAAATGCCAGATAACATGATTATACGGAATTTTATTAATGGCGTAAAAAATAATGCCTACGGTGTAGAATAATCCACCTGCAAAAAGCCATATTATACCGTCAGACCCCATTTCAATTGAAAGGTTTGAAAAATCAAATACAATAAGCCATCCCATTACCAAATAAAGTAATGTTGAAAATATTTCGAATCGGCCCGTAAAAAACAGTTTTAACATCACACCAAAAGCAGCGATACCCCAAACAGTATAAAACAACACCCAACCTAAACTATCGGGAAGAACAAGCAATAATACGGGCGTATACGTCCCTGCGATAAGCACATAAATACTAATATGATCTACAATTCTAAAATAGTATTTGCGTTGTTCATCTTCAACGGCGTGGTATAAGGTTGAGGCTAAGAATAAAATTATAATAGACAGCCCATAAACGATAACGCTAAACAGGCTCCACGGCGTAAGCTTATCGGCATTAAGAACTAATAAGACTAAGGCTACAACTCCTAATAAAGCCCCAATGCCATGCGTCCAGGCATTGAGTAACTCTTCTCGTTTTGTTTGAATTCTCATCTTTAATAATGCTTATCTGAAGTCGTTGCTTTTGGTGCCGCCCATTTACTTACACAGCTATAAAAATCAATTTCAAAAGCCGGATCTTGGCGCTTTAAACGTTCACTTTGGAATGCCCGTTGTAAAATATCTTCAATTAAATAATCTTCTTCAACATCAATTGGAGCAAACTCTCGTTTTAAAGAAATATCGAATAAACTTGCAGTACTATTAAACCAAAACGCTCGCCAACCATTTCGAAGTTCTTTAATAAGTTCAAAGGTGGTTCTTCCGGTTTGCCGATGTATCAGTTTCACTAAAATTTGCCCTTCCGTTTTGGTGAGTTTTTTTAGTTCTGCAGAAAATTCATCTTGAATATAATTCTGAATAATTTTAGCATATCGCTTTTTATCGCGTTTACTTTCTAACCCTTCCAATCTCGCTTGAAGTGTTTCTAAACGTTCTGCAGCCAATTTGGCATACGGATACACTTTTAAGGTTTTTCGTCTTAGAATAATATAACGAATTCGAGATTTGCGATCAGAAAATTTTAGAGGTGGTAAAACCAAAACCTCATTTAAATCTACGCTTGTTACAGGAATAGAGTCGCCTTCAATAATCATATAATGCACCACTGTAGAGTCTTGCTCAACGGGATCTATTTGGGCATTCAAAATCAATGAAAAAAACAATGCTATATAAGTACAGTACTTCATGAATAAATAGCCTACTAAAATCGTTCCAAAAATGCTTTTTGTTTCATTTCAAAATTACTAATATTTGTGCGCTCTATACTTAAATTCTTCAACTTATTCTCCTATTTTTTTTATTTGATGATCGCTGTGTATTGAAGTTAAAAGGTATAAAAAAACCTTTCAGAATACATACATCTGAAAGGTCTTTAACATCATTTTAATACGGATTACAGTTGCTGACGGTTGTCTACAGAGTTTCTATCTATGAGTTTATTATAAGGATCTACCCCTACCTCCGTTGGTTTTTCATCTACAATAATAGAAATGGTATTATGAATGGCCGTTATTTTGTGTTTCTTTAAATAAAGTTGCTTTTCTTCCATTTTTCCATCAACATTATGGGTCGTGAACACGCCAACATCAATATAGTCTTGTAAGGGCAGAGATAAAATAGGTTTGGTTCTCCCTTCAGGCACATAAGAAATAGAATCTCTACTAGTTTCAGAAAATAATTGCTTTCCTTTTTCGTCGTTTCTATATTTACTTACTTCAAATTCTATATCCACTTTATACTGTCCGTTGTCTAAGGCAGTACTGCTCACATTTTTTATACTATTATCATAAAGCGTTATGGTTTCAAACATATCTTTAATCACATATTGAAGGCTATCTGGAGTCACGGCTTTTATATGGTTTACCATGTCTATAGACGTTGTATAAGGAGGTTCTTGAAATTTCACCTTCTCTACATAGGTTTTTAAGGCGGCATTTAAAACCTTTTCACCTATATAATCGCTTAAGGCATAAAACACTAAAGAGCCTTTTTGATAACGAATATACCCTTGTCCGTCGTTGTACATCAATGGTTTTTCGCGTTTGCTCTCAAAGGTGCGTTGAAAGAGATAATCATCTAAAGCGCGTTTAAGAAATTTACGCATTTGAGGTTTTCCTAACTCCTTCTCTAAAACTTTAAGAGCCACGTATTCCGACAAGCTTTCAGATAACATCGTTGCTCCTAAAACATCAGCACCAATAACTTGATGAGCCCACCACTGGTGTGCCACTTCGTGTACCGTAATGGCGTAGGTATAATTAAGATCGCCATCTTCACTATCTTCAACATCAGCAATAAACCCGGCATCTCCAGAAAACGGAATAGTATTAGGGAAAGACTGGGCAAATCCGCCACTAGGAAATTCAACAATTCTAAGTTGTTTATGCTGATAAGGACTGAAGTTTTCACTGTTATAAGCTAAGGACGCTTTCATCCCATCCATCATACTTTTTAGATTGTACTCGTGCCCTTTGTGATAATAAATTTCAAGATCAACGTCCTTCCACTTGTCTTTTTTAACCTCGTATTCTGCTGAATTATATGCGTAAAAATTCAAGATTTTACTATCCATTTTGTAATGAAAATAGCGCCTCCCCTCTTTTACCCATTCTTTTTGCAGATAGCCCGGAGCAATGGCTATTTGCCCCTCTGAAGTGCTCACTGTGGTTTCAAAATCAATCCAATCACTATCTTTAGAAATATAAGTGTTCCCTAAAGCTGTAGAGTCTGAAGGATGTGGTTTTAATTGGTTTGGAGCTAAGCCATATTTTTCACGAGTTTTATCGTCAGTAAGTTCGCCTCCGTTATAACCTAAATTAGGAAAAAGCTCCATATTACTCACAAAAGTTCCATTCTTTATGACAGGTGAATTGTTAAGGAATAAGGTATTCGGTTTATTTTTAACTGTAAACTCTAAACGTAAAGAATCCCCGGGTTGAAGCGTTTGCTTTAACTGATATATGTTGAAATTATATAAGGTATCTTCAGATACGAGACTATTTTCTTTGTTGAATTTAAAAGTACTGTCATAATCGTTATAATTAAGAAAGATACTATCTATGCCCTGCTCCGTTTTATTAATCATAGTATAACGTCCTGAAGCTTCAAAATTTTGTGCTTCGGTAAAAAGATCTAAATCCACATCTACGGCAATAATGCGAGGTTGGGCATAGGCCTCATATTTTTTATATTTCTTTTCCCAATTCACTCTTAATTCTTCTTGTTCTTTAGAAGAATAGCGATCGTTCTGAATATTAGTTTCATGATAAATGGTATATCCTAGAAGAAAAAATCCAGCTAAAACGGCTACAAAAGTGATGGCAAATGGTGTTTTAAACCGAGCTTTAGCGATCTCAAAGCGTTCTGAAAAGGAACTCGGAAGACCACGAACCCAAAATAAGGCCGCGATAAGCATAAGTACTAAACCTCCAAGGGACCAATACAATTTATAAAACAAATAACGCGGTAAGGAATCTCCATAGCCATTCATGTCATTATAGCTAAACCCAGAATCATCATTATATCTAAATAAGGGTTGCTCAATACCCGCCAAACTCAACAGTGGAATTCCGATAGAAAGCACCAATAAAACAAATAATCCTAAGTACGGATTTCTAATTAAGGTTTGTACCGTAAGCGCTAAAAAGGCCCAAATGACATAATTAATGAGTTTTAACCCAAACAGTTCTTTGATATACAGCCCTAATTCTATATCGAAATAGCCTTGATAGAGTTGAAATAAAATCCCCGCGACCATAATTACTGAAAGCAGCAAAACCTGCATGAGTACAAGAGCTATAAACTTAGAGGCAAACAAGGACCAATTGGGTATTGGTGTGACGTCTTCTAATCCGTTAATATTAGCAATCTTACTCCGGTTGACTAACATTCCGGCATAGAGAAACGTACAGATATTTATGGCTATGACAAATATACCTCCGCCTTGTAGCATAAGCCATGTTCTTGGATAAGAAGAGGCGCCGACTTGACTTCCGGCTTCAGATAAGGCCACCAAAACAATAATAAGACCGACCAGCACAATGCTGATAAACGCCCAACTTTTTACAATATATTTAAATTCAACTTGAGTTATTTTCCAAGTCGCCTTCAAGTTTTGAATAAAAGAATAATCATAGGTTACCTTTGGTAAATCGATTTTAACAATACCGCCAAAATTTCGCTTTGTAGCACGCTCACCTTTCTTCTTTCTAAAAAATGAAAATGACATTGCATTTTGGCTGAATGAAAACAGTTTAAAAACAATTCCAAAAATTAAACTCGCAATACCTAACCAAAGCAAACGATTATAAATAATCACTTCTTTAATAGGAATATGGAGTTCATTTTGCTCATAAACCGTCCAATAACGGGTATAATAACTAACCGCCGATGACCCAAAAGGATCAAATAGAGACGCTAAATAACGGTAGTCTTGATCGTAAAGGAAATTGTCCGTGATACGTTGCACAAACAACAATAGAATAACGGTAATAAAACCCGCTGCAATATTCCTAGAGAAGGTCACAACCGCAAAAACAATAGCACCAAACAAGAGGATATTAGGTAAAATAAATAGCCAATAGGTATTGAGATACGACTGAAAATCAAAAGGCATTACTAAATCGGCATTTGTGCCAGGCAGTCGGTACCCGATAACCATACCAACCCCAATAGTCATTACAATTAAAGAAACCACCACAATAGCACTAAAAAATTTAGCAAATAAATAATTGGCCTTGGTAAAAGGATAGGAATATAAAATGGAATGCATTTCGCTTTTAAAATCTCTATTTATAGAAGCTCCAATAATTGAAGGAAATAAAAAGAAAATTAAAATGGCCAATCCGTTAAACAAACCATTAACCCCAAGCGGTGCATTTACAATTCGCGAAGAACCAGTTGTTGCGGTGATGCTATCAAAAATACCCGCTGTAGTTGCGGCCATAAACACGGCAATCACGAAAAAAATAGCCATATAAATATAAGTTACAGGCCTTTTTAACCAGAATTTTAATTCATGAAAAAATATTGTAGAAAACATAGACGTACGTTTAAATGATTAAAATTAAAGGGCTGCAACAGGTTCGTCTGTCTTTAAGGCAATAAAATAAACATCGTCTAGCTGAGGCTCCACAGCTATAAACTCGGCACTGGGCTGCACTGCATTAAACACACGGATATTGAGAGAGTTATCTTCGTTATAATTAGAAGACAACACATTAAATTGGGCTTCATGAGCTTCTAAATCATCTCTATCAATAGTTTTAGTCCAAATACGATTTTTTAATTCTAAACGGGCTTGGGTTGGAGTAGCTTGTTTTAAAATACGTCCTCCATTTAATATGGCCATATCATTACAAAGTTCTTTAACGTCTTCTACAATATGGGTAGAGAAAATAACGGTGCAGTTGGTCCCCACTTCTCTTAAAACATTTAAAAAACGATGGCGTTCTGCCGGATCTAAGCCTGCGGTAGGCTCATCTACAATAATTAATTTCGGGTTATTTAATAACAATTGAGCAATTCCAAAACGTTGTTTCATCCCTCCTGAATAGCCAGCCACGTATTTTTTACGCATCTCATAGAGATTGGTAATTTCTAAAACCTCTTTAATTAAGGCTTGACGTTCCGTTTTAGAATGAATGCCTTTCAAGGTGGCAAAATAATCTAATAACGCTTCGGCCGACATTTTTGGGTACACGCCAAAAGATTGCGGTAAATACCCTAAGATCTTACGCAAAGCCATATTATCTTCTAAAACATTAATATCACCAAAAGTAATAGTACCAGAATCGGGTTTCTGCAGTGTGGCAATGGTACGCATTAAGGACGATTTCCCTGCTCCATTAGGCCCTAAGAGCCCAAACATTCCGGTTCCGATTTCAAGATTAAGATGATCTATAGCTTTTACGCCATTTTTATAAGTTTTAGTAAGGTCTTTAATTACCAGCTTCATAATTGGGTTCGTTTTGGATGATTGTAATATAAGTCTAAAAATAGCTGAATTTGTTACAAAAATTTCTTAAAGCGTTTTATAGCTGAATAAATCCTTTTATTTTTACAGAAATTCAAAAATTTACATATGGCTTCTAAAAGCATACTTAATAAAAAATCACTCGATTTTCTTGAAAAATATTTAAATAATGCCTCTCCTACAGGTTATGAATGGGAGGGTCAAAAAATCTGGATGGATTACCTAAAACCTTACGTTGATGAGTTTATCACTGACACTTATGGTTCTGCGGTAGCTGTTATAAACCCTGAAGCCAAATATAAAGTGGTGATTGAGGGACATGCCGATGAGATTTCATGGTATGTGAATTATATTTCTGATAATGGCTTACTCTACGTGGTAAGAAACGGTGGCAGTGATCACCAAATTGCACCGAGTAAAATTGTAAACATTCATACCAAAAATGGTATTGTTAAAGGTGTTTTCGGTTGGCCAGCTATTCACACTAGAAATAAATCTAAAGAAGAAGCTCCAAAACCAGACAATATTTGTATTGATATAGGAGCAAAAGACAAGGAAGAAGTTGAAAAAATGGGCGTTCATGTAGGTTGTGTTATCACTTACCCTGATGAATTTCATATCTTAAACAAAGATAAGTTTGTTTGTAGAGCTTTAGATAACCGTATGGGCGGATTTATGATTGCTGAAGTTGCGCGTTTACTTAAAGAGAACAAACAAGAGTTAGATTTTGGACTTTACATTACAAACTCTGTACAAGAAGAAATTGGTTTACGTGGTGCAGAAATGATCACGCAGACCATTAAACCGAATGTTGCTATTGTAACGGACGTGACCCACGATACCACTACACCAATGATAGATCAGAAAACACAAGGTTACGCTGAGATTGGTAAAGGACCGGTTGTCGCTTATGCCCCAGCCGTACAACAGAAATTACGAGATTTAATTACAGAAACTGCCGAAGAGAAAAATATTCCTTTTCAACGTGCCGCACTCTCTAGAGCTACGGGAACGGATACCGATGCCTTTGCCTATAGCAATGGTGGTGTAGCTTCTGCATTAATTTCTTTACCACTACGTTATATGCATACCACTGTAGAAATGGTACATCGAGATGACGTAGAGAACGTGATTAAATTAATTTATGAATCGTTATTGAAAATTGAGAACGGGGAAACCTTTAGCTATTTTAAATAATAAATGAAAAGACCTGTTAGAGGTTTCAAATCTAACAGGTCTATTTTTTTACCATGGATGAATTCTTAGATATCGTTGACAAACAAGGTGTTTCTTTAGGGTATAGAGCTTTAAAATCTGAAGCGCATACTAAAGGGCTTTACCATAACACCATTCATCTATGGCTTTACACGCCAGAAGGCAAAATCTTACTACAACAACGCTCGCATAAAAAGGCCATATATCCTTTACTTTGGGATGTCTCAGTTGCCGGACATATAGATGCTGGGGAATCTTTTATACAAGCAGCACTGCGCGAAACAAAAGAAGAAATAGGTTTAGAATTAACAGCCAATGCCCTTGAAAAAGTAGGCACTTTTCTCCATGAAAGCCGTTACGCCGAAGGTCGTATTCAAGATAATGAATTTCATCAGGTATTCAAAGCCCAATTAAAAGTACCTATAGCCCATTTAGTTATACAAGAATCTGAAGTGGAAGCTATAAAGTTAGTTTCAATAGCAGAATTTAAAATGCTTTTAGACCACAGTGCAGAGAACGGACACTTTATTCCGGGTAACCGCGATTATTACTTAACGGTTATAGAAGCGATATCTACCACATTAGAATTACCTGAAGAATAGGTAAAAAGAATACAGATTAAAAACAAAACTGAGCGGATTATTTCTGAAGTGAGAATTAAAACAGGGTTAAAAAAATAAAAACCCCAACCCGTTAAGGTTGAGGTTATATCTAGTCAGTTCTTCTCAGTCAATAAGTCCCCCTTCGACTAATAGCTATACCCCTATATCTAATATATGACCTCGAATTATGACTATATCAAAATGTAAAAACGATGTTCATAAGAATATCTTTATTACGATTTGGTTGACACAAAAATACAAACGAAATGGACAAAATGTGTCCTTTTCAAATTTATTATGAGTAAAATACTTACTTTTTTTTCGGCTTGTCAGATAACATGCTCAGAACGTTAAGCTTATACCTGTAGGCACTTTCTTTCATTTTTAAAGAAAATTCAATCGCTAAAATTCCTCCCTTTCTTATAAAAAGTTAGATTTCATCCTATTAGTACTAAAATACAACACTATATTTTAATATCCTAGGGATTTTTCAATATAACATAACTTAATAATAATCAACCATCAAAGCCAAATGATGCTTTACATATTCTTTAATTGGCTGAGGACTTACAACTTTAACCCACAGATTATATTTTAAGATTTCCATTAAAAACTCATAATTAGGTTCAATATAGATTTTTATTTCTCCCCAAATATTAGGATTTTTATAATCTAAGCTTCTAGTATCCATCGCTTTAGGTCTATAAATAATTTCTTGAGAATGGTGTAAGGGATTATTTTCTAAATATTTAAAATGATGATTAGCCACCTGAATATAAATCCATTCTGGTTTTATATTGGTCTTTAAGACCCCAATGGCATGTTCAAAATAGGTTGAAGGATTAAAATCTATAGGATTTTTCACATGGCGTTTGCTTATCACTAAGGTTTTAAAACGGTCATCTAAACTAAACGCATAAATTCCATACTGCTCGTTATGCGCCATTAAATACCACGATTTATTAATTTCTTTAATATGTAGAGGTTGAAAAAAACCTTTAATCGTCTGAAAGTCGTTATCTTCATACCATCCCTGATACTCTAATTCTATACTAAAGTTCTGATCTATGGCATGGATTAAAGGAACTAAGTCTACCCGAGAGCTTAAGGAACTCCGTGCCGTACTTAGATGTGCTTTCCAAGCATGAGCATGGTGGTGCAGCAAGTAAAGTTCTGTCTTTTCGTAAACCTCTTTGAGCTTTTCACTAATTCCAGAACTGTCTACATAATAACCATAATTACGTTTGTGTAAAATTGTCGTATAGTAATACGATTTAATTTTTTCTAAATCGCGTTTTATCGTTTTCTGACTGTGAAGGTTTAATTTGTCGTACAAATCGTCTTCATTATGATTAGCGCGAATTCGATCTAATGTTCGCTGTAACTCTTCTAAAGGCACATAGCCATTATTATGAATACCGTAAACACTAGGATTAGATATGATACGTACAATATAGTAGCGGCGTAAAAACTCTGGGGTCATTAATTTTCTGAAATAAAAAAATCCAATTTAATCATAATATTTTAAATGCCTAAAAGGAATCGGTTTTATATATTTGAAAGCCCATATAGAAGATATGACATCAGTTTTTAGCCGAAAGGATTTTATTGCCACAAAATGGTTTACCCTTGAAAAAATCATCCAGTTTATAACCGGGGTTTTTATTGTTCCTAAAATTTTCAGCACTTTAGGGACTGTTGATATCGGTAAACTAAAATTTGTAGAATTGGTATTAGGTATGTTTACACCTTTGTTTTTATTGGGCTTATCTGCCATTTGCATCAGAGAAATCATTTTTAAACCCAAACAGAGCCCTCAAATTTTATCGACAGCCTTTTACCTTAGACTTGTCAGTTGGCTTTTAATTTTTATCGGCGTCTTTATCTACTTCGGTATAGCGAAGAGCAGTCCGTTATCCCATTTATATATCATTATTGCTCTCAGTTACCTCTTTAAACTCACGGATATTTTTGAATATTATTTACTGGCGCAAAAATGGACCAAAATCATATTCATCTGTAAAATTACAACTTTAAGCATTATTGTGGCGCTTCAGTATTACGGTGTTAAAAACCATTTAAGTGTGGACTATTTTGCGCAACTTATAGTCCTTGACTTTTTTATTCAAGGTTTTATTTACTTTCTTATTTTAAGACTGAAGAAACCCTTTTTATTTCAATCGTGGCACTTAAATTGGCCTTTAGGTAAATCCCTTTTAAAAATGGCCTTTCCGCTAATGATTTCTAATGCAATCATCATGTTTTACATTACAATTGATGAATTGTTTTTAAAATATTTTATAGGCGATCATGCTAATGGCATATTTGCTACTGTTCAATTTTTAGTGATTGCCTTAAGTTGGAATTTAGGATTTTCAATTATAAACGCCCTCTACCCCTCTCTCGCAGAATCGTATCAAAACGATACGGCCTTGTATCGAAAAAAAATCATCCGCCTGTTTAAAATTATGCTTATCCTCGGGACAGCTATTGGTCTATTATACACCTTTTTTGGAGGATATATCTTAAGCCAATATTTCTCAGAAAGCTATATTGAGGCCTTAAATCCCTTGCTCATATTCTGCTGGTCGCCACTAATTATATTTATAGGCATGATCTATGAAAAACACCTTATTAACACCAATGACCTTAATAAAAATGTTTACCGATTTAGTTTAGGCTGCGCCGTTAACGTTGTTTTGTGCTATTTGCTCATTCCTATTTTTAAAGTCGAAGGTGCCGCCATTGCCGTACTCCTCAGCCATTTTTCCACTAATATTCTATATATGTTCTTAGATCATAAGAGCAGACGACAACTCTTATCTTTTATTTAATCTATGACATTACTTCTTCTTGCCATCGCTCCTGTTTTTAGTATTATTCTTTACATCTATTTTCAAGATAAATATGATAAGGAACCCAAACGTCTTTTAGCCATTAGCTTTGTCCTTGGTGCCGTGATAAGTATTCTCATTGTATTTGTACTCTATCTTTTTACAGGCCGATTTATCCCTTTAACTGACGAATTTAGTATATGGCAACAATTTATTCAGGCTTTTGTAGTGGTAGCCTTAGCCGAAGAATTCAGCAAATATGTTATCGTAAACTATTATGCCCAACCGCAAAAAGCTTTTAATGAACCTTATGATGGCATTATGTATGCCGTTATGGTGTCTATGGGATTTGCTTGTACAGAAAACATCTTGTATGTTATTAATGGAGGTTATCAAGTAGCCTTATTAAGAGCGCTTACGGCTGTTCCGGCCCATGCGGTCTTTGGCATCATTATGGGCTTTTACATGGGGAAATCTAAGTTTTCAAACCGCAGCGTTTTATTTAATTTAACCGGACTATTTTTAGCCGTGTTATTTCATGGCGCTTATGATTTCTTCTTATTTATTAATTTTATTCCAGGCATTTCAATTGGGGCCTTTATCTCTCTAATTATCGGAATTTTTCTTTCAAAAAAAGCCATAAAGGCCCATCAAGATAATTCCCATTTTAGATCACTTTAATTTAGTATTCCAGCAACGCTAGACAAAGCGCGATTATCATATTTTCAATACTATTTGATAATTCGCCGTGTAAATTTGTTATTTTGCAATAGATTTAGGTCAAAACAATTAATCACGTAAAATTTCTACGATGTATAAAATTAAAGTTAATTCGTCTCACACTTTCAATCTCTCAAAAGAAAGCCTAGAGACCTTAGATATTATAGAAACAACGCCCCTACATTATCATTTACTTCATGAACATACCAGTGTTAAGGCAGAAATCTTAACCTCTAATTTCAACAAGAAGTTATATACGGTAAAAGTCAATAACAACACCTATGAGGTCAATTTATATGATGCCTTAGATCAGCAAATAGAAGCTTTAGGTTTCGAGATTGGTGCCTCTAAACAAATCCATGAAATTAAAGCTCCAATGCCTGGATTAATACTCGAAGTGCATGTTAAAGCGGGTGATGCAGTTAAAGAGAATGACACCTTACTCATTTTAGAAGCGATGAAAATGGAAAATGTGATCCATTCCCCTCGTGAAGGTGTGATAAAATCTGTCACCATAAAACAAGGCGAAACCGTAGACAAAAATGCCCTTCTTATTGTATTTGAATAAGACTGCGGAAGGGATTAGTGCGCAATACATGTTTTTCAAAGAAACAAAACACGTGCTCAATAGACACCCTTTGTCTATAACATAAAATAATTGATTCAATCTGTTCCTAAATTGTTAGGACGATCCAATTACAATCTTTCATGAAAAAAATATTAGTTGCCAATAGAGGAGAAATTGCTGTAAGAGTTATGCGTACGGCAAAAAAAATGGGACTTGAAACCGTAGCCGTATTTTCTGAAGCCGACAGAAACGCTCCTCATGTAAAATATGCCGATCAAGCTGTTTGTATCGGCCCTGCACCGTCTAGCGAATCGTATTTAAAAGCCGATAAAATTATTGAAGTGGCACAACAATTAAACGTTGATGCCATTCATCCGGGTTACGGGTTCCTTAGTGAAAACGCTGCCTTTGCTGAACTTTGTGAAGCGAACAACATCATATTTATTGGACCACGCTCTAAGGCTATTAAAGTTATGGGAAGCAAATTGGCGGCAAAAGAAACCGTAAAAGCCTACGATATTCCTATGGTTCCTGGTACGGAAAATGCCATTACAGATATTCCACGTGCTAAAGACATAGCCAAAGGCATTGGTTTTCCTATTTTAATTAAAGCTTCTGCCGGAGGTGGTGGAAAAGGAATGCGTGTTGTAAAAAATGAAGCCGAGTTTGAAAGTCAAATGCACAGAGCCATCAGTGAGGCCAAATCGGCCTTTGGAGATGGAGCCGTCTTTATTGAAAAATATGTGGCTTCTCCTCGTCATATTGAAATACAAATCATGGCCGATATGCACGGTCAGGTAATTCATCTTTTTGAGCGCGAATGCTCCATACAACGTCGACATCAAAAAGTTATTGAAGAAGCGCCGTCTGTTGCGATAACACCCGAATTAAGAGAAAAAATGGGGCAAGCCGCCATTAACGTGGCACGCTCTTGCGATTATATTGGCGCAGGAACTGTAGAGTTTCTTTTAGATGAAGATAATAATTTCTATTTTTTAGAAATGAATACGAGGCTTCAAGTAGAGCATCCGGTGACCGAATGGATTTCAGGTGTGGATTTAGTAGCACTTCAAATTAAAGTTGCTAGAGGCGAAAAGCTCAATTTAAAACAAGAGGATTTAAAAATTAACGGACATGCCCTAGAACTTCGGGTATATGCTGAAGATCCTATGAACGATTTTTTACCTAGCGTAGGCCACTTAGAGGTGTATCAATGGCCAGAAGGTAAAAATATTAGAGTAGATAATGGCTTTGAGCAAGGTATGGACATCCCTATTTATTACGACCCTATGCTATCTAAACTCATCACTTACGGCGACACAAGAGACGAGGCTATTGCGCAAATGATTAAGGCTATTGAAGCTTTTAAAGTTGTTGGCGTGCAAACGACCTTAGGTTTCGGGCATTTTGTTTGTCATCACGACGCTTTTAAAAGTGGACAATTTGATACGCATTTTGTAGAAAAATATTACGCTCCGGACCTCTTAAAACAACAAGACGAATTAGAAGCCGAAATTGCCGCTAAAATTGCCTTAAAAGAATACTTAAAAGCACAGCAAATGTTACGCGTTCCACAATAAATAAAACTTTACCTAGCCTAAATAAGGAACCCAATCAACACACGTTAAATTTTATTTGCAATAGACATTGCGATAAGATTAAAATATAAATCCCATGGATCAAAAAATAAAAACACTCAATGATAAATTAGCCTTAGCCAAATTAGGCGGAGGTCAAGCCCGAATAGACAAGCAACACGAAAAGAAAAAACTAACCGCTCGAGAGCGTGTGATGTACTTACTCGATGAAGGTTCTTTTGAAGAAATTGGTGCTTTAGTCACCCATAGAACCAAAGATTTTGGAATGGCAGACCAACAATATTACGGTGATGGTGTTGTTACAGGTTATGGGACCGTAAATGGTAAATTAATCTATGTATTTGCTCAAGATTTTACCGTATTTGGAGGGTCTTTATCTGAAACTCATGCTGAAAAAATTTGTAAAATTATGGATATGGCCATTAATGTTGGGGCCCCTTTAGTAGGTCTTAACGACTCTGGTGGTGCTCGTATTCAAGAAGGAGTACGCTCTTTAGGAGGTTATGCCGATATTTTTTATAAAAACGTGCAAGCTTCAGGAGTCATTCCGCAAATCTCTGCGATTATGGGACCCTGCGCAGGTGGTGCCGTGTATTCGCCAGCAATGACTGATTTTACTATGATGGTACAGGACACCAGCTATATGTTTGTTACAGGGCCTAATGTGGTAAAAACCGTAACTAATGAAGCCGTGACCAGTGAAGAGTTAGGTGGCGCTAGTGTACACGCTTCAAAATCTGGAGTGGCACATATAACCGCGACTAATGATGTAGAATGTTTGGAAGACATTAAAAAACTTCTTAGCTATCTCCCACAGAGTCATAAAGAAAAAGCCGCTTCAATCCCTTTTGAACTGAAAGAAGAAATAAGACCCAATCTCAATTCTATAGTTCCAGAAAATCCGAATAAGCCTTATGATATGCACGAGGTAATTACAGGGATTATTGATGAAGATTCTTTTTATGAAATTCATAAAAATTACGCTGAAAATATCATCGTTGGCTTTGCCCGCTTAGGCGGTCGAAGTATTGGTATTGTGGCCAACCAACCCATGTTTTTAGCGGGCGTTTTAGACGTTGATAGCTCTAAAAAAGCGGCCCGATTTGTGCGTTTTTGTGACTGTTTTAATATTCCGTTACTCGTTTTAGAAGATGTTCCTGGATTTTTACCCGGAACCGATCAAGAGTGGAACGGTATCATTGTTAATGGCGCCAAATTATTATATGCCTTTAGTGAGGCTACCGTACCAAGAGTAACTGTCATTACACGTAAAGCCTATGGTGGCGCTTATGATGTGATGAACTCTAAACATATTGGAGCCGATATGAATTTTGCTTGGCCTAATGCTGAAATTGCTGTAATGGGTGCAAAAGGAGCGGCCGAAATTATTTTTAAGAAAGAGATTTCAAATGCAGAAGATAAAGAGGCTAAATTAAAAGAAAAAGAGGCCGAATACGCCAAACTATTTGCCAACCCTTATAGTGCTGCCGAACGTGGATTTATAGACGATGTTATACTGCCACAAAACACAAGACGTAAATTAATTAAGGCTTTTAAAATGTTAGAAAATAAAGCGGTTTCGAAGCCTGATCGGAAACACGGTAACATTCCCTTATAAGAACGCATTAAGATAAGCCTACTAAAACCTGATAAGATATATGTCCTATCAGGTTTTTCATTTTCTAGAAGATAAATTTAGAGGAACTATTAAAATCAAATTTAAATTAACGTTAAGGCATTTTACACTACACACAATAGCCTTACATTTGCGGAATGCAAAATGAAGAAAGGTCACAACTAGAATTTGTTACATTAATGGCTGCCTTAATGGCTATGGTCGCCATTGCTATTGATGCTGTATTACCTGCATTACCAGATATTGGTGCCTATTTAAAAAGCACAGGAGATACTGAAAACCAAAAGTTAATTACCACTATATTTTTAGGTATTGGTTTTGGTCAACTCCTTTTTGGCCCGCTCTCAGATAGTTTTGGACGTAAACCAATGGTCTATTGTGGCTTTGTTATCTTCGTCATTGCCTCTATCATCTGTATGACAACTCGTAGTTTTGAGATGATGTTACTGGGTCGTATTTTACAAGGTGTTGGCTTATCTTCTCCAAGAACCATGAGTATCGCTATAGTACGCGATTCTTATAGTGGCGATCATATGGCTAAGATTCTTTCCATCGTAACGATGACTTTTATTTTAGTGCCCGTTATTGCTCCGATGCTAGGACAATTTCTATTGTTACATTTTGGATGGACCTCCATTTTTACGGTTAATTTAATATTTGGGTCTTTTGTAATGATTTGGTTTTGGAAACGGCAACCCGAAACGCTGCATAAATCGTATCAGAAAACATTTCACCTTTCCATTTTTAAATCAGGATCTATTACGTTTTTCAGAATTAAATCTGCCGTTATTTATACTTTACTCTCCGGATTGGTCACTGGATCGTTTATGGTATACTTAAGTACATCGCAGCAGATTTTTCAAGTTCAATATAATTTAGGGGAATATTTCCCCTACATCTTTGCGAGTTTGGCGGTCACTATTGGTCTGTCTACTTTTCTAAATAGTGCTATTGTGATGCGTTTTGGAATGTGGAATTTAGTCCATATTGCCTTACTCGTTTTTATCAGTACGGCCTTTATCTACGTAATATTATTCTGGTCGGGCGTTAACCCGCCTATTGGTGTTTTAATAGGCTTTTTAATGGTACAATTTGCGAGCGTTGCTTTCTTATTTGGAAATTATAGAGCTTTAGCCATGGAGCCTATGGGGCATATTGCAGGTATTGGGTCGGCCTTAAATGGATTCATTTCCACTGTCATGGCTGTTCCGATTGCGAATTTTATTGGTAGCTTTATCACCACCTCTGTTTTACCGCTGTTCTTAGGATTCTTAATTACCGGTATTATTGGTTTGGTCTTATTTTACAGTGTAAAAAAACCTGTAAGAGTAAAAGGATAATAGTCGCTTAAAAAATATCTAAACTCCCCTTGCCTTCTCTAATAATCTCAGGGGTTTCCGTTGATAAATCGATAATCGTTGACGCTTCATTATCGCCGTAACCCCCATCTATGACTAGATCTACTAAGTTATCCCATTTTTCGAGTATAAGTTCGGGATCTGTCGTGTATTCTAAGACATCATCTTCATCTCTAATAGAAGTTGACACAATAGGATTACCAAGGGCAGCAACTATTGCTAAGGCAATGGAATTATCGGGTACCCTAATCCCAACAGTTTTTCGCTTTTTAAAGGGGTTTGGTAAATTTTTAGAGCCTGGTAACACAAATGTATAAGGCCCAGGTAAGGCGCGTTTTAAAATTTTAAAGGTAGTGGTATCAATCTGTTTCACATAATCACTAAGATTACTTAAATCTTCACACACAAAAGAAAAATTAGACTTTTCAAGCTTTACACCTTTAATTTTAGCAATCCGTTCTAAAGCTTTTATATTGGTAATATCGCAACCTAAACCATAAACCGTATCGGTAGGATAAATAATGAGTCCGCCACTCTTTAAAACTTTTATGACTTTCTGAATCTCTTTTGGATTGGGGTTTTCAGGATATATTTTAATGAATTCAGCCATAATTTGTGTCTTTACAATAAGAAATACAAAGTAACTATATTTTTTTATAGGAAGGAACTAATTCTTTAAATCGTCTTTAAAAAAATCACGTAAACTTCGGTCTAGGTTCTTAAGTGATAAGTCGCTATCAAAATTTCAACCCTTAATTGTGATTCTACTTGTGATTATATGAAAGAAAAAAGAAACCCAATTTAAAGGCTTTATAAGCACTCTAAATTGGGTTAAATATTTTGAATGGTTTCAATAGTTGAGCATTAACGCTCCTATTAAATCATCATCTTTATTTGGTACGTAAGATATCTAATTTAGCAAAACGCAATAAGAGTTTTTTGACATCGCCATTCTGAAATTTTATTTCAGCTTTAGCATCAGCGCCGGTGCCTTCTAGTTTTAAAACTTCACCTCTACCAAATCGATCGTGATTTACGGTGTTTCCTTCTTTTAATTTGGTATCAAAAGAGCTTACACTGTCATCAGTATCGGCAAGGGGTTTCATTTTTTTTGGGGTACTAATTTGAAATTTTTCAGGTTTCTTCTTAGAATCTTTTCTCAAAATTTTTGCTTTTTTTGGTTTCGCAAATCGAATGCGATTAGGTTCTATGTCTCCAAAGATAGAATCGTCTAACATTGGGTTGACACGTTGTTGTTTTAAGGGTGTTACGATATTTACAAATTCCTCGTCAATTTCTTCTATAAATCGACTTGGTTCTGCGTCTATTAATTTCCCCCATCGGTAACGCGATAAGGTATAAGTTAAATAAGCTTGTTTTTCGGCTCTTGTTAAAGCCACATAAAATAAACGGCGCTCTTCTTCAAGTTCACTTCTTGTGTTCATACTCATGCCACTTGGAAACAAATCTTCTTCCATTCCCACGATAAATACGTGTCCGAACTCTAATCCTTTTGCCAAGTGAATGGTCATTAATGCCACGTGATCTGGATCTCCCTTATCACCGTCTAAATCGGTCGCTAGAGCAATATCCTCTAAGAATTCAGCTAAAGAATCACCTGCATCAGCCAATTCAATTTGTCCTTCAACGAAATCTTTAATACCGTTTAATAATTCTTGAACGTTATCCATCTTCACCACACCTTCTGGTGTTGCATCCTTGTTCAGTTCTCTAATTAAACCACTGGTTTTTGTAACATGCTCAGCCAAATCAAAGGCATTCGCTGTTTTATTCATCACTTGGTAGCTCTCAATAAGTGTCACAAAATCTTTCAACTTATTTTTTGTTCCGCCATTGATGTTTATATCTACTTTATCGATGTTTTGTAAAATCTCAAAAATAGTTTTTCCATAGGTATTAGCCGCCACAATTAAGCGGTCTACAGTAGTTTGTCCAATACCACGTGCTGGATAATTAATAACACGTTTTAAAGCTTCCTCATCGGAAGGGTTGAGCACTAAACGTAGATAGGCCGTTAAATCTTTAATCTCTTTACGTTGGTAGAACGATAAACCACCATAAATACGATATGGAATATCGCGTTTACGTAGGGCATCTTCAATAGCCCTAGACTGCGCATTGGTACGGTATAAAACGGCAAAATCACTGTTGTTCAGTTGCTCATTCATTTTAGTTTCCCAAATGGTACTGGCCACATAACGACCTTCATCACCATCGGTTAATGCGCGGTGAACTTTTACTTTTTCCCCTTCATCATTAGCCGTCCAAACAACCTTATCTAATTTAGTTTGGTTATGTTCTATAACAGAGTTTGCTGCTCCAACTATACATTTAGTAGAGCGATAATTCTGCTCTAAGCGGTACATTTTAACCCCGTCGTAATCTTTTTGGAAATTTAAAATATTACTAATATTGGCACCACGGAAGGCATAGATACTTTGGGCATCATCCCCTACGACACAAATATTTTGAAAACGATCTGCTAATGCTCTTACAATTAGATATTGCGAGTGGTTGGTATCTTGATACTCATCTACCATGATATATCTAAAACGGTCTTGGTATTGCGCTAATACCGCAGGAAACCGTGTTAAAAGTTCGTTAGTTCTTAGTAGTAAATCATCAAAATCCATGGCTCCTGCTTTAAAACAACGATCCACGTATTCTTTATAAATCTCTCCCATTCTTGGACGTCTTGCCATAGCATCGGCCTCCATTAATTCAGGGTTTTTATAATACGCTTTTACGGTTACTAAGTTATTTTTATAAGACGAGATACGGCTATAAACCTGTTTGGTTTTATAGATGTCTTTATCGAGTCCCATTTCTTTTATAATAGACCCCATTAATTTTTGAGAATCTTGGGTATCGTAAATTGTAAAATTACTTGGATACCCTAAGTGGTGCCCTTCAAAACGTAAAATCTTGGCAAAAACAGAGTGAAAGGTTCCCATCCAAAGATTTTTAGCTTCACTGCTTCCTACGATGTCTGCAATTCTACCTTTCATTTCCTTGGCCGCCTTATTGGTAAAGGTTAAGGCCAAAATATTAAAGGCATCAATTCCTTTGCTCATGAGATAAGCAATACGAAATGTAAGCACACGTGTTTTACCAGAACCTGCACCAGCAATGATAATCATTGGGCCATCAATCTGTATGGTAGGCGCCAATTGCGCCTCATTAAGTTGACTAAGATACTTTTCCAATCTAATATTTTTTGAAGCTGTAAATTTACGGATAGTCTCATAGTTTTCCGCATTGAATTGCTATAATTTATCAAGAATGTTATTAAGAGTCGCTTCAAATTAGGACTCCTTTTCGCCATCACCCGCCATAGCAGAAAGTAAAGCCGCTTTAATATTTAACCAGACAAAATTGAAAACGGATTTGGTGGTATCGCGTTCTACGGATTCTGAATGTCCAAAACGATAATTATTTTTTTCATCATCACTATCTTTAGAAACAAATAGATTCACTAGCGTCGATAAAAGCTTGTTTTTTTCCTTTCCGTCTTTTCTTAAAATGGCCACTTTAAAATCGTCATAATTCACTTTTAAGTCTATTTGCCCCACTCTAGAATCTCCTCCAATGGTGAAATAAGTTTGTTGCAACTCTCCTTGAAGATCTACATTGAGATTGGGTTTTGTGAATTGCGCTAATTCTGACGCTTTAAAATTTTGTAAATCGGCTTTAAAAATGAATTGATCTGTAGAATCGGCTACCTTAAAATTCCAATCTACATTTAAAGTCGCACTATCCATAAATTGTGTGTTAATACTAATCACTGTGTCTTCATCTAAAAATGTATTTCCTAAATGCCAAATGCGCGCATTCATCTCTGTAAAATCTAAACGACCAGCTGGTTCATATCCTTTCACTTTCTCTAAATAAGACAACGTCCCATTTTTAATTTTTAAGTTTTCTAATCCGAGCTGAAAATCTAAATCTCGCAACATCCGGCTGTAAAGTAATTTTGTACTGGTATCATCGGGAAGCAATTTATTTCTATAAATTTCAGCTTTCGGCGTGTTTAACAGCATTGATTTAGAAGAGAAGTAAAAGCGCTCTTCTTGATTAAATCCAAAATCTAAATCTTGCAACTCAATGTCTTTAATAAACACCTTAAAATGATCGCGCTCTTGTTTTAACACCGCATCATATTCTGGTTTTGAATATTTGGTACGGAATTGAAATCCGCTTAAACGGGCCGTATGGTTGGTAATATCAACACTATCAATGGCTAAATCTTCATAGGGGTTTGCTGCAAAATTTAAAGCTTTAGTTTGAAGATGATAGGATTTGTACTCTAGCTTTTCGTCTTTATTTTGGGCTTCGGCCTTAATTTTTAATTCTGAAATTTTAAAGTTTAAATCTGAAGTACTCAATATAACACTATCATTTACAGCATTCTTGATTAAAATATCGGCTTGCTTTAAAGCTAGACTTTCAATGCTAATATTCTGTTTTAATCCCTCTAAAAAGCTCTGCTCATAACTGCTTCGCTGCACAACAGGATTATGGTTATAGGTCGCAATGAGCTTTACCACATTTAATTTTTTAGCTGTAATTTCATTGTGCACGATATAATCCCAATAACTTAAATCATTCAATTCTATGGCTTGCAATTGCGCATCTAATAAGGTTTTACCCGTTGTTTTTCCGCTTAGCACAACTTTAGGTTGAGAAAGCGACACATCTCCTCCCCATAAGGCCACATGAAGATCCTTATAGGTAACTTTTACGGTTGGACTCAAATCGGCTAACGCGGCTTCTAGTTTTTGACTTACTACATAATTTGCCGCATAGGTTAATCCCCCAACAAGACAGAGAAGGACAATCCCTAGTATTGCTAATTTCTTATATTTTTGCTTCATATTTTTAGAGATAAAATTTCTAAATCTTTAAATTAAATTAACTTTACAGTTTGGCGTTATAAGGTACCCTTAATAGGGGAAGCGTTATAACCGGGAATCAATTAATGTTAACTCAATAAAAAATCTATTTTAATGGATCTTGACAGGATTATAGACTTACTTTTTAATATTACACCTGCAGCTCTTGTGGGTGCTATGGCATACTATTTTTTTAAGCAACATGTAAACAATGAAAATAAGAGACGGCATTTTTTAATGCATAAAGATCTGCAGAAAGAAAGTTTACCACTACGTTTACAAGCCTATGAACGAATGACACTTTTTTTAGAACGCATCTCGCCTTCTAAACTTCTAACGCGTGTTCACCCAACTTCTACGAGTAAAACCGATTACGAGAGTTTGCTTATTGCAACGATAGAACAAGAGTTAGAGCATAATTTAACGCAACAAATTTATGTGAGTGATCAATGTTGGTCTATCACTATTGCGGCTAAAAATGCCACCATTCAACTTATTAGAAAAGCGGCACTACCCGATACTACGGAAAATGCCTCAAAATTACGAGAAGTGGTATTAACCGAACTTATGGATAAACCTGCTCCAAGTAATGCTGCTCTTGCGTATATTAAACAAGAGGTCAGTGACCTTTGGTAAAACACCTTATAACTTAAATAAAAAAGGCTTCTCAATGAGAAGCCTTTTTTATTAAGGTCTTTATTAAAGAATCCGTTTATTCTGCCACTAAAAAGGCCTTTAGAGTTTCCTCATAAATTTTTTCGTACATCGGAACAATATTACGCAAATCGAATTTTTGCGATTGTAATTTTGCATTGCTTTTAAAGGTTTCTAAGGTCTTGATATCAGTAAGTATTTTTAACGCATTATCAGACATATCATGTATCGCATTAACATCACTCAAATAACCTGAATACCCATCTTCATTGACCTCCGATAAACCTCCTGTATTTGTAGAAATCACAGGAACACTGCTAGCCATAGCCTCTAAAGCCGCTAAACCAAAACTTTCGGTTTGAGAGGGCAATAAAAACAAATCACTAAAGCAGAGTATTCTATCTATTTCATTACTATTTCCGAAGAAAATAACGCGTTCACTAATTCCTAATTCTTCAGCCAATATTTCAGCAGCTTCTTTTTCAGGCCCTTCACCGACCATCATTAATTTGGCTGGTAATGCTTTTTGAATGTTATAAAACACCTTAATAACATCGGGAATACGTTTTACCTCTCTAAAGTTACTAATATGCGTAATGATGCGCTCATCATCTTCTGCCATCATCCCGCGTTGGCAATCAGTAAACTTATGTTCGTGTTTTTCTAAATCGATAAAATTAGGAACGACAGAAATTTCATTTTTAATATCGAACAAACGCATGGTATCTTGCTTTAAACTTTCTGAAACAGAAGTTACAGCATTAGATTTATTGATACTAAAGGTTACGGCTGGTTTATAAAACGGATGACTTCCTACAAGGGTAATGTCCGTACCATGTAAGGTGGTAACGATAGGCACATAAATCCCCTCATCTTTTAACATTTGCTGTGCCATGTAAGCGGCATAAGCATGCGGAATGGCATAATGCACGTGTAACAATTCTATGCCATGCAGTTTTACCATATCCACTAATTTACTAGATAAGGCCAGCTCGTAAGGTTGATATAAAAATAAAGGATATTCAGGTACATGAACTTCATGAAAATGAACATTATTACTCAACAATTCTAAACGTACCGGTTGGCTGTAGGTGATAAAATGAATTTCGTGACCACGTTTAGATAATTCTAAACCTAATTCTGTAGCGACGACACCACTACCTCCAAATGTTGGGTAACAAACAATTCCTATTTTCATTTTTTCTATTTAATATTAAAATGATCTGCGCCGCAGCCCAAATCTAAGGTTATAGTCGTAATTTATTAAGCCTCCTTTCTGTAGACGTCTTATAAAATGTACATCATAACCATTTCACCTTCCCAATAATTTAAAACTTAGAAAGTGCTCCTAAAGTATTGCTCTAATACAGTGCTCCTTAGTCTATAATAGCTTCGTAAATTAGACGTTGTATTTCTGTCCTTATATTTTCTCTAAGTAATAAGTTTTTACCTGCTTCAGGGTACGTTCGGTTGGCCAAAAACACATAGACAATTTCTTCATCCGGATCGGCCCAAGCATAAGTCCCTGTAAAGCCTGAGTGTCCAAAACTAGTCATGGATAAACAACCACAGGTTGGCCCTTCATCACCTAATTGAGGTTTATCGAAACCTATACCACGTCTGTTGTTATTTCCACAATAATAGCAGTAGTTAAACTTATCAATGGTTTCAGGATCTAAGTAGCGCTTTCCTCCGTAAAACCCTTTTTGCAAGTACATTTGCATAATCTTGGCCACGTCATTAGCATTACTAAAAACGCCGGCATGTCCGCCTACCCCATTTTGCATTGCTGCTCCCATATCATGCACATAACCATGAACTTCTTTATAACGGTAATAGTTATCAATTTCCGTAGGAACAATATCCTTTAAACTGAATTTTTTCCTTGGATTATAGGTGGTATAATTAGCTCCTAACGCTTTATAAAAACGATCTTCCGTGATTTCACTTAGCGGTTTCGCGTAAAAATCCTCCAAATATTTTTTTAAGATGTAATACGGTAAATCGCTATAACGATATCTTAAACTCGGTAACAAATCACTATCTCTGATAATTTTCTGTATGGTATCTTGATAATCATCACGCATAAATAAGGTGTTGGTGACCTCAGTTCTATAGCCTTCTGTACTTTTAAATTTGTAATATTTAGGATCTGGTAATTTGGTTACCGAATCTAAAGTGGCATAGTAAAATGGCACCCATGGCTTAAGACGTGCGTAATGCGACAACATCTTTTTTAAGGTAATATTCTTTTTGTTCGTGGTTTTAAACTCCGGCATTAAATCGCCTAGTTTATCGTCTAAACTCACAGAACCTTGCTCTTCTAACTCCATTAATACAGGAAGCGTAGCTAAAATTTTGGTTAACGAGGCCACATCGTAGAGGTCATTAAAATCTACAGGATTCTTCTTTTTATAAGTATGATACCCAAAATTCTTACTGTAAACCACCTTCCCTTTTCGGGCGACTAAGATTTGAATTCCTGGCGTCATTTTTCCTTCTATAGCATAATTGGCTATGGAATCTATGCGTAATAAACGATCGGAGTCCATCCCCACGCGTTCTGGTAAACCATAACTTAAACTCATAATAGAGTTATAGCTTTTCCCCGTACCGACAGGAAAAAATGGACCTGCACTTACAGGTAATTTACCTTTAGCATCGATAGCACCGAAAATTAACTGCGCTGATTTTTCTTGTGCAATAGCACTATTTTGGTAGCTGACCACCACACTTTCAATATTCTCTACGGTAAGCAAATCGTTTAAAGCATAAGGTCTGGCAAAGACATCTAAAACCACCGTATTGGTGCGTGCAATTTCATATAACCATGCCATTTCTTTTTGAGAAAACTTATAACTCTTCCAAGGGTTCGCATTCGATTTGTGAAAGCCAACAACAACCGTATTATAATTCTGAAGTTTAGCAATGACTTCATCTAGTTTATCAGCTTTTATCTCATGAACTTTAGTGTATTTCTTTAAAGATTCAAGAAAAACAGAGCCTGAGTCATCACCTAAGGCCACATACGCTATTTTCTTAGTTTCTAAATCTCTAAAAGGCAACAAGTCATTACTGTTTTTTACCACCGTAAGGGCGTTTTCCATGAGCTCTTCATATAGCAAATCGTCCTTTAATCTATTAAGATCATTTTTTAAATTATAAATCCCTATTGGCGAGTAATTATGAAGTCCAACTTTGTATTTTGCCATCAATATTTTCTTTACAGAATAGGCTAAACGTTCTTCTGTAATCACCCCTTGGTTAAGAGCTTCTGCAAATTTGGCAATACCTGCAGCAGGATCTTCAGACATGAGCATCACATCGTTACCTGCTAAAAAGGCCATCAAATCGATCTCGCCTCCTTTTACTAAACTTTTTGTTTTAGACCCATCAACATCTCGTGCCACATAATCCGCTGCGCCTTTCATGGTTAAAGCATCCGTAAAAATTAGGCCATTAAAACCTAACTGTTCTTTTAAAATATCGGTGACAATATGTTTAGATAATGACGATGGGAAATCTCTACGTGCCTCTAAACTTGGCACATTAAGATGCGCTACCATAACACTTGCTAATCCTTTTTTTATAAGGGTTCGGTAAGGATAGATTTCTATAGAATCGATTCGTTTCGCGCTAAAATTAATGGTCGGTAGTTTTAAATGCGAATCGTCTTCCGTATCCCCATGCCCAGGAAAATGTTTAGCATTGGCTAGGGTTCCTGCACTTTGCATACCTTTCATAAAGGCCAATCCTTTTTCGGTAACATTATCACGGTCTTCACCAAACGAACGGTTTCCGATTATAGGGTTCTTAGGATTGGTATTGATATCTACCGCTGGTGCAAAATTAAAATGCACCCCAAGGCGCTTACAATGTTCCCCTATTTGTCGTCCGGCTTGCTCTACCAATTTAGGATCAGAAATAGCGCCAAGGGTCATATTCCATGGAAAAGCATAGGTAGAATCTAAGCGCATACTTAGTCCCCATTCGGCATCCATTCCTATTAATAACGGCACCTTGGAAGCTGCCTGAAGCTCATTATTCAATTGGGCTTGACGTACGGGACCACCATTAGAATAAATTAAACCACCTATATGTTGATTCTTTATTAATTGCGCAATCTTAGTCTCATGGGCTCTCCCTTTATTAGAAAATACTTGCACCATAAAAAGCTGCCCAATACGCTCTTCTACAGACATCGCATTATACAGGCTATCCACCCATTTCTTTTGTTGAATAGAATCGGTAGTTTGAAGGGGATGACGCGCGCTGTTTTGAGCAAAAAGAAATTGAAAACAACCACAAATTAGAAAAAGGGCAATATATCGCATTAGCAATCTTTAAAGATTATAAATTTAGTACGTAAAATGACATCGATTATTGTGCCAAATTACCATAATTAAAAGGAAGTTAAAAAGACTTTAAGATAGATTTATATATCGATTTTAAAGGGTGTTGTTTAGCCTTCAGACACCAAATCAATTTGACGGTCGTGGTAGCCTAATAAGTACAGTACCCCATCTAAACCAATACTAGAAATAGAACTCTGGGCACTATCCTTAACCTTAGGTTTGGCATGAAATGCAATCCCTAAGCCCGCTAAGTTTAACATCGGTAGATCATTAGCACCGTCACCAACAGCAATGGTTTGACTAATATCTATGTGCATATTATCGGCTAACAATTGTAAGTATTCTGCTTTTTTATTACCATCTACAATATCACCAAGGTAGCCTCCTGTTAAGGCACCATCTTTAATTTCTAATTGGTTAGCGTAGACGTAATCTATATCTAATTTTTCTTGTAGGTAGTGGCCAAAATAGGTAAATCCACCCGATAAAATAGCGGTTTTAAATCCGTAGTAATGTAAGGTATCTATAAGACGTTTTGCGCCTTTAGTAATTGGCAAGCGTTGTGCCACTTCCTGTAAAACAGATTCACTTAAGCCTTCTAAAAGTTTCATTCGTCTTTTAAAACTTTCATTAAAATCAATTTCGCCTTGCATCGCGGCTTCTGTAATGGCTTTTACTTCATTACCAACACCCGCCAATTCAGCTAATTCGTCAATGACTTCAGTCTGAATTAAGGTCGAATCCATATCAAAACATACCAAACGTCTATTGCGTCTAAAGATATTATCTTCTTGGAAAGCGATATCGACATCTAACTCTCTAGAGATGGCCATCATTTTTTCAGTAAAATCGGACTTATCTCCTATTCGGCCTCGTATTGATAGTTGTATGGATGCTCTAGGATACTCTTCTTTATTAATTAAAGACGTACGCCCTGTAAGCCGTTTAATAGAATCGATATTCAGGTTTTTTTCTGAAATAACTTTAGTGACTTCAGAAATTTGAACCGCCGCTAAACGTTCGCCTACTATGGTTACAATATAACGATCCTTCCCTTGAAGGTTCACCCAATCTTCATAATCTTCTAAGGATATAGGAGAAAACTTTGCGGTCAACTCCAACTCGTAAGCCTTAAACAATAGATCCTTAAGTACGGCTGCCGATTTTTTTCCTGATTTTATTTCAAACATAATCCCTAGAGAAAGGGTATCATGAATATTTGCTTGACCAATATCCAATACTTTAGCATCATACTCTGCTAATACGCTGGTTAAGCTTGAAGTTAATCCTGGTTTATCTTGTCCTGAAATGTTTAATAAAAAAATGTCTGTAGCCACAATTGAGGTTTTGGGTTAGTCCTTTAATCTATAATGTAAAAGTGACTATTCTTGTTGAGATATAAAAATTTTTATCTTGAAAGTCTTATTTTATAAATCGACTGTGCCAACTTTCGCTCGCGGGAACCTCCCAGTTTTCGTTGAATTCGGCAATATTAGTCACCAAATTATTAAATACAATCGTATTTTTAGACACCGCTTTTTGTTGTGCCATTTTCTTAAAATCGACTAAGGGTTTATAGGCTATAAATTCTCCTTGTTTGTAAGATACATTCATCTTATCCATAAGGTCTACGTTGTACTGCTGTTCTAACTGTTGAATAAAATTTACTGAAGCATCAATAGAACAACCTGTAGCACTATTTAAAGACTGATCCATCGCTATAACGATAAACCTTTTGTACACTAATTTAAAACCTGCTTTTAAATCTTTACCGTGAGCGGTCCATGCTTCGATAAACGTTTCTAACTGTCCTTTTAATTGTACAATTTCATCATCTGAAAACGAACGGTTGGCTTGGTAAATCCAAACTCTAGACTCTTCGGGGAGGGTATTAAAATCAACTAGCATAAAATTATTTTTTCTAAGACACAAAAATAAGACTTTACATCCAATCTCGGTCTTGAGATTCTACCTTATATAACAAATAATTGTTAATCGAAAGGGCTTCAGATTTAGAAATATAGGGAATGGTTACAGACTGTGATGCAGTTGAAATTACAAGCGACACCACCTTTCTTGGTCTCTGAAAAATACTTTGCTTAAGTTTCACACTTTGAATTTTATGAATTTCTAGAATCTGAGTGGTCGTATCAATGACGCCACTGCCTATGGTAATAAAGTTTTCCGAAATTCTATAATAGGCTTTTCGGTAAGACGTAAGTACGTACAAAACTGCTAAGGGTATAAAAATGAGGTTAACCCATAGCGCGTCTATCCCTAAAAAGGCAAACCCTAAGCCATTAAGAACCGTAAAAAATAAAAGCATTTCTAAAGTGGCAATCCGCATATAATACGGACGTGGTTTTCGTTTTTCGCCTTCATCTTCAAAGTACCCTGATAATAGTTTATTGATTAAATAATGAAGCTGTTCTTTTTCTAAGGCTACTATATTAAAGTTCTTTTGCTGTTTAACATTGACCATAGCTTGTTTTACGGCCATACTATGTAAGCCTAATGCTTGTTTTAGACGGTTTGTGCTAATCACTAAGTTCTGAATACGACTAGGCGTTAAACTTAAAGACACTTTATCAAACAGGCCTTTATTAATCTCCACGGTCTTTTGGTGCTCTACCACTTCAAGATTAAAATTAATGATAAAGGTTTTCACCACCGAAAAGAGCAACGAAAATAATACAGCACCTAAAATTAAGATGGCATTGGTAAGTATTAAATTAAAGATCGTTTCTTCATCAAAATTCACATAGTCCTCTATACGTTCTTCAATATTTAAGGCTTTTAGATAGTCTTCCAATTCGGTATACAAACCAAAAACAAAAGTGGTTATTAATAAAAAACTCTTAAAATGATTTTGAGAAATACCTTCGAGTAGCAAACGGATAGGCGTCACTTTAAAAAAGACATCACGATCCTTTACTACGGCTTGCGTAGGGCTTTCCACAGCATTTACAACATTGTTTTTAGCAAACAACTTGGATTTTAAATCTAGGGCGGTGGCTTTATCTAAGGCATTAATTTCTATTTCAGATTTTTTATCGCCGGCGGTTTCTATTTTTAAGGAAACTACATTAATGACTTGCTGTAAAAAATTCTGCTTGATATAAACATTCTGAATTTTAGACTTCGGAATAATTGTATTGTCCTTATTAATTACCCCCGTAGCCAGATGGAAATCGTCATCACTTAAATGGAATTTAAAATTTAAATATTTTAAAATAGCTATGACTAAGATGACGATTAAAACCGTGATAAGACCTAACAGTAATCTAAACGGTGTGACTCCGCCTAAGGTCTGATTTTTAACGATGGACAAACCAAAAGCAATAAAAAGCACAAAGAACTTTTTAAAAAATGAGATGGTCTTAAACGCAAAAATGACTATAATTCCTTTTGACGATTGCCGTATGGGATGTGAAAAATCAGTTATCTCCATTAATCTTTGCGCTTATAACTTCTTTAATTTGCGTAGCTTCTAAATGCGGCAATCCACTTATACTTAAATCGCTACCAGACTCTCCTGCGGTATAAATTTTAAGGGTCGCCAATCCGAAATAACGCGCCAACCAACTCCTTGACTCTTCCACATGTTGAATTCTAGAAATCGGTACCGTCACTTTATTGTGCACTAGGAGTCCTTTCGCATAAATAACATCATGCGTTCTTAGGGCATATTTGCGCTTTTGAAAAGCCAAAAAACTCACCAAAAAATTTAACACACAAAACAATACCACAGCCACAAGAACATACCATATACTTATAGGCAAGTGGGCTTCTTTGTTTTCAATAAGATATTTACCAAGAAAAACTAAACCTATTAAAACCGTATAAATAAGTAATTTATTAAGGGCAATAATCTTTAAATAGGCTTTTGAAATGGGCTTAAGAATCACATCTTCAACACGAGGCAAGTCTTCCGTTTGTATTTGAGAATTTATAAAGGTCATTTTACTATTAATGTTTAGGACGAAAAATAAATACAACTCAATTTTAATTCTTGAGACCTTAATGCTGAAGTTAAAAAACTATAGATATGATACCCATACGTTCCAATAATGCCTTCTGTAGAACGTTAGATAACGATTAATAAGATGGATCTGAAAACTTTCAAATTAAGCCTCCATTCTATCCTGCAAAGTCCCAAAACATTGATCTCCTAGAATAAAATTCATAGACTAATTAATAACCGTATCGCTTAAGCGTTGGCAATTAATTCTGCAATATCCATGACTTTAATTTCAGCTTCTTTTTCTTTAAACTTTACACCGTCCGTCATCATGGTATTACAATACGGGCAGCCTGTCGCAATAATTTCCGGTTGTGTCTCTAAGGCATCCTCTGTTCTTAAAACATTGATTTCCTTATTTCCAGGTTCAGCATCTTTAAACATTTGTGCACCTCCCGCTCCACAGCATAACGCTGTTCCTTTATGGCGCTTCATTTCAATAAGATTGGCATTGGTTTTTTTGAGCACATCTCTAGGCGCGTCGTAAACACTATTGGCACGTCCTAAATAACAAGGATCATGGAAAGTAATCCGTTTTCCTTTGTAGGTATCTCCCCCTAAAGTTAAACGTCCTGAGGCAATAAGTTCCTCTATAAACTGTGTATGATGAATAACTTCATATTGACCACCTAATCCAGGGTATTCATTTTTTATACAATTGAAAGAATGCGGATCACAGGTTACAATACGCTTTACCTCATAAGCATTAAGCACTTCAATATTCATAACGGCTTGCATTTGAAACAAAAACTCGTTTCCTGCACGTTTAGCCACATCACCAGTGTTGCTTTCTTCAGTTCCTAAAACGGCAAAATCGACTTTAGCCTTATTTAAGATTTTCACAAAAGCTTTGGTTATTTTCTTTGCTCTATCATCATAACTTCCAGCAGAACCTACCCAAAATAAAATTTCAGGTTGTTTGCCTTCTGCCATATACTCTGCCATGGTTGGCACTTTAAGTTCTTCGCTCATAATGTCTCTTATTTTTTCTTATAGGTTACAATTAACCCAAATCCGATACCCAATAAAGCGCCTGCTATAAATCCACCTAAAAAACCGGTATCATTATTCCAAATGTAATAAAAGGCTATTGCAGATAAAACCGTGACCACAATTCCTAATTGCAGTCTAATGCGTGGTTTTAATTTAAGAAAATAATTCATTCTTATTCATCTTTCCAATTCAGACGGTCCATTTGGTTATATGGCCATGGTGCACCGTTATTCTCTATATTGGTCATCATTGTATTTAATTCCATAGGAGCCGCACTTTGCTCCATCACTAAATAACGACGCATATCCATAATAATAGACAATGGATTAATACTTACCGGACATGCTTCTACACAAGCGTTACACGTCGTACACGCCCAAAGCTCCTCATTGGTAATATAATCACCAAGAAGCTGTTTTCCATCGTCTTTAAATTCGCCGTTATTAGCATCAATATTTTTACCAACTTCCTCTAAACGATCTCGCGTATCCATCATGATTTTACGAGGTGATAATTTTTTACCGGTAAGATTAGCCGGACATTCACTAGTACAACGTCCACACTCGGTACAAGTATAAGCGTTGAGCAATTGAATTTGGCTTAAATCCATAACATCACTCGCTCCAAATTTAGCAGGCACGTCGTCTTCTGCGCCTTCTGGTGCTGCCGCAAAAGGATCGGCATCCGGATCCATCATTAATTTTACCTCTGCCGTGACAGCCTCTAAGTTATTAAACTTTCCTTTAGGCTCCACTTTTCCAAAATACACATTAGGAAACGCTAAAAGAATATGTAAGTGCTTAGAAAAGTATAAATAATTTAAAAAGATAAGTATGCCTACAATATGTAACCACCATGCGGTACGTTCAATAGCACTTAAGCCTTCAGGAGAAACCCCATCGAAGAGCGGTGCAATACATTGAGAAATAATATTACCAATCCCTAAGTTTTGAAATTCGGTATCCGTGGCATTCATCATTAAAAACAAAGCCATTAAAACCACTTCAAAATAAAGAATAATATTTCCATCGCTCTTTGGCCAACCTTTCATCTCTGAACTCAAGAAACGTTTTATCTTTATAACGTTTCTTCTAATCCAAAATACGCTTACCGCCACGAGCACTAAAACCGCTAAAATTTCAAAAGTGCCTATTAAAAACCCATAAACTGTATTGGGTAATATGGATAAACCTATACGGTGAGTCCCGAAAAGCCCATCGATAATAATTTCTAAAACTTCAATATTAATAATTATAAAACCAACATAAACAATAACATGCAGAAAACCAGAAATGGGACGTTTTACCATTTTACTTTGACCTAAAGCGATATAAGCCATGTTTTTCCAGCGTTGTGGTTTATTATCACTGGCATCAACCTCTTGTCCTAATTTAATATTACGAATCAGTTTTTTAATATTACGTGCAAAAAAACCAATCCCTACAATTAGGATTACAGCAAAAATGATATTCGGTATGTATTCCATGAGTGGCGGCTTAATTATTATTTAATTGCTCTGGCGTAGGCGCTTCATAAGGAATTTCTCTTTTAGACAAAATACGTCTATAGCGCGCAGGGTGTAATTTAATATCTAAAAGTAAAAGTTGTAACTCTTTAGAAGCATTATCTAAATTAGTGTAGAGGCCATCATCTTTTAATAATTTCCCTATAGTTCCTTCTCCGGCTTCAAGACCTGTAGCAAGACCGTTAAGCTTGGCCACCATAGCATCTAAATTTTTAACCGTATTAGACAATTTTGCCTCATTAAGATCCTTTATTAAAATAGCTAATTCTGCACTGGTCGCATCAAAATTTTCTAAGAGCGAGGCGATTTTTTTATCGTTCTCGTTAATTAGGTTATTCGCTGCAAATGCAACCGTTTTAAAGGACTTAAGTGTTGCGTTTAATTCTGCGATAGTTTGTTTAAGCCCGTCTTCAGACTCATCAACAACTAAGGCGTTTAAATTTGTTAATAAGGTATCTGAAGATCTTAAGGTAACGCCTAAATCTTCACTAATCCCTGAAAAATTCTTTTCTAATGATGAAATCATTCCGGGCTTTACTTCCGATTTAATAAAATCTCCTGGTTCTGCGTTTACACCACTATTTCCTTCAACAATAGCTAGGGCATTCCCCCCCATAAGACCATCTTGATAAAGTCTTACCTTACTATTATTAGAAAATTTTAATTTAGGATTTACGGTAAATGCAATACGTGTTTTACCGGTTTCGTAATCGTATTTAATATGTTCTATCTTCCCTATCTTATTCCCTTTAATCGTCACTGGAGATGACATACTAAGGGCGTTATAATCGAATTCTGTATAATAGGTATTTGAATTTTCAAATAAGTCTTCACCTTTAAGAAAGGTGAATAGGTAGATACAAAAGGCAATGCCGGCTAGGACTAGAATTGCGGTTTTAACTTCTCTTGAGATTTTCAATGGGCTTTATTTAGTTTGTAAACAAAATTAGGAATAAATATACTAATAAAGTTTTTAATTTGAATCAGATTTTAAGGCTTCGGAAACATCAATCTTTTTTCCGTCTTTAAAGGCAACAACAAATGCACCGGGATATCCGTTTAGTTTGGCTTGGTTTTGAAGCTGCTTAACCTCATTGTAGTCAGAGGTTTGTCCGCTGTAATATTTATAGACAGCTCCTGTTTTTTCTCTCGAAATATCAGCAAGCCCTTTAAAATTATACGACTTAGGTTCTAAAGCTCTAGAACTGGCCGCAATTTGCACTTTAAAAACAATGCCTTCAACAACACGAGGACTTTCTTTTTCCTCAACCATGGATTCCGCTTCAACCTGAAGAATTTTACTCCCCACGTTCTGATCGAGTTCCTTTTTATAGTCTAAAACCGCTTCTTTTATAGCGTTCGCCATTTTAGTCTGACCGGCCTTAGAGTTTAAAAATTTCCCTTCGCTATTATTGGTTAAAAACCCGACCTCTACCAATACACTTGGCATGTAGGTATTACGAATAACCAAAAGACTAGCTTGCTTTAAGCCACGACTTTTACGCTTTGCCTTCCCGATAAAATTATCTTCAATTTTACGCGCTAGAACCACACTTTGTTCTACATAAACTTCCTGTTCTATACCAATAGCAATTGAAGACTCTGGAGAGCTAGGATCAAAACCCGCATAGTTTTCTTCGTAATTATCCTCTAAGAAAATCACTTCATTCTCTTTTTTAGCGACATCAAAATTACGACCCGTATTTTTTTCACCTAAAACAAAAGTTTCAGTCCCGCTAGCCTGAGAGCTGTGCGCATTACAATGAATAGAGACAAACAAGTCTGCATCTGCCCTATTGGCAATATTAGCACGTTCGTGTAATTCTATAAAAACATCGGTTTTACGGGTATAGATCACTTTAATATCCGGATTTTTTTCTAGAGCCTTCCCTACCTCTAGGGTAACTTTTAAGGCAATATCCTTTTCACTATGTCCGTTTCCAACATTTCCAGAATCGCCACCCCCATGTCCTGCATCTAAAACAACAACAAATTTATTGTCTTGCGCCTGTAAATAGGCCGAAGATGTTAAAGAACTAATAAATATAAGAATGAATAATACTATTGTAGGTTTAGGTATCGTTTGCATATGTAATTTAACGTTTTTTCAACTTGGTTTAACACAATGTCCTCATTAAATAAGTTCGTAATTTTCATTTTCTAGTTTTAATAAACTAATCAAAAAAAATACTGTACTTTTGGCGTTTCAAAAACCGAGCCATACTTTTACAAAAATACACTTAAAAGCATTGCAGACAAAAAGCTTATACATACTTTTTACCCTTAGTTTTACAGTGTTTATTAACACGTTTAGCTTGGCACAAGAATTACCGAAAAAAGAAGGTCGTATTCCTGCTAAACAGCAGAAAGACACCACCTCAATTGTGTTAGATTCCATTATAAATCCGCCACAAAAGACCATAGAAATTGATTCTACTAAGCAAGATTCTACCAAACAGAAAGGCCTTTTAGAAGGTACTGTAAAGTATACTGCTGCGGACTATGTTTCTTTAAACCAAAAGAAAACCAAAATTTACCTTTACAATAAAGCCGAAGTTTTATACCAAGATATGGAGATAAAAGCTGGGGTTATTGAAATTGATTACAGCAAGAATTTAGTTTATGCTGGTCGTATAAAAGATTCCACAGGATATAGCCAACGCCCGGTTTTTACACAAGGACAAAACGTTATTGAACCCGATTCTATTGTCTTTAATACCGAAACAAAAAAAGCTTTGGTTTTTAATTCGAGAACGGAGCAACAAGGTTTTAAGGTTTATTCGCCTATAACGAAGAAAGAAAATGATTCGGTTTACTTTATGAAAAACGGTCGTTTTACAACGGCTGAAGATGAGGAGGACCCAGAGTATCAATTTGTGACCACTAAAATGAAAATGGTCCCGAATAAAAAAGTTATTGTAGGTCCTACTTATATGGAAATTTATGGCGTCCCTACCCCCATAGCGTTGCCATTTGCCTTCTTCCCGATGACCAAAAAGCAAACCTCCGGAATTATTTTTCCTTCCTTTGGTGAAGACAGTAATAGAGGGTACAACCTACAGAATGGAGGGTATTACTTTGCCATAAGTGATTATTTAGATTTGGCCGTTCTTGGAGACTATTATACCAATGGAAGTTACGGATTGCGTATAGAAAACAACTATGCCCTACGTTATAAGTTTAAAGGAAATATTAGCTTTAGATATGAAAATCTTCTTAATGAAGAGCGTGGTTTCCCCGACTTTAGTCAGAGTACCATTTACAACATCAGGTGGTCCCACAGTCAAGACACAAAGGCTAACCCAAATTCTAGATTCTCGGCCTCTGTAAACTTAGGAAGTAGCACCTATTACCAAGAGTCTATCAATCAGCTCAACCAATCTAATTTTCTTAACAACACCTTAGCGTCTTCTGTATCGTATTCCAAAACCTTTACTGGAGACCCACAAGTAAATTTAAGTTTAACGGCAACACACAGTCAGAATACCAATACTGGCGATATTAATCTAACTCTACCAACATTACAAGCGTCTATGGGAAGGGTTTACCCATTTGCCCCAAAGACAGGGTCTAAAAACGGGATTATTGAAAACATCAACTTTCAAGTCACCACCAGAGGGGAATATAGCATACAAACCAACGATTCTATTTTTGGAAAAAGTGAAATGTATGACGATGCTGAAATAGGCATGTCGCATAGCTTACCAATCACCACCAATTTTAAAATCTTTGATTATTTCAGTGTAAGTGCCAATGCAAGCCTTCAGGAAAATTGGACCTTAAAAACCATAAGTCGTTATTACGATCAGGCGAATGACGAAGTCGTTACCGTAAACAAAAATGGTTTTGATCGTTACTTAACCTATAGTGCTGGTGCCAGTATAGGAACCACCATTTATGGTATGTACGATTTTGAAAATGAAAATAAAGACGCGAAACTGAAAGCCATAAGGCACGTTATGCGACCTTCTATTAGCTACTCCATTACACCGGCATTTGATCAGTATTACGAAACCTACGACGTTATTGATGCTGATGGTACAACCACAGACCAAGTAGAATACTCACGGTTTGAAAACTCGCTTTACGGGGCTCCAGGAAATGCATTTTCAAGTAGCATTGGGCTATCTTTAAGTAATAATATTGAAGCTAAAGTACGCGCCAAAGATTCTACACAAACCGAACCTGAAAAAGTAACCCTATTAAATAGTCTTAATTTTTCTACGGCTTATGATATTGCAGCCGACTCCATAAAATGGAGTCCATTACGATTAACGGGAGGAACGCAGATTTTAAACAATAAAATGAGTGTTAACTTTAGCATGACGATGAACCCGTATGCTTTAGACAGCAATAACGACGTCATCAACACCTTTAACATTAATAATGGGGGAAGTTTATTTCGTCTAACCTCAGCTAACGTCAGCATGAGTTATACCTTATCTAACGATAGTTTTTCGGGTAAGGATGATAAAGAAAAGGAAGCCTCTGCTGCAGAATCTGCACGTTCAGGTGGCCGTACGGACGATTTATTTGGACGGACTCAAGATTATGCTAATAAGCGCCTCTCAGATGATGACCGAAGTGAAGATGAACAGGAAGAGAACAACGAATTTTACAACTATAAAATGCCTTGGAGTTTACGATTAGCCTATGCGGCCAATTACAACAATACGCAACGCCAAAACGAAATATCTAGCCATTCTTTAATGTTTTCTGGTGATGTAGACATTTCACCAAAATGGAGTATTGGAGCCTCTTCAGGTTACGATTTTGCCAATCAAGGGTTCTCATATACCCAATTACGTTTTGAACGCGATCTACTAAGTTGGCGAATGAATTTTTCATGGATTCCGTTTAGTGACCAAAGCTCTTGGAACTTCTTTATCGGTATTAAATCTAACTTATTAAAAGATTTAAAATACGACAAGCAAAAGCAAGCGGATCAAACTGTTGGGAATTAATTCTCTTGTCCTAGACCTTAAGAGAGAACTTACTTCTTTTTACTTCATAAGAGTGCACTTTCAAATTTTATCTTAAATTTGGTATTGAATAGAGAACAAACCTCTCACATCACTACATTAAATTAAGTTCTATGAAAAAAGTAATAAACACTCCTAAAGCACCAGCACCAATTGGCCCATACAACCAAGCCATCTTAAGCGGAAACACCCTATATACCTCCGGACAAATTGCTTTAGACCCTGAAACTATGGAGCTCGTTACTGACGATATTCAAACAGAAACAAAGCAAGTTATGGAAAACATGAAAGCGGTTTTAGAGGCTGCTGACATGAGTTTTGAAAACGTTATAAAGTCTTCCATTTTTATCAGTGATATGAATAATTTTAAAGACATCAATACCGTTTACGGTACTTATTTTGATGAAGCTACTGCGCCTGCTAGAGAAACAGTAGAAGTTGCCAACTTACCAAAATTTGTCAATGTTGAAATTAGCATGATTGCTATAAAATAATAAACAACTTAAATAAACCTCTTTTCTGAATCTCTAATTCTAGAGAAAAAGACTAGAGGTTTTTTTAATTCGTAAAGATTCTCTTTTTTACTTTTTATTTTGTTAACTTTAATCATAAATTTTTTCATAAATGATTGAGGTTATTACGAATAGACAAGAGTGGAATGCAGAATTAGACCGTATAGGAGCGGTCGATTTCTACCATACTTATAGCTATCATCAACTTTCAAAACGCGAAGAAGAACTTCCTGTTCTACTGAAGTATAATGAAGGACAATCGGTCATTTTTCTTCCCTTACTTCTCAGAAATATTGAAAATTCTGAATACAAAGATGCCACCTCTGTTTATGGCTATTGTGGTATTTTAGCTCAAAACATAGACCCTAATTTTAAGAAAGACAATTTTTACAGGGCCTTAAATACCTTTTTAAATAAAACCAAGATTATAGCCGTCTTCACCAGACTCCACCCCTATATTGATGAAGCCGAATTTATGCTTCAGAATTTAGGACAGATTACCTCCTTAGGAAAAGTGGTATATATAGACCTCAGCAAAACTCTAGAAGAGCAACGTGCAAGCTATAATAGACGCTTAAAAACCTATATCAATAAAGCCAGAAAATTATGTACGGTTATTGAAGGGACAACTGAAGAACACTTGGATATTTTTATCAGTCTCTATCATGACAACATGCGACGTATTGAAGCCACTGACGATTATTTTTTTGATACTGATTATTACCGCCAGTTACTTATGAATGACGATTATGAAGCCTCATTAATGATGTGTAAATACAATGCCACCGGTGAAATTATCGCTGGTGCTATTTTTATAAAATCGGGCAACATTATTCAATACCATCTCTCGGGTTTAAACCATTTATATTTTGATCTTCAACCTATCAAACTCATTATTGATGAAATGCGAATTAAAGGCACACTTCAGGGCTATCATTACCTTAACCTAGGTGGTGGAAAAGGCAGCGAAGAAGATTCCTTATTTGAGTTTAAAGCTAAATTCTCTAAGGATGTTAAGATTTTTAAAATCTGGAAATACATCGTTAATAAAGACGCCTACAAAGCGCTTTCGGAGTCTCACTTACAAACTGAGTTAAAATCAGAAGACCTCGATAAAGGATTCTTTCCAAAGTATCGCGCGCCGTTAAAATCTCTTTCTTAATTTCTTCCCCTATTCCCCTTTATAATTTTGAAGGTTTCCCTATTCACATTATAACTTTTAGTCTCAAAAACTAATATTGAGAATTCTATCTTCCCCGAAACAAAAGAGCTTTGTTATAAAGTCAACTACTCCTCTCCCCTATAAACAATTGTTAATAAAACAAATGCTGTTCTATCCAAATTTGTGCCGTCTGAAGGTAAAGAACTTGTATTTTTGAATAGCACCAAAATTCATTCTAATTATGCATATAGAACACGATATAAAATTAGGCTTTAAAGATGTAATGATTCGTCCAAAACGTTCGACCTTGAAAAGTAGATCGCAGGTTTCTTTAGAGCGTGACTTCAACTTTCTAAACAGCAAAATAAGTTGGAAAGGCATTCCTATTATGGCTGCAAATATGGATACCGTGGGTACCTTTGAAATGGCAACCGCTTTAGCAAAACAGCAACTATTTACCGCCATACACAAACATTATACACCACAGCAATGGAGCACATTTTTAAGTGAGGCCCCAGAAGATATTGTAAATTATATTGCTATAAGTACAGGTATCGGATCTGAGGATACCAAAAAACTAAAAACAGTATTTAAAGCGCATCCGGAATTAAAATTTATCTGTATTGATGTCGCCAATGGGTATTCTGAGCATTTTGTAGAATTTTTACAAAAAACAAGAGCCACTTATCCAGATAAGGTCATTATTGCAGGGAATGTCGTTACCGGCGAAATGGTAGAGCAACTTATTTTATCGGGTGCAGATATTGTTAAGGTGGGTATTGGTCCTGGAAGTGTTTGTACCACTCGTGTAAAAACAGGTGTAGGCTATCCTCAGTTATCCGCTATTATAGAATGTGCCGATGCGGCTCATGGTTTAGGAGGGCAAATTATTAGCGATGGTGGGTGTGCAACCCCCGGGGATATTGCTAAAGCTTTTGGAGCAGGGGCCGATTTTGTAATGCTCGGCGGAATGTTTTCAGGGCATACCGAAAGCGGTGGAGACCTCATCACCAAAGACAATCAACAATACAAGCAATTTTACGGCATGAGTTCTGCTACAGCTATGGACAAATACGTCGGAGGCGTTGCAGAATACCGCGCTAGTGAAGGTAAAACGGTTCAAGTCCCTTATAAAGGGGATGTACAAAACACCTTGCAAGATATTTTAGGAGGCCTCCGAAGTACCTGTACCTACGTTGGGGCAGCACGATTAAAAGAACTGACTAAAAGAACCACTTTTATACGTGTGGCAGAACAAGAAAACCAAGTCTATAACGGGTAATGCCCCATTAACTTTTTTGCAATTTGAAACTAAAAAAAGCTGAGCTAAAAGCCTTCCTTAATGAGAAGGTAGAGCTTTACAATCGACCTGATTTTATTAAAAGTGACCCTATACAAATTCCACATCAATTCACGCTTAAAGAAGATATTGAGATAGCCGGTTTCTTGGCAGCAACCATAGCTTGGGGTAACCGTAAAAGCATTATTAATAATGCAAATAAAATGATGAACTTGTTAGACCATGCGCCTTACCAGTTTATTACACAGCACCAAGATTCCGATTTAGAGCGCTTAGAAACTTTTGTACACCGTACGTTTAATGGATTAGATTTTATTCAGTTTATAAAAAGCTTACAACACATCTACGCGCAACACCAAGGCCTAGAAGCCGTTTTTAAAGCTCATGTAGAAAAGGATTCCATTCAGCGTAGTATTCACGAGTTTAAAAATTGCTTTTTTGAAATACCACATCTCAAACGCACCCAGAAACATATTAGTGATCCGCTTAAAAATTCAGCTGCAAAACGTATAAACATGTTTTTAAGATGGATGGTTAGAGCGGACAACACAGGGGTTGATTTTGGAATTTGGACAAGCATTTCGCCCGCAGTATTAAGTTGTCCTTTGGATGTACACTCCGGAAATGTAGCTCGGAAATTAGGCCTTTTAAAACGGAAACAAAACGACGGTAAAGCCTTAGCTGAATTGGATAAAGCCCTACGAAAACTGGACCCCACAGACCCCGTAAAATATGATTTTGCCTTATTTGGGCTTGGCGTGTTTGAAAACTTCTGATAATCCATTTGTAATTAGTACCTTTAAAGCATTTATTTTAAATTGCTCAACATATGAAATGGTACACCTCGTTTTTGCTTTTATTTAGTTTTCTATTTAGTTTTTCGCAAGACTTAAAAATTCCAATAGACACCGCTTACACCACACAAGGCAGTGTTAGCATTAAAGGAAAAACTGTAAATTATACTGCTGAAACAGGTTTTCAACCCGTTTGGAATGATGAGGGCAAAATAATTGCTTCTCTCTATTACACCTACTACAAGCGCAGCAATATTACTAAGGCCAAAAACCGACCAATTATCTATTCATTCAATGGAGGTCCTGGCTCTGCTTCCGTATGGATGCATATTGCCTATACCGGTCCTAAAGTTTTAAATATTGATGATGAGGGCTACCCTATTCAACCGTATGGAGTTAAGGATAATCCTTATTCTATTTTGGATGTTGCGGATATTGTTTTTATTAATCCAGTAAATACAGGTTACTCTAGAAAAGTGGCCGATAAAAACGGAAAGCTTCCTTCCGATAAATTATTCTTCGGAATTAATGCAGACATTAAGTACTTAGCCAGTTGGATGAATACCTTTACCACGCGTAAAGACCGATGGTCTTCACCAAAATACATCATAGGTGAAAGTTATGGGGGTACCCGCGTTATGGGCTTATCTCTAGAGTTACAGAATAAACAATGGATGTACTTAAATGGGGTAATTATGGTATCGCCTGCAGATTATAAAGTATTGCGTACCGGTGGCCCATTGGCATCCAGTTTAAATTTGCCATATTATGCAGCAACGGCTTGGTATCACAACAGATTGCCCGAAGCGCTTCAGCAAAAAGACCTTTTAGACGTTTTACCAGAAGTAGAAGAATTTGCTTTAAACGATCTTATGCCGGCCATAGCAAAAGGCGGATTCATTGCTCCGAACGAGAAAGCTGCTATTGCTAAAAAAATGAGTTACTATTCTGGACTATCTGAGAATGTAATTTTACAACACAACCTCGATGTGCCTACATCTTTCTTCTGGAAAGAACTCTTAAGAGACACTTCTGGAAAAACAATAGGCCGCTTAGATTCTAGATATCTCGGCATTGACAAGACAGATGCTGGCACACGACCAGATTACAATCCGGAATTAACCTCTTGGCTACACTCTTTTACGCCGGCGATCAATGCTTATATTCAAAATGAATTAGGGTTTAAAACGGACGTAAAATACAATGTGTTTGGTAACGTTGGGCGTTGGGACAACAGTAATGATAGAACAAGAGACAATCTGCGCCAAGCCATGGCTCAGAATCCTTATTTAAAAGTTTTTACACAGTCTGGCTACTACGATGGGGCTACCACATACTTTGCCGCAAAATACTCACAGTGGCAAATTGATCCTAGTGGAAAAATGAAAGATCGCTTCTTTTTTAAAGGTTATAGAAGTGGACATATGATGTATTTAAGACATGAGGATTTAATTAAGGCGAATGATGACCTCAGAGAATTTATTAAAGCGTCTTCTTCAAACGGAACATCTGCTAAATATGAATAAACTTACAATTTTAAGAAACCATTAAGACCCTATTTTCCGTATATAGTTTTTCCAAATTGATTTGATACCTATGAAAAGTCCTACATTTCCAAATAATGAAAACGAACGCTTAGCGGTTTTAAATTCTTACAACATATTAGACACGGCTCCTGAAAAGGATTATGATAATATTTCTGAATTAGCAGCTACAATTTGCGACGTTCCCATTGCTCTGATTACAATTCTAGACCGGAATCGGAATTTTTTCAAATCTCATTTTGGAACCCCATTAACCGAAACACCGCGAGATGTTTCTTTTTGCGGCCATACCATTCTTGAAGATGATATTTTTATTGTTGAAGATGCCGCTAAAGACCATCGCTTTTTTGACAATCCTTTAATTAACGAGCAGAATATATCCTTCTATGCGGGAGTTCCTCTTATTAATCATTCAGGACATAAATTAGGGACTATTTGTGTTTACGACCTAAAACCAAGACAGCTTAACAGTTCTCAAATTAAAGCGCTTAAAACCTTGGCAAAACAGGTGGTTAATCTCTTTGAATTAAAGAAAAACAACGATCATTTAGAAGCGATTAAACAGGAATTAGAACGCCGGAACAAGCAGCTAAAATCGTTTGCCAGTTTAGTGTCTCACGATTTAAAGTCGCCTTTATCTAATATCATCTCTTTAACCGATTTATTAAAAGACGAGAACCAAAATAACTTATCGGAAGATTCCCTTCAGTATTTGGATTATATTGAAGAGTCCACCACCATTCTTAAGGATTATATTGACGGTATTTTACTGTATTATTCTGCAGATGAACTCTTAAACTCTAAAACCGAGGATATAGAATTACGTACGGTTATGGAAGATATAGAACTCATTCTTATTTCTGAAAATGATAGTCTTATTTACAAGGATAACCTCATTGAAAACATCAATAAAGCAGCCTTAACACAGATATTAATTAACCTAATAGACAACGCTCTTAAATACAATGATAAAACAGAACGCTCTGTAGAGGTTTCTTATCATAAAAATGATACGCACCATAATTTTAGCGTTAAGGACAATGGTATTGGTATTCCTGAAGACCAGCAGACACAAGTCTTTGAAATTTTTAAAACCGTTAAAAACGACAAGATAAAATCGAGCACTGGTATTGGACTGAGTACGGTAAAAAATCTCGTAGAAAAACTCAATGGACAGATTAGTGTTACTTCAAAATTAGGAGAAGGAAGTACTTTTAGTTTCAGCATTGCACAAACCGTATAAGCACCATCCTTTTTTTATAACATAAAAAAGCTGATAAATATTAAATTTATCAGCTTTTTTTTAGCTTTATAAATAAGAGTAAACTTAGCCTTTTAACCAAGCAGCTCTTAATGATTTTTGACCTTCTGTTGCTTCTGGATTCTCAACAAGACCTTCAGATTTTGCAAAAGCTTTAGTTAAGGTTGTTTTAATAACAACAGGTTCGCCATTACGCTCTAAGTCCATAGTTATTTCCTGACCTTCTTGCCATGAAAACATACCACCAAGCACTTCTTTAGCGTTTAATAAGTTTAATTCTTTACCATTAACCTTGGTAATGATATCTCCTTCTTGTACGCCTTGAGCTTTCCAGAAAGAATTCTTTAAAGCCATTGCAGAAAAGAAAAGAATTCCTTTTTCCTGATCAGCATCAAAAATTATGTTCTGTCCACCGGCAAAAATGTAGTTGGTTTCTACTTCAGTTTCCCCTTGTACTAAACCTACCATTTCAAAAAACGCATTATAATTGATAGGGACATCTCCTTGTACATGCGTATTTAAAAATTCACCCACACTTGGGTAAGTCATGGCTGTAATTTCAGCAATAATCTTATCATCATCAAACGGTTTATTTTTACCGTATTCAGCCGATAATTCTTTCATTAAAGACAACATACTACGTTCTCCATGACTTTCTTTACGCATTAAAATATCGATACACATTCCTATTAAAGCGCCCTTTTGGTACACATTATAATAGTTAGAAGCGTAAGGTTCTTTTAATACATTCTCACTCATTACGGTAAAGCTCATGGCATCATCCATACGTTGCGAGATCTTAATTTTAGACTGCATGGTGTTGTAAAACGTTTGGGCATCCACTAAACCTTCGTACACTTGAAAGTGCTGTGCAAAATATTCTGTTACCCCTTCATACATCCATAAATGCTTAGAGAATGTAGGTTGGTTATAGTCAAAATAATGGACATCTTCAGAATGTACTGATAAAGGCGTTACAATATGAAAAAATTCATGGGCCACAACATCCACAATTGAAGCCGCTAAAGCTTCTTTAGTTGACGATTCTGGTAATACAACAACCGTAGACGTATGATGTTCTAATGCGCCAAAACCTTTAGGTGCCGTCTCTGAACCATCTGATAAATACAAATAAATATCATAACGTGGTGTACTATTTACGTCTCCTAAATAGGCTTTTTGAGCTTCCATCATTTTAAAAACGGTTTCTTTCTGACTTTCAGCCGTATGAATCCCGTTTGGAGAATAGACGCTTAATACAATTTTAATATCACCTACCATAAACTCTTCAACATCCAATTTCCCATACATCATAGGATTATCGGTAATATCAAAATAACGTGGTGCAAAATAACTCGTCGTTACAGACTGTCCATCTTCGCTGGTAGTACTCCCTTTTGTTTCTAAAGCTGAAGTTCTAACGAAATCTGCCGGTGCCGTAACATCTAAAGCATATTGGTTGTTTTTTAAACTATCAAAATACCCCACAAATCCATGAAGGTTTAATACGTAATTATCATCTTCAATATTGGTCCCTGCAGGAGAAAAAGGTTGCTCTCCTCCAATTCCACCAACTTTCTCCACATCGAAAGTATCATTCACGTAATACTGAATCACGTCTAACTTAGTGGCCTCAGCTATAGTCCAAGTATTATCATCAACCTTAGTTACGGTTAATTCATTTCCATCATAATCTAAAGCTTTAAAATCATCTACATATTTCCCAAAATCACTAACCGAGTAGGTTCCTTGCACCACACGCGGTAATCTATAGGTTACCGTTTCTGTAGTAAAACGTCCTGGATTAATAGTTACAGGCACTCTATCACTGTTTACTGCTGTTAAATCTAAAGCGGTGACAATAGGATTGCTTACTGCTAAATCATTAATGTTTGGCTTTGCTGTACCGCAACCAACCAAAACGACGCTTAAGCCAAAAATGGCTAAATAATTCTTCATGTTTAAGTTTTTGTTTTTATAATAGACTCACAAATCTACAATCTGTTACTATTAAAAACCTAAAGGTTTTGTTAAATTCGCAGCATGTCAGAACCCACAGTAAGCATCATCATCCCGTTTAAAAATACGGAAGCATTTATCACTGAATGCCTTAGCTCTATTCTAGAACAAACCTATACGCATTGGAAAGCTATTTTCATAGACGACCACTCGACCGATAATTCGTACAAAATAGTGCAATCTTATGCTGAAAAGGACCAAAGAATCCAACTCTTAAAAAATAAAGACTATGGAATTATAGCAGCCTTACAAACGGGATATTCTGTAAGTTCGGGCACCTATATTACCCGTATGGATAGTGATGATAAAATGGCATCCATCCGTTTAGAAACCATGGTGAAAAATTTAAAAACCTACGGCCCAAAACATCTCGCTATTGGGCAAGTAAAATACTTTAGAGCCGATGGGCTTAGTGATGGCTTTGCAAGGTACGAAGCCTGGTTGAACCAGTTAACCCTAACCGGCCAAAACTATACGGAGATTTATAAAGAATGTGTGGTGCCCTCTCCTTGTTGGATGCTACATCGTGACGATTTTGAAGCTTGTGGAGGTTTTAATAGCGAGACCTATCCTGAAGATTATGATTTAGCGTTTCGATTTTACAAAGCCCAATACCAGTGTATTCCTTGTGATCAGATTTTACTCTATTGGAGAGATTATAGCTTTAGAACCTCTAGAACCCATCACCATTATGCCGAAAATTCCTTTTTAGACCTCAAAGTTGACTATTTTTTAGAATTAAATTACAATCGTAGCAAACCTTTAGTGATTTGGGGCGCTGGTAAGAAAGGGAAAACCTTAGCTAAAATTCTTCAAAATAAAGCCATTCCTTTTTATTGGATCTGCGACAACCCAAAGAAAATTGGAAAACATATTTATGGCGAAGAGCTTTTAAATTTTAATTATCTCACTCAAATTAATCAACCCCAAAGTATTGTAACGGTGGCAAACACAACGGCCCAAGAAGAGATTAAAGCCTATTTTAATAAACAAGGCATGAAAGCCATGCGCGATTATTTCTTTTTCTGTTAAATTTATTAGAACCAAAACAAGCTAATCGGGTTACGTTACTTATATTTGAAATGACTAAAATGGTTTTTATAAGAATTATCAAAAGAAGTACCGCAACATTATTATAACGGTCGCATTGACTTTAATTTTATAAAACGCTTAATCAGTAAATTTAAAGATCTAGAATGCATTTTAAACATCCCGAGTTACTCTACGCCCTTTTCTTACTGATCATTCCTATTTTAATACACTTGTTTCAACTCCGTAGGTTTGAAAAAGTGACTTTTACCAATGTTAAATTTTTACAAGCCGTAAAACTTCAGACCCGTAAAAGTTCGCAAATAAAAAAATGGATAACATTGTTTACAAGAATGCTTTTACTAACCTGTATTGTTCTTGCCTTTGCCCAGCCTTTTATTCCAAAAACGACAGCCTTTGATAAAGCTCAGGAAACAGTGATTTACTTAGATAATTCGTTTAGTATGCAAGCCAAAGGACGAAATGGCTCTTTGTTTAATGAAGCAGTACAAGATATCATTAACAGTATTCCTGAAACTGAAAGCATCAGCTTATACACCAACACCGAAACCTTTAGAAATACCAGTCTTAAAACCTTAAAAAAGGATTTAATTCAACTGGAATTCGCTCCAAATCAATTGAGTTACGAAGCCGCTTATTTAAAAGGGAAACAACTATTCTTAGACCAAGGCGATACAAGCAAGCACTTAATTTTAGTTTCCGATTTTCAACAACAGACAAAAGCCTTACAATTTGAAGCGGATTCTACAGTGCAAGTCACCTTAGTACAGCCACAAATTAACGACCGCTCTAATATTAGTATTGATAGTGTTTACATTTCTAATACTTCAGCAAAAACTATAGAGCTTACCGTAACCTTAAGCAATCAGAATACGCCTGTAGATAATGTCTCTGTAGCCTTATATAACGATGATATTCTAAGTTCTAAAAGTGCCATTGCGCTTGATAAGGAGGCAGAAGTTATATTTACGATGCCTTATAATGAAGAAATTAATGGAAGATTAAGCATTGAAGATTCTGGGTTAGAATTTGATAATTCATTCTACTTTAACACTAATGCGAAGCCTAAAATTAAGGTCTTAGCGATTAATGAAGACGCGGAGGATGCATTCTTAAAACGAATTTATACCAATGATGAATTTGACTATCAAAGCGCTGCCTTAGACCGTCTGAATTACAAGCTTATTTTAGATCAGAATCTTATTGTTTTAAACGAACTCAGCAGCATCCCTAAGGCCTTAACTGAAGCGCTGATTAATTTTACTAAAAACTCGGGGAAACTTTTAATTATTCCAAAAGACGAAATCAACATAAATAGTTATAACCAACTCCTTAAAAACACTAATCTTAATCCGTATGCACATATTAAAAAGCAAGATAAACGGGTAACTAAAATACATTACAGCCATCCTTTACTAAAAAACACGTTCTATAATAAGGTTAGTAATTTTCAATACCCAAAGGTTGAACACACACAGCAATTCACCTCAAATTCTAGCGCGGTACTCTCTTATGAAGATGGTACAGCCTTCCTTATGGGGAACTCTGAAAATTATGTGTTTGCCTCACCGCTGAACCAGAGCAATTCAAATTTTAAAAATTCACAACTTATTGTTCCGGTCTTGTACAATATAGGGTTACAAAGTTTAAACCTCTCTAAACTTTTTTATACCATAGGCGAAGCCAATTCCATAGCCATCCCAACTTCTATTGGTCAAGATGATATTTTAACGTTAGCCGATGCTGAAAGTGCTGTGATTCCTTTACAAAAAACCTACAGTAAAACGGTAGTTTTAGAAACAGGGGAGTTCCCCAATACAGCAGGAATTCTGGAGGTGAAAAACAAAAATAAGGTCATACAAAAATTAAGTTTCAATTATGACAGAGCAGAAAGTCAGCTTAATTATTACGATTTAAATGCTTTAGAAAATGTAAGCCTCGCCTCTCGTTTAGAAACCACTATTAATAATATAAAAAGTCAGGCAAATGTTAATGCGCTATGGAAATGGTTTGTTATTTTTGCACTAGCATTTTTAATAATAGAGATGTTACTTCTAAAATATCTTAAATGAACGCACTCATAAAATCTGCAACCATCGTTGATTCTAAAAGTGATTTTCACAATGAAACGGTTGATATTTTAATTGAAAAAGGTCGGATTTCCAAAATTTCAAAAGACCTTGACAATCCTAATAATTACCAAGAAATAGCATTAGACAACCTTCACGTTTCCCAAGGTTGGTTTGATAGTAGCGTTTCATTTGGAGAACCTGGTTATGAAGAACGCGAAACTATAGCAAATGGTTTAAAAACAGCAGGACACTCGGGCTTTACAGCTGTGGGTCTTAATGCTAATTCACGACCAGTCATTGATAGCTATGCTGATATCGCATTTGTAAAATCTAAAGCCGCTAATAATGCCGTAAGCCTCTATCCTATTGGAGCACTAACGCAATTAAGTGAAGGTGAAGATTTGGCCGAATTATACGACATGAGTAATGCAGGAGCTGTAGCTTTTTATGATTACCAATATCCTATTTCTAATCCTAATCTCATGAAAATTGCGCTGCAATACGCAAGTAATTTTGATGGTCTTATATGCTCCTTCCCACAAGAGTCTCGCATTTCTGGACTTGGCGTTGTTAACGAGCATATTAACAGTACCAAATTAGGACTAAAAGGTAATCCGGCTTTGGCTGAAGAATTACAAATTGCAAGAGATTTATTTATCTTAGAATATACGGAGGGAAAATTACATATCCCAACTCTATCTACGGCAAAATCTGTAGAACTTATTAGAGCCGCGAAAGCTAAAAACCTTAATGTCACTTGTAGTGTTGCTATTCATAATCTCAGTTTTACCGATGATGTGTTGCACGACTTTGACACCCACTATAAAGTTTTACCGCCATTGCGAACGCAAAAGGATTGTGAGGCTTTAATTGAAGGTTTAAAAGACGGCACTATAGATATGGTGACTACAGATCATAATCCTATTGATATAGAACATAAGAAAATTGAATTCGATTTTGCGCTTAATGGTACTATTGGTCTTGAATCGGCTTTTGGTGCACTTCAAAATATCTTCACTACGAAGAAAACAATAGCTTTATTAACACAAGGAAAAGCACGATTTGGAGTTAAAACAGCAAGCATCAACGAAGGGGAACTTGCAGATATCACTTTATTTAACCCTGATAAGTCCTATAACTTTAGTCAAGCTGATATTTCATCTCGATCTAAGAATAGTATGTTTTTAGGATCGGCTTTAAAAGGTGTTGCTTACGGTGTTATTGCTAATGATAAAATGGTTTTAAAATAATGGATCAAACAACTATAGAAAAAGGTAAAACCTTAGCCTTTGTCGCTTACTTAACTTTAATGGGGACTCTCATTGCCTATTTTATGAATAAAGAAAAAGAAAATCCCTTTACTCATTTTCATATTAGACAAGGCTTAGGATTGGGTTTAGCTTATATCTTAATAGCCATTGTCATAGGCGGTTTAGACAATATGATGGTGAGCATGTCTTTCTGGATCTTTTTCTCTGTACTCTATATTTACGGTATTGTAGGAGCTATCACTGGAAAACTTAACAAAATTCCCTTACTCGGCAACTATTTTCAAAACGCTTTTAAATCTATTGGCCAATAAATATGTCGCAACTACATTATATTACAAGACCTTCTACTTTAAAAGAAAACGCACCCTTATTAATTATGTGCCATGGTTACGGGAGTGATGAAAATGATCTCTTTTCTTTTGCTTCGGAATTGCCAGAGGAACTTTTTATTATTTCCTTAAGAGCACCGCACCCTATGCAACCTTATGGAAATGCATGGTATGCTATTAATTTTGATGCTGATAGAGGAAAATGGAACGACGTAGATCAAGCTAAAGCTTCCATAGCATTACTCTCTGATTTTATAGATTACGCCGGAAAAACCTATGCTGTAGATGCTAACAATGTGACCCTTTTAGGTTTTAGCCAAGGTTCTATATTAAGCTATGCCGTAGCCCTTACCTTTCCTGAAAAAGTAAAAAATATCATCGCATTAAGTGGTTATATTAGTGAAGATATGCTTCCTTCAACCTTAGACAAGTCTAAATTTTCACATTTAAACTTTTTCTGCTCACATGGTACGGTAGATCAGGTTATCCCTGTGGCATGGGCACAAAAAACGCCTTTGTTTTTAGACGCTTTAGCGATTAATAATGTCTATTCGGAATATCCTGTAGGCCATGGTGTTGCACCTCAGAATTTTTACGATTTAAAAGCTTGGTTAGAAAAGCACCTTTAAACCTTCAACTTTTATAAGGTAAAATAGGTACTTTTATAAAATCTTGCTTAGCGCTTAATTAAGTATAGGGTACATTAAGTACTCTACCAATTTATACTTAAGATCGTTATTTTCATCAATAGAATAACTCACGAGAATTTCTCCCCAATGTTTACCATCTGTAAAATTGGCAATAATCCATTTATGGTTTAAAATTCTTACTTTATTAATAAGTAATTTAGAGTCGGTCATAGAAACATAAGGCACTAAAGGATGCTCCTCGCCTTCATAGTCGTTGGTATTATAAAGCCCTTCAACAATCGCAGGAATTAAAGCCTCCGTATCATAACCTAAAGCCTCAAAATAACTTAAGGCATCCTCATTGCCTTCAATATTAAAATAGCTAAGTTCAAAATTCTTGTCTTCTAAAGCTTCTATTTCTTTGTCTTTTTCTACCACTTTAGCCTTAACCTTGACGATATCGGTTTCATATTTGTCAATGATATTTTTAGAACTCACGTATTGAAATAACAGTAACAATACAGAAAAAATAAACAAATACATTAAAATTTTACTCTTCATAATTAGATGGTAATTTGTAGGTTATCGTAAGCTAAAAACACGTTTTCTGGTAATTCTTTTTCAACATCATCATGAAATCCTAAATGCGGACTGATGTGGGTTAAGTAAGCACGCTTCGGATTCACCTTAGCGATAAAATTAAGAGCTTCTTCTAAATTAAAATGAGATCGGTGAGGCGTTATTTGTAAGGCATTAACCACTAATACTTCTACCCCTTGGAGTTTTTCTATTTCAGCATCAGAAACTGTTTTCATATCTGTTAAATAGGCAAACTTATCAAAACGATAACCAAAAACTTGAAGTTCATGGTGTAAACCATCAATGGGCACTATAGACAAATCGCCTGCTAAAAAGGGTTTATTTTCAACCACATTTTTTATAACCCCTGGCGCACCGGGATATTTGTTTTCGGTAGCAAAAATATAATCGAAACGTTTTTCTAAAGACGTAAAAACGCGTTGGTGTGCGTATAAAGGAATATCACCTTGTCTAAAGAAAAATGGACGAATATCATCTAAGCCCATGGTGTGGTCGGCATGCTCATGCGTAAATAAAATACCATCTATTTTAGACACCTCAGCCCTAAGCATTTGCTGTCTAAAATCTGGACCACAATCTACAACAAAAGTATACGCACCCCACGAAACCAAAATGGAAACACGGAGACGTTTATCTTTAAAATTTTCACTTAAACATACCGGATGATCACTTCCTATAACAGGAATGCCTTGCGAGGTACCAGTGCCTAAAAACGTAATTTTCAAACCTTTTCAATTTAGTGCAAGCCTTTCTCAGTTAAAAAAATCGCAATAAAATTGTCTTTTTTTCGTGTAGAATTCACGATAAAATAAAAAAGACATCTAATTTTTATTATATGCTTTTAAGTCAGAAATGCTAAGACAAAAATAAACTTATTTTTTTGTTTGCAACAGTAAAACCTTACCTTTGCTTAAACGATAGAAACCCAAACTTAATGAAGGACATAACGTATAAAGGCGACACGGATTTCGAGAATATTCCATCTCTAAAAGATAAAGCATTACGAATCAATTTGAATGCCGATATTTATGGAACATTTTCAGAAATTGGCGCTGGCCAAGAAACGGTACGACACTTTTTTAGAGCCGGTGGTGCGTCTGGAACAATTGCTAAAGCAATGTCTGCTTATGACAAAGATTTTAGTGATGCCATTTATGGTATAGAAGATGATCGTCGTTACGTCACTGAAGCCAGACTTCGTAAGATGTTAAACCATGAAGTGAATTTAATGGAGGAACGTATTACTAGAGATAAGCATCCTAACAAGATCTTTTTCTCTTATGCTAATACCGTAGCGACCATTGATTTCGCAAAGCAATATAAAGGTCATGGTTGGGTTGGAATTAAGTTTCAAGTTGAACCAGGACAAGACGAAGAATACAATGAAATTGTGCTTCATATTCGATTTAAAGAAACCGATGCACGTTTACAACAAGAAACCCTTGGCAAATTAGGAACTAACCTTATTTATGGGGCGTTTTATAAATACAATCAACCGCGTAAATTATTACGTTACCTCTACGATCACTTAGATAAGGATCAGTTAGAAATTGATACCATTAATTTCTCCGGACCTGTTTTTGAAGACGTTGACAACCGTCTTATGAGCTTACAATTGGTTAAAAACGGAATGACAGATGCCGTGATGTTTGCACCAGATGGAAACAACGTTTTACCAGCAAGAGTCCTTTACAAGAAAAATATTTTAGCCTTAAGAGGAAGCTTTAGACCAGTTACTAAAGTGAACATGGACATGCTAGAGAAGTCTTATGAAATGTTCATTAAAGAGAACAAGGTGGATAAGGATAGAACTCAGGTCATTTTTGAAATTACTTTATCTAACTTAAGAGCTGAAGGAAAAATTGATGAGCAAGATTTTATGGATCGTGCAAAACTCTTATGTTCTTTAGGACAAACGGTTTTAATTTCAAACTTCCAAGAGTATTATAAGCTAGTTGAGTATTTTTCTCAATACACGAAAAACCGAATGGGCTTAGCTATGGGCGTTAATAACCTCGTAGATATTTTTGATGAGAAATATTACCGCCACTTAAGTGGAGGTATCCTAGAGGCCTTCGGAAAATTATTCTATAAAGATCTACGTGTTTATCTTTACCCAATGGAAAATGAAGATGGTACGTTAACGACTAGTGAAAACCTTAAGGTTCACCCACGTATGAAAGAGTTGTTTAAATTCTTTAAATACAATGGTAAAGTGGTTGATATCTCTGATATTGATGCCTCAAACCTGTCTGTTTTCTCTAGAAAGGTCTTAAAAATGATCGTTAATAATGAAGACGGTTGGGAAGCTATGCTCCCTGAAGGTGTAGACGAATTAATTAAAGAAAAAAGCTTGTTTGGATGGGAGTCTGAAGAGATTATTCATAAGCGTTAGACTAAGCATCACTAGATATACAAAAGGGGACGATTTTTTATAAAAATCGTCCCCTTTTGTATATGCGCTTAAGCTGGCAATATTTGCTCAGCATGCGCTTTCGTTTTCACTTTAGAAATAATATCTGTAATCACGGCATTTTCATCAATTACAAAAGTCGTTCTATGGATGCCATCATACTCCTTCCCCATAAACTTTTTAGGCCCCCATACCCCAAAGGCTTCAATTACATTTTTATCCTCATCGGCCAATAAAGGATACTTAAAATCATATTTATTCTTAAAGTTAGATTGCCTTTTTGCACTATCTGCACTAACTCCTAATATCGCATATCCTAAACTTTTAAAACGATCGTAATTATCATTTAAATTACAAGCCTCGGCTGTACACCCGGGTGTGCTTGCTTTTGGGTAAAAGAAAACTACTAATTTCTGACCTTTATAATCGGATAAAGAGACGGTATTTCCTTGTTCATCTTTTGCTGAAAAATCTGGAGCCTTATCTCCTACTTGTAAATGCGTCATATTGCTTAAATTTGTCTTTCTGTAAAAATACAATGAATGACTAAACAAGAAAAGGTAGATTTTGTTATAAATACGTTAAATCAACTATACCCTGAAATTCCGATCCCTTTAGATCACAAAGATCCTTACACGCTATTAATTGCTGTTTTAATGTCTGCACAAAGTACAGACGTACGCGTCAATCAAATAACACCTTTGCTGTTTGCGCGTGCCGATAACCCGTACGACATGGTTAAACTCAGCGTAGAAGAGATTAGAGAAATCATTAAGCCCGTTGGCTTATCGCCTATGAAAAGTAAAGGAATTCATGGCTTATCGCAAATATTAATAGACCAACACAACGGGGAAGTTCCTAATACTTATGAAGCTCTTGAAGCATTACCTGCAGTTGGTCATAAAACGGCAGCGGTGGTCTTGTCTCAAGCTTTTGGTATTCCTTGCTTCCCTGTAGACACCCATATCCATCGTTTGATGTACCGTTGGAATTTAACCAGTGGTAAAAACGTAGTTCAGACCGAGAAAGATGCCAAACGCCTCTTCCCTGAAGAGCTATGGAACGACTTGCATTTGCAAATCATTTGGTACGGAAGAGAATATTCTCCGGCTCGAGGTTGGAACTTAGATAAAGACATCATTACGAAGACTATAGGACGAAAAACGGTTTTAGAGGCCTACTATAAAAAGAAAAAATAGCTTAATTTAAAAAGCCCTCTTGTTCTACAATCTACAAGGCAATACAGATGAAAAATATTTTTCTTATAATTTTAGTGCTCTTTGTTTGGGGATGTATCCCTGTGGTCGTGGCGCCAAGGTTTAAGCGACACGACTATAAGATTATGCAGGCCAAAAGGTTTCAGAAAGATTTGCCTAGAGAAATTGCTTTTATTTTTAAAGACTCTAAAGAAGCCGAAGAATTTTACAACTATATCAATAAAAAGTACCAGTTACAGCATAAAAATGTAGGTTACAATGTGCCTTTTCAATTACAGAATCAAACCCTGTATCTTAGTTATCACGAAGCCCAACGAACAGACAAAAAAATCAATGTACCTCTAGCGGCTATAGATAGTAAACGTAAAAGCAATGGAAATTCAGCCTTATTTGAAGGTCACTATGTCTCAAGAACTGGGCATTGGTATCTTGTACTTACAGTTTACGATAATAACATCAAAAACTGCTTAAAAGAGAATCACCCTTTAAGAGCAGAGACCATTGCCTACTTAAAAGCTTTAAAAGCGGAATATCTAAGCACTTACAATTATGAAGAATTGCTATTCAATAAAAAATCCTGAAGTGAATACTTCAGGATATCTTTTTTAGTTGAGCAGCGCTTCAGACTCTAAATTATTACAATCTAAAACGTTTAAAGCTTTAGAGTAATTTAAGATCCACCGTATGGTTTCATCTTTAGGTTGTAAGAGATTAGGCCTTGAAGACACTTGTGTGTAGTTTTTTGCCATTTTCGCTGTTTAATAGTTTATATATAGCAAAAACGCAGAATTAAACACTTTATTGTTTTAATTTGTTAAAATGATATTATTTTGATCAATAACCTTACGCATATTTATAAGGGCATAACGCATACGCCCTAAAGCGGTATTTATACTCACTCCTGTACGTTCAGATATTTCCTTAAAACTCATATCTTGATACATACGCATTAGTAAAACCTGTTTTTGATCTTCAGGCAACTCTTCAATAATACGTCTTACATCAGACTCCACCTGATTTTTAATCAAGGTTTTCTCCGCATTTAAACTGGAGTCACTTAATACAGAAAATATGCTAAATTCGCCAGTATTATCAAATTTAGGCATACGGCTACTTTTTCTAAAATGATCAATCACCAAGTTATGTGCAATACGCATTACCCATGGTAAAAATTTGCCTTCCTCGTTATATTTACCGCGTTTTAGATTTTTAATCACTTTAATAAAGGTATCCTGAAACACATCTTCAGTCACATCTCTATCGTAAACTTTAGAATAAATAAAACTGTAAATTTTTTGCTTGTGCCTTTCAATCAAAATCGAAAGTGCGTACTCATGGCCGTTTATATAGTTCCGAACCAACTCTGAGTCTTGGATAAGGTCGTGTGTCATAATAATTACTTTAAGTCCTAGTAGTAGCCTACTAAGGTTGGGATTTAAGCTTTTTTTTTAAAGTAATCTTATGCTATAAGCAGATGTTTTTTAAGTGAATAGATTTCAAATATAACAACATTCCGATTGAAAAAGCAAAAAATACTTCTAAAATTTAACAATTTATCGGATAAAAAGTTCCTTTTATGGATGAAACCTCTAGAAAACTTAAGGCTAAGGTTACGCGCTTTAAGCGACTTCAGAGGGGTACAAACCGCTTCACTCCTAATTTCATCATTTAGCGATAAGGAATTCTAATCTAGAGTTTATGGGTTATTTGGTATTGTAGTATCTTTGCAAACTTAGATATCTAAAAAGACTTATGAATACAATTGACCTCGACGTTAACCCAAAGGAAAATATCATTATTAAAGGTGCTAAACTGCATAATTTAAAAAATATTGATGTCGTCATTCCTAGAAATAAATTGGTAGTCATTACCGGGTTATCAGGTTCGGGGAAGTCTAGTTTAGCTTTTGATACCTTGTATGCAGAAGGTCAAAGACGCTATGTAGAAAGTTTAAGCAGTTATGCCCGTCAGTTTTTAGGTCGTTTGAATAAACCTCAAGTAGACTATATCAAAGGAATTGCCCCAGCTATTGCTATAGAGCAAAAGGTAAACTCTACCAATCCACGCTCTACGGTTGGGACCACTACCGAGATCTATGATTACCTAAAATTGCTGTTTGCAAGGATTGGTAAAACCTACTCTCCTATTTCTGGTCATGAAGTTAAGAAGCATACGGTTTCAGATGTAATCAATTACATTACGACGTTCGAGGAGCGTTCAAAATTATTGCTCTTAGCGCCGCTTATTTTGGAAGAAGGCCGAACCTTAGAAAACAAACTACAAACTTTGCAGCAGCAAGGTTATGCGAGAATTAAGGTTAAGGATGATGTGGTTAGAATAGACGACGCTTTAAAACTAGATCTAAGCATTTCTGACGATTTATTCCTAGTGGTAGACCGTATTGTATTTAAAAATGATGAAGATTTTCTTAACCGCTTAGCCGATGCTGTGGGTACGGCGTTTTTTGAAGGTGTAGGAACTTGTATCGTTGAGTCTTTAGCTGATAACAAACAAATGCTTTTTAATAATAAGTTTGAAATGGATGGCATGGTCTTTTTAGAACCTAATGCGCATTTATTCAGCTTTAACAATCCTTATGGGGCTTGTCCTAAATGTGAAGGTTACGGTGATGTTATAGGTATTGATGCTGACTTAGTTGTTCCTAATACCGAATTATCAATATTCGAAAATGCCATTTTTCCATGGCGCGGTGATAGTATGAGTTGGTACAGAGACCAATTGGTTAATAATTCTCATCATTTTGACTTTCCTATACACAAACCTTATTTTCAGTTAAGCGAGGCTAATAAAGCCTTAATCTGGAAAGGAAATAAATATTTTGAAGGCTTAGATTCCTTTTTTGCAGAGCTCGAATCTAAAGCTTATAAAATTCAAAACAGGGTTATGCTATCCCGTTATCGTGGTAAAACAAAATGTAATGTTTGCCATGGAAAACGTTTAAGACAAGAAGCCAATTACGTTAAGGTTGGCGAGGCTACAATTACGGATTTGGTGGATCTTCCTATAGATGAACTCGCTCAGTTTTTCAAAACCCTTAAACTTAACGAATTCGATGCTAAAATAGCCAAACGTTTATTAATGGAAATCCATACCCGATTAGAGTTTTTATCTAATGTAGGGCTTAATTATTTAACGATTAACAGAAAATCCAACACCTTATCGGGTGGAGAAAGTCAGCGTATTAACCTTGCAACCTCTTTAGGAAGTAGTTTAGTAGGGTCTATGTATATTTTAGATGAACCAAGTATTGGCTTACACCCTAAAGATACCGAACGCCTTATTGACGTCTTAAAATCACTTCGCGATTTAGGCAACACCGTAATTGTGGTAGAACACGATGAGGATATTATGAAGGCTGCAGATGCGATTATAGATATTGGTCCTGAAGCCGGAACCTTAGGTGGAGAAGTTGTTGCTGTTGGTGATTTTAAAGAGATTTTAGCTGCAGAAACTCTTACCGCTAAATACTTAAATGGCGATTTAGAAATTGAAACCCCTAAGAAACGTCGCAGCTCTAAATATCAAATTGAAATTATAGGTGCTCGCGAAAATAATCTTAAAAATATCGATGTCACCTTCCCTCTAAATATGCTTACGGTTATTACCGGCGTTTCTGGAAGTGGAAAAAGTACCTTGGTAAAAAAGATTCTTTTTCCTGCTATTCAGAAGAAATTAACAGGGTTTAGTGATAAAATAGGTCAGTTTTCTGAGATGAAGGGAAACATGAGTAATATACAACATGTAGAGTTTGTAGATCAAAATCCTATTGGGCGTTCTTCGCGCTCTAATCCGGTGACCTACATTAAGGCTTATGATGATATTCGTGCTTTATTCGCGTCTCAAAAATTAAGTCATATTAGAAATTTTGCGGCGAAACACTTTAGCTTTAATGTTGATGGTGGACGTTGCGAAACCTGTAAAGGTGAAGGCGAAGTGACGATAGAAATGCAATTTATGGCCGACGTACACTTAACCTGTGACACCTGCGGTGGTAAGCGCTTTAAAAAAGAAGTCTTAGAAGTCAAGTTTGAAGACAGGTCTATTGACGATGTCTTAAATTTAACTATTGACGATGCTATTGCGTTTTTTCAAACCCATAACGAAACCAAAATTCAGAAGAAATTACAACCACTACAAGATGTAGGTTTAGGATACGTTACTTTAGGGCAATCGTCCTCTACCCTATCTGGAGGGGAAGCGCAACGTATTAAATTAGCCACTTTTTTAGGTAAAGGCTGTAAAAGTGATAATACCCTGTTTATTTTTGATGAACCCACTACAGGACTTCATTTTCACGACATTAAAAAACTATTAAAATCGTTTCAAGCCTTAATTGAAAAAGGCCACTCCATAATTGTTATTGAACATAATATTGATTTAATAAAATGTGCAGATTATATTATAGACCTTGGTCCAGAAGGTGGTAAACACGGAGGGCAATTGGTAGCTGAAGGGACACCTGAAGCCATTGCAAAAGATAAAAATTCAGTAATTGGCGCATACCTACAGGATAAACTATAAAAGGTTTTTCGTATGATGAGTCCGTATTAATCAAAGTCCTTTATCTACGTTTTTATAATTTTATAGTAATGTAGATAGAGGATTTTTTGATACGTTTTACTTGATCAATTCAAAAGCCATTAATAAAACAAAAATGCCATAAGGCCTATTAAAACCACAGTGGTGGGAATCACAATGGTGGTAAAAATAAATCCAATTACCCCCGACTTAAAGAAACTTAAAAACCAGCCTTGCCCATAGAAATTCTTTAACGCGATAAGTAGGTAGACAAAAGTTGAAAGTCCTATAAACCAATTAAGGGCACCAGAAATTTCCCAAATTACATTTAAGCCATATAGCAGGCTAAACACCATAAATAAGAAAGAGAAAAAATACAGACTAAAGACTAAGTGATGCGAATAAGGCCCTCTGTAGAAGTATAAAATCTTTAATAGTAAAGCGAAAATCGGCAGTAAAAAGAATAAGGCAATCGGGATGGCATCAAAAAATGCTTTAAGGATATTACCTCCATCTCTCATTTTATAAAATTTCAAGCCTTGGGAATAAAACTGTCTTTGAAACCAGTTATCGCCCTCTTTAGCGCCCATATATTTATACATCTCCTCATCAGAAGCATTCGCATCAATAAGCGAATCTAGTCCTGGTTTATTAAAATTCCATTCTATTTCAGGATCATTGAGATCTTTCACCACAAAAATCGAATCCACTTGTCGAGCTGTAAGGCTATCTAATGCTTTTGCATTGATAGAATCTTTCAAAATTGTATTTAAACGCTCTAAATCTTCTAAGTTTAAAGAAGTACCTTCTTCTTCCGTTATAGCAGGCCCCTTCTTTTTAGAACTTGAAGACAGTGTTTTTTTTAATTCTAGGTTCACCGCATCGCGCTGACTATTTACAGAGAATGATAAGAGTGCAAAAAAGACAATGGTAATAAAAAAGTACAATTGAGCAGGATGCAGATACATGGCACGCTTTCCACTAATAAAAGCTTTAGCCAAATAGCCAGGTTTAAACATTAAAGGAATAAAACTTTTGAAAAACCGGGCGTCTACTGAAAAGTAGTTATTTATGGTATTAGAAAATAAAACCCTTAGTGTGAGTTCGTCATTTACCTTCTGACCGCAATAAGGACAAAATTTAAAATCGTCATTTAAAGGTCGTTCGCAATTTTTACAGGATTCTAACTTATCGCTCATGATGGGTCGTTGATGGTTTAAAAATAATCAAATTTATGAGATCATTCTTAGCTATTTGTTGCATTCAGCACCTAAGCGTTACAAACAGCACAACACAGAAACACATAAGTTGCTAACGACTAGTTGATTATATTTTTTGGCACGCTGTTTGTTTTAAACCCAATGTGTTTAATTTTTAAAACTTATCAATTATGAAACGAATTATATATCTACTTGCAGCTTTTGTCGCATTTGGCAGTACTGCATTCGCGAGCAATACTAATACCACAGACCTTGAAGCTTCTCCGCAGAGCACCGTTAGAGGCTATGGCAATTCTTTCATATTTGAAGAAGCAGGCATTGAATTTTCAGTTTTCGCTGATGGGCAGTTTGATTTCTATTTGCCTAATTATGGTCCGGATGTAAGCGTTGGTATCAATACCCCTGGTTTTAGTTTAAGCTTTAATACCGGTTACGATTATAATCCTTATGTGCAGTATGATAGTTACGGTGCAATTATTCAGATTGAAAACACACCAATTTATTATGACTATTACGGTCGTGTAAATCAAATAGGTAATATCGTAATTCAGTATAATACCTTTGGAAGAATAAGCCGTTTAGGTGGTTTATATGTCTATTATAAAAACAATGTATTCTACCGTTATGATGGGTTTATTAATAGTTACAACAGAACTTATGTATATAGACCTTGGCACCGATTTTACAGCATACCCACAGCACAATATTGTGTTATTAACGTAAAACCTTATAGACAATATTATTCCCCAGTAAGACATATTTATTATAGACCTTACACAAACAATGTCCGTTACTTTAATAGAAATGGCCGAAGAAGTACAACGGTAAATACCCGTTATGTACAAACCCCTAGAAACCGTGCTGAACGTGCACTAAGAACGCAAGTGCAACGTAATAATAGAGCGATTGTTAACACAAGAGCTACACGATCTAGAAGTGCCGTTACAAGAACAACGACCACACGTACTCCTGTAACAAGAACGACACGAACGACTACAACAACCCGAACGGTAACGCCTAATAGAACGTCAAATCGATCTACAGCGCGCCAAGTAAGTTCAAGAAATGTAAAACAAAATGTGACGAGAAGTAACAGGACTGTGTCTAATAAAATGAATCAGAGAACTTCGGTAAAAAAACCAAGTAGCACAAAATCTCGTACATATAATAAATCAGTAACGCCAAGCGCTAAACAACGCAGTGTTACCACAAGTAGAACCAAATCATCGTCAGTAAAAACGAGATCAAATTCAAGTAGAACGAGCAACCAAAGTTCAACACGATCTCGAACAAGTCGATCTAGAGGATAAAAAAGTTTTTTTGGTTGGTTAGTAGAATGTCCCGTGAGAGTTTGCCTCAAAGCGCCTTGCGGGACTTTCTCGTTTTAAGACTCAAGGCGAAAGGTCCTTCGGCTAAAGGCTAGTTTTTAAGTTTTAAATATTTAATCAGTTGATTTGAAATATCCTCGGAGACCTTCAACTTAAAAATTAAAATCAAATAAATAACGCCAAGACTTACAGATTTAAGTCCCATATTTATTAGGGGATGAAATGGAAATTCCCAGAAGTAAAACAAAAAGCCTAAGCTCATAATAGCCAAAAATACTTTTAAAGTGCCCATTGAATAGGGAAGCATATTAAACTTCCGCTTTACAAAAATAATCTTAATCGTATTATAGATTGCAATGGCTAAAAAGGTCGCAAATGCAGAGCCTTCAATACCATAAACGGGAATAAAAAGGGCGTTTAAAACAATAGCCATAACTGCCAATAAAACTCCGAAAATTAAAACCATACGGTAATAATCACTATTAAATAAAATAGCATTATTGTTCCCTAAACTATTATCGTAGAGTTTCGCTAAACTAACAATAAGCACTACAAAAAGTCCTCCTGTAAATTTATCAGGCAATATTTGGTATAATTGATTGATGTTTACGATAATTAAGAGGAAAATAAACCCACTCACCACCAAAAGCGTCATAGAACTCCGTTGGTATAAATCTCTTAAAGCCACATCCTCTTTTTCACTAAGATATTTAGCCGTTAATGGCAACATTATTTGATGCATAGCGCGTTGTGGAACCGCTATAACTGTAGCTATAAAAATTGCGACACTATAATAGGCGACTTGTTCTATTTGTGGCAATAATAAGCCAATCATAAATTTATCAATATCCAAGATTAGCATGGCAATAGACCCTGCAATAATCATGAGTCCTGCGTATTTTAATATCGAAGATTGATGCTTTAACTTTTGAAATTTTAATTTTGGAAACCTTAACGTGAAGGCATACAATTTCATAATCATCATGCGTAAAACGTAAACGAAGACAAGCGCCGTGATAAATTGATCTACCGTAAGCCATTGTAAATAGACTGCAAATAGTAACCCCATGATACAAACGCGATGAAATATTTCTTTCATAACATTACCAAAAACGGTTTGCATTTGCACTTTAGTCCAAGCAAAGAAAATTTCAAAATAAGCCATGGCTACCGCTAAAATAAAGATATGCCACACATAGTGTTTTACAATCGCATTTTCATTGCTGAGCCCATGAACGATAGCATCATAAGCAACATACCCTACCAAAGCCGCCGGTATGATAAAGATTAAGGGTAAGAACAACATTAAGGTTAGAAAACTATTAATGCTATGTTTGGTTTTAAATGAGGCATAAAACTTTACAATGGCATTGTGCACCCCAAAAGCCATAAAAGGCATCATAAGATTTGCTGCTGATAATAAAAAGGCGACTAAACCATAATACTGGTCCGTTAAAAAATTGGTATAAAGAAAAAGGGTATTTATGGCTCCAATTCCAAATCCTAAATAGGTTGTAATGGTATTTTTAAAAGACTGATTTAATACAATTCCCATAGGGTAGCAAATTACAATAATTAAACCCTAAGACAACCCTAGACCATTAACAATCTTTTATAATAGCACTTAACTTTTCGGTTAGAGCTTTTCTGCTATACGGTTCTAAACCTTGAGCATTAACCTTAAGGGTATTAGCATTAAACGCTTCAAAATACGTTAATAATTGAGCTTTAAGCGCCTGTTTCTGATCGTAACTAAAGTACGTCCCCGTTTGGGTGTTCGCGATTATATGCGCCACATCGGCATCTTTAGGCCCTAGCGCTAAAATAGGAGTTTTTGAAATGAGGTATTCAAATAATTTCCCTGGAATAATTGCTTTTGTATCTTCAGAATCTATTTCTATCAGCAAAAGCAATTGAGATTGCATTTGAAACTTTATGGCCTCATCATGGCTCACATAACCCACAACATCAACATAGTCCTTCAAACCATATCCATAAATGGTCTCTAACACATCATCGCTAACCACCCCTATTAACTGCAGTTTAAAATCTTTAGCAAAGTCGGGCTGTTGGTTTATCAATTCTGAAAGCACCTCCCATAAAACTGTTGGGTTACGTTCAGATAATAAGGACCCAATATGCGATAAGGAGAATAGCATATCTTTCTGCTCAACCTTCACCTCATGGGCATCGTAACCATTAGTTATAACCGTAATAGGTTGTTCTGTTTTTAATGCAAATTCGTTTTTAGTATGTGTGCTAGTCACAATAATATGATCTGCCGTATTTAGAACCTTATGTTCTAAGTCTATATGTTTTGCTTTAGAAGCCGCAGTAAGTTTTAACGCTTTATGGTAGCCAATAGTGGTCCAAGGATCTCTAAAATCGGCCACCCAATTAAGGCCTAAAGCGGCTTTTAATTGTAAACCTATAATATGCAAGCTATGCGGAGGCCCCGTGGTGATAATAGTATCTATATGATGCGTTTTTATATAGTCCGATAAAAATGAAACCGATGGCGAAATCCAATTTTTACGAGCATCTGGAATAAAGAAATTCCCCCGCACATAAAGCATTCCTTTTTCTATAAGAGACTGCTTTTTAGCTTTAGGGATCACCCCAGAACTTATCTTAGTGGTACTCCCTTTTGAAAACAACCTCGCCAAAGCATAAGGTTCCTTAATCCTTTGTTTTAAGATTGTAACGCTTTCAGGGATTTCATTAACTAAGCTTTGATCTTGAATCGGGTAATTGGGATTTTCCGGACAATATACAATGGGTTCTACTCCAAAATCGGGTAAATATTTTACGAATTTTAACCAACGTTGCACTCCAGGCCCTCCTGCAGGTGGCCAATAATAAGTGATGATCAGTGCTTTTTTTGTCGTCATAGTGATTCCCATATACAGCGGCATCTCTGTATTTTAGAAGCTTAGCTATTTACCTTAATTCGTTTTATTGTTGAACTTGAAATATAAGCCCACTAATAATAGAACAACTAAAATAATTGAACTTGATAAGGCGATATAGCTTCCTGTTTTAACCACCTGAGGTTCAAACTTAAATTCTAAAGTGTGTTCGCCTTTAGGAAGCGTTAAAGCTCTTAAGACATAATTAACACGGAAGTGTGGTACTAATGCGCCATCGAGATAAGCATTCCATCCTTCTTTATAATAGATTTCTGAAAACACCGCTAAGCCATCATTCGAATTTGAAGTGTTGTATTTTAAATAATTAGGTTGAAATTCTTTTAGTTCAATTGTTGCTGTAGAATCTAAGGCGTAATTGGATTTTAAATTAAAATCGCTTGCCATTGTCTTTTGAATAACCGCTGTGGTTTTTGTATTCAAATTTTCTAAAGCCAACAGTTCTTCATTCGCATTATCTACTTTTTTTAGATTGGATACAAACCAAGCGTTTCCATTAGCGTCTGAATTGGTATAAGGAAAAATAGTGTTTTGTTCTTCAGCAATAATATACTTTGTATTAAGCATATTAAGAACATTCATATTGTTTTTATAGACGTAAAAATCTAACAACTCATTTACACGGCCCAACTTCACCGCACTATAGCCCAGAAGTGAATTATGAAAATACGCTGCTTTTGCCGGCATACGTTGTCCTTCTGTAGACAAATCCATCACTCTATAATGTCCTTTATCCTTTAAGATTTCTTTATCTGCATTATTAGCACGATAAGGTTTATCGACTTTTAAGGCTGAAACAAAATTATCATTATTTACGTATTGTCGATCCACACTAACTAAATCGAAAAGAATCAATACTGCAAAAACCACGGCAAGCAGTTGCTCTGATAATTTCTGCTTTAAGAACATAAAGATTGTTCCTGCGGATAACAACACCAAAATCAATGTTCTTATGGTATCTGAGGTCATTAAAGCTTTTCTATCTTCAATGATGGCCTCTATAAATGCTGGTCCGTACGCACTGATATATTCCTTATCTCTTAAGCCTTCAAAATCAAATAAAGCCGATTTAAAGACTAAGAAGATCACGGCCAAACCTGCGGTAATTCCAACAGAAAAGGCTAAAGCTCTTAGTTTTTCTTCCTTTTCTAAGCCCGCCTTAAACACTTGCGATAAGGCCATAATTCCTAAAGCTGGGATACACAATTCTAAAATGACTTGTATAGAACTTACCGCTCTAAACTTATTATAGAAAGGTACATAATCAATAAATAGATCTGTGAGTAGGCCAAAATTCTTACCGTACGACAATAGCAAGGATAAGACCGTCCCTCCTACTAACCACCATTTTACACGTCCTTTGACTAGAAATAAACCTAAGACGAAAAGAAAAATAATAACGGCCCCTACATAAGCAGGTGCTTCTACAATAGGTTGATCGCCCCAATACATCGGTGCATTTCTTGAGGCCTCTAATGCTTCAATTGGCGAGGCGCCCAAACGGATATAGGCTTCATAGGTTTCAGAATCTTTTCCGACATCTTCATAATTACCGCCTCCCATAAACTTAGGGATATATAGATTAAAAGTTTCTAAAATCCCATAACTATATTCCGTAATATAAGCGCGGTCTAAACCAGAGGTTACTTCTTTTTCAGAACCATCTGCATTAATGGTTAAAGGACTTGGGCCCCTTGTACTTTCCTTAGCATATTGTTGCGTTGCCAATAAACTGGTAGCATTAAGGCCAACCGCAAGTATAGCAGCAACCGTCAATACCCCCACAGATTTAAAAAAATGAGGTAAGATTTTTTTCTTGTACGCCTCTGCCAAATAAGCTAAACCTAACACCAGGATAAGGAGTAATAAATAATAACTCATTTGTGGATGATTGGCTACTAACTGTAAACCTGAAGCGACTGCAGTCAGCAAAAAGCCTAAAATATATTTTCTTCTAAACGTGAGAATAATACCTGCTAAAACCATAGGCATATACGCAATAGCATGCGCCTTAGCATTGTGCCCAACCCCTAGAATAATAATGAGATAGGTAGAAAATCCAAAAGCTAATGCCCCTAAGGCTGCCAATTTAAAATCGACTTTAAGCGCTAGCAAAAGCATATAAAATCCTAAAAAATATAGAAATAAATAGTCTGCTGGTCGTGGTAGAAACCGCAGAGCTAAGTCTAGTTTTTTAATGTAATTGTGCGGATACTTTGCTCCTAATTGATAGGTGGGCATACCGCCAAAAGCACTATTAGTCCAATATGTTTCTTCTCCCGTGGTTTTAGCAAACTCTTTTTGTTGTTCTGCCATACCAATATAGTGCATAATATCACTTTGGTTGATTTTCTTACCTTGTAAAACAGGACTAAAGTAAGCTAATGACAAAACCACAAACCCTATTAAAACTAGGAAATGTGGTAATAAACGTTTAATAGAAAATGACATGTAAATGCTTTAAAGTGATTGATTCTGAAAAGTAAGTATTTATTTTGAAACCTCACAAAAGATTTCAAAGGGTACAACTTTAGCGATTACTCTATTTCTTCGTAATCGATATATTCGCCAACATCAGGGTTAGAAGATCCCTTTTCGTTAGGCATTTTATCAATAACCGTTTCGCCTTCTTTACGCTTTTGCGCTTGTTGCTGTTGGTTCTGATTTTGAAATCCGCCAAATTGTCCTCCAAATTTTTCTTCTGCTTTTTTGGCCACAAATTTCAGTAATAGTGGCGCAAACAAACGAGCTAATATCTTAAACCCGAAATAAACAAGTAAAATAATTAATAGCGTTCTCAGTAATCCCATGGCCGAAGCTTCTTGTATCATAAGTAAAATAATATCAAAAATACAATTATACTCATTTATAATCCGTTATTATTCCTTAAAAAAAGTATAAAATATCTATATTTGAATTTAAACCAAAAATAAAATGCGATTACTCAAATCAATTTTCATCCTACTATTCTTTATTAGTTTTACCAACGCTAACGCCCAATACACGGAAGTGATCAACTCTAACCGACCAGGAGTTTCAGAAAGTGCTTTTTCTGTAGGAACCGGTGTGCTTCAGTTTGAAGCTGGTGCTTTTACCGTAAAAGAAGAACACGCCTTATCTAATTACGAGGTATCAGGTTTCGGACTTGATTTTGCCTTACGTTATGGCTTGTTTTTTGAACAATTGGAACTCGCCGTTGACGGAGTTTACCAAAACGACACTAAAACCAATAACAGTTCTTTTACCCCTGTGGACAATAAGCGTTCTAATTTTAAGAATTTAACCATAGGCGCCAAATACTTAATTTACGATCCTTATAAAAATGCAGGAGAGGAAAAACCGAATTTATACAGCTACCATGCCAACAATAGATTTAGTTGGAAATCTCTAATACCAGCCGTAGCCATTTATGCCGGTGCTAATTTTGATAGTGAAAACAACCCTTACACTGCACCAGATGTAGAAGGTGTGAGTCCTAAAATAATGATCTCTACCCAAAACAATTTTAACGGGGGTTGGGTGTTTGTTATGAATTTAATAAAAGACCGTATTGGCTCAGAGTATTCTGATTTTCAATACATCTTTACCTTAACCCATTCATTTACCCCACAATGGGTTGTATTTGGTGAGGCACAAGGGATAAAGAGTGACTTTTATGCAGATAATATTTTTAGATTTGGAGGCGCTTATTTGTGGACTAAAGATTTTCAAATTGATGCTAATATCGCCTTTAACGCCAAAGACACCCCTACTGTTTTTAATGTGGCTTTCGGAGCCTCTTACCGTTTAGATTTTCATAAAGATAAAAAGATCGACAACGGAAATTCTGCCAAAGAAGAAGGCAAACGCAAACAGCGAAAAAACAAAAATAAAAAGAAGAAAATAGACGATTTCCAGTCTTAATATAAGCCTTGCTTAACCAATGATAACAATAAAAGAAGCTAAATCACAAAGCGAATTAAAAGCCTTTGTAAAATTCCCTTTTAAACTCTATAAAAACTCGCCATATTGGGTCCCTCCCATTATAAAGCAAGAGTTAGAAACTTTTAATAAAGATAAAAATCCCATTTTTAAAGATGCTGACGCTCGTTTTTTCCTAGCTTATAAAGCAGGCGAAATTGTAGGTCGTGTTGCTGCCATTACCAATTGGCTTGAGGTGAACAAACAAGACATCAAGAAAATGCGATTTGGATGGTTTGATTTTATTGACGATTTAGACGTCAGTAAAGCATTACTTGAGACTGTCGCTACCATTGGGAAATCGTATCAATTAGAATATTTGGAAGGCCCTGTTGGGTTTTCTAACCTCGATAAGGTTGGTATAATGACTGAAGGTTTTGATCATTTATCAACGATGATTACTTGGTATAACCATCCGTATTACGTTAATCATTATAATGCTCATGGATTTACGATTGAAAAAGCCTATTCTGAAAGTAAATTTCCATTTGAAAATGTAAAACCTGAACATTTCAAAAAGGCACAAGAATTAATAAAGCGACGCTATAAGCTTAGGGCTCTTAAGTTTACTAAAACCGAAGAGGTTATGCCTTATGCCGACAGAATGTTTGACCTCTTTAATGAGAGCTATGCTTCGCTGTCTTCTTTTGTGGAGATTACAGATATACAAAAGGAGTATTTTAAGAAAAAATTTATCAGTTTTGTAAATCCGGAATACATAAAATTTGTAGTGGATGACCAAGATGAATTGGTAGGATTTGCTGTGGTTATGCCTCGATTTGCTTCGGCATTACAAAAAGCTAATGGTAAATTATTCCCTTTTGGTTTTACCCATATTCTAAAAGCAAAAAAACACAGTAAGGATGTTATTTTCTACCTTATAGGTATTCATCCAGATTATCAGAACAAAGGTGTTCATGCGGTGATCTTTAATGAATATTACGAGACTTTTAGAGAGAAAGGCATTGAAACCTGCTATCGTACGCCAGAATTAGAAGACAACCATGCCATTAAACAAATCTGGAAGCATTTTAATCCTAAAGTATACGTTAGACGTAAAACCTTCAGAAAAGACTTATAATTTCTAAACAAGCGCAGAGAAACGTTTCATAAAGCCCTAAGAAAACGGCCAATACTTTTAAGAAGTATTGGCCGTTTTTAGTTGTTATATTCAGAGAAATTATTCTCCCATTGCAGCAATAAGGGCTGCAGACATTCTTTTATAAGTTCCGTTAACTAAACGCTCTCTAATAGCATCGAATGCGTCAAGTGTTTCTTTAACATCTTCTAAAGTATGTGTCGCTGTAGGAATCATTCTTAAAAGAATTAAACCTTTAGGAATTACAGGATATACCACGATAGAACAGAAAATACCATAGTTTTCACGTAAATCTCTCACTAAAGCCATAGCTTCAGGAATACTTCCTTTTAAATAAACAGGAGTCACACAACTTTGCGTTGTTCCAATATCAAAACCACGCTCTTTCAAACCTGACTGTAACGCATTTACAATAGTCCAAAGATTCTGCTTAAGTTCTGGCATGCTACGTAACATATCTAAACGTTTTAAAGCCCCAACAACCAATTGCATTTGTAAAGACTTCGCGAACATTTGCGAACGTAAGTTATATTTTAAATAATCTATTATTTCTTGGTCAGCCGCAATAAACGCTCCTGTACTTGCCATTGATTTTGCAAAAGTTGCAAAATATACATCGATATCATCTTGAACACCTTGCTCCTCACCTGTACCTGCACCTGTAGCACCTAAAGTACCGAAACCATGTGCATCATCGACAAATAATCTGAAGTTAAATTTTTTCTTTAACTCTACAATCTCTTTAAGACGACCTTGCTCACCACGCATACCAAACACACCTTCAGAAATCACCAAGATTCCACCTCCAGTTTGCTCAGCCATTTTAGTAGCACGCTCTAAGTTCTTTTCTAAGCTTTGTACGTCGTTATGTTTATAGGTAAAACGTTTTCCCATATGTAAACGTACACCGTCAATAATACAAGCATGAGCGTCCACATCATAAACAATAATATCGTCTTTAGCGACTAAAGCATCAATAGTAGATACCATTCCTTGGTAACCAAAGTTTAATAAGTAAGCGGCCTCTTTATTAACAAAAGCAGCTAACTCATTTTGTAATTGTTCGTGCAAATCTGTATGACCAGACATCATTCTAGCTCCCATTGGATATGCAGAACCATACTTAACACCAGCTTCACCGTCTACCTTCCTCACTTCAGGATGATTTGCTAAACCTAGGTAATCATTAATACTCCAGGTGATTACGTCTTTCCCTTGAAATGTCATTCTATTAGAGATTTCACCTTCAAGCTTTGGAAACACAAAATAACCTTCAGCCTGAGCTGCCCATTTTCCAAGTGGTCCTTTATCTTTATAAATCTTTGCAAATAAATCCTTCATGCTTTAAGTTTGCTATTAATCAACACATTACACATAACATCACGTGTAAGCACTCATTAATATTTAATTAATTTAATATATTTAGTGCTCGCAAAATTAATTAATTATATTATGACTGCATAATTTATTTAATTAAGTATTAACTAAGTTTTGAACAATAGCGTACAACCTGTTAGTTTTATATTTTTTAATTTAACTGTAAAGCAAGTTTTAAACAAAATAAAACCTACCACAGTTTCCCATGGTAGGTTCTTTATAATAATATAAATCGTAATTTACTTTATATATTCAATAGTCGCCTGCACTTCAGATTTACTATCAAAAAAGCCTTGATCCTCCATCCACTTATCGTTATAAACTTTACTCATATAACGCGATCCATGATCTGGAAATATAACGACAATTTTATCTGTAGGCTTAAACTCACCTTCTTCTTGTAATTGCTTAATCGCTTGCATTGCTGCTCCACTTGTATACCCTACAAAAAGACCTTCAGTGTTAGAAATTTCTCTTGCAGTATGCGCACTTTCTTCATCTGTAACTTTTACAAACTTATCTATAGCATCAAAGTCAGTTGCCGTAGGAATTAAATTCTTACCTAAACCTTCAATTCGGTAAGGATAAATTTCCTTATCATCAAACTCACGCGTTTCATGATATTTTTGCAATACAGAACCATAAGCATCCACACCAATAACTGTTACATTAGGATTTTGCTCTTTTAAATACTTTGAAATTCCAGAGATGGTTCCTCCTGTTCCACTACACGCCACTAAGTGCGTAATTTCACCATTGGTCTGATCCCAAATTTCTGGACCAGTAGTATTGTAATGGGCATCAATATTTAATTGGTTAAAATATTGATTGATATAAATTGAACCTTTATTTTCTTCGTGCAAACGTTTTGCAACTTCGTAATAAGAACGTGGATCGTCTGCTTTAACGTGTGCCGGACAAACATAAACCTTAGCTCCCATAGATTTTAACATGTCTATTTTATCTGGAGACGACTTAGAGCTAACAGCCAAAATACACTCATAACCTTTTATAATACTAACCATTGCTAAACTAAAACCGGTATTACCAGACGTTGTTTCTATGATGGTATCACCAGGAGTCAAAATACCTTGACGTTCTGCTTCTTCTATTATATGTAATGCAATTCTGTCTTTTGATGAATGACCTGGATTAAACGCTTCTACTTTTGCATAAAAATCGCCGTCAAAGGCGGCAGTCATTCTATTTAATTTGATTAGAGGAGTGCTACCTATTAATTGTAACACATTATCAAATACATTTTTGTTTTTGTTCATAAATGAATTTTTTCAGTAGTCGTTATTTATTAGACACCTAAAACCGAGCAAAGGTAACATTTTTTCTAATTATACCGAAATGCCTTCTAAATCAAGTAAGAAAGCAAACTCTTCCGCATCTTCTTTTAAGCTTTCGAAACGTCCAGAAGCACCACCATGCCCCGCATCCATATTTGTTTTTAAGTACAATTTGTTATCATCTGTCTTTAGCTCTCTTAGCTTTGCCACCCACTTTGCAGGTTCCCAATATTGCACTTGCGAATCGTGCAAACCTGTAGTGATTAACATATTAGGATACGCTTTAGCTTCAACATTATCGTAAGGCGAATACGATTTTATGTAGTCGTAATAAAGTTTATCATTTGGATTTCCCCACTCATCATACTCCCCTGTTGTTAAAGGAATAGAATCGTCTAACATGGTTGTTACCACATCTACAAACGGCACTGCTGCAATAATCCCATTATAAAGTTCTGGTGCATCATTAACAATGGCCCCCATAAGTAAACCTCCTGCACTTCCGCCCATAGCATATAAATGCTGAGACGAGGTGTAACGTTCTTTTATTAAATGAATAGAACACGCTATAAAATCTGAAAATGTATTTTTCTTGGTTAGAAGTTTCCCGTCTTCGTACCAGTCGCGCCCTAAATACTCTCCTCCTCTAATGTGAGAAATAACGTAAACAAACCCACGATCTAATAAACTTAATCTAATAGTAGAAAAATAAGGATCTATTGTAGAGCCATAACTTCCGTAAGCATATTGTAATACAGGATTAGTTCCATCCTTTTTAAGGCCTTTTTTATAAACCACAGACATTGGTATTTTAGTGCCATCGCCTGCTGTAGCCCAAATCCGCTCTGAAGTATAATTGTCTTTATTAAATTGCCCCCCTAAAACCTCTTGTTCCTTTAAAATCGTTTTAGTTTTGGTGCGCATATTAAATTCAATCACAGAAGACGGCGTTGTTAGCGAATTGTAGGCGTAACGCAGTGTTTCCGTATCAAAATCTAAATTGGTTGCCGTAAAAGCGGTATAAGTTTCGTTATTAAAAGGCAAGTAGTAATCTTCAGTACCATCCCAACGTTTAATACGTATTTCATTAAGTCCATTTTTACGTTCACTTAGCACCAAATAATCTTTAAAAATATCAATACCTTCAAGCAACACATCTGCTCTATGTGGAATTACATCTACCCAATTCGCCATTTCTGTTTGGGCTTCAGGCGTTTTCATGAGTCTAAAGTTCGTCGCTTTATCTAAATTGGTCATGATGTAGAAATGATCACCATAATGTGAAATACTATACTCTAACCCTCTTATTCTAGGCTGAAATACTTTGAATTTTCCTTCAGGATCATTTGCGTCTAAAATATGGTATTCATTAGTTAAGGTACTATAACAAGCGACAATAATATATTTTCTAGATTTAGACTTATACACTGCCACACCAAAGGTATCATCACCTTCTTCAAAAACCAATTCGTCTTCAGATTGATCCCCCAAACGATGCTTGTATATCTGGTATGCTCTTAAGGTAACTTCATCTTTTTTGGTATAGAAAAGCGTGGCATTATCATTCGCCCAGCTTGAAGAGCCTGTGGTGTTTAAAACTTGGTCTGTAGCAAACTCCTGGGTTTCTAGGTTTTTTACAAAAATGGTATAGTTACGTCTTCCGGTAGTATCAATCCCATAGGACACCATTTTATTATCCGGACTTATGCTAATGCCTGTTAATTTAAAATAGCTAGTTCCTTCCGCCATTTTATTACAGTCAAAAAGTAATTCTTCAGGATTATCAAGGTGTTCCTTTTTACGCAAATAAATAGGGTAATCTTTTCCTTTTTCAAACTTAGTGATATACCAATACCCGTTAAATTTGTAAGGCACAGAAGAATCATCTTCCTTTATACGCGCTTTCATCTCCTCAAAAAGATCTTTCTGAAAATCTTTAGTATGAGCCATCTGCATATCGCAATACTCGTTTTCCGCGTTTAGGTAATCGATGACTTCAGGATGCTCACGGTCTTTCATCCAAAAATAGTTATCGATACGGATGTCGCCATGCTTCTCTAACTGATGAGGAATTTTTTTGGCTTTTGGCGGGTGCATTACTAAAGTATTTGTCATTTGTTCGTCTAAATTATTCTGAAAAAAGGCGCAATTTACTAATTTTGCACCTTAATAAATTTAAAAGACAAGATTATGTTTGGAGATATGATGGGAATGATGGGTAAATTAAAAGATGCCCAAAAGAAAGTAGAAGCTACAAAAGAGCGTCTGCATACGGTTTTAATTGACGAAGCAAGTAATGACAACAAGTTAAAAGTTACTATTACAGCCAACAGAACAATTAAAGCTATTGATATTGACGACCAATTGCTTCAAGATAAAGACATGCTAGAGGATTATTTAATTTTAACCCTCAATAAAGCCATTGAAAAAGCCACTCAAGTTAACGAAGCAGAAATTGCTGCTGTTGCTAAAGAGGGAATGCCAAATATCCCTGGTATGGACATGTTTAAATAGAACCTAGTTCATTGAGCAACTTATCATGCATTTGGTCTGTATAATCTAAATGCGTTACCATGCGTAACTTACCACTGCCCATCCCAATAATATGGATATTTTTTTCGAGCAGTTGGTTTAAAAAGTGAGCTTCATCAACATCATCATTTAACTCAAAAATGATGATGTTGGTTTCAATAGGTTCTACTTTTTTGATGAAAGATAATTGTGCTAACACAGCGCCTATTTCCTTCGCTTTTTTATGATCTTCAGCTAAACGCTCTACCTGATGATCTAAGGCATACAACCCTGCAGCGGCTAAATACCCTACTTGTCGCATATTACCACCAAACAATTTTCTAAGGCTTAACGATTTTTCCATTAAAATTTCATCACCAAGTAACACCGACCCTACAGGGCAGCCTAAGCCTTTACTGAGACAAACGGAAATACTATCAAACGCAGCTCCGTACTGCAAAGGGGTTTCATTTTTAGCCACCATAGCATTCCACAAACGTGCACCATCAAGATGAAAGCCTAAGTCATGGGTTTTACACACGGTTTTTATCTTTTCAATTTCAGAAAAATCCCAACAGGCTCCGCCTCCTTTATTGGTGGTATTCTCTACTTCTACTAAACGAGATTGACTGTAATAATAAGCTGAAGGACTAATGGCTTCTTCCACTTGTCGAGCAGTAAACATACCACGATGACCGTCTAAAAGTTTACATGTAGCGCCACTATGAAACGCCACACCACCTACTTCATAATTATAGATATGCGCGTACTTATCACAAATCACCTGATCACCGGGTTGGGTATGCAATTTTATAGCCACTTGGTTAGCCATACTTCCTGAAGGAAAAAACAAGGCTTTTTCTTTTCCAAACATCGTTGCTATACGTTCTTCTAAAGCATTCATTGTAGGGTCTTCTCTAAAGACGTCATCTCCTACTTCTGCAGACATCATAGCATCTAACATTCCTTTAGAAGGCTTAGTCACCGTATCACTTCTTAAATCTATAATCATTCGTCAAAAAAATTTCTAAGCTCAAAATTACGGATTTCCTAAAAAACCGATTCAAAATTATGGCACTTTAACAACGCTGCTTATATTTGTATAAAAATGTACGATATATGATTACTTCAGATCAAATTAAAGATCTTAACTCCCGTCTAGACATACTTAGACAATATCTTTGACTTAGATGCCAAACGCATAGAAATCGCTAACGAAGAAGAACAAACTTTCGACCCTAATTTTTGGAATGACTCAAAGGCTGCCGAATTGGTTATGAAATCCATTCGTGAGAAAAAAAGCTGGATTAATGACTACGAAGCTGCCGCCTCTCTTGTTGAGGATTTAGAGGTGATTTACGAGTTCTATAAAGAAGATGAAGCCCCTATGGAAAACGTGGAAGCACGTTATGACTTGGCTGTGAATGCGATTGAAAAGTTAGAATTTAAAAACATGCTTTCTGAAGAAGGAGATGGCTTAAGTGCCGTACTCCAAATTACAGCCGGCGCCGGAGGAACAGAATCTTGCGATTGGGCCAGTATGTTAATGCGTATGTATCTTATGTATGCTGAAAAAAATGGCTTTAAAGTTAAAGAACTTAACCTTCAAGAAGGTGATGTCGCTGGTATAAAAACTGTAACCTTAGAAATTGAAGGTGATTTTGCTTTTGGTTGGCTTAAAGGTGAAAATGGAGTACATCGTTTAGTACGCATCTCACCGTTTGATAGTAACGCCAAACGCCACACCAGTTTTGCCTCGGTTTATGTCTATCCTTTAGTGGATGATACCATTGAAATTGACATCAATCCTTCAGATATTGAAATTACAACCGCCCGATCTAGTGGTGCTGGAGGACAAAACGTAAATAAAGTAGAAACGAAGGTGCAACTTTTACACAAACCTTCAGGCATACAGATTCAGTGTTCTGAAACACGTTCGCAACACGATAACAGAACAAGGGCCATGCAAATGCTTCGTTCGCAATTGTACGAGATTGAATTGCAAAAACAAATGGCACAGCGCGATGATATTGAAGCGGGTAAAATGAAAATTGAATGGGGAAGCCAAATACGAAATTATGTTATGCATCCTTATAAACTAGTTAAAGACGTACGTTCTGCTCATGAAACCGGAAATGTTGATGCCGTTATGGACGGTGCCATAGAACCTTTTTTAAAAGCCTACCTGATGATGATGGGACAAAAAGAAGAGCAAACCGAAAACCTATAAGATTTTATAGCAATGATAAAAATATACCACAATCCTCGATGTTCTAAGTCCAGACAAGGGCTCGCCCTTTTAGAAGCTTCGGGTCAAGAATTTGAAGTCATTAAATACTTAGACCAGCCTTTAAGTTCAGAAGATTTAAAAGCTATTGTTTCTAAATTAGGGATTAAACCCTTAGAGTTAATCCGTAAAAACGAAGCCATTTGGAAATCGGATTACAAAGGCAAAACCCTAACGGATGACGCCATAATTGAAGCGATGGTCGCCAACCCAAAACTTATAGAACGCCCTATCGTTGTTAATGGAACTCAAGCCGTTATTGGCCGCCCAACCGAGTTAATTTCAGACATTATTTAATATTCTTAAACATGAAAACGAGCCTTTTAGTAATTTTCACAGTTTTGTTAGGTCTTAATGTAGAAGCCCAACGCAGCCGTAATAGAAACATGAATAACATCCCGCAATCTAACCGGGAACCTACGGAACAAGAAATCGCAAAACGCGAGCGTGAAATGGAGGAACGAAAAGAAGAATATATTGATAATTTTTTAACAACTCTAGAGGCTGATGATTTTCAGAAACACATCATTAAGCAAAATATTTTAAGCTTTTTTGATGAAAAAATGGCCATTTTTAAAACGCAATATGAGCATTCTTTAGACCGTAAAGAAGCCATTAAAAATTTAGAAGACACCCACTTTGTAGAACTTGAAGAACTTATTTCAGAACCAGATATGGTCAAAATAAAGGAAATGATTAAAGGGGAGTTTGATGAAAAAGATGTAAAAAAGAAAAAGAAACGCGAGCGTAAAAACCAAAACTAAACTTAATGTTTTGTTAAAAAATAAATAGAGCGAAAGTCCTTTAACAGTAGGGCTTTTGCTTTAACATAAGATTAACCAAATAGACCACAAGGAAGTGTATTTTTGCCAACTAACAAACCCTTGTGATGAAACTAAATTTATTAACCGCTACCCTTCTACTCTTATTCCTGAATTTATCATTCGCTCAAAATGATGTAAAAATTCAAGGAAAAGTATTAGAACAAGACACTAATATTCCATTGGAATATGCCACTGTTGTGGTCAAATCTAAATCAGACAACAAAATAATTACGGGCGGAATTACCGACCCTAAAGGAAAATTTGAAGTCGAAGTTGCCCCTGGACGCTACGAAATTTCTGTAGAATACATCTCTTACCAAACCAAAACATTTCCAGAACAAAACATTACTAAAGATACTAATTTAGGGACTATTAATCTTGCTTTAGATGTCTCAACTCTAAATGAAGTGATGGTTGTTGCTGAAAAAACTACGGTTGAAATTAAGCTAGACAAAAAAGTCTATAATATAGGTAAGGATTTAACTACAGCCGGCGGAACAGTTAGTGACGCTCTTAACAATGTTCCTTCTGTAACGGTAGACGTTGAAGGCGCTATAAGCCTTAGAGGTAACGAAAACGTACGTATCCTAATTAACGGAAAACCATCTGCTATGGCCGGTTTTGGCGATAGTAATATCTTAAGCCAACTTCCTGCAGAAGCTATTGAACGTGTAGAGGTGATTACCTCTCCTTCTGCTCGTTATGATGCTGAAGGAACCGCAGGAATTTTAAATATTATTCTAAGACAAAAAGAAACCCTTGGTTTTAATGGTTCTGTAACCTTAACCGCAGGAAACCCTGACAACTTAGGCGTTTCTGCTGCTCTTAATTACCGAACAGAAAATTATAACTTATTTTCTAACTTTGGATGGCGTTATTTTGATTCGCCTAGAAACACCTTCACCGATGTTAATTATTACGACACTTTAGAAGATGATGGTAGCTTTTCAGATCCTGAATACAGACGTATTGTAGAAACCAAAGAAGTAGAGCGTTTAAATAGAAACTACAATGCTAATATTGGTATGGAGTACTTTTTAGACGAGACGTCTTCCATTACCGGTAGTTTATTCTACAACTTTGGAAACGATGCCGATACGTCACTAAACTTTAGTGATCGTTATAACAACGGAAGTATTGTAGAAAACACGTTACGTAGAGAAAAAGAAACGGAGGAAGATAACAGATACCAAGTAGCCTTAAACTACGTTAAACGTTTTGGTGAGGATAGTGACCATAAATTAACTGCTGATTTTCAATTTGAAACAGAAACAGAAGATGGTTACACTTATTTAAATGAAGATTACGTCTTTACGAATCAAACCAACCCTGAGCCATTTCAGATAGAGCAAGAATTTACTAAAGAGAAAAATCATGAATACCTCGTTCAAGCGGATTACGTGCTACCTTTAGGTGAAGATTCGCGCTTTGAAGCGGGTTACCGTGGTAATTTTAAAAACAGCAACACCGATTATCAATTGGACCAAGAAAACCTAACCACTGGCGAATTGGAAATTAATGAAGGTATTTCTAATATTTTTGACTATACCGAAAACATCAACGCTGTTTACACACAATACGGCTCTAAAATTGGTAAGTTTTCTTATTTATTAGGGCTTCGTTTAGAGAACACACAATTAAAAGGAACCATTGATTCTGAACTTACTGATGAAGAATTAAATGACCAATACGATTTCCCTATTGATACTGATTTTAATAATAACTACTTAGGTTTATTCCCTACAGTTAACCTTATTTACAATCTAAACACCTCAGAATCTGGAAACGAAGAAAGCATTACTTTAGGGTATAACCGAAGAATTAACCGTCCTCGTGGTTGGTACATTAACCCTTTCCCTTCACGTTCTAGTAGAACCAATATTTTTCAAGGAAATCCTAATTTAGATCCTGCTTTCTCTAGTACGTTTGATTTAGGTTACCTAAAACGTTGGGAAAAGTTTACTTTAACCACCTCTGTATATTACCAACATGAAACAGATTCTTTTGAACGTGTTCAAGAAAACACCGGACAACAAACTACAGATGGTATTGACATTATTAGAACCATACCTATTAACCTTTCTACGAATAAAAGAACAGGAACGGAACTTGGTTTAATGTATACACCAGCAAAATGGTTACGTTTAAACTCTAGTTTTAACTTCTTTCAATTTGAAACCGAAGGAGAATTTAACGGTACGGATTACGGATCTAAAAACACAAGTTGGTTTGCACGTTTTAGCTCTAAAGTAACCTTACCTTTAGCCATAGATTGGCAAACAAGTGCGTTTTATAGAGGCGCTAGACAAGATGCACAATCTGATATTGAAGGGATTTTCTCTTTAGATTTAGCCTTCAGTAAAGAGATCTTAAAGAAAAAAGCAACCATTTCTGTTAACGTAAGAGATTTACTAAATTCTAGAAAATACAAAGCTTTAACGACTACTGATTTCTATGACAGTTATAGTGAATTCCAGTGGAGACAACGTCAAATTAACGTCTCATTTATTTACCGATTTAACCAACTGACAAATAATAAAGATCGTAAAGGGCAACGTGGAAACAGTGGCGATGACATGGAGTTTGAAGGTTAGACCTGAGAACACCACTATTATAAAAAAAAATGTTGCTAAAATTTAGCAACATTTTTTTTTACATTTTTTTAAGCTTAGACAGGCTTAAATTTAAGACTTAAAAAAGTCCTTATGTTTAGCGTAAGCAATTTCACTAAAATCAGAAATGACGTAATCTGCATTGTCATAATCTTGATTTTTAGAATTAACACTTTTATAGCCCACGCAAAAGATATTAGCGGCATTAGCGGCTTTAATCCCATTTGTAGAATCTTCAATAACCATACATTCCGATTTATCAAATCCGGTATGTGCTGCGGCTTTAAGGAAAATTTCAGGATGTGGCTTAGATTCTTTTAAATCTGCACCACTAAATTTAGCACTGAAATAAGGATTGAGATTAAAACGTTCAAAAATAAGATTGATTCCTGGCATAGAAGCCGATGATGCCACCACTAACGTTAGTCCATTGTTATAAAAATCTTGAATACGATCAAAAACCCCTTCAATAAGATCGAGCTCCCCGTGATCAAACAAGTATTTATAATGTTTACGTTTTAAGCTCACCAGGTATTCTGGCGTTTCATTCAAACCAAACTGATCGACTACACGTCTACAAACATTAATGGTTGACTGTCCTGTAAAAGATTCAAATAAAGGTTCTGACACCTCTATATTCACCTCATCGAACATATGAAAATAGGCTTTTCGGTGTAAGGGTTCGGTATCTACAATTACCCCATCCATGTCAAACAAAACGGCTTTCAGCTTCATATTTTTTTATTTGTTGGCGAAGATAAAAAACAAAAATGGCATAGTAGCCTAAAAGCAGACTACAATGCCATTAACAATATATTAAATTATGCGTAATTTTGTGCCTTGATACTTATTCCGAAATTATGCCTAAAAAAGGACGTGAAAAAAATACCGTAAACAAAGCTAAACACAGCAGGTTAATCGCTCAGAAAAAGAATAAATTGAAGTCTAAATCTGAAGAACGAAAAGCGCGCTTAAAAGCCATTGTAGAACTTGCTAAGACTAAAAAAGCCAACGATTCTTAAAACTACAAGACATTATCCATAATTTCCTGTACAATTTCAGGATTTAATAAGGTACTTGTATCGCCAAGGTTACTGGTATCATTGCTGGCTATCTTTCTTAAAATACGACGCATAATTTTACCACTTCGGGTTTTAGGTAATCCATTTGTAAACTGAATTTTATTCAACTTAGCAATAGGACCAATTTGCTCCGTAATGAGCTGATTGATTTCCTTACGTAGGTTGTCATGATTTCTACTTTCTCCCGTTTCTTTTAAGGTCACATAACCGTAAAGGGCATTTCCTTTCACATCATGAGGGAAACCAACAATAGCACTTTCTGCCACAGCAGGGTGTTCGTTAATCGCATCTTCAATAGGAGCAGTTCCTAAGTTGTGCCCTGAAACAATAATTACATCATCCACACGACCCGTTATTCTGTAATAGCCCACCTCATCACGTAAGGCGCCATCACCTGTAAAATATTTACCTTCATAGGCTGAGAAATAGGTGTCTTTATAACGCTGGTGATCGCTCCAAATGGTACGTGCCATACTAGGCCATGGAAATTTTACACACAATCGTCCGTCTACTTGGTTTCCTTTTATTTCCTCGCCATGTTCATCCATTAACGCCGGTTGAATACCAATAAAAGGCAAGGTGGCATAGGTGGGTTTTGTAGGCGTTGCAAAAGCAATGGGTGTTATCATAATTCCACCTGTTTCGGTTTGCCACCACGTATCCACAATAGGCGATTTTTTCTTTCCGACGTTATCATCGTACCAGTGCCAAGCTTCTTCATTAATAGGTTCACCAACGGTTCCTAAGACTTTAAGCGATGATAAATCGTGCTTTTCTAAATGCTCTACCCCTTCTTTTGCCAAGGCTCTAATGGCTGTTGGCGCCGTATAAAATTGATTCACTTTATGCTTTTCTACAATTTCCCAGAAGCGACCGAAGTTAGGATAACTTGGAACCCCTTCAAATAAAACGGTCGTCGCGCCATTACACAGCGGCCCATAAACAATATAACTATGTCCGGTAATCCACCCAATATCGGCCGTACACCAATACACATCTTTTTCTCTATATTGAAATACATTCTTAAACGTATAGGCGGTATACACCATATAGCCTGCCGTGGTATGCACCATACCTTTTGGTTTTCCTGTAGAGCCTGAAGTATATAAAATAAATAAAGGATCTTCAGCTTTCATAATTTCAGGTTCACATTGCTCGGCGGCATTTTCCAATAAAGGTTGTAACCAAAAATCACGTCCGGCTTTCATCTCAATTTCTGAATGGATTCGCTTTACCACTAACACATTTTTAATTGAAGGACAGCCTTCTAGAGCTTCATCAACGATGCCTTTTAAATCAATGGCTTTTGATCCGCGATAAGACCCATCGCTAGTAATTACCATTTTACATTCAGAATCATTTATTCGGGTTGCCAATGCAGAAGATGAAAATCCCGCAAACACCACAGAGTGAATAGCTCCGATACGTGCACAAGCTAAAGTAGCAATGGCTAATTCGGGGATCATCGGTAAATAAATACAAACCCGATCGCCCTTTTCAATTCCTTTTTCTTTAAGAACATTTGCGAATTTACAAACCCGTTGGTGCAACTGCTTGTAGCTAATATGTTCGGCCGCTTCAGAGGGGTCATTAGGCTCAAAAATAATCGCCGTTTTATCTCCTCTCGTATAGAGATGCCTATCTATACAGTTTTCTGTAATGTTAAGCTCCGCCCCTTGAAACCACTTAATATCGGGTTTGGAAAAATCCCAGCTTAAGACCTCATCCCATTTTTTGCGCCACATAAAATGTTCTTCAGCAATTTCTTCCCAAAACACTTCAGGATTCCTTACCGATTTACGGTATACTTGATAATATTCTTCTAAATGTTTTATATGATAATTACTCATTTTTATTTTCTATTGTTTTCAGTTTAAAAAGATAGTTATTTTGAATTAAAAAATAAAGATTCTTCTTCGGTTAATAATCTAGAATGAATCAAAAACCGCAGTCCTAAAGGAATTTCTAAAGAAAAACTTGCCCCTCGTCCTTCGGTAACATCTACGGTAAGATGGGTATGTTTCCAATATTCAAACTGATCTTGATGCATGTAAAAGTCAACACCTTCAACATTGCCTAGATGCACATCACTGTCGTCTAAATACATCTCCCCTTTTTCAAAAATCATTGGAGCAGACCCGTCACAACATCCCCCACTTTGATGGAATATCAACTCGCCATGTTTGGCTTTTAATTGCCTTACAACTTCTGCCGCTTTATCTGTTATTTCTACGCGTTTCATAATGTCTTAGTATTAAAAAAGGCTGAATTATTGATTAACAATTCAGCCTTATCGCTATTAATCAACTTCTAAAAAAAGCCTAATTTATTTTTATCGTAAGAGATTAACATGTTCTTGGTCTGTCTGTAATGACTCATCATCATTAAGTGATTTTCTCTTCCAAATCCAGATTTTTTATAACCTCCAAACGGCGCGTGTGCAGGATAAGCATGGTAACAGTTCACCCAAACACGTCCGGCTTTAATGGCACGTGGTATTCGATATAGCTGGTGTGCATCTCGCGTCCAAACCCCGGCCCCTAAACCATAAAGTGTATCGTTTGCAATAGCAATAGCTTCCGCTTCATCCTTAAATTTGGTAACACATACCACAGGACCAAAAATCTCTTCTTGGAAAACGCGCATTTTATTATGTCCCTCTAAAATGGTAGGTTTAATATAATAGCCATTGGCCAATTCGCCGTCTAATTTATTAGCTTCTCCTCCGGTTAACACCTTTGCGCCTTCTTCTCTACCAATTTTAAAATACGATTGTATTTTTTCATACTGATCATTAGAAGCCTGAGCGCCAACCATAGAGTTTATATCGTAAGGACTGGTTTGTACAATGGCTTCAGTGCGCTCTATAACTCGCGCCATAAAAGCATCGTAAATATCTTCTTGCACTAAAATTCTAGAAGGACAAGTACAGACTTCACCTTGATTAAAAGCGAATAAAACTGCACCTTCAATAGCTTTATCTAAATATGCATCATCCGCATCCATTACACTATTAAAGAAAACATTAGGTGACTTTCCACCCAACTCCATTGTCACAGGATTGAGGTTTTTAGAAGCATACTGCATAATTAATTGTCCGGTCGTCGTTTCTCCTGTAAAGGCAACTTTATCTACATTAGGACTCGATGCTAAGGGTTTTCCGGCTTCCGGACCAAAACCATGCACAATATTTAAAACTCCAGGAGGAAAAACATCTGCAATTTTTTCCATGAGTAAAGTTGCCGATGAAGGCGTTTGTTCTGCAGGTTTTAAAACCACACAATTCCCTGTAGCTAAAGCCGGAGGCAGTTTCCATGACAACATTAAAAGTGGAAAATTCCATGGAATAATTTGTCCGATCACCCCTAAAGGTTCTTTTATATTCATAGACAAGGTGTGCTGGTCTAATTCGGTGGCACTTCCTTCTTCCGATCGAATACAAGCAGCGAAATAACGCCAGTGATCTACAGATAATGGAACATCCGCATTTAGAGTTTCGCGGATTGGTTTACCATTATCACAGGTTTCTACGACAGCAAATTCTTCTAAATTCTCTTCAATTATATCGGCCACTTTATTTAGAAGTGTTGCGCGTTCTGTTGCTGAAGTATTTCCCCAAGCCTCTTTAGCCGCATTGGCAGCCGCTACAGCATTTTCCACATCTTCCTTCTGCGATCTTGGATACTTTGCAATTAAAGTGCCGTCTACCGGAGAGGTGTTTTCAAAATATTCTCCACCTACTGGTGGCACAAATTCTCCGTTAATAAAGTTGGAATACCTCTCTTTAAATTTTGGTTTTGAATAACTCATACCTTTTTGTGTTTATTTATTATTTTAGTGTTTTATTAGCTAAAAAATTATCTAATTAGTAATTTTGATAAAGTTATTTTATCAATTTCTAAACAAATTGAACATATTTACTTTATTTTTGAACATATCTATTATATCAAAATATTTTAATTCAATTCTTGAAATACAGACCATGAACGCCTTAATTAACCATCAGAGAAGTCAACGAAAACTAAGTACTTTAGTAGAAAACAGAACTATTTATAGTGCTGAATATGCCGAATTAAACATTTATGAAACCCATAAACAGGCCGAACAAGTGGCACTTACCTTCGATTTCCCCATAATAGCTAGTATGCTTACAGGAAAAAAAGTGATGCATATTGACGGCTTTGAAGCCTTTGATTTCTTTCCTGGCGAATCTGTAGTGATGCCCGCACATAAAGAAATGCTTATCGATTTCCCGATAGCGAGCTTAACAAAGCCTACCCAATGTTTAGCATTAGGGATTGATGCGATTAAAATAAAAGAGGTTGTTGGAAAATTTAATTTTAATGCGGCTATTGAAGATGAAAATAACAAATGGAATTTAGATGAAACCTCATCTCACTTAATCAATAATGAAGATGTGAACCACCTTATAAAGCGTCTCACCTATACGTTTACCGACAACAACAGCTCTAAGGACGTTCTATTAGATTTAATGCTACAAGAATTAATTGTACGCCTCCTTCAGACCAAGGCCAAACGTTTAATTACTAGTGATACCCATAGTTTTTCAGATACACGTATTGGTACTGTAATTAAATTTATCAAGGATAATTTAACGAATAAAGATATTACGGTAGACCTCTTAGCGAAGAAGGCCTATATGAGCACCTCGCATTTTCATAAACAATTTAAAAACACGTTGGGGATTTCACCTATTGATTATATCAATTCTGAAAAAATAAAATTTGCCAAGAAGCTTATTAAATCTTCCAAAAACTTAAGGATGTCTGAAATCGCATTTCAATCTGGCTTTAATAATACCAGCTACTTTAACAGACAATTTAAAAAAATGGAACTGATGACCCCTCAGCAGTTTAAAGCCTCCATTAGCCCTTCGCATTAAACAAAGACTAAGACGCTTTCATCCGTTTGGTATAACGCTTTAATTCCTTGGTCACCTTTGGCGCTAAAATAATAGTCGCCACCATCGTTGGAATGGCCATGAGTGCAAACACCCCATCAATAAGATTAATCATCATACTTAGACTTGTGGTTGCCCCAATAAGAATACTTAAAATATAGAAGTAGTTATAATAGTGCTTTTTATCGGCTCCAAATAAGAAGGCCATACATTTTGTACCGTAGTAGGAGTATGAAAACAGTGAACTCATACTAAAGACGGCAATACAGATCAGTAGTAGATACTTTCCATAAACCGGCATTACATCCGCAAAGGCAGAGGCCGTAAGACTCACTCCATTATTCGATGTTGTTTCCCAAACCCCAGTTACTAAAATAGCCAAAGCGGTAAGTGTACAAACCACTAAAGTATCAATTGCAGGACCTAGCATAGCCACCAAACCTTCTCTAATAGGCTCGTCGGTTTTTGCCGCTCCATGCGCCATAGGGGCGGTACCAATACCCGCTTCATTAGAAAATGCACCACGCTTAATACCGTGTAAAATTAAAGCTCCTAAAACCCCACCTAAAAAAGTATCGTCTTTAGGATAATAATTGGCTGCAAAAGCATCTGTAAAAATGAGTTTTAAATAATAGCCTAAAACATCATAATGGGCAATTAAAATAATGATCACCAAAATAAAATAGAGAAACACCATACTAGGCACCAAACGCGAAGCGACTGTACCGATACGCTTAATCCCTCCTAAAATCACCAAAGCAGTAATACTTATCAGTATAAGTCCTATAATAATATTGGTTTTTAGACCAACTTCAACCCCATTAGGAATCAGTAAAATATCATTTAAGGCTTGTGTCAGTTGATTCACATTAAACACTGGTAAGGCGCCAATAAGCCCACAGAAACTAAAAAAAACAGCTAAGGGTTTCCAAGATTTCCCTAGTCCTTCTGTAATAAAATACATGGGGCCGCCCTGTATATCGCCATTACTATCTTTACCTCTAAACATTATGGCTAAAGTGGAGGTAAAAAATTTAGTAGACATTCCTATTATAGCACTAAGCCACATCCAAAACACCGCACCTGGTCCACCAATAGAAATAGCGACTGCAACCCCTGCAATGTTTCCCATCCCTACGGTCGCCGACAACGCGGTTGTTAGCGCTTGAAAATGCGAGATGTCACCAGGATCATTAGGGTCATCATATTTGCCTCGAAGTATATTTAAGGCATGCCCAAGGTATCGAAACGGTGCAAAATGAGATCGTATTAATAAATATAAACCGCCTCCTATTAATAGGATGAGTAAGGGTAATCCCCACGCTAAAGATGAAAACTCGCTAAGTAATTGATTTATAAAATTCATAAGTTAATAGGCGGTCTGTTAAGAGATGATCTATTTTTAATTCCAAATCAAAGCTAAATAAAACAAGCTTAAAAATGGGCATTTAGCATTAGTTTACCATAAAATTATGTTTGAACCCGCCTTAAAATCATTTCAACTAATATTTTTTTGAGATGAATTAAGGATTTACGTACATTTCTAGGAGATTGCCAAACGAAAAAAATATTGAATTAACGCTAATACTTATTGTTATTATGAAAAGATCCTTGCAGCTTATTATTTGTATTTCACTTATTCTCATTTTTTTTAATATTGAAGGCATTATCAATGTCATTGCAACAATGACCAATAATGAGGGTTTCGAAAGCAGTATATTAGTGCCTCAAAGGAATAATTTTCTCATTATATGTTTTGCTTGGCTTTTAATTATCCTATTAAGAAAAGGAAAGGCCTTATTTTTAAAACGCTATGATATTAATGCTGAAGATAATCTTGAAGCTAGAAAAATGTACACGCAGATTAATCTGCTTGAAAAAATCGTCATCTTTATTATTGGCTTATTCGCGGTAGGCTTTATTCTTTTATCCTTTAATAGTATTAAGAAAATTGGCTACGGAATATTTGCTTCAGCAGGTTTAGCCGGGATCATAATAGGTCTATCGGCACAGAAAGTTGTTGGTGCCTTACTGGCAGGAATTCAGATTGCTTTTACACAACCCTTTAGAATTGACGATGCTGTTGTTGTGGAAAATGAATGGGGTTGGATTGAAGAAATTAATCTTACTTACGTAGTGATCCGTTTATGGGATAAACGAAGATTGGTACTGCCTTCCACATATTTCTTAGAAAACCCTTTTCAAAATTGGACCCGAACCTCTGCAGATATTATAGGCTCCGTCTTTTTACATACCGATTACCATGTTCCGTTTGATGAATTACGACAAGCTTTAACCACAATCCTAGAAAACTCACCACTTTGGGATAAGCAAGTCAACGTTTTACAGGTTACAGACTCTAAAGCCGATTCCGTAGAAATTAGAATTTTAGTAAGTGCGAAGAATTCTCCAACAGCATGGGACTTAAGAGTTCATGTTCGTGAGAAAATGATTGACTTTATTCAAAAGAATTATCCTCAGAGTTTACCGCGTACACGTGTATATTTAGAAGATAAGAAAGCAACTTCTAAGCCCTCTTAGTCGCACATTTAAAATTGAGTAGAATGCTTTAAAAAAAGACGATAAAATTTTTTTACAAGTCTAAAATAGTACATTTGTACTCCAACCAATTTTAGCTTGAATAGTAACCGCTTATATTTTATTGATGCTGTAAGAGCATTTGCCATCCTTATGATGTTGCAAGGCCACTTTATAGACACCCTTTTAGAAGTCTCCTATAGAGATCAAAGTTATCTTGCCTATAGGGTTTGGGAATATTTTAGAGGAATTACTGCGCCGACCTTTTTTACGATTTCCGGACTTATTTTTTCTTATTTACTGATAAGAGCTAAAGAACGGGGGAGCACAAAAATCCGAATTAAGAAAGGGCTCTCTAGAGGCTTGATGCTTATAGGCATTGGATATTTGCTACGTGCCCCTATTTTAGAATGGTTGTTCGGACACTTCAACACCTATTTCATGGTTGTCGATGTTTTACAATGTATAGGGCTATCTTTAATTTTGGTGGTGGGTATTTATAAACTCACATTTAAAAACACTTTAGCTTTTTCCATAACCATGCTGCTTATTGGTTTGGCTATTTTTATTACCGAACCCTTATACAGAACTTTAGAATTACCCAATGTACCGGTCTTTTTTTCAAATTACTTAAGCAAGGCCAATGGTTCTGTGTTTAATATGATTCCTTGGTTTGGCTATGTAGCCTTAGGGGCATTTATCTCTACGCTCTTTTACAAATATTTAGAGCGACCAAAATTTAAAGCCTGCATCGTGTCGAGCTTTTTTGTGGTGGGGATGTTATTAATTTTATATTCGTCACAAGTGTTTATCGCCATAAGTGATTTTTTCCATATCTCCATTTTTAAAGCTATAGCCAGCTACAACTATTTATTTATACGTTTCGGAAATGTCTTAGTGATATTTTCCATCTTTTATCTTGCAGAGACCTATATAAAACGTCCTCTCATTTTAAGAATCGGACAAAAAACACTATCTATTTATGTCATACATTTTATCATTATCTATGGCAGTTTTACTGGTATTGGCTTGCATCAACTTATTGGAAAATCGTTAAATCCGTACCAAGCGGTATTAGGCGCCCTTCTCTTTTTATCTACGGTATGCTTTATTTCCTTTTACTACGCTAAGACCAATGCCTTTGTCTATTCTAACATTCAGAAACTAATGCAGCGGATTAAAAAATAGTTCGATAAATTTATTTACTTTAGAAGACCAAAATTCAACCTTTTGAAATACACACAACTATTTACGGTTTTAACCATGCTATGCCTTACCTCTTGTAATCGCATTACAAATACCACTAAAGATGGTATGAACAAAGGCGGTGAAGTCGTAGGAGAAGCGGCTACAGAATTTTTTGAAGGCGTCTCTAAAGGCGTTGACCATACTCTAGATTGTGAAATTATTTTTTCAAAATCATTGAAAAGCAAAGGGGTTTCAATGGGCGTTTATGATATTGATAGTCATGCGAACAACAAGAAGAATCAGCTTACGTTGTATCTTATTTTTGAACAAAATTTTGAAGGTGATTTAACCGCTAAAGTATATAACAAAAAGAATTTAGAAATTGGCAGAGCTCATAGTACTATTACTGCAAAGGCCGGTGATGCGGCGTATTATGACTTTCAATTTGATAAACGCACCGATATAGGGTATAGAAATACAATTGTTATTGAATAAAAAAAGGTTAACCTCATCGTGCTAACCTTTTTAATTTTCATAGCAATTAAATCCCCTTCTCGTATAGAATAATCATTAACTACACCCAACTTACGATATTAAATCAAAGTCGGTTTTATAAACCTCTGCTGTTATGACCAATATTTTAGAAACTTTTTACACCGCATTACAGAATTGTGACGGCCCCACGATGGCAAATTGTTATCATGACGAAGTTATCTTTGAAGATCCTGCTTTTGGCATCCTAAGCGGAGAACGCGCCAAGGCGATGTGGTTAATGTTATGCAAAACCCAAAACGGCAACAATTTTAACGTTGATTTTTCGCATATAGAAATAACAGAAAATAAGGGTTCTGCGCATTGGGAAGCCCAATATATATTTAGTAAAACCGAAAGACAGGTCCACAATAAAATTAACGCCTCCTTTGAGTTTAAAGATGGTCTTATTATAAAACACTACGATGAATTTAATCTTCATCTTTGGGCCAAACAAGCTTTAGGTGTTAAAGGTATCTTTTTTGGTGGCATGACCTTTTTTAAGAACAAGCTTCAAAGCCAAACCAACAGGCTTCTAGACCAATTTATGGAAAAAGAAAAGCTATCGTAATTAACGATAGCTTTTAGATTATTTTTTACAATGTTTCTTTTTAGGGACTTAAGTTTACTTTATGTTTCATTGCATTTAGCAAACCGCAAATAACATGCCAAAACATTAAAAATCAAACCTTAAAGCAAAATTTACTAATCGTAACTATAAGCTTTAACTTTCCCCTCTACTCCTTTAAAAAAGGCTTTCATAACTTTTAAATCGGCTTCAATATCATCCGTTGGATAAAACGGTTCTGATATTTTATTTTGTTTATTTTTGAAATCCAGGGTAAACATAATAATGGGTACATTTGCTTTCTTAGCAATGTAATAGAAACCCGTTTTCCATTCTGTCACTTTTTTACGAGTTCCTTCCGGAGCTAATGTTAATCGGAACTCATCTGTAGATTCAAACAACTTTGCAATAGCTTCAACCTTATTTTGCCCTGAAGTACGGTCTAAGGATCGGCCTCCAACAGCCCTAAAATAATAGCCTAATGGCCAAACAAATAGTTCTTTTTTACCCACAAAATTGGTTTTAACATCAGCAATTTTTCTGAGTAAAACACCAATATAGAAATCATGCCAACTGGTATGAGGTACCGCAATGATTATGGATTTTTTCACGGTATCTTTAGAAAAGTTGGTATTCCCTAGCACTTTCCATCCTAAAATTTTAAAATATATAAATTTAGCTAACCAACGCATTTTAAGCTCTGTCTTAAGTTATTTTATAAGGTCCTAATAAATTTCAGCAATCCACCGCTAAAAATAACATTTAAAGCAAGATTTCGTGATAAGTCCTTATCGCTCTTGAATGATAGAAATTACATCTTTTTGTAAAGCTCAAGCAACTTTTCTCTTGTAATGATGGTTTTCCAGTTTTTACCGATAGCATTTTCCCATAAAGGTTCTAAACTTAAAGCCACATCAATCATTGTATCAAACTGTTCGGGCTCTAAATCGGCACAAACCCCTTGAGGAATTTCAATATTATGTTTGGCTTTCATCTTTTTAAAGATCGCTACACCTTCAGGATAGTATTCTTCTAAATGATCAAAAACGATACAGTTTCCGACACCGTGTTTAATTCCTAATAAATAACCTAAACCATAGCTCATAGCATGAGCCACTCCCACTTGAGAGTACGCAATACTCATTCCGCCGTGCCAAGAAGCCATCATAAGCTTATCTTGAGCTTCTTCTTCAGATAAATTCCCCTCTAAAAAGATTTCTTTACATAACTCAAACGCTTTTTCACCATAACTTTGGCTAAAGGCATTGAGATAGGTCCCTGTTAAAGACTCTACACAGTGAACAAAACAGTCCATCCCGGTAAAAAACCATTGGTCTTTAGGAACATCTTTTGTCAATTCTGGATCTAAGACCACTTGATCAAAAGGCGTATAGTCACTGTTAATCCCCAATTTACGTACCGGACCGGTTAAAATTGTTGTTCTAGAGACTTCGGCTCCTGTCCCTGATAAGGTCGGAATCCCAACGTGATAAATAGCGGGTTGTTTTATAAGATCCCAACCTTGGTAATCTTTAGACTCTCCTGTATTGGTTAACATTAATGAAACCGCTTTAGCAACATCTAAAACAATACCTCCACCAATACCTATAATTCCCGAAGGTAATTCACTGTACTCTAAAATAAGGTCTTCAACCAACTGATCGATTTGATCTGTAGAAGGCTCTTTTAACGTTGGAATATAGATAATTTTGTCTTTATATGAAAGCGGTATTCTGGAGGTTAACCAATGATTTCCTTTAAAGACCTCATCTACATAAAAGATGAACGGCGCCTTTGTTCCTTTGCGCTTTAAAGCGAGAATTTCGTCGAGTTGATTAAAGCTTCCGCGCCCAAAAACCACTCTGGACACCATTGGATAATTTTTAAATTTCATTGACTTTCTATCTTTAACAAAAATAAGAACTTTAGTTAATTATTAGTATTGAAGGCGTCTAAACTTTTACTTTTATTCTATTTATTTTGAAGTGAATTCTTACTTTTATACCACTCCTTTAACGTTATAATTTGGTCAGCACATCATTTAGAGCCTCTTATTGTAATTTTCTTATAAACTTTTGGCTGTTTTTTTAGAAATAATTTAAAATCTCTGTTAAACTCGAAACAGTTTTATAAGCCAATCCATGGGTTTCTTTTTGTGTAACACGCTCATGCTGCCATGTGGTATGAAAAGGAACATGAATTGCTTGCGCTCCAATTTTTACTAACGGTAAAATATCTGATTTTAATGAGTTTCCTACCATTAAAAAGGACTCAGGCTCAATATCTAATCGCTTTAATAACTGTTTATAGTTTTCCTCTTTTTTCTCACTTAAGACTTCAATGTGATGAAAATATTTTAACAAGCCCGATTTTTCTAACTTCCGTTCTTGGTCTAACAAATCGCCTTTAGTCGCCACAATCAATTTATAATCTTTAGAAAGTCCTTTAAGCACCTCTTCTACCCCATCAAGCAACTCAATAGGTTTATTTATCATGGCCTTACCAAGTTCTAAAATCTTTTCAATAATGGTATTAGACACCGTACCATTAGAGAGGTCTAAGGCCAATTCTATCATTGATAGTACAAATCCTTTCACCCCATAACCATAGGTTGGCAAATTTTTAATTTCAATTTTAAACAGTTCTTGATCTATTTTATTTGGTGTTTCAAAATGTGATAATAACAGCCCAACTTCTGCTTCAGCTTCTCTAAAATAGGTTTCATTAACCCATAGCGTATCATCGGCATCAAAACCTATAACTTGTATATTTTTATAATCTACTTCCACAAACGCTTTGCTTTTTCTAAATCTTCAGGCGTATCAATTTCTACACCTTCAATTGAGGTTTCAACCATTTTTATTCGCTTTCCGTATTCTAAGTAGCGTATACATTCAATTTTTTCAGAAGCTTCTAAAAACTTCATCGGTAACACTGTAAAATCTAATAAGGCCTGTTTTCTAAAGGCGTAAATTCCTTTGTGTTTAAAATAACGTACTCCAACCGCTTTATCTCGTGGATAAGGAATAGGGCTGCGTGAAAAATATAAGGCAAAATTTTCTTGATCTACAATAACCTTAACTGCATTAGGATTGCTAATTTCCTCCCAATCCTTAATCTCTACCATAAGAGAAGCTAAATCAATCTCTTTTGCTTTATCATCTTTAAAAACTTCTAAGACTTTTGCCAAGCTTTCACGTTCTGTAAAAGGTTCGTCACCTTGCACATTTACAACGATGTCGCAATCTACATTAGCCACAGCTTCTGCAATTCGATCGCTCCCCGATTCGTGTTCCTTAAGGCTCATAATAGCTTTTCCGCCATGATTTACAATTTCATCATAGATAATCTCGCTATCCGTCACCACATAGACGTCGCTAAACAAATTGGTTGCCACCGTAGCTTCGTACGTTCTTAAAATAACAGATTTTCCGGCTAAATTTTGCATTAATTTACCTGGAAATCGCGAAGCACTGTAGCGTGCGGGAATCATGGATATTATTTTCATTGATGTGATGGGTGTCTTGAAAGTTTTCAACTTCAAAAATAAGATTTAAAGCTGATTTTATTCTATATCTGTCTAACTTTTTGCTGTCTTCAAGATAGCGCTTTGTATTCAAAGTCTATAAAAAACGGGATTTAGATCTATGATATATAGTCAAAATATTGCCTTTAGCGTCTTCTTCCTTCTGAAAAGATAGGTATTCCAATATTCCGCCTTAAAACTAGCCATTCTTTATCGCTAATTAAGTTTGCACGACCTTATGAGGAAAACTCCTGCGCAGCCCTACCAAGGCAAAAGTTCACTTTCCCAATTTATAGGAGTGTTTTCTATTTAGAAGGTTTCGTTATCTACAAACATGTCATCCTTAAACCCTATAAGGTATAACTTGTTCTTTGCTCTTGTAATGGCGGTATATAACCAACGGATATAATCCCTATCCATACCATTAGGCAAATAAGGTTGCTCTACAAAAATCGTATCCCACTGTCCACCTTGAGATTTATGACAGGTTATGGCATAAGAGAATTTCACCTGCAAAGCATTAAAAAACTTGTTGTTCTTTACACCTAAAAACTGTTTGTATTTGGTTTCATCAGCATAATCTTTAGACACTTCTTGATATAAACGGTTTGAGTCTTCATAACTCAGAGAGGCACTTTCTACTTCTATTGTGTCTAGCAACAATACCGTTTCAAAGGGCTTCATTTGAGGATAATCTACCATTCGTACTTTTACTTCTGCAAACCTAAAGCCGTACAGCTCTTTAATACTAAAGATTTCGAGGACTTCAATAATATCACCATTGGCAATAAAGCCCGCTTCTGTGTTGGGTTTAATCCAAAAATAATTATTCTTTACAACCATTAAGTAATCGCCCGAAGACAATTCACTTTCATTAAATAAGATCCGCTGTCGTATTTGTTGGTTATACATATTGGCACGTTTATTACTTCTTACTATAATAGCGGTTTCTTCATAACCATTTTCACTATAAGCATCATTAATGGCATCCATAATTTCATAACCATCTATAAGTCTCACGCTATCCGTAAAACCATTCAAGTTAAATTTAAAGCTTTCATAAATGGTAGAATCTAAAACTGCTCTTAATTCGGTGGCATTACTTAAAATACCCGAATCATATTCTTGTCGCACCACTTCATCTAACTCAATCCCTAAAACATCCTTGACATAAGTTAAGCTGAGATTGTTTTCATCTAAAGCCGGACTTAAATCAGACTTTACCGGTGGTAATTGGGCTTTATCCCCTATTAATAAGAGTTTACAATTCTGACCCGAATACACATAAGAAATCAAATCATCTAATAACGAACTGCTATCAAAGGATTTAGAATCTGGAGGCGTATCTGAAATCATAGAGGCTTCATCAACTATAAATAAGGTGTTTTTATGTTTGTTGGGTTGAATAACAAAATTAACACCCCCGCCTTTCTCTTTTTTAGGAAAGTAAATCTTCTTATGAATGGTAAAGGCTTCTTTCTTTGAATAATTAGAAATCACCTTAGCCGCCCTTCCGGTAGGTGCCAATAATACGGCACTCTTTTTAGCGTGCCATAAATTAGAAACTACAGTACCTATAATACTTGTTTTACCGGTACCGGCATAACCTTTAAGGAGATAGATGGCATTTTTATTCGAATCAAAAATAAATTGAGACAATTGCATTAACACCATATCTTGTTTAGACGTTGGTGTAAAGGGAAATTTAGATTTTAGTAGCGAATAAAATGCGGATGCATTAGAAATCATATAAGAATTTAAATAATAGAGCAAGATAGCATTATTCTCTCTTTTTAGAGCCCATTATACCTGAAGTTAATTATTTTTTTTGATTTTTATTTTAGATAGTTTTTAGCAACAAAAAAAAATTGTAGATTTGCGTTAGACCTAATTAATAAAAACTAATATGAACGTAATTATTGCAATTGTAGTTATTATACTTTTAACCGTAGGAATCGTATGGTTAATTGACAAATTTGTACCAAGAAAAATAAAACCAGTTATTAATATCTTACTTTGGGTCTTAATTATTTTCTTAGGCTATATTACTTATAATTCTGTTTACAAAGAAATAGAATTTAACCAACTTAAAAAGAAACGTTACGCTGTTGTTATTGACCGTCTTATTGACATTAGAGATACACAATTAGCTTATAAAGATGTTAACGGTGCTTACACTGCAAGTTTTGATTCTTTAATTAAATTTGTTGAAACAGGAAAAGTGCCAATTACACAGCGTCGTGATACTTTAGTTTTAGATGAAGAACGTACACGTGCTTTTGGTGGTGTTGAAACCATGAAGACCTTAACACTTATTGATACCTTAAGTTATTACTCAGTTAAAGATTCTGTCTTTAAAGGAAGTGACCGTTACAAAACCATGATGAATGTTGGTGTTGGTAAAGAAGGTGCTAAATTTACGCTTAAAGCTGATAAGTTAGATGAATTTCCAGTTTTTGAAGCAAGTGTAGAGAAAGATGTTATCTTAGCTGACCAAGAAGCTTACTTGGTAGAAAAAGAAAAGCAAGTTGTTTCTGTTGATGGTGTAAATGGACCAACTTTAAAAGTAGGATCTATGGAAGAAGTTTTCACAAAAGGAAACTGGCCAAAAAGCTACACTAATAAAGAATAGTTTGAAAATAAACGATATTAAAGAACTGTCCATTCAAATTAATTTGAATGGGCTTTCTTTTTGTATACTAAACAAAACTCAGAATTCTATTGAGTTTCTTAATACCATTACCTTTGATGTTAAGCAAACTCCAGACGAAGTCCTTCAACTTTTAAAAGAGGAACTCAGTCAACAAACGGTGTTTTCTGAAGATTTTAATGCTGTTAGAGTTATTCACCAAAACGAACTGTCAACCTTAGTTCCAGAAGAACTCTACGATGAGCAATATAAAACCGACTACTTAAAGTTTAATTCTAGAATTTTAAGAAACGATTTTATCACTGAAGATCGCCTCTCTACCAACAACAGTGTTAATGTTTATGTTCCTTATGTCAATATCAACAATTACATTTTTGACACTTTTGGGGCGTTTGAATACAAGCATGCCTCCAGTATTCTTATAGATGCATTATTAAACCTAACTCAAGAGCCCGAGGAAGACCTAACGGCTAAAGCTAAAGTCTATATTCATGTTAATACCGCAAGCATTGAATTGTTAGTAGTTAATGGCACGCAATTAGAACTGTTTAACACGTTTGAATACTACAGTAAGGAAGATTTTCTTTATTATATTTTATTTGTGTTTGAGCAGCTAAAACTCGACCCCGAAACCACTGAAGTAGAACTTGCAGGCCACATCTCTCTTGGCGATGAACTTTATGTTTTACTCTACACTTATATTAGACATCTTAACTTTGTAGATAAAGACTATAATTACGCTATAGATACAGACTTAGATAGACGCTATTTATATCATTATTTTTTAATCTTAAATTCCTTTGAATGCGCATAATTTCAGGATTATTTAAAGGCAGACGTATTACGGCGCCTAAAAAGTTACCCGTAAGACCTACCACTGATATGGCTAAAGAAGCCTTATTTAATATTCTTAATAATCAATATTATTTTGACGATATCTCTGTTTTAGATTTATTCTCGGGCACTGGTAATATTAGTTACGAATTTGGATCGCGAGGCACTACACAAATTACTGCTGTAGACGATCACTATGGTTGTATTAAATTTATAAATGAAACGGCAGATGCTTTTGATTTAACCATCAGCACCATTAAAAGTGATGTTTTTAAATTTTTAGAAAGATCGAAACAAAAGCATACCATCATTTTTGCGGATCCTCCTTACGATTTTGAGGTGGAAGCCTTTTCTAAAATTCCAGAATTGGTCTTTCAGAATGCCTTATTAGAAGATGAAGGCGTTTTAATTGTAGAACACTCTAAGCATACTGACCTAAGTCATTTAGAGCATTACGCCTACTCAAAGAGTTACGGTGGAAATATGTTTAGTTTTTTTGAACCGGACAGCGAATCGTAACACACTTATAAAAAACAAAGCTTCATGAAAATCATGAAGCTTGTTTGTTTAAGCATATCTATAAGCCGAATTCTGTACTCCAAAAAAGGAGCCCTTATCATTTATCTACGTTTACTGTTACCAGCAAACTTTAGCTGCCTACCCTCTAACAATCGCGCGTGTACGCTCAAGCGTTAGTATACATGACATTGCACCTCATAGAGTTTACCTGGTTTCACTACAGCATGACCTGTACATACTTTCTGTTGCACTTTTCCTCACCTTCCGGCGGGTGGCTGTTAACCACTATGATTACACTATGGTGTTCGGACTTTCCTACCCTAAATACATTTAGAATCGATAAGGCGATATACTTGCCGCAAAAGTACATAAATTGTTAATAACTCCTATTAAATTTCAATCCTTATAAAGAGCATTTAAATGGTTATTATTAAATTTGTCATTCAGTAATAAATTTTAAGTCTCACAACACCGAAAGGTATTTAATTAGCACAGTAAACATTGGAACACTTTGTAGTATCGGCTCGAAAATACAGACCACAAACCTTTAAGGATGTTGTAGGTCAGCAAGCTATTACAAACACTTTACTGAATGCTATAGAGAACAATCACTTAGCCCAAGCCCTATTATTTACAGGACCAAGAGGGGTTGGTAAAACTACCTGCGCTCGTATTTTGGCTAAAATGATTAATAGCGACGGACAGACTAGTGAAGACGAAGATTTTGCCTTTAATATATTTGAACTTGATGCCGCGTCTAACAACTCTGTAGATGACATTAGAAATCTAACAGACCAAGTACGTATTCCGCCTCAGGTTGGAAAATACAAGGTGTATATTATTGATGAGGTCCACATGTTGTCTCAGTCGGCCTTTAACGCTTTTCTTAAAACTTTAGAGGAGCCACCAAAGCATTGTATTTTTATACTTGCAACAACTGAGAAACATAAAATTATTCCAACCATATTATCACGTTGTCAAATTTTTGATTTCAAACGTATAACGGTTTCAGATGCCAAAGACTATTTAAAATATATTGCACAAGAGCAAGGTATTGAAGCTGAAGATGATGCTTTACACATTATTGCGCAAAAGGCTGATGGGGCCATGCGAGATGCCTTATCTATATTTGACCGTGTGGTTAGTTTTTCTGGAAAGCACCTTACACGACAAGCGGTTACAGAAAACCTAAACGTATTAGACTACGAAACGTATTTTACCAGTACAGATCTTATATTAGAGAATAAAATTCCGGAGTTATTAGTACAACTCAACAGCATTCTCTCTAAAGGTTTTGATGGCCATCATTACATTTCAGGTTTAGCTTCTCATTTTAGAGATTTAATGGTCTGTAAAAATCCTGCCACCATCCCTTTATTAGAAGTTGGTGAAGATACCAGTCTTAAATACAAAGAACAGTCCCAGAAAACCTCGCATGGGTTTTTAATGCAAGGCATACAGCTCGCTAACGACTGCGACCTCAAATACAAGACCAGTAAAAATCAACGTTTACTCGTTGAACTCACGCTTATGCAACTTGCCTCTATCACTTTTGATGGAGAAAAAAAAAATTCTAAGCACTTCATAATTCCACCGTCTTATTTTAGAGCCAAAGGCATAAACCCTATTGCGGTTACAAAACCTAAGCCAGCGGCCACTAAGACTGCAGCAAATACAAAGGCCTCACAAACCACAGCACAAAGTGCACCGCCTGCTGCCGAAACGCCAAAGCCTAGTATCCCTAAGTTATCCTTAGATCAAGCTAATAAACGCACCTCAGGGCTTTCCTTAAAAAGTATTAGGGAAAAAAAACAACATCAATTACGTCAAATGGACGTGGTTATTGATGAAGACAATCTACCTAAAGAACCTGTTACACAAGAAGCTTTAACGGAAGCTTGGCAAGAGTACACCAACGAAATGGATAAAAAAGGTGAAAAAATTATGGCCTCTATTTTACAAATGGATGCTCCTAAATTAAACGGAACAACCATCCATTTAACTTACTCTAACAGCACCAATAAAATAGAATTACAGCGTGCCGAATCTGCTCTAATGGGCTTTTTAAAGAAAAAGTTATTAAATTACGATTTAGCGCTAGACATTTCAGTGAACGAAGAAATTGCAAAAAAGTTTGCTTATACACCTATTGAAAAGTACGAAAAGCTAAAAGAGAAAAACCCAAACGTTGAGATTTTAAGATTAAAATTTGGACTAGACATTTAATACCATGCGACATACTATAGCTATTTTTATCCTAATTATTTTTGGCACTATTAGCTGTCAAGGACCCAAAAGTAAGCGTCAAGCCTTGTCCGAAAGTATTACCGAATTTAAGAACAACGTCACTTTAGAAAAACAAGTTTTTATCCCTAAGGCGTATATAGAACGTGAGGTAGATACCTTATTACACAACGGGTATCGCGTTAAAATTAAGACCTACGCAGATATGAGTCAAAGCGTGTTAATTTCTAAAATAAAAGATACCGTCAATTACCAAACGCACTACCGTAATTTTAACTTCGATATTCGTGTTGAAAAAGAAGGTCAATTAATTTACGAAGAACATTTTAACAAAGCGAAAGCCAACGCCTTATTAGGGTATCGTGATAATTACGCAGCAGATTCGCCTTTTTATAATTTCCATTCCTTAGGCGTATTACAATCTATTCAGGTTGATGATGAGCCCGCATTAAAAGATGAAGTTCTTATAGATGTGGTTTATAGCATTCCTGAAACGGATCGTTTTGCCCAACACACCTTATTTATTAATGAAGATGGGAACCTACAAATGGTACATGTAACACAAAATTAATTATGCTAGGATTAAAATTACCAACTGACCCAAGATGGGTTAATATCGTTGAAAAAAATATTGAAGATATTTTAACAGACCATGCTTACTGTGAGCAAAAGGCAGCAAGTACGGCTATTTCTCTTATTGTAAGTTTTCCGGAATACACAGAATTAGTAGAGGAAATGATTGCTTTGGTCAATGAAGAAATGAGCCATTTTAAAATGGTGCATGATCTCATCTTAGAACACGGATGGACGTTAGGCAGAGACCGTAAGGACGACTATGTTATTGCGCTTTTAAAATTCTTTCCAAAAGGCGGAAGCAGAACCACACAATTGGTACACAGACTCCTTTATGCGGCTTTAATTGAAGCCCGAAGCTGTGAGCGTTTTAGATTACTTTCAGAAGCTTTAGAAGATCAGAAACTCGCTAAATTTTACCGTAAATTAATGATTAGTGAAGCTAACCATTATACGATGTTTTTAAATTTTGCGAGAACCTATGGCAACCGTATGGAAGTTGATGAAAAATGGGAAGACCTACTTATTTATGAAGCCGAAATTATGAAGGACCTAGGGAATAAAGAAACCATTCATGGTTAAGCTAAAAACCTCTTGAAATCACTCATAAAAAAAACGCCTTAACTAAAGTTAAAGCGTTTTTTTTTATAGGTTAGTAATGTGTTTATAATTTTATTCCTATACCAAATTGTAACACATGATTATTGGCTTCTGTATCTGTAAAATCTTCATCTAAAATATTAGTAATTCCGTAGTAATACCTTGCATCTACAAATAACTCATCGGTAATCATATATTCTAATCCCGCCACACCAGAAAAGGCAAACGTCTCAAAACTGTCTTCGTAAGCCCACGTTTTTAAAGCTATTTGAGGTCCATAACCTAAAGTAAGGTTATCCGCTATATTTACTCTAAAAAGAATAGGTAACTTTATATAATCGGCTCTAAGATTATGTTCTTTTGCGCCTTCCGCAGACCATTGTAATTCTGTAAGTAATGAAACACGGCTAGACAAATTAAACTCTACAAAACCTCCAAATGCAAAACCGTTTCTATGTTGGTTTTCAAAGGTTGCATCGGGTTCAAAATCTAAATTAGACACATTTAATGCGCCTCGAACACCATACAGGATATCTTGTGACATTCCGATAGAAGTAGACGCTACGAACAATAAGGCAACAATGTATTTTTTCATAATTTTCAATTTGAGAATACTAATATATATAAATTCTGAAACGAAGATGAATTAATAGGTCTATATAGAGAAAAATCGGACAAATGGAATATTTAGCACTTATAACTATACAGTTACACTTGAAACGGTCTCAAAATACATGCTTTTTATAATCCCATCAGAGAGTCCAATTTTAGGAACATAAATATCTTTTGCCCCACTCCATTTCATTGCTGAAAGGTAAATTCGGGTTGCAGGAATAATCACATCAGCCCTATCTTGATTAAGGTTGAGTTTGGTAATACGTTCCTCATAAGAATAATTTTGAAGCATCTTATAGTAACTCGTTAAATAGAAATAGGTCAACGGTTTTCCGGCGTCTTTACCCGAGATTTTAAAAATCTTATTGATATTTCCACCAGAACCGATAAGCGCTATTTTTTCGTAAGGACTTGTATGCTCTTTAATCCAACGTTCTAGCTCTATCCAGGTCTCATTCTTTACAATATCATTCAATAACCTTACGGTTCCAATTTTAAAGGAACGCGATACTTTTTTATCGCCATTATGGATCACGGAGAACTCCGTACTTCCTCCACCTACATCTACATACAAATAGGTTTTATTAGGATTTATAAAAGATTGTAGATCTGTGGCTGCGATTATAGCTGCTTCTTCTTCTCCATCAATAACTTCAATATGAATACCACAAGACTCTAAGACTTTTTCTGCTAAAGGCGCACTATTGGCCGCCTCACGCATCGCAGATGTGGCGCAGGCTTTATACCTTACCACACCATGCGACTTTATTAGAAGACTAAAAGCCTTCATGGTGTCTAACATCCGTTCTTGGTTGTATTCTGAAATTTCACCTTTAAGAAACACATCTGCACCTAATCGAATTGGGACTCTAACCAGTGAGTTTTTTTTAAAAACCACCTTGGTGTCATCTTGTTCTATAATGTTTGAAATTAATAATCTTACAGCGTTAGATCCAATATCAATAGCTGCATATTTTTGTATTTTCAGCATGTTCTATCCTTCAAATTTATTTAAATAATACTTGTACGTATCAAATTGTGCTCTCACTTTTGGTTTATTGTTTCTAAGATAAGTATTATTTTGCGTTTCATCAATGATTCTAGCTTTAACATTGTCATTCCAGCAAATCTCATATAAATCTTGAAGCTCCTGTTTAATGTCATCGTCATAGATTGGGCAACTCACCTCTACTCTATGATCTATATTTCTCGTCATCCAATCTGCTGAAGAAATATAAATTTTTGGATCGTTATCATTAGAAAAAATATACAAACGGGTATGCTCTAAAAACTTATCGATAATACTAATTATTTCTATATTTTCACTCATTCCTTTTACACCAGGAACTAAGCAACAGATCCCTCTTACAATCATTTTAATTTTAACACCTGCCCGACTTGCTTCATACAACTTATCAATCATCTTATAACTGCTAATACTATTCATTTTCAGCTTTATATAAGCGGTCTTTCCAGCTTTGGCACTTTCAATTTCCTTATCAATTAAACTAAAGATTTTAGTCTTAGTATAATGTGGAGATGTGATAATATGTTTGTAGCGATTTACCTTATAATTCACCTCAAAAAAGTTAAAGACCTTATTAACATCTTTAAGAATTTTAGCATCCGAAGTCATCAATGTAAAATCTGTATAAATTTTAGCTGTAGACTCATTAAAATTCCCTGTACTTATAAAACCATACCTTACAAGCTTGTCATTCTCTTCGCGCTCAATAACACACATTTTACAATGTACCTTTAAGCCGGTTACACCAAAGAGCATAGTAATGCCTTCGTCTTGCATCTGCTCTGCATAATTAATATTAGCCTCTTCATCAAAACGGGCTCTAAGCTCAATAGATACAGTAACTTTTTTTCCATTTTTTGCGGCATTAATTAAGGAACTGGCCACGTGAGAAATTTGCGCCAATCTGTAGATGGTAATTTTTATAGTTTTTACTTGTGGGTCTAAGGCTGCTTCACGTAAAAACTTAACAATATAAGAGAAGGTATGGTAAGGCGTATACACCATATAATCCTTCTTAGCAATGGTTTTAAAAATACTATCTTCAAAACTAAGCCCTTTTACAGGAAGTGGTTTAATTTTATCATAGAGCAAATCTGTACGACCTAAACTTGGAAAGCTCATATAGTCTCTTCGATTGTGGTAACGCCCTCCTGGAATGATACTTTCTTTTTCATCTATAGCCATCAATTTTAGAAGAAAGGTGAGCGTATCGGGATCAATATTCATATCGTAAACAAAACGCACTGGTGCCCCACTTTGACGATCTTTTACACTTTCAGATAGTTTATCGATAAAACTTTTACTCAAGTCACTGTCAAAATCCAATTCTCCATCGCGAGTAATCTTAATCATATGGGCACTAATCGCGTCGTAAGTAAATATATTAAAGATATCATCGAGGCAATACCTTAAAATATCATCCACCATGATAATATAGCTGATCCCGTCTAAACTTGGTAAGACTACAAAACGATCCATGGTAGAGGAGATCTCTATAAGCGCCACTTGATCTTTACCTTCCTTGGTACTCATTTTTACGGTAAGATAGGCCGATATATCCATAAGTTCGGGTAAGGCCACCTCTTCATTTAACATGATGACCACTAATGCCGGACTCAACTCTTGATAAAAATAATTTTTTATAAAATCGTGATGGCGTTCATCAATTTTAGTCTCATTAATAACATATATATTCTCCTTTTGGAGTTCTAAATCAATTTCCTCTAAAATTTCTAAACTATAACTTTGTTGTGCAATTACAATTTGTGTAATCTCCTCTAAAAGATCACCAGCACGGATACCACCAAGCTCTGATTTCCCACCTTTTCCCGCTTCATAAATACGTTTTACCGTAGCATATCTTACCTTAAAGAATTCATCTAAGTTATTAGAGAAAATTCCAAGGAAACGCAAACGCTCAATAAGCGGTACATCCTTATCGGCCGCCTCTTGAAGTACACGCTCGTTAAATTTTAACCAACTTAATTCTCTATTTATATATATGTTTTTATCTTTTGTCATTATCTTAAATCCTTTGGAATAATAATTAGTTCTGTGGTTCCTTTTTTCAACGCATTCCAATCTTCAATGTCCACGCAAATTTTCACCAAACCACTTGTAGGAAGATTATCTATATATTGATTTCCAAAGATATTAGAAATTGACGTTAAAGCGTGGTTGTGACCAAAAATCATAACCTGAGCAACATCATTTCTTAACCTTTTTATAAAGTCAATGACATTTCTACCGTCAAAATCGTATAGTTCCTCCTCAATTGTAATCTGATCCACTTCCCTATTAAATATCGTAGTGAAAATCTTACAAGTATCGAGCGCTCTTTTCGCTGGACTAGAAAAAACGTTTAACGGTGCGCTATTTTTCTTACAAAACTCTTTAGCTACTAATGCCGCATCTGTGCTACCACGCTGTTTTAAAGGCCTTTCGCGATCTAATACATCATATTCCCATGATGACTTTCCGTGTCTAACAAGTATAATTTCCTTCATTTTTTATCGATAAAATACATTTATTCTCGATAAAGAGTTGCATATGTCCGTTTTGACGAGTATATTGCCTCTTCAACTCAAATATTTGTGTATGCTTTTAGTTATAAGTTATTTTGCTTTGTAAAACTAATGTAAATGACCCCAAATTTAAAACATATTGATAAATCCATTTACTAGTCTTACAAAACAAAATTCCCTCCCTCAAAATATTTAATGATGTTATTAAACAACATATGTTTAATAAAGAATTGATATAATATAAAAATTGAAAATAAAACATCGCAGTGCGACTATAAAAATTTTGTTAATCAATATTAAGTATGAAAACTATGTTAACCAAAATATTAATAGGGACTAAACGCTATAAGTCTGCTTTATTAGACTTAGCGCTATTACTTATAAAACATTATAAACAACATACTGAAGACTTTTACACTGCTATAAAAGTCAACCATGGACTTACGGTTCAATGCCTTTTCTTAAATCACAATTTAAAAACAATATAACGCTACCAATATTTACCTTAATTAAATCACACAATCAAATTTTAAAGCAATCATAGCCTGGTTAACTTAAAAAAGTTTACGATGAAACACTTATACAATCCCAAATCGAAAATACCATTTAGACCTTTGATGACCTTAGCGTTATTCGCCGGTCTAATGATGGTGAGTCTCCAATCTTATGGACAAGGTGTAAAACCTTTGCGTCATAGCGCATCTCAGACTATTAATGTTCCTTCTGAGGACATCAATTTAACGAACGCGCGTTTGAATGCGTATCGCGCTTCAGACTACAATGACTTACAAATTGAAGTCAACGGAAACGCCAATGTAGCCTTTAACTGTGCAGATGGCCTTGGTTATATCTTAACCAACGTGAGCAGTCCTAACGGAAATGTTACGGGTTTATATTCCTTTGACCTCTCTACCAACACACTTTCAGTGATTAAAGATCCTTTAATCGCTACCACAAACACCTCACAGTTTGTTAATGCCATTGGTTACAATGTTGTTGACAATTTTTTGTATGGCTATTTACAAGGAAGTGATAAAGTGGTGAAAATTGACAGTAATGGTGATATAGAGTTATTAGATATTGTTGGTCTTGTTGGCACTAATTATCCTTCAGGAGATGTTGATGAAAATGGAATTCTATATTTATTTGGTCAAGGCCGCTTTGTTTCTATAGATTTAAACGCCACAAGTCCAAACTATTTAGTTGCTAATACCTTATTACAACACTCCGTATCTATAAATGATATGGCGTTTAGTCCTGTAGATAATAACATCTATATGATTACGAGTTCTAGCAGCAGAACATTACTTCGTTTCAATACAACTACCAATACCATGACCACTTTAGGTCAGGTTTCAGGATTAAGTTCGGAAAGCTCTTATTCTTTTGGTACCGCTTATATGGATGCCTTAGGAAATATGTATATTGCGAATAACGCTTCTGGAAACACTTATAAAATTGCGACACCTCATTTAGGAGGCTTAACAGCAACTTTTTACAGCAATTTACCAGGCGTAAGTCCTGGAGATGGAGCGCGTTGTCCGTCTCAACCTACAAAACCAATGGCTATTGCCGATAGCGTTTGTATGACCGCTTCAGAGAGTGAATTGACCTTTAATATCGCCACTAATGACTCTGAAGGAACTTATGCTCTAGATCCTAATTCGGTTCAACTTATAGATCCGGTAACATTACAACCCACAACTACAGTAACTATTGCTGGGCAAGGTACATTTACTTTAGGTGCTAATGCAGAATTAACCTTTGAAGCTTTACCGACTTTTACAGGAGCCTCTTTAAGTTATACTATAAAAGATGTTATTGGTTTTACCTCTATCCCTGCGGTTATTACCATTAATTTAAACGATACAGCAGCACCAACAGGTGAAGCAACACAAGTATTTTGTGAGAGCGAAAGCTTAACGGTTGCCGACCTTCAGGCCAATGGAACAAATATTCAATGGTATACTTCTGCAACAAGTACAACTCCATTAAGTACAACAGAAACTGTTGATGCTGGAGAAACGTACTACGCGTCTCAAACTAGTGCTGAAGGTTGTGAAAGCACAACACGATTTGCGGTTACGGTTGCCTACGCTCCTAAAATCACATTAATAGCTCCTGAAAAAACAGACTGTACAGTCATGAACGGTACGTCTTATACCATTCAAGCCACCTTTACAGGAACAGCACCTTTTACAGCGACCGGAGATGGTCAGTCAGGAACTTTTACAGCTAATAATGATGGTACTACAACTTGGGTTTCAGGTCCTATTGATAGTTCTGTTGAAGTTTATAATGTAACGATTGAAAATGAATGTGAAAGCTTAGTCTTAAGCGGAGACTCTCCTTCTGAATGTTTAAATACACCTTTTGATTGTGAAGACGGATTTGCTTACATCATTATCAACACGGGAACCGGACAGCAAAATTACGTTTCCGGTCTATACACTTATGATTTAAATACAAACAGTCAAAGTCTTATTAAGTATCCATTGATTGAAGATACTTCGGGGTCTCAATTTATTAATGGTATAGGATACAATGTTTTTGATAATAATATTTACGGCTTACAACAAGGAACTCGAAATATCGTAAAAATTGACGCTTCTGGAAATATTGAATTTTTACCAATCGTTGGCGCTTTCGATATTGGAAACTACAGTTCTGGTGATGTTGATGAGAATGGTATCTTATTCTTACATGGTGAAAATAAATTTGTTTCTATAGATTTAAATCCTTCAAGTGCGAACTACTTACAATCTACAACCTTATTAAATTACTCGGTTACTATTAATGACCTTACTTTTAATCCTGTAGATGGTAACCTCTACATGATGACAAGTACACCGGCTAAAAAGTTACTTCGATTTAACACCACAACCAATGTCTTAGAAGATTTAGGTTCGGTAACAGGTTTAAATTCTGAAGCTGATAACTCTTTTGGTACTGCCTTTATGGATGCCTTAGGAAATATGTATGTGGCGAACAACCAATCTGGAAACATCTATAAGATTTCACTTCCACATAACGGTAATTTAGCAGCAACTTATTATAGTAATCTTATCGATGTTCATCCTGGTGATGGCGCACGTTGTCCTGCACAAATTACGATTCCTGTAGCGATTGACGACTATGTATGTCTTACTTCTGAAGAAACTTCAGTAGATATTAATGTCTTAGACAATGATACTTCTGGAACCTATGAGCTTAACCCTAACTCGGTTCAACTTGTAGACCCAGTAACGTCAAACCTTACTAATACTGTAACGATTGCAGGACAAGGTACATTTACTGTAGGAAGCAATGGCGTTGTATTATTTGAAGCCTTACCAACATTTACAGGAACATCTGTAGACTACGTTATGGCAGATATCATTGCAACATCATCTATGCCAGCAACAATTACGGTGAGTGTTAATGAAACTACTGCACCAACAGGAGATGCAAATCAAGATTTCTGTGCATCTAGCGATCCAACTGTTGCGGATTTAATGGCAACAGGAGAAAATATCCAATGGTATGCAACTTCAGACAGCACTACAGCACTTGAGGCTACTGAGGCTCTAGTAGATGGTAACACTTACTACGCCACACAAACAACAAGTTTAGGTTGTGTTAGCTTAGAGCGTTTTGCGGTTACAGTAAACTTTACAGCCGATATTACATTAGTAGCTGAAGAAGAAATTACTTGTTCTGATGATGGAACAACCTACACGGTTAGCGCTACTTTTACAGGAGAAATGCCATTTACAATAAATGGAATGGCTCCAACAGGAACTTGGATTGAAAATGATAACGATACCTTTACATGGACGTCTGAAGCTTTACCAAGTGATCAAGATTACAACTTCGAAATTCAAGATGTAAATACTTGTAACCTTATCACCTTAGCAGGTGTTGCACCAAACTGTTGTGAGTTTGAAGTGACATGTCCTACGTTTGAACCAACAACTGTAGCATGTTATAGCGATTTACCAACGGAAACAGCGTATACAATCGATGCTTTTGAAGCGCTAGGAAACGCTGATGGAATGGTTGGAGATAATGCTTGTGGTATTATTGTAATTACAGCAACGAACAGCGAAGATCAAGGTTTATGTGAGCAAACAATAACGCGTACCTACAGTATTATATCTTATGAAGATACCAATGGAAATGGCGTTCATGATACGGATGAAACTAACGTTATAAATAGTACAGAATGTACGCAAACTATAACTGTTGCTGATACTGAGGCACCAAGCTTTACAGTCCCAGCGGATCTTACAGTAGAGTGCGATGTAGACGTTACTGATTTAACTATCACAGGAGATGTTACAGATGAAGCTGATAATTGTGCTACTGCACTTGAGGCAACGTACACAGATACTGTAGAAGCAGGAACATGCCCAACCGTATCTTTAATCTCTAGAGCATGGTCATTAACGGATGCATGTGATAATACAACAACTTATACGCAAGTCATTACGGTACAAGATACAACGGCTCCAACATTTACAGCGCCAGCAGATATCACTATTGAGTGTGATGTTGATGCGACTGATTTAAATCTTACAGGAGAAGTTACTGATATAGTCGATAATTGTGCGACAAACCTTGAAGCGACTTACACGGATACAGTTGAAGATGGTACTTGCCCTAGCCTTTCAGTAATATCTAGAGTTTGGTCTGTAACCGATACTTGCGATAACACAGCGACTTACACACAGATTATTACAGTTCAAGATACAACAGCCCCAACCTTTACAGTACCTGCTGATGTGACTTTAGAATGTGGTGTTGATGTTTTAGATTTATCAATTACAGGAGATGTAACGGATGAAACGGATAACTGTGCTACTGGATTAGAAGCTAGCTTTACAGATACAGTAGAAGACGGAACTTGTCCTAGCCTGTCTATTATTTCTAGAGAATGGTCATTAATGGATGCTTGTGGAAACACGACCTCTTTAACACAAATCATTACGATTGAAGATACTACGGCGCCTACCTTTACAGTTCCTGCAGATATCACTGTAGAATGTGATGTGGATGTTACCGATCTATCAATTACAGGAGACGTAACGGATGAAGCGGATAACTGTGTTACTGCACTTGAAGCAACCTATACAGATACGGTTATAGACGGTTCTTGTCCTATGGTATCAGAAATTTCAAGAGTATGGACATTGACTGATGCTTGTGATCATACAACAAGCTACACACAGACCATTACGGTTCAAGATACTACTGCTCCTTCATTTAATGAAACCTTACCTGCAGACTTAGCCGTAGAGTGTAATGCAGTACCAACGGCAGAGACCTTAACAGCTTCAGATAACTGTGGTACAGCAGAGGTAAGCTATGAGGAAGTTATTACAAATGGAGCTTGTGTAGGAGACTACATTATAGAACGTACTTGGACAGCGACTGATGCTTGTGGAAACGATGCTGTACATACACAGATCATCACCGTTCAAGATAATACACCACCAACGGTATTAACCGATTTTGAAGCGAATGTGAGTGTAACTTGCGATAATATTCCTGAGGTGCCTAGTTTAGTGTTTGAAGATTCTTGTTCAAGTAATATTGACGTTTCTTTTACTGAGGAGTCTACACAAACAAGTACTTCTGAAGATTACATTATCACAAGAACGTGGTCTGTTATTGACGACTGTGGAAATGAAGCCTTATTCACACAAGAAATTTCTGTAGAATTGACAAGTACAGTAGTAGGAACAGATGCTAATCTATGTATCTTAGATAGTGAAATTGATTTATTTGACTTACTAATTGGTGATTTTGAAACTAACGGTTCTTGGACTGTTGTTTCTGGAGAGGCGACTTTAGATGGAAGTATCTTTGATCCTTCTTCGGCACAGGTTGGAGAATATACCTTTAGTTATGACGCAAGCAGCCAAGCTTGTCCTATAACTGCAGAAGTGACAATTACTTTAGATGACGATTGTGTAGTATTAGCTTGTGGAGAAGATGATGTTGTAATTTCTAAAACGGTGACCTCTAACGGAGACAATATTAACGAGTTCTTTACTGTAACTGGTGTTGAAGATTGTGGATTTGTAATTGAATTACAAATATTCAACCGTTGGGGAGCTGAGATTTACAAGTCTAACAATTACGGAAATGACTGGGCTGGTGAAGCTCATGGGTCATCAATTGGAAGTTCAGGGAAAGTCCCAACTGGTACATATTATTACATTATTAACTTAAAAAATAGTGGATTAGAACCAATAGCAGGTCCTATCTACGTAGCTACAAATTAATAAAAACTTAACCGATGAAGTTATCAAAAATTCTAAGTATTGCGGTACTATTCTTGAGTGTATCTTCTGCATTTGCCCAGCAGTTACCTCAGTTCACCCAATACATGTTTAACACGATTTCGATTAATCCTGCCTATGCAGGAAGTAGAGAAACACTAAGTGTTGTAGGTTTACATAGAAGTCAATGGGTAGGTTTAGATGGAGGACCAGAGACGCAAACCCTGTCTATACATACGCCATTACGTAATGAAAATATGGGTTTAGGCCTTTCATTTATCAACGATAAATTGGGTTATGAGAACTTCTCATACCTCTATGCCGATTATTCTTATACCATTCAGGCGACTGAAACTGTTAAATTAGCCTTTGGTATTAAAGGAGGTTTAACACATTACAGTTTAGATGAAGAACTTTTAACAGATCCCTCTGTTGTAAGTGATCAATTCTTTAACGATGTCTCTAACCGATGGAGTCCTAATATTGGCGCTGGTTTGTATTTACACTCTTCACGTTGGTACCTCGGGTTATCAACACCAAGAATTCTAAACACTGATTATAATAATGGTCGTAACGGTTCTGTAGACTATGTAGCTTTAGAACGTATCAGTTATTATTTCACCGGTGGATATGTATTCGATTTAAGTGAGAGCGTAAAACTTAAGCCTTCTGCCCTATTGAAAGCTACGAATGGTGCACCATTATCATTTGATCTTTCGGCCAACTTCTTATTCAATGAAAAGTTATGGTTAGGAGGTGCCTATAGAGTTAATCAATATGCCGCAGCTATTGGAGGAATTGCAGATTTCCAAATCTCTAAGCAACTCCGCATTGGTTATGCCTATGAATACCCAGTTTCAGATCTTAAACCTTACACTAGTGGTACCCATGAAGTATTATTAATGTTTGAAGTATTTAAAAGTAAACGTATAAAATCGCCTAGATATTTCTAAAAAGACCCCAATTATGAAGATTAAAATATTAGCGCTCGTAATAATTTTAAGCAGTTCTTTGTCTTTTGCACAAACGAAACTAGCCGATAAATTCTTTGAAAATTATGGTTATGTAAAAGCCATTGAATTGTATGAAAAAGCCTATGAAAAGGGAGATGAAAGTGCTCACGTTCTAACACGTTTAGGAGATGCGTACTATAACAACTCTAATTCTGAGAAGGCTGTATACTGGTATGAAAAAGCTTTGAACCAATACAACGATATTGAAGCAGAGTTTGTCTATAAGTATATTCAATCTTTACGAAGTATTGGTAACTATGAAGAAGCCGATGTTTGGTTTAAGAAATTAAGTGATGCTCAACAAGGTGATAGCAGACTTAAAGGGTACAACCCTGATGAAGTTGACATTTTCGATAAATTAACGTCGAAGAATGATGAGCTTATTGTAACCATTGAAAATTTAGATTTCAATACTGAAAACTCAGATTTTGGTCCATATATGTTTGGTAACACACTTTACTATGCCTCTGCCAACAATGATGATAAAAAAGTGTACAACTGGAATAAAGAACCTTTTTTAGATCTTTTTGAAATTGAAGTCACTGATGAAGACGATGGGTCACAATCTTATGGTTCTGCAACCTCACTTAATGCTATGGATATTAATACCGATTATCATGAAGCTTCTATAGCAATTACTAATGATGGGCAGACCATGTATTTTACACGAGACAATACTAATAAACGTAACCGTTTAGAATACGATAAAGAAGGAACCACTCACCTTCAAATCTATAAAGCCACATTAGTAGACGGTGCTTGGGATGATGTAGAGGAATTACCTTTTAATGATGATGTCTTTTCAACAGGTCACCCTGCTTTAAGTCCGGATAATAAAACCTTATACTTTGTATCGGATCGTGAAGGTGGTTTTGGACAAACCGATATCTATGCGGTAGAAATCAACGATGATAACACTTATGGATCTCCAGTAAACTTAGGTGAAGGAATCAATACAGAAGGACGTGAGATGTTTCCATTCGTGGCCGCTGATAACACCTTATACTTTTCTTCAGACGGACATTTAAATCTTGGTTTATTAGATATTTTTAAATCTGATGTTTTACAAGTAGAGATTGCTTCAGATCCTGTGAATTTAGGAGCTCCTTTCAATAGTGGTTATGATGATTTTGCATATTTTATTAATAACGACAACCAAAAAGGATATTTCTCATCGAATCGTCCTGGTGGAAAAGGTAGTGATGATATTTATAGTTACACCGTAACAGAATGTAAACAACAAATTACAGGTACTGCTAGAGAGGCGAGAACCGATATTATTCTTGCTGATGTAAAAGTTCAACTCATTGATGCAACAGGTAAAATTATTGAAGAGGTTACAACGACGGCTGACGGTACTTATAGCTTTGATGTAGACTGTAATCAGACTTATACCGTATTAGGTAGTAAGGCCGATTATAAAGATGATAAGGCGACGTTAACAACGACGAATACCAATGAAGAAGTTCATACTGCAGACTTAACCTTAAGTCCATTAATTTCTGAAGATCAAATTGTCATTAACCCAATATTCTTCGACTTTGACAAATGGAACATTAGAACGGATGCCGAATATGAATTAGAAAACATTGTAGATGTGATGCGTAAGCACCCTGATATGGTCATTAAAATTGAATCGCATACCGATAGTAGAGGTCGTGATAAGTACAACTTAAAATTATCTGACCGTCGTGCTAAATCGACTAAAGACTATCTTTTATCTAGAGATATAAGTCCAGACAGAATTGAAAGTGCCATTGGTTATGGTGAAACACAGTTATTAAACGATTGTGGTAATGGTGTAAAATGTACAGAAGAGGAACACCAATTAAACAGACGTTCTTACTTCTACATTATCGATAGTAATAAAGATAAAGAAGAATAAGTCTCCTAACTATAAGGCTTATACTAAGAGAAAAAGCAAACTCAAAAATGAGTTTGCTTTTTTGTTTTTATAAGAGATAGTTATAAACGAATCTTAAAGGCCCATTAGCGTCAAAATTCTACGACCTAGCCCAATCGATCTCCCCCCCTTATTCTCGTCAGCTTAAAAACCATCATAGCCATATAACCCTATTTAACTTAAAATCTATAAGACGATAGTTCATGATTCGTTCTATGGTTACGTATCTAACTTAAGAAATAAAACAGAGTAAGCATATTCCGCAGGAATGGCCGTCCGTTAGTAGTGATATAATAACTCCTTACAAAAAGTGTTCGTCTATGTTTTTTTTCATGCTATGGAATTTTTAGACTTTTTTTTTATAGTCGTGACTTCATATTTAATGGTATCCATTTCTCAATTAAACCTTCAATTATTCTCGGGTTTAAATTCCTTATGCGCCTTATAAACTAATCAATCATTTCAGGTAAGACCATTGTAAATCCAGTCCTGTATTTTAATTCCCTAAAGAAATTCAAGATTTACATGGGGTAGGCTATAAAATCCGGAATGAGAGGAGTGATGACGGTATATTCAAAATCCCGTTACAGAACTATGACATATAGAAAAACACCTATGAGCACCCCCTACTCTAACGGCATAAGACTTTTAAATAGGCTTATAAGATTAGTTAAACTTAAAAAGAATACTAATATCACCTCTAAAAGAAAAGCCTCTTAGACGGCTTTTATCCTTCACTACTAAAAGGAAACACATTAACGCTCGCTCTACGTTAAATGATATGCTTATACCAAAGCTATTAAACAAAAAAAAGTATAGAATATTAAATTCTATACTTTCTAAATAGAGTCTAAGACCCATTATTATATCTAAAAAAATTGACGCTTTAAGACTTTAGAGTTTCAACGCATCACTTAACGGATACTCCTGGAGTCTATAATTCAAAACGATTTATTACAATCTCTTCGTTTACTACAACCTAAAGGGAAATGCTTATCGTTTAATAAACATATTGGTAAAATACCATTTTCCGTTACTATTCTGTTCTGCAGACACATCAAAATCCGTGTAATCTCCGACAATATTATCTCTATGTCCAGGGCTTGCAATCCAAGCGTTAACTACAGATTCTGCAGAGCTAAAACCATAGGCTACATTTTCTGAAACCACATCTGCATCGGCATTTGCTTGTAAACTTTGTTTTCTTAAAAAGAAGTTATCGTGAGAAACGTTATTTACTTCAATCATATACTCCGTATGTGTAGAAGCAACCGCTTTTACCGTTGTATTATTTGTTAACGTATTTAAACCTTCATTAATCCTATACGCATTAATAAGCTCCATGATTTCAATTTCAATCTCTTTGGCATCAGGAGCAACAGGAACTTCAATAGCGTTTAAAGAAGCGTCATCTGCAGCATCAGTTGCACAAGAAGTAATACTAAGTAGGGCGAAAACAGCCACGAAAGGCAGTAGTTTAGTAATTTTCATAATGTAGGTTAATTAGGTTTGGGACTGCTAAATTAACCTCACATCTGAGCTAAACTGTTAATAAAATGTTAAAATCGATAAACAACGTGCATTTTATCGTCTTTTCATGCAAATAATCGATGAAATACACTTTCTCTGTCAAAAAAAATGAATTACAGCGTCAAAATCATGCATTTCATCGGAAATATATAAAAACTGACGCTGCTCATTTTTAACTTCTAATTTAAGGGGCTAATCGGTCTATTTTCCAATTGTAATCTTCTTGCAATTGAAAGCGAATTCTATCGTGCAAACGATTAGGACGTCCTTGCCAAAATTCCATTTCTACAGGTTTTACTATAAATCCACCCCAATGTTTAGGACGTTCTATGGTTTTGCCTTCATAGGCTTTCTCTAAGGCCTTTAGTTGGTTCTCTAACTCAGAGCGGTCTTTTACCACTTCACTCTGATGGGAGACTAAGGCGCCTAATTGGCTGCCACGCGGACGGGATTCAAAATAGCCATCACTTAAGTTTTCTGAAATCTTTTCAGCTTTCCCTTTAATAATAATTTGCCGTTCGGCTGAAGGCCAGAAAAAAGAAATACAAACATTCGGATTTGCTACAATCGCTTTTCCTTTTTCACTGTTATAATTGGTATAGAAAATAAACCCCTCATAAGTATATTTTTTAAGCAGCACTACTCTACTTTTTGGAAAGCCATCTAGACCTATTGTAGACACCGTCATCGCATTGGCTTCTTCCACATCAAAATTCTGATCGACCTCATAAAACCATTTCTGAAATAATTCCATAGGATTATCTCCAATGAAGGCTTCTAAAAGTTCTTGTTTCTCGTAAGATTTTCTATAATTACCTAGGTCTGTATTCATTACAATTAAATTTATATTTTTCTTAAAAAAATATTTCTACAATTAATATTTTACCCATAAATTTAAGCATTAATCCCTATAAATGAAGTTTGAAGACAGTAAATATTCCGACCTTTTGGAATATAAAAAAGTGTGTTTCTCATTCGGAACGGTTTACCTCACGGAACGGTTCTTATTATCAGAATTTAATGAAGGTGTTCATGTTAATTATGAGATCGCCGGAGAATTAGTCACCAAATTTAGTGCACTCATAGACAAAAAAATACAGGTTGGATATATTGCCAATCGTTACAATTCTTATTCTTTTGATCCGCAATTGTGGGTGGACTTTAATAATGAGTATGATACCTTTCTCGCCTCGGCAATTGTCACCTATTCCGATTTCAGTTATCTGAATGCTTCTTTAGAAAAACAATTTTTCAGTAAAAGTTTAAAGCGATGTCGTAGCTTGGAAGAAGCTATTGATTGGATGTTGCAATTACGAGAATTTAATCAAAGTTAAAGACCTTTCCGTCTTTTGCCAGAACAACATTTTCAAAAACCGTTTGCGCCTCCGTTTTAAAATCCTCATAACCATTATAACGGGTTGAATAATGCCCTAGGATTAAAGTCTCTACTTCGGCTTTTTTAGCGATTGTAGCCGCTTGTTTTGCCGTACTATGGCGTGTAGGCAGACATAGTTTTTCGTTTTTCTCTAAGAATGTCGATTCATGATACAAAACCGTACTTTTTTTAATCAGCGGCACGATGGCCTCATGGTAAGCCGTATCACTACAATAAGCGTAACTCTTAGGTGGCACCGCATCTTTGGTTACTTTAGCATTACTTATTAAAACACCATCTTCGTTAACCACATCAAAACCTTGTTTTAACTTTCGGTAGTAGGCGACATCAATATTGGCTTCTCTGACCAAATTAATATCTAGTTTTCGCTCATTTTCCTTTTCATTAAATAGAAAACCATTGGTATAAATACGATGCTTTAAAGGAATGGTATACACCTCTACTTTATCATCTTCGTAGATTAACTCAGACGCTTTAGAACTTAATTCATGAAATATTAACGGATAATTGGTCCAACTCCCAGACAATTTCATCTGTAAGGTTATCACCTCTTTTAAACCTTTGGGCGCATAGATGTGCAATTCAGTTTCACGATTTAGCAAACTAAAGGTATTCACTAAACCAATTAAACCAAAGTAATGATCGCCATGCAAATGAGAAATAAATATATGCTTAACCCGTGAAAATTTTACCTTATTCCTCCTTAATTCTACTTGAGTACCTTCGCCACAATCAATAAGAAACATATGGTTTTTTATTTCAAGAATCTGAGCTGTGGGATTGGTATTGGTCCGTGGTGTTGCGCTATGGCAACCTAGAATTGTTAGTTTCATTGATACAGGTAAAGGATTATAGGGAACAAACTTTTAGAGTCATCTCCTTAAAGAAGAATTTAGAATCCTAAGTCGCGCTCAATATCTTCCATTTCAATGATATCGTAAGCTTCTTGTAGTGTCGGTACTACAACCATTTCTACAGGAACAAGATCTAGGTCTACTTTTTCAGATACAATAACAAAACTCTTTTTATCGGCTCTGTGGTTATTACTTAAACGTAAAAACTCTACCACCTCTTCTAAAGCGACCTGTTCTAAACTCGATAATTTAATGATGAGATGATAATTTTTATGGGTATCATATGCCGCTTCAATATTACTAACTAAGGTTTTAACTGAAGCTGTTTCTTGTGTAATAATGGTAGTGTTACCGTCTCTATCTATAATCATAATCTATTGTTTTATTTTAGACGCCAAAAGATAAATTACAGCCATCCTAACCGCTACTCCATTTTCTACTTGATTGAGAATAATAGCTTGTTTAGAATCTGCAACATCACTTGTAATTTCTACACCACGGTTTATTGGGCCGGGATGCATAATAACAATCTCTTTATTAAGGCTATCTAATAGTTCTTTATTAACGCCAAATTGTTGTGTATATTCTCTTGTTGAAGGAAAATAACTAATATCCATACGTTCGTTTTGTACACGAAGCATATTAGCCACATCACACCACTCTAAGGCTTTCTTTAAATTGGTCTCTACTTTAACCCCTAAATCTTTGATATATTTAGGAAGTAAGGTTTGAGGACCACAAACCATCACTTCTGCACCTTGCAACTGCAGGGCGTAAATATTTGAAAGTGCTACCCTACTGTGTAAAATATCACCAACAATAACGACTTTTTTACCTTTTACAGTCCCTAATTTTTCTCTTATAGAATACGAATCTAATAAGGCCTGTGTAGGATGCTCGTGAGCACCATCACCGGCATTGACAATACTGGCATTCACATGTTTAGACAAAAACACCCCTGCGCCAGGATTAGGATGCCGCATCACCACCATATCTACTTTCATAGATAAGATATTATTTACGGTGTCTATTAAGGTTTCTCCTTTTTTAACTGAAGATTGAGACGCCGAAAAATTAATCACATCTGCTGAAAGTCGCTTTTCAGCTAATTCAAAAGATAATTTTGTTCGTGTTGAATTTTCAAAAAACAGATTGGCAATGGTAATATCTCTTAGAGAAGGCACCTTTTTAATAGGTCTATTGATGACTTCCTTAAACTGATCTGCGGTTTCAAAAATAAGATCGATATCTTCTTTAGTAAGATATTTAATTCCTAATAAGTGATTGACACTTAATTCGCTCATTTCTTTCAGTCTTTATTAGCTAGTGAGCCTTAGTTATAGGTCCTTAGCAATTTACTTTTATGTTTGTCTTAATTCTAAATCCCATGTTGATTTACAGCGTCTGTTCTATCAACATCATGATCGGTTTTATTTATCTACCAAGTACACGGCATCTTCCCCATCATTCTCTTGCCATTTTACAATAACCTTTTGGTTGTCTATAGCATCGACTTGCCGGCCTCTATAATTAGGTTGTATAGGCAAGTGTCTACTAAAACGTCTATCTATTAAGGTTAGTAATTCTATATCTTTTGGACGTCCAAAGGACTGAATGGCGGTAAGGGCAGATCGTATACTTCTACCTGTATATAATACGTCGTCTATAAAAACAACATTTTTATCTTCTACAATAAAATTGATGCTGGTGGTATTGGCCTCTAAAGGTTTGTCACCGCGTCTAAAGTCGTCTCTAAAAAAGGTAATGTCTAAATGTCCGAGTTGAATATCCTTGATCTTATAGTCATCACTAAGCATTTTAGCTAATCGATCGGCTAAGTATTTTCCGCGTGGTTGAATACCGATTAATACCGTTTCAGAAAAATCATCATGATTTTCAATGAGTTGACAAGCCAATCGGTGAAGGGTAATATTGACTTCTTTAGAGTTAAGTAAAACTTTTTGACTCATATCGTTTCCTAGCATTATGGTTTACAAAGTTAAGGTAAATATATTTGTTTACAAGGGATATTTTAAGCTCTTTCGGCAGTGAATTTTGAGAAGAACACCGTATCGTATTCCAGTTGTAATGAAGAAATCAACTCTCATTATAACCGAAAGGAAAGCCACCTCATTCTAGAAGGCTCTTAATTAAGACCTTGTATAGTGTTGCGATTAGTTTTAGAAAATTTACATAGCGTTATAGGTTTTGTACTAGTTCTTAAAATAAGGGCATAAAAAAAAGCCTCTCTAAAAATAGAGAGGCTTTTATATAATTAATGGTTTTTCTTTACCACCAAACTAAAGCTCGGTGTTGCGAAAAAAGGAATTATTTTTTCCCGTCCATTTTATCTTTAAGTGCTTGTAAAGCATCATTTGCATCACCTAAAGTAGGTTTAGCTTCTGCCGCTTGAGCTTCTGCTTTTTTCACAGCTTGCTTAACGATTTTAGCTTCTTCTTCTCTAAAGATTGCAGTATGAGATGCTACTACACGTTTGAATTCTTTATTAAATTCAATGATCTTGAATTCTGCTTCTTCACCTTTACCAAGTTTAGAACCATCTTCTTTCTCTAAGTGACGTGCAGGAACAAAAGCAACGATATCTTCATTAAAATCAATTGTAGCTCCTTTATCTACCATCTCAGTGATCGCAGCTTTATGAGTTGTACCTAAAGCAAATTCAGTTTCATATTTATCCCAAGGGTTTTCCTCAGTTTGTTTATGACCTAAAGATAATTTACGTCCGTCTACATCTAATTCTAATACTACTACTTCTAGAGTATCTCCTACGTTACAGAACTCAGATGGGTGCTTAATTTTCTTAGTCCAAGATAAATCAGAGATATAAATTAATCCGTCGATACCTTCTTCTAATTCAACAAAAACACCAAAGTTTGTAAAGTTACGTACAATACCTGAATGCTTAGAACCTACAGGATACTTCGTAGTGATATCAGTCCATGGATCTGGCGTTAATTGCTTAATACCAAGAGACATTTTTCTGTCTTCTCTATCTAAAGTTAAAATTACAGCATCGATTTCATCTCCTACAGATACGAAGTCTTGAGCTGAACGTAAGTGTGTAGACCAAGACATTTCACTTACGTGAACTAATCCTTCAACACCTTCTTCTACTTCAACAAAAGCACCGTAATCAGCGATAACGACAACTTTACCTTTTACTTTATCTCCAACTTTTACGTTTTCACCTAAAGCTTCCCAAGGATGCTTAGATAATTGTTTAAGACCTAATTGGATTCTTGATTTGTTTTCATCAAAATCAAGGATTACAACATTTAATTTCTGATCTAACTCAACAATCTCATTTGGATGGTTGATACGAGACCAAGATAAATCTGTAATATGAACTAAACCATCTACGCCACCTAAATCGATAAACACACCGTAAGAAGTAATGTTTTTCACAATACCTTCTAAGACTTGTCCTTTTTCTAATTGACCAATGATTTCTTTCTTTTGCTCTTCAATATCAGCTTCAATTAAAGCTTTATGAGAAACAACTATGTTTTTGAATTCGTGGTTGATTTTCACAACTTTAAACTCCATAGTTTTGTTTACATACTGATCGTAATCTCTAATAGGCTTCACATCAATTTGAGAACCTGGTAAGAATGCTTCAATACCAAATACGTCAACGATCATACCACCTTTAGTTCTGCATTTTACAAAACCGTTTACGATTTCACCAGTATCATGTGCGTTATTTACACGTTCCCATGCTTTAATAACACGTGCTTTTCTGTGCGATAATACTAATTGACCTGTTGCATCTTCACGAACATCAATTAATACTTCAACTTTATCACCTACAGCTAGGTTTGGGTTGTAACGGAATTCGTTAAGTGAAATAACACCTTCCGACTTTGCATTAATATCGATAATAGCATCACGGTCTGTGATAGTAATTACAGTACCTTCTACAACTTCATCATCTAAAGTGTCAACGAAATTTTCTGATACTAATTTTTCAAATTCTTCTAATTTCGTATCCGCTACTTGCTCAATTCCTTCTTCGTAATTGTGCCAATCGAATTCTTTTAAGAATTTTTCTGGGTTTGCTTGTGCTTCAGAGATTACTGGAGCTGCTGCTTCAGTTGCTTCAACTTCAGCTTGGTTTGTTTCTTTTTCAGACATGTGTGCTGAATAAAAATTTGTATTCTGTAAGTTTTGAAAGATTTGCGAAAAATCTACAGAAGTTATTATTAAATTTGTTTTTCTTTCCCTTTCCTTACTTTCTTGTATTCGCTAAAAAGGAGTGCAAAAGTACTACATATTATTCTGAAAACCAAATACTAAATCATGTGACTTTATTTTTTATTTGGGGTCTTAACTTATAGAAGATCAAATTGATGGTTTACAGTTTAAATTTTAAATCATAAATTCTTATCTTTACAAGTAACGATTAACAATTCAAAAAACAACTATTATGGTAAAAGCAAAATATCAAGATGTTCTTGATTTAGGAGAAAAATTAAATATTAAAGAAGGAAAAGTTGAAGAGGCTGATGGGAAACTAAAAGTTTGGGGAACTGCAGCAACACCTTACGAAAAAGATTTAATATGGGATAAGATTAAAGAAATCGGAGGTGAATCTCCTTCTGATATTATGGCCGATATTAAAGTTGAAGACGATTCTGTCTATGCAAAGCACACGGTTAGTTCTGGTGAAACTTTAGGTAAAATTGCAAAGCAATATTATGGTGAGCCAGGGAAATACCAAAAAATATTTCAGGCTAATACCGATATTTTAAAGAACCCAGATGTGATTCATCCTGGTCAAGAATTAGTGATTCCTAAATTATAATCAGAGACCTTAACATCTTAAATTATATAAAAAAGCGACTTCCCTTATGTTTAGGAAAGTCGCTTTTCATCTTTAATAAGATTATATTTTATTCTTCTATTAAAGTCTTGGCCATAAACACTAACCTATCAAGTTGCGTTTCAATACTTAAGTCTGAATTATCAATCTCTACAGCATCTTCAGCTTTTACTAAAGGCGAATCTTCTCTAGTAGAATCGATATGATCTCTGGTGGTGACGTTTTCAAGCACTTCTTCGTAACTTAATTGATGCCCACGACCTAATAATTCTTGATAGCGACGTGTAGCTCTCGTTTCTGCAGAAGCCGTCATAAAGATTTTTAATTCTGCCTCCGGAAACACCACCGTACCTATATCACGCCCGTCCATTACAATGCCTTTATCTTTTCCCATGAGCTGTTGTTGCTCTACTAACTTTCGTCGCACTTCCGATAAGGTTGCCACGGGACTTACGTATTTAGAAACCTCTAAAGTTCTAATGGCCGCTTCTATATTTTCTCCGTTTAAATATACCTCAGCAAAACCTAAGTCCGGATTAAACTTAAAGGTAATATGGATAGAATCTAAATTTTGAATCAGTGCTTCTTCCTTAAAAAAACCTTCTCCTATATACTGCTGCTCTAAAGCAAAATAGGTAACCGCCCGATACATCGCTCCGGTATCTACATAGATATAGTTTAACTGCTTTGCTAATTGTTTCGCAATGGTGCTTTTACCAGTGGATGAAAATCCATCTATGGCAATGACTATTTTACTCATATATTATTGTAAATCGATTTGAAGCCCAAAAAAACTTGTGTTTGAAGCTCCTGAATATCTAGCATGCGTATAACTGAAACGCATTTTATTAAGTTTAATTCCGACACCTACTGAAAGTCCAGAAAAGTTTCTCTGGTCTACAATACGTAATTCTTCCGCACGTCTAAAATTATATCCCAAACGAATATTGAATCCGCCTTCTGGGAATAATTCTGCTCCTAAAATTAAATGTCTCAGCCCTTCGTTTAAAAAGCTGACCTTCTCTTCTGTTTGATTACCATCTAGATCTGTGGTAACACGTGCCGGATTAGCTACTGAAATTGGCCATTTCTGTAAATTCTCTAAAGTAAGATGCCAACGTAAAGGCACATTTTCTAGCGTTTGAGACATCCCAAAATTAACCTCTAAGGGTAAAGGCTCGTTTTGACCAGCATAGGTAGAAAATTGAGTTCCTAAATTTCTAACGGTTAAAGCGGCATGGAAATCTAGTTTTTCGTTGATGTACATCACACCAAAATCTAAGGCGCCACCCACTGAATTATATTGTTCTAAGGCCGAAGTAATCACTTTTAAATTAGCACCGACATAAATATCTGAAAATGGAATCTTATAATTATATCCGGCTGAAATTGCCGTTTCGTTACCACTAAATGTTCCTGTAGAGTTTCCATCTAAATCATAACCATCAAAAGAACCATAGTTTATATAAGTGACTCCGATATGAAAGGTTTGTACATGCCGATCCCAAGTATACGCATAGGCCGCAGTACCATAACTGATATCACCCAAATAGCTTGAATAGTTTATAGCAAGCTGATTATGCATTTTATAGTTTATTGAAGCCGGATTGTATAAGGCTTCCGTGACATCATGATCAAAATTGGTAATAATTTTACCACCTAAAGCAGCCTGTCTTGGCGAAGACACCAAGTTTAGAAATTGATACGTTGATTCTCCACCTAATTGTGCGAATACAGAACATGCTGAAAGCATTAAAATAAAGGTAGAAATCCTTTTGATCATAGACTTGCAAAATAAGTAAATCTATCTTAAAACGGTGATATGATTTTTTTATTTTTTTTAAGCTTTAGATATTGTTGCACTTTTTTCTGTTATCGTGTATCTCTGCTCCTATATAGACATAAAAAAAGCCTTTTAAAAAGGCTTTTTATTTCAGAAATGGTAGGTATTAACTTTGCCTTACCTCAATTGTTGTAGGGTAAGGCAAAGTTATACGTCTCTAGAATCCTAAACGCCTATAGCTGTTTAGCATTATCAACTTTTTGTTTGGTAAGGGCTAGTTTTAACACATCACTCATATCTTTTACGTAATGGAATGTTAAGCCTTTAAGGTATTCTGGTTTAATTTCGTCAATATCACGACGGTTGTCTTCACACAATAAAATCTCTTTTATACGCGCTCGTTTAGCCGCTAATATTTTCTCTTTTATACCACCGACAGGTAAAACCTTACCTCTTAAGGTAATTTCTCCCGTCATGGCTAAACTCTTTTTCACTTTACGTTGCGTAAACAAAGACACTAGTGACGTTAACATCGTAACTCCAGCACTAGGACCATCTTTAGGTGTTGCTCCTTCTGGAACGTGAATATGAACGTTGTATTTATTAAAGACCTCAGAATTGATTCCGAATTCCTCTGCATTCGCCTTAATATATTCCATGGCAATAGTTGCAGATTCTTTCATCACCTTTCCTAGGTTACCGGTAATAGAAAGCGTGCCTTTTCCTTTTGAAAGAATTGATTCGATGAATAAAATATCACCACCTACACTGGTCCAAGCTAAACCTGTAACTACACCAGCAACGTCATTATTTTCATATTTATCGCGCTCTAACCTTGGACTTCCTAAGATTTCAATAATATCATCATTAGAAATTTTGATATTATAATCCTCTTCCATCGCTATATTTTTAGCAGCATAACGCACCATTTTGGCGATTTGCTTTTCTAAGCCTCTTACTCCAGATTCGCGTGTATAGCCTTCCACTATTTTTTCTAATTGCGGTTTTGCAATTTTTAATGCGCTACTATCTAAACCATGCTCCGTCAATTGTTTTGGCAATAAATGTCTTTTAGCGATTTCAACTTTTTCTTCAATAGTATATCCCGTAACATTGATAATTTCCATACGGTCTCTTAAAGCAGGCTGAATGGTATTTAAACTGTTAGATGTCGCAATAAACATAACCTTAGAAAGGTCGTAGCCCATTTCTAAGAAATTATCATAAAACTCATTGTTTTGCTCCGGATCTAAAACTTCTAACATGGCAGAAGACGGATCCCCTTGACTTCCTGTTGAAAGCTTATCAATTTCATCTAAAACAAATACAGGATTAGAAGTTTGGGCCTTTTTTAAACTCTGAATAATACGTCCTGGCATAGCACCAATATAAGTTTTACGGTGTCCACGTATTTCGGCTTCATCACGTAAACCTCCTAAAGAAATTCTTACATACTCTCGGCCCAAGGCTTCTGCTATAGATTTTCCTAATGAGGTTTTACCCACACCTGGAGGTCCATAAAGACATAAAATTGGCGATTTCATATCGTTACGTAGCTTTAAAACCGCTAAGTATTCAATAATTCGTTTTTTAACATCGTCTAAACCAAAATGATCACGATCAAGAATTTTCATGGCACGTTTTAGGTCAAACTTATCCTTACTAAACTCGTTCCATGGTAAATCTAAAAACAGATCTAAATAGTTACGTTGTATAGAATACTCGGCAACTTGAGGATTCATACGTTGCATTTTAGACAATTCTTTTTCAAAATGCGCTTGTACTTTATCGTCCCATTTTTTCTGCTTTCCACGCTTTTTCATCTCTTCGATTTCTTCTCCCGAAGACACACCACCACCTAATTCTTCTTGAATGGTTTTCATTTGTTGGTGTAAGAAATACTCACGTTGTTGCTGGTTCATATCGCTCTGAACCTTTGACTGTATGTCGTTTTTAAGTTCTAACTTTTGAAACTCTAAATTCATGAATTTCAACGTTTGAAGCGCGCGTTCTTTAAGATCATTAATCTTTAAGAGTTCTTGCTTTTCTTCAACATTAAGATTCATGTTTGAAGACACAAAATTGACTAAAAACGAATCGCTTTCAATATTTTTAATCGCGAAACTCGCTTCAGAAGGAATATTTGGACTTTCTTTAATGATATCTAAAGACAAATCTTTGATCGAATCTATAATCGCTCTAAACTCCTCATTATCTTTCGCTGGTTTAGCTTCAGCAATATCAGAAATGGTTGCCGTTAAATAAGGTTTTTCAGAAACTACTTCTTTAATTTCAAAGCGTTTTTTTCCTTGAATAATTACCGTTGTATTGCCATCAGGCATTTTTAAAACCTTTAGAATACGTGCCACCGTACCGGTTTTGTAAATATCCTTAGCGGTAGGGTTTTCTACAGACTCATCAATTTGAGAGACCACACCGATAACTTTACCACCTTTATTGGCATCATTAATTAACTTGATAGAAGCGTCTCTTCCCGCTGTAATTGGGATAACAACGCCCGGAAACAATACCGTGTTTCGCAATGGTAATATTGGCAATGATTCTGGTAAAGATTCATTGTTTATTAATTCTTCATCTTCAGGTGTCATTAACGGAATTAATTCTGAATTCTCATCAAAATCCTGAAATGACAGATTGTCTAAGTTTAAAAAATTTGATTTTCCCATATATATTTTTAAGTCATTCTGTCACTCTTACCGACAGAATCCTATGATTTTTAAATGTATTAATAATTAACTTTATACTGAATACCAAAGCATTACAAGATATTTAAAGTTATTCACATCGTAATAAATTCAATTGTTATGCCATTCATTTTATAATACTAAATAAATCGTAAAATAATTTATTGACTAGAGCAGTCTGTTATCCTAAATGAATAGTGTAACCTTCTGTAAAAGTAACCCTCGATTAGTAAAAGCCATTATCTTTTTCACATCATCCTAATTCCCTTTTCTTAAGCTCTAAATAAAAAAGGCTACCCTTTTAGGTAGCCTCTTAAATCTATTTCGTTCTAACCTCAATTAGTTAAGGCTATAGTTTACTAATGTCCCAGAACTTAAATTGCCAACAAATTCTATTAATCCTACATCTTTCGCATAAAAATAATCTACAGTCGTTGTCGGTGCGCCTAAAGCTTCCAATTCCAATCTAACTTGCAAAACGTTGTCATACTCTACGCCTTCCACGGTACGCGTTAAATCTCTAGCTATCATTTCAAAATTATAGGTAGCACTATAATCTACATTAGGAATCTCAGGATAATTAGAATCAGTAGCGGTATATGAAATGGTATAACTCACATGACTCGCCCATTCATCACCCGCTTCAGCAGAATCTACTAACATTTTTGTTGTAATATAACTTGTTGTAATCGCATATCCAGGAATATCATACCCTCCAACTGCGGTTCTTATATAATAACTATCTCCAGACTTAAGTAACCAAGACTCAGAATTTAATAAGTCGTCAAATTTGTAATAGGTATCCCCATCAATAACCTCAGTCCCTACCATATCATAAGTTACACCTCCATAGAAGGTATCATTAAAATTCCAAACATTACCAACAGCTCTTGGCCAATAATCTCCAGTGGAAGCTGCTCCTGTACCATCAGTATCACCTCCATCTGATCCTCCGTCATCATCAGAAACCCCTGACGTTAAGTCTGAATCTAAAGGTTCATTTTCACAAGACTGAAATGAGGCCAAAGAAATTAAAAAAATAAAAGCGAAGGCTAGTTTGGTAATTTTCATCATAATTGGTTTTATATTTAAAAATAATTTATTTATTTTTTTAATGGCACTCGGAATAACAAGAAAATTCCTGCTAAAAAAAAGACGACCAAAAACAAAATGGCGTTTCTCATACTGCCTGTAACCTGATCTATCGTTGCAAAAATGACCATCCCAATAACAATACCTATTTTCTCAGCAACATCATAAAAACTAAAATACGACGTGGTATCATTAGTCTCTGGTAAAAATTTAGAATACGTAGATCTTGCTAAAGATTGAACACCACCCATAACCAAACCGACAAGTCCTGCCGCAACATAAAATTGAAATGGCGTGACCATGAAGTAAGCATAAAAACACAGGGCCATCCAAAAGCCATTGATAACAATTAATGTTTTAAGATTTCCAAAAACAGAGGAGGCTCTAGAGGTTAAAAATGCTCCTAAAATAGCAACCACTTGTATAATTAAAATACTAGAGATCAATCCGAAGGTTTTAGCATCTGCCCCACCCCAAGCAATCTCTTCTTCTCCAAAATACACAGCAACCAGCATAATGGTTTGAACCGCCATACTAAACACGAAAAAAGCAATTAAGTAACGCTTTAGACGTAAGTTAGATTGCAACTGCAACCAAACTTGCTTGAGCTCTCTCAATCCGTTAAAAACAACATCTTTGGTAACTTTACCACCTTTAGAAACACCTTTAGGAAGGATATAAAAGGTGTACTGACTAAAGAGCATCCACCATAACCCCACGGTAATAAAAGACAATCGCATAGCTTCAAAAGACGCCTTATTTTTAGCCGCCTTTAAGGCTTTTGCAACTTCTATTTCTGTCCCTGTTTCTTGAAGTGACACCGGGGTGCTAATATCAAACCCGAACCATTGTGGATACATCACCATGGCCAAATTCAGAATTAATAATAAAACACTCCCTAAATAGCCCAAGCTAAACCCTTTGGCACTAATGCGGTCTTGCTGTTCTGGAAACGCGATATCAGGCAAATAGGAATTATAAAACACTAGACTTCCCCAATAGCCAATAAGTCCCATAAAATAGAACAGCAAACTTAAATGAATATGATCTAGATTAAACCAATACAATCCTATACAACCTAAGCCACCGACGTAGCAGAAGAATTTCATAAAATTCTTTTTATTCCCAATGTAATCTGCAATACCAGAAAGAATTGGAGATAAAAACGCCACGATTAAAAATGTAAACGCCGTGACATAAGTAATTAAAGCGGTACTTTTAAAAAGCACCCCAAAGGCCATAACATTCTTTTCTACCTGACTTACAAATAAAGCGGAATAAAAAATTGGAAAAATAGAAGAAGCAATTGTTAAGGTATACACTGAATTAGCCCAATCGTAAAAAGCCCATGCATTTAATAATTTTTTACTTCCTTTTTTAATTTCACTCATAGTTACTTATCCTTTATAAAGTTCTCTTCTTAGATTAACCAAGCGTATGATGTAGAACTCCGACCTATTAACACAAAAAAAAGCTGCTCAAAATGAGCAGCTTCGAAAGTAAACAAATATTCTTAAATTTTTAATTTATCGGTCTAAATGATGTCACCCCAAATTTTTGAGCTTCTTGCTTAGCTTTCGGCGCTAAAGCCGTTAAGTTTTCTATCCTAGAATCGTTGCTAGGGTGTGTGCTTAGAAATTCTGGAGTAGTAGATTCACCACTATTCGCTTTCATACGACCCCATAATTCTGCAGCTTCATCGGGGTTGTAACCTGCAATTGCCATAAGGTAGAGCCCAATTTTATCAGCTTCCGTCTCATGAGAGCGACTAAAAGGCAACATTCCTGCGACATTAGACACCACACCAAAAGACTGGTTAAAAATTCCTAAAGCTTGATCATCGTTAGATAAGGCCACATTACCCACTACAGATACCCCTTGCTGAATATACGCCGCACTCATACGTTGTTGACCATGGTTTGCTAAGGCATGCGCTACCTCGTGCCCCATAATTGCGGCTACACCAGTTTCGTTATCGGCAATAGGAAGAATTCCTGTATAAAACGCAATCTTCCCTCCTGGCATACACCACGCGTTAACCTGATCTGATTCTATCAGTTTATACTCCCAAGCATAATCTTCTAAATACCCTTCAAAACCATTAGCGGTAAGGTAGCGCTCTGCAGCAACGGCTATACGTTGCCCTACACGGGTTATCATTTCGGCATCAGAAGTTCCTGTCACCACTTTATTTTCAGCAAGCACTTCATTGTATTGTGCAAAAGCCGTTGGAAATAATTGATCGTTTCCTACAAATGCCATTGTTTTTTTACCTGTAAAAGGGTTTGTAGCACAGGATACGGCTACCACTACAATGGCAAGACTTGAGACTATTTTATTAAGTTTCATATGTTTCTTTTTTGTTTAAACGTTATTCGCTCTATAGGCTTAGACACTAAATTAAATATTTTGTCACTATTTAATGACCTCTTTTCCTTTAATATGTAACTGAGAAAAATTCTTACAGATTCTTATAGATTGCCCTTTCTCACTATCAAAAGGTTCAATTTCCATTTTTTCATTATCTAAATAGATCTCTGAAATCTCAAATGGTAGACCGTGAAATTGAATATTAAACTTTTGGAACGTCGCGTCAAATTTCCCTTCTTTATGTTGATTAATAATCAATTGCTTGGATTTTCCTGAAAGACTAAAATTTCTAAGACTATAGCGGCCTTTCGTATAATCGAAGCCATCATTAGCATCACTATACAATTCACTGCTCTCTTTCCCTTTTTTATAATATACATCTAGAGTTATCTCTGTAATCTCTTTTTCTCCTACATACTGCTGTATTGGATACTTTGGAATAATAGCCCCAGCTTTTACATAAATTGGCATGCTATCAATATCGGCATCAACCCACATTTCTCTACCTCCCTTTACAACGGTATCCGTCCAGTAGTCGTACCATTTTCCTTTAGGAAGATACATGCGACGCCCTTTAGCGTTAGGTTCTAAAATTGGGCAAGCCAAAATTTGTTCGCCAAAAATAAACTCATCCGTTCTATAATGCGTTTGCACATCATCTTGATCATACAGTACTAAGGATTTTAGCAATGGTGTTCCATGATCTACATAATTCCAAAAGGCGGTATATAAATATGGCAACAATTGGTATCTAATTTCAATAAATTTTCTAACAATATTGGTTACATCTTCATCAAAAGCCCATGGTTCTTGATCGCCATGATCTCCTGAAGAGTGCACTCTAAAGAATGGATGAAACGTTCCTAACTGTACCCAACGCGCAAATAACTCGCCTTGTGGCTGCCCGGCAAAGCCTCCGATATCACTCCCGGCAAAAGAAAAGCCCGACATCGCCATACGTTGTGCCTGAATGTTTGCAATCCACAAATGCTCCCAGGTTGCTACATTGTCTCCTGTCCAGGTAGAAGTGTAACGCTGTGTTCCTGAATAGGCGGAACGTGTTATGACGAATGGTCGTTTTGGAAATGAATAACGCTTTAAACCTTGATAGGTAGCACGTGCCATTTGCATACCATAAATATTGTGTGCTTTTCTATGGCTACAAGGGTTACCATCGTAATCATGACGCACATCATCTGGAAATGTTTTATTAGGGACTTCCATCACGGCGGGTTCGTTCATATCATTCCAAACCCCTTTAATTCCGATATCTTCAATAAGTTCTTGAAATAAGCCCGACCACCAATCTCTAACTTCAGGATTCGTAAAATCTGGGAAATAACATTCACCAGGCCATACTTTCCCTTTCATATAATCACCGTCGGCACGCTTACAGAAGTAATCATTCTCTAAGGCTTCCTGAAACACCGAATAGGTTTTATCAATCTTAATTCCTGGATCTATAATAGCTACGGTTTTAAAACCGTCATCTAACAGTTCTTTCACCATACGCTTCGGATCTGGGAAATAGCTTTTGTTCCATGTAAAACAACGAAAGCCTTCCATATAATCGATATCTAAATAAATAGCATCGCATGGAATTTGTAATTTTCTGAAGGTAGAAGTGATTTCTTTCACCTTACTTTCGGGATAGTAACTCCATTTACATTGGTGAAAACCTAAGGCCCAAAGTGGAGGTAAATGGTGAGGCTTACCGGTTAAATCCGTATAACTCTCTACCACATCATTCATCTTAGGACCATAGAAAAAGTAATAATTCATCTCACCTCCTTGTGCCCAAAAACTGGTTACATTTCTGCGTTCATGTGCAAAATCGAACGAAGACTCAAAAGTATTATCAAAAAAGACCCCATAAGCTTTTCCTTGATGTAAACCTGTGTAAAATGGAATGGCTTTGTAAATAGGATCAGTATCTTTTCCGAAAGCATAAGAATCAGACACCCAATTGCTATAACGCTTCCCTTTTAAATTGAGATGGTTTGGTTTATCTCCAAGTCCGTAATAACTCTCGCCATCTCTAGAAACTTTACTCATTTTAACGACATTACCACCATGCTCGTAACTTTCTTCCCAATGGAATCCACGTTCATCCTGACTTATTAAAACGTCATCAATAGCATCGTAAATTGAGATTTTCATATCTGACTTTGAAATCTCACATCGTAACTTAGAGGTGATAATTTCATACGTATTTTCCTTCTCTTCAATCTCTAGTTTATTATACCCTATACTAGCGTATTTGGTAATGGCGTACGAAAAGTCGTTTTTAAAGTTCCCTACCGTTGTATATCTAAAACGAAGTAAACTATCTCTAACTACTGTTAATTCTAAAATAACGTCATTATCTGCAGTGAAATAAAGTTTATCAACGTCCTTTTTGAAGTCTATGATTTTTGAAGGAAATAAGTTTCCTTTATTTTCTAATTCAGTATTTATAATCATAAGTCGATTTTTAGGAACAATAAGCAGTAAAAAAACGGAAAAAATACAACATTAGAAAGCGTTCGCCCTTGATATTACAAATTGTTATCAACGAAAACGTTTTCAATTTGTGAATTATAGACCTCTGACAGCGAAAAGAATAGGGTTAAAAACCAACAAAACCTGTTAGTTTTTACACCTAACAGGTTAAGATTTTATTGGTCTTAAGTTATTTTGAATATTTAAAAGCTACCATACCCAATGGCGGAATATCTATTTTAATAGAATGATCTCTAAAATTCCACGGTTCAGCTTTGGTTGCTTTCACTTTGTTTTTATACTGTCCGGAGCCAAAATAGGGTTTAAGATCGCTATTAAAGATTTCTTTTAAACGTCCTTTTTTAGGCAGTCCTATTTGATAGCCTTCCCTTGGTACCGGCGTCATATTGCAGGCCACAATAATAGTATCCTTATCCTGATGTCCTTTTCTCATATACGTAAATACGGCATTTTCTGAATCTCCATAGTCAATCCACTCGAAACCTTCCATTGAAAACTGCATTTCATATAAAGCAGGTTCATTTTTATATAAGGTATTTAGATCTTTAATGAGTTGTTGTATGCCTTGATGCGGACTATAGTCTAACAAGAACCATTGCAGACTATTTTGAAAATCCCATTCTTCGCTTTGTCCGAATTCCGCCCCTTGGAACAATAAATTTGTTCCTGGATGTGTAAACATATAACAATACAACACCCTTAAATTGGCAAAACGCTGCCATTCATCTCCAGGCATTCGTCCTAAAATAGAGCGTTTCCCATAAACGACTTCGTCATGACTTAGTGGCAGCATAAAATTTTCTGTAAAGGCATAGGTCATTGAAAAAGTTAAATCATTCTGATGGTAAGGCCTATGAATAGGATCTTTAGCAAAATACTGTAGCGTATCATGCATCCAGCCCATCATCCACTTCATTCCAAAACCTAAACCACCAATAAAGGTAGGTTTAGACACCATTGGGAATGCCGTTGATTCTTCGGCTATAGTTTGTACATCGGGATAAGACGCATAGACAGCCTCATTCATTTCTCTTAAAAATGACATGGCTTCTAAATTTTCGTTTCCACCGTACATATTAGGCTCCCATTCCCCGTCTTCCCTACTGTAATCTAAGAATAACATCGAAGCTACAGCATCTACCCTTAAGCCATCGGCGTGGTATTGGTCTAACCAAAATAAGGCATTACTAATGAGAAACGACTTAACTTCATTCCGTCCATAATTAAAAATTAAACTCTTCCAATCTTGGTGATAACCTTTTCGTTTATCGGGATGCTCATAGAGCGCAGAACCGTCAAAAAATCCTAAACCATGCGCATCTTCAGGAAAATGCGACGGTACCCAATCTAAAACAATTCCGATATCGTTTTGATGAAATTTATCGACCAACAATTTAAATTCTTCCGGGTAACCAAATCGCGATGTAGGTGCAAAATACCCCGTAACTTGATATCCCCAAGACGGATCATAAGGAAATTCCATGACCGGCATCAATTCTACATGGGTAAAATTCATAGCTTTAACATAGCTCACCAATTCATCTGCCATTTCTACATAAGACAGAAATCGTCCCTCTTCAAAATGTTTTTTCCAAGAACCTAAGTGCACTTCGTAAACCGAATATGGCGCATCTAAGGCATTATGCTTAGCCCGTTTTTTTAACCAAGTGTTGTCTTGCCACTGGTAATCATCTTCCCAAACAATAGAGCCTGTACTTGGGTTATGCTCACAACGCCGTGCATAAGGATCTGCTTTTTCGGTAACAATGCCATTATTATGGCTATGAATTTTATATTTATAAATACTGCCTTTACCAACATTAGGAATAAAGCCTTCCCAAATACCACTAGAATCCCAACGGACGTTTAATGGATGTTCTTCTTCATTCCAAAAATTAAAATCGCCTACCACAGAAACCTGCTTAGCACTAGGAGCCCAAACGGCAAAATAAGTCCCCTTAACCCCTTCTAAAGTGGTGATATGAGATCCAAATTTTTCATACAATCGGTAATGCTTACCTAATTTAAAAAGGTTGATATCAAATTCTGTAAAACGACTGTGTACAATGACTTTTCCCATAGATTAAAGTACAAAACCTTTAGGAATCACTGTACCTTTTTTAATGACTACAATACCATCTTTAATTACATATTTATCCGTTTCGGTATCTTCAAGATGCGGACCGCCATTAATTCTAACGTCGTCACCGATACGTACATTTTTATCGATAATGGTATTTTTAATAAAACAACGCTCTCCTATTCCCACTAAAATTTCTGTATTATTTTTATTAATGCCTTCTAAAGACTCATAATCGTCATTCCCCATCATATAGGTATTTATTATTGTAGAATCTTTCCCAATTCTAGATCGAATACCAATGACGGATTTTTCAATTTTTGCTGCACTAATAATACAACCTTCAGAAACCACAGCCTTATCTAAACTTGTTCCTGAAATTTTTGAAGTTGGTAGAATACGCGCATTGGTATAAACACGTTGTTTAGAATCGTAGAGATTAAATTTAGGAATATCGTCGGTTAAACCAATATTTGCCTCAAAGAAGGAATCTATATTTCCAATATCCGTCCAATACCCTTCAAACGGATAACTTACCGTTCTGTATTTTTCAATGGACTGTGGAATAATTTCTTTCCCAAAATCTACGGTACTCTCATCGGCCATAAGCTCAATCAATAAATCTCTATTAAAAACGTAGATTCCCATTGATCCTAGGTACTCACGTCCTTGACTTTTCATTTCTTCTCCAACGTCAGATTTCCAATCCACTAATAGGTCTGACGAGGGTTTTTCGATAAAAGAGGTGATCAAATTATTCTCGTCCGATTTTAAAATCCCGAAAGAGGTGGCGTCTTTCGCATTTACGGGATAAGTGGCCACTGAGATTTCGGCCTTACTTTCTATATGTTTATTAATAATATCGTTATAATCCATTTGGTAGAGCTGATCTCCAGAGAGGATGAGCGCAAACTCAAAATCGTGCTGTAAAAAATGATCCATACTTTGTCGTACTGCATCGGCAGTTCCTTGAAACCACTTATCACTTTTAATGGTTTGTTCTGCAGCCAAAACATCTACAAACGCAGAGCTAAAAAAACTGAAATGATAGGTGTTTTTTATGTGTCTATTTAGAGAGGCAGAATTAAACTGCGTTAACACATACATACGTTTCATATCAGAATTGATACAATTAGAAATAGGAATATCCACCAACCTATATTTACCAGCAATCGGCACCGCTGGCTTAGACCTTTTTTCTGTTAATGGGTAGAGCCGAGAGCCTTGACCTCCTCCTAAAATAATTGATAATACTCTGTCGTTAATCATAGTGTTGTTAGTTTATTGAATTGTACAAGTTTATGTAGGTTTTTGCTAAAGTTTTCCATGAGTGATCAATACTCATTATAAATCTTCTATTGGCTTGAAATTGGGCTGTATCATTATAAAATTCTAAAGCACGATGCACCGCATAGGCTATATCAGAGACCGTAACATCGTCGTGACAAATACCAAAACCGTTGTCATTAAGGTCTACAACGGTATCTTTTAATCCTCCAATCCGTCGAACCACAGGAACCGTTCCGTAACGCAGACAATACATTTGGTTAAGTCCGCACGGCTCAACACGCGAAGGCATCAGAAGGAAATCGGCCCCTGCATATATAATATGAGACAATTTTTCATCGTAGCCGATGTACACGTTGTAATTTCCACTATAGTTGGCCCTTAATTGGCTTAATTGTTCTTCTGTATCTTTATGTCCTGACCCCAAAAGCAAAATATTCACAGCTTCTTGTTGCAAGACTTTATGAAACACTTCTGGTAATAATTCTGCACCTTTTTCACCCACTAGACGCCCAATAAAAGCTACTAGAGGTTTTTCTTCATCTAAATTGAATAGCTTACAAAGCCACTTTTTATTTGCTTTTTTTCCTGCACCGACTGTTGTGGCGTTATAGTTTTCAATAATATAATCGTCCGTTTCAGGATTCCACACTTCGGTATCAATACCGTTTAAAATTCCAACGGCTTTGCCACTTTCGTGCGCTAACAACTGTTCTAATCCGTTGGCATTTTGCTTCAACTCTTCCATATAGCTCGGCGATACGGTGGTAACCCGCCAAGCACATTTTATTGCTGCGGCCAAAGGATTAATCACCTTATCCCAATCTAACAAACCAATATGTTCCATATTAAATGGAGGAATTTTATGCAAATGTTCATACGTCATCCATCCTTGGTATTGCGCGTTATGAATGGTTGTAATAACAGGAATTTTATTTAGGGCTTCATATTTATAACACTCTTGTGTCATAAAAGGAATTAACCCCGTATGGTGATCATGGCAATGCAGAATATTTGGAAATTGCTTTAAGGTTAAAATCCAATCTAAAGCTGCAATCTGAAAGGCCAAAAACCTATCGACATCATTTTCAGAATATACAAATGGTGTATGTAATAAGGTATCAATAGCAACAAAATACACCTCAAACCCTAAAGACACATCGGATGTCTTTAAAATTTGATACGCATAAGACGTATTCCCTAAATGCACATGCCCCTCAAAAACAGAGCTAAAATTATGGGTGGTTGTAAACGGATTTTTATAGAAAGGCATAATAACGGCACTGTCTTCTCCATTATCATTTTGGTATTTTGGTAAAGCCCCAACCACATCTGCTAAGCCCCCAACTTTAGCTATAGGGTAACATTCTGCGCTTAAATGGAATATCTTCATCTATTCGGTCAATTTGTTTCTAAATTTAACAAATATTTTTGGGAAAATTCAACCATTTCCTAAAATAAATAAAAGAAATAAGTAATTCTCAAGAGGATTTTACGACCAAGAGAATAAAATCAATTTTAAAGCTCTTGAAAATGAAAAATCTCCTTATAATTACCTTCACCATTTTTTTATTTAGCTGTAACGGTACGGCTCAAAAAAACGATGAGAATAAAACTAAAAACATTCCTTTCGCTATAACAAAGACGGATGCCGAATGGAAAGCTCAGCTTACCGATCTACAATACCAAGTTCTTAGAGAAGCAGGTACGGAACGTCCGTTCTCTAGCCCATTGAACGACAACCATGAGGAAGGCGTCTATGTTTGTGCTGCTTGCGACACCCCTTTATTTAAAAGTGAACACAAATTTAACTCTGGTACTGGTTGGCCAAGTTTTGACCGCCCTATTGGAGATAATGTAGCCTTTGGTAGCGACACCAAACTGGGCTATACAAGAGATGAAGAACACTGCGCTACTTGTGGCGGCCATTTGGGGCATGTTTTTAACGACGGTCCAAAGGCGACAACTGGAAAACGCCATTGTATTAACGGTGCTGCTCTGAAGTTTATCCCTACAGAAGATTAATGTTCTCATAGCCGCTTTCTCTCCCGTAAAACATTCGTTTTAAGCAAAACGGGTCTAAATAGCTTGGTCTTGTATTTTAATGCAATTTAAAGGCTTCTGATGTTGGGATTTTCTTTTTGGAATTTGTTACTTTTGTAAATACAAAAATTCAATAAAAAAAACTTACCCATGAGTAAATACGATATTATAGTATTAGGAAGTGGTCCTGGTGGCTACGTAACTGCAATTAGAGCATCACAATTAGGATTTAAAACTGCGGTAGTAGAAAAAGAAAGTCTTGGTGGTGTGTGTTTAAATTGGGGTTGTATTCCTACAAAAGCCCTTTTAAAATCGGCTCAAGTCTTCGAATATTTAAAACATGCTGGAGATTACGGATTAAAAGTTAACGATGCAGAACATGATTTTGATGCCATTGTTAAACGTAGTCGTGGTGTTGCTGATGGAATGAGTAATGGCGTTAAGTTCTTAATGAAAAAGAACAAAATTGACGTTATTGAAGGTTATGGAACCTTAAAAACTGGAAAGAAAATTGATGTGGATGGTAAAGAATATTCTGCCGACCATATTATTATTGCTACAGGAGCACGTTCTCGCGAACTTCCTAGCTTACCACAAGATGGTAAAAAAGTGATTGGTTACAGACAAGCCATGACTTTAGAAGAGCAACCTAAGAAAATGATTGTTGTAGGTTCTGGAGCTATTGGTGTAGAGTTTGCTTACTTCTACAACTCTATAGGAACTGAAGTTACCATTGTAGAGTATTTAGATAAAATTGTACCTGTTGAAGATGATGAGGTTTCTAAACAATTAGAACGTAGCTTTAAGAAATCGGGTATCAAAATTATGACCTCTGCTGAAGTAACGTCTGTAGACACTTCTGGAAGTGGTGTTAAAGCAACCGTAAAGACTAAAAAAGGAGAAGAAGTTTTAGAAGCAGATGTCGTACTTTCTGCAGTTGGAATTAAATCGAACATTGAAAACATTGGTTTAGAAGATGTAGGAATCGCTGTTGATAGAGATAAAATCTTAGTCAATGATTTCTACCAAACTAACATTCCTGGTTATTACGCAATTGGAGATGTGACTCCAGGTCAAGCCTTAGCTCACGTAGCTTCTGCTGAAGGAATTCTTTGTGTAGAAAAAATAGCTGGACAACATGTTGAAGCTTTAGACTACGGTAACATTCCAGGATGTACCTATTGTTCTCCTGAAATTGCTAGTGTTGGTTTAACTGAGGCTCAAGCTAAAGAACAAGGTTTAGACGTTAAGATTGGTAAATTCCCTTTCTCTGCTTCTGGTAAAGCTAGTGCAGGTGGAAATAAAGAAGGTTTTGTAAAAGTAATCTTTGATGCTAAGTATGGCGAATGGTTAGGTTGCCATATGATTGGTGCCGGTGTAACCGATATGATTGCTGAAGCTGTTTTAGGCCGTAAATTAGAAACTACAGGTCATGAAGTCTTAAAAGCTGTTCACCCTCACCCAACAATGAGTGAAGCGGTAATGGAAGCCGTTGCTGCAGCATACGATGAAGTTATTCATTTATAAGAAGACCGTATCCTTATAATTAATAAAGTGATTTGAAGTTTTTCAAATCACTTTTTTTTAGGTTGCGACCTTAAGCAAACTAGTCTACACATTTAGACTTAAAATGATAAGGTCGTTTAGAAAGTAAAAAAGCCTCAGATTAGTCTGAGGCTTTTTTATCTTTATTAGCGTTTAGGATTAAAACATAAACCCTAAACCAAACTGCCATACATCATTTTTACCATCTACACCGTCAAATACAGTATCATCTTTAAAAATACTGGTTACACCAATATTATAGCGTGCACTTAAAAAGAAACCGTTATCAAATTTGTACGATGTTCCTAAGGCCACACTCGTGTCAAAATCCTTTACATAAGAGTCGTCGTTATCAATTTCAATATCACCACCATCATCGTTAGGTTGTGAATCAAACTCTTCATGAATTTTAAATCCGAATTGAGGTCCTGCTTCAACACTAAGTCCTTTCACTAAATACACTTTAAGTAGTAAAGGCACTTGAATATAATCTAATTGATATTCAATATTTTCATCGGTATCAAAGACATTATCCTGATCTCTTTCAGCGATATCGAATCCTTGTCCGGAATAAAACACCTCGGGTTGAAAAGAAAGACGTTCTGAAATTGGAATTTCAGCGACCAATCCGGCATTAAAACTTGTTCTTGAATCGACATCATCAAAATCGTCACCACTAAGCTTAGAAAAGTTAACCCCTCCCTTAGCTCCAAGTTGTACCATTTTTGAATCTGACTGTGCATTAATTGAAGTTAATGCTATTAAAAATACGCCGGTAAATGCAATTAATTTTTTCATTTTAATCATTGTTTTATTTGGGTTAATACCACAAAGCTATAAGCCCGAAACCACCTAGCCATAGGACTTAACAGCAGTTTAACAAGTTGTTAATCAAACACATAAATCAATCGGAAAAGTTTTATTTTAAAGGCTGCTCAAATCAAGAAATCATTAACTCTTATGCCATTAAAGCACCTATTTTGAAATTTATAGCGCATCGTCAAAAAGTGGAATTTTAAGTGAGCTTCCCTTAAAATAAAAGGTTTATCAAATTTAATTTCTGGAAGACGTTGTCCCTTAAAGTTAAGGTCAACTGTAAATCATTTTATTGAAGAGCTATAAAACATTACAGCGCTAAGTGAAGCATACCTCGTAGCATCCATACAAGACGTATCATATGTCAACGTCGTTATTCCGAAGTAAAACGGATTTTATAACATAAAAACGCCCGAAGGTAAATTGGCATTAAAAAAACAAAAAAAAGATATATTTCCTATTGTTTATGACCACCAACACATCATTAATACGCAGCCGATCCCTATTCCGGATTGTATTAATTCCATACAAAAGCCGTGGCATTCACCAACGACTTCAACTCCAATAACCCGTTGTTCAGTGTTATTTCTGAAAGATTTTAAGAGGCACTGATAAAGCTCTCAATAGCCAATTCATAACTTTGTAGACCAAAACCTAAAATAACACCTTTAGCATTTGGTGAGATATACGATTGATGCCTAAATTCTTCTCTAGAAAACGTATTAGAAATATGCACTTCTACAACCGGTGTAGTAACAGCCTTAACGGCATCACCAATGCCTACTGAAGTGTGTGTATAAGCGGCCGCATTAAGAATAATACCATCATAACTAAAGCCAACTTCCTGAATTTTATCAATGAGTTCTCCTTCTATATTAGACTGATAATAGGTTAAATCGACATCAGGATATTTTTTCACAACAGCTTCATAAAACTCGGTGAAGGTTAAATTACCGTAGATATTTGTTTCGCGTTTTCCTAATAAGTTAAGATTAGGCCCATTTATTATAATCAACTTTTTCATAAAGTAAAGATATTAAAATTACAGTATAAAAAAATGTAGCCTTCACTTCGGTTTTCATTTTAATCCTTTTCCACACGCACAAAAGAAATATCCTTGAGATATTAGATTCTATAAACTTTTAAATACTTATTTTTAACTATGAAATGGGATCAGGCACTCGCAGACTACAAACATTATCTTCAAATTGAACGTGGTTTATCTAAAAACTCTATTGAGAATTACAGTTACGATATAAAAAAACTAATGACCTATTTGGCTGCTGAAGACCTAAAGGTAACACCTCTAACTATTGATACAACGGTGGTGAAGTCTTTTATTTATTCGGTTTCAAAATCAATAAACCCCAGGTCTCAAGCCCGGTTAGTATCGGGACTTCGTAATTTTTTTGACTATCTCATTTTTGAAGATTACAGAACAACCAATCCCTTAGACCTTATTGAAACCCCGAGAATTGGCCGTAAACTTCCCGATACCTTGTCTATTGAAGACATTGATAAACTTATAAATGCGATAGATTTAACCTACACTTATAGTGGTATTAATCTAGGTGAACGCAATAGAGCCATGCTCGAAACCCTATACAGTTGTGGGTTACGTGTAAGTGAGTTAATTGCCTTAAAAATTTCAGATCTTTATTTTGAAGAAAGCTTTATTAAAGTGAACGGAAAAGGGAATAAAGAACGTTTTGTTCCGATTGGAAAATCGACCCAAAAATTCATTTCTATTTGGATGGCTATAAGAGCTCATATTGCTATCGAGGCCGACTCTAAAGACATACTCTTTTTGAATTACAAAGGACGTCAGCTCACGAGAGCTATGGTTTTTACCATCATTAAAAAACTCGTAAAGACCACTGGAATAGAGAAAAACGTCTCTCCACACACCTTTAGACACTCATTTGCTACACATCTTTTAGAAAATGGAGCGGATTTAAGAGCTATACAAATGATGCTAGGTCATGAAAGCATTACAACAACAGAAATTTATATGCATGTAAACCGAACACACCTTAGTGATATCTTAGAGCAGTTTCACCCTAGAAATTAAAGACTCCAAAATCAAGAAAAAAAGGGCTTTACAAGCTCAAAATCATAACAACTGAAACGTGAAATCTTCACAAAGACTTATACAATTATTTTCAAGGTCTTCATCTATACGCCATTCTGAATAAAAGTGCCATAAATCCAGTAAAGGCAAGGCCAAACGTAATACTGTTAGAGTTGTTAAACAAGGTTTAATATTGTGACCTTCTGAAAAGAAAAGGGTCTCAAAATAAAGCCCACTAGAATGAATTTTATTGCCCTAACGCTAAAAAACATTAAATCAATATCTTATAACATTTTTAATTCTCAAGCTGCAACTTTTGAAGCTAATAAATATAAGCATGCTCTAGAATTATCGCAAGTCGGCTTTTGGGATTGGCATATCCATAAAAATGAGGTCCATTTTTCTAAAGAATCTAAACATATATTAGGCTATCCTGAAGACTACTCCTTTAATAATGCACAATATTGGAATGAGCAAGTACATCCGGAAGACCGCGAAGCGTATTTTGAAAGTTTTAAACAGTTCTTAGAAGGTCCTAATTTACTTTACGAACATGAATACCGTATAAAAGGTATAAATGGGCAATACAAATGGATTTTAGACAAGGCGAAAGTTGTAGAGCGCGATGCCAACCAAAAAGCCACACGGATTATTGGAACGCACACCGATATTTCTAAAAGCAAACAAAGTGAAGACCTCTTAAAAAAGAAATTAGACGTCATTACCAATCAAAATAAGCGGCTATACAGTTTTACGCATATTGTGTCTCATAATCTAAGAACACACATTGGAAATTTTAAAAATATCTTAGAATTTTATAATGAAGCCACTAGCGAAACTGAAAAAGGCACCCTAATGGGGCACTTGCAGACTATTTCTAAATCTTTATCAACGACCATTAAAGATCTCGATGATATTGTAAGCATTAAATCTAAATCAAAAATTAGCGAACTTAATGAAAGCGTAGAACTCTACCCTTTTACGTCCACGATTATAAACAGTCTGTCCTTAGAAAGTGAAAAAAACGAGGTCCGTATCCACAACGACGTTAGAAAAGAGGTCGTTTTATTGACCAATAAAGCTTATTTAGAAAGTGTTTTATATAATTTAATCTCTAATGCCATTAAATATTCAGACCCTAACAAACAATCTGAAGTTACTATAGCATCTATGGAAACCGAAAGCCATGTCAGGATTTTAATTTCGGATAACGGAATTGGTATTGATCTGAATAAATTTAAAGATCAAGTTTTTGAAATTTATAAAACCTTTCATGGCACCAAACGCAAAGACTCTAGAGGCATTGGTCTCTTTATTACTAAAACTCAAGTGGAGGCATTAAATGGTGAGATTCAAGTGGAAAGCAACCTTAATCATGGCACCGCTTTTTCACTTAGCTTTAAAAAGCAAAACGCACTCTAAATTAGAGTGCGTTTTAGGTCTATATAATGTGAAGCGTTTTTATTTTGCAATATTTACCGCTCTTGTTTCTCTTATCACAGTAACTTTTACTTGTCCTGGATAAGTCATATCCGTTTGTATTTTCTGAGAGATTTCAAACGATAAACTTGCAGCCTTATCATCCGATACTTTTTCACTTTCCACAATAACACGTAACTCTCTACCAGCTTGGATTGCATAAGCTTTCTTTACCCCTGTAAATCCGAAGGCCACATCTTCTAAATCTTTTAATCGTTGGATATAAGAATCTAAAACCTGACGTCTTGCTCCTGGTCTTGCTCCTGAAATAGCATCACAAACCTGAATAATTGGAGATAACAAAGTGGTCATTTCAATTTCGTCGTGGTGTGCTCCAATAGCATTACAAACCTCTGGTTTCTCTCCATGTTTCTCAGCCCATTGCATACCTAAAATAGCGTGAGGTGTTTCCACATCGGTTTCTGATGATGGTACTTTTCCTATATCGTGTAGTAAACCAGCACGTTTGGCTAATTTCGGATTTAATCCTAATTCTGCAGCCATCACCCCACATAGTTTTGCAACCTCACGTGAGTGTTGTAATAAGTTTTGACCGTAAGACGAACGGTATTTCATACGTCCTACCATTTTAATTAATTCTGGATGTAATCCATGAATTCCTAAATCGATGACCGTACGCTTTCCTACTTCAATAATTTCTTGTTCAATCTGCTTTTCTGTCTTTCTCACCACCTCTTCAATTCGTGCCGGATGTATTCTACCATCGGTAACTAATTTGTGTAAAGATAGGCGTGCAATTTCTCGTCTTACAGAATCGAAACAAGATAAAATTATAGCTTCAGGAGTATCATCAACAATAATCTCTACACCCGTTGCAGCTTCAATGGCTCTAATATTTCGCCCTTCACGTCCAATAATACGACCTTTAACGTCATCCGACTCGATATTAAATACAGAAACACAGTTATCTACAGCTTCTTCTGTACCGATACGTTGAATGGTGTTTATAATTATTTTCTTAGCTTCTTGTTGTGCGGTTAATTTAGCTTCTTCAACATGGTCTTGAATAAAGGCCATGGCATCTGTTTTGGCTTCCTCTTTCAAAGACTCTACTAATTGCGACTTCGCCTCTTCTGCAGATAACGATGAAATAACTTCTAATTGCTTAATTTGATTTTTATGCGCTTTTTCAATTTCTTCTTGCTTCTTGTCTAAAAACTCCAATCTAAAATCGTAATCTTTTATTTTACTCTCTAAAGATTGATTTGATTTTTTTGCTTTACTTAACTCGCTAGAAAGTTGAGATTCTTTATCTCTAATGCGTTTTTCAGTTTCAGCCATTTTTTTATCGCGAGAAAAAATCACCTTTTCATGTTCTGATTTTAACTCAATAAACTTCTCTTTGGCCTGCAGTATTTTATCCTTTTTTAAGGAATCACCATCAGATTTGGCTTGTTTTAAAATTGATTGTGCTTCGATTTCTGCGCTGGCAATCAACTTAGACGCTTTACCTTTTTCTAAAGCTTTAGCGATTAAATATCCTATTATTATTCCTCCTAGTATTCCTCCTACAATAAACATTATTGCGTAATTATCCATCTTTATAATTTAGTTTTAGTGTATAAAAAAGCCTACACTAGTATCGGTTTTGTATAAACTCCTTAAAAACAAGTTTAGGGCTAACAAGCTGATCAAAAATCTGTCTAAGCTACTGAAGCAAGTTCAGCACTAACAGCACGATTTTACAACTTAAACTCACCCTTTTTAAAGAATTGATCGTTGAGTTTATCAAAAAATATAACTAATGTAGGCAGTAACCTTTTATTTATTTTAAAGAACGTACGAGTTAAACATGTTGATTTAAAAGTTCATTTAAAGCTTCTAACTTTTCCTGTACTTCTTCATTAACATACTCTTTATCTATTGACTTTTGCTCTACTTGAGCTGCAAATTGTAAAGCACACATGGCTAAAACATCTTGCTTGTCTCTTACAGAGTAATTCTGCTCAAATTGCCCAATCATTGCCTCAATATTCTTTGTGGCTTTACGTAAACCTTCCTCCTGACTAGGGTTTATCGTCAACGGATAAACTCTATTGGCTATAGAAAGTTTAATTTTTAATTGTTCAGGCATTATAATCTAAATTTACAATATTATTCTGAGAGTTGTCCAATACAATGGTCTATATCTCTAATAAGTGCATTTATTTTGAGTTTTGTTTCTCGTTTATTTTCGTCACTACCTAGCATTGAATTTACCATTTTGAGGGTATCATATTTTTCTACCCATGCAGAAATTTCTTCTTGCTGTTCTAAAAGCTTTTGTTGTTGCTGTTCTAATTGACTTTCTAGCTTAGCATTGGTTTGTTTTAAAACGGTTTGCTTGTGTAAAATCTTACTGATTTTATTTTCTAGTGCATCAACAATGTCTTCTATTTTACTCATAAAAGCAATTCAATACTATTAAAACAAAGTTAACATACCTATTGAATAATCACAATTCTTTTACAATTATTTTTTGTTAAAGCCACCGATTTTTTAAGCTTATCGTTCTAAAATTTCACAGCAATCTGTTTCTATGACAGCTAACCCCCAAGTTTCCCAACAGTTAAGCTTTCATTTTACTTTCATTCTCAAAAATCAGACCCAAAATTTAGCCTTGTGTCTCACATTTATTTCAAACGCATATAAGTTCTGTTAAAATAAGACGTTACTAAATTTATCCCCTTGAACAGTTTGGAAACTGTAAGCAAATTAATATTTTCGCTATTATAGCTATTTCTATGAAACAATTTTTAATTCTCTTTCTTATCTCTTGTTCCCTTTATGGGCAACCTGATATCACTACAGGTGAAGAATCAGAATATCCGCAAGATTATTTTAGACAGCCCTTAGACATTCCATTAGTCTTGTCGGGAACCTTTGCTGAATTACGATCTACCCATTTTCATGGTGGCTTAGATATTAAAACGCAACAACGCGAGGGTTTAAAAGTTTATGCTGCTGCGGAAGGCTATATTAGTAGAATTAAAATTTCACATTATGGTTACGGTAAAGCGCTTTACATTACACATCCTAATGGGTACACCACAGTGTATGGTCATCTTCAAAAATTTTCTAAACGCTTAGAAGATTATATTAAGCAATGTCAGTATGATAAAGAGCGATTTGAGGTGGAGGTCTTTCCGCATTCAAAAGAACTTTTAATTGCACAAGATGAAGTTATTGGTTATTCGGGTAACACTGGTGGCTCTGGAGGGCCTCATCTACATTTTGAAATTAGGGATAATTTAGAACGCCCTATAAATCCCTTACTTTTTGGTATGGAGGTTAAAGATTCTATATCTCCATACGTTACGGCTGTATTTGCTTACCCCAGAGATGAAAATGCTACGATAAATGGAAAAAATGAACGTGTTCCTTTAAGACTTATTCCTAAGAAAAATGGTGATTACGCTGTAGAAAAAATTACAGCTTACGGCAATATAGGTTTCGGGATTACCGCCAATGACAAACAAGATTTGGCCCCAAACAACAACGGTGTAAGTAATATTCAATCCTTTTTTAATGGTAATAAAAGTTTAGAGATCGATTTTAAGCGTTTTAGTTTTGATGAAACTAAGCACATAAGGCGCCTGGTGGATTATGAGTATTACATTAAACACCGAACAAAAATTCAAAAGTTATTTATTGAACCTAATAACCCACTTAGTCTATATAAAGATGCTTATGATCAAGGCTATGTACACGTTGAAGATAGCACAGCTTCTGTTTATAAAGTAAGAGTAAGAGATTATCACGGTAATGAATCTTGGGTAGTTATCCCTATTGATGGTAAATATGAGCCTTTAAAAAAAGACGATAATCCTGTTAATCGCTCCAAACAATCTTTAGTCTACAACAACAAAAAGAGTACATTGACTTCTGGGAATTTTACGGTAGACTTTTATAAAAACACTTTATATGATGATGCTTATATCGATTTTAAAGTAAATTCAGATACGCTCTTTTTAGGAGAGGATAAACTACCGATGCAACAGAATTTTTATATTAATTACGATTTGAGTCACTATAAAGCAGAGCACCAAAACAAGTTGTACATTGCGCGTTTTTATGGAAACTATAAAAAACCCTATTACGTTTCCACCTCTCGTAAAGGCGATCGTTTAATCGCAAAGACAAAAGCTTTAGGAACTTATGCCTTAGCTATGGATACCGAACCTCCTGTGATTACTCCGGTAAATTTCACCAATAAAAAATGGATTAGCAACTACCGTTATCTAAAATTAAAGATTGAAGATAAACTTACAGGCATCAGCAAGTACAGAGCTACGGTAAACGGAAAATGGATTTTAATGGAATACGATTATAAAACCAATTCATTGGTCCATGATTTTAATGATAACGTGGTGAAAGACACTAAAAACGAATTAAAAATAATTGTCACGGATAATGTAGGAAATAGTTCTACATTTGAAGCAACATTTTTTAGAAAGTAGTAAATTAGAACCCAGATAAATACCTGTTAGACTTTTATGCTTTTAACGCCTATTACAGGTGTTTTCTTAAATTTATTATGACCTTGGCTTCCTAACCACACTAAAAACATCATATTTGAAACGCTCATATCTTACCGTCCTCATTGGCTTATTTTTTAGTCTTTTGTCTTTTTCGCAATCTGCAATCGTTAGAGGTGTAATTCTCAATGAAGCCCACCAACCTATTGAAGGTGTCAATATTACCACCAATACAGGCGAAGGAACCTCCACCAATAGCAATGGTTTTTACGAGCTTAAAATTCCATATGGCATAGAGGTAACGGTAGTTTTTAGTCATGTTTCTCACGAGCGTGTAGAACAGAAATTTCTCTTAAAGAACGGTCAAGAAATAGAATACAATCCGGTAATGCTTATGGATGTTGAGCAAATTGCCACGGTGGTTATTAACACCAATACTCGGCAATCTGTAGATGGGGTTACCTCTATTTCGCCACAAATGATAAGAACGATAAAAGGCGCACAACCTGGCGTAGAGAATATTTTAAAAACATTACCCGGCGTTAATATTTCTAATGAATTAAGTACACAGTACTCTGTTAGAGGGGGAAATTTTGATGAAAACTTAGTCTATGTTAATGATATTGAAGTTTACCGACCTTTTTTAATCCGCTCAGGAAACCAAGAAGGTTTAAGTTTTGTGAATACCGATTTAGTTCAAAATGTGGATTTTTCTGCGGGTGGTTTTCAAGCCCGATATGGCGATAAACTATCTTCAGTTTTAGACATTACTTACCGAAACCCTGTAGATTTCGGAATTAGAGCCGATTTAAGTCTCCTAGGCGGTAGCCTTGCTGCAGAAACAGTTTCTAAAGATGGAAAATTCTCCGGTATTGCCGGCGTACGTTACCGCGATAACAGCTTACTTTTAAATAGTCTTGAAACCGAAGGTAATGTAGAACCCGTTTTTGCAGATGCTCAAACCTTCCTGACTTATAGGTTTTCTAGTAAATTCCACCTTAATTTCTTAGGAACAATTTCATCTAACAAATACAATTTTCAACCTGAAAATAGACAAACCAATTTCGGAACCATAGATGATCCTGTTGCACTTTTAGTATTTTATGACGGTCAAGAAAAAGATCAATATCAAACCTATTTCGGGGCCTTTAAAGCCAATTATTTTCTAAATGATCAAGTGACGCTAAAACTTTTAGCTTCAGCCTACCAAACTACAGAGCAAGAATACTTTGACATCTTAGCACAATACCGATTAGGTGAAGTTAATACCAGTATTGGAGACGAAAATTTAGGGGACGTTGAATTTAGTGAAGGTATTGGATCTCAATTAACTCATGCCCGTAACGATTTGGATGCTTTTATTATCAATGTAGAACATCGTGGAGATTATAAAATTGATGATGAAAGTACTTTAGAATGGTCTGCGAAATACACTCATGAAGATATTAGAGACCGTTTGGTAGAATATGAAGTGATAGATTCTGCCGGTTTTTCCATTAGACCGCCTTTAGTTAGCGGGAACAACCCACAACCTTATGAGGCGTTTTCGGGACCTTTAACCGCCTATCAGAATATTAGAGTAACCAACCGCGTTCAAATTAACAGGTTTCAAGCCTTTTTACAATACAGTAAGCAGACCGAGTGGAATGGCCATGAGGTTTTTTACAACGCCGGTGTAAGATCGCATAGTTGGGTGGTAAGCGGTGATACGTTTAGCACAGGCGATTCTCAGACCATTATAAGTCCAAGAGGGCAATTTGCCATCAAACCCAATTGGGATAAGGACATGCTGTTTAGAGTTGCAGCCGGACTTTATTACCAACCGCCTTTTTATAGAGAGTTGAGGGATTCGTCGGGAACCATTCAACCCAATGTAAAAGCACAAAAATCTTTCCATGTGGTTTTAGGTAATGAATACAGTTTTGAAATTTGGGAACGCCCTTTTAAATTAGTAACTGAAGCTTACTATAAAGGCATGACCGACGTGAACCCTTATACCCTAGAAAATGTTAGAATTCGTTACAGTGCGAATAATGATGCTGTTGCTTATGCCTATGGTTTAGATTTAAGAATAAATGGGGAATTTGTACCAGGAACCGAATCGTGGTTTAGTTTTGGTTACCTAAAAACCGAAGAAAACATTGATGATCGTGGTTATATTGCAAGACCTACAGATCAACGCTTAAAATTTGGAGCATTATTTCAGGATTATGTTCCTAATATGCCCGATCTTAAAATGTACCTTAACTTGGTTTATAACACCGGAGTCCCTGGAGGCTCTCCAAGTTATGCTGATCCTTACGACTACCAATTGCGATTACGAGATTACCGCCGTGCAGATTTAGGGATTTCTTATCAGCTGATAAATCCAGAAAAAACATACAACGCCCAATGGAAAACAGCCTTTAGAGAACTCTCAATTGGTTTTGAAATTTACAACATGTTTAACAACCAAAACTCCATTACCAATACTTGGGTGAGAGACGTGTATTCTAAAGCTCAGTATGCCATTCCTAATTATTTAACACCACGTGTGTTTAACCTAAGAATGTCCGCACGATTCTAAGGCTCAGAATATTAAGAGCAAGAAATGAGTAAGGTTTTGAAAGAATTCAGCAACTAACACGCGTTTAATTTTCTTATATTTGATACAATAAGGTGCTTTAAGTCAACTTATTAGACTTTAGTGATAAAAATTAAGAACTATGAAACTATCCCTCTTTTCATTTCTGCTATTAAGTTGTAGCCTATCTTTTGCCCAACTTAGCGTTCAGAATAACGCTTATATCTTTGTAAAAAATCAATACCTCTACGTTACCGATGACGTTAATATTAATGATACCGATTCTAAAATATATTTAAGAGACGAAGCCCAACTTCTACAAGGTGATGGCCTTACCGGTAATTCCGGTGTAGGCCAATTAAGTGTCTACCAAACAGGGACAGCTAACCAGTGGAGTTATAATTATTGGTGCTCACCGGTGGGCAATAATTCGGCCGCCTTTGGTAATGAACCCGCCCGTGTTAACTTAATCGATGCAGCTACAGGCATACCAACCGCTAACGACCCTTTAGGCTTAACCTCTAGTACGGATGCCTTATTCACTAGCAGTTACGACGGAAGTTCTAGCCCGCTTACAATTTCTGAACGTTGGTTATGGACTTTCCAAACCTCTACAAACTATGCCGATTGGATTTATGTGGGTAGTTCTGGAGCTATTCTACCTGGATTAGGATTTACAATGAAAGGAAATGGAACCAATGACACAGGCAGTCAACGTTACGATTTTAGAGGCAAACCTAATAATGGTACAATTACCAATAATGTTGTCAATGGACTAAACACCTTAATAGGTAATCCCTACCCGAGTGCTTTAGACGCTGCAGCATTTATTCATGATTCAGACAATCAAGCCGCTATAACAGGAACTTTACTATATTGGGAACAAGACGGCTCCGTTAATTCGCACATCTTACAAGAGTATAGAGGTGGGTATTATGCTTTCACCATTGATGCCACAGGAACTGTAATCACAGATTCCCCTGCTGAATTTATGACTTATGATGAGCAAGACAATACGTATCCCCTCTCCACACCTCAAGATGGGGTAAAATCGGCACGACGTTATATTCCGATAGGGCAAGGTTTTATGATAGAAGGCGCTGCGGGAACAATTTCTGCACCAGCAATGGTATATACAAAAAATGAACATCGTGCCTTTGCTAAAGTTTCAGATGGAAACAGTTATTTTTTCAGAAATCAAAATGATAATGAAACCCAAGACGATGGAGGTATTCAATACCAAACTAATGGACTCCCTATAGTTCCAAGTGATTTTAAACGCTTCAGAATTAATGTAGATTTCGCTGTAAATGGCACCTTTTTCACTAAACAATTGCTGCTGAATTTTCACGATACCGCCACAGCAGGATTTGATTATGGTTTAGAGTTAAAAGGTAGTTCTTCAAGTGCTAACGACGCCTATTTTTCATTGGGTGATGTCATCTATTTAGCACAAGCCTATCCTTTTGAAACGGAACTGAGTATTCCTATAACTTTAACTATTGAAGCCCAACAACCTTTACGTTTTAGAATTTTCGACATTCAGAATTTTGAAGAGACACAGAGCATTTACCTACATGATACCGCCACGAACACGTATACCGACCTTAGAGCTAATGATTACGAATTAGATATCGCACCCGGCCTCTACACCGACCGTTTTGAAATCGTTTTTGCTACGGAAAACACTTTAGACATCAATCATTTAGATAGCGAAAACTTAAGCATTAAGCAATTAAATAAAACACAAGAAGTATCGGTAGAGAATCCAACAGGCTTAGATGTCCAAACCATCAGTCTTTATGATGTTTTAGGAAAACAAGTGGTGAAACAAACCTACACCACTACGCATACGCAATACACCATACCGACAACTAATTTAAGCAACGGTGTTTATGTGGTACATATTAGCACCCGTACGCAGAACGCTTTAAAAACACAGAAAATCATCATTAAGCATTAAGCGGTTGTAAAGGCTTTGAGTACATCAATAACATAATCTACATCATCCTTGGTATTAAAAATACTGAATGAAAACCGAACGGAAGGTTGTTTTAATTGTTCAACATCTAAAATAGCTGTTAATACATGAGACTGTTGGTTACTTCCACTTTGGCAAGCACTTCCTCTAGAGCAGGCAATGCCTTTTAAATCTAACTGAAACTGCAACATTGAAGCTTTCTCAGGTGCAATAGGTAAACACACATTAAGTAGGGTAAACGTGCTGTCTTCCTGGGATTCACAACGTCCGTTAAAACTTGTTTTAGGAAGCTCTTTTTTTAATGCTTCAACAAAATAGGTCTTAAGCTCTAAAATGTATTGTTTTTCAACCTCAAGATTATCATAAGCTAATTTAAGCGCTTCAGCCATTCCTACTATATTATGTATAGCTTCGGTTCCTGCTCTATACCCGCGCTCTTGTTCACCTCCAAAAATTAAAGGTTTTAATCCCGATTCTTTTCGTATAAAACAGAAGCCAACACCTTTAGGACCATGAAACTTATGGGCACTGGCCGCCATAAAATCAACAGAAATCGCTTCCAAATCGATTTGGTAATGTCCTATGGATTGCACCATATCGGAATGAAATAAGGCCTTATAACTTTTACAGAGTTCTGCCACACGTTTAAGGTCTAAAATATTTCCAATTTCATTATTAACATGCATTAAACTTACAAGAGGCTGGTCTGCGGCTTGCAATAATTCTTCGAGATGGGTATAATTAACCCTACCGCACTCATCTAAATCCACATACTTTAGCGTTATTGCATATTCTTTTTCCAATTGCTCTACGGTATGTAAAACAGCATGATGTTCAATTCTCGAGGTAATAATTTCCTTAATTCCAAGATCCCTTACTGCACTTCTTAGTGCTAAATTATCAGCTTCGGTACCCCCTGAGGTAAAAACTATTTCTGAGGCCGAAACCTTAAAATAACGGGCAATATCCTTTCTACATTGTTCTAAAAGCACTTTAGAAGAACGTCCAAAACTATGACTAGACGACGCATTACCATAGGTTTCATTTAATACTTGCGTCATTCGTTTCACCACTTCTGGTCGTAATGCCGTTGTGGCTGCGTTATCGAGATATACTGAATTCATGACGCAAAAATATTGTAAATAAAATTATTTAGTTAATCCAACGTTATAATTTTACAAATCCATTATTTTTGTTGAAAATAGAATCTATGATACGCCCATTATTAATCTTCTTTTGTCTTACCCTATTTACCGCCTGTGATGATGGCGATATCCTAACTATAGATTTAGATTTTGACGAAGAACTCGCCTATTGCGACAACTTTGAAGAGTATCATTTGGTCTATGACACCCGTGAAGATCCTAATGAAGCACTGATTTTAATTTTTGAAAAAGGTGAAGACATCAACGATGCCTTCTTTACTCATGCTACAACTGAAGGTTCTCCAGAAACTCTAACTATTGATGCGAGTACCACTAGATTTATATACAGAACCTATAATAGAGCCTTAACCTCAGACGATGTCTGTGCCGTTGTATCGCCTTCAGGTCTTTCTGTTAAAGAAGATTACGAAGCGGGTTCTGGCACAATATACGTAACTTCTACAGTTGAAGATGATGATAACGATGGCGTACCAACTGCAGATGAAGGCCTCGCTGGTTTACCTGATGAAAATGGTATTTACTGGGATTCTCTAGATACGGATGGTGACGGTATCCCAAACTATTTAGATATTGATGATGATGGAGATAATGTACTAACGGCAAACGAATTGGACGACGATAATGCCGATGGAGATGATGACCCTTTAACAAATCCTTTAGATACGGATGGTGATGGTATTCCTAATTATTTGGATGCTGATGATGATGGTGATAACGTTCCTACACGCTTAGAAGATGCTAATGGCGAAAATGGTCCTGGTGACGACCGTATCTCTGTTAACGGCATATTGGTTGAACTTTACCTTAATAGTGAAGAAGCTACGCCTTATACTTTTGAAGATTACGATGCGTATACCAATTCTTACACAAGAACCGTTGAAACCTCTTTTGTAGTCACGGATACAGATTTAACCATTTTTAGATCTACTGAAATTAATTTAGGAACCTTAACTACAGAAATTGAAGATTTTAATCCTGATGATTACGACAATTAAGGCGCTACATTCTGAAGAATACGAACTTCAGTAGCTCCTAGTCCATAAGTTTTATAATCGGCATCATAAAAAGTAACATTATTATAACGGCTGAAAAGGGTTTCTAATTCTTGACGTAGAACGCCCTCTCCCACACCATGAATAAATACAATTTTTGGTATGCGTTTACGCATGGCAAATTCTAATTGTCCCTTGGCCGTATCTAACTGAAGATTGAGCATATCAAAACTTGTCATATGCTTATAAGATTTCGTCAGATGGTGAATATGGAGATCTACCTCAAATTTTGGAGCATTTCGTTCCTTAGGCTTCACAGTAGGTGCCGATTTTCGCTTTTTAGAGGCTTTCTCTCTTTTAACAGCTTCAAAATCTGTATTATAAATAGAGCGTTCCAATGAATGTCCAGAAGCGGCAAGCATCAATTCTCGGGCTTCAAACTGAAACTCAAATCCTTGTACATCCTCTAGGGTCACTATTTCATCTGAAACCTTAGTAACTACACCTGTAATAGCATCGTCTATAGTTTCAACCTGATCTCCTTTTTTAAACTTCATGTTCGTTTTCTGTTTTTACAAACGATTCTTCTGGCTTATCGTATTTACTCGGAATATTTCTAGAGGTTCTATAAATTCCAAACATTAATAAAGAGACCCCACCTATTAAAACGTAAGGGTTAGAATCGGCCTGACTTTGTGCGTATAATGCTAAAACACCACCGACAATAATAGAAATGGTATTAATGACTCTTGAGATATTCATATATAAGTATTGTATTACGGTGCAAAAGTAATATTTAGAAGTATTAATTGACGCTATTTTATAAAAGAAATCAAGACGTCTAGAGACAAACCAATACTGCGTGGTGTTATTTTTATATTGAATTGGACTGTAATGTCTAATACAAATTAATTATTTTAGCCGTATGTTATTACTTACAACAGGACTTGAAGACTATATGTTACCCTGCTTATGGAAGCAAACCTTTAAGGTAGACTGTATGGGTTGTGGCACTCAACGTGCACTTAATCTATTGTTAGAAGGTGATTTTGTTGGAGCCTTCTATATGTATCCTGCCATATACACCTTAATTATAATGTTTGCTTACTTGGTTTTACATCTTAAATTTCAGTATGCTAATGGACATCGTATCATTTTAGGCCTTTTTTTATTAAATATTAGTATTATTGTTACAAGCTTTATAATCAAAACTTTTTTAATCAACTAAAAATCAAATTAATTATGGAAAAACAACCAATACCTAATGGAACTTTAATTCTCATCATGGGAATTTTATCAATAATAGGCTGTTGTTGCTACGGTTTACCGGGACTAGTCTTTGGTATCGTCGCTATTATACTCGCCGGAAAAGCAAGCAAACTTTTTATGGAAGCTCCGGAAAGCTACACAGGTTACGGAAATGTAAAAGCTGGTAAAATTATGGGGATTATTGGTGTTGTACTTAGTATAGTAATGGTTATATTGATCATTTGGATGTACACCGCTATAGGTATAGAAGCCATGCAAAACCCTGAATTAATGGAAGAAAGAATGCAAGAGATTTTTGGGCCACAACCTTAAACTTATAAATTCTTTACTATAAAAAAAGCGATTTTCAATTCAGAAAATCGCTTTTTTTATAACTATACTTTAAGCGCTAGATTAGGCTTCAAATTCTTTTAAGGTTTTAGTTATAATAGATACACAATCTAACAATTGCGCTTCAGTCATAACTAATGGTGGTGCAAAACGAATAATGTTACCATGTGTTGGTTTTGCTAATAAACCATTATCTCTTAATTTCAAACAAATATTCCAAGCGGTATCGCTGTCTTCAGAATCATTGATTAAAATAGCGTTTAATAATCCTTTTCCTCTTACAGAATTCACAATAGAACTGCTCTCAATAAACTTAGAAAGTTCACTTCTAAATAACTGCCCTAAAGTTTCAGCGTTTTCGGCTAATTTTTCATCCTTAACGACGTCTAAAGCTGCAATAGCTACTGCCGCAGCAATTGGGTTTCCTCCAAACGTACTTCCATGATTTCCTGGCTTAATCACATTCATCACAGCATCATCAGCTAATACTGCCGAAACCGGATAAGCGCCACCACTTAAGGCTTTACCTAAAATTAAAACATCAGGTTTTACATTTTCATGATCAACAGCCAACATTTTACCCGTTCTTGCAATCCCTGTTTGTACTTCGTCTGCAATAAATAATACATTATGTTTTTCACATAAGGCTTTGGCTTTCGATAAATAACCTTCAGAAGGCACATAAACACCAGCTTCCCCTTGAATAGGTTCTACTAAAAACCCTGCGATATTAGCATTATCTTTAAGAGTTGCTTCTAAAGCTTCTAAATTATCGTATTCAATTTTAATAAAACCATTGGTATAAGGTCCAAAATTTTTACGCGCTACAGGATCATTACTAAAGGAAATGATTGTAGTAGTTCTTCCATGGAAATTGTTCTCACAAACAATAATCTCGGCATCATTTTCATCTATTCCTTTAACTTCATAAGCCCACTTTCTACAGATTTTTAAAGCCGTTTCAACAGCTTCTGCTCCTGTATTCATTGGTAAAAGCTTATCGAAATTAAATGTTTCCGAAGCATATTTTTCATACTTCCCTAACATATCATTATAGAAGGCTCTTGAGGTAAGCGTTAAGGTTTTTGCCTGCTCGGTCATTGCACCTACAATTTTTGGATGACAATGCCCTTGGTTTACTGCAGAATAGGCCGAAAGAAAATCGTAATACTTTTTACCTTCTACATCCCAAACATACACACCTTCTCCCCTGCTTAATACTACAGGTAACGGATGGTAATTGTGTGCACCATACTTGTTTTCTAAATCTATCGCTTGTTGCGAATTTAATTGCTCTAAAACAGCCATTTTAAAAAGTTTAAACGTTAATATCCACATCAAAAATGGATATCTAAAATAACCATTCCTTATCTACCTTTATCCTTTCGAAGTGTCCGAAAATTCAGCGTGGGAAAGAAATCATCCCTAGAGAGTTGCAAATTACAAAAATATTAGAGAATTGCTACTAGCTTATGACGCAATTAACGTTATGCCATTTGTAAAATTGCACCTATCTTTGCAGTCAATTTTATAGACACACAATGCCAAAAAGAGAACGAAACAAATTTGTTAGACGCGGAGAAATAATTGAAATCTTAATAGAAGATTATGCCTTTGGAGGTAAAGGTATAGGACGTATTAGAAATGAACACGGCGAATTTGTGGTCTTTGTTCCTAATACATTACCGGGACAATTAGTTAAAACTCAGATTAAAAAAACGAGTAAAAAATATGCCGAAGGAAAACTTTTTGAAGTCTTAAAAGCTTCTGATGATGAAGTTGATATGCCTTACCAAAGTATTCCTGGTGCACCTTATATTCAGTTACCCATTGAAAAACAACACCAATATAAGAAGCAAAGTACCTTAGAGCTTTTTAAAAGAATTGGTAAAGTTGCCGATATAGAAGACAAATTTGACGAATTTGTAACTTCTCCAAATACCTTTCATTACCGAAATAAGATGGAATATGGTTTTTCTGCCATAGGCTATGATCACGATCTTAAAACTGATGTTGATGAGTTTACCTTAGGCTTTAAAAAACGTGGTACTTGGTGGTGTGGTGACGATCTTAAAAAAGATTCAGGTTTATTTGATGCCGAATTTGAAAACCGTTTAAAGGAGATTAAAGCCTATTGTGTTAACACCGACTTAGCACCTTGGCACCCACCAAAGCGAGAAGGTTTCTTTAGGTATTTTGTAGTTAGAAAATCGTATAAAACCAATCAGTTGTTATTTAACTTAGTAACGACTTCTTACGACCTTCCAAAGTTTGATTTAAATGAATTTGCTAAGTTTTTAGTTGAATTATTTGGTGATCGTGTTGCAGGATTATTACACACCATTAATGATGAAACTGGCGATAGAACTATTGCCACTACAGGAAGTATTTCCTTGGTCTACGGCGATGATAAAATTGTTGAAGAGTTATTAGACCTGAATTTTGAAATAAGCATGAAGAGCTTTTTTCAGACCAACCCAAAATGTGCCGAAAAACTCTATACTAAAGTTGTAGATTACGCGCTAGAAAATAAAGATGCTGTAGATAACACTGTGGTGTTAGATTTATTCTGTGGCACAGGAACCATAGGTCAAATTATTGCGAATAAAGCTGAAAACACAAAAATTGTAGGGGTAGATATTGTTGCTGCGGCCATTAAAGATGCTGAAGAGAATGCCAAACGCAACGGTATAGAAGGCCTTAAGTTTTATGCTGCCGATGTTGGTAAATTCTTAACCGAGCACCCTGAATACACCAACAAGATTAGAACTATTATTTTAGATCCTGCCCGTGCTGGTATTGCTCCAAAAACCTTAAAAAAGATAATAAACCTCAATGCAGAACGTTTGGTTTATGTATCTTGTAATCCTGCTACTCAGGCTAGAGATACCGAGCAATTAATGGCATCAGGGTATACCATTAAAAAGATGAGCTTAGTAGATCAATTTCCGCACACCGCACATATAGAAACGGTTGTGTTATTTGAAAAATAATCGATGAAAAACGCAAAATTTTTAATTCTATTTATAGCTATTGCACTGATTAATTGCGAACGCGATGATATCTGCGCCGCTACAACGCAAACGACCCCGCGATTAATTGTGGAGTTCTATGATGCAACGGATACCGATGAGTTACTCAACGTTTCTAGAATTACCGTTTATGGGGAAGGATTAGTAACGGATGAAGATGGTAATAGTATTGAACCTACAGAAGAATCGGATGCTACACTACTCTTTAATGAAAATGCAAATTCAGTAGAGTTACCTCTAATTATCGATGCGGAAGGTGTAGAAACAACAATCACTACCCGTTATGTGATAGAAAAAGACACTGATTTAAGAATTGAAGATGAAGATGATACCACCAACTCTAATATAGACATTATAGAAATTTCTTATAATACTGAATTTGTTTATGTCTCTAGAGCCTGCGGATATAAAAGTAATTTTAACAGTTTAGGTGTTGCCAGAATTACCGATGCCGACAATTGGATTTCCAATATAGAAATTGAAGAAACGACACAAGCAAGTATAGAAAATGAAAATACAACACATGTACGCATCTATCATTAGAGGTGTTATTTTAACGCTGTTGTTTTCTACAATGGCTTATGGGCAACAAGAAAAGAAGAAAACGGTCCAAGATACTTTAGTTTATAAACAAAAGTATGGTCTTAGATTAGGAACCGATATTAGCAAATTAGCACGTAGTTTTGTTACTGACGATTACTCTGGATTTGAAATTATGGGTGACTACCGTCTCAGCAAACGTATTTATATTGCAGGAGAAATAGGAAATGAAGAACGTACATTAGACTATAATCAACTCAACAACACCACGAAAGGAAGCTATTTTAAAGCTGGTATTGATATGAATTTTTATCAAAACTGGTTAGACATGGAAAACATGATTTATGCTGGTTTTAGAGTTGGTGCCGCGAGTTTTAGCCAAACAAGAAACAGTTATACGGTTTATGATGTTTACAACCAATATTGGGGCGACCGCTACACGGTTAACGAATCACAAACCTTTGATGGCTTGTCCGCTGTATGGACAGAATTACAAGTGGGCCTTAAAGCAGAGCTTTTTAATAATTTCTATGCAGGGTTTAACGTACAGCTAAAAGTGCTTATTACCGAAAAGGAAATTGATAATTACGAAAACTTATATGTTCCTGGGTATAACCGTACTTACGACAGTAGTCGTTTTGGTGGGGGTTTCGGGTTTAACCTTTCTTATCTGGTTCCTATATTTAAGAAAGATAAAATTGTCATTCAAGAAAAAGAAGTAGAATAAGTTGCTTTGGCTAAACCTTACCGTTAATGCTAGTCGTTTTATTTCACTTTAATTACTTTTCTAGAGTATATTAAAATTTTTGCGACCAACAGTCATTAAAATATAATGGCAATGGATTGCCTTTAAACGAAAACAACCTAACCATACAAATTGTACGGTTAGGTTGTTTACTTTATACATTATGGTTTTCTATTTTAAATAGTCTAAAACATTTTTTTCTATTCGCGCCTGAATATCCGACACATCTGCTTTTACAAAGGTATCTCCAGTGATATTTTCATAAAGCTCTATATAACGCTCACTTACCGATTCAATATAATCATCACTCATAAAAGGAACAGTTTGCCCTTCTAAACCTTGAAAATCATTAGCAATTAACCATTGTCTTACAAATTCTTTTGACAATTGTTTTTGTGCTTCGCCCTTATCTTGACGTTCCTGATATCCTTCAGCATAAAAATAACGTGAAGAATCTGGGGTATGAATTTCATCAATCAATACAATTTTACCGTCTTTAGTTTTTCCAAATTCATATTTGGTATCGACTAAAATTAAGCCTCTAGCCGCAGCGATCTCTGTACCACGTTGAAATAATTTCTTGGTATAATCTTCCAGTACAATATAATCTTCTTCAGGAACAATACCTTTTTTCAGAATGTCTTCGCGAGAAATATCTTCATCATGATCGCCCATTTCAGCTTTTGTAGCAGGTGTAATAATAGGCTCTGGAAATTTATCATTTTCCTTCATGTCTTCTGGCATCGCAACACCACAAAGCATACGTTTACCAGCTTTATATTCGCGTGCAGCATGCCCAGACATATAGCCACGAATTACCATCTCAACCTTAAAAGGCTCACATAAATGACCGACAGCCACATTAGGATCTGGTGTTGCAACCAACCAATTAGGTACCAAATCTTCAGTTTCCTTCATCATTTTAGTCGCAATTTGGTTTAAGATCTGCCCTTTGTAAGGAATTCCTTTTGGCATCACCACATCAAATGCACTTAAACGATCGGTAGCAACCATCACCAATTGCTCGTCGTTGATGTTATAAACTGCTCTTACTTTTCCTTTATAAAAACTCTTCTGATTAGGAAAGTTGAAATTGGTATCTATTATGGTGTTCATGTCATCATCATTTATTGTGAACTACAAATGTAATTTCTTTCCTTGGTCGAAACAATAAAGTGCATAAAAAAGGAGAAATAAAATTTCTCCTCTTTAATTTAACCTGTATGTTTAGATATTTTATTTAAATCTAATGTTGTACGTTACACCAAGTCCTACGGCTTGTACATCAATATCATTTTCTGCAAAGGTGTTTTGGTAGTAGGCATAAAAATTCCAATCGCGGTTATGGTAACCAATTTGTGGATTTACATAAACCCCTCCGTCATTATCATCTACACCGGTTAAAAAACCATATCCTACATCTGTTCCGAAGAAAAGACCATTTGGTGTAAAATAGTAACGGATAAATCCGGCTAATGGAATAACTCCAAAATCATCATTCTCATCCTCTTCAAAATAGTTGGTATATCCGGTAGCAATACCGATCCCTACATTGGGGTTGAACAAATATTGCCCTCTTAAATCGGCACCCAAAGAAAATGACGAGACATCACCGGCATCACCTACAGGCACACCAGCGGTGATTCCTGCCTTTAGCCATGAGTTGTCAGAGTTGAAGTCAATATCATCATCTTGAGCAAATAATGGGCTTAATCCTAATACGAGTCCTAATGTTAAAAATATTTTTTTCATGTTTTTTTTTAAGTTTTGATTACTGTGACAAATTTAGGCCCATTAACACCCAAAATTTTTATACAATTTGTCATATCTTTTATATAATCAAACCCTTTAAAAACCTAAGAAACTTGATTATAAACACTTATCAATTATTCCCTATTTTCAATACTTTTATAAGCCGCAATAACTTTCTTAACAAGCTTATGACGAATAACATCTTTATCGTCTAAATAGATAATACCAATACCCTCTACATTTTTTAAAACCAGTAAGGCTTCTTTTAATCCTGAAATTGTACGGCGTGGTAAATCAACCTGACCTGGATCTCCGGTTAATAAGAACTTCGCATTCTTTCCCATTCGGGTTAGGAACATTTTCATCTGGGCATGCGTGGTGTTTTGTCCTTCATCTAAAATAACAAAAGCATTATCTAAGGTACGCCCTCTCATAAAAGCTAAGGGTGCAATTTGAATAACTCCTTTCTCTATATAACTATCTAATTTTTCAGCCGGAATCATATCGCGTAAGGCATCGTATAAAGGTTGCATATACGGATCTAATTTCTCCTTCAAATCTCCTGGTAAAAACCCAAGATTTTCTCCAGCCTCTACAGCAGGACGTGTTAGAATGATACGTTTTACTTCCTTTTTCTTTAGAGCTTCTACGGCTAAGGCCACCCCTGTATAGGTTTTACCTGTTCCGGCAGGGCCAATAGCAAAGACCATATCATTTTTACGCATACTGTCTACCAATTTGCGTTGGTTTGCCGTTTGGGCTTTAATTAATTTGCCCCCAACACCATGGACCAACACTTCTCCACTACGAGATGTGGTTTCGTAATCTGCGGTGCTGTCACTGGTTAATACGCGCTCAATAACATTTTCGTCGAGTTTATTATACTTGCCAAAATGTTGCATAAGCATGGTCATTCTTTGGTCAAATTGTTCAAGTAAATCCTCATCGCCATACGCTTTAAGTTTATTGCCGCGGGCTACAATTTTAAGTTTAGGAAAATACTTTTTTAACAGCTCAATATTAGCATTTTGAGCTCCGAAAAATTCTTTAGGAGATATTTCTTCGAGTTCTAGGATAAGTTCATTCAAAAGCGAGCTTTATTTAGTGCGTTAATATGTTTTCTTTTATTAATTTTGTAATTCTGTTGTATACAAACAAATTTAACTATTTTACAACCACAAATCTTAAAAAAATATCAACAAATCAATCTATGGCGATAATCACTTTAACGACTGATTTTGGATATAAAGATCATTTTACTAGTGCCATAAAGGGAGCTATTTATAGTGAACTTGATGAAATAAATATTGTAGATATTTCGCATTCTGTATCGCCTTTTAATATTTGTGAAGCCGCGTATATTATTCAGAATGCGTACAGCAGTTTCCCTAAAGGAACTATACATTTAATTGGTATAGATTCTGAGTTAAGCCCTGATAATAAGCATATTGCACTAAAATTAGACGATCATTACTTTATCTGTGCCAACAATGGGATTATGAGTATGATTTGCAATGAGATAGCCCCAGATAAGATTGTTGAAATTAACATTCATGACAAGGTTGAAACCAGCTTCCCGGTCTTAGATATTTTTGTAAAAGTCGCTTGTCATATTGCACGTGGTGGAACCTTAGATGTTATAGGAAAAGTTATTAACACTATAAAACCCATTAAAAATTTAAACCCATTTGTTAATGATGAACATAATCAAATTATTGGCAGTGTAATCTATATTGATAATTATGGAAATGTGGTGACTAATATTAAGCGCAAATTTTTTGAGAATATTCAAAAAGGGCGTCCTTACATCGTTTATGCACGCAACCACAAGTTTAAAGAAATTCTGAATAAATATAGTGACATTATAAATTATGACGATGAAGAATCCGTACGCAGTGTAGAAGGAAAAGCTATGGTGGTATTTAACTCTTCGCAGTATATTGAAATTGCCATTTATAAAAGCAACAACAGCACCGTTGGTAGTGCTTCTACGCTAATGGGTCTAAAAACCAAAGATACAGTAACAATTAACTTTTTAAACGCTTAAGCTTTGTTAGTAAGAATTGTAAAAATGAGTTTTGAACCTTCTAATATTGAAGAATTCTTGACTAATTTTGATCAGGTAAAAGATAAAATAAGACATTTTGAAGGTTGTAATTTTTTAGAACTGTATCGCGATAAGCAGCAGCCTCATATCTTTTTCACCTATAGTTACTGGGATTCTGAAATGCATCTCAATCAGTACCGGCACTCAGATCTATTTAAAGGGGTTTGGTCTAAAACTAAGCCTTTATTTAATGCTAAACCCGAAGCTTGGAGTGTAGACAAAGTCGCTTCGCTTACGTGAGTTGTGAGCTGTGAGCTGTGAGCTGTGAGCTGTGAGCTGTGAGCTGTGAGTAAATTAATATGTACGAATTCAAAAAAAAATTAAAGAATAGATGATTGCCATTTTAAAAAAAGAAATAAACACCTTTTTCGCTTCACCAATAGGCTATTTGGTTATTGGGGTGTTTTTATTACTCAACGGCCTTTTTCTTTGGGTGTTTAAAGGCGAGTTTAATATTTTTAATTACGGACAAGCCAGTCTATCTTCCTTTTTTTTATTGGCACCATGGATTCTAATTTTCTTAGTTCCGGCTGTAACGATGCGAAGTTTTAGTGATGAAAAAAAGCAAGGAACTTTAGAGCTCTTGGTCACAAAACCTATTTCGCATTTTCAAATTGTACTGGGCAAATATTTTGGAGCTTTTGTTTTGATACTTATGGCCCTCCTGCCTACTCTACTGTATGTATATACCGTGTCTTCTTTAGGAAATCCTGAAGCCAACCTAGATATGGGGAGCACCATTGGATCTTATTTTGGTCTTTTATTTTTAGTAGGCACTTATACCGCTATTGGCGTGTTTGCCTCTACGCTATCAGACAATCAAATTGTGGCCTTTATCATTGCTATTTTTATTTGCTTCTTTTTCTATTTCGGATTTGAAGGCTTATCAAATTATCACATTTTGGGCGACCTTATATATTTAGAAAACTTAGGAATGGCCGCGCATTACAACAGTATGAGTCGTGGCGTTATAGATACCCGAGATTTGGTCTACTTTATAAGTATTGCTATCGCCTTTTTATTATTCACCAAACTTAGAATTCAAAAACAGTAAAATGATTATCACACCTTTATTTGTCGTCTTTTTAATAATTGTTTTTGTACTCTTATTTCTATTTTTAAACACTGTAGATAAGCGAAAATGGTTAACCATACTCATCAGTTTGGTATTAACACCATTTGCCTATTTCTTTGTATTCTATCCGTTTATTAATATTTTAAGCAATCACCATCATCAGAAGTATTTTAATAGTACCGCTTGGATTGAAGATCCTAATCTGCGTTACGAGATGATTGATAACACCATTACTTCAGACACCTTAATTGGCCTTTCAAAAGAAAAAGTAAAAGCCCTTTTAGGCCCAGAAGAATGGTTAACCTGGGATGATGCCGCCAAAGCCCATAACACCAATAAATGGAATTACGGTTTAGGCATAGAACCTGGTGCCTTTACGGAGCACAAAGAATGCGTAGAAATCACCTTTAAAGACGAAAAAGTCGTAGCCCTTAAACCTTACCAAGAGCTAATAACCTTTGAGAAGCAAGACGATGAAAAAAAATAAAACCAGCCTATATATTTTAGCCATACTTGTTGGATTAGTTCTTGTTAACCTACTCTCTAGCACGGTATTTAAACGTTTCGATTTAACTAAAGACCAACGCTATACCTTATCTGAAAATTCAAAAACACTCATTTCAGATTTAGATTCGCCTTTAATTATTGATGTGTTTTTAGAAGGTGACTTTCCTTCGGAATTTAGATTGCTTCAAACCGAAGTAAGACAAATTATAGAGGAGTTTCAGCTTCAAACCGATCAAATTTTCATAAACTATATTAATCCTATTGAAGATGAAACAACCCGTGAGCGCAATATTGAAGAACTTACCAAATCAGGATTAGAGCCCTATATCAACACAGACAATAGCACCGGAAAAGTAACCCAAGATATTATTTTCCCTTGGGCATTTGCAAGCTACAAAGGAGAAACGGTAAAAATTCCACTTTTAAAACGTAGTATTACTCAGGGCTTACAAGAACAAATTAATAATTCCGTACAAGCTTTAGAATACGCTTTTGCTGATGGCTTTAATAAATTGGTAAATGCTAAATCTAAGAAAATTGCCATTTTAAAAGGGAATGGTGAGTTAGACGATATTTATATGGCAGATTTTCTAACCACTGTAAAACCTTATTACAATTTAGCACCATTTACTTTAGATAGTGTGGCCAATAACCCACAAGGGACTTTAGATAAATTAAAAGATTACGACTTAATTGTTGTGGCAAAACCTAGTGTTCCTTTTTCTGAAAATGAAAAATTAGTTTTAGACCAATACACCATGAATGGTGGTAAAAGTTTATGGTTAACGGAAGCCGTGGCTATGGACAAAGACAGTCTTTATAATGCGGCAGGACGTGGAGTTTCTATTATGCGAGATCTTCACCTCAATGATTTTTTCTTTCAATATGGAGTAAGAGTCAATCCTACCTTAGTCAAGGATCTTTACTCGGCACCTATTATGCTGTCTATTGGCGAAGGAAGTCAGGCGCAGATGCAACCTATACAATGGCAATATTCGCCATTAGCCGCGTCTAACCCTAACCATGCCATTACTAAAAATTTAAACTTGGTTAAGTTTGATTTTGCAAGTCCTATTGACACTTTAAAAAACAGTATTAAAAAATCGATTTTATTACAAAGCTCACCAAAATCGAAATTAGAAGGTGCCCCAACAACTATTTCATTAGATGCCGTAACGCAATCTCCAGATGAGGCCAGTTATAATCAAGGTCCTCAAAATTTAGCTGTACTCTTAGAAGGCGAATTTACATCGGTGTACAACCAACGGGTGTTACCCTTTAAGGTCAAGGATTTTAAAACTCAAAGTAATGCCACTAAAATGGTGGTTATTTCTGATGGTGATGTTGTAAAAAATGAAGTTTTAAGAAACCGACCTCAACAATTAGGTTTCGATCAGCTCACCGGAAAATCATTCGGAAACAAAGAATTTCTGCTAAATACGGTGAATTACCTTTTAGACGATTCTGGACTTATAAACATAAGATCTAAAGAAATTAACGTTGCCTTTTTAGATGCAGACAAAATAAAAGAAGAAAAATCGAAATGGCAATTTATTAATATCGCTTTGCCTCTCATTGTTTTAGGGCTGTTTGGCTTTCTCTTTAATTATTTACGAAAACGTAAATACACTGCGTAATAGACCGCAATAGTTTGGTGATAAAACCATATAAAGCGACCTATTTTGTTAATAAGTTTGTTTTATAAAACCCTTCTATTGAGATATATTTGTAAGACCAATTAAAAGTATAAAACACATCTATTCAGCATGAAATTTATTGTTTCAAGTACCTATTTATTAAAACAGCTTCAAGTATTAGGAGGTGTTATTAATAACAGTAATACACTACCAATTTTAGATAACTTCTTATTTGAACTGAGCCAATCAAAACTAACGATTTCGGCTAGTGATTTAGAAACTACAATGTCTGCAACAATTGATGTTGAAAGTGATTCTGAAGGTAGTATTGCTTTACCAGCTAGATTACTATTAGATACCTTAAAGACGTTTCCAGAACAACCTTTAACCTTTGTTGTTGAAGACAATAATACGGTGGAAATCAGTTCTAACCATGGTAAGTATGCCCTAGCTTATGCTGATGGTGCAGAGTTTCCAAATGCGGTTTCTATAGAAGATGCGAGTACAACAACAATTATGGGCGATATTTTAGCCACAGCAATTAGTAAAACTATTTTTGCTGCTGGTAATGACGACTTAAGACCTGTAATGAGTGGTGTATTCTTTCAGTTTTCGCAAGATAGCTTAACGTTTGTGGCTACAGACGCTCACAAATTAGTAAAATATACACGTGCTGATGTAACGGCTACAGAATCAGCTGAATTTATTATGCCTAAAAAACCTTTAAACCTTTTAAAAGGAATTTTAGCAGGAAGTGATGATGACGTGCTTGTAGAGTATAACGACTCTAATGCAAAATTTACCTTTGAAAATTCAGTACTAATCTGTCGTTTAATTGATGGAAAATACCCTAACTACGAAGCGGTAATCCCAAAAGAGAACCCTAATAAATTAGTTATAGACCGTACACAGTTTTTAAATTCTGTACGTCGTGTTAGTATTTTCTCTAACAAAACAACACACCAAATTAGACTTAAAATTGCAGGTGCAGAATTAAATATTTCTGCTGAAGATATTGATTACTCTAATAAAGCTGAAGAGCGTTTAAGTTGTGACTACCAAGGTGATGATATGCAAATTGGGTTTAACTCACGTTTCTTAACGGAAATGATTAATAACTTAAACTCTGATAACGTTCAGTTAGAAATGAGCTTACCAAACCGTGCCGGAATCTTAACGCCTATTGATGGTTTAGATGAAGGAGAACAAGTTACTATGTTGGTCATGCCAGTAATGCTAAATAGCTAGTATTTCAACTACGCCTTATATTTAATCATAAAAAAGCTCACTAATTTAGTGAGCTTTTTTATTTAGTCTAACCACTGTTAATCAAGACTATTATTGCTATAAATAAATGAACCTTTGTAATCTCCGGAAATTACAACTCCATCTGCTCGTGTAAACGTAAATGTTAAATTAATAGCCTCTACAGCGTAATCTATAACGGTAATACTACCATCAACGACTCTTAAATCTGAAGTTCCATCTCCTAAATAAAATTGACTCACGCCATTTTCAAAGTCGGCATCAATAAAATCACCATCAACAACAAACTCTAAACTTGAAATTTCTGATAAGTTGTAAGTTCTATTGGGTGTAAGATCCAACGCATTAATTCGAGCCGAAAACAAATCCACATTATTGATTGTCGTCCCATTAATAGCAGCTGTTATTTCTGCCTCAGTTTTATTGCTTACACTTAAATATACATACTGACCTATTGAAGCAGGTTCTACAATGGCTGTTTTCATTTCATAAACAGATGCCCCTACTGTAATATTGTTTTCGTTTTGAGAGCCTGAATTATCATCATCGGATGAACAAGACACACTTAAAATAACTAAGATTGCGAATGCAAAACGTTTTATATGTTTCATATATTAGAATTTTAAAAAGTTAGAAAAGGCCCACTTTTTACAATGGACCATTTCATATTAATATTAAAATATGGACTTATTTTTTAAGGAATTTTTGAGTTGCAGTATTGGTATTTGTTTGTAACTGCACCATATATAAACCACTTGGTAATTGCGATACATCAACACCATTTACTACCGAATTAGTTTCCTTTACTAATTGACCGTTTATGTTGAAAATAGCCAGACGTTCTATCTGTGCTCTTGTACTAATAAACAATCTGTCACTTGCAGGGTTTGGGTATAATTTCAATTTTGAAATAGAATTTTCATCCTCAAATCCTAAGGTAGAATTATACTCATAAGCACCTAAATCTATAGTGCTATTGAAAAATCTATCGTTCCCAAATAAATCAAAACTTGCAAAAATTGCTGTGTCATAATACGTATTATCTCCTTGATCTATGATATAATTTGAAGCTGATGTTGGTTTATAATCACTATCTAAATTTAAATTATCCGTTGATGGGTCTAATTGCGTAATATCTAAAGCGTTATAAGTCCCAGAAGTTGCAGCTGATGTAACCTGCGCTACAGCGTTGTAAACATTAATGGTTTGGCTATCACCTTCACTTGTTTTACTGTTTTCAATATCTACTGTACTGAATTGGTTTCCATTATATTTATTTTGCCAAAAAATACTATTTCTTGTTTCAAGACGAATCCATCCACTTCCACTTACATTAATAACGTGTTCAACGGAAGCATGGTTGTTAACGTTATTTACAATTGTAGCATTATTTAAATAGTGAACTATACTTCTGTTACCATTAGAAGCTGAACTTCTTCTAAACCAAATTGCACCAAAATCTGATTTATACGTATTATCTGTAAATAGAATATTTGACCAATGAGATGTTAATGCATCAGAATTTATAGCGCTATGTTCTACCAAAACAACACCATTATTACTAGCATTGTTGGTTATTGCTACATTCTCAACCACCAAGTCTCCAGAAAATTTTCTCCAATCTAATAGTAATCCTGCACTGTAATTTTCTGAAATCCATATATTTTTCAAAGTAAAATTGGTAACATTGGTATTAGTTGCGATAACAGGACTAGACCCAGAGGTATACGCATTCTGAAGTACAAAACCATCAAAAATGACATTATCATCTTCAAGACTTACTAATGTTGTGGCATTATCGGTTTTATTAGTTGTGAAATCACCTTCAATATCATCACCATTAATATCTCCAGAAATAATAGTAGCGTTATCCGTAAATACCTTCGTTAAATCTCGGTCTGCTAAGGTTAACTCAGTACCATCAAAACCACCATATATTTTTAAGTTTTCCAAATCTAATGTTAATACTGAAGCGGCTGTTGCTGGCGTATAAACACCACTAGTTACCCAAATTTCATCATTTAATAATGCATTATTTAATACATCTTCAATGCTAGTAAAAGCATCTGTCCAAGAGCTTCCATCATTATTTCCTGTGGCATTTGCATTAACATAATACACTGTAGGAATACAATTTTCACTATAGTTTGTGGTTGTATCTTTAGTCCATCCATTATCATACACACCTACTTGGTTTGGTGTATATCCTGAATCTATTTGTACACATGTTAAATCAGGATTATTATATACCTTCATATATACAAAATTAGAGTTATTACCATTAGCTACGTTTAAGCTAGTTAGCTGATTGTCATATATTAACAATTGATTTATTTGAGGATAAGCGCTAATATCAAAAGTTGTAAATTGGTTAAAAGCAGCGTGAATTCTAGTTAAACTAGGGTTATTGCTAATATCTAGGCTACTGATTGAATTATCTTGAAAATCTACAGCAGTAAGCATTGTGTTATTAGTAATATCTATACTTGTTAAGCTATTACTTGCCACAATTAATTCAGTTAATAAAGTATTATTAGAAACATCAATACTCGTTAAGTTATTATCGCTTGCTGTTAATGTATTTAAATTTGAATTCGCGGTAAGGATAATTGATGAGATGGCATTGTCATTAATATTTAAATCTGTTAAAGCTGTTAAATTAGTCACATCTACATTTGTTAAACTGTTATCACTACAATTTAAATCAATAAGGTTAGTATTTAAACTTACATTTAACGTAGGTAAGCTATTATCGCTACAATTTAAAACCTCAAGACCAGTTGCACCTTGAAGATTTAAATTTGAAATATTATTTGATCTCGTATTTAAAGTTGTTAAGGTCGCTAAATTTGAAACATCTAAACTCGTTAAACTATTGTCTTCGGCATCTAAAGTTACTAAAGAAGTCAACTGCACATTTAAATTGCTAATATTATTTTCTTTACAATTTAAATTGGTAAGACCTGTAATAGTTGACACATCTAAAGCCGTAATTGTATTATCACTACAATCTAATTCGGTTAGATTAATAAAAGCTTCAATTCCTGTTAAATCTGTAATTGCCAAACTACTTACATCTAATGCTCCTGTAACCGCCTGTGCTTCTTCAACAGATATTTCTTGATCATAATCTGTGTTAACTGCACTGTTAACTAAATAAGATTTAAAATTTGCATCTGGTATAGTTACGTAAGAAATACTTGAACTGCAATCTTCTACGACTCTAGTTTCTAGATCTCTAGTCCAACCCACATCATACAAGCCTACGTTAGCTGGTGGCACAGTTCCTGCATCTACTTGAATACAAGTAAGATTAGGGTTATTATAAGATTTCATGTATATAAAATAAGCATTGTTGCCATTAGCTAAATTTAATTCTACAAGCTGATTGTTTTGACAATGAACTTGATTTAATGTAGGAATGTTACTAACATCTAATTGGGTAATTTGGTTATCTGCACAATGTAATCGTGTTAAATTAGTGTTATTACTAACGTCTAAAGAGGTTAGGCTATTTGAATATACCTCTAATATGGTAATATTTACAAAGGCTTCAATTCCTGTTAAATCTGTAATTCCAAGTCCTGTTGCCGATATAGTTCCTGTAAAAGCTTCTGCTTCTTCCACAGAAATTTCTGAATCACTATTGGTGTTAATGGCTGCGTCTGCTAATAAATAGCTTTTAAAATTAGCGTCTGGAATGTTTACGTTTTGGGCCATCGCCGAAAACAAACCTAAACACAAGCAGGTTGTAAATAAGAGTAATTGTTTTTTCATTGTAGTTGAGTATTTTTTAAATTAATGGAATACAAAACAATTGCTATTCCCTAGATTACCAAGTTGTATTTTTCTGAAACTCCATTATTTTTTTCTGAATAAAAAAAGAGCCTACATTTCGTAAACTCTTTTAAAATATGAAAGCAAATATTTTTTAGATATTATTCTACGCAAGCTATATAATTACCATAAGGCGCCTTAATTGTGCCTCTATTTATACCATTGAAATAGGAATCTCCATACTGCCCTCCACCTGTATAATCTCGTCTTAAAATAAACTCATATAGCATACATTGTCCATCTGAATTTTTCTGAACAACTGCTCCTACAGCCCATTGGTATAAAGGCACTCCCGTATCTTTATGTTTTACAGTAGACCAAGTATTCGATGTAATATATTGATGCGTATTACTCATACTATGCTTACTGTAATACGAATCTAAACCTTTAACAGCAATGGCTTTTAAAGCTTCATCTTTATCTAAAGTACCAACGTCTGGCAGCTTAATATTTTTTCTTTTTTCTAACTCTTCTTCACTAATTTTTTTATCCTTCTGTTTAATAAGAGGCTTATCTAATTTATCCTTTATTTTTTTAAAAAATTGTGCATGTGAAGGCTGTGCTGCCCATATAAAGATTATAGTTAAAAATATAAATAGCTTTTTCATTTTTTAAAATGTATTAATTATTCCTTTATCGTTTTAATTGGCATTTTCACAGTTCATTTTTTGTCCGTAAGGCATTTGTCCGTGTATAATTCCACCAAACTCGGAATTCCCATAACCACTACCGTTATAATATTGCTTAATTAAAAAGCCTTGTAAATAGCAGTCGTTATTTTTATTTTTCTCTGTAAAAGCTCCTTTTATCCAACGGTACAAAATGTGACCTGTATATTTGTTTTTTACAACACTCCAGTCGTTAGATTCTATGTTCAATTTTAAAAGTTTAGCACCATCTTTTTCAATAGTTTTAGACACATTTTGTTTAGCAAAGCTTATTAATGATGCATTATTATTCATTGCTCCTGCTTTTGGCATTTTTATAGCATCCATCGTTGATTTTGCAGCGGCATCATAATTAGCTTTTAAGGTTGCTTCAAACTCTTGCACAATTGGTTTTGCTTTTTCTAGCCAGTCTACATGAAATTGTTGTTCGCCTTTACCAATCACGTTTAAAATGGTAATATCTTTTTGATGCATATACGATGGTACATTAAATGCGTGTCCCCCTTGGTGCGATGCTGCATATATGACAAAAACATCTTCTGCAATGAGCATACCTCTAACTAATATTGGCATACCAGTACCAAGCTCGAGAGTTTGTGATCGGTCTGCACCTACTTTGGTTGTAAACATTCCGGATACCAACTCATAACCAATATACCCTTCTGGTGACATGGCTTCTAATTCTGGTGTGGTTAAAAAACGTAACCATGCATAGTCTGGATCTTGTGCTGGTAATAAATCGACGTTATCCCCCATATCAGTCATTTGGCGTCTTAATTTTACACGATCTACACCAACTGCACTCATGCCTTTTGTCATTGCAAAAGGATACGACATATATAAAAATTCATCACTTACACTAGAAGCTGCTTTAGGCTTTTTAGCTTCAGCTTCTTTTTGTTTTTTCTCCAGATATTTTTGATAGTATAAATCTTGCTTCTCTTGGTCGTTAGGGTATTTTTTTGCTAATTCTGCTTTAAATTCTTCATCGGTATAGTCGGTTTTAGATGAATTTTGATTGGCTGTTGCTGTATTACCAACCATTCCGGTAGCATTTGTTGTTTGGGAAGATGCGCTAGTGTCTTCGTCTTTCATCAACTTCTTCTCAACTGCGGCTTTAGCTTTCCTTTTTAGCATTTTACCCAGTTGTGCATGTGTTGTAGTATAGCACATTGCTAAAACCAATAATAAAATTATTTTTTTCATAAGAATTGTGTTTAATAGACTTCAAAATAAGGTCCTAAACAGCCATTCTTAATTGGTTTTTTTCTAAAACTGAGGATTTTTTTTCTGAAAGAAATTCAAAGATTCTAAGGGAATCACATAAATGTTTCTTTGATGACTTCTAAAAACTGATCGCGTTTAGATTTTGAAATTGGAATGCGTTTTTGATTATTCATGAGTAGATAATCACCGTCGTCTTTCACCAATTCGTCTACATATTTTAAGTTAATTAAATACGAACGATGACATTTAAAAAACATGGTATTACGCTCTAATTGTTCTACAAAATGCTTTAACGGTTTACAAATGTTTTTTTGTTTGCCATCCATAAGCTGTACGTTGGTGTACATCCCATCAGCTTCAAAATAAACGATATCGTTGTGTGAGGCAAACATGATGCCTTTTGGAATTTCTAAAGCAATTTTATCCATAGACAATTGCTTTAACGAGTCGCGTAACCTGTTTAATTGATCATTAAGATTATTAGCTTTTATAGCCTCTTCTGCTTTGGTAACAGCATCTTTTAATTCGGTAGTATCTACAGGTTTTAACAAATAATCGACTGCAGATAATTTAAACGCTTCAATCGCATACTGATTATATGCAGTAACAAAAATGAGTTTAAAATCTACCTGATTAGGGAAGTATTCTAAAATATCTAATCCCGATTGATTAGGCATTTCAATATCTAAAAATACGACGTCTGGTTTTGTGTTTTTTATTAAATCTACACCTGTTGCTAAATCTTGTGCTTCATTAATACTTGTAATATTAGTGCAATGTTCTGTTAGCAAATTTGCCAGTAAATGTCTGGCGCGTTTTTCGTCGTCTATAATTATCGCTTTCATTGGTCTTTTAAATTGGCATTATAATAACTACTCTCGTTCCTAAAGCAGTATGACTTTCATCGTATAAATCTTCTATGACAATAGTGATATCGCGTTTCAACTTGTTTTTATACAAATGCACACGCTCTTCATTGGCTTTAGTTGCAAAAGGTTTGTGCTGGTTTGGACGTTTTAATTTTTCGGATTGCTCTCTACCTATTCCGTTATCTTCAACAGTTATTTGAAGTTTATTTTGTTGCACAACTTTAGCGTCAACAGTAAGGTTTCTATAACCTGACTTATGCAATAACCCATGTTTTAAGGCATTTTCAACATAAGGTTGAATAAACAATGAGGGCACTTTTATCTGATTTGTGTTTAACAAATTATCCACAGTAATATGGTATTCTAACTCGTCTTCAAAACGCACTTTTTCTAATTCTAGATACAATTTTAAAGCGTTTAATTCTTCTTCTAAAGTAATTTCGTTTTGTTGACTGTAGTCTAAATACATTCTAATTAATCGACTAAACTTCACTAAATATGAGCTAGCTAGTTCTTTTTCATTCGATACAATATAATCTTGAATGGAATTCAACGCATTGAAAATAAAATGGGGATTCATTTGAGAGCGTAGATTTTCTAATCTCAAATTGGTGATTTTTTTATCGATTAAAATTTTATCGATTTCAGTAATGCGTTGTTCTTCTTTTTGATGGAGTTGCCATCTAAAATACAGCCAAATTAGACCAAAAACACTAATTAAAATAAGCGTATAAAACCACCAAGTTTCCCAAAACGGTTTTGCGATAACAAAACTAATGGGCGATGCAAAGACTGCCTTTTTAGCACTCACATTTTTAGCTTTTAACTCTACTAAATACCTGCCGCTCGCTAAACTATTAAAATTAATAACGTGCGTATTTAACTGAACAGTTTGCCACGAACTATCTAATTGCTGAACCCGATAGTGATATGTAACATGTTTGTTAGATTGAAAACCGTTAGAATTAAATTGCAGTTCAATTTTATTGGCATCGTACGGCAATTGGTACTGAGACTGTAAAATGGTATCTCTATCATTTATACGAATAGCTTCAAGCGCTATTTTTGAGGTTTTAAAATTTTTAAATAAACGAGTCCCTTTAGGTAAGACATAAAAAGATTGTGGCAAGCTTACAATAATGAAGTCTTTAAGAATAAGAAATTCATCTACTGCTGTATTAAGACCATCTTGAGCACTTAAAGATTTTAAATTGTGACTCCGTGTGTTATACTGAAATAAGCCCACATCTGTTGAAATCCATAAGTCGTCACCATCAGATTTTACGGTATTAATTTGTACCTCTTTTGGCAGTTGAACTATTGATTTCTGTAACCTGTTATCAGCAAGTCGCATTAAACCGTTATGTTGTGTAGCTAACCAAACCCCTACTTTAGATTGGCACATGGCATTCACCAACAAACTTTGCCCTTTAAATTGTAGTTCTTCTGATGAAAAGTGATTTAAATCGTATTGAAATAAACCATCCATATAAGCCACAAAAAGGGTATCCTTATGCACTACAGAAGCCTTAACACGACTAGAGCGAAGAATGTTTTTTTCTTTTGAATTGTACGGATTATTGTAAACAATGCCTTCTTTAAAGTTGCCGTAGAAGAGCAAGCTGTCATTAAGTTTAGAAATGGATTTCGCTACAGAAAATTTGTTAATAGCATCCGTTATTTTATCGTTTTTTAGATTCACAATAAAAGATTCTGACGCATTTATGCTGATAATTAATTGCTGCTGTTTTTCATCATAAAATAGATTGCCTATAATTTTTTGCCCAGGTAATTTCAAGGTTTTAATACGCCTCAATTGATCATAAAAGAAAAGTTTACCATCATTAGTCCCCAAAACAAACTGATTCGCATTTAATGCGCAAGAGGCTGTTATTTTAGATTTGGTCGGAGCAAGTGCCACATGTCTAATCTCTAAATTTGGAGATACAAAGACCCCGTTATCTAAAGTAGCAAACCAATAGTTATTGTTAAAATCAACCTCAACGTCCGTAATTGATTCGGTCTTAAATAACTGTTCCTTAAAAATAAAATGCCCATTCTTTAGTTGATAAACGAAAATACCGGCAGTCGTTAAAAACCAGTAGTCATTTTCAAAATTTAAAAGATTGTAAATGATTTCATCTTTTAGTTCAAGAGGTGTTTTGGGTTGTTTTATAGAATCATCTGCTTTATTAATGATATAAATAATATTTTCCGAATCACTTTTATGGGTTAAAAACACCTCCTCTTTAAAGGCAAATAACCTAGGAGATTGAATTAATTTCAAACTATTAATCTCAAATAACTTTGCAGGATGAGCACCTTCTATTTTATAGACGCTGTGCTTATTTAATTGCCCTTCTTTCTTAATCACAAAGACGTAATTACTGGATTTACTATTAGCATTACTAATACATAACCCCTCAAAAACCTTAGTGATTTTTTTAGTTGTTTTATCAATATCAAAAATCCCGGTAGTCGTAAATAAACGAATATGATGGTCTAAAATAGTATAGGCTGCCAATTGACCTTTTACCAATTGACTGGCATCATAAAACAAATGTAATTGGTCGTTTTCAGCATAAAATAACTGACCATAGATGTTGTTACACCATAATTTACCTTCTTGATCCTCCTTGAGCTGAAACAGGGAATTGGCCTTTTGATCAGCATGACTATAACGGGTATAAGATTTTCCATCATAGCGAAATAGGCCTTTATCTGCCGCAAACCAGATAAAATTATTACGGTCTTCAAGAATGTCATAAAATTCCACGTCGGGAAGTTTTGAAACAGCAGACATGTGTTCAAACACTGGATTTTGAGCGTAGCTCCATGCCTTAACAAACCATAAGGCAATTATAATAATATACGTTTTTAAACTATACATAAGGCGTTGTACAATTCACAAACTTAAATATATAATTATTTTATGATGAAATGATTTTTCTGTAAATCGGTAATTTTCTTCTAAACTAAAAAACGCTCACATTTCTGTAAGCGTTTTTACTCCATCTCGTGAAATTAAACTAACTAATAAAATTAAGAGACAATGGATAGCTAGGTAATTCTCCATTACTAGCTTTTATGGCATTTACAATTGGCATTACAAATGCTAAAATTGCAATTAAAATTAAGGTGACAATCCCCAAACCAAGGGCAAAAATGAGTGGAATACTTATAATAGAATATACCAACATACTCAGTTGAAAATTTAAAATAGATTTTCCATGTGCATCCATCCCATCGACTTGTTCTTTTTGCGTAGCCCAAATAATTAATGGTGCTAAAAGCCCACCAAACCCTGTCACATACGTTAGTAATTGCGATAAATGTGTAATTACTAATAGTTGTTTGTCTGTGCGTTTAAGCGTGTGATAATTTGATTCCATGATTACTTATTTTACACCTATAGGACGCTGGTGGGTTAGAAATGTTACAGATTTTTTTAAAATTCTATGAAATTGTGAGGAAACACCCCTAAAGTCCCCTCGAGGGGACAATGCTTCAGATGGAACTTTCATTAAGCTACTACCGCTTTTGGTTTGAATAAAATTAGTGTACAATGTTTTTTTAATACTTGAACCTAAGTTGAACTCCCCTGAAGTCCCCTCGAGGGGACAATGCTTCAGATGGAACTTTGATTAAGCTACGACCGCTTTAGATTTGAATAAAAATAAGTATACCGTGTTTTTTTTTACTTAAACCTGAATTAAACACCCCTAAGGTCCCCACGAGGGGACAATTCTACAACTGGAACTTTAATTAAGCTACGACCGCTTTTTATTTGAATAAAGTGAGTTTGCATGCTTTTGTTATACTGAAACAGGAAAAGACACCTTTGAAGTCCTTTTGAGAGACATGTCTTAAAATTCAATTAGGACAAAAGAAATATCATCCTTTAACAAGACGAACAACTTCCGCCCTCTTTCTTTACGCCTAACTTGACTAAAATAGTTTCTAATAAGCACCATTTTGTAAAGGCTGATTGAATTAAATTCACTCCAATAAATACAGTAAACCACATCCAATTTGGATTCACATAAACGGTTAAAACAACGCTTAAAAGCACCATAGAACCAACAATAACTCTAAAATAGGTATTTAACATCTTTTCTTTTTTTAATAACTAACAAGGTTTTACTAACCTCGTCAGTTTTGATTATTAATTAAAACGTTTACGCATACAGCTAAGACACTGAGCATAATTCTATATTTAAATTTTCCGGATTTTATATGAATCTTTCAATAGGCACCACAACCGCTTTGATTGGATTGTTAGACTCTAAGTTTTCATTAAAAACTTTAATTACCTCAAACAAAGCATCTATTCGTGCTTCATCTGTAAATGAAAAGAACATACTCGATTCATTTCCTCCTCTTTCTGAAGGAAACCAACTAGAGGTCATTAATAAAGACGAACTATTTTTATGCCCATCAATTTCAGAACTACTAAACGTTTCTATATCTGCCTTTTTAAACAATTTTAAAACATCATTTTGATACTGTTCCACTGCTGTGACTATGACTAATTTCATTTGCTCTTTTTTTATACAACCTGCAAGGTTTTACCAACCTTGTAGGTTTAGTTTTCAATCTCAATTATCTCTTAACACCCCTCAAGGGGACAACGGTCCAATTCAACCGAGTGCGTTGTCCTCTCGAGGGGACTTTAGGGTTGTTTTTGTTTTTTACACCAACACTACAAGGTACTGGATACCTTCCTAGATATCATATATTAATTCTGTTAGTTCGAGTGATTCCGAATACCTTCGGAATTGTATCGAGAACTTTTAAAACTTCTCGATACTATTTGTTCATGCTTCACAAATCACTCGAAGTGACGGAAATCTTATTTATAATTCTTCTTCTCTATCATGTAATATACCAATGGCACCACCAACAGTGTTAATACCGTAGATACAATGGTCCCTCCCATTAATGATATGGCTAAACCTTGAAAAATGGGGTCAAATAAAATCACAAAGGCGCCAATAACCACTGTTCCTGCGGTTAATAAAATTGGTGTGGTTCGCACCGCTCCGGCTTCGATTGCTGCTTGTTTTAAAGGAACGCCTTCAGTTGTTCTTAAATTTATAAAGTCAATGAGTAATACTGAGTTTCTCACCATGATTCCGGCTAAAGCAATCATACCAATAAAAGAAGTTGCTGTAAAAAATGCACCCATCAGCCAATGACCTAGAATAATTCCGATTAATGACAACGGAATAGCTACCATCATTACCACTGGTGCTTTAAAATTTTGAAACCAACCTACAATTAAGATATAGATTAAGATGATTGCGCCTAAAAACGCGATTCCTAAATCTCTAAAGACTTCTAGAGTAATTTGCCATTCGCCATCCCATTTCACCGTGTAATCATCTTCAAATTCAGGTTGCCCTAAATACATTTCGTTTATCTCAAAACCTTGCGGTAATGGAATGTCTTTCAGTTTTTCTTCCATACCAAGAATAGCATACGCCGGACTTTCCAATTCCCCAGCCATATCGGCCATCACATAAACCACACGTTTCTGGTTTTTATGGTAGATACTTTTGGCAGCAATAGTTTGAGAGATATCTACCAAATCAGAAATTGGTACCATTGTTCCCATTTTAGACTTTACTTTCAATTGTGAGATATCAGTAATAGTCGATTTTTCTTTTTCATCTAAAGCTAACACCAAACCAATCTGATTCACCGCATCTTCATCATACAAAGTGGTAATCGCACGGTTAGATAAGGCCATATTCATGGTATAGGCTATTTGCTGTGGTGCCACGCCATATAACATCGCTTTTTCTTTATTAATATCGAATTGATATTCGATTTGGTCATCTTCAACCATCCAATCAATATCTACTACATCAGCTGTATTTTTCAGAATATCCTGAACGTGATTGGCCACTCTAATTTGCTCGTCGTAATCAGGTCCATATATTTCAGCAACGATAGTTGACAACACTGGTGGTCCTGGTGGTACTTCTACCAACTTTACATTAGCATTATATTTCGCCGCAATTTTCTGAATATCTGGACGCAGTAATTTTGCAATATCATGACTCTGTGCTGAACGGTCTTCTTTAGACAATAAATTCACCTGAATATCTGCCATATTAGAACCACCTCGTAAATCGTAATGACGTACCAAACCATTAAAGGTTATCGGTGCTGACGTCCCAACATAGTTTTGATAATTCACCACTTCTGGTCGGTTAGATAAGTATTGTGAAATCTCTTTGGCCACAACTCCAGTTCTTTCAAGCGTTGTACCTTCAGGCATATCAATCACTACCTGAAATTCGTTCTTGTTATCAAAAGGCAACATTTTTACAGCTACCGAATTGGTAAAAAACAAAGCCATAGTGCCTAATAATACAGCGAAGGTTCCTAATAAAAACAACCATCGTTTACCCTTACTTTCTAAAAGTGGTCTTTCAAACTTGTTGTAAATTTTATAAATACGGGTGTCTTCTACCGCTTTTTCAGGCTTTTCCTCTGCGCCTTTTTTATCTTTTTCTCTTAAGAAAATATAACCTAAATACGGTGTAATGGTCAAGGCGACAAATAAGGATAAAATCATTGCAATAGACGCGCCTATAGGCATTGGCGCCATATAAGGTCCCATTAATCCTGAGACAAAGGCCATTGGTAATACCGACGCTATCACTGTAAAAGTTGCCAAAATGGTTGGATTCCCTACTTCATTAATGGCATATAAAGCCGCTTGTTTAAACGGTAAGCGTTTCATCTTAAAATGCCTGTGCATATTTTCAGCAATAATAATGGAATCATCAACCACAATACCGGTCACAAATACTAAGGCAAAAAGGGTGATTCGGTTGAGCGTATAATCCATCATATAGTAACTCAACAAGGTTAAGGCAAACGTAATTGGCACGGATAAAAACACCACCAATCCCCCTCGCCAGCCCATGGCTAACATCACTACAATAGTTACGGCAAAGATTGAACCGATAAGGTGTAACAGTAATTCAGACACCTTATGTGAAGCGGTTTCGCCATAGTTTCTTGTGATTTCTACATGAACATCATCAGGAATTAAATTGGTACGTAAATGCTCTACTTTATCGATAATAACCTCAGCTATTTTCATGGCATCAGCACCTTTTCGTTTGGCTACTGAAATCGTCACAGCAGGATATTCCGATTTATAGTCGGCAGACTGCTCTGCACCTTTTCCAAAACCTAAGCTCACATAATTCTGAGGAACTTCCGGCCCATCAATAATCTTCGCCACTTGCTTTAAATAAATCGGCTGATTTTGCTGTACACCAATCACTAAATTTTCAACATCTGTTACTGAGGCTAAGAATTTACCTGTATTGACTAAAAATTCCGTATCACTTTTATCAAAACTTCCAGCACTTAATTGACTGTTGTTGGCTTTAATCATTTCAGACACCGACAAGAAATCTAATCCACTCGCTGCTAATTTATCTTTATCTAAAACCACACGTAACTGACGGTCTCTTCCACCTATTTTATGCGTAATAGCAACGTCATTTACCTTCTTAATTTCAGCCTCTAACTCCTGCGCCATTTGGTTGAGTTGGTAATCGTCATAATTCTCACTCCACAGTGTTAAACCCAACATAGGCACATCATCAATAGCACGTGTTTTTACCAACGGAAACGTTACACCCGCCGGCATTTGGTCCATGTGTTTGTTAATTTCGTTGTACATTTTCACAAACGAACGCTCAATATCTTCGCCCACATAAAACTGAACAATCACCATCCCTTGCTCTTTCATCGATGTTGAATACACATATTCCACACCTTTAATATTCGAGATTAATTGCTCTAAAGGTTTGATGACGCGCGATTCTACTTCCGTTGGACTTGCCCCAGGATAACCCACAAAAATATCGGCCATTGGCACGTCGATTTGTGGCTCTTCCTCACGTGGAATTAAAAACGAACTATATACACCAACCACCATAAACACAATCATTAAAAGCACGGTGAGCTTCGATTGCATAAAGACTTTGGCTATTTTACCTGCGATTCCTTCTTTCATTTTGTTTATTTATTTTGGGCGTTACTTTTTACTCATACCTGTCAGGTTTTAAAAACCTTACAGGATCGCAAAAAGTCAGGCTATTCACTATATCTTTTTACTTGTTTTCGATACAAATTTGCTTAGGCAAATTCACTCAAACTGACGTAAAAAGGATGCCGTTTCTATCCTTAACGCGCGTACTCTTTTGTGTTATTTACTCCTCTTTATTAAGTCCTACACGATTTTTGAAACCTTGCAGGATACTAAAAACTGTGACTGCGACTGTCTACTGATACCTACTGCACACTGATTTTTGCTCCATTGTAAAGTTTTCCTTCAGCAGAAACGATATACGCTTCATCTGCATTTAAACCCGATAATACTTCTACTTGGTCTCCAAAGGTTCTTCCTAAACGCAACCATCTTAATAATGCTGTATTACTTTGACTTACGGTATACACACCAGATAATTGTCCGTTTGTTATAATAACATCACTTGGAATTAAGACCATTGCTGTTGCTGCTTTTCTTTCTACAGGAAATTGTACTGTTGTAAACATGCCTGATAAAATATTGACTTCTGTTTTATCTAAATCTATTTTTACTAAATATTGTCCACCTGTGTTTTTAGCCGATGTACTTACTTCAGCTACCTTTCCTTTTAAGGGTTGATTAATTGATTTCACCAATACGTCAACAGTAGTTCCTTTTTTTATTGCAGAAATTTCAGATTCTGGTACCATAGCCATCACTTCAAAATGTCCTGGTGTTTCCATACTAATTAATGGTGCGCCTGGATTTGCCATATTACCCGCTTCTACATTTTTACTGGTAATGGTGCCACTAAAAGGTGCTGTAATATTACTGTAAGTAAATTGTGCATTAATTTCGTTTTTCATTTGATTGGCAGATTCTAAACGTGCTTTAGCCATTTCAAAATTGGCCGTTATATCATCCATCTCTTTTTGAGAAGCACTATTATCTGCGAACAAGTTTTTAAAACGATTATAATCTTTTTGTGCATTATTGAAGGCAGCTGTTGCTTCAGAAATACCAGCGTTTACCTGTGCACGTTTGGCTTGTAAATCGGCATTATTAATAGAAACTAATAATTGTCCTTTATGTACTTTATCCCCAACATTAACGTGCACTTTATTCACATAACCCATCATTCGTGTGCTTAAATCGGCGCTGTTTGCGGCTTGAATTTTTCCGCTCACTGCCAAAAAGGGATTGTTGCTATTGGCTTCTACCTCACTTGTTTTTACAACGATGGCTAGCGAATTGTCTTCAACTGCTTTTTTATCTTCATTGCCACAGCTTGCAAGTAACAAGACCAATGACAACGTTAGAATTGTATATGATTTTTTCATTTTATGATTTGTTTATTTATTAGGTCTCTATTTGCGTTGCAATGTATCTTCGGGCAAAATATATTTTGACCTCGATAATGCTCGACCAGACACAGGTTTGTCACCTCGAGCGCAATCGAGAGGTTATTCTTTAGTTAAAAATTGTAAATAGGCCTGCACGTAATTGTATTCAAATATCGTTTGGTAATATTCCAATTGCTTTTGTGCGTATTTGGTTTCCGCGATTAATAAATCGGATGTTTTTTCTAAGCCTTCTTTAAATCTGTTGGTTCTTATTCTTAGCGCTTCTTCTGATTGCTCTAAAGCTAAAGTGGTTAAATTCAATTTATTCTCGGCATCTGAAAAGGTACGTTTGGCCTTATTCAATTCTAACTGACTTTGAGATACATATTGTTGGTATTCTAGTTTTGATTTTTCGAATTCCGATTTACTTTTTTGCGCTTTCCCAAAACGTTTAGACCCTTGGAAAATATCCCAACTCAACTGCGCCCCAAACAAATAACCATTAGCATCAGCCTGAAATATTTGGTCATCATACAACTCATAACTTCCAAAGGCATTTAATCGAGGTAAGAAAGCCATTTTATCCGCTTTATTCATGGACTCATAAGCTTCAGAAGCCAGTGCCATCGCTTTAATATCCGAACGATTTTCTGAAATGCTTCGGTCTTTCATTTCCATAGTCGCCACTTCTAATTCATCCGTTGGCCTATACATCACGTAGGTGTCATCATTCATTAAAAATGACAAATAATTAGAGGCATTTTGCACATTACTTTTTGCAGATTGCAATTGATTTTGAACTTCGGTTACTCTTACTTCAACATTCAATACATCGGCACGTTGTAAATACCCTTGCTTAAAACTATTATCCGCTAATTTTTTATTGGCATGAGCCGATTCTAATGCTTTTTCTAAAACCTCAACCGCTTTATACGCCAATTGCAATTGCATGTAGGCTTTATCCACTTCAAAAGCTAAGTACTCTTGGATACGTTCCGTTTGTAATGCCATCGCTTCCATTTTAGATTTGGCCGCCTTACGTTGAAACATGCCATCGACGTTAATTAAGGGTTGTTGTATTTCAAATTTAGTCGTGTAGTTTTCAATCTGAGACGGGTCGTTCAGCAAAGCCGGATTAAAATCGTTTTGTGTTAAAATTTCCTGATTCAATTTAGACCCAAAAGCCATCAACGGATTGGTGGTTGCCATGGCTGTATGACTTGCTGTTATGTTTGGAAAAAACACCGCATTGGTTTGTTTAAAATCGGCTTTCGCTTGATTAAAGTCTTCTTCAGAAATTTTAATACTTGTATTATGTTCTGAAACTCTAGATAAAACTTCCTGTTTAGAAATGGCAACTTGCTCTTGTGCCTGTAAACTAAGTTTACTAAACAAGGTTAAACAAATCATTATTATGGTTATTCTTTTCATATTTAATGTATTTCCTACACAAAAATAGAGCGAACAAAAAGGTTTCTTAGTAACCAATGTTACCGAACAAAAAAAGCATTCACTAAAAAATGAATGCTTTTCACTAACCAACCTAAAACTGACCATCACATCAGTTTATATTTTAAACCTTTTAATTCTAAAAACCAGACTGTATGACCATTACAAATAATCAATCTAAAAAAAATGAAGTTGTATTTAGGAGCATACCAACGGATTTTACATGATAAATATAACATACGCTCCTCTATAACTTTGTAACTATTGTTACCTAATAAAGTGTATATCGATTTTACAATTTTAGGTGTATAAAAAGCCGAAGTTTCCTACTCAGCGCTGCGCTAAGTGGCAAAATATGTTTAAATTTATTCTCTAATTTTTTTCAAACCCTCTTAACAGGATTCCTACTGTATATTTTAGGAATCTTGTCAATAATATAATTCAAACTTTAATGAATATTACAGCTGCGTACACAGACCTTTATCAACTCACCATGGCACAAGTGTATTTTGAAACGAAACCAAAAGGACGTGCCGTTTTTGATTATTATTTTAGACATAATCCTTTTAAAGGTGGGTATTCCATATTTGCAGGCTTGGAAGACGTTTTAGAACACCTTGAAACCTTAAAATTTTCATCTTCGGATATGGCGTATTTAAAATCGAAAGGTTTTAAAAGTGATTTTTTAGACTACTTAGAGAATTTCAGCTTTAATGGTCATATTTATTCGTGTAAGGAAGGCGATATTGTATTTCCGAATCGGCCGATATTACAGGTTGAAGCCAATATTATTGAAGCTCAAATTATAGAAACCTTTTTACTAAACATTCTTAATTTTCAAACTTTAATTGCCACCAAAGCCAGCCGCATACGCTACAGTGCTAAAGATGCTGTTTTATTAGACATGGGCTTACGTCGTGCCCATGCTACAGGTGGCTACTACGCTTCTAGAGCTGCTGCGATTGGTGGTTTTGATAGTACTAGTAATGTTAAAGCGGCTGAAGATTACGACATTCCTTCTACAGGAACTATGGCTCATTCTTTTATTCAAAGTTATGAGGACGAATTGCAAGCGTTTAGAGACTTTGCCAAAATACGACCAGAAAATTGTGTGCTTTTAATTGACACCTATAACACTCTAAAAAGTGGGCTTCCCAATGCTATTACGGTGGCGAAAGAAATGGAAGAACGTGGTGACAAATTACTAGGCGTCCGTTTAGATAGTGGCGATTTGGCGTATTTATCAAAAAAAACAAGACAAATATTAGACGATGCTAATTTGGGCTATGTGAAAATCGTAGTGTCTAATCAACTCGATGAATACGTTATTAAAAGTTTGAATGAACAAGGTGCACCCATAGACATTTACGGTGTGGGTACCAATTTAGTGACCGGAAAGCCCGATGCCGCCCTTGCAGGTGTCTATAAGCTTGCGGCTTTTAACGAGACGCCAAGAATTAAACTTTCTGAAAACATTATAAAAACATCATTGCCATTTAAAAAGCAGGTCTACCGTATGATTGATGATCATGGTATGTTTTATGGCGCTGATGCCATTGCCATCCATTCCGAAACTGAAGTGTCTAAAATGGAACACCCTTTTGACATTACAAAACGTTTAGACTTATCGGCATTTAAACACGAAGCCTTACTTGAACCCGTGATGAAGGACGGTAAAAGAACCATTCCTGTGCGAACAGTGGCTGAAATTTCTGAATATTCTCAAACCCGATTACAACAACTCCCTAACGAATACAAGCGTTTTCAAAATCCGCATATCTATAAAATAGGACTTAGCTCTAAGTTGAAAGAAGAACGTGATGCTTTAATTACACAACACCGTTTTTAGTCTCAAATTTAATCCTATCCATTAAAACTATTAGTTATGAAAACGCTTCTAATTATTGATGTCCAAAACGATTTTATGCCAAATGGCTCACTTCCTGTGGCTGAAGGGGATCGCATTGTACCGGTCATTAATAACATTCAAGATCAATTTGATTTAGTTCTCGCCACACAAGATTGGCATCCTAAAGACCATATTAGTTTTGCAAGTAACCATGACGGGAAATCTAACTTTGATGTCATTGAATTGCACGGTCAACCACAAACCTTATGGCCAGACCATTGCGTACAAGGAACTGAAGGTGCTGATTTTCATCCCGATTTAAACACGGCACAATTTGAAGCCATCTTCAGAAAAGGTACTGATAGCGCTATTGATAGTTACAGTGCCTTTTATGACAACAGCCATTTAAAATCTACCGGATTAACCGGTTACCTTAAAGAAAAAGGTGTCACAGAACTGTATCTTTGTGGTTTAGCCGCCGATATTTGTGTTTATTTTTCAATACTAGATGCCTTTAACGAAGGGTTTGACTGCACTTTTATTGATGACGCTTCTAAAGCTTTAGACAATATTCATTTAGATAATCTGAAACAAGAAATGTTGACTAAAGGTATTACAATTATAAACTCTGAATCTCTATTATAATCTACACGATAGATATCGCACAAAAAAGCATTCACTATAAAATGAATGCTTTTTTAAAATCAACCAAAATAAACTGATAACCATATCAGTTAAGGTTTCTTGTGCCTCCGTGTCCACCAGCAACAACAACCATTATTTTTATACTTAAATAAATGAATTTGAAAAACTGAATCACGGGATTCATCATTTTGAATCTTTGATATTTTGATATTCTTTGTGTCATGATTTATAAATTATTGTTAGAACAATGTTTTTAATATTTACTCTGGTATTAGCCACCAGAAGGGTTTCATTTTAGCTTTATAAATAAAGGCATAATGCAACGCCAGTTTTAACCAATGTCCTGCTAAGCCAATTTCACCAAAGGTTTTCCCTAATTGTCGCCCTTGTGTTTCAGGATATTTTTCATAATCGGGAACAATAGGAAAGGTCGTAATACTAACTCCAGACCCTTTTGTTAATCCAAATCCTGCGGAAGCAATACAAGCTGCTCCCATATTTCCCATAGAACCTTTATGATGTAAACTTTTTTTACCTCCTTTAATGGAATCTATAATATTATCAGCTACTAACTTCGCCGTAATCCCAGAGGGCATTCCTGTTCTTGGTGGCGCTGGCGTAATGTCAGTTCCATTTTTACTTTTTCGAGGTTTAGAAATGGAATGTGGTGGTGCAAAAGCAATCCCTGGTGCAAAAATGTTTTTATAATTGGGATTTTGATAGGTTTCGGGCCAATCTCTAACCGACCATTCTTCATAAGGTTTTGCTGTATAATCGGCATCTACAATCATAAAGCCTTTAAATAATTTTTCTGTGATGTCGTTTTCATTTTTATCATAAGCCTTAAATCCATGACCCGAAAAAGACGGGATTAACATGGCAAAATCATAAGTTTCGGATTTGTGCTCACCTTCAAGGTTTTCGTAATGCGCTACACCATCTTCGACCTTATGGACTCCTGCGCCTAAAATCCATTTAATGCCTCGGTCTTCAAAAATCATTTCTATCATTTCGTGCGACTTCATCGTCAAGCTTCCATAACGCATTAGCATTCCATCCATTCCGAAATCACCTAATTGATATTCATTAGAAATCCAAGTCACTTCGGCCTTATCTCTGACTTTATGCTTACGTAATTCTTGTTCTACATTTAAGATATATTCAAAAGCAGCTCCTTGACAAGTAGATTTAGCGTGACCTGTACCAATTAAAATTTTAGCTTTCTTACCCGCTTTCAATTGTTGGATCACTTTATTTAAACCTCCCCAGGCATGGTTGGCATGGGAATAGGTACACACGGAATAGGCTTTGTTTTTACCTGGTATTAACCCTTCGGTAGCTCCAAAATTCAACTTTGGCCCTGTTGCATTTATAAGATAATCGTAAGTAATTTTTTCTTGTTGGCCTTTTTGGTTTCCTACTACATATTCGGATAACACATAGGGGGTCTGTTCGGTTTTATCACCTTCAGGATGAAACGAAATTGCTTTAGCTTGTTTAAACTGAATTCCTTTCTTTTTATATAAAGGCGCTAATGGAAAATAAATTTTTTCGGATTTCATTTTACCAATTCCTACCCAAATATTAGACGGTACCCATTGGTAATTACTATTGGGTGACACGACGACGACCTCGTGTTGTTTAGATAATTTTCTACGTAAATGCGTCGCTGCGACGTGACCAGAAATTCCTGCTCCTAAAATGACAATTTTAGACATGACCTTAAGTTTTTAATAAAGGTACTTCGCTTCTAGAGAGTACCCCGTAACTTAGGTTACACAAGGAAATTCAATCTTATCCTTACGATTTGTTTATACGTAAATACAGTTTTTTCGCCAAAATCATAAGGAGGACACCTCCTAGCGCAGATACCACAAAATTGACTATTAAACGTGCGGTATTAAAATTACCATGATCCATAATGGACCAAGGATCGAACCCTAAGCGACCAAAGGTTTTAATAAATAAAATACTTCCAAACACACCAATTAAAGTGTTCCCCGTAAAGCCAAATGAATATTTCTTATTAAAATAAGCAAATACATTGGCTGCAATGAGCCCAATAAAAATACTAATTAAAGAAATTAAAGTACCGGTCATAACAGAGACGTTTCATTAATGCTCGCCGTAACCAACATCGTCCATTTTTCCTTTAAAAACACGATATTGGATGGTAAAATAAATAATCACCAAAATAACAGCAATAACAAACCAATACACCCCAACCGATAAGCCATACTCATGTGCCGCCACATTGTATAAGGTTAAATCTGGATTTATAGCGTTAGTTGAGGGTAAGACCTTAGGAAAAATAGAGGCTACTGTAGACGCTAATCCGCCGAAAAGAAACAAAGACGAAAACAAAAAGCCCATACCATGTTTCTGAAATGATTTCACTTTAAATAAGCCAAACAAACCTGAAAAGGCAATAAGAGGAAAAATCCACAACCAAGGATGGGTTATAAAATTATGAAATGGCTTTGGTTCTATTATATGCCATATAAAAAGTGAAACTACCACTAAAAGGAGTAGAACACTATTCAAATTAAAAACAACTTTCTTTAATTTCTCATTTAAATCGGAATTGGTTTTAAAGATTATCCAATTGGCCCCATGAATGGTTAAGGCAACCACACCGATAACGCCTAAAAGCAAGGTAAACCAATCTATGATCCCTAAATGTTCTGCATGAGGACTAAAGCTAGAGTTCCAAAGTGGCAGAAAGAAATAATGGGGCTCGTGTGTAGACACACCATCAGTTACCATACCCAAATTAACGCCTCTTACGACATTCCCTAAGGCAATACCGAAGAATAACGCCAATAACAAACTAGAAATACCAAAGGCTTTATCCCAAATAGATTCCCACATTTTATTATGAACTTGTCCTCGAAGTTCTAAGCCAATAGCTCTAAAAATTAATAACCATAAAATCATCATTAAAGGCAAATAGAAGCCACTAAATGAAGAGGCATACAAGGTTGGAAACGCAAAAAACAAGACCCCTCCAGAGGCTATAAGCCATACTTCATTGGCATCCCAAAAAGGACCAATAGCATTAGTAATGGCCTTTTTATCTTTTTCTTTTTTAGCAAAAAATAAATGAATAATTCCTGCTCCAAAATCGTAACCATCTAAAATGACATAAATGGTTAACATGGTCATTAATACAATATACCAGAATAGTTCCATAGTTAGTGTTGTTGCGCGGTTTCAGGACCTTTGTTAATGATTTTTCCTGCTAACATTAAAAATAAAAGTCCAAGTAATATATATAGGCCTATAAATCCTAATAAGGTAAATAAGGTGTTTCCTGAAGACACGGTTGGCGAAATACCTTCGGAAGTTTTTAATAAATTATACACCAACCATGGTTGTCTCCCTAACTCGGCGGTATACCAGCCTGTTGTATTGGCGATATACGGGAAAGGTAGCATAAACATAAGCGTCCATAAAATCCAGGTTGTTTGGTATAATTTTTTGCGATATAACTGTACCGCAGCCAATAACATTAAACCTATAAAAATAGTCCCAAGACCCACCATAATATGGTAGGCGTAATACAAGCCAGGGATATTTGTGGGGTATAAACTCTCATCAAATTCATTAAGCCCTTTAATTTCCGCATCCCAACTTTGATAGGTTAAAAAGCTTAGAATATTAGGCACGGCTATTTTATTATCTAATTTTTTATTGACCACATCGGGTTGCCCGATAAGTACAATTTCCGAACCGCCTTTTTCAGTTTCAAAAATTCCCTCCATAGCCGCAAAAGTAACGGGCTGATGTTTTACGACATTTTTAGCCACTAAATCTCCCGTAGGAAACGCTACTAAAACACTAGACACCAAACCAAAAATAACTCCTGTTTTTACAAAAAGTTTTCCAAACTCACTATGCTTATTATTCAATAAATAGAAAGCACCAACACCTGCAACCACAAAGGAAGAGGTAATTACAGATCCCATTTGATTGTGTAAAAAGGACGGCAGAAGCCAAGGGTTAGAAAATAACGCGCCAAAATTAGTAAGCACATACCTTCCGTTTTCTAATATTTCATAGCCTACAGGATATTGCATCCAAGAATGGGTTGCGATTATGAGATAACCACTTGCCCATGAGCCTAAAAACACTAAAAAACCGGTTAGAAAATGCAGTTTATGTCCTAGGAGTTTTTCACCAAAAAGAAAAAGTCCTAAAAAGGACGATTCTAAAAAGAAGGAAAACATCCCTTCCATGGCTAATGTTTGCCCAATGATACCACCTGTGAGTTCTGAAAACTTAGCCCAATTGGTACCAAATTGAAATTCCATAGGAATTCCTGTGACGACACCCATAGCAAAGTTAAGTGCAAAAATCTTCATCCAGAATTTTGCAGCGTCATTGTATTTATCAAGTTTTGATCTGAGAAATTTCCACTTAAAATAGACGATCATTAAAGACAATCCCATGGTTAATTGTGGAAAGATGTAGTGAAATGTAATCGTGAATGCAAACTGCATACGATCATAAAAAAGCATGTCTTCCATATACGATGTTTTGGAGATAACAAAGTTACGATTTTACATGCGTTGCAGTGTTACATTAGTTACAATTTACAGCTATATGGTGTTAAAAAATCAAATTTTAACACTAGCCTTTTTAGCGGAGCTTTCAAAGCTAAATTTAAAGTTTTAAGTCCCACAGCAAGGCTTAGGATTGAAATTCCTTAACCGCTTCACTCAAATCATAAACTGCAACTTGGTCCGTGTATTTAGAAATAAGACTACTTCCGGCAGCACTTCTATATCCGCCGGCACAATGCACAACGATGGGCTTATCTTTTGGAATATCTGCTTGAGCATCTCTTAACTGATGTAATGGAATTGCTAAGGCCGATTCAAATATCTTACCCTCTTTAACTTCATTCTCGTTTCTCACATCAATAATGGTGTAATCTTCTTTATGCGCTTTAAATTTAGAAATCTCTAATTCGTTTGATGTTTCAAAGCTATGATCTCCTAAAGTGATCACTCCAACAAGTTGTTTTTCATATCCGATTTTCGCAATGCGGTGTAGAATTTCGGATCTGCATTCCGCAGATGCAATAACCACGTAGAAAGTTTCCTTAGGTTTAACCACAGCACCTAACCAAGTTTCAAATTTATCATTCTCGGAGTTGGCCTTTATATTAATACTCTTAGGCAAATGGTTATTTTTAAATTCTGAATGAGGTCTTGTGTCAATAATTAAATGGGCTTCATTAGGAGCTGTAGAAATCTGAAAGTGAAAATGAGGTTTCACTATCCCTTCCTCTAATGAACTAGCTCCTTCTTTATTAATATCTACATTATAACTAAAGTAAGACGGAATAAAAGGCTGATCTTCTAAAATAGAAGCAACAAATTCATCTTCCGTTAAATTTTTAAAAGCCCAATTTTCTTCACGTTCCTTACCTAAGGTACTCGAACCTTCTTTACTCATGTTCTTTCCACAAAGCGAGCCGGCACCATGAGCAGGATAGACTAAAGTACGATCGGGCAAATGACTAAATTTATGTTGCACCGTATGATACATACTCTTGGCGAGTTCCTTGCGTTTTGCCTTTGTTTTCCCTGATTTTTCTCTTAAATCTGGACGCCCTACATCTCCAATAAAAAGTGTATCTCCTGAAAACATAGCATGCTCATCGTTTTCATCTATAGCAATAATACTAATACTATCGGGCGAATGGCCTGGGGTATTTAAAGCTTTAAAGGTTACTGTGCCTAGCTTAATCTCATTGCCTTCATCGAATGTTTTATGTGGGTATTCCGCGCCCAATAATTCACTTACATAAATATCGGCTCCGGTTTCCTTATGCAACTGTAAATGCCCGCTTATAAAATCGGCATGCGGATGCGTTTCGAATACAATTTTTATCTGGGCTTTATGTTTTTCTGCAAATTCATAATACGGTTTTAAATCTCTAGAAGGATCGACTAATGCTATTTCATTACCGCTGCGTATGGCATAGGAATAGTGTGCTAAAGGCTTATCTTCAAATTGTTCAATATGCATTATAATTAGGAGGTTTTAAAATTGGATTTGACATGTGTGATTATACCGTTGTTTGGAACTCTAGCATAACTAAAAACAGGCAGTGTCATTTATCGATTAACAAACGATGTTATCGCGAATGCATAGTACATCCTACGACGACACCCCATAATTTATCGATGTTCAACACGCCTCCTTTTACTATTAATTAGCGGTCTTAATTACATTGATAATCGCATCTTTCTGTAGAACTCCTGATTCTCGCCACACCTGTTTTCCATTTTTAAACAACAGCATTGTAGGAACGCCTCTTACCTGATATTTTGAGGCTAAGGCTTGATTTTTGTCGACATCAATTTTTATAATACTGACGTCCTCCCCCATCGTTTCTTTAACTTGCTTTAATATGGGAGCCAACATTTTACATGGCCCACACCAATCTGCAAAAAAATCGACTAAAACGGGTTGATCTTGATTTATTAATTCTGAAAATTTACTCATACCTAACTCTTTATTTTTATCAATAAAAATTGCTCTACCGATGCGGGGTGCAATGCTTATTAATTTTATGATTATATAATTTTTGACTTTGTTTTAAAGTTACAAAGATTATTTCAAAAGTAAAGTGACTTATGTTACAGTTTAATCAAAAGTGGGGCGTAAAAATAGATTGATCTATAGCTAGGAGCGTTTGAGGGAAGGCATAAAAATTTATGGTCTTATCCTTATCCGTAATTAAGGCTAAGGCAGCTTGGTAATACGCATTAAAATTAAGACTAATGACCTTGACGGTTGGTCTATGAGAGTCGGTTTGAAGCTTTGTATAATGAACACCATCTGTTACAGACATGTCCTTAAAATCATCATTAATCCCCGTTCCCATGGCTTTCACCAAAGCTTCTTTCCTTGTCCATATTTTATAAAATGTTTCAAGGGAATCAGATGTCTTTTTAATCCAATCCATTTCATCTTCAGTACAAACGGCAGGTATGATATCCTTATACTGAAATTGTTCATTTACAAATTCAACATCTACACCCAATTCACAATTTCCAATGGCCATTATGGCATAATCTTCAGAATGTGACACGTTAAAATGCAGCGCAGGATTCTGAGGTAGATACGGTTTATGATACTTTCCTTTTTTTAAATTAATTTCTGAAACATTAAGGTTTGTTTCGTCTGAAATCAACAATTTAAGTAAGGCTCTACAAATAACAAACCTGTTTTTATCTTTCTTAAAATGATAACGTTCGGCACGGTCTTGCTCTGTAATATTCAATAATGTCCATAAGTATGACACCATAGGCTCATAAGTGGTAAACTGAATTTTAAACACTTTTATATCTTCAGGTTCCGCCTTAGTTTGGTCTTCACTATAATTAGGAAGCCTCATCGATTTACAATAGACTGTTGTCATAACCCTGATCTTTGATCTAATACCTCTTGAAGTCGTTTGGCATAGACTTCCACATTAGGAGTGTCAAACATATCCAAATGATTTCCAGGAATCATATGTCTTTGTACTCCTTGTTGTGCAAATTTACGCCATCCTAGATATTTAAAATCATGCGCAAAAAACACATTATCTTCAGCCTTAAACAAATCTACACTAATATCTTGGGGTTCCATAACGTATTTCATACATGCTAAAGAATGCATGCGATCCATTTTTAAAGTGCGGTTATGCTGCAATTCAAATTGTTTTTCATGTCCTAATTTAAGTCTTAGATAAATCCCTTCTAGACTTAATTTCAACAATCGCATTCGACGTTTAAAATTCTTAACACTGCTAAACATATTCAGAAAAACATAAGCTTTTTGTGCCCATCCATATAAAAAGGAAGCCACGCGTTTCTTCTTAGAATCCTTATAAAAATAACTAGGAAACACATAACTATCAAAACTAGCGAGCATGCTTACTTCCCGACCTTTTGCTTTTAACTGTTTGGCCATTTCAAAGGCTATAATTCCTCCCATAGAAAAACCCGCAATGGCATAAGGCCCATTAGGATTGTTAACCTCCATTTCTGAAATATAATGTGCCGCCATATCTTCAATAGCATCTAAGGGTTCTATTTTTCCATCCAAACCCTTTGGTTGTAGGGCATAAACCGGCTGATCATCATCTAACAACTTGGCCAATTCATTAAACACGTAGATTCCGAAGTGGGCACCATGAATTATATACAGTGGGGTTTTATTTCCTTCTGTTTTTAGAGGCACTAAAGAATTCCATGACTGCTTCTTATCATCCTTATCTATAAAAGCGGCTAGTTTCTCAATGGTTGGATAAAGCATTAATGCCGAAAGCGGCAATTTCTTTCCCGTTTCTTTTTCTAAACGCGTTACCACTTTAATTGCTAAAATAGAATGCCCGCCCAATTCGAAAAAATCACTCGTAATATTTATGTCCGTTTTATTTAATACTTCAGACCAAATCGAACTTACTAATTTTTCAATAGCGGTTTGCGCCGTTTTAACTTCTGAATTTGAGACGGTCTTTGTAGAGGTTTGCAACAGTGCTTTACGATCTATTTTCCCATTTAAGGTTGTTGGAAATTTGGCAATCAACCGGTATTCATACGGAATCATAGGCGTTGGTAGTTCTTCTGCCAACTGTTGCTTCCATTTCTTTATTTGATACTTGGGCAGCTCATCAATCTCATGAGACACAAAATACGTAACTAAAAGATCATCTTCAACCACAACAACGGAACGTTCAATTCCTTCGAGATTTTCTAAAGCCTGTTCAATTTCCTCTAGTTCAATACGGTGGCCTCTAATTTTCACTTGTTGATCTATACGGCCTAAACACATTAACTCTCCATTCGGTAATAATTGTCCTAAATCCCCTGTTCGGTAGAGTTTGGAGTCACTCTCCGTTTCAAATGAAGCGGTTATAAATTTTTCTTGTGTTAAATCTTCCCGTTTCCAATAGCCTTTAGACACCCCATCTCCACCAATCACAAGCTCTCCTGTTTGACCAGGTCCCATTAGCATGCCTTGGGCATTTACAATATAAAATTGCGTATTGGCAATAGGATGACCAATGGTAATTTGCGTATCTGTACTTAAAATTTGTTTGGTTGACGACCAAATAGTGGTTTCTGTGGGTCCATACATATTCCAAAGTTCATTAACCTTCGGAATTAACTTTTTTGCTAAACTCAATGGCAAAGATTCTCCTCCACATAATGCTCTAATTGGTAAAGGCTGATCCCATCCCACATCTAACAGCATCTTCCAGGTTGTAGGTGTGGCCTGCACCATAGTAATCCCTTCTTTCTTTAAGGCCTCTAGTAAAACCCGTCCATCTTTAACCATAAGCTCATCGGCTAAAACTAAAGTTGCTCCAGTTAATAAGGGAAGAAACAATTCTAAACCTGCAATATCGAAGGACACCGTCGTTATAGAAAGCAAACGATCGGTTTCTTGCATCCCAGGTTCGGTCATCATACTAAAGAGAAAGTTCACTAAATTTTTATGGGTTACGACGACCCCTTTAGGTTTTCCTGTAGAACCAGAGGTATACAGCATATAAGCATTGCTCTGAGCATCAATCGCAACATTTACAGGTGACGTAGAAAAATTAGCGCCCTCCGCCAAAACCTCATTTAAGATTAAAACCGTCGTCTCCGTTTCTAAACGAGACGCCAAGGCTGTGGTGGTGATTAAAAATGGAGCTTCAGAATCGCGCAACATATAATTTAAACGCTGCATTGGGTAACTTGGATCTAATGGAATATAAGCCGCACCGCATAGCAAGAGTGCTTTTAGCGTCACCATTAACTCCATAGAACGCGGTAAACACACACCAACAAAATCACCAGGCGCAATCCCTTTTGACATTAAGCAATGTGCGAGTTGCTGACTCTTTTCTTCCAAGTCCTTATACGTGATTTTGGTATCTGAAAATTTTAGAGCGACTTTAGTGCTATATTTCTGCGCTTGTTGGGTCAGCAACTCATGTAAGGGCAAATTAGAATAGGTTGCTGCCGTCGCATTAAGTGTTTTATAATCGGTGTCATCCGTTTTAATAATCTCTGAAATAGCACGCTCCGGATTTTCTACAATTTTCTCTATGATATCCTCTAGAGCACTCATCATCTTTTTAATGGTGGATGCTTTAAAAAGAGAAGCGTTATATTGCCATTCTAAAACAAAATCATCTTCTGAACCACTGGCATTTAGAAATATTTCAAAAGCTTCATACGTTCTAGGATTAGCCTTTAATTTAAAGGTCAAATCTTTAAAAAACACAAGATTACTCATCCCCATATCAATATTAAAAACCACTGGGACTAGTGGAATACGAGACGGATCTCTGGCTATGGGTAACTTTTGAAGAAGTTGACCAAAACTTAATTGTTGATGATCATAGGCATCAAACATTAGAGATTTTCGATGTTTTAAATACGCATTAAACGGCTGATCTAAAACCACTTTACTTCTCAATGGCAGTAAATTTACACAATGCCCAACAAGTTGTGTTTTTCCGGTTACGGCTTGGCCAGCTGCAGGCAAACCTAAAACAATATCATTCTGTCCTGTTTGTTGACATAGAAGCAATTCAAAAGTCGTCATTAATGTTGTTACAAAACTACTACCAACCCGTACACCAGTTTTTTTCAGCTTAGCTAACAAGGCACTATCTAAAGGAAAATCTAAACGATCACTTTTATAGTTACGCACCTCTGGTCTTGGGAAATCCGTTGGTAAATTGAGCTCAGGCACATTCGGCTGATACTGATCAAGCCAAAATTGTTCGGTTTCACGAAATGCATCACTCTCCAAATAGTTTTGATGTTCATCTGAAAAGTCACTAAACGGTATAGCATCTGGAATTTTAAAATTCTCATGAGAACTATTTGAAGAATACAGCAATCCTAACTCTTCAATCATAATACCCGTGGACCAACCATCACAGATAATATGATGTGCGGTCAATACCAACTGATATTCATGTTGGTTTAATTTTAGTAATCCTGCTCTCAATAATGGTCCCTTTACCAGATCAAAAATCTTATTGGCATCAGCTAAGATATACTGTGCAGCGTCATCCTTTTTTTCGGAATCACTGCGTTGAGTAAGGTCTACAACCTCTAAAGGAACAGTGACCTCTTCTAAGATCGTCATAAAGCGTCCATCCGTACTAAAAATAGCACGTAAAGCTTCGTGCCTCTGAACCAGCTGTTGTAATGCCTTCTCTAAGGCTGTTACATCTAAATCACCTTTTAAAATAACAGAAACAGACTCGTTATACGACCTATTAGCGTCCTCTCCACCTAACCTACAACCAATCCAAATTTCGGCTTGCGATTGGGTAGCGTAAATGACCTTTTCAACTTTTGGTCCATCAAAAGGGTTGAAAGTGTTCTTATTTTTAGTATCAGTTGGTTGCAAAATCATTTCTATAAAACGGTTTGGGCGTGTGATTAAAAATTGTCTTTCTTATAATTCTATACGAAGAAATTCTCCGTCATTCTCTCCATCCTTAACAAACCATGCCGGATTCCCTTCAGCATCAATTCCTAAACGGGCATTAGAAATGGGTGGCTTATTCAATTCTTTTGTGGAATACTTTGTAACATCGTCTTGAGCATGCTCATGGCCATTTAACTTGGTATGCAGAATTCCAACAGCAACTAGCGCTTCAACGCTTAAAATGATATTCTTCATTAATTGATCTATATCCTCCTCAGAAAAAGCTTCAGTCATATAGCAAGGGAAACCATCCCAGATATGGAACCCTTTTTCTCGCATTAAAACAAAGACGAGTTCTGAATACGGAATCTCTTCTAAAAATTTAAGGCGCCATAAAGAACGGTAATAGGTGATTTCTATCGGAAGGCCATGTTTTTTGAAGTATTGATTCAGTGCATTCGCTAGACGTTCTGTTTTGGCTGATAGACCATTTTGAAGCGCAATGCCTTTATTTTTAAAGTGATTTAAGGACGCTTTTGCAGCGGCTAAAGCTAGAGGGTGACGTACAAAAGTCCCTGCAAAATAAGTCACTCCTATTTCTGGGAAAGAATCGTCTCCAAATTTCCAAAACCCACCATCTAGAGCATCCATATATTTTCTTTTCCCACATATTGCACCTATAGACATGCCGCCGCCAATCACTTTTCCGTAAGTTGCAACATCCGCCTTAATCCCAAATATGGCTTGAGCGCCACCGGGATGCATTCTAAATCCGGTAATAATTTCATCAAAAATAAGAACCGTTTCCGAGGCTGCAGTGACATCCCTTACCTCCTTTAAGAATTCAATCGGTTGGAATTCCGGTCTACGACTCTGAACAGGCTCTACAAGTACGGCTGCGATTTCATGAGCACGTTCTTTAATTATGGCTAAACTTTCTTCAGTACCATAATCTAAGATTAACATATTCTGAACAGCATCTGGAAGAATCCCTGGAGCAGCAGGAAATGTTCTTAATTTTTTTGATCCTCTTACAATAACCTCATCATTAATTCCATGATAAGAACTAGAAAAGGCGACAATTAATGAACGACCAGTTACCGTTCTTGCAATACGCATCGCGCCTAATACGGCTTCTGACCCCGTGTTACATAAGGCCGCACGATCATGACCTGTAAATTCACAAAGCATTTCACACACCTCTCCCGCTAATGGATGTTGCGGTCCAACCTCAAAACCTTGCTCTATTTGATGGTGTAACGCTTCTTTTATAAAATCGGGTTGATGACCAAACAAACAGGCCCCAAAGCCATTTAAAGCATCTATATATTCGTTACCGTCTAAATCCCATAGGCGATTCCCGGACGATTTTTCAATCACCAACGGATAAACCAATTCTTTAGTTAAAGGTTTGAAGCCAGACACCACTCTTGGGTCTGCCATTTTAGAACGATGGTGTTGCGCATACGCTTTACTCTTAGCCGTTTTCGTATTATAACGCATTGTTAAGTCCTTTAAGAACGCGCTTTGCGCATCACTTAAACCAATGGCTTGCTTATCTATTTTAGGCGAAGCACCAAAGGGTTTTTGATGCGCTTTCTTTTCTTCTTCTGTTCTTATATCCTCATTAGTATTCACTAAAGGTGATACGGTTTTGCTTGACCTTTTTTCTTCAGCTTTCGGAGGTGTTGAAACCACTGGCGCAGCCGGAGCAATAGGAGTTCCACCTCCTTGAAGTAATTGCAATTGTTGCCCTAAAAGCTGTAATTGTTGTGCAATAAGATGCAATGCCGGATTCTGACCAGCTTGAGGAGCGACATAGGCATTCTGCGCCGTATTGCCCATAGGCGCTGATTGTGGCATTGGTGCTTGCTGCTGCTGCTGCTGCACGGGTTGTTGTTGTTGTTGTTGTTGTTGTTGTTGTTGTTGTTGTTGTTGTTGTTGTTGAACAGGCGCAAAAGCTTCCGATGGCAATACCGCATCCAAATGCTCAGCCAACAAATTAGGGGACCCAAATTCATCATTAAGCTGTCTGAAAGTTATAGGTACATGAAATTCATTTTTACAGGTGATAGCCATTTGTGTTAGCACAAGAGAATCGAGACCAAGTTCTAAAAAACTATGATTTGCTTCATTTTCTTCAATTTCAATCCCTGAGTTATCTTCAATGATCTCTGCTATTTTTTTTAGAAGTAAAGGTTTTCTCATAATCGTAGTATTGCTATTTGGTTGGTGTACATTAATGATATTGACTTCAGTTTCAATAGGATTTATAACAGTATTTATCGTTGTTGCGGACTCAACCACAGATTCGACTACCGGTGGTTCTACCCAACACGGTTTACGATCAAACACATAGGAAGGCAGCCCAACTTTTTGTCGGTCTTGATCCTTATACAAAGATTTCCAGTCGGGCTCTAAACCATTCAACCATAAATCGCCTAAGGCGGATAAAACGGTGTGATAGGCGTTTTTGCCATCCTTAGGAACCGTTAAACTAGAAATAGAGGCTAACGATTTGAGTCCTTTCTTTTGCATTGACAAGGTTGTTAATGCACGACCAGGACCAACCTCTAGTAATACAGGATCTTCCAATCCTAAAACCGTTTCCATAGCGCCAGAAAAATTGACCGCTTTTCTCAAATGATTGGTCCAATAGGTAGAACTTGTTGCTTCTGCATCGGTAAGCCAATCTCCTGTGACCGTAGATACAACTGGCAAACGCGGCACATTTAGAGTCACTTTTTTAACTTCGTCTTCAAAAGCAGCCAAAACCGGATCCATCATTGTAGAATGAAAGGCATGACTCGTTAATAACAGCATATTGGCAATACCCTTATCGTTTAGAGTCTTTGAAAACGCTTCAATAGCTTGATCGGGACCTGAAATCACCACTAAGCGATCAGAATTTATCGCGGCAATCGACAAGGTCTCTGGAATGATACCATCGAGACTTTCAATATTTGCACGTACTGATAGCATACTTCCTCCAGGCAATGCACTCACTAATTTTCCACGAACGCTGATTAAATGTAAGGCGTCTTCTAATGAAAATACACCTGCTAAATGAGCGGCTACAAACTCCCCAATACTATGTCCGCAATATAAAGTCGGTTTTATTCCCCAACTCATCCAAAGTTGAGAAAGAGCATATTCTATAACAAATAAAGCCGGTTGGGTAAATTGAGTGTCCTTTAATTGTAATTCAGCTTCATTGCTATTAACGTCTGGATATATAATTGTTCTTAGGTCTAATTTTAATTCCGGTTTAAGTAACTCAGCACACTGATCTATAGCAGCTTTAAAAACAGTTTCGTTATCATAAAGCGCTTTTCCCATTTGTAAGTATTGCGAACCTTGCCCAGGAAATAGAAATGCCACCTCGCCAGGACTCACTTTTAAACTATTGCTTTTAATAGCCTTAGACGCCTCTGAACTTAACACTTCACTAGTTTCCGTAGCCTCATTACTAACTACAGCAAAACTGCGATGCTGAAAAACTTCTCTTGTTTTATGTAATGAATAAGCAATATCTGCGAGTACGGTTTCGGAATTGGTTTTTATAAAATCCCCTAAAGCCTTTTGGTAGCCTTTTTGACTATTTTCTGATTTTGCCGACCAAGTAAGGAGTTGTAATGGTCGTCCTATATTAGATTTTTTTTCTTGGTTTTGGTAGTCTTCTAAAACAATATGAACGTTTGTACCACCAACACCAAATGAGCTCACCCCTGCAATTCTAGACGAATCTGATGGCCAATCTCTTAATTTATTATTGACATAAAATGGGCTATTTTCAAAATCTATGGAAGGATTCGGTGTTTCATACCCTAAGGACGCCGGGATCTGGCGATACTTCATCGCTAAGATTGTTTTAATAACACCCGCTACACCTGCCGCTGCTGTGAGGTGCCCTATATTACTCTTAATGGATCCTACCGCACAATATCCTTTAGTGTCTTGATCTCCAAAAGCCAAACGCAGCCCTTCAATTTCAATAGGATCTCCTAAAGGAGTGGCTGTTCCGTGAGCTTCTATATAACTGACTTGCGAAGGCTTAACACCTGCATCTAATTGCGCACTCCTTATCGCTCCCGCTTGCCCCTCAACACTAGGCGCTGTAAAACTTCCTTTAGCACTTCCGTCGTTATTAATACCGATACCTTTTATAACCCCATGGATGATATCTCCATCGCGTTCAGCATCCTCTAAACTTTTCAGAAGAACCACACCAGCGCCATCACAAAACATGGTTCCTGTCCCCTTAGCATCAAAAGATCTACATTGTCCATTAGAACTCAACATAGAGCCTTCTTGGTATAGATGACCACTATACATGGGCGATGTTACGCTAGACCCTCCCGCCAAAGCCATATCACATTGTCCATTACGAATAGCCTCCACAGCCTGCGCTATAGCAAGTGAAGAGGTAGAACATGCAGAATGCACACTAACCGCAGGGCCTTTTAAATTTAAATGGTAAGCGGTACGTGTTGCGATGTAGTCTTTATCGTTAGTGGTATTAGCCTGTACTTCCCCAATTTGACTCATTAATTTTTTGTTGGGAAACACATTATATAAAAAATAGGTATTGGTATATACCCCTGCGAAGACCCCAATTTTACCATCGTAAAGACTTGGCAAATAGCCTGATTGTTCTAAGGCTTCCCGAGCTATTTCTAAAAATAGACGCTGTTGCGGATCCATGGCCGAGGCCAACTTTGGATTGAGTCCGAAAAACTTAGCATCAAAAGTTCTTGCCGAAGGCACAATACCTCTAGCGCCAACATAAAGCGGATTATTACGAATCGATTCTGGAATACTTTTATCTAATTCCTCCCGCGTAAAAAATGAAATGGTTTCTTTGCCTTCTCTTAACACCTCCCATAATTCTTGGATGGAAGAAGCACCTGGAAATCTTCCAGCCATGCCCACAATTGCAATATCACTATTCGTTCGTCTTTTGTGTTTGGGTTTCGCTTCTGAAAAGGCCGCTTTATTTTGATCCCTATCAAAAAAATTAGCAAGTCCAGAAATCGTAGGATATTGATAGATAATAGTTACCGGAACCTTCACTTTTAGGCTCTCCGCAATTAAACTAGCTACTTTTTGAGTTAGGAGTGAATTTCCTCCCATTTCAAAAAAATTATCATCAATACCGATCTGCGGAATATGTAAAGCTTTGCTCCAAATCTCTGCAATACACTTTTCTGTAGCCGTCCTAGGCTTTCTTAAAAGTGGCGCATTAGACGGTCGTTGAAACTCAGGAATTGGAAGGTTTTTTTTATCAATCTTACCGTTTGTTGTGGTCGGAAACTCATCGACCCACATTATTAATGAAGGGATCATATAAGCCGGAAGAATCTCGGAAAGTTGCTGACGTATGCTATTGGCATCCTTTTCTGTATGTTCAGACTCTATATAAGCCACAAGCTTGGCCCCATCAAAATTATGACTAGAAATTACACAAGCTCTTTTTATATTGGGAAGCGTGAGCATAGCTGCTTCAATTTCACCTAACTCAACGCGGTATCCTCCTATTTTAACTTGGTCGTCTTTTCGGCCAATAAACTCTATATTCCCATCTAGAAGCCATTTGGCCAAATCTCCAGTTTTATACATCAGGCTATTTTCCTCAAACGGATTCGCGATAAAACTTTTAGCAGACAGTTCTGGTAAATTCAAATACCCTTTAGCAAGAGCGTTTCCGGATAAATACAAATCACCGATCTCACCTATGGGTACTAATTTTAAATCTTCAGAAAGAATATAAGTTTTTGTATTGGGTATTGGCCTTCCTATGGGTAATAAATTACCATAATCATCTTTTGGATCATATTTATATAATAGAGAGGTTACAGTAGTTTCCGTAAGACCATAAGCATTATAAAAGTCGCATATTTCACTTAAACGTTGCGCTAATTTAATGGAACAGGTTTCCCCCCCTGCAACAATTCTTCTAAGTGTTCTTATTTGTGATAAGTCGGCAATTGTTTCAAGATAACTCGGCGTACTATTGAGATGCGTTATGGCATTTTTCTCAATAAAATCTATAATTGTATAATCTTTAATGGTTTGCTTATCTACAATAATCGTGGTGGCACCATTCAGTATGGCTAAAAAGATTTGTTCTATAGAGGCATCAAAAAAATAATTAGAAAACTGTAAAATTCTATCGGTACTATCTAAGCCGTAATTTTTAGTCTGAAAAGTGATTAGGTTAACGACAGATCTATGTTTAATCATCACACCTTTTGGATTCCCCGTCGTCCCAGAGGTGTACATAATATAGGCAAGATCATCAGGTGTGGTTCCGATATTTAAAAGTGGAGTGTCATCGTAGTCCGCTATAGAATTTCTAAACGCTGTAAGTGTTGATTCATCAATAGTGAATTTACAATCACTATCGTTTTTTATAAAGGTTTTACGAACCGTTGGAGCTTCAATATCAATAGGCACATAAGTGGCACCTGCCTTTAAGATCCCTAATATGCTTATTATAATCCATTCGCTTCGCTCTATCATGAGACCCACAAAATCGTTTAATTCTACAGAATGCTTAGCAATTAAATATTTTGCGAATTGATTTGAAACCGCATCCAATGTTTGATAGCTGATTTCCTTGCCTTCAAAAATGACCGCGCTATTATCAGGAGTTTTTTTTGCCTGATTTGAAAATAAATCTACAATTGTTTTATCGTTAGAAAATTCAGCGTTAGTCTTATTAAATTCCCCTAATGAAGCAAGTATCTCTGGTTGGGTTAAATCCATAGTATGACATTATAATGTTTAAAGAATTAGGCATTTAGCGTGTTCTTTAATTCAATTTATATTAAATAGAGAATATTATGAGGGGTAGACTAAAGTTAGTATTAATATTCATTTAAGTAAAAACTATTAGTCATAACACATTTTTCTCTGTTAAATAACACCACACATATGTCCTGCAAAGTGATTTTTATTCACAAACCTATTTTTAATACGGAATTCCATTAACCTCCTGACTCATAACATTCTAAAATTAACGCTTAATTAGGCTGATTTAACAAAACAGAGTATTGGTTATTTTCCGTCTTAACATCACCAGTATACTGCAGGTAAACTTCGGAGGTTTGAGATAAATTAAGGAAAAATGAAAGAAGATTTCATACTAAGTATACCTTTAGACGTACACTTTTTGAACAAACTTAGAACTTAACAATCGCGCTACTGCGATATAGTTTAATCTGAATTTTATTTTATCACCGACTTTATACTTTGCGGTATTCGCTTTAGTCTTGTTATCACCTACATCAATAACCACCATATCTGAAGTGGCCCCTACAAATTGAAAGGTATCTTCAGCTTGTAAATCGGCTCTATCAACATCTAATAAGCCGAAATCTAAAATTGCTTTATAAGATTTGAGCGCCTTATGATTATTACAGGGTTTTATAGCAGATCCATGACTACCCTCTGCTGTATGACCTCCTGGAAGTATCTCTTTTTCTATAAGCTCAATGATATTTGCATAAAACTCAAAGGTATCTTTATGTAAGCCTTTAAATTTCTTACCTTCTAAAGGACAGATCCCTAAAAAAGCAGCTTCACCGACCCTAAAGTGATTGATTGCTTTGGGCACTAAATCGGCTTCTAATAATGGAAGTGTTATAGACGTTCCCCCAGATATAAATTTCAGCTTTTTATTGCATTTTGAAGCCACAAGCCCTTTACTTCGGGCTAATTGCATTAACTTATTATAGCTTGGCTCTACACCAAACATACATCCTAAATTTGAACCAATGCCGATGACTTCGATATGCGATAAGTCAGCAACCTGTTGATAAAACGCTTCTACATCGTTATTGCTAATCCCTTCACGCAACTCCCCTAACTCTATCATTATAATTATTTTATGAATGATATTTTTTTTCTGGGCCGACGCATTTAGTGCGGTTATGGTAGCAACGGAAGTGTTTAAGGAAATATCTGCATAAGCGATAACCTCATCGATATGGGTTAATGCAGGAGGATTAATATAGATGGTTTCTAAACTGGGATAGACCGCTTTTAGTTTTTTTAGACTCTCTAGTTTAGAATCACTAACCGACTTAATGTTTTCAATAAGATCCTTAGTTAAAATGGTTTTAATAAAAGTGTCATCTCCGGAAAACACTTTGGTCACCAAACTCCATTCAATATTATGCGTTTTAAAATAATCATTTAAAAACTTAATATTGTCCTTTATTTTTTCGGAATGTATAATTAACTCTGCCATTGCAATGTGTTTTTATCTAAAAATTGAAAAGCATTACATATTTAATACATAAGCGACTTCAGCATTTTAGATGCCACAGCTTTTATTTTTCTAATCGCATTTCTAAATACTTATTGGTAAATCCTAACTTTTCATAGAGCATTTTAGCCGGATTATCTTTTTCGCAATGCAAGGCTATACTCCCTTCACAATTACGAATTGCATACTCCATTAATTTTTGTCCGAAGCCCTTTCTTCTATGATCTTTATGGGTTGCGATATAGACCAAAATATTCTCTGGAATATATTCATCCATTCCGGTTTTATTGATTACTACAGCGCCCACAATCTTTTCGTCCTCTTCCATTACAAAGACATACCCTCCTAAACTCGGACGATCTTTTACTGCATAATCAATGGCCTTTTTTATGGCCGTTATGGGGTCACCGTATTTTTCGAGATGGGTAAATATAAAATCTGCAACACGCTCCCTTTCGGAGGCGTTTATTTTGTTTAAAGCGTCATATGTGGTTGTCTTCATTTTCTAATTATTAGGTTAGTTTTTAACAACTTTTAATACCTTTTCATTCAAATTGATACTTTGAAGATTAGGCTTAAAAGTTTTTCGCCCCTACAATTCTTATCTTGTAGGGGTGTCCGGCTTCATTTTTTGCATCTGAATACCAAACATTGAATTTCGCATCTTTAAAAAGCTTTTCGTAATTATGAGAAAACGACCCTTCTACACCATAGACTTTAGAATTTGGAGACGTCTCATAATTATGTGCTGCATCTGTGGGTTCTATAGCAAAGAATATAATAGATCCTAAAGCATTTAGTTTTTCAAAAAATGCGGTTAATTGTCGTTGTGTAAAATATTCTAAAACTCCTCTAAAGGTTAAGAACACATAATTACCTTGCTGCTGCTGTTCTAGCCAATCGAGAACATCGCCTCCAACAAATTTCAGCTTAGGGTTATCCTTGTAGTTTATGTGATTAATTTTGGTTTGTTCCTTACTAAGATCAATGCCAATAAAGTCGTTTACACTAGGAAAAGTGGTTGATAAATAATTTAAAACACTCCCATTACCTGTTCCGATCTCTACCAGTTTATCAAATGCCATAGGCGCATTTAAAATTTCAGCATTAAGAACCTCGAGTGTAGCCTTATACGCTGGCAAGTGAACATTCTTTAAATTAGCTTCTGTATTGTTTACAAAATCATCGCCTTGTTTGGCCCAGTAGGTTTTATGCAATTGCGCTAACTGCTCGTGGTCTTCATTTTTTTCGATGTTATTAAGAATAGCTCTTCGCATTAAACGCTCTGATAAACTTAAATTATCGCCCAATACTAAAGTTAATCCTTTTTCGGACAATTGTTTTACTTTTTGAGGACACAAAGCTACGAGCATACGCCCTACAGTATTTGTAAGAAACCCCACGAAAACAGACCTAATTTTTCCTTTCATCTTAAATTAATATTGAACAATAGTTATGAGCGCTCTAATTGCAATGTTTTCTTTTTATTATGTTTTATAAGGTAATCGCCGCCCCAAAGTCCTAACATGGTTAAAAAATAAATAATTCCGAAGGTGGTATACGTAGGCGCGCCACCATTGGTTGGTGAAATTGGAAAGGACACCAAGGTTAGATTCACCATAGATTGTAACAGCAGTACACAGAGGCCACTTTTGGTATGGCTGTAAATAAAGGCACACATACCGGCCACACCGAACATAAAAATAAAGGCCGAAACAATAGGTATTTCAGGTAATATACCCTCACCCAAAAGAATTACAGGAATAAACCACAAGGCCCAGAATACAGCAACAATCTGACCGGCATAAAATGGTTTTATATTTTTTGATAATTCGCGAATACAATAACTTACCCAAACCACTTCTCCAAGAAAAGCCCAAACAAAGAAAGCGATATAAGCCCTAAGGGTTGTGATTTTGATGGTAATAAATGTATCTACCTCAACATCATAATAAACACTTTTTAAGACTAAAGTTATAAGTGCTATAGTCGAAGGAAATATTAAACTTAAGAGATACCATTTTGGAGGCACTTTCCAAGTTAACATCGGTTTAAACAAATTAACGACGCCTTTGGGGCCTCGGGTATAGAGCAACAAACAAATTAAAATAAATAAGAGGATACAAAACCGACCGGTATTATATATAGATGCTGAAATTAAGCCTTCTATTCTTGCCTGAACAAAGGGTACGTTTACCAAAGGGCAAAGCACTAAAAATATCCAAACTTCATATTTTTTTATAAAATCTCCCATACGTTATTTCCCATAATTATTGCTTCATAGTTTACAACCTGCAAATTCATTTTGCAATAAACAATTCGAAATCAAAAACTTAAATTCAAGTCAAACTCCGATAATGGAAGTTCAAAAAAAAGTTTAACAAATCAATATATTTCCTATGAAAAGCGAGAATTTAGGCTGAGTGACTAAGAATCAATTCGTAAGCAAACAATCTTCGCATTTTTCAATACCAAAAATCAATTCTAAGCTTAATTTTAGTTCCATTTAGATCAGCAAATTCAAAATCCTTGTGTACATCTTAGTTTAGCGCCTCGTAGTCTCAACCGAAAGATTATCTTTGACCCACATATGGATTCACTCACACAAATTGTTTTAGGAGCCGCTGTTGGCGAAGCTGTTTTAGGTAAAAAAGTTGGAAACAAAGCTTTATTGTATGGTGCTATTGCGGGTACCATTCCAGATTTGGATGTTTTTGCATCTCATTTCACCGATACGGTGACGGCCTTAGCCATTCACAGAGGCTTTACACATTCCATCTTATTTTCTGTGCTCTTTGCACCCTTATTGGCTTGGTTGGTCTCGCGCTATGAAACTTATAAAGATTTTAAAGGTTGGGCCTGGCTCTTTTTTTGGTCTTTAATTACACACCCTCTTCTTGATGCGCATACCACCTGGGGCACACAGTTTTTTTGGCCTTTAGAATTGCGATTAGCCTTCAAAACCATTTTTGTGATAGACCCTTTATACACCTTACCATTTTTAATATTTTTAATTCTAACGATGTTTCAAGGTCGAACCACAAAGAAAAGACGCCTTTATAATGGCTTAGGTCTTGGATTAAGTACGGCCTATTTAGCAGTCACCTTTATGTTGAAGGATGTGGCTCAGACCCAATTTAAAGCGGAATTAGACAAGCAAAACTTCAGTTATAAAGCGATAGACACAAGACCATCCGCTTTAAACACCATTTTATGGAACGCCAATGTAGACACTGAAAACACCTACTTATTAGGACGCTATTCATTTTTTGATTCACAACCCATTCAATTTGAAGCCTACCCTAAAAATCATCAGCTTTTAGGCGATTTAATTCAGAATGAAAAAGTACAACGTATGGTTGCCATTTCCGAAGGTTGGTACACCATAACCCTTGAGAATGAGCAGTTATATTTTAACGACTTACGCTTTGGAGTCTTAAGTATGGAACCGCAATCACAAGATTTTGTATTTAAATATTTAATTAGCACCGATGCCTCTGGGGAAGTGTTCTTTACGGAGCAGGAAAAAGCAACACCACAAGGTAAAAAACTCATTGCCGATTTATGGGAACGGCTTCAAGGGAATTAAGACAGCGCTTACTTACCACTAAACCACTTAAACTCATTGGTTCTTATCACATAACCAATCCTGATCATACTTTGTGATTGTTGGTAGTCTAAGAGGCCTTCCGCTTGTCCTACATACCACTCGAGCATGAGATATTGATTAGAAATATTATTGTCAAAAGGATTAAAATAAATCCGTGTGCGCACGGAACCTTTCCCTTCAAAATTAAGTCCTTTTCGTAATCTTAAATCAAAAATTAGTTTATCCGGTTGGTAGGTATGTGATATATTAATTTGCCCTAAACCAACATATTCTAACAGATCCGGGTTCCCCTCTTTATAAGCAAAAGGCAACCAAGCCTTAAACGTCGCTACGGTATTTTTAGCCACATTGGTGGTGTACTCTGCGCTAATCCGGTTCCAGCTTCGCGAAGCAATACTATCTCTACCATTAGATTCATGCTCAAAAGATAAAGTTCCAATCCCTTTCAAGCGATTATCTTTTCCATAAAACGCCTTTCCTAAAGCGATAGACGGATTAAAATTAATATCGTTAAATGGAAAGGATTCAGCATAGATATTCCAAAATGACTTTTGAGTATAGGTTAAAAATAAATAGGTATCTAGTGGTAATTTACTTCGGGTTAGGATCTGCTTAAAACTAATTTGATATTTTGCATTTGCCGTTTCGCTATTAATAGCTCTATTGGTAGGCACACCTGTAATAAAGTAATTGTCCTTATGAATAGAAAAATAAGGTTGCTTGGCTATTGAGTCTTCCAAAGCTTCCTTGGTAAAGGCCTGAGAAAATACCGAAGTACTTGCAAAAAACATAAGAATTAAACTACAGGTGTTGCGAATTGTTGGGTTAAAGATTGTTTGAAACATAGAAAAACGAATAAGATAAAAGGGTTGATTTTAGGTTACAAATTTGCGTAAATCTATTAAAGATGCTTAACTCATGTCGTGCTAATGTGAGTCTAATCCCTAAATTGATAGTTCATTAACAAGGGTATAGATCACTGATTTATTTCGCAATTATAGCAACGAAATATTGATTTGAGCACCTTTTCTATTTTTTCTTTAATTAACTTTAGTAGCATATAACTATGCCATGGAGCTTTCAATATTATTGGTTTTTATCATTATCGGTTTAAGTATCATACTCTTTGTTACTGAACTTTTTCCTGTTGATAAAATTGCCTTTTTTATCATTGTTGCTTTAGCCCTACTTCAACTCACCTCACCAGAGGAAGCGATTAGTGGTTTTGCCAATCCGGCCACTGTAACTGTACTTTCTTTAATGATTTTAGCGGTAGGTCTTGAAGAAAATGGCGTTATCCAGTGGCTTTCTAATGGCATTAAAAAATTAAGAGTCTTACCACTCCTCTTACTCACACCGGCCTTTATGATTATTTCCGCTAGTATTTCAGCCTTTATCAGCACGACTGCCGTGGTCATTATTTTTATAAAAATCATTAATAGGTTATCCATTACATATGGGTTTTCATCCTCACGTTTGTTAATGCCCATTTCATTTGCAGGAATTTTAGGCGGAAGTTGCACCTTAATGGGGACCTCAACAAATTTAATTGTCAATGCTATTGCTCAAGATCAAGGCGAGATAGGATTTCGTTTTTTCGAATTTTCAGGATATGGTATTGTGTTTTTCACCATCGGATTAGCGATTATGACGGTCGCTACTCGTTTTCTCCCGAAAAACAAAAAAAGTAATTTATCCTCTGATTACGATATTGAATCTTACATGTTTACCATAAAAGTTAATGAAGACTCCCCTTTTATCGGACAACAATTTGGAACTATTGATTTCTTAAATGCTGAAGATTCTAGGGTCTTAAAACTAATTAGAGATGAACAAGTCATTAATGATCCCGGAAAATACATTGAATTAAAGGCTAATGACAATTTAGTTTTAATGAGTAATCTAGATAATTTTCAATCCTTTCTTAAAGAAAATGGATTTGTTTTAAATGAAAAACGCCAGAAGCAACATATTGAAAACTTTAATAGAGGCGACCAAGACCAAAAACAATCTGATGTCACTTATATTGAAACCCTGATCCTTCCTGGTTCTAATCTTATAGGAAAAACCTTAAAAGGTTTAAGACGAATTTCTTTTGAAGGGGCTTTCCCTATAGCTATTAAAAAACGTCGCAACTTAAGAAACACCAAAGAACGTCTGCTACGTAAAGACATCGAAGACATCAATTTAAAACCTGGAGATCGGGTCTTATTAGAAATGCAAGAACACAAAATATCAGACCTTTATCATATTGAAAATATTGCCATTTTGAATGAACATGATTTTAAACCTCAAGTCCCAAAATCTAAAACCATAACCGCCTTAATCATTTTAATTGTTGTAATAAGTTTAGCGGCTACTAGTTTACTTTCTATCTTAACTGCATCATTAGCAGGAGTCGCCGCCATGCTATTAACACACTGTATTAAATTAGAAAGTGTTTATCAAAAAGTGAATTGGCAGATTATATTCTTATTAGCAGGTATGATTCCTTTAGGTACAGCTATGACCAATAGTGGTGCCGATATTTGGCTCTCCGAACATTTATTAACACTAATGGATAATCAAAGTGCAACCGTAGTTTTAAGTTTAATCTTTGGCGTTACAATCCTATTATCTGGAGTTATTTCTAATAATGCTACAGCCATTATTATGACACCAATAGCTATTGCTGTTGCTAGTGGTTTAAATTTAGATATCAAACCTTTTTTACTCGCTGTAATGTTTGGTGCAAATTTTAGCTTTTTCACCCCCATTGGCTACCAAACCAACACGCTTATTTACGGAACGGGCGCCTACAGCTTTAAGCACTTTTTGTATATTGGAGGTTTATTATCCTTTACCTTATGGCTAGTGGGCTCCTTAATGCTTTCTATAGATTTATAACATAAAACTAAATCAATAAATGCGAATCAAAAATCAAGAGGCATTTTTAAGCTTTTCATTTTGAGCTTCATAAGCCAATTGACGTCTCATTTGCTTTACCGTTAGCGTGCTTCCATCGTGACTCCACCCCGGAGGTCCGAAAACGTACATCCATTTATGATACAAATTCCTGGATTTCTTCATGTCCTCCCAAATGTTCTTATACTCGTGAGTTAAGATCACAAATATATTGTAAGAATTTGGAGGTGTAGACACACCATATTCAATATCAATAGACTCATCAAGTTCTTTCCAGGTACCAAAAATTCGGTCAAAAACATTAAGAAACCCACCATGGTTTTTATCCATATACTCCAAGTTTCTTGCATGATGTACTTGGTGCATGGTATGGGTATTCAAAATTTTTTCAATGAATCCCATTTTCTTAATATATTGGGTGTGCAGTTGAAATTGCCAAAGGGCCTCAATCCCTAAACACACCACAAGCATTTCTGGCGGAAAACCAATCATCACAATCCATACATAAAACAAAGGCTTATAGAAAATAGTAAACCATCCATTACGCACTGCCGTACCTAAATTAAAATTATCTGAAGAATGGTGCACAATATGTGCCGCCCAAAAAAAACGCACCATATGGTTTTGTCTATGGAACCAGTAATAGGTAAAATCATCTAAAAGCATACAAATCACCCAAATATACCAAACATACCCAAAAGACTCGTATCCCATAATATTGGTACGCACACCATTAACCATCGGATTAAAAAGGTCGTAAGCAAAATTAAAAATCACGACGATTGATACCGTTTTTATTAAGGCACCAAGTATGGCCGATCCCACACCAAGAGAAACACTAGAAATTAAATCTTTCCAATGGTATAGCGACTTATTATCATCTAAAACTTTGCTGTACGAAAGCTCTAAAGCAATAAGACCTAAAAAACACGGAACTCCGTATACTAAAGGGTTAGTAATGTCCATTTATTCTATTTTTAAAAAAAGGCTGATTGGTTAACTTGTGGATGCATTAAGACCCTATAACGTAGTTTAACACCCCGTACTTAGCGCCTTTTTGTTATTTTAAGAGCGTGAATATACAGCATCATGCATAGAAATCCGAATTTTACACCTAGGTTTTCTTTAATTCTGAAATTCCTAGTCTTTAATTTATACCTTAGAGTAAGTTAACCGTATTGTTCTTTTATTATTTTATATAAGGCCAATTTTTAACACAACTTTCTTATTTAAAACTTTGTCCTTACCGCTTCAATATTCCTAATTAGCTTAAAACAGCTCTTAAATTGAGTCTTATTTCTGTTAAACTGCTTAAACGTTTTATCAGCTGCACACTCGCTTTATTTACAATATTAACCGAAATATTTGTAAGATTAACCTTAACCCGTCAATTCATGTTAAAAAATACTTAATTGGTCTACGGCTTACTTTGTTCGCCTCAGAGATTATTAACTTAGACCCTCACCGAAAACCCTTAAACATGAAAAGTAAGTACCCTGTTTCACGACGCGATTTTATTAAATTATCAAGTATGGCAACTGCGGGAGCCATGTTTTTACCTTTCGATGTAAATTTCTCTGATAAAGCACCCGCAGCTATGATGAGACCTTTTGGCCGAATGAAAAATAAAGTGACCACATTAGGTTTAGGCGGACAAGCCTCTATTCAATGGACGCCAGACGATGTAGATCCGGTAGCTATTATTGAAAAAGCTTTTGATTTAGGCATTAATTATTACGACACCTCCAATGTCTACGGTCCTAGTCAGCTGTATTTCCATAAAGCTTTTGAGAATTTAAACCTTATACCAGGAAAACCCAATTACAATAAGAAATTAAGGGAATCCATTACCTTAACGAGTAAGACCTTAATGCGATGGGGAAAACCCGGTTGGAAAGAAATGGAAAACGTTAGAAATAAATCTAACGGCGAGGATGTAGAAACGGCGGCACAAGATATAAAACGAACCATGTCTCAAATATTTGGTGATGGAGAAGGCAATTACCCTGAAGGTTCTTATGTAGACATCTTTTTAATACACAGTCTTACGACGATTGAAGAAGTTGATGTGCTTTACAAGGGTTTAGAAACACCTCTTCATCCCGATGAAAATTGTGGAGCCCTAGCCGTTTTAAGAGATTACCGAGATGGCACCGATCTTACGGGAACCAATCCAAAAAATGAAAAATTAATAAAACATATTGGTTTTTCCGGACATAACAATCCTGAGGCCATGATAGACATGTTGCAACGTGACGACTATGGATTATTAGATGCCTTATTAGTGTCTATGAATTCTAATGATCACCTGTATTTTAATATGCAACATAACGTTATTCCTCTGGCTAAAGTTAAAGGTTTAGGCGTTATAGGTATGAAAGTCTTTGGAGCAGGAACCATGTATAATGAAGTTCCTGGATTCTCCAGAGACCCTGACCAAATTTATAGAAAAGTAGGTTCGCCAACCTTACCAAGTGATAAACTGATAGAATACGTCTTAACGTCTGAAGGCATTGATACCCTAATTATTGGAATTGGACAAATTGATGACGATCCGTTAAAGTGCCAACTGACTCAAAATTATTATGCTTCTCAAGTAAAACCAAACGCTATGTCCTTAGAAGAACGAAAAGCGATAGAGGCAAAAACAGCACAAGTTTCTGGTGGTCGGACCAATTTCTTTCAACTTGATAATGTGGGACTCACCCCACCTAGAGCGATCAATCAAGTTAAGGTAGACGGCAAAACAAGACTGACATGGCAAACGGCTTATGCGGGTGCCAATCCTATTTCGCATTACGAAATTGTGAGTAACGGAACCGTTTTAGGTACCGTAAAACACCAACCCCAAGTATTAAAACGCCAACCCTTTGTATTTGAAAGCAATCAGCAGAATCTCACTAATGTCACCGTTAGAACCGTAGATTCTGAAGGGAACAAAGCCTAAATATAAAATCGCTTAAGCCCAAATGGACTAAGTAAAAAAACAGGATAACATATGTCTAAATTAGCTTTGCTAAAACAATGGTTTAAAGATCATAAAGGAACGGTTACAGCCTTTTCTGGAGGTGTTGATTCCTCTCTAGTTTTGTATGTTTCAAAATTAGTGCTTGGGGATGCTGCTTTAGGCTTAATTTCAAATTCTGAAAGTCTAAAATCTAAAGATTTTAAAGTGGCCACGGATTTTTGTAAAACCCATCATATTCACTTAGAAGTCATTAAAACTTCAGAATTAAAAGATCCTAATTACACCTCGAATCCGGCTAACCGTTGTTTCTTTTGTAAAACCCATCTTTACGAAGCTATGGTAAGCATGATTCAAGACCGTTACCCCGGGTATACCATTTTAAACGGCACTAATTATGATGATTTGGGGGATTACCGTCCCGGCCTAGAAGCTGCTAAAAATCATCAAATTAAATCGCCCTTAGCGGAACTAAATATTACCAAAGCAGAAGTTATTGAAATGGCCAATGCCTTAGGTTTAGAAACAGCCTCTAAGCCACCAAGTCCTTGTTTAAGTTCAAGGATTCCTTATGGTACAAGGGTTAATAATGAACGCCTGAAGCAGATTGAACATGCCGAGTATGTTCTTAATCGCTTCGGTTTTCAAAATGTAAGAGTTCGTTATAAAGGCGAAGAAGCTTCGGTAGAAGTCCCTATAAACGAACTAGAAGCCTTAAAAAGTCAATTCAACCTCATTACAGAAGCTATCAAAGCCATCGGATTCTCTAAAGTGACTTTAGATGAAGAGGGATTTGTTTCTGGTAAACTAAATCGTGTATTAAATGAATAAAGCCTTTATCATTGATGAAGATAGAAAACGCCGATTAGGTTTTGAAGAAGTCATCTTCGGAGCCTCAAAAAGCGTGGCATTACTTTCAGATTTATTGAAAGATTATGTTGAAAAAGATAAAAATGTATTAATCACAAAACTACAAGCTGAGAAAGCCAAACACTTATTAAAAGACTTTAAAACGGCATTTTACGATGATGAATCTGAGATTTTTATGCTCTCTCATCATGAAATTTCTAATGAGAGCCCAACTAGAATAGGAATTGTTTCCGCCGGAAGCTCAGACATCGGTGTGGCTAATGAAACTTATTATACCCTGGAATATATGGGGGTTAAATCGGAAGTTATTCATGATGTCGGTGTGGCAGGCTTACACCGATTATTCGATCATTTAGAGCATCTAAAAACTTTCGATATTTTAATTGTTGTTGCAGGTTTTGAAGGCGCTTTACCTACGGTTGTAGGTGGACTTCTCCCCCAGCCTATTATTGCTGTACCAACTTCGGTTGGCTACGGCACGGCCAAAACAGGAGAAACGGCACTGCATGCCATGCTGACTAGTTGTGCCAATGGTATTACAGTGGTTAATATTGATAATGGTTATGGAGCCGCCATGAGTGCTTTTAGAATGTTAAACCTTATAGAAAAATGAAGACCATATATATTGAAGCCTTTTCGGGACTCTCCGGAAATATGTTTTTGAGTGCGTTTAGTGAATTATTAGGCGATTACGACCAGTTATTAGACCTTCCAAACAAATTACATTTACCTGATGGTAAAATTGAAATTAAACAGGCCGATAAAAACGGAATTACCTGCCAATATGTGGAGGTGATTGATTTAAATGACTATCCGGATTCTGACTCAAACTCCACAACGCATAACGGTCATGACCATTCACACAGTCATGAGCATTCACATGAGCACGATCACCATCATACGCATGAGCATTCTCACGAGCACTCTCATGAACATCATCATGGTGCACATCGGCATTTAAGTGATATTCAACGCATCATAGACAATGCGCATATTAGCGCTAACGCCAAAAAAATAGCACATGAGATATTTTTAATGATCGGTGAAGCGGAATCTAAAATTCACGATATGCCCTTAGAAACCATTCATTTTCATGAGATCAGTGGCGTCGATTCTATTATTGACATTGTGGGTAATGCGGTGCTTATAGACCAACTCAACATCTCCAAAGTATATTGTACTCCAATTTGTACGGGGTTTGGAATTGTAAAAACACAACACGGTATGTTACCTGTACCTGCTCCGGCTACTACCGAACTTTTAAATGGGATGCCACTCTATCCTGGTAACGAAGAAGGTGAAAAAATTACACCGACAGGAGCCGCAATTTTGCGCTATTTAAATCCTGATTTTAAAACGAAGGCCTATACGCCATTAAAAACAGCCTATGGTCCTGGAAAAAAGAATTTTCATAACGCTAACGTAGTGCGAATTTCATTAATTGAAAATGACGTTGAGAAAGACAATTACTTGCAATTAGAAGCTTCTATTGACGATATGTCTCCAGAATATCTCGGTAACGCCTTTCAAGACGGTTTATTAGCCGCTGGAGCTTTAGATTTTAGTATAACCCAACAACTTATGAAGAAAGGCCGTTTTGCCTTCTTATTACGTGTCCTACTCCCTAAAGACGAATTAGAAGGGGTCTCTAATTATCTTTTTGATAATACGAGCACTATTGGACTTCGGTATTTTCCGATTCAAAGAATAGAGTTACCTCGTATCCATGAAACAGCCTCTACAGAATTTGGTGATATTTCGATTAAAAAATCGACAACACCAACACAACATATAAAAGTAAAGCCAGAATTTGACGATGTGCAACGACTGGCTAAAGCGACCAACCAAACCGCTTATCAAGTTATAAGCAAACTTAATATTAACTCTTAAAACTCTCAAAACGATGAAAAAATCATTATCAATTTTAACGCTCGTCATCAGTTCTCAAATTTTATTGGCCCATCCAGGCTCAGATCATCATTCGCATAGCTCTTTTATTGGAGAATGGGCTTGGTTACTTATTCCGGCCATTGCTTTAGTAGGCTTAGTATGGAAATTTGGTGTCAATAAAACGTCATCAGAAAAAAGTAAAAAATAACATTCGTTCATAAAAGTTATTAAAAGCCCTTAAAAATATTAAGGGCTTTGCTTTTTTTAGGCTTAATTGTAAGAATTTTCTATTGTATTAAAAACTCAGCTATAAAATCACTTATTCCACTAATATAGAATAAGATACCTTTATAAAGACTTCGAAATCATTTTAAAACGATTTCGGCTTTTTCGGCTATATCCCTAAGAAAATTCAACTTTAGCTATATTTTAACCCTGCTTTATATGTTATTCAACGGAATAATTATATTTTCGCCTTTCGAATTAAAATTTTTAACAGAAAGAACATATGAAAGATCTTATCGAAAACATCCAAAGCACAATTGAATCATTTCAAACTGATGCTAACTTACAATTAGAAAGCGGTAACAAAGCAGCTGGAACTAGAGCAAGAAAAGCTTCTTTAGCTTTAGAAAAGCAATTAAAAGAATTCCGTAAGGTTTCTGTTGCTGAATCAAAAAAATAAAAAAAATAGACCTCCCCTTTAATTTTAAAGGGGAGGATTTTTTTATCCCCTTTCCTAGACTTTATCTTAAAAGTCCTGACTATAACTTGATGATTCTTTCAAAGTCTATAGTCCTTTGAAAATTCCTTTTTATTTCTATATTTCATATCTTACTGTAAATAAGCCTCTTGATTTTTATTACAAAATCACTTTAAAATTCTAGGGCATTAAATTAGGATTTGAATATAAATTATTTATATATTTGCACCCGCTTACCAAAATTGCGAGAGTAGCTCAGTTGGTAGAGCGTCAGCCTTCCAAGCTGAATGTCGCCGGTTCGAACCCGGTCTCTCGCTCTAAAGATTTCTTAGGAGATCTTATATAATTTGAAATATTGAATTCAAGTATTGGGGAGATACTCAAGCGGCCAACGAGGGCAGACTGTAAATCTGCTGACTACGTCTTCGCAGGTTCGAATCCTGCTCTCCCCACTATATTTACTAACCGTTTACTTTAGTCAACCTAACTTTATTTATTTGAATACATATTTAATTTAGTAGGAACTAAAATAAAGCAAAACGGTTTTTATTTAATTAAACACCTTTAATTAAAGCCATTTAATTATAAAACGCGAGAGTAGCTCAGTTGGTAGAGCGTCAGCCTTCCAAGCTGAATGTCGCCGGTTCGAACCCGGTCTCTCGCTCTAAAGCAAAAAGACTTCATAATTATTATGAAGTCTTTTTTTTTGTTTTATACTACATTATAAGCTAGGCGTATCTAAAAGGTGCTTCGCTATCTATATCATCAAAATTACGTTGAGCCACTAATTTATGTTCTAAAGGCTCATAGAGTTCAGATTTCATATTACTACCATTAAATTTAGAGGTCCAATACACCAATTTTTGTAGGTTAAGATTTCTAAAGTCTTCAGATACTTTTTCAGAAAATTCACAACCACTAATACTTAATACTTCCAACTGTGTTAATGATGCTAGTTCTACCGGTAAAACCACTTGTTTAAAATTGTTTATTCCTAACACGCGTAGATTTTTCAGATTTGCAATCCAAGTCGGTATTTTTTCTTCTCTGTTATGTGCGCTAATAAAAAGAGTTTCTAAATTCAACTCAGAAATTGATTCAGGATAGGTACTTCCATTTTCATCTAAGCCTTCTAACCAAAGATGTTTTAGAGAACTCCAACGCGATATGGCTTTAATACTTTCATCTGTAATATGATCACAATGGATTAGTTTTACGGCTTCAATAGTGTCGACGTTTAGGTTGTCTATAGTTTTAAGCGCGACACTCTGCATTCTTATTTTTTTAAGCTGAGGCAAGCTTACCGCAGGAAAAGCATCAAAACCTTTGGCTTCAAATATCCCTAAAAATTCAAGGTTTGGTGTCTGGCTTAATAAACGCTCTAAAGCTTCAGTAGTTCCGTTATACTCATCAATCCTTAGTACTTTTAGATTCGGGTGTTTAAAAGCGGTTAATGCATTGTTATGTTCTAGATTGTCTTTTTTGAATGTGATGGTAAGCTCCTTTAAATTGACGAAGTTTTTAAGTAAGCTATCTAACTGATTCACATCACTGGTAAAATTAAACGATTCAATGTTCTCTGGACGCCTAAAGGTTTCAAAATTTAAAACATTATTGACGTCGTCATTTCTATGTCCAAGATTAAATTTAGCCGCGCTAATTACTGCATAAAACTCCTGTAAATTAAGAATTGGTGTGGCTTTAACTTCTACATTAAACACATCAAACGGTTCTATTCCTGCTTTTATGCCTTTAATTTCAGAAATAGTTAAATTGGTCATCTGCTTTGGCAAGCAATCAGTATTTACAACTAAAGCACTCGCATTTTTAATGGTCAGGTTTTCTAACTGAGCTATTTTTGAAAATACTTTAGGAAATGCCTTAATTGGAGTTTCTTCATCTTTAGTATGCCACTCTGGAAACCTGTATAGTTCTACATTTTTAAGTTTTGTACATTGCTCAATCCCTTCAAAAATCCAATCTAGTTTATGCTCTAGTTTGTAATGAAGCGTAGTTAGATTCTTAAATACAGCTAATGATGTTTTATGCGGAATTTCTGGTGCTTCACAATCTACTGTTATCGTCTTTAAATGAGGAAAAAACGACGCATTATCTAATACAAAGTTCAGAAGTTTTGGCGTGTTTATTTCTATAGATTCTCGCAGACTCACCTCTATCATTGGAGCAATATTAATTTCGCTATTGCCAATTTTAGTGACCAATTTAGGTTTGGACGCATCCCCAAAAAACAAGGCCGCTGATATGGTGTCTATCTGAGGTGCGATAAGCTCAAAGTGTTCTAATTGGGGTAAATCTTCAAAACCATTTGATAATCTCATTATACTTTTAGATAGCAACATAAATCGTTTCAGTTGCTTTAAATGACTCACATCTTTAGGTAAGACTGTTAATTCACTTAAGCTAAACAATTCTATACGTTTTAAAGATGCAGGAAACACGACTTGAGACAAATCTTGAACCCCAACATAACGCAGTTTCAACGCTTTTAATTTGCTTAGCGCTGTAAGCCAATTAAAGTCGGTTAAATTCAGGTTATCAGCAGAGTTTCGAGACCAATATGCACCTTCAATACCGATTTTTTTTAAGGAGGTTAACTGAGACATTGTACTTGGAAACCTTTTTAAACAAGGCGCAACAAGCTTTAGTTTTTTTAAATTGGGTAAATTACCAATAGCCTCTGGTAATTGCTCAAACTCACCTTCTAAATCCAATGTTTTTAAAGATGTTAGTTTTGGTATTTCATTAAGGATATTATCATACGTATGGCCTTCTCCTTTTAAATGAATTTTTAAACTTTCAACCCCATTAAAACGTCCTAAAATCTGAGGATGTTCTTGCAACTGAATCAAAAATTCTTTCGAGAAACTGTACAATCCCAGTTCTGGCGCTCTACTAATAAGCGTGTAGAGTTTAAACAAATCTAAGTCTTCAGATAGCACCCCATATTCTAAAATAGAAATTAGTCTTGCGTTTACAGATTTTATTCCTCCTTTTTGGGTGAGTTTTTTTCGGCTCTTAAAAGCTACTTGTAAAGCTTCTGGAGCTTGTTTTTTTATAATGTCAGCACATTCTGTTCTATTTTTTTTATCTGCGGTTGTTTTTGCGATTACAAAAATTTCATAATAGAAATCTTCTGGAAAGTTTTTAAAGGCCTTAATAACTTCATAAGTTTTGTCAATTTCAAAAAAATTAAAAACAGGGGGTTCTATTAGTTTTGTCATAGTAATCGTTAATTTTTAAAGTATAAATTTCTTTTGAAAACAGAGTTTTGGGTTGCGGTACGTTGTGCTTAAATTTCTTTAGCAGTAGAGATTGTATTTTTCATATCTGTTATCAAAATCCTCTTTTAATATTTTATTTCCAGCTAATGCGTAAAATTTAGACGATTTCATATTGTTTCCATTAAATTTTGAATACCTGTAAATTAAATCCTCTAAATTCAAATTCTTAAATTTATCAGAGACTTGCTCTGTAAAATCACACCCTCTAATGCTCATTATTTTTAACTGGGTTAATTCGGCTAATTCTTCTGGTAATGGACAATAATAAAACTGCTCTATTCCTAGAACTCGTAAGGATTTCATTTTTCCTATCCATTTTGGTATTTGTCTTTTAGTTAAAAATCCATCAATAAAAAAGGTGTCTAAATTTAAATCTGCAATGGTCTCCGGGTAGGTTTCAAGATCTCTACTAATATGCTCTAACCAAAGAAATTTAAGCGTTTTCCAATGCGATGCCGTAACCATAGCGTCGTAACCAAAATTGTCACACGATAAAACTTTAAAAAGTTCTATGTTGGGCACTGTTAAGTTTTCTATAGACTGTATATCATCGCTATAAAATAATTTAAGTGTTTTTAGTTTGTTTAAAGTAACTTTAGGTAAGTCTGCAAGACCTACACACTCGTAAATTTCTAAAAATTCGAGATGAGGCGTATGCTCTAATAATAATTTAATAACAGTAGTGTCACCATTAAAATTTTTAATGGTTAAGTTTTTTAAATTATGGTGCGTATAAGCGGTTAAACCATTGTTTTGTTCGGCATTATCTTTATTAAAATCAATGGTTAGTGATTGTAAATTACAAAGTGTTTTTAATGCCTTGTCTAAGTCTTTTACATTACTATTAAATATAAAATCTTTAAAGCTTTCAGGGTCTTTAAAATTATCAAAATCTAAAGTCTCATTTTTAACACTGTTTACATCGTCTAACGTAATTTTTTTAGCACGTATGACCGAATAAAATTTTTGCAATGCGGTAATAGGTGTAGCTGTTACTTTTATATGATTTACCTCAAAATCTTCTACACCTGGCTCAATGACTTTTATATCTGTAATGGTAAGACTGTCTGTCTTTATGGGTAAATAATCTGTATTTAAAACTAGTGCTTTTGCACTTTGTACGCGTAAGGTTTGTAAATGCTTTACTCTAGAAATTGCTTGAGGGAAATTAGTAACGTCAGCGTTCGTTATTTCAGCATCAGCTCCATTATATAAACCATAAATAAAAACGTCTTCTAGCTTTTTACATTCGTGAATATCCTCTAAAACCCATTCTAAATGATGTGCTAACTTATACTTAAGGTTTTTAAGTTTTTTAAATGCAGAAAACGTATGTGGACTTCTTCTTTGTGGTGCTTCACAAGTAATTTCTATCTCTTTTAAATTAGTAAAAGACAAGGCATTATCCAATACAAAACTAAGAAGCTCTGGATGAGTGAAATCGATTCTTTTTAGCTTAGTTACAGGTGTTTCACCATAGGGCATAAACTCTGTATGGAAACCTAGTAAACGTTTAATATTTGGTCCAAAAATAAAAGATGCAGGAACTTTCTTTAATTTAGATAAATGAACAGCTTCTAAAACCTCTAAGGTTTTAAATTCACTAACAGATGCAGGGAATTGTTCTAGTTCCCTCATACCACTTAACCTTAATTTTTTCAATTTTGGCAAGTGACCAAGTGTTTCTGGTAAAGCGGTTATATTTTCTAACCTAAAAAACTCTAATTCTTTTAAACTTGCAGGAAGCTCTACACCAGAGAGATCTTGTACCGTAAAAGAACCTATTTTTAATTTCTTTAAACTTGTCAATTCTTTAAGCCAAGTAAAGTTAACTATGTTAGGGTTAGGATCGTCTTCACCATAAGGAAAACTCCCTCTAAACTCTAACTTTTTAAGTGCTTTTAATTTGGTTATTCCTTCGGGAATCCATACCAAATTAGGTGCTGTTAGAATAAACTTTTTTAAGTTAACTAATCGCTCTAGTTCTTCTGGTATGTATTTATAATCAATTTCAAGCTCAAGTTTTTCTAATGAGGTAAGTTGCGTTATGTTGTTTACAACGCTACTAAAACCTTCTTTCTGTCTAGAGGTGCTAATTGTTAATTCTTTAATACCATTAAACTGACTTAAAAGACGGGGTGTTTCTATAAAAAGTTGAACCACTTCTTTTTTTGAATATGTAATGGAAAGTGATAAACGCTTACAAACAAGTGTGTATAGTTTACAAAGGTCTAAGTCTTCTGAGAGTACGCCATACTCTAATATAGCAATCAGCTTCTTGTCAAAAGAAGAAGAATCTTCTATCAGCGTTATTTTTTTTCGACTTTTAAAAGCTAATTGTAAAGCTTCTGGTGCCTGTTTTTTTATGATATTGGCACATTCGGTTCTAATCTGCTTGTTTTTAGTAGATTTTGCAAGTACAAAAATCTCGTAATAAAAATCTTCTGGGTAATTTTCACAAGCTTTAATTTTTTCAAAAGATGTTTCGTCTTTATAAAAGTTGAAACCAAATTCGTGTTTAGCAAATATCATAAGGTAGTTTAATTTTGGTTTTACAAACCTATTTTAAAACACGGTGTTATTTGTCACTGTATTCTGTGATATTTAACACGTAAAAAAAGTCCCTTATAAAAATCACTAAATACCGTGAGTTTAAACAAACCGATTTCTTTTACCTTGCCATCAGTAATTCAGTTTGTTTAGAAAAAGACAAATCATTGTTAATGACCATAGTTAAAAATATTTAAGAGATATGATCCCTATAGAAGATGCTAGAAAACACTTAGAACAATACGCAAAACCAGCCGTAGACCGGTTTGAATTTCGTGCGTATTCTGAGCCTTATCGTGTTTTAGCAAAAGTACTTGGTGGTATAGAAAAAGAGAAACGTGTCTATTATAATCAGCACGATTTTATTGCCGCCTTTGAAGATCCATTCCATATAAATCCTTGGACCACACCTGAAGGAATGCGTTTAGGGATGCAATTATATGGTGTTATTCAAGCGCCATATTTAGCAGCAATGTGGGATTTTATAAACACCTTACCCTATCAAGATTCTTATAACAGGCAAGCCTTTAGATCGCGAGATGGTGAAGATGTGATACACAAAAAAATAGTCAGTTTTAGAGCATTTCTGAATTCCAGCAGAATGGGATTTGGTGGCTTATCTTTGGTAGAACAGTTTCAATACAACACGTATTTTTCGGGGAACCAAGACCTTTTTCTAGCCATTGTTTTACACAATGCAGAAGGCGCGTTTGATGCCTTGCTAGATGATATTATTCAGGGAGAAGATGAGATTGGTGGCGTAAGTTCAGATATTATCAAGGCCTTGTTGTATTCCGAAGAGGAGAAACATTGGGAAATGGTTGCCAAATTACTACTTGCAGCGCAACGTCAAGAAGGTTTACGCCAAACCATAATAGAAGCTTTAGATAGCTGTAGCCTTGCTGCGTTTAAATATATGTTACAGGTTATTATAGATAATGACCTAGCCCGTTTTAGTAGTGTGAATAGAGCGGTTTGTACTTGGTTTAATTTGAATTGGGAAACGCCTAAAAAAGCGCTTATCAATCGAATATTAACGCTTGCACAATCTTTAATTTTTAACTTAAAAGAAGTAGATACTTATTTAAAAAGTAACGATAATATTGAAGTGCTCGTTGGGCTTTGGGCCATTGGTATTTTAGATGTCGATACAGCCAATAGAAAAGCATTAGACATTGTATTTGACCACGACGACCGAAATAAGAAGATACTCGCGTTGTATTTTATGAGTCAAACCGATAAAACAAACGATGCGCTAGTCCCATATTTTATAGAAAATATAGGGAAAGATTACGCCTTAGACCATTGGATGGCGGTAAACTTACCAGAAACATCTTTAGATGATACCACGTTTGAAAAACTACTTACTGTCGCTAAAAATGCTTCAGATAAAGGAAAGGTTTACGAAAGTAAAATATTCTCGTGGTGGAGTTTTATACCAAGATCAGACTATTTCTTCAATTTTATAATGAATAGTGCTACGCAAGCACAATTAGAATTAATGGCGCCTGATTTTGAAGACTTTCCTTCAGAATTTAGAGAGGCTTATTTTAGAAAGGTATTCCCTAAAAACTACAGCTATTCGTTATACTACAACAAAGAACAAATAAAGCACAAAGTAGTATTAAATTATGATAAGAATTCTTGGAAACGCGCTTTAGCAAGACGCGCCATTTACAACAGAAACGAACTGGTAATGGCTACTGGATTAAGTCTGTTCTTTAAAATGCATTTGTACGATACCGAATTAGAAATTATTGAAGATTTATTAAGGCGAAAAAGCAAAATGTTACGGACTTCGCTAATACAGTTATTAATAAACTTACCTGTAGATACTTTACGTCATAGCACCACTAATTTAATTCAGGCTAAAAACATAGAACAGCGTATAGCCGCTTTAGAAATTTTAACGATTTTACACGATAACAACAGACAATCTAATTTTACAGAAGAGCAAATAGCACTTTATAAACAGCGCCCTAAAATCACTAAAAACGAGCAAGTTTATCTCGATAAATTTTCTGACAATACCGAAGAATACAACTACAGTAACGGTTTTGGCGCTATAGATTATGATAATTTATCACCGCTTTACATTCCACAGTCGCATTTTAAAACCAAGACCAATATTTTTGATAAACTAGGAATTACCACTTCTGAAGCTTCTGGGTTTAAGTTTAAAGATTTTATTGACGTAAAGAAAATTGTAACTCAAGTCAATCAGTTAATTAATTTGGTTACAGAACATCGCAATCACGAATACCAAATGTTAGCTTATGATGGTGAAATGCACACCACGTATCTTAATAAAGGGGTTCACGATATGAAAAAGTTAAGTGAAGATGCTACAGCTTTAGAGCAGCTGCATAACTTACCACTAGCCGACCTTTGGATTTCTTGGTACGAAAAAAGCGAGCTTAACGATTTTGAAATGTATTCGGTTATACGCTACATCAATAATCGAGAAGCGCCATTTGGAGCCTATACCATTCTTCAGCCGTATTTACAGCAATATTACCCAGATTTGGCGGGCTTAAACTTAGGCGAAGTAGAACGCTATTATTCAAAATCTAAAACCTATAACAAAATTTTAAAACGTTTGTTTTGGGCTTTTGCAGACCAAAGAATGGTGGGTGATTTTAAGTTTAAGATGTATGAGGATATGATTGCTAATTTCCCTGATAAACACAAGCTCACCCAATTTCAAGAGCAAAGTACCTATTACAGCACGGTAACTCATAATTGGACAACCATAATTCAGGAATACACGCCAAATTTTGGTTTAAATCATCTAGACCAATTAACCAACGAGCAACTGTATAAATATTGGGCGATTCAAATGTATTTATCGGCTCAAAATATGGAACATCCTAGCGAGGCCACTACCATTAAAGTGCTTACGGAAGAGAATATCAATAAGAGAACGTTAAAGTTTCCAGAAGTAGAAATCACCTTAAAATTATACAGAGAAGGCTTAATTAATGATGACGATTTATTATTCCAATCGCTAAACAATCATTCTATAATGAGTATTATAGATGGTGGTTTTAATTACAGAATGAATTTTAAAAACGGGATAGAACGTAACAGCATTCCAAAACACGTATTTCTACCTTTAAAAACCAACCTTTTAGAAACAGAGTTAGAACGTGGTGATTTAGCAACACCAGCTTCTGGGTATATTAATAGTATTCACCGCGTAGAAGGTGTAGATTATGTTTTTCGCGTTTTAGAGCGTTTAGGAAAAGATACGTTTGAGCGTGGTTATAGTTATTATGGCGACAGTAAAAAATCAAAATTCAGTACTATTCTTAAACGAACGGCCTTTAAAGACACAGAATCTTATGCCGATTTTGCCAAACTAGCCGATGCTTCTAAAGTGAGTAAAAAACGCTTGATAGAATTAGCGTGTTACGCCACGCAATGGGCCAATGTTGTAGGTGAATATTTAAACATTGAAAATCTAGAAAATGCCGTTTGGTGGTTTCAAGCGCACGCTTCAGAATATATGAATAGCGAAAAAGAAACCATTATCGCGCGTTATTCTAACATTCCTAAAAACGACTTTGCACTTGGTGCTATAGATATCTATTGGTTTAATAAAGTGTACAAAAACTTAGGAAAAACCAATTGGAAACTGCTTCACGATGCCGCCAAATATATTACCGATGGAAACGGACATAGACAAGTAAAACTCTATTCTAGTGTGATGCTTGGTGAAGTTAAAATCACCGAAACGCTGAAAAAAATTAAAGACAAGCGCGATAAAGATTACGTACGTGCTTTAGGATTAATCCCGTTAAGTAAAACGGTACCAGAAAAAGATTTATTAAAACGTTACAACCTACTGCAAACCTTTTTAAAAGAAAGCAAGCAATTTGGGGCACAACGTCAAGAAAGTGAAGCGACTGCAGTAGAGATTGCGTTAGACAATTTATCTCGTAACGCAGGGTATAAAGACCGCGTGCGTTTCAGTTGGGCAATGGAAGCCAAAGCCACACAAGCCATTATGGAAAATGCGGTAGTCACTATAGACGACACGGTTATAGAACTTGGTATTACAGACTTAGGTAAAACCACGATTAAAGTGACCAAAGCGGGTAAAACTTTAAAAAACATACCAGCAAAACTACGTAAAGACAAGCAGGTGGTGGCTTTAAAAGACAACAAAAACTACTTGTCTAAACAATACAGCAGAACGCGTTTATCCTTAGAAAACGCAATGGTTAATGAGGATGAATTTGCAGCTAAAGAAATTCACGAGTTAATGCAACACCCTATTGTAAAAGCAATGTTGCAAAACTTAGTGTTGTATGTGCCTGAGAAGGAAATTTCAGGATTTTACAACAATGGCGCTTTGGTAGATACCGATGGTAAAGTACAAACATTGGCAGAAGATGATGTGTTGCTTATTGCACACGCCTCTCATTTACACCAATCGGTGGCTTGGGACTTGTATCAGAAATATGTGTTTGCAGAGCGCATAACACAACCCTTTAAACAAATTTTTAGAGAGTTGTATTTAATCACGAACGACGAGCGTGAGCATAGTAATAGGTCTGAACGTTACCAAGGACATCAAATTCAGCCTAAAAAGACCGTGGCTTTATTGCGTGGTCGTGGTTGGACGGTGAGTATGGAAGACGGATTGCAAAAAGTATATCATAAGCAAGGTTTTATTGCTACAATGTACGCGATGGCAGATTGGTTTTCACCCTCAGATGCAGAAGCACCAACCTTGGAAGTGATTCAGTTTCACTCTATAGACAGCTATAAAAACATTCCGCTTACAGAGATTCCGCCAGTAATTTTTAGCGAAATTATGCGCGATATCGATTTGGTAGTTAGCGTTGCGCACGTTGGTGGTGTAGACCCAGAAGCCAGTCATAGTACAATGGAAATGCGTGCTGCATTGGCCAAAGCTTCGGCTCAATTATTCAAGCTTCCAAACATCACGGTTAAAGAGCGTCATATTTTTATAAAAGGAACTTTAGGCGAATATACCATCCATTTAGGAAGCGGTTTAGTCAGCAAAAACGGATTGGCATTATCCATCATTCCGGTGCACAGTCAGCATCGCGGACGTATGTTCTTGCCTTTCGTTGACGAAGACCCAAAATCGGCAGAAATTATTTCTAAAATGAAATTACTGTCAGAAGATAATAAAATCCAAGACCCAACCATTTTGGCACAAATTAATAGTTAATACAAGCATTAGGGCGTTACCTCGCTTAGGCGAGGTCGGGCTTTCTGTTACAAGTCCTCGTGCTATCGCACTGTGGGCTTTCCACGACAATCCCTAACGCAAAAAATCCGTATACCAATGGAACTGACATTACAACTTAAAAGATTAGGAAAGAAAAAAGTAAAAGAAGTGCCTTTTACTTTAGAATCGCATCCTAAAAACCTAGAAGACTTATTAATTGGTTGTGTTAAACATCAAGTGGAGGCGTATAATAAAAAACGAACCGAAGTAAACGTTATCGGATTTTTAAGTCCAGCCGAAATACAAGAACAAGCCCAAAGTGGTAAAGTCGATTTTGGAGAAATCACCAATACAACACTAGCCAATCATCAAGAAGCCATAGACAATGTATTACTAGCCTTTAAAGACGGATTATTCGTGGTTTTTGTAGACGACGAAGAAATCACTGATTTAAACACACCGCTACAACTCACGTCTAATAGTGTCGTTGCTTTTATAAGGCTTACATTTTTAGTCGGCACCTATTGGTAAATTGTAGCTATGAAAATCCTTCAACATGACTTAGGCGAACAAATCAAGAATGAGCATTCGGTCTGGTCAGCATTATTAGCCAATACCAATTTTGGGAATTATGCTTCAAGCTTCTGGAACGTCATTCTAAAACCAGAACATGTTACGATAAACCGTGAAGACAAAACCTTCATATTTCAACAGGCCAATTTTCAATTTGATGTCGAAGCCGGATTATCATTTAGTGATGACCATTCCTTCTATACAAAACAGGTTTCCGGACACGGCACATTTCAAACTATAAATTCTAAAACTATTCAAGTTAAAACTTTAACTTTAGATACCGATTAAAATCACAAGTACTAAATAAACAAATTCAAAATATAAACATCATGAAAAACTATTCAAACGCCATCATTTTCGGAATAGCTATCGTTGCCGCTTCCATATTTTTAGGAAAAGCCTATACCGACCGAAATAAAAAAGATGGTGAAATTCAAGTTACAGGCTTAGGGAAAACAGATTTTTCTTCCGATTTAATTGTTTGGGAAGGGAGTTTCGGATCTACAAGTATCGATTTAAAACAAGCTTACATCTCTCTAGAAGAAAACAAAAGTATTATAAATACTTATTTAAATAAGAAAGGAATTCCGTCAGAAGAGATTGTCTATTCTGCTGTACAAACTAGACAAAAAACCAAGCAATTATACACTATTAATGGTGATTATGCAGGAGAAGAATTTGTTGGTTATGAACTCACACAGTCTTTAGAAATTAAATCTGAGGACGTCGATAAAATTGAGAAAGTCTCTAGAGAAATCACCGAATTATTAAATCAAGGTGTTCAGTTCTATTCGCAAGCACCACGCTATTATTACACCAAATTAGCCGACCTTAAAATTGAAATGATTTCAAAAGCGACCGAAGACGCGAGATTACGTGCCGAAAAAATTGCAGAGTTTTCAGGAGGCGAATTGAGTGATTTAGAATCGGCTAAAATGGGAATCTTTCAAATTACAGGACAAAATTCAGGCGAAGATTACTCTTGGGGTGGTACGTTCAACACCAGTTCTAGAGAAAAAACAGCTTCTATTACCATGAAATTGGTTTATAAAGTGGATTAATCCCCCCCTACCCGATTTATTGTTAAAAAGGTATTCTTATCCAATAGAATACCTTTCTTTATATCTGAAATTGACGAACAAAAAAAACTTCAACAAAGCGAAGTAAAACATAATGGTTGAAATTATAAAAGCAAACGCCACCCATTCTGATCTCATTGTAGACATCGGAACACAAGCGTTTAGGGAGTCTCACGGACATAGTGCTTCTAAAGCCGACATAGAGAGTTATATTTCTAGAACGTATAATAATGAAGCTATACTAAAAGAATTTAACAACGAGAAAGTCCGTTATCATCTGATCTATTGTGATGGTGTTATTGCGGGATTTTCAAAAATTGAATTAGATACGAGCAACAAAAATATAGCGGATTTAAACATCACGAAATTAGACCGCCTCTATCTTCTGGAAGCCTTTCACGGCAAACACTTCGGTGTTAAATTGTTTCAATTTACTATTGAGTTATCCAAAAAACATGATCAAAACGGAATCTGGCTTGCGGTCTGGACAGAAAACCAAAAGGCGGTCAAATTTTATCAGAACATGGACTTTAAAATTGTAGGCGCTTTTGATTTTAAAATATCTGAGACGCATAGCAATCCCAATCATATTATGTATTTAGAATATTAAACCAATGAAAAGCACAGGTCTTGAAACTACAACGGGTAATTCCTCAAAAGAAAAAAGTGACAAAAACACGTTCTTTGTCATCAATGTTTTTGGAGCTCAACTTTATGAAAAACCTACGTTAGATTCAAAATTGATAAAGCGCATTTCAGTTGGAGAGAAAATTGTTGCAGAGCACATTCTTGAAACCAAACAATCCATACACATTGGTTAAGAGTTTCAACTTCATGGACATTTTATTAAAATAAAACATCAAGGCTGTTCTGGATTTATTCATAGTTCAGACTTGACTACTTTTAGACCTCAATTAGAACAGGTATACGACGGCGTCCTTATTCCTGATCTTAAAGGAGCACTAGAGCATAAAACAACAGAAACAAGAATTGAACATTATAACAACAAGCCCTACGAAGTTGAAGACATCATAAGCACCTATGAGCATGTCGTTCATACCTACACGGATTTTAATGATGGCTTTGAAAATATTTATTTATATAAACATATGGCATTACATGAAGTCTATCACCAATTGCCAGTGCATAACCCAAAAATTAATAGCTCTTCAAAAGGAAATTTCATGCTCATGCCTGAGTTTATAGAAAAAAAAGACAACCAATACCTATTTAAAGGTATAGGCATCACACGTAGTAACGCCATTATTGAAAATCAAGAGGGTCAATTTTCAGTAGTGTCATTAGACTGTCCGTAAATAAATTCAACCTCAAAAACCAATCTTATCGTAGTTCATCAAGAGCTTCATACCCATAGACACCGCTTTAATCTTAGGAAAAACCTTACACTTAATCTATTTAAACGAAGGATTACATCTATAAATGGCTGAATACCGTGATAAAAAAAAACCACTATTGCGCTAATTTTGTCCAAGACAAAAAAAAATAATTATGAGTAATACCATTTACGGACCAGAAAAAACACCAGAAGAAATAGCTAAAATAGTAGAGCAAACTGAAAATAGCGATCAAAAAATCTATCCTATTTTAAAACCTGGCGACTGGGTTGGATTAAAAGCAGGAGCATTGAGTTCAACTTTAATTCCGTCTGAAAATGGCGCTGAAGTTGTGATTGGGTACGGTATGGATACACCAGACAACTTTGTATTTTTAACGCAACAGCATTTAGAGACTATGGATGCTAAACAAATTACCCAAGAGGCTTTTACCAATTTAGAAGCTTATAATACCGATTTCGAATTTGTTAAAGCACTTAACAACAAAGCTCTTGCCTCTAGCGGAAATGATTTTTCTAGTGAGCGTATTCTTTCTAAATCGCATATGTTAAAAGCGCACGCTATGTTAGAGGCCGAAGAATTATTAGTTTCTATTCCTAGACGTACCTGTATGATGGTGATCTCTAAAATCGCCGATGAAGATACGGTGAACAAATTTGTTTACTTACACAACCATACTTGGAATGACGATAGTTTTGGAAATGCTCCCATTATCAATGCGCTTTTCGTTGTAAAAGAAGGTGCTATTGTTGGGCATATTCCATTATAAATAGATAAAGTAAAAGCTGCTTTTAATAGCAATTACACTTCTCTAAAAGGTATTTACATAGTTGTAAATACCTTTTTTTATTTCTTAAAATTAAAACATTCATGAGGTGAATCGTAATAATTATATTCTTAAATGGCTGAATACCGTGATAAAAATAACAAGGTGCTTTTATAATTTTAAACTCTATTTAAAATACAAAATGAGAGGGGTATCTATAACCCTTTAATAAGCATTACAGTAAAAATTAAAATGATTAAAAATGAAATATTTAGACTTCAGTATTAACGGCAGAGTACAAAACTTAATGGTAGACATTTTTGAGTCTATTAGTACCCAAAAGGAAACCGAAATAAAAATCAGTGAGCTTTTAGATACGCGTAGCATTTTTGAACTGATTTTTGAAATTGTAAGAACCTCCGGTTTTTATAGTGAAGATGAAAACTTCCAATTAATTAAAGCCTTAAATATTGATACTGATGAGGCTAGTAAGGAAGATGCTTTGTTTGCTACTTGGGCAACTATGGGTGAAAATTTAAACACTGCAAAAACCCAAGAAGAATTTAATGCCAAATTCGCTTTGTTTGTGCCCATTATTTTAAAACGTATGGAAGCCATTAACCGTATGTCGGCTTAATATTTCTTAAAATTCCTTTTAATTACTGTTTACCTAAAATTCAACGTTTTACATTATAAATTTACACCATGATCTTAGACCCTTCCAACCTTACTAGATATTACAAGCAATTAAAAACGCAACCCAATTACCCAAAAGCTTATCTCTATGAGCTTTTTGCTGTTGGTAAAATGTCTAGAGATGAACTTATGGTTGATGAAGTTTTTAAAATCTTAGAAACACACGGTACCGCAGAACTTCTTAGTGCTTTTAACACCCGTAATAAGCTGCCTGAAGACGGTGAAAGTTCAGGAAAGATTTTAGAGGCTTTGCTTAAATACGGACTTAAAGATCCTTTGTTTCCCATTGGTAAAATATACAACGTTTTTCAATTTTCATCAATTTCTATAAGACAAGAAGCGATTGCAGAAACATTAGAAAAGCAACCTGATCTTATTTCACGTTTAAACGGTATTACCCATCTAACAATAGAAGATGTGTTTTCCAACGGTTTACCAAAAGAAATTTGTGATATTACCTCTTTAACAGCTTTAGAAATTGAAGGCAACTACCAGTATTTACCCAGCCATATTGGAAATTTAAACCGTTTAGAAAAGCTTAGTTTGGAGTTACCACAATTGGCTTCATTTCCAGAATCGTTTTGGTCTTTAAAAAATATAAAAGAACTAGAATTAAGTGACATAGAAACGGATTTTCAAGCGTCGCTTCAGCTAGAAAAACTCACCAAATTAGAAGAATTAGGTTTCTACGCCGTCAATTTAAAAGATAGTTCTCAACTAAAACTTCCTTCGAGTTTAAAAGAATTAGATTTTATAAGACTAGAGCACTTAACAAAACTTCCTGCTAGTATTTCCACATTAGTAAATCTTGAAAAATTCAACTTATTTAAATGTCCTAATCTTATTGAAATCCCTAACGGATTCAATCAATTAGATAAGCTTTTTGTTCTTAAGTTTAAAGCCATCCCTTTAATTAAAACCATCGCAGACCATCAAATATTTACCAAGAGCTGCGAATACATCACTTTAGATGATGGTTTAGAAATTGTACCGGGAAATACGCCAATTTTAAATACAGAATTATTAGTTAGAGATGTAAAAATCTTAAACTACATATTATCGCATCCAGAACGTTTTACGCATCTAGAAAAAATAATAATTCAATACATCACAGATTTTTCCGCTGTAATGCTCGGCTTTGGGCAATTAAACACACTTAAAGCTATCGATATTCATCAAGGAAGCCGAATGGAGACCTTGTTTCAAGATATTGAAAAATGTAAGCAACTCAATTATTTAAAATTGTACGGCGCCAGTATAGAAAACATTCCTGAAGGTTTAAAAGACCTGAAACATTTAGACTATGTAAGTTTCAATAGCTGTCGTGAATTGGTATTGAATGCTGCTAATTTACCTTCAAAAATTAAAGAATTGCACGTATTCGACATACAAGAATATGTTGCTTCAGAAAAATTATTAGAAACAGAACAGGCTTATTTTGGGAATTTAGCGATTGAAAATCCAAAAATGTTATTTAGCAACCTAATTGCGAAAACACTTCATTTTTCGGGTATTAATGAATGCGAAAATACGCAAGAAGATTTAACGCAATACTTACCAAAACCAAAACTATTAACCACACTAAAAGCTTATACAAATACCGGTCATTTTAAAGATATACTTCTTTATTGTATAAACTTAGAGCATTTACATTTAGATAATAATGAAGCTAGTCTTGTGCCTTTAACGTCTAAACCTGCGCCTCAATTAAAGTATTTAAAGTTAGATTTTTACAAAGCTGAAAATCTAGAAGACATTCTCATAAATATGCCAAATTTAGAAGCTTTAGATATGGCACATTATGACGGTACATCTACATTTCCGAAGGTTACATTGCCTTATTTAAAAAATCTAAATTTAAGTTATACCTCTTTTGAAACACTGAAAACCTTAGAAGCTCCGGCTTTAGAATCGTTATATATTGCCTTAAGTTACCAATTTGGAATGCAAGGGTATGCGAAATTAAATCAGTTTAAAGCTTTACAAAAACTAAAGCTGTTGGGCATTGGTGATGATGTAAATAGCATTCCTGAAAGTATTACGGAACTAAAGCTTACCGAATTTTTAATAGGTCACAAATACGAGGTTTTACCAGAATACATTCAGCAAATTAAAACTTTAAAAACCTTATCCTTAGGCGGAAATGACTTTGTAGATTTACCTACTTGGATAGCCGATTTACCCCATTTAGAACGCTTAGATATTGATGGTTGTAAGTTTGAAAATGCCGTACCAGAATATTTTCAGAAACTAAAACTGAAAGAACTTAAATATTATATCTCTGGTTTTGATGGCTATAATATGAATCCAAAAAAATACAACAACTTAATAACGCCAGGTTATACCAAATTGAAAAAAGAGTTTAGTAAAGCGGCCAATGCCTAACTTTTGAGATCATCTAATATTTAAAACAAAACTATGAACATAGAAAAATTAATTAAAACTCGGGAGCCTTACCAAGAAAGATTATTTGAGAGTTTTTTAATCGAAAATATAAAGTCGTATGAGAAACTTATGGACGTTTATCAAACCTATAAACAAAATCATCCTGACAAGACTATAATTTTAACGCTTGATGATTTAGGTCAAGCTGAATATACCAGTGGTCACGCTTGTGATTACAATTCTCTGCTAGATACAGAAGGTTATGATTTAACTGGACTTGATGAAGCGTGTTATGATGAAGATAACGAACATTTGGGGCATCTTTCTACACCATCGGAATATTTCATTATCCGAGAAAACTTTTTAAAACAAACAAAAGGGATTGATTTTAAAACGGTTTGTGAAAAAGGCATAGACAATGCTGAAGACGATGTTATCGATTTAGAAAACATCAACGAATCTCCATTAGCCTTTTTAGACCCACAAGTTATTTTGAAAATTCTTCCAGTAGAACAATCATACGAAGGACTTACGGGATTTCCTAATGGATATTTTGATGCCGACTTTAGTCCTTTTGAAAATTATGCGCTTTCGAAATACTTATTTGACACCTATAATCTTGAACTTTTTGGTATAGGAGCTTCCTTTTTAGGATTTATTAGAAATGAGCCTTTAAAAGACAATGAATTAAAAGCATTGTTAGCCGACTTGGCAAAATTATACAACACCACCGAATCAGAATTTGAAAAATTAGCAGACATCCTAAAAAATAAAAACCATTTATTTTTAAGATATACCGAATAATTTCTGTCTTAAAAAAACTAAAAAGCCCAATTATAAAATTTATAATTGGGCTTTTTTATTATTTACGATGCGTACCTAAAATTTACTCAGAAAACTGTTTTATAATTTCAAACAAGGTTAATTTAGTTCTCTTTATACTGCCATCATCGTGACGAAATATATGTACTTTAGTATTATCATAGCAACCAAAAAACAATAAATCACCTTCAGAATTAGCACCAATAGCTTTACCTAAAGCTAATTTTTCTAAACTCCATCTGTACCCATCTAAATCTTTAAATGTCGGGTTCATAAATTCACTTAACGTTTTAACATACGGATGTAATGCGTAAATACGGCTAACTTCCATTCCATCTATGTTGGTACGCTCCATCATCTTTTCAAAATTGTATAAGGTAAATTCTTCTTCCTCAAAAATTACAGTCCTTGGTTTTTCTGCAATAAACTCCCTGTAATTTTTTCTAAACATTGGTTTTAGTTCATCTACCGAGGTTATAATTAAATTTTCATTCATAGTTGTAATTTTTAAAAGTATTAATTCTTAGTATTTTCTTTAGTCTTTGTATCTACAATTTGTAGTAATGTTGGCATTCGGTATTTACCGTGCATACGTTCTATGGCGTTACAAACCTCATCTCTGTCCGTACCAATAGCCGTGACATATAATGGTTTTTTACTTTCGCCACGAAACACTTCTTTAAACACAGCTGTTTTAGACACAAACTCAGATTTTGCAATACCAACAACCGGAATTTTATGGTCTAAAGCTTGGTACAAATAGCCTCCTAAACCCAAGTGTTTTTCTTCTAGAATCACATAACCATCTACAATAATTAATTCTACCTCATCTAAATTCACTTGTTTTAGTAAACTTAAAATACACGGCAATTCGCGTTTATAAAAAGAACCTGGTTCGTACGGTGCTACACCTTCAATAATATCGGAGTAAATTTGCGTTGGAGCTTCATCTTCCCAATCGTTAAAGCTTACCGCAATGGTTTTGGCTTTTCCGTCGTAATAATAAGTATCAAAAGCGAGTATCATAATTCTTGTTCTTTTATTTTTTAATTACTGTTCTGTCCTTAAAGGCAATATTAAATCAGCTTTACTAAGTGTATATTTTAAAGGCGGATAAGCAAAATTCAAACTTCTATTTTCTTCTCCGCGTTGTTTATAAAATTCTTTTTCTTGCGTTTCATTTGCCAGTTCCATCACAGAACCATCTTCAAAACAGGGCTTATTATTTCTGAATTCAACCAAGGTTTTAGAGGTTCTAAAAGTGATACCAAGCCATTTATTATCGGCTAATTTTAGCGCTTCACGATTTGGGTTTTCTAAAATGATTTTATGCGAATATTTAGCATTGGCTTCCACAGAAAACAGCACCAAAGAATGCTGTGTTAATGCGATATCAAACTCTTCGTCGGTAGATTTATCTTTGATTCTAAGAATTCGAGTCGATGCATCCGTAAGCGTTTCCGGATTTTTATAACACGACCATAAACCAATATAAGCGTCCGGTTCTAAATCTAAATTCTGATCAGAATGGTACCCCATTTTTGTGTAGTTTTCATCGTAAATCTCAATTAAACCAGAATTGAATTCTTGTTCTGATTGCCCTTCTGAACGTAAGGTTTGATTGATTTTCTCTAAAATATGACGGTGATTTTTAGAAAAATAATACGGCGAAATAGTGAATTTAGACGTGGTTCTAACTAAAGGCACACCTCTGGTGGTTTCCTTTACAATATGGTTCCCAAGTCGACCTTTGCCAAGAGTTTCAAAAGTAATTTCTTCAGATAAGGCTTTAAAAAACGTCTTCTCTAGAGGTATGGTGGTTTTATAAAACGGAAGTGTTTTCATACGCTTAAAGTAACTTTACAAAATTGGTTTTTTATAATCTCCGGTATTCATACTAAAATGTACTTTACCATAATTAACGCGTTTTACCGTTTTGTTTTCTTCGTAATACGAGCTTCTTAAATCTTCTAAATTTTCCGTGTCCATTGTTTGTAATGGTATCAACTCCTCATCTTGTTTTATATAGGTTTGGTTGTTGGTATAGACGGCATTTAGATTAGAACAACGCATTACATAACCCATTCTAATGGGGATTAAATCGATATCTAAAACCGAAGGTCTAATTTCGTGCGTGTACAAACGATTGGTCGATAACGGAATAACAAACACCGAATTTGGATATAATGTGACGCTAAATTCTTTCACCAAAGTAGCATCTTTTACAGAGGGTTTTAGTTTAAAAAGTAATCGTGATAAACCGCTAGACTTCCCGTAAATTCTATCGAACTTATTCGTTTTAGAGCGACTTAACTTATCTAAATTAGTATGATCGTAAAACGTACAGAAGGCAATTAAACCTTCTTTAGGCATATCTTTCGTTTTGTCGGAATGCGCTTTTATCTTCGCTTTTACATCTTTAGGATGGTCTTTATCTTTCTTTTTATTCTCGTAAATCTGAGCCAATACGTGGTTTAATTCGGTAGGTATTTCAAAATCAAAAGTTACTGCGTTGTTAATGCTGTTTACAATATGCTGGTCTGTCGCTCTAAAATTATCGGTGGCACCGGTTAAATTACTAGAACATCTTAACAATTTAAAATGTAATTCTTCTTTGTTTGTTGCAGATTCGTGTTTAGTAACTTCTGATAGATAAATGCCCTTACGCAAGGCTACCGATTGTTTTGTAGACTCGGTTAAATTTTGAAATTGATGTTCTTTTTCTATTTTTGAAAAGTAATTATCGTCTTCAAAAAACCGACGATAAAACACACCTGCATTGTGTAAATTAATTGGAACTTGCCCTTCACTAATCACATTAAAACTTGATGTAGAATGGTTTTCATAATGAGAAGAAAATTCTTTGATAATGAAAATGTCTTCCGCTTTTGCATCTAACAAACTTATATCTCCAACAGCAAAAATTCGGATTGACTTTTCTGTGTTTTCAATATCAGAAAAATGTGTTACTACACATCCGTTAAAGTTGGCTAACAAGTAATCTAATGCTTCTGATTTAGTCTCTGAAGTACTTAAATCAATTAAAACGTTTTTAGTTTTTGAGAGAGCGTTTTCTGTATTCATTATTTTTCCCTTTGATGTTTATAATAACTTAATGCTTCAGCTCTCACTAAATCGGTATAATTCTTATTCTCAGAAATCGATTTTAATAAACCGATGTATTTTTTATGTTCTTCTCCTTCTAAAGCATTGATGAATCTATTCAATAACAATGTAGAGGTAATGGTTCCATTTTCTGTATTGAAATTCAGTAATTCAGTATTATAAATATTGTAGTCTGGTTGATCTATAGCTTCTATAAAATGGATAAATGAAAAATCTTCTTCTAACTCAGAATCTTGACGTTTTAAGAAATTAAAAAGTGTTTGAATAAGTTGTTGCTTTTGTGAATCTGTAAAACGATTTACATCTTCTAATTCATCGCCAATAGCATCAAAGAATTCACTAATTTCATAATCCTCCATATTGTCATTGACGTTGAAGTTTTTAATTTGTGTGATAGCGGTTTCTAAATTCATTTTATGACTTACTTAAAAATTATTCTATTCTAAATAGCCTTCTCTTATAAAAGAAAATTCATTAGCAATCAGCATTTGTAAATAGGCTTCAAAACTATCTGCAATGACTTCAAACCCATTAGGATCGTGAAGAAACCTCACAATCTGACCCATTTTTCCTTTATCTGAAGGACTAAAATCGATGTAAAGTTGAGAGGTCCCTCCATTATTTGTACAATCTGCAAAATGAAGCCAATGCAAATCTTCAGCTTTTTCTAAGATTTTTTCATCACTGTCTACACCATCATATTCTCCATCTAAATAATCTTGAAAATTATAGGGCGCATCACCTTGATTATCTAAGATTTGTTGAGACGACAATAAGTAATAGTCACATTTAGATAAATCAGAACCCAATAAGGTCAACGCAATGTCTTCATCACCATACGTTCTCCAATACGTACCATCTACATACTGCAATAAATCAATTAATGCCTCAGGAACCGCAGGACAATCGGCTTTAAGTTCATTTATATCGTCTTGAGATGCACCGTGTTTTATGTTTTCAAAATGATCCCAAATAGCTTTGCCTTTAGCCTTATAATAGGCCTTTTTAAGTTCTGAAATGTATCTGTCTGCGATGTTATTCATTCTATGGTTTTTTCTTTTATAAATTCTAGAATATCAAAATTTATGAAATAAATGTACGTTCAATTCTTAAAAGAATGTTTATAATATTATTTTAAAACAGGAATAATATGCTCCCAATTTAAGGCCGTTGCATAATCTAAGGCTGTTTTTCCTGTATTGGTTTTGGCATTTTTATCGGCACCTAATTCTAATAAAATTTCTACAGCGATTTTGTTTCCCGCAATAGTTTCTGTGTGTAGTCTGGTAACTCCATTTTCATCAGCAGCTTTAACCACATCTAGATTTGTTTCAAAATAATCTCTAGCCGGTTGCTCCATCACTTTACTCATTGGGTGTTCAATCAGGTTTTCTTGATTGTCTTCCTGCTGATAAGCCACTAGAATATTGTTAGGGTCTCCAAAATCTAATCCCCAAGCGTCATCGTGTTGTTTTCTGGCTTCCTCCGTCATATCTGAACGTAAGACCTGAATGGTGTAACCGCCATACGTTTTACGGTCTATGGCTAGCATCCAATCTGATATTTCAGAAACTTTTCTAGTCACCGTATCGCCTTCTGCAACATTGGTTAATAGGTTAGGTGAATTCATTAAAACACCTGTAATATATTCCCCATCAAAAGCAATTTCACTAATCCACATATGTTCTACAGTTGGTTGGTCATCACCTTCAGCCATTTGTTGAAAAGGAATCTTAACCAATGATAAATTATGCGCAGGAACCACACGCTTTGCTTCCCAATAAATTTCTCTCCAGAAATAGTTAAACGTGTCTTGTGCTTTACGATAAGCCGCTTTCATTTTTTGATTTTGTTCGGCAAAAACGATATTATTATCTTGACTCATTGTGTATTGTTTTAGTTATGATTTTTGTTTTATTAAAGAAAGAATGTCCCTGTTTTAGACATTCCTATAGGATCTGCTGTTCGTGCTGTCCATTCTTCGTTATTTAAAATAGAATGAGGTTGCATTACTATTTTGGTATCTAGACTTTTTCTGCCCACAAGTACTATTTTATCTTCAATGTTAGATTTAGTACTGTTGAAAATTTCTAAATAGGCTTCATTAAAATGCATTAGCATAATCTGTGTTTTATGCTCAATTTTATAAATATCTAAAACTTTAAAATAAGCTCCAGAAGGAATTAAATGAAAACCATATTTTGCTACATCCGGATTTATTTCTCCTAAGTTAGAAGCCGAATTAGAGGCGATAGCAAAGCGTACATTTTTAGCTAAACCTTCTGCTTGATTAGAGATATCTGTAAAACCACGTTCTTGTATAATTTGATCTACTTTATAGCGCGTTACTAAATCCTCTGAAAGTTCACAATCTCTATAGTACATTGTTAAACCTGAAAATGTATTTTGGTAGGCTTGTTCTATTTTTTTGTTTTCCATTTTTTGGATTTAATAGTTTACATTTTATTTATAAAACTGTCATTGATAACTAGTAATAGATAATTCGTATTTTTAAATTGGCACGCTTCGCCAAATTTATCATATGTAGCGTGCCTCTACTTTTTTTATCCCAAAAAGCAATTAAAGCATCAGCATATTCAGCCATTTCAGCATTTCTTCTGTAACCAGCACTTTTTCCAAATTTATCCCAATTAGCAGGGAATTTTTTTATAGGAAATCCATTATCCGTTGCAAATTTTTCGCCCAATTTATCTGCTCCATTTGCTGTTCCGCTTACAATTTCAATTTTATTTTGTTGTGATAGTATTTTAGTACATACCTGGTGAAGCTTTTCGTAATCTTTAAAGCTTCTTCCACCAGCTATTATTATTTTCATAGTTAGCTAATTGAAAATGAGATTTTATTTGAATAGAACAGATAACTCTAAATTTGATTCTATTCATTAATATTTGTATCAGTCAATGTATAATTGATTCTTTCAATAAAAATCGTAATACAAACTCCATTGGTTGGTATTGTTGTTTTTGGCGAACATTAAGCTACCACCATCTACCACGTTTAAATTTGCTTTATAATCTGATACAATTTGAAACACAAACTGAAAACCTTCACCAAAGCCCTCTGCATCACCAATTCCGGATTGACAAAAAGAAGGATAACCGCCTATTTTATGATCGTAGATGTGGTCGGTGATATCAAAATAATCCTCAATAATGCCTTCGTTTTCTAGTTTTAAAACTTCATCTTCATCTTCTAGAGATAAACCGCCACCGTCCCATAACGGAAAATCATTGTTGTCTAATTCTGCTTGTAGCGGAAAAGGTTTTATAACCGCATTAGGAGTTTCTAAATTTTTAATTTTGATACGGTCTAGACTGTCATATTCTCTAAGGAGCCAATGGTCTCCCATTTCTTCAAAACACTCTGGCCATTCTGCGGAAACAAAAACAGTGATGAGTTTTGTATGCTTAAGACTTGGATGAACGTAAGGCAAATTAGGTAGGTAAAATTGCGCCAACGGAAACATTTGATTTCCGTTTTTATCTAACGGAATCTCTTCATCGTCGTGATACGCAAAGACTTTACCTATCCAGCTTTCTTCAATAGTGTTTTTTGGTCTAAAACCACCGGTCGTAAATTTAGTAACGGGTTTAGATATTTTATTTTTTAGGTCTTCTACAGTCATTTTTTTAATTTTTATCCAAACATTGTGGCATCGTCAAAATTTTCACCGTCATAAGATTGTGCGATTAAATAATGATTCCCAAACATTCCATCTTCTTGATAAATCACGTCTATCAAGTCTTTGGCATAAAAATGAATGGCTGTTATTGTTAATTTTTGTCTGAATTCTTCCGCATTTAATACAGGATAGCCATTCTCTTCATCGGCCCAATTTTCATTATAATTTTTGTGAAACGCACTTACGATTTCATCTGTGGCTTTGTTCTTTTTATCTTCAAAATCTTCAAAAAATAAATTTCCTAAAGCAATCATTTCCTCTAAACTAATGTCTTCTAAATTAAGGCTGATATCAATTTTTTGCTGATCTGATTCAATTGTTGTTCTATAACAATCTTCACTCCGTGGATCTTTTTTAAGCCTATCTTTGGTTATTTTCATACTTATAATGTTATCCTAAATCGGTTCTTATATTAGAGAAGTCACCTTTGGCGAGTTTATCTTTTTCAATAAAAAACATTAGAAACTCATCCATATCCCAGTCCCAAGAAAAAACATTATTCCATCGTAACGTAAGTAACGACGTCCACTCATCTGTTTTACGCGGATCATAAGCTAAGGTGTTGTAATATGGGTATCCAAATAAATAACTAAATGTTTTTTTGCTTACCATATCTGGTACTTTACTGCATACGTAATCTAGTTGTCTTTTATTTAATCCTTTGTCTTTATGTAACTCTTCTCTGTAAGGTATATCTACATTCTCTTGCAAATCAATTCGTATACAATGATCTACATAGAAGTAATCTAAATTAGGATTTATATAGGTTTTTAAGGGAGTACCTTCTTCAAAATGATAGACTTTTGCATAATCTTTTGCTCCAAAAAATACATTTTTATCATCATCATTAGCGATAAAAAAACTTAACATTCCTGTTTTTGGTAGTGGCGTTTCAAATTTAATTTCACTTAAATTAATTTGTAATGCAAAACGATAATCACCAAACTCGTGTTTAGGCCATTCAAAATCTTCAGGCACTTCTGGATAGCCTCCTTGTTTACTTAAACCTACATTTTCTTTACTGCGATTTTCTCCTACTATTTTAATAGAGGGTAACATTACGGATCTTAAATATGCTTCTTTTTTATATAAATCGTATTTTTCAATTTTAACTATCTCTTCAAATTTAGCTTTGTCCATACGTTGTTTTTTAATTTTGATACATTACAAATATGCTGTTTTGCTTAGGTTTTTAGGTAACGGTTTTCAGTGATATTAAAATCTCTACATCTTACAATTCGGCTTTACGGGCTTGTACCTTTTTAATAAGTAAACCGATAAATTTTAGTTTCTCTTCATATTCACGTTTAATTTCTTCCTGAGAGATCTCCATAATTTTTGCCGAATCAAAATCTAGGGCTTCAACCTTTGTCTCAAAATTTCTGTTTTTTTCTACATCTTCAGATTTAAATAACACCACTGGCATGTCTTCTCCTTTTTCTAAGGCTTTTATGGAAATGGTTTTAGAGGCTCCAAATTGTGCCAATTCAAGGTCTCGAAATTCTTCAAATACCGTTTCAACAGCAAATTTAAAATTGGCCTCAGCCGGCGTACGATAAACAATTCCTTCTATAGGCTGCTCATTTATAAATTGTGGCCTTTCCGAAGGCTCTGGCTGTGAAAACTCAAAAGTTAATTGCTCACTTAAATTTCCTTTCCCCTTAAAAATATGCTTTGGAAAAATGGTATGGTACATTTTGTTCCCTGCAATATTAGACCAACGTCCTTCTTCAGAATAAAGTGCTGTAGGATCTATAATAACCGTGTATTTTAGTTTTGATTTTTTTAAGTAAGGTTTAAAATTTTCATTGAGCAATGTAAACTGACTCTTGTAAAAAGAAATTAGTTTTAAGGCCATATCGGCTTCATCTTTATTGCTGATTTTATCAATATTCTCCATCAGTTCCAATACCGCAGAATACGCTTCTACCTCAATACTAGAATCCGTTAAAGAGGCTGAAGGCAATCCGTTATAAGCTTTCATTTTTGTTGAAGGAATTCGTAATATTTTTTCTTGACCGTTAGTCTTTTCATCTGGATTAAAAAAAACAGATTCAGGTAAAGCCTTACCTGAAGCTATAAATGTCTTTGAGGTATCCGCTACTAAAATTGGAGTGACTATGATAGGATCTTCGATAGTAATTTTAGTAGAACTTGAAGTCAAGGCGAGGTCTATACCATTTTTTAGCACTCTAGGCTCGTTTAACGTATAGGTCAACTCTAATTTTAAGACATGTTTAGGCAAAAAATAAGGGGTCTCTTCAGAAGTCGTTACCGTTTGCTCTCGTAATAAGCGTGTGTAAGTTTTCTGGCTGCATGATGATAAAGTAAAGCATAAAAGAACGAAGACGTATAATTGATGTTTCATGGTAATTGGTTTTACTTAAATGATAATTTATTTCAGGTAAATTTAGAGCTAGCGCTCCCCTAGCCTACTCTTTTTTAGAGCAAGCTGAATAGTATTTTATGTGTAAGATTTATCCGTTTTGCGCTCCTTAAAGTTGAAGCTTTAGCTTAAATTACCAGGTTAAAATCGGCTCGTCTTTCCAGAAAACCATGCGGAAGTCTTCGTAATGATTAGCGGTACCAATGGTGTGGTCATCTCTTACCCCTTGATTTAATTGTAATTTATGAAGCATGCCTGATGCCGCTCCAACCCACAAGGTTTTTTCGTCGTCAGAAATAGTAAGGCCTGTAATTGTAGATCCTAAAAAGTGTCGCCAAATAGAATTTCCTTTAGTATCAACAGCTTTTATATAACCAAAAGCGTCTCCTAAAATATAGAATTCTGAAGTTGAAACACCACAGTAAACTCGCATTCCATCTTCAATAGTGATACAATCTTCACCACCTTCATAAGCCGGAATATTAATATTTTGAAAATCGGACGTCGCAACGCCAATAGTGATCCCGTTATAAAAGTGACACGAATTGGTGATTAACTGTTTATCGTCTTTAGAGAACATACAGAAATCTGGATAAGCAGATTGTGTTCCTATTTCTGTAATTTCATTACCATCACTATCTAAAACTCTATGGTCATAAGCTTGGTCGCCCACCACAATGTATTTATTGTCGTTAGAAAGCGTTGCGTTTTCCATATCCATATAAGGTTCCCACTCATCATCTTCAGGATCTGGTAATGGATGAATCATAGTTTCATCAGTGTTAGATATAATATAAATGCCATCTGAGGACACCAATAGCACTTTAAGTCCGTCGTTAAAAGGAATTAATTCTGTAATTCCAATATCCTTAGCTTTATCAAGGGGAAAGGTTGCAATAATAGGGCCTTCCCAGCCCTGGGTGGTACTAATGCTGTTATTTGCTGCTATGGCAAACACATTATTTTGTTTCGATTTTCCTACTGCTGCGATAGACGCATCAAGCTCTAAAATATCCTTATTATTAAGGATGAAAGCTTGTCTTTGCTCATAGGCTGTACCTGTTACGAATACAATTTTCTGCGCGTCTATAAATTGTAACTGCATAATACTTTGCCCTTTTTCTTTCATTAGCTCAATTAAAGGCGTGTGCGCAGGCGGAAAATCCGCTCTAAATTGAGTCACTGTATTATTCTCATTGGCCGCTTTTAACACTTGCAAAACCGCTTCTGCTAAATTCCCTCTATCATCCTTTGGTTCTTCGCCTTTCCAGTTTTCCCAACCTTTAGTTTCACCAAATTCAACCATGGCATTAACATCAGAAGCATATTTACGTCCCTGTTGATTCCATTCGTCTTTAATCTGTTGTATATCTTTATTTGTTGTTTCCATGTGTTATGATGTTGAAATAGTGAAACTAATGTAGCTTTATTCTAATAGTGGGCTTAGTGAAATAAGATGGCTGTTTTGTTGATAAGGCTAAATTTAGCAGCATCTAAAAGTGTAGCACAAACCAAGGTTTCTACCCAAAAATCGCCTTTATCTTGTATTTTTTGATTGATTTCTGCTAAATTAGAGATGATATCGTCTTCATTCAACTGAATATCTAAGTACTTAGTTAAGCTTTTTAATTCTCTCAACAAATCATAAGATGATCCAATCATCGCCCCAGGAACAGGGTTCTCGTCATTATCAAAAAGAACCTCAGGTAATTCTACAGGAAGATAAAACCCTTCAGAATCGGAATGAGTTAAAAGATGACTAGACATATACGAATAATGCTCCTCTAAAATAGGATCTTGTCCAGGTTCATCATCCATAGGAAATGGTGTTGGCGTCCAGTCCCAATTTTCATTATCTCTATTGTCCCAAGCGTGCGCCGCAAAACGTCTTAAAAAATGCAAAAATACATAAGGAAATCCTCCTGAATGTAAAGGGGCTCTATCTAAAGTTTCTGATTCTTGGTGTGGCTCTATATTATTTTTGACTAAGATGCTATTGATATTTTCAAAAATCACTTTATAAGCTTGATACCCTTCCGGTTCGTTTTCTGTAAAGTCCGCTAAAATGCCGCTCGTAATTGCTAATCCCATAATATTGTTTGTTTTATTTTACATGACAAAATTAGAGCGGAACGTGACGCTTTTTATCACTGAATCTAGTGATAATGATAAATCGTGAATATTTGCCTTTGAAGATTAAGCCCCTAAAACGCACAAAAAAACACGCTAAAAATTAGCGTGTTTTTCAAATTAAACTAGTAAACCCCAGCATAGAAACCCCTTATCTTTCTATGCCAATTAATCCCCGTTATTCCTTACATTTTAGACGTAATAAACGTCCCATTATTCTCTTTCGCCAAAGTTTGCATAAAACTTAAGTCTGCATCTTCCCCGAAAGCAATGGTATGAATAATAACATCATTTGTATTTCTTTTTTTAACTTCCTCTAATACCGTATTTGGATTGTCGTTAGGCAAGCCATCACTCATTAAAACAATTTCCTGAACGTCTTCCGTAGCAATAGCCTGAAGCAAACCTTGTAAGGTATCTGTCCCGCCTTGAGCGGTTAAGTTCTTCACAAATAAATTAGATGATGTTCGCGCCATATTATCTGCAACCTTGAACGCATTAGCCTGTTTTGTAACTGAATTATTAAAGGCAAAAACTAAAAACTTTTTACCATCTGGCAAACCTTTTATTGCCGGTATTAAATTACGTTTAACAGCCCCTAACTTGGTAGCCTCTTTAGTCACTTGCTTCCCTAATATGCTCCCTATTTTTCCACCGATAGCTTTACTAACTTTGCTTCCTGCTGTATTTCCAACTTCTCTCATCACCTGATCTTCAACAGAACCTTCATCAATACCTTCCATACTTCCTGAAATATCAATAAGGTATAGCGTATTTAACTCTGAAGTTTTAATGTCATAAAATTCATCGGATGTTTTCACAGCATAACATGAATGTAATAAAACACACAAGGTTATTAATGTGACAGCTTTGGTTATAGTTTTGAAATCGATCATCAATTAAAATTATTTTAGAGCGCAAATTTAACCCTATATCCTATTAATATAGACTTGCATAAGAATTTGACGGTAAGTATTTAGGAAATACCTTACTTGAAAGAGAATTCAATTAGACCAAAGCATCAATATATTCCAACAAACTTTTTTTTCGACTTTGAGACACCGGAATCGCATGGTTTCCATCTAAAACAACTTCTTCTCGACGCTTATGATAAGATGAAATATAATTTAAGTTAATAAGAAAACTCTGATGGACACGAAAGAAATGATCGTTCTTTAATTTTTCATCAAAAGACTTCAATGGTTTAGACACTAAAATTCGACTTTCATCTTTGAGTAAAAATGAGGTGTAGTTATTATCCGATTGGGCAAATAAAATATACTTAAGTTCTACAATATGAATGGCTTCAGCAGTTTTTAAAACCAACTTTTTTGAAGTCGTTTGTTCAGAAACATTATGCATTAACGCTTGTAGCTGACGTTGGTAATTAGTTTTAGATAAGGCTTTAAAAACTTTATCGATAGCTGTTATTAAGGCTGTTTCTTCATAAGGTTTCAACAGATAATCTATTGCGCTAAACTTAAACGCCTCTATGGCGAATTTAGAATAAGAGGTGGTAAAAATAATTTTAAAATCAATGGTTTTCAAAAGGGCGAGGAATTCAAAAGCATTGCCATCCTCTAGAAACACATCTAAAATTATAAAATCGGGCTGTTTTAATTGTATCGCACTAGCTGCCTCTACAATAGTTTTGGCGTTTCCGATGACATTAATATTGTCATAAGCTTCTAAAATGGTTGAAGCATAAGCCAAAGCTTGCGGATCGTCCTCTACTATAAAACAAGAAATTTGTTGTTGCATAAGACCACAAAGATACTATATTTCAATGGTCTTAAAACTTAAAATTACCTTTGTTCCTTCCGTACCTGAGTTCACCGAAATAGTCCCTTTAAAACCCTTTGAGCTTCGATTAAGATTTTTTAGTTGCTCACGAATAATGGCCATACTCATGGATTTATGTAAGCGTCTTGCCTCATCCTCTTTTACCTTAAACCCTTTACCATTATCTGAAATAGATACATATAAAACATTCTCCTTTTTATAGTATGCTATCTCAATATGCCCCTCATGATCTGAGTTTAAACCGTGTAAAATCGCATTTTCGACAAAAGGTTGTGTTATTAATGTAGGTAGCAAATCAAAATCCTCGGTAACGGAGTCCGCAACATCAATGCTGTAAGTAAAGGCCTTATTGTAATTCAGTAATTGTAGATTAAGGTAAGACTCTAGAGCCATTTTATCATCTTCAACACTAATAAAATCCTCATCTGATTTTTCTAAAACAAGCCGAATTAATTTTGCATAACTCGTAAGATAGGTTTTAGATTTTTCTTTATCATTTTGCTGAATAAAATTTTGAATACTTTGTAAGGCATTAAATAAAAAATGCGGATTTAACTGTGTTTTTCTTAAGCGTTGCTGTAACAAAACTTTATCTAGCTGTTGCTTTATTTTGTAATTTTTAAACCCAAAATAGCCCAATACAGCAATCAGAACCGCAAATAATCCCAAAGCCAATAACAGATTATGTTGTTGCGCAATGGTCAGAGCTTGTAATTTGTTCTCTGTGTCTAATACGGTAATACGCCGCGCTTTTTTTTCAGATTCATATTTTTCTGTGAGTTCCGCTACCTTTTCCTTTTGATGCGCCTCTACAATAGAATCCTTTATCTCGTCTTTTAAATCGGCATAATACAAGGCCTTTTCATTCTGCTGCAAACCTTGATGCGACGCTTTTAAATTGTTATAGATATGAGGCTTTAAATTAATTTCCGCCCCCACAAGCGCACTATCTAAATATCGTATCGCCGTTGAAAATTCTTTTTTCTTTAAATAAGCATAACCGATATTGTTATAGGTTTTACTTAGCGTATTAATCTTGTTGGATGCTTTTTTTAAACGGAGCGCTTTTTCACCATAATAGATTGCCTTAGCATAATCCTTAGCTTCTGTAGAATAGTATAAGGACAAATTGGTATAAATGGTGGCTAACACTTTAGTTGCTTGAAGTTCTAAGGCCAATTCTTCGGCTTCAAATATGCGTTTTAGGTATTTTGAATATTCCTTCTTACTGTAATAAACACTCGATAAATTCACCAATACTTGAAGCTTTATACCGGCATTAAAGTCACTTAACTCTAAGGCTCTTTCAAAATAAACCTGAGCATTTTTTAAATTTTTTAAGGTTGCATTTATGGCCCCAATATTAGAGTAAGTACTCACTAATTTTTGAGGAATTTCCGCTTGCTCTAAAAGTTCTGCAGCTTGCATAAACAAACTTAAAGCAGCTTCAAAATTTTGTTTGTAATACTGAATCGTTCCTAAGTTATGTAACGCTAAACCTTTAAAACGTTTAGACAAAGGAGCTGCCATCATTTTCTGAAGAAGGGCCTCCGATTTTGAAAAGTCATTTTTTAATATATAAAGTCCACTTTTTTGTAAACGCCCTTGGGCTAATAAGGTGTCGTTTTCTAGAGTTGCTGCAATTTTCAAAGCCTTATCGACGTAAAGAAAAGAACTGTCAATTTGCGTTTGCGCTAACGTTTTAGAGCGCTCTAAAAACTTAGCAATTTCTTTAGGTTTATTTTGTGCATACACATGAGATTTACCACAGAAGACCACAAGCAATAGCAGACAACAATACCTCATCCAATCTAAAGTCACCTTATTGGTATAAAACATATGTATGAAACGCCTTCGATCCTCTTTGACTTCCCCCTGGGTCATAACCAAATTAATTTATAAAATACTATACTCGTAAACTTCAATTTTAACCCTTATCAAGTACACCAATTTAAAATTAGTTAAGCCTCATTTCAGGGATTAAAAAGGTTTTATAACCACTCCGCCTCAATCCCCATCTGTTCAAACTCCTTATAAGCTTCATCGGTGGCATAGCACAAAGTTACTTTTTTTAAGTTAGGAAATTGCCTGGCATCTATAGCGGTTTTAATATCCCAATATTCGACAGCCCCTCCCGAAAATGGGCATAAATTCATATAAATATCGTTACCGCCATCTTGGTAAAAATTTGTAATTTCAGAAGCTAAGCGTTTTGGTATGGGGAGGTCTTTAAAATATTGAGTGACTTCCGCAATCGGTTCGTAACCTTCATCGTCAATATCAATCTCACGGGCTTGGTACCAATCTGCAAATTCATACAAATCAAATACAGGTTTCATAAGCCCTTTCATATACATCAGCTCTTCAATTATCGATAATTTAAAACCAAAATCTACAAACGTCAGGACTTCTTTATCTAAAGGTGTAATACTATATTTATCTTTAGGAATGCCCACACCTCGTACGTAAGGCGTGTATGTACTAATTTCAATAGCCTCAATTTTTTCGCTTCTTACAGAAAACCAAGCACTAATGTCATGGACTACCAATGCCCCACTTCTATCACCTTTAAATAATTTAACGTGCTGCTGTTTATGCGACTTATAGTACCGCACAATATCCTGATTGTTGAAATAAAATATACCACCAAAAATCTGCTTCGGACTAAATGCATAGTCCTCTAATTCTATAGCCACAGTGATGGACTCTGCCATTTCTCCATCTTTAGAATAGGCTAATAGCCCTAAATCATCCCAAGTAAAAACGGTCGTGTTTTTTCCTTCTGTAGTTCTGTAATTTTCATTCAAACACGCTTTTAACTGTGTTAACGATACTGGAAAAGTGATGGTTTCTGAATTAATTTGAAATCCTTTAGACGATAAGTGTAATGCAATCATAATTTCGGTTTTATACGTTTTCAAAAGTAAGTCGCTTCTAGAAATACCAAATGCCTGTATTCCGTGATTTTTTCTTCGGAAGTAGTCCTCATAAATTAATATCACTGTTATCAGGGATAAAAACTAAGACCTCTCCCATTAACTTTGTAAAAAACCTTTTTTTATGGAAGATAACACCAAAACGGCTGCGTTTTTAGAATCTTTAAAACGCAACAACGATAAAATAAGAGACGACCGTGCTCACGCTATTGCAGAAGATGCTCAACTGATGTACAAACGTGAAACGGAAGATTTAGCCTTGGCTTTAAAACGTTTAAAACGTGAACAAGAAAATATGCTAGATATGAGCCCCACAGATGCCAACAGTTTGGTTTTAGCCTCTGATTTCGATGCGAAGGACTATGTGGCTAAAGACTTAGAAATGTCGGTTAAAATAAGAAACTTAGAAATTAAATTAGAACTAGCCAAAAAGCGTTATGCGCATTTATTTGGTGGCACAATTAACGAACTATAATTATGGGAGGAGGAAGATTTAGTCACGATGCGTATGCAAAATTACGTCAATCTAAAGGCTACAGCAATAAATCTAGAGAAGAGATATTTACCTCTAGAGCAATAGATTCTGAAATGGATCCATCTGAGGTCATTTTTAGAGAATCTAGAGATTCTGAAGAACATCCAGAAACGGTATCTATAATTGTAGCTTTAGATGTTACGGGTAGTATGGGATTTGTACCCGAGCATATTGTTAAAGAAGCCTTACCCGATTTAATTGGCACTTTAATGGAAGCTGGGATTGAAGATCCGCAAGTCTTGTTTTTAGGAATTGGCGATTTTGTATACGACAGAGCGCCTTTACAAGTAGGACAATTTGAATCGTCTGCCGAATTACTAGACCGTTGGTTAACCCGCGTTTACCTTGAAGGTGGCGGTGGCGGAAACAATCAAGAAGGCTATAATTTAGCGCATTTATTCGCGGCGAGACATACAGCGATTGATTGTTGGGAAAAAAGACAACAAAAAGGCTTTTTATTCACCATTGGAGATGAACCTGTGTTTCCTACCATTCCTGCAGAAATCATTAAACGTTATACCAGTGTCGATGAAGCTGCAACCATTACTACGGAAGCGATTATTGAAGAAGCGCAAGAAAAATACAACGTCTTTCATATGCATTTAGAACATAACGAATGGTCTAAACAAGAAAGTCGTAAAGGAAATTGGAAAGCACTTTTAGGAGATAACTTCCTTGAAATTGCAGATTATAAAACGGTTGCTAAACGCATTGCAGACGTGGTGATTCAAAACCATAAACCTAGCACTTCAAGCAATACATCTACAGGAAGTACTTCTATAGATGTAGAAAATATGTTATAAATGCCAAAATGTAGTTTAGTTATAGATTTAGGATTTGGTGATGCTGGAAAAGGGTTAACGACCGATTTTCTAGCATCGCAACATCCTGAACAGAGTCTTGTGGTTCGGTTTTCTGGAGGCCATCAAATTGGGCATACCGTTAGTACGGAAGCACTAACCCACACCTTTAGTAATTTTGGTTCGGGAACATTTTTAGGTGTCCCAACGTATTACTCGGAATACACTACCTTATTTCCGCCAGCCATTTTAAATGAAGGGGAATTTTTAAAAACATATCAGCCAAAATTGTATGGTCATCCGTTAGCGATGATTACTACCATTTATGATATTGCCTATAATCGCGCTATAGAAAAGCAACAGCATCACGGCTCTTGCGGATTAGGTTTCGGAACAACAATTGCAAGAAATAAAGCCGAAATTTTCTTTTACGCCAACGATTTACAGTTTGATTGGGTGGTAAAACAACGTTTAAAAAGTATTAAAAACTACTACCAAACTTGTTTAGAAAGTCAGCCAAAAGCAGTACAAGACTATTATAAAAACGAACTCAAAGACTATAACGAAAATTATTTTATAGAGAGTTGTTTAGGGATTCAAAAATTCTACAGCATCGCCTCATTATCTGATTTAGCAGACCAGTTCGAGCATTTTATTTTTGAAGGTAGTCAAGGTATTTTGCTCGACACTCAACACGGTTTTCATCCGCATACCACATGGAGTTCTACCACCTCTAAAAATGCCATTCAGCTTATCAAATCGCATTTAAAAACGATTTCAGAAATTGATATTTACTATGTGACCCGCTGTTATCAAACCCGCCACGGCAACGGCCCAATGGCAGAAACCGAAGCTGTAAGTCTTCAAAATAATGAAAATGAGGCGAATGTCACTAACGAGTTTCAAGGCGTATTTAGAACACAAGCTTTAGATACCGAATTACTGAATTATGCCTTAACTTGCGATGCCATTCATCATCAAGATTTGGACTGTAAAAAACATCTTGTCATAAGTTGTTTGGACCAATTGCCTCGTTTTTCTTATGCTAATTTGCTTCAAAAATTAGATGTTAAATTCAACACGGTGTATGGAAGTTATGGCCCTCGACGAGAATGTATTCAGAAGCTTTTAGACTAAAGGCTTTAAAGAATTCAACACAACGTTAAATGATTACAGAAAAAAATACTAAAATTTATTATGACCAAAACAGACAACAACTCTGGGATTGAATTAAGTTCTAAAGCAAAATATAAACCTTTAGTTTTTGCTCTATTTATGATAGGGCTTTGCCTAATTTCCCTACAAGACATATCTATAGAATCAGTGATTCCTTTAGGCGGTGCTATCGTATTTTTTAGTCTCTATGCCTTTAATAAAAAGCTTAAAGTTTTCAATTTTTTTGAGACCCATTTTGTGTTTCAACCAGGAGTTATAGGTAAAACAACGGTGCCTTATAGCGCACTTAAATCTTTTGCGGTTGAAAAAAAAGTCATCGTGATTACGTATGAAAATTCAGACGGAAAAGAAAAGAAAATTAAATGTCTAGTTAGTCAGATTGAACCTAAGCAATTTCCCATATTAGAGAGCACATTAAAAAGTAAAATTAGCGATTAAAGAAGTCGCTTCTTTTATAAAATCACTAGTTTCAGTGATAAAAACTCCGAGGTTCCAAAGTATCTTAGCATTCTAAATTTACACGCGTAAAATGACTAATTATATCGCATATTCAGACGAGTTTAAAGATTTACAATGGACGGATTTTAATTTTGAAAACATTCAAATCGATACCTTTCCAGTACTTGAAGACCCTTATCATTATAGTAATAGTTTTACGTTTAGAGACGCCCTTTTAGAAGCTATTGAAAAACATACAGGAAAGCCCGTCTTAAAACTCTTATTTATTACGCCAGATTACATCAGTATTCACAAATTTTATGGCATTGCTTATCTTAAAGGTAAAATTGTTTACGCCTTTGAAATAGAAAAAACACCGCTTTTTGAGGAATGGTGTGACACTATTTTAGATGAAGACCCAAATGAGAAAACGCTAACATCTTCTGTGTATTCTTTTGGACAAAATAGTTTTAGCTCACAACCTATTAGCAATTTAAAGAACATCACTTTTCAAGAGCAAACCGGTGCCTTTATAAATCATTTTATTCCGAATGCCTTTATAGCCGAACAATTGGCCAAAGAGAAATCAGATTTTCTAGCACCACATATTCAACTTGATGCAGAAATAGATATGAAAGCCTTGGTCGCCTCCTTTATTGGTTTAATTTCAGAAAAAAAATTAACGTTTCATCCGCCTACAAATAACGAGGCCATTTATGAAACATTTGAAAAAGAAGCCGGCTATCCGTTTCCACAAATCATTAAAGATTATTTAAGCCTTCATAATGGCATTGACCGTTGCGCGATTATGGGCGCAGAAGATATTTATAATGAATGGAAACAGTGGAAGGATATTTATGACGATTGGACGCAAGAAGACTTGTTGGACACCTATTCTACCAACCAAGGGAAAGCCTTATTAATGTACACCACACCGTATTGGATTCCGTTTTTCGATTTAGAAAACGGAAATTTTCTAGCCTTCGATTTTGCGCCAAATACTAAAGGAAAAGCGGGACAAATTATTCGTTTTGGTGCCGACCAAGAAATTGGATATATCGAGGCCGATGAACTTGTTTCCTTTTTTGAAAGTTTAAGAGGACCAGAAAGCGAAATTGAAGATAACGAATGGTTTTATATCGCTCAATAACACTCGTATAAACCTATAAATTTAGAATACCAACCAGCATATGTCTGCCATTTTTAAAACACATATCATCCCAAATCTAAAGCTCGATGCTTTAGAAGCTTCAGAAACAAAAGGCCTACAGCAGGTTTTAGAAATATTAGAAGCTACAGACACGGATGTTTATAAAAACATAAAAAATAATAGTGATTTCAGCGGAATTACCGCCGATTTCACAACGCAAGTTGCGCAACAAATTTACTTTCATCCTAAACGTTATGCCAACACCACAGAAGGTATTGCTTTTGTAACGGCTTGGTTGCCTTTATTAGATGAAGGGATTTATCCAGATGAAAAAAGCGTCAACAAATTAGTCGAATTTCTGACTTTTAATCTGGGTTATTTTCAGTCGGAAGCCTTTTCTGAAACCATAGCACAGCAACTCTTTCAAGTTTTAAAGATTTTGGTTAAAAGTCCATCGGAAGCCGCACTGCCTATCGTTCAGTTTATAATACAAGGTATTTTTGACATTCGTGATGTGCTGAGTTCGGAGTATTTAATTCAGAATTGTTTAAAGCACAATTTATTTTCCGGCACTTATGCCGTAAAACAAGACAACGGGACCATAAGCACGTTTCCTTTCACCATAGATTCCAATTTTATTAATTACTTTTTTGAAGGGAATTGGGAACTGTTTATTCATAAATTCCATCAATTATTACCGGTTGGTCGTGTGTATGAGAAATCAGCTTACGATATTATAACCCCTTGGTTCAGTAACGATTTGGCCGCTTTTTACGAAGCCAATCCAAACAGTGCTCTGACAGCAATTGAAGCTTTAAAAGAACGTTTAATTTGGGCAGATGCTCAAAGTGACACCCTGTTACACTTAACAACTACGGAAGGCAACTACCCGTTAATGCAAGCATTGGCGAACAAGAAATGGGATTCTGGAGATGTGTTATTATTCAATACACGAGATAAAAGCCTTCCGAAGCAACAACAAGATGCAGGCTATATTAATTTTTTAGACTGGTTAATTGCCGATGGTGGCGCCAATTTAAACTCCGAAGCCTTTAAAGATTACGGTATTAAAATTTTAAGCGAAAATACCGCTAACAATTTACCTATAGAATGTATTCCGTTTTGGTTTCAAATTGCACATCCACAAACGGGATTTAAAAATCATTCTGAGACCTTCAACACTCTTTTTTCTAAATTATTTTTAGAAGATGACCGTTTCGGTTTACTACCCACAATGCGATTGAAAGGAAAAGATGTTCAAGTTACAGGAGCATTTGTAATTCGCACCATAGCACAATCGCATTCAAACGTATTGCTTTGGTTTGAACGTTTACAAAATGAAGGTCTAAAAAACCCTTTAAATCAGTTTTTAATTAGAGCCTTTTGCGATGCTGGCGAAGCTTTATTAGAATTGTTTACTGCGGAAGAACAAGAAAACTTACAACGCTTATTATTAAACTTAGCTTACGCTACACGTGATGCGAGCGCTATTATTAAAGCAAAAAACATTCCGCTTATTGCAGAAACTTTAAGTTTTTTATGTGTAGAATCAGGAAATTTTACACGCGTTAACGAAATTTGGGCACTTAAAGATTTAGAGGCTAATGCGACTGATATTTGTAACCAATTTGCCCGCAAGCATTATATCAACGAAAATCGTCCGCTAACCCTAAATACCATTCAAGCCTTTTTTAATTATTTAGGCGATTATTATTACAGCTTAACAAAAGAAGCCGTTTGGGTTCCTGAAGCCTTAACCACGCAAGGTACACGCATAGCGCAGTACTTTAACCTTCATAATGAAGATGTTGGTTTCTTTATACACCGCTTGGTAGACCGTGTACTTAGTTTTCATAAACGTTGTAAAAGTAAGGAAACTACCAATCCTATTTTTAAATCCATTTCCGCAGATATTGAAGTCTTTTTAACTGATTTTCTAGGGAAATTAAATAACGAAAAACTTCATCTAAACACCATCACAAAACTATACGAATACAGTAATAGCGACGATTCTCGTTTCAGTAGTAATGATGTTTTATACGACCAAATTGAAAGTTATAGTCAGTTTGTTTTAGAAACCGAAGCTTCTGAATCTGAAGATACCACAGAACAAGACGCTGAGGATACTCAAGAATCAGAATCCGCAGAAGAAGGTTCAGTAGACACTGTTTCGACTTCAAAAATTGATATAAATGCTATTGAAGTGAATCAGCATTATGTGGAGGCGCTACTTACCAATATAGAAACTTATAAAACGGCAGGTTGCGAAACCGAATTGTTAGACTATTTCAACACACATATTAAAGATTTAAAAACCTGGTTAACAAATGACAAAACTGGTTTAGAAATGCGATTTAGTCAAACGTTATATATGACTTTATTAGATACCGATTTAGCACCCGGAACCGCATTAGAAACTTATGGTAACCTTAGCAAAAACGTATTTGTACACTTGGTAAAAGGGAGCAATTTAGCGACCTCCTACGCTATGGGATTAAAGACGATTGCAAAATCTGGAGCGTATTCAGACCCACTAGCCAACGCATTATTGCAAGTGGCAGACCAATTAAATGCTTAACATAATGACACAAGATATCACACCCGAAATACAAGACCAATTAAATTTATCGGCCTTGATTTTAAAGAAAAACCATAAGCAAGCCAACTTAAGCAGTTGGTCTGGCTTTAACTTAGACGATAAAATGCACGTGAAGCAAGCTGAAAGACTGTTAACCATTTTTGGTATTAAATCGGGCTTACATTTGCGTAATAGTTTAATGCGTTACGAAAGCGGATTAATGGTCTCTCAAGCTTTTGAAAAATTAGCTTCTGAATTTAGAAGAGACACCACAAAAACGTTTGAAGCCAAATACCAAGCGTTAAATAACCTGCAAACACAAAACACCTATAAAATGGTGTGGAAATACCGTTTTAGCTTAAAAAAACAAAAACTAACGGGGTATGAAATGGCGATGTCTATTTTTCAAATGCGATTAGGATTGGTGTTAGGTTTTATCACTACCGAAGAAATAATTTTACGCTTAGAAGAAGTTAATGCTACCGTAAAATCTACATTTTCTAGTTGGGGAGAATTCCATAGAAATGTGTGTATAGGAGATGAATTCATTTTAGGAGCTACAGAACAAGACGTCAGTACATTTCCTAATATGACCACCTTATGGGACCACTATCAACGCTTACATATTGAATACGCCGATTGGTTTAAAAACTGGAACAAATGATTATATCATCAAACGACATCATCAGCTACATAGAGCACGCAGAAACGCATTATAAAAATAATCAGTACCAGGCATTAAAGTCGGTAATTGGTGATATTCAAGAATATGTAACTTTATTAAGTGAACCCGAAGATTTTGCGAGATATTACCGCATTTATATGTTGTATCTCGGCGTTTACGAAGACATGAATATGCCGGTCTTAAAGTCGTATTTACAAGGTTTAATTGATTACGGACAAGTACAAGCATCAGATTTTGAATACGTCTGTAGCTTTTACGAAGAATGTGAACAAAGTGTCTACGAGGATGCTTTAGTGCGTTATCCGTATAACGATACCATACAATTGCATTATGCTTTTAAATTGCAAAAAGAAGGACGCTACCAAGACGCCATTTTGGTTTTAAAGTACCTTTTAGAGTGCTATCCTGCCTTAACAGAAGCTCGTTTTTTACTTTGGGATATCCAAGCTGCGCAATTAGAACACATTTGTGATTCTGATGAAGAGGCAGATTGTTATGAATTGTTAGATTTAGCTTCCGCAACGCATAATAAATCCGTTTTAAAAGGCTTACAACTTGATGAGCGTTTAGATTTACCCAGCCAAACCCTAGCCAATATGCACGTGGCAATGTGGGAAAACAAATCTATAGATAACAAAGCTTTGTGGAATTCTGAATGGAAACATTTAGAGATTACGGATAGAACCCGAATGCTGTTGGTTGATTATTTTCAATCGTTTATGAGGTACGATATGGTGGCTCAAATTATAAAAGACCCTGGCGAGCCACAGTTACCAGAAGAAGACTATAGTAATTTTGAAGAGTTTAAAATCTATATGCAAGATTTTGCAAACTCGGGATGGCAATTGGCACAGCATTATTACTTACGCTATGGCGATTCGGCTTACTATCATACTAAAGACAGAAATGTTTTAAATCAATGTGTACAACAGGGGTTGACCTTGAATCCTAAAAACCCGAATCTATTCGTTTTAAAAGCACGTGCTTTTTTCTTGGTTAAAAATTACAAGCAAACCGGAGAAGCCTATCACCAAGCTTTTAGAAACGGCCTTAGAATGAGTGAGTATCTATTTTATTTACTAGAAGTGAATAGCCGTATAGAAAGCTGGCAAGGAATTTTAGATATTGTGGAACAATTTCATAGAAGACAGCCTGCAACGCTTAAAACCTTATTTTTTAAAGCACGTGCTTTGGTGAAATTATCCCGTTTTGATGAAGCCTTAGTTGTTTTAAATGAAGCTTTAGAAGATTTTCCGTTACCATCACATTCTTACGCGCCTTGGTTGTATAATTTAAGGATGATTATTCATATGAATAATCAAAACTACACCGCGTTTTTTGAAGATATGCAATCTGAAATTAATTATTATAAGATTGGCGATATAGATTATTGCAGCACTATGAATTTATGTGTGGAAGCTCTTTTAGAAATGAACGATTATAAAGAATGCCATAAATACGCCATTTATAATCACGAACAAGGGCAATTAGCACCAGAATTGTATCCTATTTTTAAGTGGATTTGTTATTATGATTACCTACCAAAACCCGATGATTTAGCACCAGCCTCTGAAGACGATTTGGTTAAAAATCCAACTACGTTTATCGAGTTTAGAAATAATGGATTAATCTACTGGATTTTAAATAATTTTGACGCCGCCATCGGGAATCTTAGTCAAGCCGCGCATATGGCCAATAACAAAGCTTTTTACCTTAAAATGGTAGCGAGTTGTGCCGAAGATAGTTTTAATAATGCAGAAGCCTTATCGGCTTACAAAACCGCAAAAGAGCAAGCCCCAGAAGCAAGCGATTACAAAACGCTTTTTAAGTTATATAATTTTTACAAAGAAGAAAACGAACCGAAAAAAGCCTTAGAAACACTTCAACATTCTATCCAAAGTTATCCCGATTACACCTTTTTTGATTTCCCAAGGGATGAATATAATATGATGTTGAGAAGTCATAAATTACTCTCTCAACAATTAGAAGATGTAGACGGATTCACCAAATACAGTGCTATGTTTTTAAGTAAAGATCAACCCTCAGTCCAGGCCTTGTATGATCAATTAACACATATAAAAACTCATTTTGCATCGGATGAATTTTTACTTCATAATATATTAGAAGAGATTTCTCAACGTGATGAAGATTTTGATGAAGCACATTCAGAAATGTTAAAAGCCGTGAAAACTAAGATAAGAGCCAACTATTTCGTTTAAAGAGATTAAGTTTGCTTATTCATATGAATTTCTTTACAAAATATATAAGTCAATTACTGTTCATTTTCTGCGGATTGTGCGGTTGCCTGCAAGCGCAAGAACCCCAGAATACACCTTTAATAGACTCCCTTTCTACTGTTTACAGCCAAAATGTTTACAACAATCCACAGGTCGCCAAAACAGCTGCCTTGCACTGGTTAGAACAGAGTAGAGCTTTAGAAATGGACTTACAAGTGGCTCGCGCCTTGTATGCTTTAGGAAATTTAGGAAATATTTCAGGAGATTATAAAAGTACTATAACGTACACTACCGAAGCCATCAACCTACTAAAATTCATTAATTTAGAAAAAGGACTTGCCGCCTGTTATAATATTTTAGCTTCGGGCTATAAACATTTAGGGCGCTATCCTGAAGCGATGGATAGTTTTATTCAATGTTTAAATTATGCTGAAAAGACCGATAATAAAATTCAAGAGGCCAATGCTTATCAAAATATTGCCACCCTTTATTTATTTCAAAAAGATTACAAAAAATCAGCCAAAAATTTAGACCGAGCCGCTAATCTTTATAGGGAAATTGGTGATGATGATGGCGTATTAACCACTCTTTTTAATTATGCGAATATTTTAAAAGAAGAAGGAAAATATGAGCAAGCCAGAAAACACTATAAAACGGTTTTAAAATACAGGGAAAAGGAAGGCAATAAAGCGGTTATGGCCTACGTCAATATTAACCTTGCTCAAATGTTAGTACAAGAGGAGCGCTGTGAAGAGGCCGTGGTTGCCTTAAGAAAAACATTAAACCTTTTAGAAGCGCTTCAATTTAACTCAGATCTTGTTATCGTTTTAAACGATTTAGGCCTGTGTGAAAGTAAATTAGGACACCGAAGAGCTGCAATTTCAGCTTTTGAAAGAGCCTTAAAAATTGGTGAAGATCAAGCTTTATTGCCTTATAATTCTGAAATTTATAAAAACTTGGCCATGCTTTATGAAGCGGAAGGCAATTATAAAAATGCTTTAAAATTTTATCAAAAAGGGGTTTTGAGTCGTGAAAAACAAAATTCTTTAGATAAAGAAAAATACGTTGCCAACATCCAGGAAGGTTATGAAACGCAGTTAAAAGAAACTCGAATTAAGCTTTTAGAAAAAGAGCAAAAATTAAGTGATACGGAATTGCAAAAGGCGGAGCTCACGGTAAAACGTCAGCGCTTAATTAGAAATGCACTCATTGCCGGATTTATATTGGTCTTAACCATCTTAGTCATTCTTAGATTATCGTATGTGAAGCGCTTACGCATCCAAAAGGAATTGAGTTTGCAACAAGAAAAAAATGCTAAACAGAAAATTTCTGAGATGATGAAAGATCACAAATTATCCGTGATTGAGCGTTACCAAGAAGGGCAAGACGAAGAACGTTCACGGTTAGCACGAGAAATTCACGATGGTATTGGTAGTGATTTGGCGAGTATAAAAATTGCGTTTGAACATTATACCGAAAACCATAAAGATGATCCACAGACCAAACGTATTGCCAAGGCTATTAGTAATGCATGTCTTGATGTGCGCAGTCTATCACACCAACTGCACCCTCTCCCCTTTTCTAAAATGGGCTTTACGAGTTTTTTAAGTGATTTTCTTAATCAGGTGGGTAAAAAATCAGACATAAAAATTCAAACCTTTTTCTTTCCAGAAGAAGAGATCGACCAATTAAGCGATGAAATTTTAGCCGATGCTTACCGTATTGTGCAAGAATTGATTAATAATATTCTAAAACACGCCGAAGCTAACCATGTTGATGTGCAACTCACACGACATAAGGACCATTTAAATATTGTGATTAATGATGATGGGAAAGGCTTTCAAAATCATAAAAAAAATCAAGGGATAGGACTCCGAAATATCAAAGAACGTTTACAAAAAGTAAAAGGGACTTTAGATATTGATAGTCGTCCAGGTCATGGTACCTCAATTACCATAGACATCCCCATAAACTAATAGATTGTGAAGAAAATAAATATAATTATCGCAGACGACCATTTAATGTTTCTTGAGGGTATTAATACCATTTTAAGTGATATGGAAGAAATTGGCGAGGTTCACCTGGCCACTGAAGGGAAACAAGTGGTGCGCTTGTTAAAACAATTTGAAATCGGTTTAATAATTAGTGATATCAGCATGCCTAAAATGGATGGGATAGAGCTGCTCACAGAAATTAAAAAGAAACATAGTCACGTAAAAATAATTATGCTGAGTATGTTAGACAATCACAGAACTGTACATAAAGTGATACAAAAAGGTGCCGATGGATTTGTCCCTAAATTTACGAGCAAGGAAGAGTTGCAAAAGGCAGTACGAACGGTTTTAGATGATGAACAGTACTTTTCTGAATTGATTAAGCAACGTTATATGGAAAGTGTGTTTGAACGAAAAAAGTATAAAAACATTGAGTTGTCGCCTCGTGAAAAGGAAGTTTTAAAACTTTTAGGCGATGAGTTGACTTCAAAAGAAATATCAGAAAAGTTATTTATTTCGGTCAACACCGTTGAAACCCATAGGAAAAATATCCTCTTAAAAACGGGATCTAAAACCACCACGGGTGCTGTAAAATATGCTATAGAATCAGGCTTATTTGACTAATAAAAAAAAGAGACTTTAAAATATTTAAGGTCTCTTTTTTTATCTAGATTTTAAGGACAAAACACATTATTTCGTTCTTATGCCCTCAGTCTCTATAGAGCTTACAATTTGTCTTAGTTCTTCCGTGTAAGACGTGGTATCATTCTCATCGGTTAATAATTCGCTACGATAAATAAATTGGGTATCTAAATCAAAATATACCACGTAAATTCCTGTTTGCGGATTTCTCCATTTCCCATTTCCGTTATTCTTAATGCGCTTATCCTCTAAATATTGTACCCAAGCTCCTCTAGAGAGGGTTGATTTATCCATATAAATCTTACTATTTTCAGTGACTTTAAAATAAGGATATGCTACTTCTAATTTCGAATTTATATGTTTTAAAATCATGGTTTTTAAACTGGTAAATCCTGAGACATTTTCGGATAAAACCATAGGTTCTGGTTTTCTTTTACTATCCTCAATATCCAACGGAATTATAAGGAAACCATCGGGATGACTAGCGGTTTTAATTAATAAACGAAATTGATATCCTGTGTTTAAAACATCATAATGTTCATTTAACCGATCTATAAAGCGTGTAACCACATCGTTTAGAACTTCTGATTTTACATCACGCTTAAAATCTAAATGAATGGCTTCTGTAGAAAATATAATTTCGGGAATTTCAGCCTTAAAATCGGTTCTAACTCCTTGCCTAACCTCATAACGTATTAACGCATCTTGATATAAATCATCTACCGTCATATTATCAGAAGTAGGATACATTGGTAAGCTGTCGTTTTCTAGGATGTGCTTTAAATTTAAATGGGTATAAAATTGAATTTCAGGAATATCCTTATCATAAATAAGAACACCATACATATTAGGATCCATGGTAGCGGCGTTAAAAAACAGGCTTAAATCGCTAAAGACCAGCTTACCATCATATTTTTTCAGCAAATATGCTTCTAAATTTTGTGCGGCTACTTTTTTAGGTATTCCAATATATTTGGCACAACCTTTAAAGATAAGCAGTACGATTAAAATAGAAATAATGGATAAAATTGTAATTTTCATAATACTCAAGTCTATAAGATAAATGTAGCCTAATATACAAGCTCTGCCCTCACTGAATTCCGTGAGTTTTCATATTCCCTTACAGTGGTTGCTTTATCAGAAAGCACTTCCAATACCTTTGAAGGAAACATAATATTTAAATTACACAACATGGGATTACAAGAAAAAAGAGCTGCAAAATCTATCGAAGAGCAATATTTAGCCAACTACCAAGAAGAAATTAATGAGATTGTAGGCAAATCATTACCGATAACTATTAATTGGGACACCTTTGAATTCGACTATATAAAATTTGTACCGAGTGTTTGTTTACAACGCCTTACCGATGGCTTACGTGAGGTTTGTAAAGATGATATGGGAAAAGAAGCTGTTCAAGAAGGCGTTAACTCCATAGAAGTTTATTGCATCCCTAATGAAGGGGCTGAAGCCAAAAAAGAATTAAAATTAGAAGATGGTGTATTTTCATTAACAGCATGCTGGGGCGGCCACCACAGCGGTTATTTTATTGATATAACCATTCGTGAGTATTTAGAAAATAATTTATAATACACGCGCACTCCTACAACCAAGCATTTACATCATAAAAAAAAAGGAAACTTATTACAGTTTCCTTTTTTTATACTTAGACTTATTTGTACCTCATTCAACTAAAAAACAGCCTTTAAACCTCATATTTAAAGACTGTCATATTTAGAGGGGTATGTGGCTCAATTAGTCCAATTTTATCGCATTAAACGTTACGCCTTTTAAAATCATACTAAAATATGCATCACTATGCGCATTATATTCCGAAAATGACTGACTAAAACTAACAACGGTCGCTTTATCAAATTCTAAAGCAATGGTAGCCATTTCTTGATCTCTGTGAAATATCTTTGCAACTCCCGACCAATCACCTTGCTGGTTAGAAATCCACTCTATAAATAACGGATCGTTCACCATTTTAGTGGTTCCTGAAAAATTTACATCAATTGGTCGCCGTTCTTCAGCATAATAATCATTATTAAAACTGTAATCGCATTGACTTAAGGTTAAGGTTTTTTCTGAGTTACTATCTTTTTTTATAACTAATTCTATTCGGCTTACTACATTATGATCTTGCATATGTTCTTATTTTAGGATTTATAGAAATTTCTCAATTTGTTCTTGTAATTGCTTGTCTTTAACGATACTTTTTAACCCTTTAGAGGTATCAACTGTTATGCTAATCACCTTGTTATCCTTAACGGTTTTATTTTCTGAACCTAAGCTGAAATTAACCGTAGAGACGGCTTCTGTAAATGCTGTTTTCGCTAAAGGATCAGAAGCGATATTACAAAATGTACTTTGTAATAATTTTAGCACCTTAGAAGCATAATACTTCTCTAAATCTTCAGGATTATCTTCATATTTAAACGCTATTGAAAGCGCTTTTTCTAAACGTCCTTCTAAGTCTTCTTCTAAAGCCTTAATATCTTTTTTAAGCTGAAGTACGGTTGGGATTTCATCTGGATTTGGTGTTAATGGCACCTTACCATCTGATAATAAGTAAGCGTATTTGTCTACATTTCGTAGCGTGATAGAAGAAATAGAGCGCGAGTCTATATATTGAAATTCAGATTTACGGTCATACATATCGCATAACAAAATGGTATGTTTTTCAGAATCATAATTTACAAAAAAACCTGAAGCACTATCAGAATGTGTACTGATCGTTACTTGCGGCATTTGAGGGCGTTCCTCTTTGCGTTCTATATCGGCTATCTCTTTTAATATTTGTATTATGCTTTGCGGATCTAACACCGGAAACTGTAACATTGTTTTAAAATCCATAATTTTCGTTTATTATTTCCTACAAAGTTGACGTATTATTAGAGTGTTTTTCTAACCGTTTTCAGTGATATTTAGAAATCACAGGACAGCTTTTAGCCAGACTTTGTTCGTAATTTATTAATACAAAATCGTGAACTGAGAGCACTATCAATGCGTTTTTTCAAGAATGTATACTAAGTTTAAACTCGCTTTTGAGGCCCTTTTAAATCCTGTTAATATAAAGGAGTTCCTGTTTAAAATGCAAATACCTAATACTTACACCTAAGATCTTGGAAACGCATTCTGAATGGTTAATTTATAGGCCGAAGAAACTCTGAATGGTCTATAAATTTTAAAAGTAAGCGATATCATAGGTGTAGATCAGCGTTGTGTTGTAGGTCTTATCAACTACAGACTTTCTACAAAGATTCTGCTGCGGGTCATAGTTAAAATTTATAACCTTTGTTTCCTTATCAGCCTTATTAAAAAAGTGATGTTCTTTTAAAACACCAGAAGCATACACTTTTGTTTCTTTATTTACTAATACGGTATCTATATAGCGTTCCATTTTAATACAGCGCTGAGCGTTATCATAGCTATAAATTTCGGTTATGGAAGAGTCATTTTTTGAGATGCTATTAGAGCGTTGCTTTTTCACGAGTAAATCATTCTTATACGTATAATCTACACGGTAGCTGTAATGGTTAGCACCATCTTTAAAACAATTGCCTTGTTGCTGCTTTACCTTAACATTTTCGTAGTAAGTATACCCATATTCGCAATAAGAATTAGAGACATAATTTTCATGCTTAGAATACAATACCTGGTCGTTGTTATTGGTTTTTCGAATAAAACCGTCCCTTAAAACACCTTCAACATAGGCCTGCATTTTTATCTGTTGTTCTAAATAGCTAAAGTTTTTTAAGGTGGTATTTCCATAAGGAGCCGCTTCAATTTCAGTCAAGGTTTCTACGTTTCCAATTTTATAAGTGTAACAAAACGTCATCTGTAAACGACCTTGATAATAAATTTTGTGTAACATCAAAAGTCCGTTTTTGTCAAACGTTTTTTCCGCAGCTATAATAGGTTTAGCATCGATTTCCTTGGTCTGCCTGTAGGTTGTAATCTGTTTTACCTTTCCGTTTAAGTGCAATTGCTCTAAACTAATGGGTTGCGTGTTATCCACATCTAGTTCTTGAGCATGGAAAGTGGCACTCATAAGTAAGAGAAGTACGATGATGCTTTTCATAAGACATGGATTAGTTCAATTGTTTTTATAACATCACCCAAGGCCCTTCAATAATATCGTCTCTTACAATATTTAAATATGCGTTATGCACCATATAATAATTAAATTCAGCAATAGGTTGACTTTTATGTCCTGAGTTCAATACATCAGACTCATAAGTCAATGCGATTAACCGATCATTTAACTGCCAATTATAAAGTGTGCCTTCCTGCAGAAAAGCATCTTTTTTTACCTCCGGTGCTCCGTATTGCGCCGTTAGAAACTTAACTAAATTTTGAAATTTATTTTGAAAGGCCTCGGTCTGCGATTTACCAAAGGCATGAGCGTTAGAACACAAAGCCATAAAATTTTCATCTGGACTTTGAAGCATTTCCACATTATTAAATTCCCAATCTTTAAGATAGCTTAGGTTTTTTCCGGAATTCTTATTCAAGATTTTATAGTCCATACCGATATACTTTTTATGCGCACTGTAAGGCGCAGTGTAAATCTTATGAACCTCAACCCTACTCGCCCCTTGAAGCGTTCTATCCGACTCAGCTCTTGCTGCCTTATGCTCCTGGTCCATTTTAGCCTCTTGCAAAGCATCCCCATAAAAATAACCCACATTAAAATCTAAATCGACCTGATTTAAATTTAAGGCCTGGTCGCCTACCTTAGGTGAGGTACACGAAAAATTCAGAAACAGAGCTAAGCTCAGGAAATGTAATAAGTAGCTTTTAGTATTCATTTTTAGCTCCAAAGGAATTGCAATTTATAGGCTTCGAAATTAGAGCTTATCTCAATTGTATTTATCACAGTATTCCGTGATATTCTACTTCAGTCGTGCTAAAAAATATCCAAATCTTAACATTAAGGTCATCTGCATCAAATAAATCATTTTTTTAAGCAATTGCGTTCAAATTAAATAGTCCGTACTAAGGACGGTATTGTTAATTTTTTTAAATTAGTAGTAGATTAAATAGTCCTATAAAACTTACTTATGTTGTTGATAAATGCTAGTCCAGAACTCACGGAACAAATCTCTTTGTGGCCTTCAATTCCCTTTTTTATAATTTTATTAGCGATTGCCGTTGGCCCGCTTCTTGCTGAACATTGGTGGGAAAACAATCGTAATAAACTAATGGTGTCCGTACTTCTGAGTGTACCAACCATTTTCTATTTGGTTTATATGGATCTTACAGAACATTTAAAACATCAAGTTTTTGGAGATTACTTACCTTTTATTGTATTATTAACCTCCTTATTTGTGATTACTGGAGGCATTCATCTTAGTGGTGATATCAAAGCCAAACCAAAGGTGAATACTCTATTTTTAGGTATCGGTTTTGTTTTGGCCTCTTTTATGGGAACTACAGGAGCGGCTATGTTACTCATACGTCCTGTTATTAATATTAATAAACAGCGCGAGTTCAGCGTGCATACCATCTTATTTTTTATTGCCGCTGTAGCCAATTGTGGTGGACTTTTAACCCCTTTAGGCGACCCGCCATTACTTATGTTATATTTGAGAGGGGCCAGTTTTACTTGGTTCTTTAGTTTACTTCCTGAATGGGCTTTTGTGGGGACTTTACTCCTAACATCGTATTTCTTTATTGATTCTTATTATTATAAAAAAGAAACGCCAAGCCATTTAGAAGCTGATGCACGCGAAATTCAACCAATACGGATTACTGGGGCTCTAAATTTCATCTTTTTATTAGGTGTGGTTTTATCTGTAGCCTTCATCAATCCTGATGTTATTCCTAATATGGGAGAAGAAAATGCGTCATTCGCCTTAAAACATTTACGCGAAATTGTTTTGGTAGCCCTTACCGTCATAGCATACTATGTAACGCCTCATAAAATTAGAGTTAGTAATAAATTCTCTTGGGGACCAATTGTAGAAGTTGCCGTAGTATTTATCGGTATATTTATTACCATGACACCAACCTTAATATACTTAAGTCAGCATGCGCCAAGTATGGGACTTACAGAGCCATGGCACTATTACTACGCAACAGGATTTCTAAGTGCGTTCTTAGATAATACACCCACAGCCGTTGCATTTCATAGTGTGGCCTCTAGCATTCCTTATGCAGATCACATTCCTTTAGTCGCTTTTGTTTCTGAAAAAGTTTTGAGTGCTATTGCAACTAGTGCCGTGTTCTTTGGAGCCTTAACTTATATTGGAAACGGCCCTAATTTTATGGTGAAATCTATTGCTGAAGATCATAAAATTAAGATGCCAAGCTTTTTTGGATACATGTTTAAATTCTCGTTTCTGATATTGCTTCCTATTTATATTCTTACACAGTTATTATTTATGTCTTAAGACCTCATAAATCGTAACGTCTGTAATTTTTTTAGGTTGAAAATTTTCAGATATTGAACACATCATGCATCCATTAATTCGCATTACATGTCATTAGCCTCCTATAAATACTTAAAAATAGCCATTCTTTTTTTATCTTTTACTTTAGTCTTTAGTTGCGGTTTAACGGGCGAAGAAGTTGGGAGACTCAAGATCAATGCCCTTAGTAAAACCGAGGACCAACTTATTATAAAAGAAGACCATGTAAGCTTAAAAAAGGGCGATGAACTTGGGGTTTGGTCTGAGATGGACTATAGATATGAAGGTGAACTCGCCTTAAGATTTAAAGTTGAAGTCTTAAAAAATGGAGAACCCTTTGGAGCCTTTGAGATCGACCCGACGGATAAAAATATCACCTTCAAGGAGATGAAAAGCTCATTTAACGGGAAAACCGATTGGAGTTTTACAGGTAAAAACATTACAATTCCGATTAAAGAAGATGGCGATTACACCTTTAAAGGTATTTTAGTCGCTTCTGAAAACCCTATTTTAGAGATCAAAAAAGCTGAACTCGTCCTTAAAAAATAAGACTAGCAACCCTTGCGTTTTAAAAAATCCAGTAGTTTTTTAATCGATAAAAATGTTTTAACTTACAAGCTATAACAAGCTAAATATTGCTCAACAATTCGCACAACAATTCGCACAACACTTTGAAAAAATCACTCTTTTTAATACTCATTTTGGGCCTTGGTTTTTGCTCATGTACCTCTAAAAAAAAATATTCAGATTATAAGCCTACTGACTTTTATGAAGTTCAAGGGATTATTGAATCGGCTAGTCCTACAAAAGATCCTTTTGATTCTTCAGTGCAAAAAGACATTCGGTTTACCTATTTCTTAGACCGTGAACATCCAATTTCTAATACGGAACATGATCTTGAAATGTTTGAAGCACAATCAGGATATCCATTAATTGTATTGGTGCATAAAACCGATGAAACGATTAGTTTTTATGGACGCGTTGGAATTTTAGACAGTCTCAATCTTAAGGAAAAAAATTTCTTGGCTGAGCGTCTGTCGGAGTGACGGAAAATTTATAGTAAAAATAAAATACGAATTAAGAAATACACCCCAAACGTCAGTTCGAGTGAAATTGCTTTTTTTGCAATTTTGTATCGAGAACTAATAATACAAATCAACGCTTCTCGATACTATTTGTTCATGCTTCACAAATCACTCGAAGTGACGGAAAAATTAAACTGAAAATAGAACATGGATTAAGAATTACACCCCAAAACGTCAGTTCGAGTGAAATTGCACTTTTTTGCAATTTTGTATCGAGAACCAATTAAAAAACAAATACCTATCAACGCTTCTCGATGCTATTTGCTAATACTTCACAAATCACTCGAAGGGACGGAAAGGTTATACAAAAATAGTACACGGAATTATAATTACACCCAAAACGTCAGTTCGAGTGAAATTGCACTTTTTTGCAATTTTGTATCGAGAACCAATTAAAAAACAAATACCTATCAACGCTTCTCGATACTATTTGCTCATCCTTCACAAATCACTCGAAGGGACGGAATGGTTATAAAAAAATAGTACACGGAATTATAAATACACCCCAAACCTCAGTTCGAGTGAAATTGCACTTTTTTGCAATTTTGTATCGAGAACCAATTAAAAAACAAATACCTATCAACGCTTCTCGATGCTATTTGCTCATACTTCACAAATCACTCGAAGGGACGGAAAGGTTATACAAAAATAGTACACGGAATTATAATTACACCCAAAACGTCAGTTCGAGTGAAATTGCACTTTTTTGCAATTATGTATCGAGAACTATTTTTAAATCAATCGACCACATAATAAAAAAGGAACCCTAATTTAGCATCTCAGCGATACCAAAATAAATGGGTTCCTCTTCAGTACAAGGGATAGTAATTAGGGATTAACGTATTTTAATAAGTCGTTTTGTAAGACTTCCTGAAGTCGTTTTCACCTTCACCAAATACACACCAGTAGATAAATCACTGACGTTAATTTCCGATTTAGGATTATTTACCTGTCTTACTTTTTGTCCGGAAACCGAATAAATAGTTACCGATTGCACGGCTTGTTCTGTTTTAATTGTAAAACTGTCCTTAGTTGGGTTAGGATAAAATGTTATCGGATTACGATTTAAAAGTTCTGAGTGTACCGATAATGTAGACAACTCAATAGAGTATTTCATCAGTCCTAAATCTTGAACTCCAAAATACACATTAACATCTGTATCTGTAAAGACAAATGCTGACGTTAAAGTAAAAGGATGATTTAACATTTCAGCGCTAATTTCACTCCAAGTTTGGCCTAAATCTGTACTCAATATAATTTTTGCTTTTGAAACCGGTAAGGGTACATTATACCCTTCAGAATAATAGGTCACGGCCACAATAGTCTCATCATCCACTGTAGAAAAGGCCACTTTATTTGTAAATTCCGAAGAAATTGAAACCCAAGAAGCCCCTTTGTTTTGAGATAAATAAATACCATTTGTTGTAGATAGCACCAACTGATTTGCGTTTAACGGGTTTTGAGCAATATCTATAATAACATGGTCACCGAAACCTAAAGTTTCAAGTCCAGAATTGCTTAAGGTCCAAGTCGCTCCATCATCTGTAGACTTATAAAAATTAATACCTTGACTCATAAACACTGTAGAGGCACTTTCACTATCTACCTGAACCGCTGTAACAACTTCCCCTTCTAATGGAACGGCTACAACTTCATCAACGATATTATCTAAATCGGCCAAGTTCAATTTATGCAACTCTATTCCCGTAGACATCCAAGTCATATCCGTATTCGCTATAGACGTAGAGACATCTTCAAGTATTAAGAAAAACATAGAACTGGCAATATCTACTGGGTCGGCGCCATGGTCTGAACTCACTTTAATATAAGAGGTGTTTAAAGCTCTATTTCCACTAAACACACGACCAGGAACCACAGGATCTGCAATTGTTTTTACCGCAGAACCAAATCCTTGAGTTAGGGATTGTAAATAGTACTCGTCTTCTGTATCATTTTCTATATCGATATGATTAAAACCAGAACGTAAACCGTAATACACATGGTTTTCGCTAGCAGAGGTATAAGCTGTTACGGTCCCTGTTGAATTTACAAAAGGATTCTCTATCTTAGTCAATGTTAAGCCTCCATCAGTACTTAAAAATGGATAAAAATTGGTGGTTATTAAAATTTCATCTGTAGTAAAAGGATTAAAAGAGGCACTTAACCCATAATAATAAGTTTCAGGATCTATCGTCGTATACACATGGTTTGTCCATGTTACACCATTGTCTGAAGATTTTACAATTTCATTTTCTTCCAGTACAATAATTTCATTCGCATTATTAGGATTAAACACTATTTTATTAATATGATCTGTAGCCATTGAGGTCCAAGTAATAGGTACAATAGCCCAAGTATCACCGCCATCTAAAGAACGGTACAAATCCTCAATATGAGTGTCGTACCCATAACTAGTTCCTAATAAAATATCATTGGCATTATCTGGATTAAAAGCAATAGCATCATAAGTATTTCCTGGTATTTTATTCTCCCAATTTAATCCCGAATCTAAAGACACATACAACCCTCCTAGTTCTCTTGATGTTGCTCCGCCTCGCATTAAAAACAACTTAGTATCGTCATTTGGAGCTATACTAACGTTATTTATAGAAACATCATCATGTAGCGGACTATAGTAAACGGAATTCCAATTCACTCCGCCATTAGTGGTGTAAAAAACTTCATGTGTATAAGCACCAAGTAAAGAATAAGTGGTGTGCATTAAAACTACATTGTTGTTGCTGTTTGAAATATCATAAGACTCAATTAAAATATCCACCTCAAAATCATTTGGCGGAGAAAATGTTTGAGTAATAGAAGCCGTAGTCAAATCGAAAATAGCAATTTTGTTATAGGTCGTCCCCTCTGCCCTAACATTAAAACTTAGTGCAGTCCCTGCATTAATGAGTTTTAAATCTTTTAATACCGCATAGTGGTCTATAGGATCTGAATATAGAATACTCCATGTATCACCAGCATCTAAAGAGGTTACGATGTGATTGGTTTGTGTTAAGGCGTACAACACATTTTCCTGCGTTTCACTATAAGTGACATCGAAAATTTGTCCATAAGTTTGGGCGGCTTCAAACTCAACTTGGGCGTGGGCTTGAGTTGAAATGCATACACCAAAGAACAAGAAGAGTAAAGTAATTTGTTTTTTCATGGTATCTTTAATTTAGTTTAGGGTGCTAAATATAGAGCCATCACAGCATAAGAGGCCAATTTAAAGCGTGACATTCCGTGACATCGATAGGCTTTTAGCGTGACATCCTTATTAAATCTTAGATAAATAGGTGTGAAGTGTTGTGTCCTCAGAAACATTTAACTTATTAGAAATACGCTCTTTACGCTTCCTACAAGACTGCGGTGTAATGTTTAAAAGCGAAGCAATTTCCTTATTTGTTAAATTCATATATAAATAAGTGACAAATCGAATATCACTTGGGGTAAGCGTATCATGTTTTTGTCTTAATCGGTCTAAAAACCCTGGATTAACTTCCTCAAAATGGGTGAAAAAGCTATCCCATTGCGTGTCTGTTTTAAGATGTTTTTTTAATTCTCTTATCTGTTTTTTCAACTCTGGGTTTTCAGATATTTCCTTATGTTTCGATAAGGATTTAATCACCTCTTCTATTAAACTATTTTTGCTTGAGAGGTATAAGGCCTTAGCTGTGAGTTTCCTGTTTTTTGTTTCCAATTCGTTTTTAAGGCGCTCTTGTTCTAAAAGGGCTAAAGTTTCTTGTTCTCTCAGCTGCTTTTCAATGAGTAAATAGTCACTTTTTTCCTTGGCCAACTCTAAGTCCACAATTGTTTTGCGCTGTTTATGTTTTATTGAATTGCTTCTTAAAACCCAAAGGATAAAGGCAATCAATAATAAAGAAATTCCGATTATACTATATAAAAACCGACGTTCCTGACGCATAATTTCCTTGCTTTCTGACAACTCGTGCTTATAATTTTGAATTTGAAATTTGACCTTTTCATTTTCGAACAACTTTCTATTTCGCATTAGGGTCAGTGAATCTGAAGCTATTATCACTGAATCTTTATAAACCAAAGCTTTCTCTAATACACCCATTTTGCCATACAAGTCTGACAAATACGCATACACCTCAGAGCGGTTTTCCATGCTAGCATTTAAATTTCTGGCTTTAATACCATAGGAAAGCGCTTGAGATAAATGGTTCTGATTTTCATGGATATCCGCTAAAATTAAATAGACAAAGACTTTATTTTCTACTTGCGATACGTCTTGAAGTTGCGGCAATAAGCTTAAGGCTATTTTTTCTGCAGTAGCAAATTCCTTTTTCAGTAAGAACATCTCCGACTGTGCCATTTTAGCTTGAATGAACACTGTAGGGTCTTCCTTTAATAAAGGTAAGGCTTCTTCAATATAGCTTTGAGCTGAATCGAGCTGCTTCATTTTATTAGACACCAAAGCCAAATTCACGGCATAGTACCCCACTTTTACGCGATCCTTAATAGCCTTTGCCTTTTGGTAAGCCTTCTGAAAATAATGTTTAGCCTGTTCGTTTTCAAGCTCCTTAAAATATAAAATACCAATATTATTAAGCACCGTCATTTCTTGGCGTGGTCCTAAATGTTCTATAGCCACTTCATAAGCCTGTAAATAAAATATAACGGCCTCACCATAATCTGATAACAAATAATAATTAGCTCCAATATTTAGTGTAGATCGAAAAACTTGCTCATACCACTGATTTTTCTTCGCAATAGACTCTAATGATAAAAGTAACTCAATGGATTTTGAATGCTTTTTCTGAAACATAAGCTCAATCCCCGTATCAATTTGCTGATCTAAAATCTCAGGTGTTTCGGCCTGTGAAAACAGGGAAAGAGATAGAACTAAAGCTATACAGCTTAAATAGACACGAAACGCTTTGGGCATATAATCTTAGCTTTTTTGCTAAATGTAAATAATTTTTAAGAAACAAAAGACACGGATTCTTAAATCTAGAAAATTATGTGAACTTGTAATTTTAGGTTATGGGAAGGTTGTTTGCTTCCAAAACCACTACTTTCCAATACAATATATAACTAGCCTTATGTTTATTGGTGCTAATACATTTGGGCAACAAATAGGCATCATTTTTATTTAAATAAAGATAAAAATAGCATAAAAAACAATAGATGAATTATTTTAAGTGTCGAATTCTGGCAAAACAATTTCTTTAATTTTATTTATTGCTTCACTAACTGGTGTTTCAGATTTTCTGAGGTTGATAGCCATATGGTTGACTCCTACATTTTCATATGACTTTAAATATTCCGTAAGATGGTTGATACCTATTGTACCACCAAAACGTTGTGGTTTAAAAGTCGCATTGTCGTCTTTAGATAGGTTTAAATGTATAGCCGAAATATAAGGTTTTGCTGCTTGGTCTTCATCATACAAAGCATTACACCAGTATTTTCTGGTTTCTAAAGTTTCGGGAACAGGTCTTGGGTAATTAAACCAAGCTTGTGCGTTTTTGGCAATCCAATTAATACTTTGGCCGGAATGACCAGCTACTACAAGTGGAATGTCTTTTTTAGGTTTTGGATAAACTTCTATACCACTAGTTAAAAAATCGTATTTAGATTTTAAATTACTATTCGTTTTCCAAGCTTCTTTAATAATATCAAGATTGTTTCTAAAGATTTCAGGTCTTTTTTTATAGTCGATATTGTACATTGGGAACTCCACAGGTCGGTCTCCCAATCCCATACCTAACAAAAGTCTGCCATCACTTAAATTTTCTATGGTAGCAGCAGCTTTTGCTAATTTTATAGGCTGTTGCAATGGCAATACTATTGCTGCCGTACCCAACAAAACGTTTTTGGTAGCGGCAGCTAAATAACCCAAATATGGTAAGGTGTCAAACAATTGCGCACCATCACCAAAATTTGGGTCGTACACAGGAACATCACGCATCCATAAAGCAGCAAAACCTGCTTCATCAATTTGTTGAGCCAATGTTAAATGGTTAGAAATGTCTGGCACGCCAAAAGGTCTGTTGTCTTCCAAACGTTTACGGTTACCTTCTGATGACCAATCGTTATCTAAAGGAAACTCTATACCAAGTGTCATTTTACCTGGCTTGTATAGTTTATCAAATGGATTCATAGTGTGTGTGTGTTTAAATTCATCAGGTATCCGTTAAGACACCTGATGAACAATGTGATTAAGCATTCCAGATACTATCTGCAGTGTAGGGTCCGTTTTCAACTTCCCAAAATTTACCATCTATAAAACGGTGTCCTTTATCTAAATCCTTCAGCAAAGCCATATCTTCTTCTGTAAGCGTATGGTTTAACGTCTCTAGGTTCTGAAGTAATCGTGCTTCATTAATAGATTTAGGAATTACTGCAATGCCTCGTTGCATTGTATATGCCAATGCTACTTGTGCAGGCGACATATGTCTTGCGTTGGCAATGGTTTTTATTGTGTCATTTTCCAACAAACGTAGTTTGGAATTTTCATCTACAAGCGAACCCAATGGTGCATATGCTGTTATATGCATATCAAAATGCGAGCATAATGCTTTTAATTCTTTCTGCTGTAAAAACGGATGCATTTCTACTTGATTCATCTCTGGTTTATGAACTGCACTCGCCATTATTTCTTTAAGCTGATTTTCATTGAAATTACTCACGCCAATATGCTTTGTAAGACCTTGCTCTAAAGCAGCTTCCATCCCTTTCCAAGTATTGGTTAATGGTACTTCTGAAAGCGGAATAAAATCGGATGCTTTTTCTGGCATTTCTGTTCCTTTTTTTAAAGCTACTGGCCAGTGGATAAGATATAGGTCTAGATACTCTAGTTGTAAATCTTCTAAAGTCTGGTTCAGTGCAGGAATCACATTCTCCTCACCGTGAGAAGCATTCCATAATTTGGAAGTCACCCATAAATCTTCTCTAGTAACCAAACCTTGTTTAATTGCTTCAGCAATGGCATTACCAACTTCTTTTTCGTTACCGTATGCCGCAGCACAATCAATATGTCTGTATCCTATTTTAATAGCCGAAAGTACAGCATTGTACACTTCATTTGGTTCAGAACGAAACGTTCCTAAACCTAAAATTGGCATTTCGTCGTTATTTCTAAATTTTAATGCAGTCATTATTTATATTTTTTCTTTTTTGAATAAAACTAAGGTTAACAAGAATCCCACAATTACTAGAATACCACCTACCCAAGGTGTTGCTTCAATACCTAAATCAGATTCCACAACCATTCCGCCTACATAAGCACCAATAGCAATACCGACATTAAAAGCTGCAATGTTTAAAGCAGATGCTACGTCTTCGGTTCCTGGTAAGTATTTTTCAGCCATTTTCACCACGTATAATTGTAATGCTGGCACGTTTGAAAAAGCAAGTATTCCCATAAAAAATAAGGTTATTATTGCAAAAATTTGGCTAGAAGCTGCGAAGTATAAAACAAACAATACTATGGCTTGTAACGCAAACATTACTAATAAGGCTTTTCCTGGTTTGTTGTTAGAGACTTTACCACCAATGATATTCCCAATCGCGATGGCGATACCATAAATTAATAGAAATATACTAGTCATATCTGAAGAAAAACCAGTAACCTCTTCTAATAACGGTGTTAGATAAGTAAAAGTTACAAACGTACCACCATAACCAAATGCAGTAATGGCTAACACCAATAAAATAGACGGATTCTTAATCACTTTTAATTGGTCAATAAGACGTAATGGTTTAGATTGTTTGATGTTTTTAGGAACCAAAGCTAAACTAGCTATTGCTCCAATTGCCCCTAAAATAGCTACACCAATAAAAGTAGCTCTCCATCCAAAATTCTGACCTATGTATGTTCCTAAAGGCACACCGGTTACAATAGCCACAGTAAGACCTGCAAACATTATAGAAATGGCTGTTGCTCTTTTATCTTTAGGGACTAAACTTGCAGCAATAGTAGAACCGATAGAGAAAAATACACCGTGTGCAAAACCTGTTACCACTCTTGATAATAGCAACAACTCAAAACTTGGTGAGATAGCTGCCAATCCGTTGCCAATGATGAAAAGCACCATAATACCCATTAATAATTGTTTTCTAGGAATTTTACCTGTTAAGGCAGTTAATATGGGTGCACCAATGGCAACACCAATTGCGTACAGACTAACTAATAATCCTGCTGATGTTAGTGATGTGCCCAGGTCACTTGCAACCGTAGATAATAAACCTACAATTACAAATTCCGTTGTTCCTATGGCAAATGCACTAATGGTCAATGCCCATAATGCGGCTGGTAGACTCTTCTTTTTAGCTACCGTAGTATCTCTATGTATTGTTGATGTTTCCATAATTTCTAATTGTTTTTTTGTTATTTAATGGCAACAGGGTTTATTTGTACTTGCGTAGAGCCTTCATATAAAGGGTGACCTAATACAAAAAGGAATTCCCAAGCTTTATCTTCTACCAACTCATCTACAAGAATGTTTTCCAATACTTGCACACCGTATTCGGTTGCCATCATTTGATTTACAGGGAAAGAAAGTTCGCTGTTTTCGTGTGGTACAGCTTCAAAAGACCAGTTATCTGCACCTGCTGCTACAATTCCTTTTTTACCTAAATAATGTGCAGCTTCAGTACCAATACCAGGTCCGCCAGCTAGATAACGTTTGTCATCTTTACCCATTAATTTTGTCCATCCTGTATAAAACAAAACCACATCACCTTTACGGATTTCAATGCCTTGTTTTTTGGCTACTTTTTCAATGTCTTCTACTGTAAAAACAGTGCCTTTTTTTACAATATCTTGATTGTAGTAAGAGCGCATATCTAGCACAATACCTCTAGTTACAATTGGAGGTAATTTTTCTAACCCTAATTTTTTTACACCAGAAACGGTTAAAAAATCTTCTACTTTGTGTCCGTTGTAGTGCACATTGTCTCGACCGTAGTGTGCCAATCCATTTATTTGAGAGCCAACACCTGTCCAACCAATTAATTGGTCATCTACATAAGTGAATTTGTTAGAACCTGCAGCAGCAGTTTCTGGTTGTAAAGTTTCAATATGAAAGTATCTGTGACGGAAAGCTGCAGTTTTTGCATTTACCACCATTCCTAAGCGGTATACTTTTCCTTTTTTAACCAATTTTATGGCATCTAAAACCGTTTCTTCATTTAAAAGGTTTAGTGCACCAATTTCATCGTCTGCTCCATAAGGTGACGTTGGTACTTGTTGTGCGTTTGAAGTTAAAGCAGTAAAAAATATAACTGCCAATGCCATTGTTTTTAATGTATTTACTATTGTTTTCATTTTAATATGTTTTTAAATTTCTTGTACAAATTTCCGATTAATGCAAGGGGTGTGCGAGGATGAACATCACCATTTTAAAGTGATGTATGTCACATTTAATACTGCTCATACATCACTTTACTTTTAATTTTATTTAATCTTGAAGCTTCATTTTTAGCACCAAGTAAGGTGGTTTACTGGCATCTTTTCCTTCATTTAATAAAGGCAGATTATGAAGCTGATTTGCTACGATATACAAGTAGTTTCCGTGTATGGCAACACCATCGGGCCAAGACAGGTCTTTTTTAGATTGTGCAATGGTTTTCATTCCCGAAGGCGTACTTTCTACAATAGCTGAATTTTCAACATCGGTGACATATACTTTACCGTTTACACCCACTTTAAATCCGTCAGATTTTGGTTTGTTGGCATAAAACTCGATATACTTATTCAGGTCGCTATCTTGCTTACTTTCATCCGCTAATAAAGCAGATGGAATACGGTAAATTTTGGTATTCCCCATTGCACCATAGTAGATGAAATTGTTTTTGTCATCTATAGAAATTGGATTTAATGGGTATCTTGGTTGAATGGTAGTACCGTCTTTTCTTTTGTGGGAAACCAATCTACCGTGAATTTTCACTGGTTCATCTGCCGACAAAAATGAAGCATTCCCTTCCAGAACTCGTCTTATATAACCTGTTTCTAAGTTAATCACGACAAAAGCAGGTGCAATTGGCGGATTTAAAGCATCGGTCATATCTGCAATTACAGCAGTGTTGTTTTTTACATCAATCACAAAATCTTGTAAAAAAGGTTTTGTTGACAATACCGTATTCGGAATAGGAAAAACCTTTGTTACATTACCGGTTACCAAATCAAAACCCACCAATTTTGGAACCTGATTTTGTTTCACATTACCCATATCCAACACCCAAAGTATTCCGTTAGCATCGGCTTGTATTCCGATAGTTGAATTGATACCTTTTATGCTTCCTTTTTCGGGTTTTACAATCCATTCTTTATCACCAAACGGAATAGCTTCTCCATTGGGCAAAATTTCTTTCACCATATATTTTGAAGCACTTAAGGCGCTCATTGTTACAAATATTCTTCCGTCGTTAGAGACGGTTATATTTCCTGGTCTAGATTCTGGAAATGTTGCTATAGTTTCTAATTGTGCTTGTGCTGATAGTGTAAAATTCATTACAAGTGCGAACAAGACTGTTTTTATAATTGTTATAGTTTTCATTGTTATTGTTTTTAAAAAGTGAATATGATTTGATTAGTTGCCTAAAAATTTCTTTTGGGTTGAAGGGTCTACCCAGATTACATCGCTTGGGTCTCTGGCAATGGCATCAAAAACGAGTACGTCTAACGGACCTTCTAAAATTTTTCCGTTTCCGTGTGCTGTACCTTTGCCCCAAAAAAGTAAGTCGCCTTTTCCTGCAACAACAGGACCTTTATCGGCAACATAAAATTCTGCTTTGCCATTTAAAATGTAGAGGTAGGCATCAGATTTTGCGTGGTAGTGCATAGGCACTTCATCATACAATCTAAAGATTCTTACACCTGCGTGTTCGCGGTCTATTAATCTAATGTCTTTGATGATACCGTTGTGACTTTTAGGAAGTAGCGTTACGTATTCATCAATATTAATAATACCGTAGGCGTTACCCATTAATGGTCTTTTGTCTTCTTGCGCATAGGTGTTAAAACCTATGACAAATACTGTAAATAATAGAAAAAGTGTTCTTGTTGTTTTCATAGTACATTGTATTTAATTGTTCGATACAAAATTCTATGAAAACCAAGATGTGTGCGAGGACATACATCACGGATTTTTTGTGATGTATATCAATTTTGAAAAGTGATTTAGGTCACTTTTAGCTGTTAAAACGACTTAAAGTCTCTCTGGATACGCCTAAATAAGAAGCTATTAATTTTTTAGGAACGCGTTGTATTAATTTTGGTAGTTTATTTAGTAGGTATTCATACCTACTTTCTGCGGTCATTGTAAGCAATGACAAGATTCTTTGCTGTAAATTTATATAACCGTAGTTAGATTTAATTCTGAAGAAGTTGGCAACAGCAGGTACTTCTAAGCAAATTTTCTCTCTGTTTTCTAAAGACAAACAGAAAAATTCGGAATCTTCAAGGCAATCCACAAAAATGGTCCCTGGTTCTTGGTGTTGAAAAGCACAATGGTCGCTAACCCAATATTTTTCCATTGCAAATTGAAGGATATGCTCTTTACCTTTATCATCTATGGAATACGCTTTTACTAAGCCTTTAATAATCCAATATTCAAAATCCACTGCTTGCCCTGCCTGAATTAAAAACTGATGTTTTTTAAGGCTTTTATACTGAAAATGAGATTGAACAAAATTCCATTCGTCATCTGTTAACGCAAATAACTCTTCAAAATGTTGTCTTAGTAAATTATACTTAGTTTGCATAATGCGAATTATTTTAAATCTTAAATGTTGTTAATATTCTAACGTCGAAATTACTTAAAATCAATAGGATTTTCTTAATTATCCCTACACTTTTACCACAATCAGAAATTATTTTAATGGTTTGTATATTAATACAATTACTTCCCAATACAAAATGTAATGTGATACTGATTATCAGTTAATTAACTGTTGATAGATACAAATAAGCAACAAAAAGTGTTGAATTATAGCTAATTAAGGACTAAAGATAGGAAAATTGAGAGGTGTAAAGATAAAAAAACCGCCCCCAAATGAGGACGGTTTTTCAAGAAAACGTCAATCGCTATTAAGCAACTGTTACAGAACCTAAATAAGAGCTATTAGCTACTTTAGAACCATCTTCTGAGATAAACGCTAAGAATACCTCTACATCTTCACCTGTGTATTCAGAAGGCACTGAAATACTTTCTGTACCGGCTGTCCTTACTGGTCCAGCTGTGGTAAATACACTTTCACCTCTCGTAGCATTGAAAAGCAAGATTAATGCTTTATCAGTAGCCATTGCACTACCACTTCCAGAGTTATCTGTCCAGGTTACCTCTACTGTTGCAGCACTTGGAGAAGAAGCTGCTCCACCAACTGCACCTGTAAGGTTTCCACGAGTTACCAAAGAGTTTGCGTAGTCAATAGCAAAACTTGGATAAGCTCCTGTAATTGCATTGTTCAAGTTATAAGACATTGCAGCGTTAAACTGTGTCATCTTGTTCGCATACAACTTGAAACCAACTCGCAAGAAGTCTGTCATTGGTTGCAGGAAGCGAAGTACCGTTGAAAACTTTGAACGTTGGTCAACTTGTCCTTCGGTTCTTGGGTTCGCTACACTGGAAGGTTTAATTCTTAGGTAATCAATGCCCTTCCAAGTTCCACCGATTACATTCCCAACCTGTCCTGAGACACCACCGAGAATACCTTGATTAATTTTTCCCATCTTTTCTATATTTTTTGGGGTTCAACAAATGTTCGGACTTGGCACGGACTTGACTCGGCTTTGTCCCTTTTCAACTAATATACTTCAATAACTATGCATTAGTTTAGTCAGGGTTGTTGTTGCTTTTCTTTGCTCTTTTTTGCCTATAAGAAATTGATTTTATGACAGATGCAGCGTTTAGACTGTACCTGTTTTGTTCATCAACTTATAAAAGATTGCCTTTTTGGCGGTATCAATCATTTTTAATGAAAGTTTGAGTTTTTCCTCATTAACTTCTAACAGTTTCAGGTGGTGAATTGACTGGTGAAATAACTGCGGATGTTTACTTGCAATACATTCACTATCCCGAAGGTGTTTTTTAATATCTCCAATCGTTATAAATGGAATTACAGAGCCTTTCAGATAGTAATGGAATGATTTAGATTTCCATAATCCGAAGCAAAGCCAATACATAAAATCCTTTTCGGATTCATTGGTAGTGATGCAGACAAAGCAATTCGGACAAGGTTCATTCAGCGGTTTTCCGCTATTCAATCCTTTATTCAGTATAAAGAAGTGAGGTTCAGAATAATTCTGGTTTAATCGGTGGGTTTTGATGCGAAACGTTTTCATACAGTGAGCCATTAAATATTTGCTCGCTTCGCTTCGCACAATCATTTTTAAAAGAGAAAAGAAAAAAGGAAAAAAAATAAAAGAGAAAGCTCTGATTCAGGCGGGTATGGAAGGGTTGTCAAGGTTTTTGGAAAAAATACTACCCAAAGGGTGGAGATTTTTATCAAAACCCGTAGGGCTTGACCTTGAAAATCCCTTTGAGCGTTGGCATTGAGCGTACCCGCCTATATTTGCTTTTCTCTATTATTTATTGACTTATCATACACTTCCAAGGAGAAAAAAAAAGAGCCCCCTAAAAAGGAAGCTCTGATAATGATAACTCTAACCAAAATAAGCGAATGGTGTAATCTGTAACACCACAATAAACAACGCCTATAAAGAAAGGACAACCTGATGAACGAACACCCGCTAACAACCAACGGCTACCACAACGGACTGAAAAAAGTGACTTGTACATAATGAAATAAATTAAATTAAACATAGTGCCGTATCTCAGGAACGGTGCGATTGGTGCAAGGGCTGTGAAAAAAAAATACTACCTAAAAGGTGGAGATTTTTTTATCCAACAGGCGAAGCGAACCCTTGTGGCTCTCGCATCCGCACGCCTGTACCTTTGCTCTATGTTTGAGTTTTTTATTTCTCTATAATCGAATTGAGAATTAGACTGACTGTGTCAAACTTTTTTAATTGAAGGATAAAATCAAAAGAAGGATTTCTAAAAGAAACTAAGTTAAATGATAAACTGGAATGTGTATCGTTAATCAAATCGTGCGTAAACGCAGGTAAAAACAGCCTTGAGCTAATCGGCTGGACAATGGCTGCAAATAGTGAGGCACGAACGGTTTGCGGACTTTGGACAAGCAACGCGAGCCGCCTGCGAGTGGAGCAAGGGTGCTACCAACAGTAGCCCTGATAAGGGTGGTTTGTAGCTATGTGTGAAGTGGAACGTAGCCTTTTTGTAATTTTTCTTTACACAAAAAGGCGGAGTGAAACGGAACTTACACAAGGCTTACCGCTTTAATAGCCAGAGCGATAGCGGAGGCAAATCAAACAGTATTAAGCCGCAGCCCGCAGCGACCCGCAGGCGAGCAAAATTATGGGTAGTGGTTGGATTTTTTGCGACTGACTGGAGGAACGGAAGGAAGTGGCAAAAAAGACAAAGGAACTACCGTGACAACTGACAGAGGAACGCAATAAAAGTGACAAGCTGCGTAGCTTTAGCGAAGCACCCGAAGGGCATTGCAGCTCTTTTTTTGACCTTTAAAAATTGAAGTATTCCAAAAAATGTGCTGTAATGGCTTGGCGATTTTATTTGCTGACGACCGAAGGCGGAACACCGCTTTACCTGCGTTTGGATGTGCGTAGGGAAAAGCAAGTGCAGGACTGAATGAATTGTAGTGCAAAGGAAATGAATGAAGGACTTCTCTTGCTGTGCGTTGCAGGAAGTGGGTGATTGTAGTAAGTGAGGTACGAGCGAACGAAAAGAACCTACTGGAAGCAAACGGCTGTGCGGTGGGAAATATCCAAATGCTCGTATCTATAATTAGTCCAATATACTATCTAAATATTGTTGATTGTTTATTAAAGCTTCTTCTAAAACAGACTTATAATAATTACAACCAAATACAGCCTTATCATCCTCTATTTTGGACAAAATATTAGTTTTCAATAGATTTAAAGGTGTGCTATTTATGAAATTACATATCAGGTGGGTTAATTCAGATATAATTTTATGACTCTCTTGCTTAAATCTTTCAAGTAAATGTAGTTTAGTATAATGACTTACCAACAATTCAAAAAAATCAAGGTCAATATTATTAGTATTCCTTAATATAAAAGTTGGTTGAATATTATTTGCAGTAATAAGCAAATCCACAAAAAGATACTTTTCACTTGGTAAAATATCCGTATAAAGATTTAAGAAAATAGTTTTATTACTCTCTTTCCAGTTTTCATTTTTGTGGCTGTTACAAGTTGTACACGCAGGCAATAAATTCTTTGGGTTAACTGAAAACTCAGGAAATTCACCTTTTGGAACTATATGGTCTAAAGAACCAACTGGTGCAATAGTACAATATTGACAAGTGTTCATAGCCCTATTATCTAAAACAGTTGTAATACTATTTTTTAATTTTATTAATCTTGAATTACCAGAAGAATACAATTTAAGCAAATCCGTTTTTTCTTGGTTTGCATACCCGTTTGGAGTTAAACTGACGTGATTATTCGTATTATGAGCGGTTTCATAATTACCGAATAGAACCTTAATGTCAGAAGCGAGTATATTAATTCTTTGTTTGTAATTTGGGTCTTTGCTGGAGTTTCTTTTTGAGCCAATAACTTCATCTAAAAAGTCTGATGTGTCTCCACTATAAGCGTTAAGATTTCTCATCAATAATACTTTTTAAATAGATTCTTGTATTAAGGCTCAAAGGAATATTGTCGGATGCAATTAATGATACTATTTCATCATAAGATTTACCTGATTCAACTAAGCGATTTAATATCTTTTTGTATTGATTTGGAATGCTATTATTTCCAAAAATATCTTCAGTAATTACCGTCAAGTTTTCACCAAATGTTTCAGAAAATGGCTTTCTAACACTTAAAACAGCCTCTTCTCTTTCCATTATATAAACATTGTGAGATAGGAGTTCTCGAACTATTAGTGGAGAGTGTGTTGCTAAGATGCAGTAAGATTGAAATTCATTAGTGAGACTATATATTGCATTTATTAATTGAGATATAGCGTTTGGATGTAGGTGGGTCTCTGGTTCATCATAAATAACTAATGAAGCGTAACGAATATTTGCTACAATCTCTGTAATTATATACAAGAGAATACTTTGACCTGAACTAAGTTTTTTGCTAACACTATTAAAACCTTTTATATCGACTTTTTCTTCTAATGAATCTTCACCACCAACTATTAACTCATTGATTAATTCACGGTCTAAAAAGAAAGGAAGTAAATTAAGCCATTTATCAAACCTTTGATTAGTAGCAATTTTTTTCCAAGAGCTATGAAATCTAAGTTTTAAACCCTTTTCGCTATAAAGTTCACCCTTTGAATCTTTGAGGCCACAATAGACATAATTAAAATCAGCTGTTTTTTTTGGTATGTCAAATGAATCAAATGCACTATAAGAAACTGCAATTACTTTACTAAACAAAGGTGTTTTGGGAGTAAAAACTTCATTCTTTTTTTTAGAAATATCTAAAGGTAAAGAAGTTATTAATTGGGTTTTACCTGTACCATTCTTACCTATTAAAGCAAAAATCCTACTTGGGACAGCTCTATTTGCATCAAAATCAAAATGAACATCTACTGCTTCATCAGCAAATTTTGGTTTAAAAGAATATTGGAAACTGTAAAGATTTTTTAGGTTATAATCATAAAGACGGTACTTTACCTCACGTAATAGCTGTTCTTGTTCATCATTCCTTATTAATGAATTTCTAAAATAGTAGTGGTTTTCAAACTCCTCTAAAATATCAGGATATATGGCAATGTCTTTTAACGCCCAAAAAATACTATTGTATGTCTTTTCAAATAATGATTTTAATTTTTCATAATATTCATAATCCTGACCAAGTGAACAAAAATTTTCATTTAACACAGTGAAACTTTCGTTCAGTATATCAGGCGTATTATCAACTTCTTGATGAATGATTTTTACAGGACCAATACTTTTACATTCAGAAATTGTTGAATAGAAATACAAATAATACGAAGACCTATTACTAAAGTCATTCCAGCCGCTATTATTAACAAGAACGAAACAAGGAAAAGAGAGAGGCCTTTTATGAGAATTTTTATAATCATAATAACCAGTAGGATTATTATCTACATAAAAAGGTATTTTGTTTTCAATTATTGTAGAAGGTACATTACTTGTGCTATTAGTTTGTTTAACTTCATAGACTGATAAACCTTCGTCATTATATGATTCAAGTGAGTAGTTTAAATTTTCTTTTTCTAAATAAGGGTTTATTAATAGATAGTATCTTGTAATATCATCTTCTTTTTTCCTAATATTTGGGTGGATAATTTTGTTTAAAAAGGTAATAAATACATCAGGGTCATCAATAATATTAAATCTATCTGTTAGAACATATTCATACTCCCAATCGTAATTATTGACTAAATGCTGAAAAGCATCTTCATAAGCATTTGAAAATCTATCATCTTCTGATGGAAGAGATTTCAAATCAAACATTTCATCTAAAAAATTAATGATATTAACATCTTCTTGAGGTTCTCCAAATAAATCCTGCTCTGACAAAAGCATTCTGAGTATATCTAACCTTATTTTTTTTGAGAGTTTATTCATATTTATAATTGATACTTACAAAAACCAAAGGTTATCTTTTCCAAATTCTGGTATTTCGTTACCGTCAAAGTGTGGTAGCATTTCTGCAACCATTTCAGGGTATTTTATGGTAACTGGTAAATTCTGTTGACGTACCGATTTCCAATACATTCTGCTGAATTGATATACTTGGTCTATAAGTTCTCTAACTGTTTTTATGTCATCTACCAATTCCTTTTGAGTACAGTAGATTTTTAATTTTATAGGGAATGGGAAACCATCATAGAAATTAAACTGATTGTTGCTGTATCGGGTATTATTGAACAACAGAAATTTGTTGTAGCCAATATTGATGTATGTTCCACTTAATGGCATTAAATCCTTCCAACCTAAATCAAATGCTACAATGTCAGATGACTCTGTTTTATTGATAGACACAATAAATACTGGTATTCCTAACCCTAATCTTTTTAAACCATCTTCTATGGGTTGTAATTCGTCTTGGCTCATTGTCTTGTAGAAATGAATTACCAAGCGTTTTATATCAGGGTTTAGTGCTGCATAATCCTTAACTGATTTAATGATAGAACCCGCTAACTCTCTTGTTTGGTCTTGTTGGAAACATTCAAAACGATTGAACCTTCCATTATTAGAAAAGCTGAATGCACTCCCTATGTATTGAACATCAAAATCAGGGTTTTTAAATGCTCCTACACCAACTACTAATTCTTTCTTTAACGTGTTGTCCAAACGCCAAGGAATACCGTTTAATTTGGCTAATATGGCTATGGCAATATTTGGTAGACTAAAGTAATATTTGTCGTTACTCATTACTTTTTCCGCATCTATTACCTGAGAGGAAATTCCTTTTTTAAGTAACAACTCTTTGAGTCTGTAATAAATCTTACGCCTTGATTTATCAGGTGAGTTTTTAGAAAACGGACTGATGTAAATAGCTATGTATTGAATATCAGGTTCAAAGTGCTTTTCGGTAATCTTAGTGTAAATTTCAGACCAAGGATTTTCTCTATCCTCAAACATTATACTAAAGCCTTTTTCGGTATGGTATGGTGTATGAATGAATTTTGATAAGCCTCCAAATCCTCTTTCCGTACCTCTAAAGAATCTATCCATTTTCTTTGCTACCTCTACATCTTCCTTATGATAGATAAAGAAAAAATGAATGTTTGATGTATCACTAAAATCAAAAGGTCCATATTCTTTCATACCGTTGATTGGAACAATGTCGGTATTGCCTTCTCCAAATAATAACTGATTGCTATTGCTTTTTACTCTCCCTATTTTGATTTCCTCTACTGTTATAAAGCCATTGGAATTGATAGGGATAAGTTTTTTAAATTCTTCAGTATTTAGATACGTGCTATAAAAGAAATCAATTGCAGTTTTAAACTTTATGTACTTGTTGGATTTATCAGGTGCTTCCGTGGTTTCACCTAAAGCATCCCGAATATCGAAGTTCCAAACAGGAAATACTTGGTCGTAAGCTCTTTTACCTGCACTTGGCAATTCATCAAATTTATACAGACCATTTTCAAATATTACCCAATTAAAAGCCATTGGAGAAACAGACTCTTGTAGTTCATCGACCGACTGTTTATAGACTTTTGAAGTACCCTCAAAGGTTACGAGTAATTCCATTTGTTTGGTTACCGTCTTGAATTGTACTTTAAGCGAATAGCGGTCAAATAGATTAAACTGTTTTGTTTTATCATACTTCTTACTTGGTAACCAAATTTCTGTATCACTGATAAAATTAGGTTTCACCAAAAAGCCTTTACCTGTGAAATAGTCGTGAATTTGTGAATTATAGTATCGTTTTAAAAGAGATACTGATAAACCCGAATTATGAACTCTAAAAGAGCGTTCTTCTCCGTTTTCATCTTCCTTTGTTTCGTAGCTTGGGTTAACCGCTTTTGTAACTGGATAAAAACCCTCTATTTCTTTGGTGTAAGATGTGTAATAATGCTCTTGTTCCCCAAACTTCTCAATAACCTCATCAGGAACTAAGCTATGATACACCCTTGTAAGTGTTTCATTTTCTACATTGGTAAAGTAGAGTGTTAGTTCTTCCTGTGGATGATTAAAGGTTAGTATGTTGAAACAGTGATTTTGCATTAGTTCATTGGATTTTATTGGTGCATATTGTAGTGTTTAGAGATTTAATGTATACAATTAGATATGAATTTTTTAGGAACTGGTAGATTGATTTTCACTTTCTTTTGTCCAATGGTTTGCTAATAATTCGGCTTGTTTTAGTACGGTTTCTGTAGCTAATTTTTGAAGGTCTGGCGGGTAGCCAAACTTTCTTAATGCTCTTTTTACCATTACTTTCAATTTAGCTCTTACACTTTCTTTAATCGTCCAATCTATTGTTGCATTATTTTTTACAACTTCCGACAAATAGACTGCTAACTCTCTTAAAACATCATTACCTAATACTTCTTTGGCACTTTCATTTTCCGCAATTGCATAATAAAAGGCTAATTCTTCATTGGTTAAGCCTGTATCTTTATCGGCTTTATCTTTATTTTTAATACTATTAGCTAACTCAATCAGTTCTTCTATTACTTCTGCTGCTGTAAGAATTTTGTTTTGATATTTTTTAATAGAATTTTCGAGCATTTCCATTAAGGATTTACTCTGTATTAGATTTGTTTTTGCTCTTGATTTTATTTCGTCATTTAACAATTTTTTTAATGTTTCTAACGCTAAGTTTTTATGCTCCATATCTTTGATTTCCATAAGGAAATCATCCGAAAGGATTGAAATATCTGGTTTTTTGATACCTGCTGCATCAAATACATCTATCACACCATCTGAGACTAATGCTTTGTCAATTACTTGTCTGATAGCTGATTCTATTTCGTCATCTGATTTACCTGAACCTGTAGTATCAAATTTTTGCAGTCTTGATTTTACCGCTTGAAAAAAGCCTATTTCATCTTTGGCATCTAATGCTTGGTCGTGAGGGATGGCAATTGCAAATGCTTTAGATAATGCTGTTACTTCATTGATAAAACGTTTCTTACCATCTTCAATACTCAAAATATGCTCTTCTGCTGCTAATATGATTTTAAGTTTCGTTTTAGTGTCTGCTGTAAAATATTCCTCATACAATAGTCCTTTATTTTTACCTAAATAGGGAACTGCTGGGTCATTTACTAAATTTGTGTAAGCATCAGAATAACCTTGCTCTGGTTTCTCTAAAAACATTTGCGATACAACTTCTAACTTCTCTAACATTAGCTGTACTGCTTGTTCTTGTGCAATTGTTGGGTCGCCTTTACCACCACTATCTGAATAAAAGGCTAATGCCTTTTTAAGGTCTGAGGCTATGCCTAAATAATCAACAACTAATCCGCCTGGTTTATCTTTATATACCCTGTTTACTCTTGCAATAGCCTGCATTAAATTATGGCCTTTCATTGGCTTGTCAATGTAAAGGGTATGCATAGAGGGAGCATCAAAACCAGTTAACCACATATCACGAACTATTACTAATTTTAATTCGTCTTTTGGGTCTTTCATACGGTCTGCCAATGCTCTACGCTGTTGTTTTGTAGTATGGTGTTTTGCCATTTCGGGACCATCAGAAGAGGATGCAGTCATTATTACTTTTACAGCTCCTTTATCTAAATCATCACTATGCCAATCTGGTCTTAAAGTAGTAATAGCTTTGTATAATTCTGCTGCAATACGTCTTGACATAGATACTACCATTGCTTTACCTTCAAAAACTTCTTGACGAGCTTCAAAGTGAGTAACCACATCTTTAGCAATACTTTTAACTCTTTTTTGACTACCTACTAAGGCTTCTAATTTTGTCCATTTTGCTTTAGCCTTTTGGGTTTCGGTTAGTTCTATTTCGCCTAATTCCTCATCTAAATCTTCAACCATTTTTTTACCTTCCTCTGTTAAGGCAATTTTGGCTAACCTACTTTCATAAAATATTCTAACTGTTGCACCATCTTCTACTGCTTGTGCTATATCATATATATCTACATAGTTCCCAAAAACAGCTGATGTGTTTACGTCTGTATTTTCAATAGGTGTTCCTGTAAATCCTAAATAAGTTGCATTTGGTAAAGCATCACGCATATACTTTGCAAAGCCATACACTACTTTATTACCTACTACATTACCCTCTGCATCTTTTTCATCTATCGTTTTTGCTTTAAAGCCATATTGTGTTCTGTGAGCTTCATCTGCTACAACAATGATGTTTTTACGTTCTGAAAGAGTCTCAAATATGTTTCCTTCTTCTGGTTGGAATTTTTGAACAGTAGCAAACACAACACCACCTGATGCAACTTTCAATAACTCCTTTAAGTGTTGACGATTTTCAGCTTGTACTGGTTTTTGTCTTAATAATTGAGTGGAAGAAGCAAAGGTGTCAAATAATTGGTCGTCAAAATCATTTCTATCTGTTATGACTAATATGGTAGGATTGTTTAGGTTTAAAACGATTTTACCTGAATAGAAAACCATTGATAAAGACTTTCCAGAGCCTTGTGTATGCCATACAACTCCACCTTTTCTGTCTCCATCTTCTACACTTGCTAATTGGGTACTTTTAACTGCTTTGTTAACTGCATAATATTGATGATAGGCTGCTATTTTCTTGACTGTTTCAATGGTGGTAATCCCTGTTTTTAAATCTTCTTTTTTAGATTTTTCAAATACTATAAAATGACGGATTAGGTCTAAAACCGTTTCTTTATTCAGCATCCCATTGATAAGCGTTTCCATTTCAGGAATAAGATGTGATGCTTCACTTTCTCCGTCTGCTGTTTTCCAAGACATAAAACGAGTAAATCCTGCCGATAATGAACCTGCTTTGGCTTCTGTACCGTCTGAAATTACCAATATGCTGTTGTAGGTAAATAATGAAGGAATGGTAGCTTTATAGGTTTGGATTTGCTTGTATGCTGACCTAATTGTTGCATTTTCATCTACTGCATTTTTTAGCTCGACTACCACTAATGGTAAACCATTAATGAACAGTATGACATCTGGTCTTTTATTGTTGTTATCTTCAATGACTGTAAACTGATTGATGACATTAAACTCATTATTATTTACAGTATCAAAATCAACTAATTTTACAATATCTCCTCTTTGGCTACCGTCTTTTTGATAAGTTACATTTATGCCCTCTGTGAGCATTTTATGAAACGTTTCGTTATCTGTTAATAAATCAGGTGTACCTATACGTAACACTTGCTTTAGAGCATCTTCTTTAGCATTACTTGGAATACTTGGATTGATTCGGTCTATTGCTTTTTGAAGCCTTTCTGTAAGTATTACTTGGTCAAAAGAGGTTCTTTCTTGTGCATCTGTATCAGGTGCAATATCAGGACCATATATATAGGAGTATCCAAGATTTTCTAATTCTTCTATTGCATATAATTCAATATCGTTTTCAGTAATTTTTGCCATAGCTTAAATAGTTAAGTCAGTAAATTCTACCTTAGTTTTTAAGCTATTCAAACGTACATTTTTATACAAATGGGTGTATTGTCTTTGTACTTGGGCTACAATAATACCAGGGTGTTTTTTAAATTTATCACTTAGTTGTAAAACCAATTCTCTATCAAAATTTGGATATTGAAACAACTCATTTCTTTCTTTTTCTGATAAAAGCATACGAGCTGCAAATGCATCTGCTTCATCTTCTTTTTCTTTATCTGGTTTAATACTTTCTAAGCCATCTATAAAAATGTCTTTTTTACCGTGTTTAAGAATATGAGCTAACTCGTGATAGAAGGTAAACCAAAAGGCATTGTAATCTTTCTGTCTATCGGTTATTTGAATAAGTGGTACGCTATTATTTTTTATCCATCTGGTAGCACCATAGATAGGAGCTTTAGAGATACAAGGTGTATAAACTAAAGCTACGCCACAAGATGCACAAAGTGCTTGCAATTCATCTAACCAAGTATCGGAATGCTTAAAGGCAATATCTTGAATTTTATCTAAACAGTTGCGTAATTCTTTTTTATCAAATGGAGCTACTTTTATTTTCTCAGCTTGTAATTCTCCCAAACGTAACCAAACTGAAATGGCTTGTGGTTCTGCTGTATGGCGTAACTCTATTTTAAAAGCTAATGAACTACCATTATAAATATCTGACCATTGTGCAGGAGAAGCAACTCTAAAAAACTTTAGTAAGCCGTCTGCTAATTCAGGTTTTTTACGAGTATCTGGAAGCAAACCAAAAGATTTCATTTTAGCTAATGGGAAAGACGACACCCATTCTTGGCATTGCTCTAAATATTCCATTTGCTCTATCTCCAATAATTCATCTTGATAGGTGCGTTCCAAGTTTATCCAAAAACTTGCAGGCACACCCAATACATATTCTAATTTGGTGGCTGTTTCTTTAGTTATTGGTGCTTTTCCTTTGATTAACTCATTAAGTTTAGGAACAGACCTCCCTAATCGCTCTGCTAATTCTGCTTGAGACATACCAATATGGTCTATATGCTCTTGAATACTATCGCCTGGGCAAGAGAGTAAGGATTTTTTAATTTGTAAATCAGTCATTTTGTTTCCTTTTTAAGTTAGTGAGGGTCTTCTACAGACTCAATACTTATAATGGTTATCGCTTTTAAATCTACTCCACCATCTTCTAAGGTTGGGATAGGGTCTTGATTTATTATGAATAGTATTCTCCAATTTTCTTGAATGTCTATTGACCAAGTGCCTTTCCCTTTGCCTATGTGTTGGTGCAATCGTAATACAGGCAATTTTGAGATAACCTCTAAATTATCTGCGTTTTTAAGCTGAGTGATACGCAACTTTACCTTTTTTGCCAATGTTCCGTAACTCTTTGCTATACCTTTATCAGTATCGAGCGACTTCTTCAGCTTGTTATTTTTATACGATAATTCCATTGCAAAGTTACAAACTTATTTACTTAAAAGGTTAATGATTTTTAATTTTAATGATTTTTAGATACTAATCAAGTCTGATTTCTCCACTCAATAATCGTGGCAAAAGTGTTTTTCTTAAATGCTTTAATGTTTTTATTTCATCAAAATTGATTTGCCTTTTTTTAAAAATGTCTTGAAAAATTGGCGTTAGTCTTTCAATTGTTTTTTCATCTGGGATTAAGACTTCCACTAATTTAAGTTCGGATTGTTTAATTCCTTGAACAGTAGAGCCAGAACCCCTTCTTGAAACAAGATATTTACCATATCGTGAATTAAGCCATAAATACAAATATTCAGGGGGAAGAATTGCTTTGTCAGTTCTTAATGTATAAACTCTTTGTGCAGGGTAATAATTAGTGTTACCTAAAACAAAATACAGCTCACCTAATGGAGCCTCCGAAGTCATAATTATATCCTTTTCTTGAAGTTTCTCACTTGCTTCCCATAGTTCGTGACTAACGTAATTCATTTGGTGTTGGCGAATTATTTCACCACCTTTTACAAACTTTGCACTTAAAGCGGGTATTCCTTCCTCAACATATACAGGTGTTTTACCTCTATTGTCTATTAATATGGTAAGACAATCAATCAATTTGACAACCTGCCAGTTACTCGGTATTAAACCTATTTCAGTACTAATTGAATTATCACTTTCATTATCAAGCTTTATATTTTCTTCAAAAATGATATTAGCTAAGTTGTATAATGTTTCATTCGTTGATTCTAAATTTTTAATTTTTCTGCTAATACTAAATAATGTATCAGCAATTGTTTCTTGTTCCTTGGGTTTAGGAAGAGGAATCAACATCTCTTTAAAATCTCTTTGATATAAATGAGGTATTACAGAACCTTCTGTTCTACTTTTTATTAGATGCTTAAAAAAATGAGACCTAAAATAATTGTATAAATAGCGTTGATTTAGCTTTTCAGAATTTTGTCTAATAACAAAAACACCACTTGCCACAGTTGCAGGCTCTGGTAATTTATCTACATAAGCTATTTTTCCAATAGTACCATCTTTAGTCATTAAAATATCATCCTGTTGAAGCATAATTTCTGGACTTTCGTCATACCTTTCTTTTGGAATGCGACCTACTGTAGCCCAGTTTACTTCATCATTTTTTATTTGCTCACCATTTATTATAGCATAGCCTTCTTGGATGTACTCAGATTTTTTTAAACCTTTCCAACCAATACGGCCTTTTATGTAAAGTAAATCACCCAATGGTACTAAATTCCAATCCTTAGGAAGTAAACCTAATTCTGTTTCTATCCTTTCGCTCATAATTCAATACCAACTTTTTTAAGGTTCTTTAATAGGGATTCATCAATTATTTTTGATTCTTCATATTGAAAACTTAAATCCTTTTGAATTTCATTAATCTTATCTTCATAAGGAATACCATCATCTTCAAGGTCTGGAATGCCAACATACCTTCCTGGAGTTAAAACATATTTATGTTTTTCTACAGCTTCAAGTGTTGCTGACTTACAAAAGCCCTTAACATCTTCATATTCACTTGGATTATTTAACCAGTTATGATATGTATCTTTTACTTGCTGAATATCAGATTCGGCAAAAGCCCTGTTTTTACGATTAATCATATATCCTAAATCAGAAGCATCAATAAATAAAATCTCACCTTTTCTTTTGGTTTTTTGTTTTCTCATAAACCACAAACAAGCTGGAATACCTGTATTGAAGAATAATGAACTTGGCAACATAACAATACATTCTACTAAGTCTCTTTTCACAAATTCTGACCTTATTTCTCCTTCATTAGAAGTGTTTGACGATAACGCACCATTTGATAGAACAAACCCTGCTTTTCCTTCATTATTTAAGTGATATAAGAAATGTTGAACCCAACCAAAATTTGCATTGTTTATTGGAGGTGGTGCGATAGACCACCTTGCATCACTTCTTAAAAGATTTCCGCTCCAATCACTATCATTAAAAGGCGGATTTGCGATAATGTAATCTGCTTTTAAATCTTTATGTGCATTGTTTAAAAATGAGCCTTCATTGTTCCATTTTACTTGTGAACTGTCTATCCCTCTAATGGCTAAATTCATTTTAGCCAAACGCCAAGTGGTTTGATTGCTTTCTTGCCCATAAATGGATATATCATTGATTTTACCTTGATGAGCTAATATGAATTTTTCAGACTGAACAAACATACCGCCTGAACCACAACAAGGGTCAAATACTCTACCTTTATAAGGTTGTAGCATTTCTACCAATAATTTTACTATGCTCTCTGGTGTGTAGAATTGTCCGCCCTTTTTACCTTCAGCCAATGCAAATTCTCCCAAGAAATATTCATATACTTTACCTAATAAATCTTGACTTCTGCTTACTTCATCACCTAAAGCAATATTACTAATCAAGTCAATGAGTTGCCCTAAACTGGTTGGGTCTAAATTCTCTTTGGCAAATGCTTTGGGTAGTACTCCTTTTAGTGATGCATTGTCTCTTTCAATAGCATCCATTGCATTGTCAATGTCTTTACCTATTTCAGGTAATTTGGCTCTACCTTGTAAGTAAGACCATCTTGCGGAAGGTGGCACAAAGAATACATTTTCTGCTCTATACTCATCTCTATCTTCTGGGTCAGCACCTGCATATTCGCCTTCTCCTGCTTTTAATTTGGCATAGAGTTCTTCAAAAGAATCTGATATATATTTTAGAAATATTAAGCCTAAAACGATATGCTTGTATTCTGCTGCATCAATATTTTTACGCAGCTTATCTGCTGCTTTCCAAAGCTGTTTCTCTATTGGTTCTTGCTTGGTTTCTTTCTTTTTTGCCATTCTAATATTCTCTATTTAGTCTTGTTTTTAATGTCTTTTTCCGCCATTTTCAAAGCTTGTAAAGCCTGTTTTTCATTTAAAATCACCTCTAATACTTGGTCTGTAAGCCAAAGGGTTAATAACTCCTGTGTATCAACCTTTAGTAACTCAGCTATTTTTAGCACCTGTTCGCGTTTCGCTCTACGCTCTCCACGTTCAATCTTGCTAAACATAGGTGTGTCAATTTCTAACTGTGCTGAGAGTTGTCTTTGGAGTAATCCCTGACTTTCCCTAAGCTCTTTAATACGATTGCCTAATTTCACGACCTTTTATATTTTGACTTGTCAAATTTTGTCCAATATAAGAAGAAAAAAGGAAATAAAAGGAAGGAAAACCGTAAAAGGGTAGAGATTTTTTAAACAGATAATTAACTGATGGTCATAGCCTACATTTTAAGGATTTTAAGGAAGTAGAGGAAACCAAGGATAGTTAATCCTTAGCTTCCTTAATATCCTCATTTTCCTCAATAGATAGGTTTATGTAATTATCCTGTTGCTCACGGTGAATGAGGTTAGCTTTGATAAAACTGGTGATGTACCCTTCGGCTGTCTTTGCAGGAATGTTTAGATTTTTAGCAACTTCTAAATACTTCTGACGATTGAAGTGTTTTGGTAATGCGTGGAGGAATTTCTCTTTGCGGTTCATTCGGCTTGGTTTAGTTTCTTCTTGTGGGAGTTCACCAAAGACTTTGCTTGAATGTTTCACCAATACTTTAATCATAGCCAAAGAGGCTTGAAAATCTCTTTCTTCACAAATGAGCTTATTAGAGGTGTCTCCTGTTTCCAATATCCTTAATGCTGAAAAAAGCATACAGAAACGGAATGCAACTAACCCTAACCTGCGAATAGTAGCCATATAGTCCAACCCTTGAAGGTTAAGATATTTGCCTTGTATTTCACTAAAGAACTGATTGAATTGCTCCTGTTGGTCTGCTGTTAAATAGAATTGAAATTCTCCATTGCTTTTGAGCAATTTATACAGTTCGTAGAATTGGTTGCCTAAGTTTTCAAAATAATCATCCAAACCGTTATCGGTAGTGCTTTCAAATACGTTTTTCCAAACAGGCTTTACATTCATAAAGTAGAATATAAAGCGGCTGAATAAGCCGTTTTCTGCACTTGGAATAAGAGCTGAAACTTGTTTTGGTGTACCTGAAAGAACTGTCGAAAGGCAAGGGCTTTCAATATCTACAAACTCACGGTCTGTTCTTCGGTAATAGGAAATAGTTTCGTGGTGGAATGCTTTTCTGAAACCATCACTATAATTTCCGTAATCGCTTTTAAAGGCGTGTGCTAAAGTATCTCCTTCGGTTTCAAAAATCAATCCTTTTCCATCACTATCGCCTAATAATTGATATGCTCCTGTTGAGCTATTGTTTGCAGGAATAAAGAGCATTTTTTCAGGTGGTCGAGCTGGTTTTTCTACGCCTTCAACTTTTCCTTTGTTGGCGTTATACTCCGCCATATCCAATTCAAAGTGTTGCTTATGTAATTTGGCTTCATCTCTCAATTCCTTATGAATAGGATTTACTAATTGACGACAATGCACCAAACGCCCTTTTCCTGCGGATGCTTGAGCGGTAATAAATAGAAAGAGATTACTGAATACTTTCTTGCCATCATAAATGCCGTATAACTTCGGGAAACAGGCACTAATTGACACCAAAGAACCTAAGAGTAATATATCTCTTTCTTCATCTGATGTAGCTACAGCAATCACTTGTTGCAGGTATTCAGGAAGCTCAGGATATAAGGATTTAGGGAATGTTGGCATAATCTCCTTTATCGGTTCTTCTTCCTGGTGTTCTTGAATAGGTGGAGCTTTGGATGATTTGTAATTGGTATTGTTAGTATTATACTGGTCATTTGATTGCGTTATGATTGAAATTCCTGCTTGTTTAGCAAGAAAGAAAAAGGTTTTAATCGATACACCTTGACCTTTAGACTTTAGGCAATTGTCAAATTGCTTGTCGCACTCCTTAGCATTGTAACCAGAATAATACTGACTTACTCTTTGAAATAAGCTTCTTCCAGACTCTCCAAATTCATCAGCAAAAGCAAAGCCTATGTTAATCCAATCATTGTAATTAGGGGCAATATCAATATGATTTGCTTCTATGTTTTGAATAACTTTCTCAACTTCTAAATTGTTGTCTGTAACTGGTTGATAATTCTGTTCTGTATGTTGCTGTTGTTGGTTTGGGTTTTCTATCCACTCCAACGGATTAAACGTTTTCTTTTCCATCATCTATAAATATTTTGGATTGATAAATACATTGGGGTCGTGAGGTAAAAAACAAGCTCTTGAAATGTCCTTACCTGAACCATCTACTTCCAAGCTGTATGTGTGTTGGATGTAATTGGCAACCGCCTTGAAATAGTCTTGATGCTTGACTTTGGTTAACTCAATTGGAATAATCCATTTTAAGCCATCACCAGAAGGGGATGTAAAAAGAAGCTCGGTTTCAAAGTATTCATCCTTGATAAGTTCTTCTTTTAGTTTGGAAATATTACTGATGTGGTCAAAGTCAATGGTTAGAAGTCCTGAATGTTTTTTAATGTGTTTATCATTTCGCTTTGAAAATGCACCTGAGAAGGTGACATAATCGAAATTGAACGCTTTGTATTTTCGGGCTTCCTTTACATCTTGAATATTGCGTAGTGTACTTGTACACGTAGCAAATTCATTGCTTTGGATGAGGTTGTAAACCTCTATCAAGGTTATCTCTTTTGTGGGTACTACATTGGTAATAGGTTTTTTGAAATAGCTGAATACTGGGGGTTTTGGTTTTATAATTTCGGGTTCAGGTTCTGTAAATATTTCATCCTCCTGATTATAAAAACCGTTTTTCTGACCAATACGCAAATGCAATACATCATTCAGCTTATCAAGTAATTCTTGACCTGAAAGCTTAAAATGTAGTGATGCAAATTCAAATACATTACCGTCTGTGATAGCTTCTTCACAATCTGTATGCACTGCACAATTATCTACTACCTTAACTATCAATGTAGGTTTATCTGCATTGAATGGGTTTTTAGCGGGTTTACAGTCCCTTCCCGAAAGGGAAAGAACTGTTTCGCCCGGATAATACTGTCGTAGCACATAGGCATAAATATTTAGGCCGTAATGTGTTTTGTTCAATATGGCTTCCTTATTTATTTCCATTACCTGATGAATTTCTGTGTGAATAATTCTTTTCCATCAGGCTTTCTAAATCTGAAAGCTTGTAATAAAACTTGCCGTTAATTCGGCTGTACGGTAACGTACCGCTATCTCGTAGAGATTGCAGAGTACGTTTACTGATGTGAAGCGTTTGCATTACATCTTGTCCGTCAATCCACTCTTCAGTAAAACTCTCTAACCGTGATTGGTGGATTTGCTGCAAGTATGCTTTTATCGTCTTTACTTCCTGAGAGAGGTTCAGGATTAAGTCTACAATCTCAATCATAACTTTACCCTCCCTTTTCTAATTAGATAATCAGCTGCTTGCTGCTCGATTTCGTCATTAGTGGCGTTGCGGTTACGCAATAGCCATTGGTCTAATTCCTCACGGTTGAAATAGAGTTTCTTACCGTTGGGTTTGTAATGTGGAATGCTTCCCGCACTTGTGAGTTTGTACAAGTGTGATTGCGATAATTCCAAGTACTTACAAGCTTCATTGAAGTTGAGTACATTCTTTAGTATTAGATTTTGGTCTAATACGTGTTTCTCGATAATTTCAAGTCTTTTTAAAATCTCTTCCATCTTATTATGGGTTTGAAAATTTGTAAAAGACTTTTGGCCAAAAGTCATATCCGATTCCCGAATACAGTGCTAAAGTAGATTGACTTCAAGGCTGTTTTGGGGTGCAGAAACAAGGTGCAGTGTAGAGTGCAGAGTGCAGAGTGGGAAAACAAAAGAAAAAACCCTTGTCGGTTTAGAACAAGGGCTAAATAAAAACTGAAAAAGAATAGGAAGTGTAAAGTGCAGAGTAACCTATTTTAATAGGTTTACGGCACTATCTATTTTATCACCTGTGAGGTTTGGTCTTTTCAATGACCTAAATTTTGAACGGTCAAACAATTCTCCATTTTCATCTAAAAAACAAATGCAGGTTACTTGCCATTGCTTTTGCTTTAAATCTTCTATAAGCTGTAAATCTTTGTGAATGCGTTTTACGAAGTAAAAAAGCTCACTGATATTACCAGTCCAAGTAATAGGTATATTGATTTCAGAACCTGAAAACACCTTCTTGAAAGTAGCTAAAGGTGTATCGGCACTTATGAATTTGTTGAGCTTTAAGCTATCCCATAAATCACCAAGTTTATCAGGATTTGTGTTGTACTGTTTGTAAGTGAAAGAATTAAACTGAATTGGTTTGGATGTTTGCTTTGGCTTAGGTTTTTTGACTGGTACTGGAGCAACTTCAATAACTTGTAGTTTTCTGATAGGTAGTTTTTCGGGAATTGGCTCGTTTAATAGTTGAGTATAGAAGTCCTCCACAATCAAATCATCATCTACCCAATCTTTGAAAGCTTCCTGCACCTCCAAGTACAATTGCATATAAGCAAGTTTTAGTAACTGCATTATAAAGGTGTTGGCTTTATGTACCTGGTCTAATTGGTGGGAAGTGTTTTTAGGATTTATGTACGTAAGTGCATAATCCTTTTCTTTTAGAAGGTTGCCAAGGTCTTTCAACCTTGTTTTTAATCTCTTGTTGAGTGTATCGTTTAAATAGTAACGTATTAGATTTTCGTTTCTATCTTCATCAATGGTTTGGTATAACTTATCAAAATCTGACTTAACAGTATTCTGAATAAGCCTTGAATAGTATTTAGTTTTATTGTCAAACGGTCTATAAAAGTCAATTTGAAACTGCAACGATTGTTTTGGAGTGTATTCTTTTAAGCTGCGAAATTTTGAAGCAAATACATCATCCAAACTATTTTGAGGAAGCCAAGGTCTTAACTCATAATCAAGGATTTTATCTAATGTGTTGTTTTGCTTGCTCATAAATCCAGTTTGATTCGGTTAGCGGCTTCTTTCTTTTGTTGGTCTATTACCTTCGCATAAATCTGAGTGGTTTTTAATTCTCTGTGACCAAGCAATTTTGAAACCGTATATATGTCGGTTCCTGCGGATAGCTGTAAGGTTGCATAGGTGTGTCTTGCACAATGGAAGGTTATAGTTTTAGATATTCCTGCTCTCATCATCCATTGTTGCAACTTTACGTTGTGCCAAGCTGAATACTTTAAACCTTTGAATACTCTTTCGTCTTTATCCTGACGTTCACCAAGCAAGCCAAAGGCTTGTTCTGAAATAGGGAGGGTTTCCGCTCCCTTGGTTTTCTTCTGTCTGAAACGGATGTAATACCCCATATCATTTGAATGCTGTACCTCTGACCAAAGCAACTTATTTATATCAGACCAACGCAATCCAGTAAGGCAAGAAAAAATGAATGCTGTTTTAATTTGTGGTATTTCGCATTCCTCTTTTACCGCAGCTTGTAATTCTTCAAGCGTTAAGAACTCTCGTTGAGGTTCTCCTTGTTTAAAACCATCTACACCTTCAGCTGGATTTGTTGGTAGAATATCATCTTTAACTGCTTGCTTTAATGCAGCTCTTAATTTATTGAAGTAGGAATACTTTGAGTTTTGAGAAAGAGGTTGATTACTTGGTTTTAAAGCTTCTTTATCAAGATATTCTTTAAATCCTCTAACGAAGTTCTTGTCAATTTCTGCAAAAGACAAATCATTTGGAATATACTTTTTCAAATGTTTTAGCATACTATCCCAATTGCCATAGTTGCCTGTACTATCTTTTCTCTTATCCGTAAGAAGTTGAATGTAATTAGTAAAGCTTCCTTTTAGTTTTTCATTATCACGGAAACCATAAACACCGTTTTGGATTTCGATTTGTCGCTGTGCTCTGATTGTCTCAGCTAATTGAAGTGTTTTTTTATTGACTTCCTTATCGTCTTTAGTTTTGGCATTAGGGTCTAAGTAAAGTTTTAGATACTCTGTTTTACGTTTTCCTTTATGGTAGTAATCCAAGTATAAACTGGTCTTACCTCCCTGATTTCGTTTTCTTAGTGTAACCTTCATATCTCAAAAAGTTTTGCGGTTGTTTCTGTAACAGCAAACTTGTTGTTAGCAACAAAACTTGTTTCTATAACAACAAATTAGAAACCAAATATAAGAAAATAAAGGCAAATTAGCAACAAGAAAGAGAAGGTAAAAACTCTTAACAGCAAGAATAAGAAGGGTTTAGTCAACCAAAGGAAGTGTAATTACTTTCCAATACAAAAATTAGCAAAGATATTCCCTAACAAATCATCGTTAGTAATCTCACCTGTAATCTCACCAAAGTGATATAGAGCCTGACGGATATCTATGGCTAGCAAGTCCCCAGACAAGTTCGTTTCTAAGCCGTATTGTACTTTTTGAATTTCCTCAAAGGCTTTTAATAAGGCATCATAATGACGTGAATTGGTCACTATTGTCTCATTATTTCTTAATGCTCCGGTGTTTATTAAATTCAAGAGTTGATCGGTGAGTTGCTCTACACCAAAGCCCGTTTTAGCTGAAATTGGAATTACATTAGAGGCTTGCGTTCTTAAAGCGGTTGAGATCTGACCTAAGTCGGTATCAGTAATTTGATCAATTTTATTCAACACCACAAGCAATTGCTTCTGTGGAAATTTATTTTTTACTTTTTCAATTTCTATTAAAAAGGATGAAATGGCCTCCTCACCCGCTGCTAATTGTAGACTACTGACTAAAAACATAACCACTTGGGCCTGTTCAATTTTTTCAAAGGTCTTCTTAATTCCAATATTTTCCACAACATCTTTAGTCTCACGGATTCCTGCCGTATCTATAAAACGGAAGCCCATCCCTCCTATTGAGATTTCGTCTTCAATGGTATCTCGCGTGGTTCCTGCTATTTCGGAAACAATAGCGCGATCTTCATTTAATAAGGCGTTTAGTAAGGTCGATTTCCCAACATTAGGTTCACCAACAATAGCTACAGGAATTCCATTTTTTATCACATTCCCTACCGAAAATGAATCTATTAGTCGTTTTAATACAAAAACAATGCGCTCTATCAATTGTTTAAACTGCGTGCGGTCTGCAAACTCTACATCTTCTTCAGCAAAATCAAGCTCTAACTCTATTAAAGAGGCAAAATTTAAAAGTTCTTCACGAAGCTTTGCAATTTCCGAAGAAAAACCACCACGCATTTGCTGCATAGCGATTTGGTGTGAAGCTTCGTTGTCACTAGAAATTAAATCGGCAACAGCTTCAGCCTGACTTAAATCTAACTTCCCGTTTAAAAAGGCTCTTAATGTAAATTCACCTGCAGTCGCCATGCGGCAACCTTTTCTTATAAAGAGTTGTATAATTTCTTGTTGAATATAAGACGAGCCGTGGCAAGATATTTCTACAACATCTTCACCGGTATAAGAATTAGGGTTTTTAAAAAGCGATAACAATACTTCATCTATCGTCTTTTCACCGTCCACAATATGGCCCAAATGAATGGTATGTGTGGCTTGTGCCTTTAGATCTTTTCCAGAAACCGACTTAAACTGATTTGAGGCCAGGGTTAAGGCTTCAGGTCCAGACAAGCGTATTACCGCGATGGCACCACTACCCGATGGGGTTGCTAAGGCTACAATAGTATCGTTATGCATATTCTTAATTCTTTGCTACAAAAGTATTGTAAATTATGGGATTGGTTAAATATTATCATCATCAACTTCAGAGATCCGTTTTTAAGGTTTGCTATTACAGCTTTGTTTTTATATTTGTAACACCTTAAAACGACCAGCCTAAAAACAGTTTCAACATGAAAAAAATCTTAACCCTTACACTCATTAGCTTACTTTTTGTCGCTTGTAAAACAGAGCCCAAAAGAACGGATTACCTTATTGATGCTACAGCAAAAGGGGTTTACAACGGAGTGCGAGCCTACCTAAAAATTAAACAGCAAAACGGTCGCTCTAGAGTTATTGATACCGCCATTGTTGTGGATGAAAAATTTTCATTTACGGGTAAAGTTATGACGCCTTCCTTATCGTTAATTTCTATTAATTCGGTGAAAGGTGATCTGAATTTTATGTTAGAAAATAAACATATCACCGTTGAAGTTAATAAGGATGATATCGCTGCCTCTATTGTGACGGGTTCTGAATCTCATGCCGATTATAAAGCGTACCAAAAACAAATATTAGAACTCGTAGAAGAGGCAAAACAGTTGAAACAACAGCTCCGAGACAGATCTATCAGAGATTCTATTTCTAAACTTTATGTTGTGGCCCAACAAAAACGTGCTGAAGCTCCATTAAAATTCATAGAAAATCATAGCTCTAGTTTTTATAGCCTCTCCTTAATAGAACAAGGCATCGGAAAAAACAATGTAGATATTGAACGCTATATGGCGGCTTATGAGCTTTTAGATTCTGAAATTAAAAACTCTCCAAAAGGAGTTTCTGTTAAAATAGGTCTCGATAAATTAATGGCCGACTTTTTAAAAACAGCCCAAGTTAATGTTGGAAAAATTGCACCAAATTTTGAAGCGCCCAATCCAAAAGGTAAAATGGTGAGCTTAGAAGAGGTCAAAGGAAAAGTAACAATCATCGATTTTTGGGCATCTTGGTGTGCCCCTTGTCGTCGTGAAAACCCTAATGTGGTTAACGTATATAATAAATACCACAGTCAAGGTTTAGAAATTATAGGCGTTTCCTTAGACGGTTCTAGAAACCAAAGAGATCCTAAAAAGGCTTGGATGACCGCTGTAAAACAAGATCAATTAACTTGGACACATGTTTCTAGTCTTAAGTATTTTCAAGATCCCGTGGCGCAACTTTATAATATTAATGCTATACCAGCTACTTTTATTCTAGATAAACACGGTAGAATTGCTGCTAAAAACCTCAGAGGAAAAGCTCTAGAACTCAAAGTGCAAGAACTTTTAAAATTATAAGCACCATAAAACGCCATTAAAAAAAGCTTAATAGTCTCAAACTATTAAGCTTTTTTTTGCTCTAAATGACCGCTACTAAAACGGCTTTCAGAGATCGTAGTAATTCAAAGATTTCAATATAAAAGCTTTTTAATGAAGTTTTCCTGTCTTGTATAACACAAAAAGGATCAAAATAGGAATGGCTAAAATACCGATATGCAACAATTCGGTTTGAAACAAGCTGGGCATCATAATTAAGGTGACCGCATAACCACCAATAGCGCCTCCAAAATGGGCATCGTGACCAATATTCCCAATTCTATTTTTCATACCGTAAATGGAATACAACAAATAGCCAATTCCAAAAATATATCCAGGAATAGGTATCGGTACAAAAAACATATACAAACTCATTTCGGGACGTAATAAAATAGCAGCATATAAAATTCCAGTCACCGCACCACTGGCTCCTATAGCACTGTACCAATCTTCATCTTTATGAAAATATAAGGACAAGAGATTTCCAAAAATAAGACTGGAAATGTAAATAATAACAAATTTAATCGCCCCTAATTCTGAAATTACAGCGCCTGCAAACATGTATAAGGTAAACATATTAAAGAGCAAGTGCGTCAAATCGGCATGTAAAAACCCCGAACTGATCATTCTTATTTGATCGCCTCTTTTGATGCTTCCTACATTAAATTTATACTGTTCAAAAAACAAACGATCTCCAAAGCCTTTATAAGAAATCAGGGCATTTGCCGCAATAATTACAAGGGTTACAATACTTAAATTATACATAAATTCTAAATCTTATAAATCAAATATAATATATTTGCGCTTCAACCCTAATATTGTTTAATGCAACTTATTGCTTACATCATAATCTATCCGATTCTTTGGTTAATTTCTATATTACCTTTTAGATTACTCTATGGACTTTCAGACGTGATTTACTTTTTCGTTTACCGTGTTGTAGGATACCGTAAGAAAACAGTACAAGACAATTTAAGGTTAGTGTTTCCGGATAAATCGGAACAAGACATCGCTACAATAACAAGTCAATTTTACCACCACTTTTGTGATATGATGGTTGAAGCTATTAAATCTTTAACCATTACTGAAGCACAGATGAAAAAACGCTTCAAATTCACCAATCTAGAGCTCATTAATGATTTAGAAGCCAAACAACGTAGCATTATATTAATGTGTGCCCATTACGGAAGCTGGGAGTGGATTTTCATTTTACAAAAACATGTAAAACATAAAGGATATGCGGTCTATAAGCGACTTGCTAATAAGTATTTTGATCGATTAGTAAAACGTATACGAGCGAAATACAACTCTCACCTCATCACCACTAAAGAAACCTATAAAGTCCTTTTTGATTCTAAACGAAAAGGCGAGCTCACCATCAATGGTTTTGTTTCTGACCAATCGCCAAAAGCCACGAAAGCTTTTCATTGGAATGAATTTATGGGCATAAAAGTACCGATGTATACGGGTGCTGAAATGCTTGCTAAACGATTGGATATGGCAGTGATCTTTTTTAGTGTAAAACGCATTAAGCGCGGTTACTACGAAACCACCTTTACCACCATCACCGAGGAGCCTAAAACCTTTGATAATTTTGAAATTACAAATTTGTTTTTTAAAATGGTGGAGCAACAAATTTTAGAAGCGCCACAATATTATCTTTGGACACATAAACGCTGGAAACACCGCGATAAGGTTCCTGTGGAATTTCAATAAGGAAATCTTACTAATTCTCAATGCTCCTAGACGAATACGGCTTATAAAGCCTCAGACCTTCACATTCTTCAAAAAAGACATTTGAAAGCTTCCTATAAACGGCTAATATCAGTAAAAATATATTGGACTAATTTTGGGCTTAACGCACCGTTTATTTAGCAAAAATACCCTAAACCAAAGTTTCACCTAAAGCTAGGGTAGTAACGCTATCTAATTCACTACAAATCAAACCAAGCATAAATATTTGTAGAGGCACAAGCCTCATCGGCTACTGATCTATGAATAAACTCATTGTTAGATTTTGAGTATTCATAATCCTTAGACCATTCTTCATGTTGCTCGGCTAAAGCTATGATACATTCACAAACATAGTTGATTTCTGCATTTGTGGTTGTTGGGTGAATAGACATACGGATCCATCCTGGCTTACGTACTAATTCGCCTATTGAAATTTCATTGGTTAGCTCATGCGACATTTGCTGATCTACATGTAATAAGAAATGACCATAGGTCCCGGCACAACTACAGCCACCACGTGTTTGTATACCAAAACGATCGTTTAATATTTTAACGGCAAGATTAAAATGCAAGTCATCAATATAAAAAGAAATAACGCCCAAGCGCTCTTTATGCTGACTGGCTAGAATGTTAATATTGGAAATCCCTTCTAACTTATCAAAGATAATAGTTACCAATTCATGTTCGCGTTTCAGAATATTTTCTACTCCCATTTGTTCTTTTAAACGAATAGAAAGTGCTGTTTTTATGGTTTGTAAAAAACCAGGGGTACCACCGTCTTCACGGTCTTCAATATTGTCTATATATTTATGCTCACCCCAAGGATTGGTCCAACTTACCGTACCTCCACCAGGGCAATCTGGCACCATATTTTTATACAGTTTTTTATTAAAAACTAAAACCCCGGAGGTTCCAGGGCCTCCTAAAAATTTATGAGGAGAAAAGAATACGGCATCTAATTGGGCTTCTCTATCTTCTGGATGCATATCCATAGTCACATAAGGTGCTGAACAGGCAAAATCCACAAAACAAACCCCACCATGTTGGTGCATTAATTTTGCGACATCGTGATGCGGAATTTGAATTCCGGTAACATTAGAACCACCAACAATAGACGCTATTTTAATGGTACAGTCTTTATACTGCTCTAACAAGGTTTCTAAATTCTTCAGACAAAACAAACCATCTTCATTTGGCGGAACCACCTCTACTTTTGCTACAGTCTCTAACCATGTAGTTTGATTAGAATGATGCTCCATATGCGAAATAAAAACTACAGGTCGCATTTCATCCGGAATATTGGTATAGCTCTTTAAGTTTTCAGGTACTTTTAAACCTAAAATTCTCTGAAACTTATTAATTACACCGGTCATTCCGTTTCCAGAACAGATTAAAATATCATCGGAATTGGCATTAACATGCTCTTTAATAATATGCCTTGCTTTATGGTATGCCTTAGTCATTGCCGTCCCCGAAACCGTTGTTTCGGTATGGGTATTAGCGACAAAGGGACCAAATTCATTACATAATTTTTCTTCAATAGGGCGGTATAAACGTCCTGAAGCCGTCCAATCTGTATAAATTATTTTTTGCTCACCATAAGGCGAGTTAAACATTTGATCTTGCCCAATGATATGCGCTCTAAACTGACCAAAGTAAGATTCTAATGCTGTTGCTTCTTCTGTATGTGTTTCTAAAATCATCATTCTATCATTTTAACAATTAAAATCGCTCTTAATTGTTATAATTACTTCCGCTTGTGTTATGCTTCAGTGCTAACTCTGACTAGAGATTAGCAATCGTTTTAATTTCTGCTATAAAACGATCGGCTAACGTATCTGCAGCCTCTTGGGTTGGCGCTTCAGTATAAATTCTAATAATAGGCTCAGTATTACTTTTACGTAAATGTACCCAACTGTCTGCAAAATCAATTTTAACCCCATCAATGGTGGTTAGCTTTTCATGACTGTAGTTGGCTTCCATCGTTTTTAAAATGCCGTCCACATCTAAACCTGGGGTTAACTGAATTTTTTTCTTACTCATAAAGTAATTTGGGTATGACGCACGCAAAGCACTCACGGTCATTTCTTTTTCTGCTAACAAACTTAAAAATAGTGCCACACCGACTAAAGCATCACGTCCGTAATGAGATTCTGGATAAATGATTCCACCGTTACCCTCACCTCCAATAACCACATTATTCTTTTTCATTAAGGTCACTACATTAACTTCACCAACGGCACTCGCTTCATAAGTTCCCCCATGTTTTTCAGTCACATCGCGTAAGGCTCTTGTAGAACTCATGTTACTTACTGTATTTCCTGGAGTTTTACTTAGTACATAATCGGCACAGGCCACCAACGTGTATTCCTCACCAAACATCTCTCCGGTTTCATCCATAAAAGCTAAACGATCCACATCAGGATCTACCACAATACCAAAATCTGCACGTTCTTTAACCACGGCTTTAGCTAAATCTCCTAAATGTTCCTTTAAAGGTTCTGGGTTATGAGGAAAATGCCCTGTAGGATCACAATATAACTTTACAGGTTCAACTCCCAAACGTTCTAATAATAAAGGAATGGCAATACCTCCTGTAGAGTTTACACCATCAACAACCACTTTAAAATTAGCAGCTTCAATGGCTTTTTTGTTGACTAAAGGTAATTTTAAAACTTCGTCAATATGTAAATCGATATAAGCATCATTCACCGTAATTTTTCCTAAGTCGTCCACTTCTGAAAATTCCATAGCGTTAGAGTCGGCTATGTTTAAAATTTTCTCACCTTCTTCACCGTTTAAAAACTCGCCTTTAGCGTTCAATAATTTTAAGGCATTCCATTGCTTAGGGTTATGACTAGCGGTTAAAATAATACCTCCATCAGCATGTTCCATAGGTACAGCTATTTCAACAGTTGGTGTTGTAGACAAACCTAAATCAACCACATGAATTCCTAGGCCTACCAAGGTATGCATCACTAAATTCTGAATCATTTCACCAGAAATACGGGCATCGCGCCCAACAACAACTCTATAATTGTCTTTACGACGTTGTTGCTTTATCCACGTTCCATAAGCTGCAGCAAATTTAACCGCATCAATAGGGGTTAAATTTTCATCAACTGCACCACCAATAGTACCACGAATTCCAGAAATCGATTTTATTAAAGTCATAAAAAATAGTTTTGTACAAATATAAAGAGATATCCCGTTTTTCACCATTATGTTATTATGAATTTGTAATTTCGAAATATGAACTTTTTAGCCCATATCTACCTCTCAGGAAACCGAAAATACCTTGCCATCGGAAATTTTGTTGCTGATGGAGTTAGAGGTAAAACCTACCAATCTTATCCTGAAAAAATACAGGCTGGCATTCTACTGCACCGTCAAATTGATACCTATACAGATGCACATCCTATTTTTAGACAATGCACAAAACGGTTACATAAAGGCTATGGACATTACAGCGGTGTGATTATAGATATCTTTTTTGATCATTTTCTGGCTAAAAATTGGGCCTCCTACTCTTCGATTCCCTTAGAGCTTTATGTAGCCAATTTCTATAACGATCTCATGGAAAACATCACTATTTTGCCACCACGATTTCAAACGCTTACCCCCATAATGATTAAAGACAATTGGTTATTAAGTTACGCCTCTATTGACGGCATCCAAAAAGTTTTAAATGGGATGAACAAACGCACCAAGGGCCAATCTAAAATGAATGAAGCCACCAAAGAACTTCAATTATTTTATGATGAATTTGAACAGGATTTCACCCTGTTTTTTGAAGATTTAATGGACTTTAGTACCCTCAAACGTTTAGAGATAGAACAAGCCTTTCAAATCTCTTAAGGTTTCCCATTTCTTTAGTTTTCTCTTTATGACACAAGGTTCCACACCTCACAATGCCTTCATTTTATTCCTATAACAGAACTTAAGACACAAGATCTCTTAAGCCTACCTCAAGTTTTTTAGACTGATTTCCTTTATCATAACGGGTGATATTGTATATTTAGATGTCCCAAAACGCAACCTCAACTTAGCACTCTAAAAATACAACCGTATGAAATTCTTTATGCTCTCTTCCGCTTTGCTCTACTCATTTTTAATGTTCGCGCAAGGCACACAATTATTACGACAACCCACCATGCATGGTAACGATGTGGTTTTTGTTTACGCTAACGATTTATGGAAAGCTTCAGTTAACGGAGGAACAGCCCTTAGGTTAACTAGCGGTGAAGGCTATGAGTCTAATCCGCACTATTCAAACGACGGCAGCCAAATTGCTTTTACAGCAGAATATGATGGTAATGTTGATGTCTATGTTATTCCTTCGGAAGGAGGAGAACCAAAACGCTTAACGTTTCATCCTGAAGGCGACTACGTTCAAGGTTGGACCCCAAACGGAGAAGTTTTATTTCGTTCTAGTCGCGAGCGTCAGCCCACTATGACGAGTAAATTCTTTACCGTTTCTACCCAAGGAGGATTACCTGTAGCCCTCGATATTCCTAGAGCGGCCTATGGAGAATTATCACCCGATGGTCAGTATTTAGCTTATACACCTATTACAGGTTGGGATGCGGAATGGCGTAATTATCGTGGTGGACAAGCCATGCCAATTTGGGTGGTGGATCTAAAAACAAAAACCTTAATAAGAACCTCACAACCTACAAAAGAACGGCATTTAGATCCAGTATGGTTAGATGGCTTGGTGTATTTTATGTCTGAGCGAGATTACACCATGAATATCTGGTCTTTTAATCCTGAAACTAAGGAAGAAAAACAAATTACCTTTCATAAAAAATTCGACGTAAAAAGTTTAGATGCTAGTCAAAACCAATTGGTTTATGAGCAAGGCGGTTACCTTCATGTTTACCATCCAAGTTCAGGAAAAAGCAACACCTTAGATATTGAGGTTAAGGCCGATTTAAATTTCTACAGAACCAAATGGGAAACCGTAAGGGCCCCGCAATTAAGTCATCCTAATTTATCGCCAAAAGGCCAACGTGTTGTTTTTGAACATCGCGGGGAAATTTTTACGGTTCCTAAAAAGAATGGCAGTTGGATAAACCTTACCAAATCTCCTGGAGTGGCAGACCGAAATCCAATTTGGTCTCCTAAAGGCGATAAAATTGCCTGGTTTTCTGATAAGAGTGGCGAATATCAATTAATGGTTGCTGATCAAAATGGGCAAAACATAGAGGAAATTCCATTACCAAATCCTACGTTTTATTTTAAACCCGACTGGTCGCCAGACGGAAGACATTTAGCCTACACCGATACGCATTATAATATTTGGGTTCTTAATTTAGAGAGCAAAAAAGCGAGAATTGTAGCCACGGATCGTTACGCTCATCCTAATAGAACGATGAATCCGGTATGGTCACCAGACAGTCAATGGATTGCGTTTTCTAAACAAACCGAAAGTCATTTTAAAGCCCTTTTTGCGTATAACATTAGCAATAAAAAAACCATTCAACTTACAGATCCTTTAGCCGATGCCATTAGTCCTGTTTGGGATACTTCTGGGAAATATCTATACACTTTAGCGAGCACCAATTACGGATTGCAGTCCGGTTGGTTAGATATGAGTAACTACGATGCTGCAGCCACATTAACACGACACTTATATGCCATTGTTTTAAATGCTGAAGATAAAGCTCCTAATCTTCCACAACGAGATATGGAAACCGAAGCTCACAAGACAGAAGAACAACCAAAAGACCAATCTAAAGCGGAAGACGACAAAGAAATCCCAACCGTGACCATTACAGAACAAGGAATTTTAGATCGTGCTGTTGCGCTAAACATACCGGCAAGAAATTACACCGAACTTATAAAAGGGCCTAAAAATACGGTCTTTATTGCTGAAGCAATTCAGAATGAAGAAGGCCTTAAAATCTTTAGTTATGATATAGCGCAACAGGAAAAAACGGACTATGCCGATGGCGTTGTTCAAATGATAACTTCTAAAGATCGTCAGTCTACACTATTGCTTCAAAAAGGCAGCTGGTTGTTATCAGATTCAAAAACAGCCCCAAACCCAGCAAAAGATCAACTAGCCACAACCTTAAAAATAAAAATAGATCCTAAAGCAGAAGCCCACCAGATCTTTAAAGAAGGCTGGAGGTTTATGCGCGATTTTCTCTATGTAGATAATGTTCACGGTGCGCCTTGGGATAAAATTTACAAATGGTATGCCCCTTGGATATCACATGTAAGACACCGCACCGATCTCAACTATGTGCTCGATATTATGAGTGGTGAAGTTGCTATTGGCCATTCTTATGTCTATGGAGGAGATTTCCCTGATTTAGATCGTGTTCCTGTAGGCTTATTGGGTTGTGATTTAATTTTAGATAAGGGTTATTATAAAATTTCTAAACGCTTTACTGGTGAACGTTGGAATCCCGATATTAAAGCCCCATTAGCACAGCCTGGACTTCAGGTCCAGGAAGGCGATTATATTTTAAAAATTAATGGCATTCCGCTAAACCAAACTGTAAATCCATATCAGTTATTAGAACAAACCGCGGGCCGTGAAATAACCATAACCGTAAATTCTAAACCCTCATTAAAGAATGCCAAAACACTATTGGTAAAACCTGTTACTAATGAAGGCACCTTAAGAACGATAGCGTGGATTGAAAATAACCGAAGAATTGTCGATGAGCGCTCTAAGGGGAAATTAGCTTACGTTTATATCCCTAATACAGGTAAAGAAGGGTTTGATGCCTTTAATCGCTACTACTTCTCACAGCAAAATAAAAAAGGAGTTATTATTGATGAACGTAATAATGGTGGTGGCTCAGCAGCAGACTATATGATGGACATTATGTCTCGAGAACTTTATGGTTATTTTAACAGTAAAGCCAATGACAGAAGACCATGGACCTCTCCTATTGCCGGAATTTGGGGACCGAAAGTGATGCTCATAAACGAACGTGCTGGATCTGGAGGTGATTTATTACCATATATGTTTAAGATGAAAAACATAGGCCCCTTAATTGGAACCAGAACTTGGGGTGGACTTGTAGGCACCTGGGATACCCCACCGTTTATTGATGGTGGCGGCATGGTAGCTCCACGCGGTGGTTTTTATGATGTTGATGGAAAATGGGCTGTAGAAGGTGAAGGTGTTGCGCCAGACATTGAAGTTATTCAAGATCCCAAGCAAACTTCTAAAGGCACAGATCCACAACTTGAACGTGCTATTGAAGAAGCCCTAAACTTATTAAAAACACAGGAATTTGAATTACAACCAGAACCTAAAGCACCCGTACGCTGGAAACGCCCAAAAGGTTACGATTCTGACTATTAAAAACAGTTCATAATAGTGCGGTTTACGGTTACTGTAGGCTGAATTAATTATAGTAACTTTGCAACACTAACCAATACAACAAACGTGGCATTACCATCTCAGCTTAACAAGATTTTTAAAATTATTGGGGGTATTATTATATTCTTTACCCTTCCTACTTTACTCCTTTATGGTTTTGTGTATTTTAAATATAACGAACCCTTACCAACAGGTGTAGAAGGAAAAAAAGCCGATGAATTGGCCTATAACATGCTTTCAGCATTAAATGATGATGCCTATAAAAATACCGATTATTTAGAGTGGAGTTTTAGTGGAAGACATCATTATAAATGGTATAAAACCCAACAAAACTGCGAGGTCAGTTGGGACAAAATCACGGTTATTTTAGATTTAAAAAATCATGATAATTCAACAGTCTTTGTTGCCGGTGAAGCGTATAACGATATTGAGAAACACGATTACATCCATAAAGCTGAAGGTTATTTTAATAATGATTCGTTTTGGTTAGTGGCTCCTTATAAAGTATTTGACTCAGGCGTTAAGCGTAGCATTGTAACTACTGAGGACAACAAAAAAGCTTTACTCGTTACCTATACGTCAGGAGGCTCAACACCAGGCGATTCCTACTTATGGCATTTAGATGACACGTATAAACCTGTTAGCTTTCAAATGTGGGTTGAAATTTTACCCATAAACGGTTTAGAGGCTAGTTGGAGCGATTGGACAGAAACAGAAAGTGCTGCCCAACTTCCAACATTCCATAAATTACTGATTTTAGGAATAGAACTCACCGATATTAAAGGCTTAAATTTATCAGATATATAGGGCATTAATTTTAAATTTAATCAACTGTTTTTCATTACTAAAAAGCCCTCTTATCGGAGCAAAAATAAGACCAAAAAAAGCAATATTCCGCTAGGGAATATTGCTTTTTTTTATTGCAGAATTTTGAAGTCAAAAACACGTGAACTCAAGCCCTATTATAAAGCGTAAGTATTATGGCTTTTTTTTAGCCAAAATCTGTATGGATACACCCCAAATTAAAGTGCTATTTTAAGCAAAAAAAACACAGCTAACACTCAGATTCACAACCCTTAGCAACAACCACCTCAAAAAATGTTAATAATTACAAAAAACACTAAATAAGGTGTAAAAATCTTGTTATTTTTACCAATATCAACAATTTAAACCTTATTAATTATGAAAAAACTATTTTTTACACTTTTATCTTTAGGTCTATTTATAACAGGATTCGCACAAAATACACCACAAATTGGTGATAATCTAATGGTTAAGTCGCCTGCTTCACAAAGTTACAAGCACATCGATTTTCCAAAGGCCAATATCCTTATAAAAAGAGGTGTTGTAACACGTTATAAATCTGTAGAAAATGAGGCCGTAGTTATTGACAAAATAGAGACTAAAAATGATGGTAGTGTAACGGTGACTTTAAAGAAAAAAGACGGTTCTAAATTCTTTGGATTCTTGGACCGTGTAGAAGCTGATTATTCTAAAGCGCTTGACGCTGGAGAACTGATGGCAGCTTTATAATAAAACAACATATGTTAAACCAAAAAAACTTAGTCTAATCGACTAAGTTTTTTTATTGGTTAGTACCCTAAATGACTTTTATATTTTACCTCAGCGCCTTTTTCGTTTCAATTAATTTGGCATAGGGGTTTAAATCACTTTACAAACTTGAAAAATAAGATAGACACTTCTACTTTACCCCATTAAGTACTTATGGTGTTGCTTATAATAGTATAGAATACTTTTACAGTCTTTCCGTTTTATTAGAATACCTTAAAGACGTAACCTAATAACCAATATAAAATAATAAAGACAAAAAAGGTTCCGATACAGCCACATTTGCCACCTCCTATTTTCTTAGCGCCCCATGCTGCGCCGATAATTCTTAATAATTTTTCCATAGTTTAAAATTTAGTTGTCTACAATTCACTTACAACAGTTCTAAGCCCTACAATGGAACTCGAGGCCTTTTAATAGCTAATGACTTAACAGTTCTTTTTCTGCCTCTGACTAAAACTTTATTTCTTTTTTCGCTTCGGTTTCTCGTCTTTTAATTTTACAAAAATTAATTTAGACCGTCCTCTTGAATCTTCACGACGTTCAATTTCAAAATCGGGAATAGAATTAATTAATGGCGTTAATTTTTGAAAACCATAGTTTCTTGAATCGAAATTAGGTTGTTTCTTCTGCAGTAAACTTCCCACATCTCCTAAAAACGCCCAACCGTCGTCATCGGCAACATCATCTATAGTGCTGGCAATAAAGTTAATTTCTTTTTGTGTTATAGTATCGTAATCATTTTTCGGTGAGGTTGGTGTTGTACTTGATTCTGAAGGACGTTCTTCACGCTGATTTTTGAGAATTTCAATATATATAAACTTATCACAAGCCACTATAAACGGATTTGGCGTTTTCTTTTCACCAATACCGTAAACTGCCATACCGGCTTCACGCAAACGCGTTGCTAGTCGTGTAAAGTCACTATCACTAGAGACCAAGCAAAACCCGTCTACTTTTTCAGAATATAAAATATCCATAGCGTCAATAATCATTGCGGAGTCAGTTGCATTTTTCCCTGTGGTATAGCCATATTGCTGAATAGGCGTAATGGCATTTTCTAAAAGGACATTTTTCCATTTTGAAAGGTGGGGCTTGGTCCAATCCCCGTAAATGCGCTTAATTGTAGGGTTTCCGTATTTGGCAATTTCTTCCATCATCTCTTTAACATAAGCCGACGGAATGTTATCTCCATCAATGAGTACGGCTAATTTTATATCCATAAGTATTCTTTTCTAATTTTAAATTGTACCTAAAGATAAGGGCTTTCAAACAAAATAGACGCTGCAATTGGTTTTGATTTTAACTCATACGGATTGGAAGACCTAATACCTGTTTTATTCTGAAGATATCAATGCGGACTTTACCTGTGTAAAATTAAAGCCCTACGCCAAATAAGAAAAGCGAGGTTTATAATTAAAGCATAAAAAAAAGTTGTTCATAAAAACCACATGACGAAATGGTAATACAACAATTCTTTTTTAGCTGAATTTATGGCATGCTTAAGCCCTCTAAGTCACAACTTAGGGGTGCTTAACAGGTTTTAATACTACAACTAAAGTCTTAAATAAACAGAAACATGTCTTCATCATTAGAACTTGTATCTGTGTCTAAAGTATTAAATTCATCAAAAGGGTCGATAGTGTTTTCGTCTTCTGAAATTGGACTTGTTTTGTGTAGCCGGTTTTTAAATTCTTGTAGTAGTTTCATAACGCGTCATAGATTTATTTTAAATATACGACTTGAACGGTATTTTGGATGTGCAAAAACGCTATAATAATTGCAAAATCAGATATTTAGCATTCTATTAACGTTTAAGTGTTAAAAAAGAAACATTAGACGCCTTATAAACTGAAAATTTACCCTGATTCTCTTCCGAATGCCCCTCTAAATTCACGAACAGATTCGTGTATTATTTGCAAATGAAGGACAACTTTTACTCTTTCAAATTTAAAAAATAGAATCCTACTCGCTGTACGAGAGGACCTTAATTTTGAAGAATGCCTATTCAAATCCATCTCATATAAAGATCTTCTAAAACTACACTAGGATTACTTTTTAATAACAAAACAAGTTACACTGAAGCCATAGTGGCTTGAAGTCCTGTATCGGGATCAACTTTTTTCCAAATCAATTCACTGTTCAGCAAAAAACTCCCTATATGGTTAAAATTACAATCTTGTGGAGCGATGATGGATAAAAAGGCCTGTTCTTTTTTATCGCGATACAAATGGTAAGTTTCTCCAACCAACGGTTCAAAGGTGTAGCGCGAATTATAAACGAGCGTATTATACTCCAGCTCTTCCATCATTTTATCGTATTCCGCCTTTAGCTCGAGATAGCGCGCCTGAATTTGTTTATTCGCCTTATTGATATTTCTAGTTTTCCAAGTAGAATTATCACTTACTTTTATGGCTGGAGCGCCTACATTAGTCGCGTAAGGTTTTAAGGCCGCATCATACTTCTGGGTCTCTTCGTTAAAAACAACTTGATCGGGCTTCTTGGCTTTAAACATCACTTTCTCTCTTTTTACAAAGATAAAACGAGTTTAAGCGCATTAAAATGAAAAGGCTGTATTTTTTTATTTAATTTAGAACCATAATTAAATCACCTGAATGAATTTTACTAAAAAAATAGGCCCTTTAAACCTCTTTATGTTAGCACTTTGTTTGTTAATTATTGTGGTGGCCGAATACTTATTTCTTAGAGGCGATGAGCTACATGCCATCTTTATAGGCCTGTGGGCCCCCACCATACTCGGATTAGTCATCTTTATAAAACAAATATTCAATGGAGGCAAATGATATAATTTTCTCGTTTTCAATATTTGTTTCGGTATGTGTAGTGATATGGGCCGTATTACTTATCCGTGCTTACAATAAAATTGACCGTAAGGATTAAAGCGTCTTTACATTAAAACGACTTAAAACAAAAAAATGTGGTAGCTCCACGAGCTACCACATTTTAATTTACTTTTTAAAACTTTTGTCATTTATAAAAGTATCAAGCTAAAAACGTCATTAAATCATCTTAAAATCCAAAAACAATTCGCCTTCAATAGAGGCTTGTAAATGATCGCCTTTTTCAACAAATCCTGCACCACTCGCTGGAGTTCCTGAGAAAATAAGATCACCTTCTTCTAAGGTCATAAACGAAGAGACATAAGCAACGATCTCAGCAAAACTATAGATCATAAGTCCAGTAGTTCCTACTTGTTTTTGTTCACCATTAATTTTTAAATCGAAATTAATAGCTTTAAGATCTGTAAAATTAGATACGGGTTGAAATGCCGATACAGGAGATGCTCCATCAAAACCTTTGGCTAAAGCCCATGGTCCTTTATTCTCCCTACTGGCACTTAGTACATCCTTTGCCGTATAATCAATTCCCACAGCCAATTCAGAAATATAAGATTCTGCTGCATCTAAAGTAATGTCCTTTCCTCGTTTTCCTATTTTAGCCACTAACTCTACTTCATAAGCCAATTGGTTGGTGATTTTAGGAAAATTGATATCGGTATTACCGGTAACTAAACTAGAATCTGGCTTAGTAAATATCGTTTGTGCTCCTGTTTTTATAGCACTAATTTCTGATATGCTGTTGACATAGTTTTTGCCAATACCTATTATTTTCATATTGTTATTTTGTTTTAAATTCAGAAGATTAAAGATAAAAAAGGCCTTCAAAAGAATATTAAAAAAATAAAATTAATTATCAGATTAATTTTAACCTTAAAAAGTGCCCCTTCCATTTATTTCAAATATCACAAAATTAAATGGCTTAAACCATAAAACTTAAACAATGACCTACAATTAAAAAGCTTAATAAGACCCCTTTGCTCTCCGTAGCCGTAATTAAAAGTAAGCACTTTAATTTGTACCTTTGCAAACCCTGTGGCTAACACAGAAGAGATTGCACAACTCAAAAAGAAAGATTATAATCCTAATATGAGCCAATTCAACGATTCAATTGAAGTACAAGGAGCACGCGTTCACAACCTTAAAGACATTGATGTTACCATTCCACGGGAAAAACTAGTGGTAATAACAGGCTTATCTGGTAGTGGTAAGTCGTCATTGGCTTTCGATACGATTTATGCGGAAGGACAACGGCGATATATTGAAACGTTTTCAGCTTATGCGCGTCAATTTTTAGGAAATTTAGAACGACCAGATGTTGATAAAATTGACGGCCTATCTCCTGTTATTGCTATTGAGCAAAAAACCACGAGCAAATCACCACGCTCAACTGTAGGGACTATTACGGAGATTTATGACTTTTTGCGTTTACTTTATGCACGAGCTTCCGATGCCTACAGCTACGAAACTGGAGAGCAAATGGTGAGCTATAACGATGAGCAAATTAAAGACCTCATCTTAGACGCTTATAAAGGCAAACGCATTAATATCTTATCCCCAGTGATCCGCTCTCGTAAAGGGCATTATCGCGAATTGTTTGAGCAAATAGCCAAACAAGGTTTCGTTAAAGTTAGAACTGATGGAACTATTGTAGATATCGAAAAAGGAATGAAACTCGATCGCTACAAAACCCACGATATCGAAATTGTTATTGATCGTTTAAAGATTGATACCGCCGAGAACGATGAAAAACGTCTCATGGAAAGTATCAATACCGCCATGTATCATGGTGAGGATGTATTAATGGTAATTGATCAAGACACTAACGAACCACGATTTTTTAGTCGTAATCTAATGTGTCCTTCCTCTGGGATTTCATATCCAAATCCAGAGCCTAATAATTTCTCTTTTAACTCGCCTAAAGGGGCTTGTTCTAATTGTAATGGTATTGGAGAACTGTTTGTGGTTAATCCTAATAAACTCGTTCCTGACGAGTCTTTATCCATAAAAAACGGAGCGCTAGCCCCTCATGGACCACAAAAGAAAAGTTGGATTTTTAAGCAATTTGAAACCATTGCACAACGTTTTGAGTTTTCGTTAAGTGATGCTTGGAAGGATATTCCTGAAGCTGCCAAACAAATAATTCTCTACGGTGGAAAAGATAAATTTACCGTAGAAAGTAAATTGCTAGGGGTGACTCGCGATTATAAAATTGATTTTGAAGGGGTTGCTAATTTCATTGAAAGTCAATACAATTCTGACTCGACTTCTCTAACGCGTTGGGCTAAAGAATATATGGACAAAGTAGAATGTCCGGTTTGTGAAGGTTCTCGTTTGCGTAAGGAATCCTTGTATTTTAAAGTAGACGGAAAAAGCATTGCTGAGTTAGCCCATATGGACGTGGTAGAACTTGGACTTTGGTTAGAAGGCTTATTAGAGCGCTTATCACCAAAACAACAACAAATTTCTGCTGAAATCATTAAGGAAATTAGAAATAGAGTTCAATTTTTACTCGATGTCGGTCTTACCTATTTATCCTTAAACCGGAGTTCTAAATCCTTATCAGGTGGAGAAGCACAACGTATTAGACTCGCCACACAGATAGGTTCGCAACTCGTAGGTGTTCTTTATATTTTAGATGAACCTAGTATTGGACTGCACCAACGCGATAACGAGAAGCTTATTAACTCTTTAATTTCATTGCGAGATGTAGGAAATTCGGTCATTGTTGTAGAACACGATAAAGACATGATAGAACGTGCAGATCATGTTATTGATATAGGCCCATTTGCCGGAAAATTTGGAGGTGAAATTATCAGTGAAGGCACCCCAAAAGAATTATTATCACAAAACACACTCACGGCAGCCTACCTTAATGGCGAACGTGAAATTGAAATCCCGAAAGAACGCCGAAAAGGAAACGGCAAAAAATTAGTTTTAAAAGGCTGTACAGGGAACAACTTAAAAAATATTGATGTCGAGTTTCCGTTAGGAAAAATGATTGGTGTTACTGGCGTCTCAGGAAGTGGGAAATCGACCTTAATCAACGAAACCCTCTACCCAATTCTTAATGCACATTACTTTAATGGTGTTAAAGTCCCTATGCCTTATAAAAGTATTAAGGGCTTAGAGCATTTAGATAAAGTTATAGACATTAACCAATCTCCAATTGGGCGCACCCCAAGAAGTAATCCTGCCACCTATACAAAAACGTTTGACGAAATACGAAGCCTGTTTGCCAAAATTCCAGAAGCGATGATTCGTGGGTACAAACCAGGGCGCTTCAGCTTTAATGTGAAAGGCGGACGTTGCGAAACTTGTCAAGGCGCCGGTTTACGTGTTATTGAGATGAACTTTTTACCCGATGTATATGTAGAGTGTGAAACCTGCCAAGGGAAACGCTTCAATAGAGAAACCTTAGAGATTCGATATAAAGGAAAATCAATTAGTGATGTTTTAAATATGACTATTGAAGAAGCTGTTGGTTTCTTTGAGCATATTCCTAAAATCCATAGAAAACTTAAAACCATTAAAGACGTTGGTTTAGGCTACATTACCCTGGGCCAACAGAGCACAACACTTTCCGGAGGTGAAGCCCAACGTATTAAACTAGCCACAGAGCTGAGTAAACGCGACACAGGGAATACTTTCTATATCTTAGACGAACCCACTACAGGATTACATTTTGAAGACATTAGGGTTTTAATGAAAGTCCTCAATAAACTTGCTGATAAAGGGAATACCGTTTTAATTATTGAACACAACCTCGATGTTATAAAAACCGTAGACTATATTATAGATATTGGTTACGAAGGCGGAAAAGGTGGCGGACAATTAGTCGCAAAAGGTACTCCAGAACAGATCATTAAAGACAAGAAGAGTTACACCGCTAAATTTTTGAAAAAAGAGATGCAAACCACATCCCAAAAACACTAGAGATTTTTCGGAATAAAAACTGCTAAAAAATAGCTTCTAATTATTTATAGAAGCCATTTGTAACTGAATAGAGGCTAATCTTAACGCATTAGATGTTAACATTTTGCGGCACCAGACTAATTTTATAATTTCAAGATATTAACAATAAAAATCTTAAAAATTATGAAAAGTATTCTTTGGTTAGTCGCCGTGATCTGTATAGTCGTTTGGTTACTTGGTTTATTAAACATTATACCTGGTATGAGTAGCAGTAGCCTTATTCATATCTTATTAGTTATTGCAGTCATCGTTATTTTATATAACATCATTTCGGGCAGAAAACCATTATAGGCCCAAAACGCATATAAATCTTAAGCGTATCCATAGCATTTGGTACGCTTATTTTTTTTATATTACCTCCCTATTTAAATCAATTTAACTTAACTTTGAGCAACTATCGAAGTTAAAAGTAAGCCATATTAAGTTATGGCTTTTATATGTTATAATTAGAATAAACTTATGCGCAAAGAAAGTAATAGCAAACGCTGGAATGAAGTAAAAACAAATGACTCTTGGGCGATTTTTAAAATCATGGGAGAATTTGTTAACGGTTACGAAAAACTAAGTAAAATAGGACCTTGTGTCTCTATCTTTGGATCTGCTCGAACAAAACCCGATCATAAATATTATAAATTAGCTGAAGAAGTTGCCACACAAATCGTAGAACATGGTTATGGGGTAATCACCGGAGGTGGACCAGGAATTATGGAAGCCGGTAACAAAGGGGCACATATTGCTGGAGGAACTTCAGTAGGTTTAAATATTGAACTTCCTTTTGAACAACACGACAATCCTTATATTGACTCTGATAAAAGTCTAGATTTTGATTACTTCTTCGTAAGAAAAGTAATGTTTGTAAAATACTCACAAGGTTTTGTGGTAATGCCTGGAGGTTTTGGAACTTTAGATGAATTATTTGAAGCCATCACCTTAATTCAAACTCATAAAATTGAAAGCTTCCCAATTATTCTTGTCGGTACAGATTTCTGGGGCGGACTCATGGATTGGGTAAAGAAAACACTTGTAGAGGCTAAAAATATTAGCGCTACAGATTTAGATTTAATTCACTTGGTAGACACCCCAGCAGAGGTGATTGCTATTTTAGATGATTTCTATAAAGAATACGATTTAAGTCCAAATTTCTAAATCCCTCTATTTTTCCATTCAATGCTATGAAAAAGAAAATATTAGGGACACTCCTTATCTTTTTATGGAGCATCACTTTAGTTTCGGCTCAAGAGACGGTTAAAGTGATGTTCTATAATTTATTAAATTTTCCTTCGGAAAACGCGGTATCTAATCGGATAACGGATTTAGCATACATCCTGTCAGATTACCAACCCGACCTCTTCTTAGTCTGTGAACTCAATACTTTTGAGGGCGCGACAGCAATTTTAGGCGCAACACAAACCAGTATTGACGCTAATTTTCAAATGGCCACCTTTGTCACTAACACTTCAGACGACAACAGTGGCGACCAAAATGATTTACAAAACCTACTGTTCTATAATAGTTCTAAATTTAGCATTGAAGAAGAAATTATAGTTCCTACAGATCTACGCGATTTTAATATTTACCGTCTACAATTAAATACTGTAAACCAAGAGAGCAACCCTATAAAGCTTTATGTTATTATTGGTCATCTTAAGGCCTCAAACGGGACTGAAAACTCTCAGCGACGTGCCACCATGGTGAACAATTTAGAAAACTACCTAGACAACTTACCCTCTGATGCTAACGTTATCTTAGGTGGGGATCTTAATATTTATACCGCAAATGAATCGGCTTTTCAAGATCTTATAAGCCCTAGTAACACAATTACTTTTATAGACCCTGCGAACCGCATTGGCAGCTGGCACAACAATACAGATTACGCCGATGTTTTTACCCAATCTACACGAACCCAAACCGGTTTTGGCGGAGCTACCGGAGGTTTTGATGATCGTTTCGACTTTATTCTCACCTCTAAATACATGGCTTCCTCTGCCGCGATTACTTATGTTCCTAACTCTTATCAAGCTTATGGGAATAATGGTTTAGAATCTTGTTGGAATCACGATATTAACGCGCCTGAATGTGAAACTGTTGGGTCACCTTTTTCGTATGAATTAAGAACCCACTTGTACAATTTTAGCGATCATCTTCCCGTTACATTAGCGTTAACAACAAACGAAACCTTTTTAAGTGTTAAAGATTATACCGCATCATTGGGTTTAATATTAGAAAACACCATGGTCCCTAATGAATTAAGGTTACAGGTAAACAACACGGCCATATATGAAAAAACTATTGTAATTTACAATCACTTAGGGCAACGTATAAAATCAGTACAACTAAATAGCAATCCTTTGCAACACCTTAATGTGTCTGACTTAAGGGACGGCTTATACTACATAAAATCATCAACTAATGCATTTCAACCCTTAAAATTCATCCACATTTAATTGAATAAATTCTTTTTAATATCGGTCCTTTTCATGTTGTTCTGTAGTGGTTTAATCGCACAAAACAGTATTGAAATTAATGCAGAGGTAGACATTAACCATAAAACTATCATTGTAGATCAGACGTTGGTTTATCAAAATACTTCAGATGACACTTTAGAAACCATTTACCTCAGCGATTGGAACAACAGTTATTCAACCAAATCTACACCGTTAGCAAAACGTTTTGAAGAAGAATTTAGCACTAAATTTCACCTTGCTAAAAACGAGCAACGTGGTTTTACCGTAGTCACAGCTATTGAAAACCCAGAAGGTGTAGCTTTAACGCACCAACGTTTAGAGGCCCATCCAGATGTTATACAAGTTAACCTTGCACAACCTTTAGCGCCGCAAGCCTCTTATGCCTTAAGACTTCGCTATAAGCTTATCCTTCCAGATGCTACCTTCACCGATTATGGCATCACAAAAGATCAAAATTTAGACCTAAAATACTGGTACATAACTCCGGCGGTCTACGACGGAAATTGGCACTATTACAGCAATAAAAACCTTAACGATTTATATGTCCCTAAAGCCGATATAAACCTACGGATTACCTATCCTCGGAATTATAAAATTACCTCAGAGTTAGATTTTAACGCCACAACGATTAATAAAGACGAGGGCATACAAACCACCATTCTTAGTGGTAAAAACAGAGTAGACACCTATCTCTCGTTACATAAATTTCCAACATTTAATTTTATACAAACCGATAATTTCACCATGATCTCTAATATTGAAGAGAAAGGTTTAAGCGGCACAAAAAAAGCACTACTTACTGATAAAATTACCCGTTATTTAACGGACAATTTAGGCGAATATCCACACAACCAATTACTAGTCTCATCTATAGATTACCGTAAAGACCCGCTCTACGGACTCAACCAATTGCCTTCTTTTTTCAGACCCTTTCCAAGTGATTTTCAGTACGAATTAAAACTGCTAAAAACCGCTTTAAAAAAATATTTAGATAACGTCTTATTACTAAATCCTAGAAAAGAACATTGGTTAAGAGAAGGGCTTCAAGTCTATTATTTAATGAAATATGTTGAAACCTATTACCCAGACGTCAAACTTTTAGGAACTTTAGCCGATGTTTGGGGCATTAAAGCTTTCCATGCTGCCGATGTCGATTTTAATTTTCAGTATTTCCTCTATTCTATGGAAATAGCTCGGAAAAACCGCGATCAACCCTTAACCACATCTAAAGATTCGCTAACCAAGTTTAACGCCAATATTGCCGGTAAATACAAAGCTGGGGTTGGCTTAAATTATTTAGATGAATTTACAGACGATGTTAATTTACCTGAACTCTTCACAGCGTTCTTAAAAACCTATCAACTTAAAACGGTTACGGCAAACGACTTTGACCAGTACATTAGTTCTAAAACCTCTAAGGATATTCGTTGGTTTTTTACAGACTATATAAATACCCGTAAGAAAATAGATTTTAAAATTTCGTCTGTCGTTGAGTTAGAAGATTCTCTAGAAGTTACCATTAAAAATAAGCGCGATAACACGATGCCTATTTCGGTGTTTAAGTTGAAAAACGATTCTGTGATAGAACAATTATGGGTCGAAAACATAAAAGGCACAAAAACCATTCACGTAGAAAAAGATAGCACGAATAAATTTGTTTTAGACTATGACAATGTCATTCCAGAATACAACCAACGCGATAATTACAAAGCTGTTAACGGTTCGTTCTTAAACAACAAACCTTTACAATTTCGTTTATTTAAAGACATTGAAGATCCTAATTACAATCAAATTTTCTTTATGCCCTTGGTAGAGTTCAATAATATCTACGATGGGCTTACTTTGGGAACCAAAATGTATAACAAAACCATTTTAAGAAAACGTCTTAATTACCGTTTTTCTCCGCAATACGCTACAAAATCAAAGGCACTTACCGGATCAACCTCCATCTTTTATACCCATAATTTTGAAGACCAGAATCTTTATGATATCACCTACGGACTTTCTGCAGGCTACCAATCGTTTGCGAATGATGCCTTTTTTACACGTATTCGTCCTTCGGTATCATTTACCTTCAGAAATGACGCCTATATAAGATCTAATCAGACCGATCAAATTTCAGCACGTTACGTCAGTATTGAAAGAGAAATAGGTCCAGATGCCACCGTCATTTTAGACGAACCCGATTATGGCGTTTTTAACTTAAGATATAGCCATTCTAATCCTGGAGTTATTAATTATTCTAAGTTATTTACAGACATTCAAATAGCCGATAAGTTTAGTAAAATAGCCTTTAACTACGAGTTTAGAAAACTCACCAAAAGCAATAGAAACATCAATTTTAGATTTTTCGCAGGCTTATTTTTAGAGAATAACTCAGACCCGAGCTCCAATTATTTTAGCTTTGCCTTAGACCGACCAACCGATTACTTATTCGATTTTAATTATTTAGGACGTTCAGAAGCTGCCGGCATATTTAGTCAGCAAATTATCATTGCCGAGGGTGGTTTTAAATCGAAATTAGAAACCCCCTTTGCCAACCAATGGATGACCACAGCAAATTTTAGCACTTCCATTTGGCGTTATATCCAAGCTTATGGCGATGTGGGCTTATTAAAAAACAAATACCAAAATCCTAAGTTTGTTTACGACTCTGGAATTCGTTTAAACTTGGTTGAAGATTATTTTGAAATCTACCTTCCGGTGTATTCCAATTTAGGTTGGGAAATTGCACAACCCAATTACGATCAGAGCATTCGATTTATGTTTACCGTTGACCCTCAAGTGCTTCTCGGTCTCTTCCGCAGAAAGTGGTATTAATAAATTCTTACTGAAGCGTTAAAATTCACCCTTTTATTGAATTATTTTCAGCAAAAACAACAATTAACTGAGAATACTATAACATCTTTAGTTTTTTACAGGTTGTATAAAATTTATAATTTTTGTAGTTTTGCAAGACCATCTAAATTCGTAATTAGAGAGTGCATCCTCAAAAGAAATTAGTTTATTACGAAATAAAAATAAGCTATAGCTTTTTTGAGTTTTGCCAATCTTGAATTAGAAACAAGCAGTGTTGTCACTGAGGTTTTATTTGGTATCATCTAAAAAAAACAGTTCCTATAATGAATACAAATTCTAACACCAAAACAGAGATTACTTTTGACGATTTTAAAACAGAAGTTTTAAACGACTACAAACTCGCTGTCACAAGCCGAGAATGTAGCTTACTCGGTCGTCGAGAGGTCCTCACTGGTAAGGCTAAATTCGGCATATTTGGTGATGGAAAGGAGATTCCGCAAATTGCTTGGGCTAAGGCCTTTAAAAATGGCGATTTTAGATCGGGATATTATAGAGACCAAACCTTTATGATGGCTATTGGTGAGCTTACCATAGAACAATTCTTTGCCGGCCTTTATGCAGATACAGACTTAAATAACGAACCAATGTCTGCCGGACGCCAAATGGGAGGTCACTTTACAACGCACAGTTTAGATGAAAATGGACAGTGGAAAAATTTAACAGAACAAAAAAATTCTAGTGCCGATATCTCTCCTACTGCAGGGCAAATGCCACGATTATTAGGATTAGCACAAGCGTCTAAAATTTATAGAGAAGTTGATGGTATTGATACAACAAAATTTTCCAAAGAAGGTAATGAAATCGCTTGGGGTACCATTGGTAACGCCAGTACTAGTGAAGGTTTGTTTTTTGAAACCATAAACGCTGCCGGTGTATTACAGGTACCTATGGTTATTAGTATTTGGGATGACCAGTACGGTATTTCAGTACACGCTAGACACCAAACAACAAAAGAAAACATCTCTGAAATTTTAAAAGGATTTCAGCGCAATGAAAAAGATAAAGGTTACGAAATTTTTAGAGTCGATGGTTGGAACTATCCTGAATTGATTGACACTTACCAACGTGCTGCTAAAATTTCTAGAACGGAACATATTCCGGTGATGATTCACGTACAAGAATTAACCCAACCTCAAGGCCATTCTACCTCAGGATCTCATGAACGTTACAAAAACCAAGATCGTTTAAAATGGGAGGCAGAATATGATTGTAATGTACAAATGCGTCATTGGATTATTGAAAACAATATTTCTACCGACGAAGAACTAACCGCTTTAGAGCGTAGTATTAAAAAAACCGTTAGAGAAGGCAAAAAAGCGGCTTGGTCTGCCATCATCAATCCTATTATTGAAGAACGCAAAGAGGCCTTAGCGCTATTAAGCAACTTAGCGAACTCTAGCCCAAACGCAGCCTTTATTACCAAATTAAAAAATGAACTGGCTGGTTTTGACGAGCCTTTAAGAAAGAATATTTTATCGGCAACGCGTAAAGCTTTACGCTATGTGGTTTCAGAGCAAACTCCTGAAAAAGTAGCGCTTCAGAATTGGGTGAATAATTATTTAAGCAATGTTCAACCTAAATACAGTTCGCACTTACATAGCCAATCGGAACAAAGCCCTTTAAATCAAGCTGAAATTCTTCCAACGTATAATACTGACGCTGAAGAAGTAGATGGACGTGTAGTACTTCGTGAAAATTTTGATGCCATCTTTACTAAATATCCTGAAGCCTTAATTTTTGGTGAGGATGCCGGTTATATTGGAGATGTGAACCAAGGTTTAGAAGGTCTTCAAGAAAAACACGGTGAACTTCGTGTTTCAGATACCGGAATTAGAGAAGCAACGATTATAGGACAAGGTATTGGTATGGCCATGCGAGGGCTAAGACCTATTGCAGAGATTCAGTATCTCGATTATATTATGTACGCGCTACAGATTATGAGTGATGATTTAGCGACTGTGCAATACCGAACTAAAGGCCGCCAAAAAGCACCTTTAATTGTACGAACGCGAGGACACCGTTTAGAAGGTATTTGGCATTCTGGTTCTCAAATGGGTGGAATTTTAAACCTTATTAGAGGTATTCATGTTTTAGTTCCTAGAAACATGACCAAAGCCGCAGGATTTTATAACACCTTACTAGAAAGTGACGATCCGGCTTTAGTGGTAGAATGTTTAAATGGTTACCGTTTAAAAGAAAAATTACCGAATAATATTGGCGAATTTAAAACCCCAATCGGTGTGGTAGAAACCATCCGCGAAGGAGAAGATATCACCTTAGTGTCTTACGGTTCTACCTTAAGACTTGTAGAGAAAGCCGCCAAAGAACTGGTGCAAGTTGGTATTGATGTAGAAATTATTGATGTACAATCTTTACTTCCTTTTGATATTAATCACGACATCGTGAAAAGTATTGCTAAAACCAATCGTGTTATGGTCATTGACGAAGATGTTTCTGGAGGTGCTTCAGCTTATATTTTAGATGAAATTTTAAATACTCAAAACGCATTTCAGTATTTAGATAGTGCTCCAAAAACCTTAGCCGCAAAACAACACCGCCCGGCTTACGGAACAGATGGAGATTATTTTTCTAAACCGTCTACCGAAGATATTTTTGAAGCTGTTTACGATGTGATGTATGAAGTAAATCCTACAGCACATCCAAAACTACGCTAATCACAATTCCATTATAAATTTAAAGACCTTCTTTTTACACAAAGGAAGGTTTTTTTATGCAGAATAGTTTTGTACTATGAAAATGTCAATAGATTTATTTAACTTTCAACACATCTATAACCAACACTGATTATATGCTTACAAAAGAAATTCTTAGTTCCTTTAAATCTAAAGCCGATCTGGTCAATTTTATTAAAGATCATCAAACCGATCATCCCACGTTCAAGGCGGCCTTAGAAAAATATTATTACGAACAAGAATTACTTCCTTTACAAGCCGAACTTGTAGACTTTCAGCATTGGGTACAGAAAGAGAATAAAAAAATTGCTATTATTTTTGAAGGGCGTGATGCTGCCGGAAAAGGTGGGGCAATAAAACGTTTTACTGAACATTTAAATCCTAGAGCGCGTCGTATTGTGGCGCTTAACAAACCTACTGAAATTGAAAAAAATCAGTGGTATTTTAACCGTTACATTAAGGAACTTCCTAACGCTGGGGAGATTGTATTTTTTGACCGTAGTTGGTATAACCGTGCTGTTGTAGAACCCGTTATGGGCTTTTGCAGCCAAGCCCAGTATAAGCGGTTTATGATTCAGGTGCCTGAGTTTGAACATATGCTTTATGAATCTGATACCATTATTATTAAATTTTGGTTTTCGGTATCTAAAGACGAGCAACAACGCCGATTTGAAAAACGTTTAAAGAATCCGCTTAAAAAATGGAAGTTTAGCCCTGTAGATGAAAAAGGTCAAGAATTATGGGATGAATTTACCACCTACAAAAACCAAATGTTCTCCAGAACACACAACGCCTTTAGTCCTTGGGTGGTTATAAAATCTAACGATAAAAAACGAGCCCGCTTAGAAAGTATAAAATATGTATTAAGTCTGTTTGATTATGATAATAAAGGAAGTAATTGCGACTCCATATTACCCGATCCTAACATTGTACAGCGTTATTTTAGAAACACCGTTCAATTAGACCGTTAACCAATCCTGCTTTAAGATGACTGATAAAAACATACAACTTCTCAATACTAAGAAAGGCATTGAAGCTTTATTAAGACAGAAGCAATTTAATATTTCTAAAACTTTAAATACCATAAAGTATGAGAAACGCTTGGAAAAACTTCAAGAAGAAATGCTCATTTTACAACAATGGGTAGCCAAAAACAACAAGAAAGTTATTATCCTTTTTGAAGGTCGGGATGCCGCAGGAAAAGGTGGCGCCATAAGACGTGTTATTCAACACTTACCTCCTAGAGCCATACGTGTGGTAGCCTTACCAAAACCTAATGAAACAGAAATGGGACAATGGTATTTTCAACGTTATATTAAGCGTTTACCTAATGAGGGAGAGATTGTTTTTTTTGACCGTAGTTGGTACAACCGTGCTGTGGTAGAACCTGTAAATGGATTCTGTACGCCAGCCGAGTATGAGACTTTTATGAATCAGGTTAACGACTTTGAAAAAATGATTCAGGACTCCGGAATTTATTTACTCAAACTTTATTTTTCAATTACTAAAAGCGAACAAGAACGCCGTTTTAAAGATATTGTTAGTACACCAACTAAAAAATGGAAATATAGCGATGTAGACCGCCGAGCCATTTCATTGTGGGATGAATACACCAAATACAAAGAAGTGATGTTTGAAAAAACACAGGTCGCCGCACCGTGGAAAATTATAAAGGCCAACAGAAAAACCAACGCCCGCATTAATGCTTTTGAGTACATCTTAAAAAGTATTCCTTACGAAACTAAAAACGTTAAGAACATAAAACATCAAACTATAAAAAAAATCTTAAAGGATTAAAAAACCTTCGCACTAAAATAAAGGTTTACCCACGCCCCTTACGCTCTACTTTTAAGTTTGACTATTATATTATGAAGATAGAATCTATTGTTACCATAAAAAAAGAATTAAAACACCGCTCTCAAGACGAGCTGCTAGAATTGTGTTTGCGTTTAGGTAAATTTAAAAAAGAAAATAAGGCCCTACTCACTTATTTATTGTTTGAATCGCATGATGAAGACGGTTATATTGCAAGTGTTAAGTTAAGTTTAGACGCCTTATTTGAAGGCATGAACACGGACAGTTATTTTTATATGAAGAAAACGATTCGAAAAATATTACGCGAAATCCGTGTGTACAGTCGGTATTCATTAAAGAAAACGACCGAGATAGAATTGCTCCTTTATTTTTGTGAACAAATGAATATGTTAAGACCATCCATTCATAAAAACACCACATTAAGTAATATTTACGAGCGCCAAATCCTTTCCATTAAAAAGAAAATTTCCGTGCTACATGAAGACTTACAATACGATTATAATGTACAATTAGATGCTTTATCTCATGAGGTGTAATCCACAAAGCATGCATAAAAGTGTCGCTCTACTTCAGCCTACACCCCTTCTATTCGGCTTCCTTTTACTTATCACCTGTACCTTTACAGCTTGTAAAGCTCTCGCTAAGAATAAAGATAAAACGGCCCTTACAAAACAGTATTTTCAAGGGCTCAATAGTCTAAACACCTTATCAATAAAGCATTTACTGGGCGATAGCATAAACAGCACTGAAGGTCTGCATACACAAACCTATTCTAAAATCAAATATTTAGAATTACTAAAGTGGGATGCTGTTTTTAAACCGAATTATAAAATTCTTGCAATCCGTGAGAAAGACGGTGTGGTAGAAACCAAGCTTACAAAGCTAGATTATAGGATTGGATTTCTCCATGAGAAGCCTTTTAAGATGATTCAAAGACTAGAATTTAAGCAAAATCATATAACTGCAATAGAAACCCAGTATGTTGATTTTGATAACACCGTCTGGGAAGCTAACAAAAACGTACTGCTCAACTTTATTGAAAAAAAGCATCCTGAATGGCATGGCGTACTCTACGACCAAACACATTCAGGAGCTAAAAAACTTTTAAAAGCAATCACCTTAGTCCAAACAGAAGCTAAGGCTAAAACCGAATAAACAGAATTATTGTTTATGCACTTTCTTGCTTCCTTTATACATTTCGTATTTTACTAATCGTGCTTCGAGTTTTGCATTAAAGACTTTAATTTTACGTGAAGGTCTTAAGCCTACAAATTTTAAAGCTTCAAGATTAGATGTAATTAACCAAGCATTGGTATTAGGATAACCATGTTTAAGTGTAGAACCGATATTACCATAAAACTCTTCAACATTCAAATTATCTAAACGCTCTCCATAAGGCGGGTTAAACACCATGTGTAACTTCTCTTCACCGGCTTTCTGAGTTTTAAAGAAATCTTCATGCTGAATCTGCACAAATTCATCTAAATGTGCATTTTTCATATTTTCTTTAGCCTTAGCCACTGCAGAAGGCGACTTATCATAACCGTAAATTTTATGATGAAAATCGCGGGTCTTTTTAAGTAAAGATTCTTCAATTTTTTCAAATAAATCGACATCCCAGTCTTCCCATCGTTCAAAAGCAAATTCTTTTCGCATTAAGTTTGGCGGAATGTTACAGGCAATCATAGCGGCCTCTGCCAACATCGTTCCACTACCACACATCGGATCCATAAAATCGGTTTGACCATCCCAACCGCTCATCATAATTAATCCTGCAGCTAAAACTTCATTTATCGGCGCAATATTTGTTGCCGATTTATAACCACGCCTATGTAAGGATTCTCCAGAAGTATCTAAAGAAATCGTACAACGCTGACGGTCTATGTGAACATTAATCTTTAAATCTGGAAAACGTAAATCAACATTAGGACGTGTCCCACCATTCTCTCTAAAACGGTCTACAATAGCATCTTTAGTTTTTAAAGCGGTATACTGAGAATGCGTAAATACACTATTATGAACGGTAGCATCTACAGCTAAAGTTCCCGTAGCTTTTAAATAGTTTTCCCACTTTATATTTTTTACATGCTTATAAAGATCCTCTTCTCGTGCCACCCTAAAGGAATGGATTGGTTTTAAAATCTTTATGGCCGTTCTAATTCCTAAATTAGCCTTATACATAAAGCCTTTATCCCCTACAAAACTAACATTACGCACGCCTTTCTGCACCTCCATAGCGCCCAGTTGCGTTAATTCCTTTGCTAATATATCTTCAAAGCCAAATAAAGTTTTGGCTAACATTTTGTAATTACTATCCATAAATTTCGTCAAATTGTTCGCACTCATTCTAAGTCTTTATAAGCTTTAAAATCTGTGCTTTTTTAAGTCGTGTTTTGTATGATTTTTAAGTCTAATACCGCTATGGCACAAAAAAATCATCAACATTCCCTCTAAAAGTCAAACTTTTTGATCTAAAACTAAAAGTCCCTATGAGTTCGTTGCAAAAATACAGTATTTTTGCAGGATGGCATCCTAAATTTTAAACTAGGCTGCGGGGTTATCATACAGGGTTAAAGTATAGTTATTAATTTTACACTTACAACCTTAATGTTAGGGCTAAAAAACAAGACTTAACAACCTAATTTTTAATAAAAAAACCTCTCTATTTAACGAGAGATGAATATGACAAAATCAACAGAACATTGGTATGCATCGTGGTTTGACACCCCTTACTACCATATTTTATATAAAGACAGAGATTATACGGAAGCCCAAACTTTTATGGATAACCTCACGGATTACCTTAACCTTCCTGAAGGCGCTAAAATTTTAGATTTAGCCTGTGGTAAAGGGCGACATTCGGTGTATTTAAACTCTTTGGGTTACCAAGTTACTGGCGTAGATTTATCAGAACAAAGTATTACACATGCCAAACAGTTTGCTAACGACACCTTAGACTTCAAAGTTCATGATATGAGCCAGCCTTATCCAGAGACTTTTGATGCTGTTTTTAATCTTTTTACCAGTTTTGGTTATTTTGATGATGAAAAGTGCAACCTTGAAACCATTGAAGCTATAAAATCAGAGTTAAATACGTATGGCTTTGGGGTTATCGATTTTATGAACACCAATTTTATTATCGAGCAGTTAATACCTGAAGACACCAAAACGGTAGATAGCATTACGTTTCACCAAAAACGCTCGGTGAAAGAGGGTTATATTATAAAAGATATTAGTTTTGAAGCTGATGAGCAACACTTTGAATTTCAAGAACGTGTTAAAGCCTTTACTCTAAAGGATTTTGAATTGTTATTTGAAAAAGCAGGCGTGCATTTGTTAGATGTATTTGGTGATTACAAATTAAACAAATACCACTCGCAAACATCAGAACGTATGATTATGATATTTAAATAGATGACATGAATAGTTATTTATTACCCTTATTTGCGGTTGGTACCGGTGTTGTGATTGCTTTACTTACTAAAAAGCAAAAATCAATCTACACCAAACTGCTCTTATCCTTTAGTGGGGCTTTTTTATTGGCTTTAACTTTTTTTGACTTACTTCCTGAAGTTTACGAAAACATAGACGCTAAACTTACAGGCTTATATATTATGTGCGGTATTTTGCTTCAAATAATCTTAGAATTCTTTTCTAAGGGAGCAGAACATGGGCATGTGCATATTCATAAAAAAGATAAAACCTTTCCGTGGATGCTGTTTGTAAGCTTAAGTATTCATAGTTTTTTAGAAGGATTTCCTATCCACCAACATAACGACATGGTCTATGGGGTTTTAATTCATAAAATACCCATTGCAATATTAATTACCACCTTCTTACTACAGTCGCATTATAGCAAATTACAAATAACCTTATTTTTAGTTATTTTTTCGGCTATGACCCCAATAGGAACGTTAATTTCTAATACCTCTAGTTTTATGACAACTTATATAGATATGATTAACGCTTTTGTTATTGGAATCTTTTTACACATCTCTACCACCATTTTATTTGAAACTGGTGAAGGTCATAAATTTAATTTATCTAAATTAATTGCTATTAGTTTAGGTATAGTAATCGCTTATTTTATTTAAATGTTTTCAAAAGAAGAATCAAGATTATTACGACAAGAATTCTGGATCAGTTTCGGGAAATCATTTCCTAGAAAATGGGTATTGTATGATACTAAAATAAAAGGATTTTCGTTCAAATTTCATTTCGATACCAAAAGCGCTCTTATTGCTTTAGATATAGAAGATGATTTAGAAAACCGTATTAATTATTGGGAAAAACTAACCGCTTTAAAAGGCATTTTAAAAAATGATTATCTCCCTGGAGCAATTTTTGAAGAAGCTTATATCTTAGAGAATGGTAAAGAGATCTCTCGGATCTATCTGCCTTTAGAACAGAAGGTCTCCATCCACAATAAAAATACTTGGCAAGAGGTAATGCTGTTCTTTAACGAAAATATGGACCTGTTTGAAAGCTTTTTTCACGAGTATAGCGAAATCATAAAAGGTTAAGCACTTAGAACTTAAAGCATATTTTAACTTCTGAAATTATTTTTACATAACACTGACAATAAGGTATTTAAAGCTCATTTTTACAAACCGTATATAAAACAGAATGCTTTAGCTTTGTTAAATTTAAATTAAAAGATTTTGTTTATATGAGACCTATAGCCTAGTTTTGCTTACTGAAAATGAAAAACGCGCTTAGAAAATATACAGCATTAATTGTTTTTTTATTACTCAGTGCGATAGCGAATTTAAACGCTACTCCCCATTTTAGTAATACATTAAACAAAGCGGCACTCCAAACCTTAGGAGTCGCTTCGCATACATCTTCGTGTGTTTATGAAGGGCGTTCAAATTCAGTAACCGTCACCCCTTATCATCAAGAAAAAGATCATAGTAAGGCGGTCGAAGTTGTAGAAAGTAACTCTGCTGAAGACGAAGAAACCTCTTCAAGAAAGCCCGATTATAAAGCGTTTTTTGAAATTGCGCTTATCAACGCTATTTTACTTGAGCAATCAACGCATCAACGTAAAAAAAATGCCTACCGGCCACAAGGTGCCTTTACAGAGCACAGTCTCCCTCTACACGTACAATTCCAGGTTTTTATAATTTGATTAGGGACAGACAGATCACCACACTACCCTGGGTCTGTTGTCAATTTTTAGGTTTAGAGTTTTAAAAATCAAACTCTTAAAGCGCATCCCTTTTCTGGGTTTGCCAACTTATTATATCATTTTATAAAATATTATCACGTGAATATCATAAAGAAAATCTCCATTTTCACAGGAGTCGCTATGCTTTTAGGATTAGCAAGCTGTGAAGAACACAAAACAGAACAACATGAAGTAGCCTCTTTCTTGGTTACTAATCCCATAAAAAAAGACACCTCCATTACTAAGGATTACGTCAGCCAAATTCATGCCATGAGGCATATTGAACTAAGAGCTTTAGAAAAAGGCTACCTTAAACAAATCTTTGTAGATGAAGGCCAGTCAGTAAAAAAAGGGCAGCCCATGTTTCAGATTATGCCCAACATCTATCAAGCCGAACTACAAAAGGCTAAAGCCGAATCTAATGTTGCTGAAATAGAACTCACCAACACGCAATTACTAGCCGATGGCGATGTTGTATCTCCAAATGAGCTTGCCATGGCAAAAGCCAATTTAGAAAAAGCAAAAGCCGATGTGGCTTTGGCCCAAACACACTTAGGTTTTACAAGTATAAAAGCCCCTTTTAATGGAATAATGGACCATTTAGAAGCTAGAGAAGGAAGTCTATTAGACGAAGGAGAATTATTGACTACCCTATCAGACAACCATAAGATGTGGGTGTATTTCAATGTTCCTGAAGCCGAGTATCTCGATTATATAATGAGCGACGCCAAAAAGAACAATACCAGTGTTGAACTTTTAATGGCGAATAACAAACGGTTCAATCAAAAAGGAATTGTTGAAACTATTGAAGGGGAATTTGATAGCGAAACCGGAAATATAGCCTTTAGAGCCACCTTCCCTAATCCGGATGGTATTTTAAGACATGGCGAAACCGGAAGCATTCTTATGCGTGTTCCTTACGACGATGTTATTATTATTCCACAAAAAGCCACGTTTGAAATCTTAGATAAAACTTATGTATTTGTCGTAGATAAAGACAACGTTGTACACCAAAGAGCCATTACTATTGGTGCAGAATTACCGCATTTATTTATTGTAGACAAAGGTCTTAGTGAAACCGATACCATACTTCTAGAAGGTATTAAAATGGTAAGAGACTTAGAAAAGATCCATACTGAAAACGTAGATCCAGAAACAGCACTATCTAATCTAGCGCTTTACGCCGAGTAAACCGCTATTAAGCTACAAAAATCATGTTTAAAAGATTTATAAAAAGACCCGTCTTGGCTATTGTCATTTCGGTGATCATCGTATTTATAGGAGCGCTTTCCATAAAGCAGCTGCCTATATCGCAATTACCACAAATCGCACCAACCACAGTTAATATATTTATTGCTTACCCAGGTTCTAGTGCCGATGTTTTAGTAAATTCTACCCTTATACCCCTAGAAACTGCTATAAACGGCGTGCAAGATATGCGCTATATCGCTTCAGATGCCACAAGTGCGGGTGAAGCCACCATTAGAGTTATTTTTGAACCCGGTACCGACCCTAATGAAGCTGTGGTTAGAGTTAAAACTCGTGTAGACCAAGTGATGCCCTTACTCCCAGAACTTGTACAGCGAGAAGGCGTTATTATCACTCCTATACAGCCGAGTATGTTGATGTATGTCAACTTGTCCAGTACAGACAAAAATAACGACGAGAAGTTTCTATACAACTATGCTTACACTAAAATTATTCCTGAAATACAACGTATTAAAGGGATTGCCAGTGCCAAAATTTTAGGAAGTCGTAAATATGCCATGCGTGTATGGCTAAAACCCGACCGTATGCGTGCTTACAATATTTCTGCGGAAGAAGTATTAGAAGCCATGGAAGAGCAAAGTATCTTAGCAAGACCTGGACGACTAGGACGAAGTTCTGGTATTACCTCCCAATCGTTAGAGTACGTTTTAACCTACCAAAACCGTTATAACGAACCCGAACAATATGAAGACATTATTATTAAAGCCAATAAAGAAGGTGAAATAGTAATGTTAAAAGACATTGCCGATGTTAAATTAGGAAGTGAATTCTTCGATATTTACTCCAACTTAGATGGTAATCCTTCTGCTTCTATCGTTTTAAAACAAACTTTTGGAAGTAACGGTAGTGATGTTATTGATGCTGTTAAAGAAAAACTTGATGAACTTGAGGTAGACTTACCGCCTAATGTAGATTTTCAAATTAGTTATGATGTCTCTAACTTCTTAGATGCCTCTATAGAACAAGTTATACACACCTTAAGAGATGCCTTTTTCTTAGTAGCCATTGTGGTCTTTATATTCTTAGGTGATCTCCGTTCTACGCTGATCCCTATTATTGCGGTTCCGGTATCCTTAATTGGTGCCTTTTTTATCATGCAAATGTTTGGTTTATCCATCAATTTAATCACCCTTTTTGCATTAGTACTTGCTATTGGTATTGTAGTCGATGATGCTATTGTGGTGGTAGAAGCCGTCCATGTTAAGATGGAAGAAGAGCACCTTAGTCCTTACCAAGCGTCTAAAGAAGTTTTAGGTGAAATTGGAGGTGCTATTATCGCCATTACTTTAGTGATGATTTCGGTGTTTATTCCTATTTCATTTATGACGGGTCCTGTTGGGGTATTCTACCGTCAATTCTCTATTACAATGGCAGGTTCAATTTTTATCTCTGCCCTTGTTGCTTTAACCTTGACCCCAGTTTTATGTGCCATGTTACTTAAAAACAACCATGGAAAACGTAAAAAATCCTTGATGGATCGTTTTATCGATTGGTTTAATAATGGTTTTGAAAAATTAACAGGAAAATACGTGCTTATCCTCAATAAAATTGTGGCGCGACGTATTTTAACTTTTGGGGTGTTAGCCGCATTCTGTGCCGGAATTTATTTTACCAATCAGGTCTTACCTTCGGGCTTTATTCCTAATGAAGATCAGGGAATGATTTATGCCATTATTCAAACCCCTCCTGGCGCTACTTTAGAACGTACCAATGCTGTCGCTAAAAAACTACAAGCAATTTGTGAGGAAACTGAAGGTGTAAAATCTGTAACTTCTTTAGCGGGTTACGAAATTATGACGGAAGGTCGTGGTTCTAATGCGGGAACATGTTTAATTAATTTAGAGTCATGGTCAGATCGTCAACATTCTGTTCATGAAATTATGGAAGAACTCGAAGAGAAAACCAAAGATTTAGGAGCCGTTATAGAATACTTTGAACCTCCTGCTGTACCTGGCTTTGGGTCTTCTGGTGGATTTGCCTTACGTCTTTTAGACAAAACCAACTCTACAGATTATCACCATTTTGAGAATATTAATAAAAAATTTATGGAGGCTTTATCAGAAAGAGAAGAGCTAAGTGGTTTGTTTACCTTTTACTCGGCAAACTACCCACAGTATGAATTGAAAATTAATAATAAAATTGCCATGCAAAAAGGGGTTACCATCGGTAAAGCTATGGAAAACCTTAACATTTTAATTGGTAGTACTTATGAGCAAGGGTTTATTCGTTTTGGGCGCTTCTTTAAAGTTTATACCCAAGCCGCTCCAGAATATAGACGCTTGCCTACGGATCTAGACAAACTTTTTGTTAAGAACGAAGAAGGAGAAATGGTCCCTTATTCGGCATTTATGAGTCTTGAAAAGAAATTAGGTCCTAACGAGATTACCCGCTACAATCTCTACAATTCAGCTTCAATCCGTGGGTTACCTGCGAGTGGTTTTACCAGTGACGATGCTATTAATGCCATAAAAGAAGTAGCCGCTAAAGAATTACCTAGAGGCTATGATATTGCTTGGGAAGGCCTGTCTTTCGATGAAGCCAGTAGAGGAAACGAATCCATTTATATCTTCATTGTGGTTTTAGTTTTTGTATACTTTGTCTTAGCGGCACAGTACGAAAGTTTCTTACTTCCTTTAGCCGTAATTCTATCGTTACCAATCGGAGTCTTTGGATCTTTCATTTTATTGAAAACCATGGGACTTGCCAATGATGTCTACGCCCAAATTGGTGTGATTATGTTAGTGGGCTTACTTAGTAAAAACGCCGTATTAATTGTGGAGTTTGCCGTCCAGAAGCGACAGCAAGGCGCAAGTATCTTAGAAGCTGCTATTGAAGGCTCTAAGGCCAGATTTAGACCTATTTTAATGACCTCTTTTGCCTTTATCGCAGGTTTAATTCCTTTAATTATTGCTTCAGGTGCAGGAGCCATAGGAAATAGAACTATTGGGGGTTCTGCTTTGGGAGGAATGCTTATTGGTACCCTAGGTGGTGTATTAATCATTCCAGGACTTTACTACATTTTTGCAACAATGGCAGATGGAAAAAGCCTTATTAAAGACGAAGCTCAAGAGCCTATTTCAGAAGAAATGATGCGTGTTAGCGAAACCAAAAACCAAAGTGATGCCAATGCTGAAGAAATCAGTAAGCTCCGAAAACTATTGAAAAAACTTCGTAAAAATAAAAACGATGAATAATATATTAAACCTAAGAAAATCACAGCTTATTGGTGTGTTGGCCTTACTAGTCTTCTTTTCTTGCGTGCCTATACAACAGGCCGTAAGACAAGAAAATAAGACCGTACCTCAACATTACCTAAACGAAGCTAAGGATTCTGTTAATACCGCAGCCGTACCTTGGAAATCCTTTTTTAAGGACCCCAAATTAGTGGCCTTAATTGATACGGCTCTGGCAAACAACCAAGAACTTCAAATTATGCTACAGCAAATTGCTATTGCTAATAATGAAGTTAGTGTAAGAAAAGGGGAATATTTACCTTTTGTTAATGCTTATGCAGGTGCCGAAGTTGAAAAAGTAGGCGAATACACTAGAGCTGGAGCTGTAGAGCAAAACCTAGACATTAGAGATGGAGAAGAATTCCCTGAGCCTTTAACCGATTTTTCGGTGGGCTTAGCGGTATCTTGGGAATTGGATGTTTGGAAAAAACTCCGAAACGGAAAAAAAGCAGCAGTCTTAGAATACCTAAGCACTGTTGAAGGCAAGAATTTCATGATTACCAATATTGTTTCTGAAATTGCCAATTCTTATTACGAACTCTTGGCTTTAGATAATCAACTGAGCATTATAGAGCAGAATTTAAAAATTCAGAATAATGCTTTAAAAATGGTGAAATTGCAAAAGCAAGCCGCTAGAGCCACCCAATTAGCCGTAAGACGTTTTGAAGCTGAAGTGTTCAAAAATCAAAGTAATAAATTTGAAATTCAACAGCACATCACAGAAGTTGAAAATAAAATTAATTTTCTCCTAGGACGCTATCCGCAGCCTATAGACAGAAATTCTAATGATTTTATAGAACGTCCTATCACCGCTATTGCAGCGGGGATTCCTTCTCAACTTTTAGAAAATCGTCCTGATATTAAACAAGCGGAGTACGAATTAGAAGCTTCAAAACTCAATGTTAAAATCGCAAAAGCCAACTTCTACCCTTCTATAGGCATACAAGCTGGCGTGGGTTTACAGGCTTTTAAAACCAAATATTTAACTCATACTCCAGAGTCACTTTTATATTCTTTAGCGGGTGATATTGTAAGTCCCTTAATTAACAGAAATGCCATTAAGGCCGAATACCGAAACGCGAATAAAAAGCAGTTGCAAGCCGTTTTTGAATATGAAAAAGCCATATTAAACGGGTATTTAGAAGTGTCTAACACCTTATCTAATATTCAGAATTTAAAAGCCAATTATGATTTAAAAGCGAAGCAAGTTGAAGCTATGACAGATGCCATAGACCTGTCTATTCAGCTATTTAAATCGGCAAGAGCGGAGTACACAGAAGTCCTTCTAACACAACGCGAAGCCTTAGATTCAAAATTAGAAATTATTGAAACTAAAAAAGATCAATTTTTAGCGCATATAAAAATGTATCAAGCTTTAGGTGGCGGTTGGAAATAAATTAAGTTTTCAGCCTTTAAAAAAGTCATTTTGCTCTTTAGCAGAATGGCTTTTTTTTTGAATTTAAAGCAGTATCAAAAATCCCTTAAAACATTATCTTATTCAACATAAAAATGCAACTTATTCTAAGTACAGCCCTAGATAAAGCGTATATTTATACCCAATAAATTTATAACTGAACTAAAAAATAATTTAAACAACCAATGGACGTATTTAGTATCAAAGCACTACGGCAAATTTCTAAAGGTCACGCTCGGCCTTTCGTTACAAATTCTAAAATAAAAGGAGTTCAACTTCTTATCATTTCGGCAGTTTTTGCAAGTTGCACACCAAAAAGTGCTTACCATGATTATGTTTCTGATGTTTACCAAACTTCACAACAGGGCGACAATCTTAAATTAATTTCGGAAAACGAAACCCCTACTGCGGCTTCAGATCTTAAAAAAGTAACAATAGAACTTCTTCCAAATGAAGAATTTCAAAAGTATTATGGCTTCGGAGCTTCGTTTACAGAATCTTCGGCTTGGAATTTAGCCACTATTCCTGTAGAAAAACGTAAAGATGTACTCACCAAACTTTTCAGTCCAACGGAAGGTGCCGGATTTACGCTAACACGAACTCATATTAACAGTAGTGACTACTCTAACACGCACTACTCATATGTAGAAGTAGGAGATGAAGACCTTTCAACATTTAGTGTTAATGAAGATATGAAAGGCTTTAGTGGCGATGAAAATGACCAAGTACGCGGTATCGTATTAGTTGATCCGAGCTACGATTTAATTCCTATGATTTTAGAGGCTTCTAAAATTCCAGGTGCCGATTTTAATATTATAGCTTCACCGTGGAGTCCTCCATCATGGATGAAAACCGGAGAAACTGCTGAAATGACAAACGGAACTTTACGTCCAGAATATTATGGATTATGGGCCGAATACCTTTCTAAATATATTACAGCTTATAAAGAACAAGGTATTACCTTATGGGGTTTAACGCCACAAAATGAGCCCTTACACGCCATTGATGCGATGTGGGATAGTAATGGATTTACACCAGAACAAGGAAGAGATTTCTTAAGAGATCACCTTGGACCACAATTAGTAAAAGATGGTCACCTGAAGCTTGATGACTTAGAAGCAGGACTTCGCGTTTTAATTTACGATCACAACAAATCGACTATGAACGATTATGTAGCGCCAACCTACGAAGACCCTGAAGCGTCTAAATATGCTTGGGGAACAGCGTTTCATTGGTACACCAACTCGGAACTAAAAGCGAATAACTGGTATGCTGATGAGTTAGCTGAATTGCAAAAAAAATGGCCTAATAAAGCCATGATTCATTCAGAATCTAGTATTGATATTGATGCCAATGAACCTATTGGACAGTATTGGAGAGCGAGCACGGATTATGCCGGAACCTTTGTTCCTTTTGAAACGTACGCCTATGATATTATCACCGATTTAAATCACGGAACACAAGGTTATGTAGAATGGTGTAGTATTCTAAGTCATAAAGGACAACCAAATCCTTATAATAACTATAATAGTGCTCCTGTTCTTATCAATCCTGAAACGGATGAAGTTATTTATACACCACTATACTACTTATTGAGTCACTTTAGTAAATTTATTCGTCCTGATGCTCATAGAATTGCCTTAAAAGGAGATTCGATTGATGGCCTAATTTATACGGCTGCTAAAAATACGGATGGCTCTATCGTTGTTGTCGTTTTTAACAGAAATGATGAAGCACATAAATTAGAGATTACTTTAGGGGACAGAACTTTTACAAGTCCAATTGCGGCTAGAGCGATGCAAACCATTCATTTAAAAAGCAAATAAATAGGGTAAGCTAGTGGTTTTAAGCAGATTTAAAAGCTCCATCATTTAAAAAATGAATTGGCTTTATGTAAGTCGCACTGAAACACATACTACTTCTATATTTGAACTATTCGCGATGTACAAGTCGTGAATAGTTCTTTTTTTTTCTAAAAAGATGTCACCTTCATAAAAGCCATAACATTTAAGCCCTAAGCGACTTTAAAACAACATCTTTATCCCGTAATGCGGACTTGTACTTCATTTTAATCTTCCCAATATTACCATAAATACTTACTATTTTATTAAAACTTCCGCATCTTTGCTTTAAAAGAAGACTTGTGGATTTTACAGAAAAAAAACTTATCATATTCGATTTTGATGGCACCTTAATCAACAGTATTCCAGATCTTACAGCTGCCGTTAATATTATGTTATCTCATTTTAAGGCTAAACCGCTAAGCATTGCTCAGGTTACCCCTTTTATTGGTAATGGAGCGCAACCTTTAGTGCAACGTGCGCTTGAAGCTTCCTTTCCTAAAGACGATCTCACGGAGTCGCTTTTTGAAGATGCTTTTACCCGATATTTAGAAGCGTACAAAAGTATTACCTGTAAAGATACTTTTATGTATCCTGGGGTTTTAGATACCTTAAATTATTTAGACCAAAAGGGCTATTCGATGGTTATTTGCACCAATAAACCTTACGCATATATTGCTCCTATTTTAGAGGCATTAGAAATTAAAAGTTTCTTTAAACTCTGGGTTGGTGAAGATTCCTTGCCAGAAAAAAAACCAAGTGCTATGCCACTTTTACATCTTACAGAAGCTATGGGAACAAGCATTGCCCATAGTGTGATGGTCGGAGACTCTAAAAATGATATTCTTGCGGCTCAAAATGCAGGCATGCAAAGTATCGGTGTGAGCTATGGCTATAATTACAACGAAAACATTTCAGACTATAATCCTACGGTAGTGGCAGATCAGTTTACGGAGCTTCAAGACTTATTTTAAGATGAATAAAATTTATAATGTTGGCATCATTGGAGGTGGTGTTTCTGGTGTGGTAACGGCTTTAGAAATGGCAAAACACAATATTGATAGTATTTTGTTTGAACAAGCCAATAGCGTTGTTAACGGTCCTCCTTTTTGTCACTTACATGCAGGTGGAAATTTATACCCAGATATTTCAGATGAGCAATGCCGAATCTTGATGAAGCAATCCATTGCCATGGCCCGTTTATTTCCGGAATCTATAGACCAACGCCCTACCTTTATTAGTGTTCCTAAATCTGAAAAATACGATATTCACACTCTTTTAAATCGATTGGATATGCTTGTAGGGTATTACCAAAGTTTAATTGATGAAGATCCTTCAAATGAAATTTTAGGCGCTCCGCAGGATTATTACAACCTTTATACCGAAGCTGATTTAATCGCTTTAAGCGAGCAACCTGCTTATAAACGTCCTACGACTCCCGATCAATGGATGGCCAATACCGTAAAACTCATTGATTACAAAAAATTAAAAACACCAGTAATTTTGGTTCAAGAATATGGTTGGAACCTCTTTAGATTAGGCGCACAGGCACAATTAGCTTTAGAACAGTCTTCAAACTGTAGCCTTAAAACCAATACCAACGTAAAACATATTAAAGATGTTAGAGCTGAGGATTTGGATTATAATTGGGAAATACAGACTAAAGACGAAGTTTATAAAGTAAAATATCTCGTAAACTCGTCGGGTTATAAAACCGGACAAATTGAGGCTTCCTTACAGTTAAAAACCGAACGTCTTATTGAATTTAAAGCGGCCTATGTTTCTAAATGGGAACCGCAACCCGGCTTACTTCCTGAGCTTATTTTTCATGGAGAACGGGGTACGCCAAATGGTATGGTGCAATTAACGCCTTACGCTGAAGATTTTTACCAAATACATGGCATGACGGAGGAGATCACCTTGTTTAAAAATGGTCTTATAAAGTCTAAAGCTAACGAGGCACAACCGCAGTTTAATGAAGACATCAACCTAAAGCTTTATAAAGGTTGGGCCACTCAAGATGTAGAAAGCAGAACTGAAAACGCCATTGCATCGGTTGGTCAGTTTGTTCCTTCTTTTAAAACCGCTACAGTTGGAGGTCCTCCTCTTTTTGGAGCGCAACAAATACGTGGTAACGACCCTAATTTAAGAGTCGGTGAAGTGAGTTTTCCAAGTCCGTTTTATGCCCGAAGCGAAATTATAAAAGCCTCTTCAGCATTAACCGTGGCCCATCAAATTATAGCTAAACTTCAAGAAGAAAACATTATTCCTGCCTTAGCAAATACATCCTTAGAAAATGAGATTTTAGAGGCTATTGATACGGAAGCAATTAACCGCTTTGCATCGCAACTTGCTAAAGACCGTGGATATCCCGAAGCCTTATCGCGCTTAGTTATTGAACGCCAATAATAGGCCTTTCTTTGAAACGAATTATCCCCATCGCGCCAACAAGGCATCTTTGGGGATCCTACCGGCTAAGTCTAGGTCATGGTCTAATTATTAGATCAGATAGAATTCGAAAAAAATTCAAAAAACTACGACTGAAAGAGGATCTTTAACATACCTCATGAAATAGGTTGCCCTTTTAGAACATTGGAAAGGATTAAAGCGTCTTTTTGTCTTTCACTCAATAACCTATTTTTAACGTCATCATTCACATTTTGAATCTTGAATTGCAAACCGCAATGTTATTGTTTTAAAAGACTTAAAAGGAAGTTTCAAATTAATATAACATGTTATACCAAGGTAGATAACACAAAAAACGCTATGATAAAGAAGTATTTCCTCTATCATAGCGTTTATTGTTTTATACACTCAAAATAATGGTTTTACACCAGTTCATCCACCAAGGCATTCACCTTCATGGTACCTGCTGTTTTCAACTGCGTATGCCAATTGAATGCTTTTTCTAAAAGATGCGGAGTTTGTCCTCCTGCTTTATTGGCTTCTTCAAAATAAGCTAACATTTGCGCTTTATATTCAGGATGCACACAGTTTTCAATAATACGTTGAGCACGTTCTACAGGCGCTAATCCTCTTAAGTCTGCCAAACCTTGTTCCGTAACCAAAACATCCACGTCGTGTTCTGTATGGTCTGTATGAGACACCATTGGGACCACATGAGAAATACGTCCTTCTTTAGACATTGACGGACAGGCAAAAATACTCAAGTAACCATTTCTTGCAAAATCACCAGAGCCTCCAATTCCATTCATCATTTTAGTCCCTCCAATATGGGTAGAATTTACGTTACCATAAATATCAACTTCAATGGCTGTATTTATACCAATAACGCCAAGTCGGCTAATAACTTCAGCAGCATTACTAATATTTTGTGGTCTTAATAAGAGTTTATCCTTGTACTGTTCAAAATTACTAAACACCTTATCAGAACAAGCTTCGGTGATGGTAATTGAGGATGCCGATGCAAAGGTCAGTTTTCCAGAATCAAACAATTCAAAAGTACTATCCTGAAGTACTTCAGAATACATCGTAAGATTTTTAAATTTAGAATCTTTAAACCCCGATAGAATGGCATTGGCCGTCTTCCCTATTCCGGCTTGTAAAGGCAACAAAGATTCCGTTAAGCGACCAGCATCAACTTCTTTCTCTAAGAACTCAAGAATATGCTTTGAGATGGCTGATGTTTTTTCATCTGGATCTACAATCACGGCAGGACTGTCTGGAACTTCCGTATAAACTATAGCCAAGACTTTACTTGGATCTATTTTAATAAACGGATCGCCAATCCTTGTGTCCGATTCGGTAACCGGTATAATCTCTCGATGCGGTTGTTTTTTTAAAACCTTAACATCATGGATTCCCGCTAGGGATTCTGGGAATGTGGTGTTAATTTCAATAATAATTTTATCTGCATTTTCTGCGAATACAGGTGAATTCCCAACAGAAGTCGTCGGTACAATATGGCCCTCTTCGGTAATGGAAACCGCTTCAATTATAGCGATATCAATTTTATAGGTATCAATTTTCTGAAGCATATCTGCCGTTTGCCCTAAGTGCTGATCTACATAAAGCACCTCATGACCATTAATACTTTTTCTTAATGTGGGATCGGCTTGAAAAGGTAATCTTTTATAAAGTGCTCCGTTTTTTGCTAAATCGGCATCGGTATCATAACCTAAAGAAGCGCCACTTAATACAGTTACTTTAATATCTTCAACCAAAGCGCGTTTTGCAACTTGAGGTAAAACTGTTTTACTATCGCCTGCTTTTGTAAAACCACTAACCCCCAAGATATGACGGTTTTTTATATGTAAAGCAGCCTGTTCTGCCGTCTGTATTTTATCTAAATAAGCGGGGTATTTAATTCGTTGCATAATATTAAGTATTTAGTAATTTTTAAGCGTAATAATTACCTATTTGATTGTTATTTTTAGTTTAATTAAGTTTTTCTCAAAACCACACTGCAATTTATACAAGATATTTAATGTCTATTTATTCACATAAGACAATCTTTTATTAATTTCGTGCAATCAACGTATCATTTCCATTATTATGAATACAAAGTATTATTTAACTGAAGTTGATAAGAACCCTTTAAGCATTTATTGCTACCATAATCTTATGGGGGAAACTTTTATAGAATCGCACCATCATGATAAGGGACAATTTTTATATACGGAAGGTGGTGTGGTCCATGTAAAAACCAAGAATAGAATTTACTTTTTACCGGCGCGGCATTATATGTGGATCCCTCCTGGACTACAGCATGCTATTTATCCGAGTTCGCCTAAGGTTATTATGAGAAATCTTTATTTTCCGGTTCCTACAAACGCAGGGCGCTTTTATTATAAAGAAGGAATCTATCCCATTAATAATTTATTAATGGAACTCTTATTGCACACCAAACAATGGAATGGCGATATTGTAAAATCGCAACGGAATAAATTTACGATAGCCCTTGCGTTTAAAGCCATATTAGAGCAAACCGTATCGCGATCCTTACATATAGAACTCCCGCAAGCCACAGACCATCGCTTAATAAGCATTATAAAATATCTTACAGACCATATTCATCAAGAACACCTCCTACCAGAATTAGCGTCTCGTTTTAGCATGACGGACAAATCACTCTACCGTTTATTTAAAAAGGATGTCGGTATGTCTTTTATTAAATACTATACGCAATTACGGATATTTAAATCCTTAGAATATTTAATGAATTCCGACTATACCATTTCTGAAATTGCAAACATGATTGGCTATATAAGCTTACCAACTTTTAGCAACACCTTTAATAAAGTGATGGGCAAGCGCCCTTCTGAATACCGAAAATCTAATGAGATTTATTTAGAGGATTAGGGGTTTGCTTTCCTGAATTTATGATTTACAATCCTCTAAACCCCATTGATCTAAAGCCCTAAGAATGGCTTCTAAAGATTGTCCGCGGGTGCTTAATTGATATTCGACTTTAGGGGGCACCACCGGATAAATTTTTCTAGTGATCAGGCCATCCTCTTCTAATTGTCTTACCGTCTGGGTAAACATCTTATTGGAGATGCCTAGAATTTTCTTTTGAAGTACTCCAGAACGCAGCCCGCCTTCCAATAAATGAAATAATATTAACGGCTTCCACTTGGTCCCAATAAGGTTCATGGTATAATTTAACGGACAATGATGCGCTTTATTCAAAATTTAATTACTTTTAAAATACTGATAATCTATAATTTACTCATTTAGGTAACTATACTACTTTTTAGTAAGTTATTGCCCAACAAGCAAATATAGACTAATTTTGTCATCTACAAAACAAGTACTTATGAAAGACAAGAAACATTATCCAAAATCATTTTCACATATAGGAATTACAGTTCCAGACCTGAAAGCCGCAGTAGAATTTTATTCTGAAGTTATGGGTTGGTATGTTATTATGGAACCTTCAACCATAAAGAAAGAAACCGATACGGCCATAGGCCAAATGTGTATTGATGTTTTTGGTGACGACTGGACCGAGTTTGAAATTGCGCATTTAGCAACTTCTGATGGTATTGGTGTAGAATTATTTTCTTTTCCACATGGAGTTAAGGAAGCTCCAGAATTCAACCCTTTTAATACAGGTCTCTTTCACTTTTGTGTGCAAGATCCCAATATTGAAGACCTTATTGAGAAAATTAAGGCTTATGGTGGAAAACAAAGAATGCCAATAAGGGAATATTACCCGGAAGACAAACCTTTTAAAATGTGTTATGTAGAAGATCCTTTTGGGATTGTATTTGAAATCTACACTCATAGTTACGAGTTAACCTATTCTTCAGGTGCTTATACCAAGTAAGCCTATATATACAACAACTTGCTTTTAGGTGACGCTAGAAAATTTCTCAGCAGATCACTCTAGAAACAAGTTGTTGTTATTTTTAATTCTGTAACTAAGGTATACTTAGCGGACAAAACGCCCTGAAACATTTCCTTCAATGATGGAAATAACTTCTTCTGCATTAGCGTAATTCACATCCCCTTCATAGGTGTGTTTTAAGGCACAGGCTGCACTAGCAAATTGCATGGCTTTAAAATCGTCATATTTCTGCAACCCATGAATAAGTCCGGCAGCAAACGCATCTCCGGTCCCAATACGATCTACGACATGCGTAATATCTAAATCTTCAGATTCTCTAAATTCTACGCCATTCCACATACGCGCTCTAATTTTATGCCATGAGGAATTTAAGGAGGTTCTTATTTTATCGAATACTTTTTCTATGGACGGAAACGTCTCCATTAGTTGCTGACTTGCTTTTAAGAAATCATCGTTAGAATAGCTGTAGTCCGTACCGAGCACTTCATTTATTTCGTTAATACCACCAATAAATATATTAGAGTATTGCAATAATTCTTTTAAAGCCTCTTTTGGATCCTTACCGTATTTCCATAAACCACTTCTATAAGTAGGATCGGCAGAGACAGTAATGCCTTTTTCTTTCGCTAGGACCAAACCTTCTTTTAAAGTATCAAAAGCACCTTGTGTTAAGGCTGGCGTAATTCCTGTCCAGTGAAACCAACTTCCTTTTCTAAGCGCCTTATCCCAATCTACCATAGAAGGCTCTACATCTGAAAAAGACGAATGCGAACGGTTATAAGATATTTTACTCGGACGCATCACCGCACCAACTTCTAAGAAATAAACCCCTAAAGGTCTTGAGGAAAATTCTATGGAAGACGTACTCACGCCAAATTTACGGATATAAGCTAAGGCGGTTTCCCCAATAAAATCATTAGAGACCACACTAATGTGTTTCACTTTACCTCCAAAATTTGCGATGGAGATTCCCACATTTAATTCTGTGCCTCCAAAATAAAACTCTGCAATATTAGATTGCATAAATTTCTTATTTCCGCGTGGTGAAATACGCATTAAAACTTCTCCGAATGTAATAATTTGCTCCATGTAACTGTTTTTAAATTCTCCAAAAAAAATATTTTGGGCAGTATAAAGAATGGCACTTTTAACAATACAGTGTATTGAACGTTAAAAGATAAGCCCTTCACTTTTACTGTTATAAATATATGAAATTATGACGCAATATGTTTCAAAATTAATTTTAATCATCACCATAATAGTTATAAAAAGTCCTCTAAAAAATCCTTAAAGCTCTGATACCACAAAATCCCATCTCTGGGATTTTGTCTTGAAAAAAATTAAATAAAAATTAGGAATCATTATTGGTTCATCAACTTAAAATTAATAGGAACACTGTACGGCATACTTACAGCCATATCACGTTGTTGTCCTGGAATCATTTTAGGTAATAAACTAATAATACGTTCTGCTTCCGCTTCTAACAATTGATCGGGACCTCTAGACTTAATTTTAGTCACTCTACCGGTTTTATCAATAATAAAGAACACATAAACCTTACCTTGAATATCTAAGTCTGCCGCAGCATCAGGATATCTGAAGTTTTTCTGTAAATGGGCTTGCATTTTTCGTTCAAAACAAGCTTTTAGCTCGGCATTATTTCCTGTACAGCCAGGGAATTGAGGGACTTTCTCAATTAAAGCAAAAGGGACTTCTATATCTTCCTCGACTTCTTCAACTACAACATCTTCAACAGCAACCTCAGCTTCTTCAATAATATCATCCTGACCAATCTCCGTACTTTCAATAACCGTTTCTTCAATTTCCTCTGTATCTTCCACTAGGGTAATAACTTCTGAAACCACTTGTTTTGGTGGTGGAGGTGGCGGTGGAATATTAATTGTAGTGATCGGTATATCTTCATCATATTGATCATCTAACATTAACAAATCAATCTTTATTTCTTCTTTCTCGTAAGTCTTGTGCTCAAGCCCTAAATAGGTTAAGAGCAACATTACATTTAAGCCAACAGCAAAGTATAAACTACTGTTTCGACCTACATTGGCATTGGGATTTTTTTTGAGTTCCATGACGTTTAATTTAATAGTGTAAAGTTACTTCTTAGCTTACGTTTAAATTATGACATTAGTCAGTTTTAAAATCCCATTTAAAATGAATCCTTAAAGAGTATTTAACTGATTGTCATTAGGGTCTGAACTGAGCGTCCAAAAGAAGCCAACAAAAAAGAACTGATCTGAAGCTGGGGTTAATGCCCTACTCGTATACACCCCATTTGGGTTAGGAACATCGGCATACTGATATCCATAAACATTCTTAAAATTCAACACATTATTTACGGAGCAATACAAGATTTTCTGTTGGTCTAATAAGTAAGACCAATTAAGACTTAAACTATGAAATCCTTTAGTCCTTTGGTCTAAGATCCCTGAGGTATTAGGATTGGTATAAGGACGTCCTGACGCCATACTATAAGCTGCTCCTATTTGACTTTTCCACGATGCAATCCAATATTTCCCCACCACAGATAAATTGTGCGTAGTGGCATAACTAGGCTGAACTTTAGTGTTATAATTATTAAACTCGCGCTTGGTGTCTAAATATGAATAACTGAGCCAATAATCTAATTGAGGAACACTAGTATTATCTCTCCAAAACAGATCGAGTCCTTGGGCATAGCCCTCACCGCTGCTCTCAAAAGCACTAAAATACTCAGGACTCTCGGTATTGTATTTTACCAAGTGGTCATACGTTTTGTTGTAAACTTCGGCTCTAAAAATCCGTCCCTTGTGCGTGTATTGGTAGTTTAGAATATAATGAGAAGCTTTTTGTGATTTTAAGTCCTGTTCAAATTTTAAGATATTACGACTCGGATTCTGATAGAAATGGCCATATGCTAATGAAACCTGACCGTTTTTAGAGGTTTTATAAGCAATAGCAGCTCTTGGTGCGACCTCCATCGTTTTAAAAATACCACTATAATCTGAACGTAAGCCTACTTTTAAGGCTAAATCTTTAGAATAGATAAGATCAAGTTCCGCAAAGCCTGCCGTAATAGGATTACGATAACCATAGCTGGCAAACGTAGATTCCGCTTGAAATCGTTCTTTAAAATCGGTCATAAAATGTTCTACACCAAAATTTAGCTTTACACGACTATTAAAACGTTTTTTTAGTTTCAATTTTAAATGCGCGGCGTGTTCTGTATCCTCTATATGCTGGGCATTTATCCAAATTTTATCTTTAGCATACGTATAACTTAAACCTGTGGTTATCCCCCATTGCTTTCCTAAAGTCCCTTTATAAGAAGTATTCAGATAAAAATTCTGATTATTCAATTTAAAATCGATCCCCTCCTCTGTATTGATATCGTCTTGTTGCAATTGAAACTTAGAAGTATCAAACGCTGCATACACCTTTAATACCCCCTGATCTAACTGTTGTCTAAACACCGTTTCGCCTTGAGCACTAACATAAGGCGTTTCTCAGTCGTTTTTATCTTTAAAAACCTTTAAATATGGGGCTAAATTCACATAAGAGGTATTAAAACTTAAGGACGACTTCTCCCATTTTTCAGTATGCCCTATTCCAAAACCGATACTCATAAGACTGATGTCCGTTTTTTTGTGGGTAGGTTCATTAATGGTATTCAGTAGTAAGACGCTAGATAGGGCCTGACCATATTCAGAAGCATAACCACCCGTTGAAAACGTGATGCCATTAAATAAAAATGGTGAATAACGCCCACGTGTTGGTGTATTATTAGCACTTGGCGAATAAGGTGTAAACACACGAATGCCGTCAATAAAAACTTGAGTTTCATCTGGCGTGCCGCCACGTACAAATAAACGTCCATCTTCCGCGACATTAGAGGTTCCTGGTAAGGTTTGTAAGGCTCCAACAAAATCGCCTAATGCGCTTGCCGTAGTCACCACATCTAAAGGTTTTAATACCGACACCTTACTATTATCATTGGCCTCAAAGGTTCCTGCACTTACCACCACAGTATCTAATGACTGCACACCTTCTCTAAGTATTATTTTTAGATTTTGAAATTGGGAGGGTTTTAAAGTGATGTTTTTTGTTTCGTAGGATAAAAAAGAAACCACTAAAACTGGGCCTTCTTGAGCTGAAGTTGTAAATCTAAATTCGCCTTCAGCATTTGTGGTAGCTCCATCGTAGGTTCCTAAGATATAAACATTAGCCCCAACAATAGCTTGTTTTTTAACATCTATAACTTTTCCTGAAACGGTAGATTGAGCGTGAACTTGCCCCACTAAAAAGCATATACAGTAAAATATAAACTTCCTCATAATTGTTTTATTTTAGGATGGAATTTTAAGTTTCCAATCCATTAACAAGGCAAATATGAGAATGCCCCTAAGGCAGTCAAATAGATATAAACTGAATTGTTAAAAATGAATGATGAATTGAGAGTCTATCAGAAAAGCTGTTTAAGCCTGATAGGATTGATTTGTTATAATCTTGGTTTTATACGAAAAAAATCCCATAAATGGGATTTTATAAATTGCGTTAAGTCTATGAGCAGCAATAACGACTCACAGGTCCTACCCCTGAAGCTTAAAGGTTATAGGAATACTATAAGGTACTCTAACAGGAACGTTACGTTGCTTACCGGGTATCATTTTAGGTAGTAATTTAATAATCCGCTCAGCCTCCTCCTCTAAAATTGGGTCTGGGCCACGACTTTTAATTTTAGTGACCTCACCTTGTTCGTCAATTAAGTAGGTTACAAACACTCGGCCTTGCATGTTTAGCTCTGAAGCAATTTCTGGATATCTAAAATTCTTAAGAATATGGGCTTGCATTTTACTTTGAAAACAAGCCTTTAACGCTTCATTTGTTCCGGTACACCCCGGAAACTGAGGTACTTTTTCAATGACAGCAAAGGGAACTTCAACCTCTTCCTCCACCTCTATAACTTCTACCTCTTCTACACGGACCACTGCAGGATCTCCAATTACATCATCTTGTCCTATTTCTGTACTTTCAATAAATGTTTCTTCAACTTCAGCAGTATCTTCAACAAGTGTAATGACTTCAGAAATGGTCTGTTGCGGTGGTGGTGACGGCGGAGGAGGTGAAATTTCAATCCGTGTAATAGGAATATCCTCTTCAATTTGCGCCTCTACCATTAAGGTCTCCACTTTAGTTGTGGTCTTATTATAGGTCTTATGCTCAAGGCCTAAATAAGTTAAGGCAAGCATCACATTTAAGCCTACCGCGAAATACAAGCTACTATTTCTCCCGACATTGGCTTTTATGTTTTTTTTGATTTGCATGATGATTCCATTTCAAATAGGAAAGTGAAAGTGCTTATCCTATTTCCTTATAGTTATTCGTCCTAAAACACACTATAAGATACGACAAATACGCAACAATTCCTACTTAAAGTTTACAATTCAGCAACAAAATCACATAAAAACAAAGGATTCTAAAAAAGAATCCTTTGTTTACTAGCCTTTAACGTAAATCAATTACTTTTTATAAGGTCGTATAATTAAACGGGCCGCTTTATCAAAATTAATATAGTTATAACTCCAGTTAAAAAGGACAATAACCCTATTTCTAAATCCAACGAGAGACATTAAGTGAACAAACATCCATATAAACCAAGCGAAGAATCCTCCAAATTTATAGTGTTTTAAATCTACAACAGCCTTATTTCTTCCAATGGTTGCCATAGACCCCTTATCTCTATATTTAAACGGTTTCATAGGTTTGTTCTCTAACAAACGCACCAAATTTTTACCTAATAATTTCCCTTGTTGAATAGCAGGCTGTGCCACCTGAGGATGTCCTTTAGGATAGGCTTCTGTAGGCATTAAGGCAATATCACCCAAGGCAAAAATATTGGTATAGCCTTCCACCTGATTAAATCTATTCACATTATAGCGGTTGATTCTATCCATTACAGCTTCGACTTTTAAACCTTGTACAGGCGCACCAGTGACACCAGCCGCCCAAATTAAGGTTTCGGATTTCATCACCACACCAGAATCGGTAGTTACTGTTAAGCCGTCGTAATGTTTTACAATGGTATTACACTGTACATTAACCCCTAAACGCTCTAAAAATTTCTGTGCTTTTTTAGAGGCATTTTCACTCATTGGTGGCAAAACACGAGGCGAACCTTCTAGCAAATGAATGTGCATATCATCAGGATTTAAATCGTGATAATCCCGAGGTAAAATATTATTTTTAAGTTCGGCAATGGCACCCGCAAGTTCTACACCGGTAGGTCCGGCCCCTACAATCACAAAATTTAAATAAGCTTCGCGTTCTTCTTTAGAATCTGCAATAGCTGCTTTTTCGAAATTCTGTAAAATAAGACTTCTTATGTTTAAGGCTTGAGGTACAGTCTTCATTGGCATACTTGAAGACTCAATGGCCTTATTACCAAAATAATTGGTACGCGTTCCGGTAGCTACCACGAGGTAATCATAGGACAAATTCCCTATAGACGTAATAATTTCATTTTTTTCAGGTAAAATTTGCTCCACCTCAGCCAAACGAAAAAACATCGTATCGTATTTTTTTATAATCTTTCGTAAGGGATAAGCGATAGAATCAGGCTCCAATCCAGAGCTTGAAACTTGATATAATAACGGTTGAAATGTATGGTAGTTGCGTTTATCGATAAGAACAACCTGAACATTTTTCTTTGCGAGACTTTTTACTAAATTAATACCAGCAAAGCCACCACCGATGATGACAACTCTTGGTAGATTAGACTGAGGAATATTCATAAAATAGGACTTGTAATTAGGGATATAAAAGTACAAATTAACTCCTCGAAATCCGCGTAAAGCCTAAGCAAATGATAGAAATGAATAAAAAATAACAAAGACCTTTAAAATTAACTATGAATATTAAAAATTTAATAATTTTTATGATTTAAAATCACAATAGGACAATAAAAAATAAGCCGGTAATGCTACAAATAGACCCTAAAATGGAGTCGCTCATTGTAAAACATAATTTTAATAGAGAATATTTTTATTTTTTTGTAACAAACCTTGAACTTCTTCTACTAATGGGTTAACCAACCGACTATATCAATTGAACAAAGAACTAGAACATAGTTTTGTAGAACAATTGCAAAAACATCAAAACATTGTCCATAAAGTGTGCCGATTGTACACCAACAATGTTGATGCGCATAACGATTTGTTCCAAGAAATTACCATCCAATTATGGCGTGCTTACCCTAAATTTAGAGGTGAGGCAAAATTTAGTACATGGATGTACCGTGTTGGCCTAAATACAGCCATTACATTATATAGAAAATCGAAACGTCGAATTAATACGCAAGAATTTGACAGTGTAGAATTTAAAATTAAGGCTGAAGAGTACGATGACACAGAAGAACAACAGTTAAAATTATTATATCAAGCTGTACATCAACTCAATGATATTGAAAAAGCCTTGGTATTTTTGTATTTAGAAGACAAAGATTACAAGGAAATTAGCGCGACATTAGGTATTACGGAAGTCAATGCAAGAGTGAAAATGAATCGTGTGAAAAAGAAATTAAGAACCATACTAAATCCGTAAGATTATGGATGAATTAGAATTATTAAAAAAGGATTGGAAAAAATCCAACGACACCTATAAGACCTTCTCAGATCATGATATCTATGAAATGAGTCATAAGAAGTCCTCAAATATTGTAAAAACGCTTTTCTACATCAGTATGGCAGAATTGGTGTTTTGGATTTTAATTAATTTTCTACCTCTGGTCCTTTCCGATCAGATGAAGGCACAACTTGAAGAGATGAGTCATAGCTGGGTTTACATTGGCTTAAACATCTTAAGTTATGCGGTTATCATTTTATTTGTATACCTATTATGGAGTGCTCATAAAGCCATCTCGGTGACGGATAATGCGAAAAAGTTAATGGAAAGTATTTTGAAGACTCGGAAAATAATTAAATACTACGTGCTCTATAATCTTCTTATTGCCTTTATTAGTATTCCGGTGTCACTAGCCTTTTCTATTAGCAACCACCCAGAGCTTTACGAAAAACTTAGTGCGGCCTCTACATCTCAAATAGCCGTAATCCTTTTAATTACTTTAGGAATTACAGGTTTGTTTTTAGGATTTATATGGTTGTTCTATAAGTTAATCTACGGTATTCTTATTAAGCGTTTAAATAGAAATTACAATGAGTTAAAAAAGCTTGAAGTATAACCGCTTAGACATTTTATAACCGTTATAGAACACGCGGTAAACTGAATGGTTTTGGATTGAAGCTATAAGCCGTTTACGTATAACACCGTTGAGACTAGTGGTATATTATTCCATTCGTCTAAATTCTGTTGCGTCTTGAAATGCGCCTAAGAATTCAAATACTTCGACTTGGTCTTGGGTTTATGCCACCCCATTTTGGATAACTCTGTTCTTACTTGCGCTTCTGTTTTCTATACAATTGCTAACAATTGGTATAAATTAGTCTCGTAGTTAGGGAACTAATTTATCAAAAAAGAATCGAAGGAGAAGTAATTCCGAAGAAATTTTCATACAAGCACAACACGCGTTATTTGTTGTGTAAGTTGTTGCAGGTAATAGTATTTATAATACTTGGTTGGTAAGCGACTTGTTTTTTTGAAATATAAGGATCACCACACTTTCAATTGCAGAAATGACTGCTAGATTTAAGCATAGTGCTCCAAATCCATGTGTAGAATTCGAGATAAGTTCCGATAAATAAAGAACTAAACTTGTTAGCCACAGATAACCTAAACTTGTTTTAGTCACGTAAAGTCTTCTATACCTAAAATAGGATAAAAGGAGAATCGAAATTTTAATAAGGAAAATAATAATTAATGGAGACCAGAATACTAGGCTTACGTGCCTTATGTAAATCACAAATCCTGAAATCAAAATCCAGGATAAGTAATAGATTAAAACAGATTTAGTGGTTCTAATGCGACTATATTTTAGGATATCAATATCGTTAAAATGATAATCGTCGCCAGAACATCAGCAAGTATTAAATGCTTAAAAACCAAAATGATCAGTGCAAATAATAGACTTAACGCTATTCTGATGTTCTGATGTTATCGTTCACGTCGTATTTTTTTTATGAATTCACAAGACAACCCATTAGAGGCTTAGCCTTAGATTATCATCTAAAAACACAGGTCTCATTTCAGCCATAAACCTTTAAGAGTTTTTTTACATATCTCTTAATTCCTGATTTAAACGCTCATTTTCTTCTAAAACATCTTGCGGAATAACCTTTAAGAAAGAAGGGTGTTGCTCAATAGCGTATTCTATTTTCTCTACAATACTGTCAATAGACTCGTTATCGTAATCGATTTCTAATGGTGCTTTAATTTCAAAAGTTTGAAAAATATTCTTTTTCTTCACACGTAATCCTTTTTTATCAAAAGAACGTCTAAAACCATCAATAACAATAGGGACTACTACAGGTTTGTAGCGTTTTATAATATGGGCAGTTCCTTTTCTAATCGGTTTAAAAGGGGTTGTTGTCCCTTGAGGAAAGGTAATAACCCAACCGTCGTTAAGCGCTTTTCCAATACTAGAAATATCACTCATCTTTACTTGTCGGTTAATATCTTTACCTTGAGATCGCCATGTACGCTCTATACTAATAGACCCTACATAAGCCAAAATTTTAGGTAAAAGTCCAGACCTCATGGTTTCCTTAGCGGCCACATAATACACATTAAGCTTAGGATTCCATAAATATCCTATATTTTTAATAGAATCTTCACGGTTACTTAAACTCGCGTTAAATACATGAAACATCGCAATAACATCTGCGAAATAAGTTTGATGATTGGAAATAAATAGAACGTTAGTTTCAGGTAAATCTTTGATAATTTCAGAACCTTCAATCTGTAGTTCATTAAAACCTCTAAATCTACGATGCGTTAAAGCCCCTAAGACTCTAATTAACCATTTCTTTACCCACAATATATGTCCAAAAGGATTTCTTTTAAATAATCCCATAATATGATTTACATTTTAAACACAAATGTAAACATAATGTTAAATTATAGGACGGTTTTTAACAAGTCTTTAATCTCACCAAGCATCATTGCTGTGGCGCCCCACACAATATGTCCATTAAAATTAAATGCAGGCACATCAACCTCCACATTAAAAGACGTTGGTACTCTTGCGGTTAAAACACTATCATCGCTTAAAAAATCACTGAGCTTGACTTCAATAATGGCCTCGACCTCTTCGTCTTGTTTTGTGAAAATTAAATATTCTTTAGAAATTCCAACATAAGGATAAACCATAAAGTTACTCGGCGGGATATAAATTGAAGACATCGCTTTTAAAACCTCAATATGAGTTCTAGAGACACCTATTTCTTCTTCGGTCTCTCGGATAGCCGTTTCTTGTAAATCCCCCTGATCAGCATCTTCATATTTCCCTCCCGGAAATCCTACTTGGGCCGAATGCACTCCTTTATAGGTTTTTCGTAAAATAAGAACCAAATACGTTTCATCATCTGGTTTAGGATAAAACAAAGCCATAACTGCTGCTTTTCTAGCGGTCTTAGACTTTGATTTCATTTTTTCAGATAAATCTAAGCGGTATGGAGGAGACATTTTGGCGTGAGAGTCTTCGCCAAAAAGCTCAAGATGTTTTATTTTTACTACAGATTCTAAAAACCGACTAAATAACATTTATGAGCGTTAAATTATTATTTCCACTATGTGTTGGAATGGGATTATTACTTATGAATTGTGAAGATAAGCAAACTTCAAAACATAAAAAAGAGGCTCCAATAGTAAACGATTCATCAGCTTCTAAAAATAAAACCATAACGAAGGAAGTTAAAGAACCCGAATTTCCTCTTTTAACCGATGCCAATGCAATGGAATTCTTCTTAGATTACGAGAAAGCACATTCTGAAAACAAAGTTAAAATCACTACTGATTTTGGGGTTATTGAAATTCAACTCTACGATAAGACCAAATTTCACAGGGCCAATTTTGTCTACCTTACCAAACGCAACTATTTTGACGGTACACAATTTTACCGCGTGGTGAAAAACTTTGTGATCCAAGGCGGAAGCAGTGATGATTACAATATTGCAAAACGAAGACAAAAAATTGGACACTACCTTCTTCCTCCAGATACAAAACGCGGATATACCCACAAGCGAGGCGCCGTTTCCATGCCAAGTAGCGAAATTGAAAATGCTTATAAACTAGCCTCTCCTTTTCAATTTTTTATTATTCAACGCGAAGGTGGCGCTAAGTATTTAGATGGCGACTATACCGTTTTTGGTGAAGTAACTTCCGGAATGGATGTTATAGATGCCATTGCGAATGTAAAAACCGATGAAGGCGATTGGCCTCTAAGTAATGTGTATATTAGAAAAGTAGAGCTGATAGATTAGTCTAGCAAATACCAATGCTTTTTTAGGGCTGTAATTTTTAACTTAATTCACAGTTTAAGAAGCCCTTCTCTCTGCTTTGTTTCCGTTGTTAAATTTATAAAGCGCCTTCTTCAACGTAGACTTTACAGACTATGGCATAGCCAAGAAATTATTATGATATATGATGAAAAAACACGGTAATTTCAGTATCTTGTTTGCTCATTTATATCCCTAACCCTATAAAAAAATAAAACCATTTTTATGACCTCTAAATCCATAACCACAACGCTTTTTTACAGTCTTATTCTTTTAGTAAGCTGCAAAGAAGATGGTGCTAAACCCTCAGAAAAAGCCATGAGCGATAATGTACTTACCCAAGAATGGACAGGCCCTTACAGGGGAGTTCCTGCATTTGACAAACTCTCTGTAGAAGCCATAAAACCTGCTATGGAAACAGCTATGGCGGAACAACTTGAAGAGATTGAAGCGATTGCAAAAAACGAAGCCGATCCGACTTTTGAAAATACAATCGTCGCTATGGAACGCGCTGGTAAAACCTTAGACCGGGTATCCTCCTATTACGGCGTTATGGGAAGTAACGTATCATCGCCAGAATTTAGAACCGTGCAAGCAGAATTAGCACCAAAACTTTCTGAATTCAGATCTAAAATTTCACAAAATGAAGCCTTATTTCAACGTATAAAAACCGTATATGAAGCGTCATTGAAATCACCTTTAGAGCCAGAAGCCCAACGTGTAGTAGAATTAACCTACAAGCAGTTTGAAATGAACGGCGCTAATCTTAATGCCGCTAAGAAAAAACGTTACGCAGCAATCAATAAAGAATTAGCCTCTTTATATACCGATTTTTCTAACCATGTATTGCATGATGAAGAGCATTATATCACCTATTTAAACGACCAACAATTAGGTGGTTTATCGGAAGGGTTTATAAAATCAGCAGCAAAAATTGCTACCGACAAAGGTAAAGAGGGACTTTATGCGATTACAAATACGCGTTCTTCTATGGATCCTTTTTTAACTTATTCTACTGAACGTGCCTTAAGAAAGCAGGTTTGGGAAAACTACTATTCGCGTGGAGATAATGGCGATGAAAATGATAATAACGCCATTATTGCTAAAATTTTAAAACTACGTAAAGAACGTGTTGGCCTTATGGGCTATGATAATTATGCCGAATGGCGTTTACAAGATCGTATGGCAAAAACGCCAGAGAATGCTATGGACTTAATGATGGCTGTTTGGCCTGCAGCAACAGCACGTGTTAAAGAAGAAGTTGCAGACATGCAAGCCGTTGCAGATGAACGTGGAGACGACATTACCATTGCGCCTTGGGATTACCGTTTTTATGCTGAAAAAGTACGTCAGAAAAAATACGATCTCGATAGCGATGAAGTGAAGCAGTACCTTCAATTAGACAAATTAACGGAAGCCATGTTTTTTGTTGCCGGAGAACTTTTTAATTACAACTTCACCCCTATTACGGATGGTTCTGTACCGGTATTTCATGAAGATGTAAAAGTTTGGGAAGTTACAGATAAGACAACCGAAAAATCTATAGGCTTATGGTATTTAGACCCTTATGCACGCCAAGGCAAACGTTCTGGTGCTTGGGCAACAACCTATAGAAGTGCCGCTTCTTTTGATGGCGAAATGAATGTTTTAGCCTCTAACAATTCAAACTTTGTAAAACCAGCACCAGGAGAAGCTGTTTTAGTCTCTTGGGATGACGCAACTACCTTTTTTCACGAATTTGGTCATGCCCTACACTTCTTTTCTGCCGATGTAAAGTATCCAACCCTTAACGGTGGTGTAAGAGATTATACCGAGTTTCAATCGCAATTATTAGAACGTTGGTTATCTACAGACAAGGTCATTAACAACTATTTAGTTCACTATAAGACAGGAGAACCAATTCCGCAGGCTTTAGTTGAAAAAATAAAAAAAGCAGCCACTTTTAATCAAGGCTTTGGAACCACGGAATATTTAGCCTCGGCTTTAATCGATATGAAACTGCACTTAGCAGACCCAACAACTATAGATATAGACAAATTTGAACGTCAAACTTTAGATGAACTAGGCATGCCAAAAGAATTACCAATGCGTCATAGAACGCCGCATTTTGGTCATGTGTTTTCAGGGGAAGGCTATGCTACTGCGTATTACGGTTATATGTGGGCTGATGTTTTAACGAGTGATGCTTCTGAAGCTTTTAGAGAAGCTGAAGGTGGCTTTTACGATAAGGAAGTGGCAGAGAAACTTGTAAAATATTTATTTGCACCACGTAACGCTATGGACCCTGCAGAAGCTTACCGAAAATTTAGAGGACGTGATGCTAAAATTGAAGCCTTAATGAGAGATCGTGGCTTTCCTGTTCTAGAATCCGCATTATAGCATGCTATTTTGTGAGCGTTAAAAACCACGTTATCCCAACGCTTTAGCCGCTTACAAAAACAAATTATTTTATTAAAAAATCCTTAAGACGTTTAAGACGGGGAGCTTTTATTTATTCAGGAATAAAGCAAACCCAACCCAACATTAAACCTTAAGGATTCTTTTTTATTCTATAGAACTCGATTTTTTCAAAACACAACCTCACAACGACAGTATTTGGAAACTTCAAACCTATAAAAACACGCTCTACCCTATTGATTTAGGACGACTCCACTTTACTCTAATCCCAAATTCAGATTATAATTCTTAATTTATTTGAATTTTAAAAAATAGAAGACGCCAATTTTACGTTATATAGGATATTAGCTACAAATTGCTTAAATTAGACAAAGCCTTTTTGTACGAGGCCATGCTTAACACAATCCCCAAAACCTACGATTATGAACAAAGCCACACGCTATTCTATTATAATTTCTCTTATGGCCTTAGTCACGAGCTGTAATTTTTCCAATACGAATACGACCTCCGAACAAATTATTAAACCCTTTCACGAGGATGACCACCTCAATTTATTAACAGATATTGACCCTCAATTTGAAGACGCCCAAGTTAATGCCGTTATTGAAATTCCGGCAGGAACAATAGATAAGTGGGAACTGAATAAAAATACAGGACAAATTGAATGGGAACTGATTGAAGACACCCCTCGAAAAATTAATTATTTAGGCTACCCAGGAAATTATGGTATGATTCCGAAAACCCTGTTACCAAAACATGGCGGTGGCGATGGAGATCCTTTAGATATTCTTGTTCTTGGGCCACCGGCGCAACGTGGCGAGATCCTAAGATGTAAAATTATAGGCCTTTTATATTTAACCGACAGGGGGGAACAAGACCATAAACTCATCGCCGTATCTGACACCTCGGTGATGTACACAATGAATTCCATTTCAGAATTAGACAAAAATTACCAAGGCATTTCAGAAATCATAGCCCTATGGTTCACCAATTACAAGGCTTCAGACCTCTTAAAATCTAAAGGTTATGGAAGTCAAAAAGAAGCGCTTCAAATCTTAGAAAAAGCTTTAAACGATTATGCGGCTAATTAACCTTAGCTACTCGTCTTCGCTTTTATACAAACTAGGGAGACTAATTTTGAAACGTACTGCTACTAAGCGAATAATAATCACCACAAGACCAGCGATTATAAATAGATAATTGCGGTCTTCAAAAAATTGGAGAAGTAAAAAATAAGTCATTCCACCTAAAATACAGGCCGTCGCATAGATTTCCTCTCTAAAGATCACAGGAATCTCATTACATAAAGTATCTCTTACAACACCTCCAAAACAAGCGGTCATGGTGCCCATAGCAATACAAATTACGGGGTGCAATCCTGCAACAAGTCCGGTTTCAATGCCTACCACGGTATAAAGACCTATACCAATGGTATCAAATAAAAATAGTGATTTTAAAAGGTAACTAATGCGTTTTCTTATAATAACGGCAAAGGTTGCAGACCCTATAATGACGTAAACAAAAGTCATGTTTCGCATCCACGAGACCGGTTCAATTCCAATCATAACATCACGAAGTGTACCTCCACCAACAGCGGTAACAAACGATATAATTAAGACTCCAAAAGGATCCATCCGCTTATTCATAGCAATTAATGCCCCCGAAATAGCAAAGGCGATGGTTCCTAGTAAATCTACGATCTGAATAAACATAAGCTTCTATTTAAAAATTTAAACCCGTCTTTCTGTTTGCAAAACTAGGATTATAATTGGATTGCGCCCGAAGAGAATGTTAAAGGTTTCTTAGGGTGAAAATCAAGCCCCCTAAAACCGATTTAGTTTATAGAATCAAGCGCCTTAAAAACAGGAAACAAAGTCCTCTGAATTTACATATTTTGCGTGTAGTAGTTGTAATCTTTAATGACCTTAGCAACGAAATCCACAGGTTTTTCATCGGTTTCAATAGCCAAGACTTTTATTAAACGATGATGCAAGTTTAAAATAATATTATGTTGCCCCTTTCGTAGCGCCTCATTATATAAGAGTTTTATACTCTGCATATCCTTATCGCTAAACACAGTCACCTGGCTATAGGTTGGCACATAGTTATCAGGAAGTTCTTTAATTAACGTATCGTCAATAGTGAGGTTTTGTTTTTCACTAATTACGGTAGTTCCGGCGGCCATATCTCCTAAGCGCTGACCATTCCCTTTTATTAAGATTGTAAACGCTGCAATACCTCCAGAGGTTAAGGCCACATCAATAATACGCAATATCCACCGCACAAAATAATTCGCAAAGCTAGGTGGAGAGCCATCTATTTTAACCACTCTTGTTTTTAATAGGGATTTACCGACGGTCTGACCATTAAAAAATGTTTCGAGTAAAACATAATAAAGAAACGCTGGTAGAGAGACTAACAAATATAGCGGCCAAAGCTCTGCCATATCTAAATCTAAACTCGTTAATAACAATATCACTCCAATAGTATAGATTAAAATAATCGCGCTATCAATAAGATAACCGAGCATTCTATCCCCGATACTTGCGACATTTTGATTGATCCCTACATTTTGGGCTGTTTCTATTTGAAATTCATCCATATTTTCTTTACTTTGAACGTCTAAATGGGAATATAATGCGTGAAGCGGCTTTTGTAAAGCAAAATAAAGATAAATGGTTAGAATTTGAAAACATTCTCAAAAATAAAAAGCATTTAGATCCTAATTTACTTTCCGACTTATATATTGAGGTGACCGATCATTTGAGTTATGCTAAAACCTTTTACGCCCATAGCAATACGGAACGCTACCTTAACCAATTGGCTTCGCAAGCACATCAAATTATTTATAAAACTAAAAAGGAACCTAAAAACAGGATCATCTCCTTTTTTAAAACTGAATTTCCAACACTCTTTTATCAGCATCATCGCGAGCTTCTAATTACCTTTCTCACTTTTGCTTTTTTTGTTTTTATTGGCGCTTACTCCACAGCTACAGATGCCGATTTTGTAAGATCCTTTGGTCTTAATGACGCGTACGTTAATACGACCTTAGAAAATATTGAAAAAGGAGACCCCATGGCCATTTATAAAGAACAAGGGGAATTTCATATGTTTTTAGGCATTACCTTAAATAATATAAAAGTCGCCCTTTTCGCTTTCGGTTATGGTATTTTATTAGGGATAGGCTCCCTCTATTTTATGATGCAAAACGGTATTATGTTAGGTGGTTTTCAATACTTTTTTTACGATCAAGGCCTGTTGTGGGAATCGGCCCGAACAATCTGGATTCACGGTACTATTGAAATCTCTGTCATTATAATTGCAGGAGCCGCCGGATTGGTCATGGGAAATGGAATGTTATTCACAGGAACACTGCCCCGACTTGAAGCTTTTAAACGCGGCGTAATTAATGGCTTAAAAATATTAATAAGCACCATTCCATTTTTTATAATTGCGGGCTTTTTAGAAGGATTTGTTACGCGACATACCGAAATGCCCGATTGGCTTGCCCTTTTAATTATTACAAGTTCTTTAGGATTAATCCTATTTTACTACGTATTTTACCCTATTAAATTAAACCGAGAATTACAACAAAACGCATTACTCAAAACCAACATAGAACTCAACCTTAAACCAACTCTTAAAAACGATGAATAAAGCCTATATTGAATTTAGAAAACAACGCGATTTTAATGCTATTTTAAGTGACACCTTCGGATTCCTTAGAAATGAATTTAAGCCCTTTATAAAAACGCTGTTTAATATTGCAGGACCTGCTATTCTTATTTTTATGATATCGCTTGCGGCTTATAACTATACGGTTGGCGATATTGTTAATTTAGCTTCTTTTGGAAATGCTTCTAGTGGTATTTTTATTACGATTGCTGTGGCTTTAATCTATATAATTTCAGCTATAGCGGCTTATATCCTCACCGCAGCGACCACCCTATTCTATATAAAATCTTATGTAGATCATAAAGGTGCTGTAGACCCTGCTGAAATAAAAACCAATGTTCACCAATCTTTTTGGTCGTTTTTTGGGCTTAGTTTCTTAAAAGGGGTAACGCTATTTTTTGCCACAATGCTTTGTGTTCTCCCTGTATTTTACGCCATGATTCCTATGGCTATTGTTTTTAGTATTTATGTTTTTGAACCACGTCGTTCTACTACAGAAGCCTTTAGTCAGAGTTTTACTTTAGCCCATGCTGATTTTTGGACGGCTTTCGGATCCTTCATCGTGATAGGTATTATTTACTATGTCCTTGGCTTAGTGTTTTCAGTACCCTCTATTATATATGCTTTAGTAAGTACAGGTATTTTTGCTGGTGAAATAGATCCGGCTAATCTTAATACGTTTTCTGCAGATCCCGTTCTTATAGTGCTTAACGTTCTCAACACCTTTTTTCAGTTTTTATTGAATACTATTCTTATGATTGCTGGGGCTGTTATCTATTTCCACCTCCATGAAAAAGTAAATTTCACAGGGACTTATGATCGTATCAGTGACATTGGTAAAATAGACGAATAAATGCATTTTATTATCGGCTTCCTTATATGTTTTTGTTTTGGGCAATTTTCAGTTGCCCAACAAGCCATGCAATCCGTAAAATACGATGATGCGCCTATAGAAAAACAAACCATTAGTGAAGCCGATCTCGAGACTTACAAAGCTGATAAAGACTTTAACTACACAGAAGTTGAAGTGGAAGAAAATATTTTTAAAAAAGCTTACCGTTGGGCTCAAAATGCGTTGAGGAAATTTTGGGAATCTATATTTGGTGTGGGTACAGCTACAGGATTTCTGTATGTGGTATTCATAATTCTTCCGTACCTTCTTTTAGCTTTCTTAGTGTATTTACTGATTCGGTTTTTCTTAAAAGTAAATTCAAATAAACTCATTAATAAAGCCAAAGCACAGGCTTCTGTGGCCTTTACCGAGGAAGAACAAATTATAAAAAATGAAGATATTCCAACGCTAATACAAGAGGCGATAGGGCAAAATAATTACAGACTCGCCATTCGCTATTATTATTTATGGGCTTTAAAACACCTTTCGGAAAACGAACATATTGCATGGCAACCCCAAAAGACTAATGAAGATTATATTCTTGAAATTGGTAAAGAACAGCTTAAATCTGAATTTAAAAATATCACTAGAATCTATGACTATGTTTGGTATGGCGAATTTTATATCGATGCTTTAAAATTTGAAAACTTAAAACGTCCTTTTGAACATCTTAATCACAGTATAGCCAAAAAATGAGCAAAAAAACAAAGCTCTATATCATCTTAATTTCAGTCACTATTCTAGGGATTGTTGCGCTCGAAATGAGCAAACCCAAGGCTATAAATTGGTTTCCTTCGTATGCCTTACATCATAAAATTCCTTTAGGGTCTTATATTTTTAATGAGCAGCTAAGTGAGATAAATAATAAGGTAGTACCACTAGATCGTCCTCCTTTTGAATACCTAAAACAACATGATATCGAAGGGACTTACCTTTTTTATAATGGAGGAATTTCCTTTGGTAAAGACGAGTTAAACAGCTTACTTAGTTGGGTAGAGAAAGGCAATACGCTAATGGTAGCCGCTGAAAATTTTGAGACCGCGTTATTAGATACGTTAAATTTAAAAACGGAACGCCTAAATCCTCTTGATAATTTCAATAATGAATATCAAGTACAACTCGTGCATCCCGCTCTAAACCCCGAAAAAACTTATCGTTACGACCGCCCAAACGAGTTTTATTATTTTAGTGAAATCGACACCCTAAAGACTACTGTTATCGGGCTAATTGACACGTATAGAGAAGACCACCCTCCCCTTAAAGATGCGCTGATTAGCGGTATAAAACAACCTTTTGGTAAAGGTAAAATTATCTTAAGTACATTTCCTCAGGGCTTTACTAATTATTTTATACTGAAATCTCCTAACGCAAGCTATACCGCTGGGCTCTTATCATATATTGACCAGAATCGCTCTGTTTATATAGACACCTATTATAAAAATGGAAAAACATTTTACACCTCACCGATGTATCTATTTTTAAATACGCCTTCCTTAAAATGGGCCTATTACCTTGTTTTAATAGGGGCACTGATCTATATTATTTTTGAAGGAAAACGCAAGCAACGCGCCATTCCGATTATAACGCCCTTAAAAAATCAGACCCTTAGTTTTACCCGTACCATTGCTAATATGTATTATGAAAGTGAAAAGCATAAAACGCTATCTGAGCATCAAATTCAGCACTTTTTAGAATATATAAGAACCACACTTCATTTGCCAACTTCAGAAATAAATTCAACCTTTATAAAGCATTTAGCGGCACGAAGCAACAATAGTATAGAAGACACTAAAACCTTATTTGCGTGTATTGAAACCTTAACTCATAAACCACAAATTAGCGCTACCGAGTTAAAACGTTTACATACTTTGATCGCACAATTTAAATCTCATAACCAATGGAAGAAGAAAAGAACATAGAACAAGACGCCGTAAGTTTTGACAATAGAATACCTTTAGAAGACTTAAAAAATGCTGTAGAAGCGATTAAGGCCGAATTAAGAAAGGTGATTATTGGGCAAGATCAATTTGTAGAACTGCTCATTGTTGCCCTACTTGCAGATGGTCATGTTTTAATTGAAGGAGTACCTGGGATTGCTAAAACGGTAACCGCTAAACTTTTTGCTAAAGTGTTACAGACGGACTTTAGCCGTATTCAATTTACGCCAGATTTAATGCCTAGCGATGTTTTAGGAACGTCTATTTTAAATATGAAATCATCTGAATTCGAATTTAAAAAAGGGCCTATTTTTTCTAACATCGTCCTCATTGATGAGATCAATAGAGCGCCTGCAAAAACCCAAGCGGCCTTATTTGAAACCATGGAAGAGCGTCAAGCGACTATTGATGGGCATACCTATAATTTTGCAGCGCCCTTTATGGTATTGGCCACACAAAACCCTATTGAGCAAGAAGGGACCTATGCCCTTCCGGAAGCGCAATTAGATCGTTTTATTTTTAAAATTAAGGTCGGCTATCCAAGCTTGGAAGACGAAATTAAAATTATAGCCTCACATCACGAGCGTAAAGGCGAAAAGCCACAAACACGCATCGATGCTATTTTAGATACCACAGCGCTTGAAGATTACAAACAAAAAACACAGGCCGTTTTAGTGGAAGAAAAAATTATAAGCTATATCGCCCAATTGGTGTCTAAAACAAGAAATCATCCTCATTTATATTTAGGCGGTTCCCCACGTGCATCAATTGCAATTTTAAATACGGCTAAAGCTTTTGCAGCGATAAACGGACGTGACTTTGTAATTCCTGAAGATGTAAAAAAAGCCCTTAATCCGGTATTAAACCACCGTATTATTTTAACGCCAGAACGCGAAATGGAAGGCATGACCACAGAGAATGTTATTGAAATGATTGTACAATCTGTAGAGGTTCCGAGATAATTGCCTTACTCCCATTAGTTCTAAGCAACCCATGACGTTTTTTAAGTCCTTATACATCCATAAACAATTCTATATTTATATAGCATTGGCTTCCGCTTGCTTTCTTTTATCTTATTGGTTTCCGATTTTTTATCCGATTGCTTGGATCTTATGTTGTATCCTTTTGGTGTTGCTCGTTATTGATTTGGGGTTACTTTATCAACCAAGGCAAGCCATTAAGGCCAGACGTCTTTTACCCGACAAGTTTTCTAATAGCGATCAAAATTTGGTTCCTATTACCGTTCAAAACTCCTACGGATTTAAAACCTATATCACGGTTATTGATGAGCTTCCTGTGCAGTTTCAAAAACGTGATTTTTTATACCAAACTACATTAATGCCAAATGAAAATCATGATCTTGATTATCTTGTAAGGCCTGTAGATCGTGGGGAATATTATTTTGGACATCTAAACATTTTTGCATCATCGCTACTGAAAATTGTAAAAAGGCGTTATCAATTTCAAGATCAGCAAATGGTAATGGTCTACCCTTCCATTATTCAGATGCAGCAGTATGACTTTTTAGCCATCAGTAATGCTTTAACTGAATTTGGACTAAAAAAGATTAGGAGAATAGGCCATACTTCGGAATTTGAACAGATTAAAGACTATACACAAGGGGATGATTTTAGAACGGTGAACTGGAAAGCAACAGCCAAACGCGGACAGTTAATGGTCAACCAATTTCAAGATGAAAAATCGCAACCCATCTATTCTATAATAGACACAGGCCGGGTGATGAAAATGCCTTTTAACGGACTGAAATTATTGGATTACGCTATAAATTCGAGTTTAGCCTTTAGTAATGTGGCATTGAAAAAGCACGATAAAATTGGACTTATTTCATTTTCTAAAAAAATTGAAACGTTTTTACCTGCCGTACAAAAACTCACTCATCTTAATCTAATTTTAGACCGCTTATATAATATTAATACCCTGTATACAGATAGTGATTTCGGACTGCTTTATGCACAATTAAAACGTAAAGTGACGCATCGTAGTTTACTCTTATTGTATACTAATTTTGAACATATGAGTGCTTTAAAACGGCAACTCCCTTACCTACAAGCCATTTCTAAAAAACACATGTTGGTGGTGGTTTTGTTTGAAAACACCGAGCTCGATACGCTTATTAACACGAATCCTGAAGATTTACAGAGCATTTACCATAAAACCATTGGTGAAAAATTTGCAGTTGAAAAACGCCTAATGGTAAAAGAACTTCAAAAATATGGCATTCAAACTATTTTAACAGCGCCGGAGCAACTTACCATAAAAACCATCAACAAATATTTAGAAATTAAAGCGCGTGGTTTATTGTAAATTAAACCCACACAAACGAGTATCCCTTATAATTTGAAGAATATCCTTTTAAAAATAGAGGTTTGGCCTTCGTTTTGTAATCTTTACCTGAGTAACTTCTTTGCCAAAATAAAGACTTTTTATTTTATTCTTGAGGATCTAAATTTCTTTCCTATACACTTCATCCTGAAGATTCAACAGTTCAGAAAATGAAATAATCCTCCACCACAGCATTTTCATGATATTTGAAATAGAAATAACAACAGCATTTATTTTCTAACCTTTAAAACTGTATGATTATGAAAACCACACTCCTTATCTTCGCCTTTATTTTTATGTTTGCTATGGGTCACGCACAAGACCAAGGCATCACCATTACCGTCACTATAGACAATGTCCCAAACAATAAAGGGAACGTCACCATGGCGCTTCATACCGAAGACACCTTTATGAAAGGTAATGGTATTATGAACGCCAAAAGTGTGATTAGTGACAGAAAAGTTAGCCTCATCTTTAACAATGTTAAACCCGGAACCTATGCGATTATGGCACTTCATGATGAAAACTTAAATAATCGTATAGATTTTAGCGCCAACGGAATGCCCTTAGAAGCTTATGGAATGTCTAATAATGATATGTCTATGGGGCCGCCACAATACGACAGCGCAAAATTTGAAGTTAAAGAAGACGACCTTAGTTTTAATATCCGTTTTTAGAAAAGACTTTAAATCATAACCCCATAAAAAAAGACTGCCTTAGAGCAGTCTTTTTTTATTTTCGAATAATGTTGAGAGCAAGCTTATACTGTTTCTCCTAACCAAGCTTTCATCATCCAAACTGTTTTTTCTTGTTCCGTGATAAAATCACTCATCATTGAGTTGGTTCCTTCGTCATTAGCATCACCAGCCGTTTCTAATATAGAACGCTCCATTTTTAAAAGCTCACTTAAAGATTCTACAATAAGTTCTACTGCCTTTTCATCCTTGGAAATATCTTTTCCTACAGGAACTTTCGCTGCTTTTGTATAATCTTCAAAAGTGTGTAATGGTGTTGCCCCTAAAGTTAAAATACGTTCTGCAATTTCATCAACTTTAAGGTTGGCATCCGTGTATAATTCTTCAAACTTAACATGTAAATCAAAAAATCCACGTCCTTTAATATTCCAGTGAATTCCTCTTAAATTTTGGTAATACAACTGAAAGTTTGCTAGAAGTTGATTTAAATCGTCTGCTAATACTTTTGTTTTTTTGGTATCTAAACCTATACTATTTAGTGTCATGATATCTGTTTTTTGTTACTTCAAATTTACAGATTTTTAGGCGGAATTTATCATAGCTACAATGAATACTTTTTATACTTTTATAGTCTAAATTAATAGCCATGACCATTACGCAACTAAAATATGCTTTAGCCATAGCCGAACATAAAAATTTTACCAAAGCTGCCGAAAAATGCTTTGTAACACAACCCACGTTAAGTACTCAAATTCAGAAGTTAGAGGATGAACTTGACGTTATTATTTTTGATAGAGGAAAAAAACCTATAGAATTAACCGATGTAGGACGCAAAATAGTTTATCAAGCGAGAAATATTGTCAATGAAGCGGACCGCATACAAGATATTGTAGACCAACAAAAGGGATTTATTGGTGGCGAATTTAGATTAGGAATTATTCCTACAATTATGCCCACCCTACTCCCGATGTTTTTAAAGAGTTTTATAAAAAAATATCCCAAAGTAAAACTTAAAATAGAAGAGCTTACCACTGAAGAAATCTTAACGCGTATTAGCGATGGCCATTTAGATGCCGCTATTGCCGCTACGCCTTTAGAAAGTGATAATATTAAAGAACGTGTGCTTTACTACGAACCGTTTGTGGCTTATATCCCAGATAATCATCGCTTAGTAGAAAAGAAGACCATTGAAACTTCTGATCTGGATATTGATGACATGCTACTCTTAGAAGACGGCCATTGTTTTAGAGATGGGGTCATTAACTTATGTAAAACCTTTAAAGACCAAATTGATGAGACGTTTCAATTAGAGAGTGGCAGTATTGAAACCCTAATAAAACTTTCTAACGAAGGAATGGGAATGACGCTTCTCCCCTATTTACACACCTTAGATATGCGCGAAACCTTAAGCACACATTTAAGACACTTTTCAGAGCCTTCTCCGGCAAGAGAGGTGAGTATTATTTACCACAAAAGTGAATTAAAAATGCAAATTATTGATGCTATGCACAATATTATTTCTGGAATTATTCGTGGAGCTATTGCGTTCCAAAATGTAGAAATTATTAGTCCTAAGGCGAAGTAAGCTTTCTAGCTCAACTAGCAATAATGTATATAAAAAAAAGCGACTCTTATAGAGCCGCTTTTTTTATGCTTTTAAATAAATCAAACACTGATTTAATTCCGGATTTTGGTTGATGAGTGAATCAATAAAGATTCGTAATTCCTCTAATTCATGTGGTAATAAGCGTCTTGCAGCCTTTTGCACTTCCCTGCAAAATAATCTCGCATCAAAACTTACTTTATTGAGTACAGTTTTAGTATACTCGAACATTGCTCGCGCCATAAGTAATTTAAGTTTTTAAGTTAATAAAAAAAGTAATTTTCGACTATAAGCTATTATTTCTCTTTTCTGATTTAAAGATAGCAATTTTTTCTAATTTCAATTTACCTACAAATAAGTTTAACAGCTTATTATGTTAAAGCTTTCAGTTTCACCGCTGAACCCCTAAGAAAAATCAGACAATTCACACAATATAAATAACTGATTAAAAGCTTTTTACAAAAAAAAATCTATTTAGAACTGATTATCACCATCTAAGAGATTTCCTATGCCACCAAGGATACTTCCTTCTCCTTTAGATTTCCCACCATTAGGAATTGATGCCAACACACGTCCTGCAAGACGACTAAACGGCAAGGATTGAATGTAAACTTTTCCTGGACCTTGTAATTTGGCAAAAAATAAGCCTTCACCTCCAAAAATAGAATTCTTAATTCCTCCTATAAATTCAACATCATAATCAATACCTTGGGTAAACCCAATAATACATCCTGTATCAACGCGTAAGGTTTCCCCTGGCGCTAAGGTTTTCACAGCTGTGGTTCCACCGGCATGTACGAAGGCCATACCGTCACCTTCTAATTTTTGCATAATAAATCCTTCTCCTCCAAAGAGGCCTCGACCTAGTTTTTTAGAAAATTCTATCCCAACGCTTACGCCTTTAGCAGCACATAGAAAAGCATCTTTCTGACAAATAAATTTCCCGCCATATTCGGTTAAATCTATAGGAATAATTTTACCAGGATAAGGTGAAGCAAAGGATACGTTTCGTTTTCCGGTAAGATTGTTATAAAAAGCGGTCATAAACAAACTTTCTCCGGTAAGAATACGCTTTCCTGCGCCTAAAATTTTGCCTAAAAATCCTGAATCTTTCTGTGAGCCATCTCCAAAAATGGTGTCCATTTTAATACCGTCATCCATCATCATAAAACTTCCAGATTCGGCAATAACACCTTCTTGAGGATCCAGTTCTATTTCAACATATTGCATTTCTTCTCCGTAAATTCGGTAATCTATTTCGTGTGAGGTCATGATTTAATTGTTTTAATGATTCCTTATATAGGTGAGTAGAATACTTAGATTGTTACAATTTGAGCGTAAAAAAAATAAAATTGATTAAGGTATTAGTTAAAGCTATAGTTTAAACGCTTTTTTCTAGAAGACTATATAAATCACTAAAATAATCGGTCTTAATTATTTTGTTTTCAGTTTAAGTGTCCATTCAAAATTAAAATCGGAAACCTCTACCCCTTCTTTATTAACCCCTTTTGCATTGAGCCATACGGTTTGTCCATCGCCTGAAGCAATCGCTTTTTCTATGGCGGCATCAATACGCTGGCCCTCTTGGCAGGTAAAGGTAATCACCCCCGTGGCTTTTTTAGAAAATGTAGCATTATTACTTGCAACTAACATAGAGATTGGACGTCGGCTAGCTTTGATCTTAGTCATCACTAAAGCGCCAGTAGATAGTTCTGCCGCCATACCTTGAACCGCCCAAAACATAGACTGAAAAGGATTTTGATTAACCCAACGATGTTTCACCTGAACCACACAAGAATTCTCATTTAAGGCTTTTGTACGCACCCCAGTAAAAAAGGCGGCAGGAAGCTTAAACATTAAATAGGTATTAAGTTTTGATGGAGAAATAACCATAAGTGTTAGTTTACTTGTTTTGACAACAAGTTACTGACTTTTATACTGCTATCCCACTTATTTAAATGAAAAAATTAGCCTACACAAATGTTAATAAAATGTTAATTTTAAGTACTATGCGTAACATACTACCTTTTTAAAGACATATATTTGTATAAGAAACTATTATATCCATATTAAAATGATTGAGAACCACCATAGAAACGTCGCCACGCTAATTCACCTTTCTACCTTTTCAAGGTTTTTTATTCCCTTCGGAAATTTTATTGGTCCCCTTGTTTTATGGGCAGCGAATAAGAACAAATCGGTATTTATAGATTTCCACGGGAAACAAGCCATCAATTTTCAGATGAGCGTTTTTCTATACGCCATTATCTTGGGCACCTTAAGTGTTCCCTTTTTTATTTTTGAAGTCTTTAGTGGTCTCGATGTGATCCATTATAATGGTTTAAACAATTTTAATATCGATTTAGGTGAGCCCTCGGCCTTATTATATATAGGAGGCGGCTTAGGGGTTTTAGCCGTTATCGCTTTTATTATTGAATTGGCTTTAATTGTTAAGGCCAGTTTAACCGCAAGAGACGGCAAGTCTTTTCAATATCCGTTAACTATCAATTTTTTAAAATAATACAAGTTTAGAATTCAATAGAATTCATTTCATCAATAATCAAATCCATCAAAAAATGAACAGTTTAATCTCAAATAAGCCTTCTGCACAACTCGATGCTGCTAAGACGCTTAAAAAAATTAGAAGACAAGTATGAAAATAGAAAACACAAAAGCACAAATGCGAAAAGGTGTTTTAGAATATTGCATTTTATCTATTCTCGCGAATGAAGATGCTTATGTTGCCGAAATATTAGGCACTCTAAAAGACGCTAAAATGCTTGTGGTTGAAGGCACAATTTATCCGCTTTTAACCCGACTTAAAAATGCAGGATTACTTAATTATCGTTGGGAAGAATCAACCTCGGGGCCACCAAGAAAATATTATGGACTTACCGAAACAGGGCAACTTTTTCTTACCGAATTAGACAGCACCTGGAATGAATTACAAAATGCTGTAAACCTAGTTACCAACACAAAAAAACAAAACAATGAATAAAACAGTCAATATAAATTTAGCAGGGATATTCTTCCACATTGATGAAGATGCATACCTCAAATTATCGCGCTATCTTGAGGCTATAAAACGTTCATTTACAGACTCTCAAGGGCGATCAGAAATCATAGCCGATATTGAAGCTAGAATTGCAGAATTATTTTCAGAACGCATACAAAATGAAAAACAAGTTGTAGGTCTTACCTTAGTGGACGAAGTCATTACCATAATGGGGCAACCTGAAGATTATTTGGTAGACGACGAAATTTTTGACGATGAACCTCATCAACAAGACCACAGAAAATCAAGAGCTGTACGTCGCTTGTATAGAGATACTGACAACTCTTATATTGGTGGTGTTGCCGCAGGATTGGGTCATTATTTTGGCTTGGATGCCTTATGGATTAGGCTCATTTGGGTTATTCTATTTTTTAGTGCAGGTACTGGAGTTTTACTCTATATTTTACTGTGGGCCCTTATTCCTGAAGCCAAAACGACCGCTGAAAAATTAACCATGACCGGCGATCCTGTAAATATCAGTAACATCGAAAAAAAAATTAAAGATGGGATTGATACGGTTTCTGAAAACTTAAAAAATGTCGATTTAAAAAAACATGGCGACAAATTAAAAGAAGGTTTTGATCATGTTTCAGACAACATTTCAGAATCGGTTAAAAATGTCGATTTTCAGAAACAAAGCAGTAAATTAAAATCGAGCTCACAATCATTTTTTGGTACTATTGGTACCCTTATTTTATTCGTCCTAAAAACCATTGCAAAATTTATCGGTATCCTTTTAATATTTATCGGAATAAGTACCATTATTGCATTAATCGTAGCCTTTTTCACCATAGGAATCACCAATGCTATTCATTTCCCTGGCTTAGATTTTATTAATGCCTCTAATGCTGCGAACCTCCCAATTTGGTTGATGTCTTTACTCTTGTTCTTGGCTATCGGAATTCCATTCTTCTTTATATTCTATATTGGGTTAAAGATTTTAGTCAACAATTTAAAATCGATAGGAAACATTGCTAAATTCACCTTATTGGGGTTATGGATTATGGCCATAATAGGCCTTATCATCACTGGTATAAGGCAAGCCACAGAACAAGCTTATGATGCCAACATTACTCAAGTAGAGGAACCTTTAAATATTACTTCCGGTGATACATTGAAGATAAAAATGATGAGTCATGACACTTATAACAAGCATCTGTATCAAAACTACTATGATTATAAAATTAGTCCAACCGACAACAACCAAAGTCTAATTTCAACAACAGACATTCGGGTAATAATCAAATCGACCACAGATTCTTTGGCCTCTATAAAAATTAATGCTTATGCTGAAGGGAGTAGTTATGACTTAGCAGCCACAAGAGCTAAAAATATAACTTATAATTACAAAGTCATAGGTAATGAATTGCGTTTAGATGCCTTTTTGGTAACGGATGCTGAAAATAAATTTAGCGACCAGCACATTGACTTATACATCTATCTTCCTGAAGGCAGCGTATTTTCCTTAGATGATTATGTGTCTCGATTTTCTAGATATAACGTCTCCGTAAAAAACATTTTAAAACAAGATATGGAAGACAACTATTTTAAAGTTTTAGAAGACGAAGCGGAATGTTTGGATTGTGCCAAACCCTTTAAGGTAGATGCCGATGAAGAGATTATAGAACAAGAAACTGAGGAGGACATTACGGTAAACACGACTTTGGAAGTGGAGCCGCCAGCAACACCTAATACACCCAATACCACTACAGAACAACCTAGCACACCTTAAAATCACAGTTGAGACTTAAAATTCAACAATTCATCCCGTTCATTTTTAAGCTAACTCATTAATAATTAAATTTATAACATCAATCAAAAAACAAACAGAAATTATGACCACACTTACTAAAATTATCGCCATAGGCCTTGTTAGTTGCTTATTTCTATCTTGCAATTTAGGAAAAGGAATAGATGGCGATGGACACGTTGTTATATCTGAACGTACCATTAACGAACCCTTTGATGCCATTAAAATCAGTAATGGTTTAGATTTACAATTGACGCAATCTGAAGCGGTTTCTTTAACGGTAGAAACCGATACCAACCTTCAAGACTTCATTGAAACGTCTGTAGAAAATGGCGTATTAAACATTTACACCACGGAAAACATAAGACGATCTACGTTAAAAAAAGTACGGTTGAGTTTCAATTCTATTAAAGCGATTAAAGCCACTAGTGGTAGTGATGTATGGGGTAAAAACCTGATTCAAACTTCACAATTAACACTAGAAAGTACGAGTGGGGCTGATATTAAATTAGAAGTTAAGACCGATAGCCTTACCTGTACGACCACCAGTGGTAGTGATATTGAGTTAAGCGGAAGCACTAAACATTTTGCTGCTAAAGCTACGAGCGGAAGTGATATTGAAGCGGCTCAGTTAATTTCAGAAACTGCAGTAGCTAGTGTTACTAGTGGGGCTGATATTGAAGTGTACGCCTCCAAAACATTAACGGCTAATGCTACAAGCGGTGGAGACATCACCTATTACGGGAATCCGGAAACTGTAAGTGCCTCTGATAATTCTGCTGGAAGTATCAAAAAACACTAAACCAATTTTAGAACCATGGCGATACCCCTAACAGATCCTGTTAGAGTTTCTCCATGGTTTTTTTATATCACTTCAGCAGAACAGCATTACGCATTTTCAAAATTAGATTTCTTGGCTAGGGCCACATAGAGTTTCTTTATTTCTAAAGGCTTCCATAAAATAGCATCAAATAAGGCTCTATTCTCTTCATGTTCGTTGGTTTGCACATCTGCAGTGACCGCAAAAATAGGCGTATTGGTATTTTTATTCATATGAGATTTTATAAGCTTTGTCGCCTCAATACCATTCATATTAGGCATATGAATATCCATTAATATAAAATCGTAAGCTTTTATATTTGCGGCTTCCACTGCCTCTTTCCCATCTTTTACCAAATCCGAACTGACCTTCCATTTTTTTAATACTTTCTTCATAAGTAAAGCATTAATTAAAGTATCATCTGCAATAAGAGCGGTTTTTCCTTCGAGTTGACTGTAATCGATATGTTCTTCTTCCACTACATTTTTAACCCTTTTCAGTTGTAGGGTAAAATGAAATTCTGACCCTTCATTAAGGGTACTTTCTACAACAATTTCTCCCTGATGAAGCTCTACTAATTTTTTAACAATGGCTAAGCCTAGACCTGTTCCGCCTTGTTCTCTCGTGGTCACTGGTTTAATTTGAGAAAAACTATCAAAAATAACATCAATATTAGCTTTAGAAATACCTTCTCCTGTATCTGAAACACTGAACTTAACCGTATCGTAAACTTTGTCTTCGGCGACTAATGTGGTGGTTAAAACAACTTTACCACGATGCGTGAATTTTATAGCATTACTAATTAAATTTCCTAAAATTTGACCAATCTTAGGCTGATCTAAAGAATAATAGCGATCCTCAGGAATACCACTTTCTAGCACCAAATCTAAATCTTTGAGCTTAGCGTTGTTATTATGTAGTGCAATAATATTAGAACATAAAGTCTTCAAATTTACGTTTTGGACTTCTAAAACCGACTTATTAGAATCTAGTTTGGTAAAATCTAAGGTGTCATTTACGGTATTAATTAAATTTCTAGAGGCAAACTGAAGACTCTTAAACAATTCTTTATCGGCGTTAACAATATTGTCCTTTAAAATTGAAATTATGGTAGTAATGGCATTTAACGGGGTTCTAATTTCGTGACTCATAATAGAAAGAAACTCTTGCCTTAATCTTACAGCTTCTTTTTCTTCCTTATTAATGATATCTAAGGCTTTTTGTTTTTCCTTATGAATACGGGCCTCATTTTCTAGCTTATTCATCTGGTTAATCAGATCATAATGTTCAATAACTTTTACGGTCTGTGTTTGGGTTATACGCTCCTTTTCATAGACATATAGTTCTAAATATTTTAGAGCATCATGGTGATTGCGGTGGGCTTTATAGATATTAGAGAGTAACTGATACCCTTTAATTTTAACCATCGTAGAGTTAATACTTTCCGCAATTTCTATACTCGCCTTTAAAACGTATTCTGCTTTTTCAAAATCCTGTAAACAATTATACATTTTACCTAGTTTAGATAAACACATGGCCGAACCAAACTGTTCATTAACTTCCATATGGATATCTAAAGCATCAAAAAAGTCTTGCTTGGCTTCTCTATAAGCTTCCGTTTTTAAATGGATTTTACCACGCCCATAGATGGCAAAACCTAAACCACGATAATCCTTACTTTCCTTTTTTAAGGCAATGGAACGCTCAATTTTTTCTTTGGCTAATTTTATTTTATTCTTCTTTAAATAAAGCCCTGAAAGGTTATTAAGAATATTAGATTCTAATTTTTTATCGCCTAGTTTTATAGCGGTTTCTATAGCATTGGTATAAATTTTATGCGCATTGTCATTATCGCCAATGTATTCGTATATAGTACCAACAGCCTTTTCCGTTTTACAAATTCCTGGCCAATGTTCTTCTTTTTTATAAATTTTAAGAGCTTCTAATAACTGTACTAATCCACTATAAAAATCATTGGTCTTATAAAATACACTCCCCAGATTGTAGCGCGCATTGGCAATCCCTAATTCATAATTAAGATCTTTATAAATTTGAAGGGCTTTTTTAGATAGCGCATTAGACTTTTCAAATTCTGCAATAATCATATAGAACAAGCCCAATTGCGTTAAGCATTCCCCTATTAACTGATCGTCGTTTTTAGTTTCACTTAATTGAAGCGCTTTTTGAGTTAAAGTAATACTCTTAGAGACATCTTTAATTCGCGTTTCGTAAGCCTTTTCTAAAATTTGACTAATATTCTCAGTGTGGTTTGAAGTCATTTCTAAGCTACATTTCTTTTTTTAAATTATCACCATTAGCACAATAAACGGATTCTTCTTAATTACATTATTTTAATCGGCTTAAGCTTCCTTGCCTAAAGGGTAGCCCTTCACCGCTAAAATCTTTGAACAATTTACTATTTTTTATGACAACCAAAGTGTTAAACTTATGAAACTCTATGAGATACTTATAATTTTCATTCTTTATTAAGTTTGGGATGATTTTTGTATATTCTAGTTTAATCTCTGATATTAGACCAGAATTAAATAGAAATCACTATTATTGACCATCGGAACGTTATAAGCATGTCAAAACTGAAAATAAGTGACGTTACTATGGCGCTTTGTGTCTTATAAAGGACAGTAAAACAAGACTATGAAAAACGTATTACACTTTCTGTTTTTAATGGTTGTAGCAACAACCGTAACAGCGCAATCGGACGATAAAATTAAAGGCGACCGAAACGTTACCTTAAAGCAAACCTACGTGGATAACTTCCACTCTATTATTGTAAACGGTGACTTTTCAATTGAAGTAGTTTATAATAGTAAACCTTCAGTAAACATTGAGGCTGATGATAACTTACACGAAGTTATAGATTTTAACGTTGTAGATGGTGTGCTTCAATTTACAGAAACGAAGCGCATTACTTCAAAGAAGAAATTAAACATTACCGTAAACTACGGCGATGGCTTAAAAACGATTGAAACTAAAGGAAATGGCGAAATTAGATCCTTAACGTCTATGGAATTGGGAGACGTAATCTTAATTACAGCAGACAACTCTAGAGCCTATTTAAATATTAATGCGAAAAATTTTACCTACCAGAGTTCAGGAAAATCTAAAACAAGATTAAACCTTACCGCCACTACCACTAAAATAGAATTAACGGACAACAGTAAACTCGATGCTTTAGTGAATAGCAAAGTGGCTGATTTTGATTTGTATTTAAGAGCAGATGCGGTTATTGAAGGCGCTGCCAACAGTTCTGTAATCCGTATGGATACGTCTACCAATTTTAACGGTTCTAAATTTGATGTCAACACGTCTGAAGTCACCTTAGAAGATAGTAGCGACTTAACCATTTCTGTATTAGACAACATTACTATTGCAGCCTCTGGAAATAGTGAAGTTTACCTATTTGGAACGGCGGCAATTGCCATTACAAAGTTTGAAGATACCGCTAAACTTCAGAAAAAAAAGCGCTAAAATCTATAATTAGGATTCTAACATTTTAAGCGAAAATTGAATTTCAATTTGAGGAGACACTTTAACCATCCCCAACATTTTTGTAGGCGCTTCTAAGTTAAAATCATTAATGTTTAAAGGAAGCACTCCGTTAACATGTAAGTCTTGATCTTGAGCTAAATTAATAGGTGTTTTGTATTGTCTGGTGACATTACTTATCGTAATTTCAATGGTAGCCGTCAGGGTTTGACTTTGAGACTCTAGGTTAGAAATCTCTTTTAATTTTAAGGTAATTTTTGGGTGTTCTGCGGTGTTCAATAACTTATTAAAGTCTTTGTTTATGGCTTTCCCCCCACAATTGAACTCCACATTAGGAAGCACTAATTTTGTGTCTTCAAATTTAATTTTATTGTCGAGCGTTCTGTAATTAATTTTTATTACTTCTGAAATTGACGACATATCAAACTGACACTCAAAAGAGCTCACATTGGTTTTACCTTTAATTCTCAGAAAACTTTCAGAAGATAAAACAACTACTGATTCCTTAGTTTCATTGTTATTATAGTTATAATCTAGAAACTGAGGTCCTGAGCATACTAAAATGAAAAATAAAATGATCCGAATCATAGTTTAAAAATAAAAAATAAGGCCTCTATTTCAAAAAATAAAGGCCTTTAAATTAACTAACTCCCTAGAAACTAATCACAGCCTCAAGCATAACTCCATCAAATTGACCATCTTCAAGAATATCTCCTGCTGCAAAATCATTATATTGTTGGTTAACATATTCTGCTTTCATAAGTACGTTTTTAGTCATAAACCAACCTGCACCTAATTGAAATCTGTTAATGCTAACATCATCTCCACTTGCTAACTCTGAATTTACCATATTGTAACGTGTCCCTACAAATACTTTTTCTTGAGGTCCAAATCTGTAAATTACTTCACCTGCATATTGCTCTGTATTTCTTCTTTCAGTTTCTGTTGCAAGACGTCTTCCAGATGTTAATTCAACAGTACCAAAGAATTCTAAGCCACCATATTTTACAAAAGGGTTAATCATTACCGCTGTAATTTGGTTTCCGTAAGACGGATCAAAACGTCCCGCTCTAAAGTTATCACTTGTTGCTGATGCATCTTGCATTACACTGTAGTATCTCGCCCCTGCTCTATCTGCAGAATATAAATATACATTTTGTGCATACCCTGTATTATATAAAGATCCTGTTAATCTAAACCTTAAGTCTTCAGAAATTTGTTTGTCGTAACCTACTTTCGCTAATAAGGCAGCACCTCCACTAGTTCCGTTAGATTCTTCTACACTTTGATTTAATTTTCCGTTAGTAAAGCCTAACATTCCGAAGAATCCGTTACCAGTGTTATAGTACACCTCAGCACCCACTTCTGTAGTAAATGAATCCATGATTAAGTTACCGATAAATGGATTATAGATCGCTTGTGCGTTGTCACTTCTTCTAAAGTGCGCATCACCATAGTTATTTTCCATATGACCAATTTTAATGGTTACCTTTTTCATAAGATCTTCCATAAAACCTTTAGAAATGAAGTCTAATTTATCAACTTGAAAATAACCTCCTTTTACGTATGGTTCATGGTGGTGTCTAGAAGATAAATAGGTTCTTAAGTGCATGTTTACACCATCAAAAAGTGCAACATCTAAATCTAAGTTCGCTGTAGCTAAGTTAAAGTTACTTCCTATTTCTTGTAAGGCAACAGCTCCTGAATTTTCATTGTTTAGCGCTTGATATTGAAGTGCAAAAGACCCTCCAATTCTTACGTGTAAATTGTCAAAAGTGGTTAAAGTATCTTTTTGAGGTTCAAAAACATTGATACCACGTTGGTCGGGTTGCCTGTAGTTATCTAAATCTCTAGGATTAGTCGTTTGTGCTCCTATTGTAGATGCCATCATTATTGCAATGGCAAGCGTTGCTAGTTTGAATACTGATTTCATAATTAATTGTTTTTAAGTTATCGTTGTTTGAATTGATTTTTATTGTTTGTTGAATGTCGATTTAAAGGCGATGGTAATCTCATCTCCCGTTTTTATGGTTCCTAATAAGGCTTTAGGAGGATCGATACCGAAATCGGTCATTTTAAAAGTTTTCTTTCCTTCTAAGATCACATTTGAACCTTGAAGATTTGCCGTCATATCTACACTTATTGTTTTGGTCACCCCTGCAATGGTCATTTTTCCTGAAACACTAACCTTATAAGACGTTGCTGATACTGTTTTGATTTCTTTAACCGAAACCAAATTGAAAAGCATGGTTTTGTGATCATCCGTTTTTAAAGCTTTATAAGTGTTTTTATCCATGGCAGACTTCCCACTTTTTAAACTTTCTGCAACAACAGATAAGTTAAGTGTACTTATATTAAAAGCATCACCTTCAGCTAAAACAAGCTTCCCAGATTGGTCTTCAGTTTCTAAAGTCCAATCGTGTAAAGACGAGGTGCCTTGCACTTCTAAAGTAGAGCTACTATTATTTAAAATATAATTTTGAGAGGTTGCAACCTGAACAGAAAACAGACTGCTTACAGATACGAGTAGAATTAAAATTCTTGACTTCATTACATTATTCATAGTTATTTGTTTTTGTGTTGCTGCAAAGATTCAGAATTTAGTAAACTTAAATTATGACAAAAATCATGTCTGAAAATTCCACAAAACATTAACAAAATCCCTAAGAATTTGGCAATAAAAAAGCCGAAGTGATTAACTTCGGCTATTATTTATTTAAAGGATTTGGACCTTTTAGTTATAACTGGAGGTTGCGACTTCAAAGTCGGCATCTTTAGCTGCTAAATAACGTTCCGCATCTAAGGCGGCCATACAACCTGTTCCTGCAGCGGTTATAGCTTGTCTATATACATGGTCTGCAGCATCACCACTAACAAATACCCCTTCAACATTAGTTTTACTTGTACCTGGTACAGCATTAACAATATATCCCGTTTCGTCTAAATCTAAAAAGTCTTTAAAGATATCAGTATTCGGTTTGTGACCAATAGCTACAAAAAAGCCTGTCGCTTCAATATCATGCTTTTCATTAGTCTTATTATTAAAGACTCTTACTCCGGTAACGACTTGTCCATCTCCAAGAACCTCTTCCGTTTCCGTGTTAAATAAGACCTCAATATTTTCGGTATTCATAACACGTTTCGCCATAATTTTAGACGCTCTAAATTCATCACGTCTAACAAGCATGGTTACTTTTTTACAAAGTTTAGAGAGGTAATGTGCTTCCTCACAAGCAGAATCTCCTGCGCCTACGATAACCACCTCTTGGTTTCTGTAGAAAAATCCATCACACACGGCACAAGCAGAAACACCGCCTCCTAGTTTTAAGTATTTTTGTTCTGAAGGTAAGTTTAAATATTTTGCAGACGCTCCTGTTGAAATAATAATGGTATCAGCATGAATTTCTTTTTCGCCATTAATCCAAGCTTTATGGATCTCACCAGAGAAATCGACTTTAGAAACCCAACCATGTCTTACATCAGTACCAAAACGTTCGGCTTGTTTTTGTAATTGCATCATCATTTCAGGTCCAGTAATACCTTCTGGATATCCCGGAAAATTCTCAACATCATTAGTCGTGGTTAATTGCCCACCTGGTTGCTCTCCTTGATATAAAACAGGAGCCATATTGGCCCTAGATGCATAAACTGCAGCAGTATATCCTGCAGGTCCTGAACCTATAATTAAACATTTTACTCTTTCTATTGTATCTGACATATCTTGTAGTTTTAAAATTTTAAAGGGCTCTCAGAACATCTTATAATTACAAAAGACGAAATAAAAGCTCACAAAACAAAAGTAGTTTTTTTGATTAAATCCTTACACATAAGTTATTAACAGTACTTATAGTGGTATAAATATATTAAATACCCCCTATTTGTGCGTTTAATTTTGTAATTTATAGGGGTCTAATAGCAAAAACCTAGAAATTATGAGATATCTTATTTTAACTTTTAGTCTTGTTTTTGTGTTTATATCTTCTTGCAAAGATAAAACAGAATCACCTACAGCAATGATGGACACCGAAACGGTTGTGAAACCGAAGCCTTTAAAACTTAATGGTACTTGGGAATTAGTTGGATTTTACAACTACAAAGACAATAGGGTTGTCGATTCCTTTAAAACCAATTCAGAATCGCGACAATTAAAAATGTACACCGATACCAAGGTTATGTGGTGTAAGTATAAACCTGCAGATTCTTCAGAATGGTTTGGTTATGGCACTTACAAATATGAAGATAATATGCTTACGGAAGTCTTAGATTTTGGATCTGAAGTGATGGATGAAGTGATTGCTGAAAGAAAACAATTTGAATTTGAAATAAAAACAGGTCCTGACCAGTTTCAGCAAATTGAATTAGACGAAGACGGCAACCGCATCTATTCTGAAAACTACCAACGGGTAGAATAAGCACTGCTAAAATTAAACATAAAAAAGCCTGCGAATTACTTTACAATAGGTGTTCCGCAGACTTTAAAGCTGGTGTTTGCACTTTTCATTTTAGGGTATAGCTCACCGTCACTCTAATGTAATCTAAATCTGAAGATGGAGACATCCAATAAGTACTACGATCGTAATTAGTAACTACAGTATGAATATCCTTAATTTTCACATCCATAGTGCTCGCTAAAAGATCCGCATTCTTCCTAGCATCTTCTAAAGCAAGAGTCATTAAGTGTTCTAATTGTGCCTCAGAAATTTCAGATTTAACCTGAACATAAGAAGGTAAGACTTGAATCATCCTTACACCGGTTACTTTTAAAATTTCAGCTTCATCTTTAGTTTCAAACCTAAGGACAACACCCTCTTTTCTATAACCTGTAGCCGCGTAAGCCAACGGATCTTCTACAAATTTAGAGGTATCAATTCCTAAATCTGTAAGGGTTTCATAATACTTGGTTTTTAATTCGGCTAAGGTATTATAAGGGCCTTCTCCGTAATAATTATTGTCCATTGTTAAGGTTACATCGGTCTTATAAGTCAATGTGGGCGATTTACTTTCTGCAATACCATTAACGCTAATTAATCGTTGATGAGGCACCTGTTGTGCAAGGACTACTGCTGAAAAACTTAATAAGAATGCTAAAGCTAATTGTTTCATAATATGTTATTTTTTTGTTTAAATCTGAAGGTTTTATATGAGGTAATTTATGTTGGTACTAAATGGAAAATAATAAGGACGCTACAATCATCCAACTTCCCACAAGCAGTCCAAAAATTCCGAATTGCCCTAATATTGGTGCTAATTTTCCTCTTACGGCTACGGCTTTTTGTTGGGCTGCAGCATTATTACTGAGAATAAGTTTATTAATCATACTAAATCCGAGCATAAACCCGAGTGTGGCTTCTACGACACTTCCTGCTAATAAGGTAACCCACCAAATTGGTGCTCTAGATAACCATCCGATATTAAGTAATGTGGAAATAACTCCCCAAATTCCTACAATAAAAAACACAAGACCAATCCAGGCTTGATAAGGCGCCACTTTGTCTAAAAGCTCTTGCGCATTAGGTTTTTTGGATAAAATAAGAGAAGGCACCGCGATGATGCTTAAAAAGATTAAAGTAATTCCGTAAATCATGCGTTCTATGTTTTGGTTATTGTTCTGATGCAAAGGTCACCAAATCAATAGCGCTACAATAGACGGAAAGCCGTAGAAACATCCCCCTGTTTTCAGGGATACCCTTTAAATGGTTAAGAAAGAAAACAGCATATTAGCGGCAAACCAATACTATCGGAAAGCTTTTCATTGTTACGCTAACAATCCCTTTTCTACAGCATAACGTGTAAGTCCGGCAAGGTTTCGCACTCCCAACTTAGAAATTAAATTTTTACGGTAACTTTCAATGGTATGTTTACTCAAAAACAATTGGTCTGCGATTTCTTGTGTAGTGAACTCTTGGGCTATTAATTTTAAGACTTCGGTTTCTCGCTTAGTTAAAGCAATTTCAGGACTAGATTTTTCAGAAAACATGGCTTCCATCAACACTTGTTTAATACGTGGTGAAAAATAATTATCGCCTTCTAAAATGTTGGTAATTGCATTTAACAGTTCTGTTTTCTCTGCATTTTTAGAAATATACCCGTTGGCATTGGCCTCTGTAAGTTGTTTGATTTTTTTAGCTTCCTCTAGCATACTCACCACTAAGGTTTTTATTTGGGGAAACTCGAACTTAATGGCTTGGTTTAAAGCTACACCATCCATTTCTGGCATATTAATATCCGTGATTACCAAATCAATTTTTTCGTCTTTATTGATTCTGAGATACTTTAAAACCTGTGTTCCTGTTTTAGCTGTAAGTATAATTTTTATCGATTTTTCTTCGGATAAAATACTGGTTAGCCCATCTAAAAACATGGCATGATCATCAGCAATAATGATAGAATATGTTGCACTCATAAATTACGATTGTGGTAAGCTTATACTAATAACAGTACCTCTATTTGGAGTACTATCTATGGACATAGTTCCCTTAAAAGTAGTGACTCTTTTTTCCATATTTTTTAATCCGATACCTTTTTTTAGAAGGTTTACATCAAACCCTACACCATCATCTTCATACAATAGTTCAATGGTTTGATCCTCTTCAAAGGAGGTAATTTGCACATTTATAGCTTTGGCTTGCGCATGCTTTAACGCATTGGTAACCAATTCTTTTATAATATTATACAAAGATACTTGTAGGCCAATAGCCATAGCGTTAACCTCATCGCTTGGAAAAGCTTCAAAGCGCATGTTTACGGTAGAATCTTCATTAATATTGTAAATATAATTACTCACTAAATCTGTAAATGCCGATCCTTCAAACTCCTTAGGAATTAAACTATGCGATATTTCTCGGACTTCATTATAGGTGGTATCTAAGAGACTTAAGATTTGTTTAAATTCGGGTTGCTGATCAAACAAACTATTCATCTTTAATTTTATGCCGGCGAGATTACCACCAATACTATCGTGCAATTCTCGAGCTATTCTATCGCGTTCTTTAGATTGTACTGCAATGGTGTTTTTAGCCAAATCAAGTTCTTGCGATTGCAATAAGGTTTTTACCTCTTGCTGATTTATAGCTTCTTGCTGTGCATTGAGTAAACTTTGCGTCTGTAGTTTTTGATAATAAACAATAAGTAATAGTATGATAGGAATGAGAATGACTAAAAATCCAATTAAAAAGGCATACTGAATGGTTTTTTGTCGTTCAATTTCTGCTTCTTGTAATATCTGATCTTCTTGTAACTGACTGATCTCCTTTTCCTTTTTTAGCGTTTCATACTTTAACTCTAAATCTTTTACTAAACGTTCATTTTGATTATTGTCAATTTCCCGACTTACACGTTGGTATTGCGTTATTAAATTATACGCATTTTTATAATCTTCCTGAGCATTATAGAGTTTTACCAAGTCCCCGATAACCTTTTGTTGTAATTCTAATCGGTTCCATTGAATGGTATTAATATAAGCCGATGTTAAAACCACCTGAGCTACTTCAAATTCATTAAGCATGGCATTAGCATAACCAATATCTAAACAAGCTTGAATATAAAGGTCATAAAATCCAAGCTCTAAAGCTTCTTTCTTTATCGCGTTTGTACTGTCAAGAACCTTAAGAAATTCGCCTTGTCTTAACTCTAATTCCGACCAATTAAGGTTTAATTCTAACCGAAGTTTTGGAAAGTCTTCAATAAAACTTTCTGTTAAAGCTTCGTTCATCATCTCAGAGGCTAAATCATAATCCCCATAATACATTAAATAACGGCTCTTAATCAAGATATTATTCAGGTAAAAATGATGTGGAGATTTCTCTTGAGGCAACTCTTCTAAAAGCGATTTTGCTTTCTCTAATTCCCCCTTGCTCAAATACACCTCTGCGAGTCTTAATTTTAAATAATTGTGGATGGATGACCCAGATTCTGAGCTTTCTATTCCTTCAATAAAAGATTCAGTCGCCGCTTCTAATAAGCCCATTTTTTGAGCCGCAACTCCTTCATAATACAGACCTTTTAATCTATAATACATCTTACTTTCAGCTGTAGTCTCTCGGTAAAACGCATCATTTTTTATGCGTTTACCATAATGCATTAAAGAATCGGCATGCCCTGCTTTTAAGTAAATTTGTGCAATGGTATCTAAATATTGAAACCGTAGCTCTTGATTTTCAGCCGTATTCAATTTTACATAGAGCTCATTCTCCACCACTTGAGGGATTTCACCAAACGCTGTAAAGGTATCGTAGACTTTTTGAGCAGATACTGATAAACAGACCATACTTAAAAGCAGAAAAACTGTTTTTTTTAGGGGCATCTCTTTAGCAAATTCTTAAGGTTAACATTTCATAGATCTCTTTAGCCTTAAAGATCCCTATACAATACTTAGAAATTTAAGATGGCAATATACTCCTGAATTTTGGTTCTTTTATCACCGATTTCCGTGATATAAAAAAAAGCCTTGCGAACTACTGTTCTACAAGGCTTTGTAATGTTATATAATGAGGTATTATTTCTTCAATACACCTTTTAATAAAGAGAGTACAAATAATACTATAAAGATAAAAAAGATAATCTTAGCAATTCCTGCTGCGGCTCCTGCAATTCCGCCAAAACCTAATATAGCAGCTATGATTGCAATTATAACGAATGTGATTGTCCAACGTAACATATTTTTTTGGTTTTAGTTAATGAGATTAGAATATCTAACCTTCCCTACAAAGATGGCATTTAATAAGGAGATCCTTTTGCTCATACGCTTTTGATATTAACCGAATTACAACTTAATATAATATTTAACTGATTAGATAAAAAAAGCAAACACGTTACCTTAAATCTTGAGTTTCAAACGGAAATTATATTCTTCTTATCCTATTGCTAAAATAGGAAGATCATTATAGTAGGCTGGCTCTAAAATCTGCTGATTTGAAATTTGATGGTTGTAAAGCATCTTAGATATGGCATGCGCCTTTAAATCGATATCGCCAATTTTTCCCGAACCAAAAGTTGCTAAATCTACATTATAGTTTAACCAATCTTTATAGCGGTTGGCTTCAATAACAATAGGCAGGTTAGCGCTTAGATTATGAATATCTTTTATATCGTGTTTTTTAGCTGGTGAGGTCACCAAACTAAAGGATAAAAAACCATCATTTAAAACCGAATAAATAGCTGCCAACGCAAAGGGTTTGTGATCTTTTTGATACACGTAAAAAGGATAAATTTCACCACTGTAGAGATATGATGTAAAAAAGCCAGAAACTAATACCACACAGCGCTGGTTTTGAATGCTTGACGTAATCCAATTTAAATGATTAAAATCGTGAATAGAAATATTTAGGGTATTACTTAGATTCTGAAAATGACTCCAGTTCTCTTTGTAATCGGCTGGTAAGAGTCCCCAAATGGCATAGTCAATGCGATTGGGAGCTGCTTTTGTTATCACTGGTAAAGTGGCTTCAGTTAATCCATTGATCATGGGGGTTGGTTGGTACAAAAACGGATATTTAAATTTGGCCTGAAACGCAGTTTCTAGATCAGTTAAACGGGATGTATTTGATACCTTATAAAACATCTTCTTTTTCTTTCTCGCAAGTACGCTGTTTTCACTGGTATTAATTATCGGATACCCTAAAAAAACTACCTCATTAGCAAAGCCTTAGTTCAATTCATTTTTAAGCTAAACTCAAGCCTTTTAGATGGTTCTTTCAAGACTATTCATAAAGCTTTGGACTAAACAAGAAGAGCACCTATTCCGTTTTAGAATAGGTGCTCCGCTCAAATTAATTAACTAAATCTAAATTGTTCCTTATTTTAAACTTTCTAAGGACTTCACTTCAGATAAATCGGATTCAATATGATTTTTCTGAGCTAATAATACTGACTTTGTGCTTCCTGGTAAACTTGTTTCGTTTAAAACCTCGTTGTACTCATCTACAGAAGCTTTTTCGCCTCTAATCGCCTCTTCTAACATAGACTCTTCATTATCTTGAGACAACCACGATTTTACATCCATCCAGGTGCGGTGTACAGCACCAGTAGCACTACCACCCTTATTTACATCTTGTCCAAAAGATTTAATTTCAGTTTTTAACTCGTGTCCAAAAGTGCGTCTTTGCTCTGCTTTTCTTGAAAAATAATTTTTAAGCCCTGAATGATTTACATTTTCAGCAGCGGCTTTATAGCCTTTTTCAGCATCATAATTTTTTTCTAGTAGGTTGTTTAATTTACTTCCAACTTCTTCTGTGTATGTTTCCATAATTTCTTGATTTTAAAATTAGAGGTAATTTATTTTAAGATGTTTACCCGTTTGCATCTTCAACCTAAAGTTTGTGCTTTAGTTTGGTCAAATTTAAGGCCGATTTAAACAACAAATTGATGCAATTAACGAGGAGATTAACGCGATTACAAACGGGCTAAAATCTTAACATATTTTAAGAGTAATCAATTAAAATTCAAGACAATACAAAAAACCACAAGCGTTTCAAAATTAAGAGCATAAAATAGAACTCTACAACCAATACATTATAAGTTACTCTTGCTGTAAAACAAACAAGCTACCCATTCAAAATTCAATAATCAGTATACACCGATTATCAATATTTTAAACAGGTAGCTCTTCAACCTAACCTAAAACTAATCTATCTATGGGCTTCCATATATTCTACATATTTTTTTGCTAATGTTTCTTTTTCTTTATCACTAAACACTTTTCCTGAGAGTTGAAAAAAACTGTGCTCTTCATCTTCTAAATGGTGTTCAACTTTATGTTTTAAATCTTTGGCTATTTTTAACCAAGCTGAAGAATCCATTTCGGTATCTTGTAATTTCTCAATGAGCTCATCAATTTCATGGTGCTCTGCAATGCCATGTCTGGCATGTTCTTGCATCATATCTACAGGAATTAACGGTTTGTAAAAGTGACGCTCTTCAGCATTTGCATGTATGGTTAATTCTTTATTTAATTTTTTAAATAATTGTTTTCTCGTTTCGGTATCTCCAGAGGTATCTACAAGTTTCTCTAAGAGATCGCGTTGTATATCGTGGTCGTGGCGGATGGCTTCGTAAATATTCATAAGTTTTAGTTTTAACATTAGTTTCTATAACAAAAATAGAACCAATAAAGCGTTCTATTTGGCTCTATCCAAGTGAAGCTTAGCTGATATGAAAACAAGACCTTAATTACTGTATTTCAGTATTGTTTTTATAAAATTTATGTAAAAATTCCGCTTTTTAACCTATTTTTACTTTATACCCTATATAAACCTAGATGTTTATAATGTTACTTGAGAATTGAGGAATATGGTTCGCATCTTTTTCAATTGACAATACAGCCCGTAAAAAAGAGCGGCAGCCTTACTATTGTGGGACTCACCCCTGTAATGTTTAGCTGAATGCTATTAAGTCCCCAAAGCACAAATTTTAAGACACCTTGTACTAAAGATGGCTGAAAATCATCGCATAGAAATTGCTTTAAATAAGAACATATGATTGAAATTGTAATACATCCTGAAAACACTAAAGACATCTTAACGCAGATTAGCACTCATTTAGAGGGTGAGATCGTTGAGGAATGGGGTGAATTTACCATGACCTTAGATAATATTAATGGCAAGGGCAAGATTACTTATATTCCTTTTGATTGGGGTGTTAATTTACTGGATTTTGATATTACGTTTTACAAAGAATTCATTTTAAAAATTGAAGCCGATGTTTATAATCCAATCCGGTTTATGTACAATTTAGAAGGCTATTTTTATCATCGTTTTGGCGAACAACTTACAGAGCGCCGTACCGAGCAATTTCAGTCGGTAATTTTTACCAATAAAATTAAAGGAATTAACTATTTACATTTTCCGAAGCACGAAAAATTAAAAGTCAATAGTATACAGATTGTCCGTAAAGATTTTATGAATAAAAGTACCACAAACGTAGCCTCCTTAAATAAAAAGTTACACGAGTTATTCGTGGATCAGGACTATGAAAATAGATACATGCATTTTGGAGAGTTGAATCTTAAAATGGCTGACGATGTTAGAAAAATCCATAAAGTAAAAGCCAAAGGCATGCTTCGCGTTTTGAAGATTGAAGCTAAGGTTTATGAAATTCTATCTTTACATATTCAGCAACATGAACGTCAAACCTCAGGAAAAGAACTCCCAGTCTCCTTATCAAAACAAGAATTAAGGACAATAAAAACAATATGTGATTGCATTCAGAAAGAACCTGCCCAACCATACGCTTTAGGGGACTTATCTGAAGCTTATGGCTTGTCTCAAGCTAAACTTCAGGATGGTTTTAAATTTCTCTATAAACGCACGGTTACGGAATTTATAAGGCATATTCGCCTAGAGAAAGCCCGTCATTTTATAAAAACAACCGATCTTAATATTTCACAGATTGTGTATTCAATAGGGTTTACCAGCCGAAGTTATTTCTCTAAAATATTTAAAGAAAAGTATGGGGTTTCACCTAATGAATTTAAAAAGCAGATTACTGCTAAAGTAAATGTATAATGGGTTTATTTAAAAATCCATCTTTTAATAAGCGTCATAAACCCGTATTTTCCTGAGAATTTTAAAATGGAATTTAACCAATTCATAGGGTTCAGTTCTTCTTTTAATTCTCCTTTTACGAGTTTTAATTCTTCCCACGCAATATCGCGCTCTAATTTGTGAAGCTTTAAATCGTTTTCAATCTCTTCAAATGATGTATAGGTTTTCATGTAAAATGCTCTAATGAATTAATAGCGAAGTTTAATTAAAGAATTTAACTCCGATTTTTTTAATGATGTAATAGTTAAATTTAGACCGCAATAGGTAGGTTAACAGTCCTAAAACAAAGTAAATCATTCCCACAAGGAAAAACCCTAAGCCAAAACTTCCTACGGATCTACTTAATTCTATGGCCGCAGCAATAGAAACAAATACCAATCCACCAAATACCATCGCACCAATCACCATTACTTTTGCCGCCATACTTAGCGACAGGGTTAATTGCTGAAATACTTTTAGTTTAAAATATTGGTGAGACGCCTTTGCATAGCGCTCACCAATCATGGATGCTTTGTCCGTTGTGCGGTTAATATTCTCAAATACGCTCATGGATTAGGCTTTTTTCTGTAAGTTTTTATTTTTTTCTTTCAATTCTTTTAATCGGGTTTCAAGGGTTTTAATAACATCTTCTGCTTTGTAACTGGCATTAGAGACAATAGCTTCTACTTGGTGATCTAAATTTTCTTTGTGCGTAGAAATTGAATTTCCTAAAGAATCTCTTAACTCTGTAGCTTTCTCTGCCATTAAATCTCTTCGCGTTGCCGCTTCATCTGCAATTCTTTTTCTTGTTTCACTTCCTTTATCTGGGGCGAATAGAATTCCTAAAACAGCGCCTACTGCAGTTCCTGCTAAAATTCCTAATACTGTATTTCCGTTATTACTCATGGTGTTATATATTTTGTTTTAATTAATAATATATTCAGCGCTTTGCTGTGATTCAAAGATACTTATCAAAGCCGGTAATAGTTAACTCTTTAGATATCAATATTAGCTGAAATGCAATTTTATTATTCGCGTTAAACATTTTAGTAATTCGGGCAAGTCTAAATTGGCATAACCTTTATCTTTGATGGACTTAAAAATACATCATGAGCACAACTATAGACACTAAAAATCCTTATAACGGAGACGCCTTAAAATCTTATCCCTTAGATTCTGAAAATGCCATCCAAAAAAAGTTAGATACAGCCGAAGCGACCTTTAAATCATGGAAGACTTATGATATTGAAGATCGAATTGATTTGCTTAAAAATTTAGCCGATACGCTACATCAAAGTAAAAATCGTTTAAGCACACTGATGACTCAAGAAATGGGGAAACCGATTCTTGAAAGTAAAGCTGAAATTGAAAAGTGTATTTTCCTAATTGATTTCTACGTTAAAAATAGTGATCAATTTTTACAAGATGATCTTATTGAAACGGATGCTAAGGAAAGTTTTATTAGTTATGATCCTTTAGGGTGTATTCTTGCAGTAATGCCTTGGAATTTTCCATTTTGGCAGGTGATGCGATTTGCAATTCCAACGCTAACAGCGGGTAATGTGGCCTTATTAAAGCACGCTTCTAACGTTACAGGATGTGCGGTAGCCATCGAAAAACTTTTTTTAGAAGCCGGATTTCCTGAAGGTTGTTTTCAAACCTTAATCACGGATCATCAAAGTGTAGAATCCTTAATAGCCAACCCCATAGTTAAAGCAGTTTCCTTAACCGGAAGCGAAAAAGCGGGACGTAAAATTGCAGAACTTGCCGGAAAAAACTTAAAACCATCACTTTTAGAACTTGGCGGAAACAACGCTTGTATTGTTTTGGAGGATGCAGACTTAGAAAAGCATATTGAAACTATGGTTAAGGCCAGAATGCAAAATGCAGGTCAGAGTTGTATTGCTGCCAAACGCTTTATCGTTGTAGACCGTATCTATGATGAATTCTTAGAAAAATTTACTGCGCAGGTTAAAACATTAACGTCCGGTGATCCCATGGATGAAGACACGACCCTATCTTGTTTAGCGCGCGAAGATTTAGCTGAAACCCTAAAAGAACAAATTGAAAAATCGGTGGCTTTAGGAGCACAGGTGGCTTACGGAGACCAAAAAGATGGGGCATTCTATCAGCCAACAATCCTTACAGAAGTCACTCCAGAAATGCCTGTTTTTAAGGAAGAAACATTTGGCCCAGTGGCTGCAATTATAAAAGTAGAGACTGAAGATGAAGCTTATGAAATGGCTTCAAACTCACAATTTGGTTTAGGAACCATGGTGTTTACAGCAGATCATGAAGCAGCTATAGATCGTATTAGTGACATTGAAGATGGTGGCTTTTTCATTAATGAAATGGTTAAATCAGATCCTAGATTACCATTCGGTGGCACTAAAATTTCAGGTTATGGTAGAGAGCTTTCTAAAGAAGGAATGCTCGCCTTTGTAAATACCAAAACCGTTTATATTAATCATTAAAATTTAAAACATTATGAAATTTGTAAAAGACGAAGACGAAGACAGAAAAGATTACATATTACAGAAAGATACCAAAACAAAATTTGGCGCTAAGTTTATCATTTTAGTGCTTATCATTTTAGTTGGCGCCGTAGTGGCATCAGCCATTCACTTTGAACTGTTTTAAATCCTCAGCTTGCTTCGTATTTAAGGTTTAGAATCCATCTTTAAAGCTTTTTGAGAAGCCAAAACACTTATAATCAAAATTTGAGTGGCATGGAATAACATTAATGGCAACAACAGCATTCCTATAGTACTCATCTGACCAAACAAAATCTTAGAAAAAACGGTCCCATGCACCAAGGACTTTTTAGTCCCACAATATTGGGCCGTTATTTGGTCTTCCGCGCTAAATTTTAAAGCCTTAGACAACCATCCGGTAAGATAAAATATGAGTATAAAGAGGGCAACAACTCCTATAAATAAGAAGAGCAAATCGAGTAGCGCAATGCCGCTGAATATGTTGTTATAAAAGGATTCTGAAAAGCTCTTGTAGATGATGAGTAAAATAATAGACTTATCAAATAAGGTGAGTTTTTTGCTATGACGTCTGGAAAATTCCCCTAAAAACCGTTGTAAAAAGAGCCCGAGAATTACAGGAAGTATAATTTGGACAATTAATTTTATATAGATTTCAGTAAAATCGAAATCAGACTGGTTTTGGGTGATGAAAAGACCCATCCATAACGGCGTAATCACAATTCCTATAATTCCTGAAATACTTGCATTAAATATGGCTGCAGGAATATTGCCTTTAGCCATTGAAACCATAACTACAGAAGACGATACGGTTGAAGGTAAAGCGGCTAAGAAAAAAAAGGCCAACCAAATGACTTCTTGTTCTTGATTCTGAATAAAAGGTCTAAACAGTAAAACCAACAACGGAAACAATAAAAACGTAGCACTTTGTACTAAGAGGTGTAACTTCCAATTTTTAAGTCCGGATCGCAGCTGCGCAGGACTTAATTTTAAACCATAAAAAAAGAATATAAACGAAATTCCAATGGTACTGATCGTATTAATTGGGATTTTGCTACTTGCGATTCCCCATTGCGGAAAAAAATAGGCAATACTAATGACCGCTATAATACTCAATACAAATTTATCAATCTTTATTCTCATCTCGGATGCTCGTTTAAGTACTGCGAATTAAAGTATCTTTTAGTAAAGGTTCTAAACATATCAGAAAATTATTTCAAAATAAATAAAAATTAGGGCGTCATAAATTCATCTGAAGCAAAACATTAGGATGTTTTAAAAAAAAATAAGAACTTCGCATTGTGAAAACAGCAACTCTTTTCTTAGCGTGCTTTATGCTTCTAAAACCTACAATTCCTTTTGTAGAATACGCTGCGTTTTACGATTATATTAAGAATGAGCTTTGTGTTAATAAAGACCGTCCTCAACTGCAATGTAACGGAAAGTGTCACTTAAAGAAAGAATTAGCAAAAGCCTCCGATTCCGATAATAGTAAAGATAAAAATCACGCCTCATCTTCAGAGCATCAAGTGGTATTTTTCCAAGAGGTCTTTAATGCCCCTATTCATGATGCTGTATCCGATTACAGTCCGCAACTGATCACACCTTATAATAGAATTTACAAATTTCAATTCACAAATTCTATTTTCCATCCGCCTCTAGGGTAATGTTTACATAAAAACTCTTGCTGTAAAGCCATGCCTGTAGCGAAATGAATTCTCATTTGGCCTCACCATGCTATATACGTTCTTCTAATCAGCGTATTTTAATCCTTTATTTAGGAACTAAAATTCGTCTCTAAGAAAGACGTATAAGCTTGCACTTTATACCAAAGGTTTTCCTGTCAATTTTCCTTAATATGTTTGGTCTCGTCGTTTTTAAACAGGCCTTAAACCCTATACCACTTCATTTTATGAGGGTTAACGCGGTGCGTATTAATTTTTCAAGCGTTTTAAATAAACACGTCCTTAGTTATGAAAGAGATAAGTTTTTTTATGACTGCAATACTCGTTGCAGTCACTTCATGTACCTTAGATAAAACGGATTACGAAGATGAAATAAGTACCGAAGTCACCGAACATTTCGACTACGAAACCGTTGTTTCTATTTCCGAAGCGCAGTATCAAATTGATATTGCAGCATTAAACGGCACCTTTTATAAAGGGTATAATGAAATTCGTATACAAATTACAAATACGGACAACAATACCAGTGTCAACAACGCCGAAATTACCTTTTTGCCCCTATTAACCGATACGTTTGGAAACACGAGTTCCGGACCACACCAATACCAATTAGATTACCTCAGCGCTGAAGATTATTATTTAGGCTATACCGTCTTTCCTGAAGAAACAGATGCATCTCAATATTGGGAAGTCCACCTCTCTTTTACAAATGAAGATGTTACGCACAATGTGACTCAAATTATTACGGTTGAAGAACAAACGAATATGAATTTAAACATGACCTCCTTTACTGGAAATGACGGGGAACTGTATTATATCGCCTTGGTGGCGCCACAAAAGCCCTCTATCTCCGAAAACGAATTGGTGGCAGGACTCTATAAATACATGACACCAACTCAAGAAGCAGGCAACTTCCCCGACCAGAGCCAATTTTCATTCGCTAAGGTAGAGGATTACACCATACGTCTAGACCCTAGAATGCCCGAGCCTTCAATGGGAAATCATTCTTCACCAAACAACGAGGACCTCACCCCACATAGTGATGGCTTGTATTACGGGGTGGTGAATTACACCATGACGGGCAACTGGACGTTAAACCTTATACTCGAGAATGAATTTGGCGAAACCTTAAAAGGAACCGAAGTGTCTACAGAATTTACACCAGGCATTGAAGGGACCAAAAGTGAACTCTTTATTGACATCTTATTTTAATGGGAAAACAAATATTTATAACACCGATCTTCTTGCTGTATGGGCTCCTCATTACCGGACAAAATAAGACTAAAGCAAAGGACAGCATTGTAGCCTTAGACGAAGTGGAGCTTATTTCTGTAATAAAGAAAAAGATTGAGACCGACATGAAAATGGCCGTTTCAGTGGATGAGTTTTTAGCCTCTTCAGATAAAATAAGTTTTATTAAACGTGGCGCCTATGCTTGGGAACCCTTATTAAATAACATGAGTTCTGAACGTGCAACTATTACCATTGATGGTATGCATGTTTTTGGAGCCTGTACAGACAAAATGGACCCCATATCGTCTTATGTAGAAAGTAATAATTTAACCGCTATAGACATTGCTTCTGGACAGGAAGGCAATATGCATGGTGCCACCGTTGCTGGAAGTATTGATCTAAAACGGAAAAGTACTCCTTTTAGCGTTACCAAACAATGGAAAGGAGCTTACCAAACCGGTTTTGAAGTTAACAATAAGCAATTTTTCAATTTAGGGAATCTCTCCTATGCTTCAGAAAAATTTGTTGCTGATGCTAGCCTCGCCTACCGAAAGGCCGAGAATTATAGTGATGGAAATTCTGATGAAGTTGAGCATTCACAGTTTAAAAAGCTAAATGCATCTTTAGGTTTAGCCTATAAAACAAGTGATCTATCGTCTGTAAAAGTTGAAGCTATTTATGATGAAGCTAAAGATGTGGGATACCCCGCATTGCCTATGGATTTATGGTTATCTCGCGCTTTAATTACCTCAGCAACCTACAAGCAATTGTTTGAAGAAGGGCTGTTTCAAGCCCTAGATACTAAAGTTTACTTTAATGCCATTGAACACTATATGGATGATACCACCCGTCCTGAAAACTTAGTGCATATGGATATGCCGGGCTGGAGCACCACCTATGGTTTATTATCTAACGCCCACCTGAAAAAGAAAAGTTTCAGTTCAGAAATTCAGCTTAACGCCTATAATAATTATTCTATTGCAGAAATGCGTATGTATCCACAAGACCGTAGTGAACGGAGTATGTTTGCCTATAGCTGGCCTGGAGTAACCACAACATTTGCAGGCTTATCTATGAATAATACTTGGAAAATTTCAGACCGAAGTCTGTTGAGTTTTGGTGGTGCCTTAGGCGTGAATTATAACCATTCTAAATATGTCGAATTCAATTGGATTTTTCACCCTGGAACACCACAAGAAAAAACAAGAATCCTCCCGAGTTTACACGCCGGATATCAGCTCAACCTTAAACGCTTTAATTTCAATATAGGCGGTGGTTATGGTCATAGAGCGCCTTCTGTTTCTGAAGGTTATGGGTATTACATTTATAATAGTTTTGACCGGTATGATTATATCGGAAATCCAGACCTTGACAATGAAATTTCTTACGAAGTAAATGCTAGCGCAGGCTATACTATTGATCGTTTTAGTCTCAACGCTAATGTCAACTATTTCTATATTGATAATTATATTATTGGTCGTATTTTAAGTTTAGGCAGCCCCATGAATTATCAATCTATAGGTGTTAAAGGTTACACCTCTTTAGATTACGCTACCCTATTCAATTTTTCTTTAAATGGAAGCTATTCCATTTTAGACAACCTTCATTGGAATGGTACTTTAACCTATGCTAGAGGTAAGGATAATAACGACAATAACTTACCTTTTATTAGACCTTTAAGCTACCAAACAGGCTTACATTTTCAATACAATAAACTCAGCTTACAAAGCTCTTTAAATGGCGATTTAGAACAAATTAATTACAGTCCAGAATATGGTGAAGACCAAACACCATCCTATACCATCTGGAATGTATCTGCCGATTACAGTTTCAGAATTAAAAATTACAAAACAGTAATTCAGGTGGGTGCCGAAAATGTTTTGAATGAATATTATAGCACTTATGCTGACTGGGGAAACATTCCCCGAATGGGACGAAATATTTTCACGGCTTTAAAATTCAACTTCTAAACCAATGAAAAAAGTTTTTAGTCTTCTTATAACGTTTTTAATACTGCTTGTCATTTCGCAACGCGCAGTCGTTATAGTGCACTTTAAACTGAACCAAAAAGTCATCGCGAAACAATTTTGTGTTAACCAAGACAAACCTGAACTGCAATGTAATGGCCAGTGTTTTCTGCATAAGGAATTAAAAGAAACAGAACATTCAGATTCTAAAAAAACGATTACTACTAAATATTTTGATTGGGTGTTTACACCAAATGATGAGTACGCTATTGCGCTCAAAACAATCAGTAAAAAAAGAATCGTTGTTACCTATGAAAATCTAAAACACAAAGCCCCATATTTAGAAATCGTAGTACCACCTCCCATATAGGTTTGATTTTTAAAAATACACACAAATAAAATTAAATATACCTATCAAACATTACAATATTAAAAAAATGAAACATCTTAAAAATTATATTTTATTAACAGCAATCGTCCTTGGTTTTATGTCATGCAGTAGTGACGACAGTAATCCTGTGGCCAATAACGTAACTCTAGAATTTACCAATACCTTCGGAGATACACCGATTACACTTGGTGCTGCTAATGCTACGGAAGCAACGGTTAATACTTCAGACGCTGGACAAGTTCATCATTTTGAAGAATTAAAATATGTTATTAGCAACATTCGCTTAATTAAAGCTGATGGAACCGAAATTCCTTACAATGTTAATGACTTAGACAACGGCGCTACAGTGATAAATCAAGCCAATACAGAAACCTTAAGTTATGTTTTAAGTGATATTCCAACAGGGGACTATACCGAAATAAAATTTGGATTGGGCGTTAGATCTGATTTAAACACCTTAGATCAAGTTAGCTTTCCTGCATTTTATGAAAACGCCGGAAGTAACGAAACCGCTATGCATTGGGAATGGGGAACGGGTTACCGATTTACTAAAATTGAAGGTTTTTACGATACCGATAATAAAGAATTATCATTCCATTCAGGAAGCACATTAGCAGAAGATGAAGATGGTAATTATATTCAAGGGGTTGATGCTTATAGAGACGTTAGTCTTAGCTTATCCACAACAGCTGTAGTGGGCAGCAATGCACCTCGTATTGCTATTAAAGCCGATTTCGATTATTTATTAAGCGGAAACAGTCATACCATTACACTAGTAACTACAGATGATATTTCTAATAATGCCACCCCAAGTGCGCATACAGCAACGGAAATGATGAAATTTGTAGACAATATTGGTGGTAACGGCAGCGACGATACCTCAGGAATGTTTTCTATCCTAGCTGTAGAAAATTAAATCTTAATTGAAGTATTGGCTTTAGAACCTTACTAAGGCCAATACTTTTTATTCCTAATATCACAATGAAATTATTTATAAAAACGCTAGTTCTGGTCCTTGTATTAACGGCATGTACGCAAGATGACAATACGACGTTAATGGCTTATAACAATCCTGAAATCACCTTAGAAATTCCAACTGATTTTCCCGAGCTCAATGACGCAGTATACAATAATACCCCAACGGAATATGGGGTTGCACTCGGAGAGAAACTATTTTTTGACACACGGCTAAGTGCCGATAACAGCATTTCATGTTCAAGTTGTCACATTCAGGAAAGTGCTTTTGCAGATCATAATCCAAAGGCCATTGGAATTGAAGGGCGCATAGGATTACGGAATGCGCCACCAGTTCAAAATATGGCTTTTATGCAAGTGTATAATTGGGATGGCAATAAATTGCAACTTGAAGACCAACCTTTAGTGCCAATTATTACGCATGAAGAAATGGATTCTTCAATTTTAGAGGTAATGGAAAAACTTGAAGAAGATGAAGCCTATATAGAGTTATTTAACCTTGCTTTTGAAGGCGAAGGAATTACAGCTGATGGAATTTATAACAGTATCGCTCAATTTGAATACACCCTAATTTCTGCCAATAGCAAGTACGATAAGGTAAAACGAAATGAAGGGGCTACCTTTACAGCTAGTGAAGCCCAAGGATACGCTATTTTTCAAGATAAATGCAGCAGTTGCCACAGTACAGAATTATTTACCGATCAATCTTATAGAAACATCGGTTTTCCTATAAACCCAAACACAGAAGAAACCGGACGAGCAAGAATCACAGGGCTTGCTGAAGATTATATGCGTTTTAGAGTTCCAAGCTTAAGAAACATTGAACATACCACACCTTACGGAAGCTTTGGACAATTTACAACATTAGAAGCCTTATTAGATTATTTAGATAGCGGCGTATTAGAGGCAGATAACCTTGACCCTATTTTAAAAGATAATAACAATAGAATCCCACTCACAGCTCAAGAAAAAACAGATTTAATTGCTTTTATGAAGACTTTGAGTGATGTTGAGTTTTTAGGACTAAATGATTAAATTCTACAGCAAATATAACGATACTTAAATCACAAAAGAAAGAGTCTAATATCAGCTATTTAAAGTTTTTATAGTGAAACCTCTCCTCGCTTTTCTAATTTAGAAGCTACGATACTAATTAGTAAAATTTGTATGGCATGAAACAGCATTAAAGGCAAAAGAATAACACCCACCGACGCCATGTTACCAAATAATATCTTAGAAAAAACGGTACCGTGAACTAAGGATTTTTTAGTACCACAAAATTGCACAGTTATCTGATCTTCGGTGTTTAATTTTAACTTTCTAGAAAGAAAACCTGTTATATAAAAAGCTATGCCAAACAATACAATTACGCCTATAAAAACAACACCTATACCTAAAAGAGAAACGGCATTAAAAATACCACCATTAAAAGATTCCGAAAAGCTTTTATAAATGATTAATAAGATAATTGACTTATCAAATAGGGTTAACCTACGATTATGTTTGTGGGCAAACTTCCCTAAAAAATGCTGTAATAAAAGTCCTAAAACTACAGGTAAAATAATTTGAATAATCAGTTTTAGATAGATATCTGTAAAATCAAAATCGGTCTGGGCATCGTTTACAAACAAACCCATCCAAAGTGGTGTTATTGCAATTCCTATAATTCCAGAAATACTTGCATTAAAAATAGCGGCAGGTATATTCCCTTTTGCCATAGATACCATAACAACAGAAGAGGATACTGTAGATGGTAATGCTGCTAAGAAAAAGAAAGCCAACCAAATGGTTTCTTGTTCTTCATTCTGAATTAGTGGACGACATAAAAGCACCAATAATGGAAACATTACAAAAGTAGCACTTTGTACTAAAAAGTGTAATTTCCAATTTTTAAGTCCTGCTATTAATTGTGTTGAATTTAATTTCAATCCATAGAAGAAAAAGATAAGCGAAATTCCTATCGCAGTAATCGTGTCGATAGGAATTTTACTTTTTTGAGCTCCCCATTGTGGAAAAAAATAAGCGATTAAAATAGTCCCAATAATGGATAGGACAAATTTATCAATCTTTAATTTCATGAGCACCTTCTTTATTTTTATAGGCTAAGTAGAATATTTGAGGAAGCACAGTAAAAGATAGTAGCATACAAAACATTAATCCTCCTACAATCATAATAGCTAGTGGTTTCTGAATTTCAGATCCCATTCCCGAAGACATAGCTGCAGGTAATAGTCCCATAGACCCCATTAAAGCAATCATAACAATAGGTCTAATTCTACTTTTAACACCTTGCGATATAGCTTCTCTGATATTCATTTTTTTCATATTTTCTTTCATCACTGCAATTAATATGATACTATTAATGGTGTTAACACCAAACAGAATAATAAAGCCAATTCCTGCTGAAATTCCAAAAACTGTTTGCGTAATCACTAGAGATAAAAAACCACCTACAAAAGCAAAAGGAATAGTAGCAGCGGCTATTAACGTATCTTTTTTATTCCCAAAATTGAAATATAATAAGAATAGAATTAGTAAAAGCACAGCAGGCACAATGGTTGCTAATTGCTTTCCGGCTCTTTCTTTACTTTCAAATTCTCCGGCCCACGTCATTTTATTGGCTTTAGGCAACTGTACATCTCTAGCTACATTTGCTTTCGCTTCTGCAATGGTGCTCCCTAAATCTCGACCTTCAATACTAAACCCAACTGCGATATAACGACTACTATTTTCTCTATAAATAAATGTTGGTCCTGTTAAAAAGCCTATATCTGATATTTCTCGTAAGGGAATTTTTTTCCCAGTCATAGTGGGTATTAAAATTTCACCAATTTTATTTTGGTCATCTCTATAGTCTTTTTGAAACCGAATACGAACGTCAAACATGCGTTCTTCTTCATAAAAACTTGTTGCTGCTCTACCACCTATAGCCATTTCTATAACCGCTTGTGCGTCTGCCATAGCAACACCATATTTACCCATTTTTTTCTCATCGAGCTTAATACGCAATTCAGGTAAACCAATGTTTCTATACACATTTAAATCTTCAATCCCTTCTACATCTCTAATACTATTAGCTACTTGATCGGCATATTTTTCTAGCTCAAACAAATCATCACCAAAAATCTTAACCACTAACGAACTTTTTACACCTGCAACATATTCTTCAACATTATCTTGAATCGGTTGACTAAAACCAAATACCACGCCCGGATACGAATTTAATTCAGCTCGCATCTCTTCTATCAATTCTTCTTTATCAATATCTCTATCCCACTCACTATCTGGAAACAATTGAATGTGAAATTCTATATTAAAAAAACCTGTTGGATCTGTACCGTCATTTGGTCTTCCTACTTGATTAAGCACAAACTTCACTTCTTTAAATTTTCGAAGTTTCGCTTTCATCTCTTTAGCTAATTTTGTCGATTCATCTAAATTTACACTGTTGGGCAACGTAGCTCTAACATATAATGCTCCTTCATTTAATTTAGGAATAAACTCTGAACCATAAAACATAAATGAAATGCTACAGCCAATAACTAAGACTATAAAAGTGACAATAGTGGCTTTTCGTCTGCGGTAACTCCATTGAAATAACTTAAATAAGTTTTGAGTAAAAAAGCGTGATATTTTATTCTCGCGTTCAACAATATTTTTTTTCAATAACACTTTACACATAGCCGGAACAAAAGTGATACTTAAAATTAAAGATCCTACTAGAGCATAACCCAAAGTAAATGCCAACGGTGTAAACATTTTACCTTCTACTTTTTGGAACGAAAAAATAGGTAATAGCGCTACAACTAAAATAATTTGTGCAAAAACGATATACGTTGCAACACTGCCTGCACTCTTTTTTATAATACCAAGTTTACTCATCTTATTAAACTTTTCCATCCCAACTTCCTTGGCTTTATGGTGCATGGCGACAAAGACGGTTTCTACGATAACAAGGGTTCCTTCGAGTAATAAACCAAAATCAATAGCTCCCATAGAGATTAAGTTCGCCGGTAATCCTTGTATTCTAAGCATCACAATAGCAAATAAAAAGGATAACGGAATAACAGCAGCTACAATAACAGTAGTTCTCCAATTAAATAAGAAAATAAACACGATAATAGATACTAAAATAATCCCTTCGAGAATGTTTTTACTAACCGTGTTTACCGTGGCATCTACCAATTCTGTTCGGTCAATAAAAGATTCTATTTTAACGTCTTTTGGTAAAATACGTTCATTTAAATCGGCAATTTTTTCTTTCAATTTAACAATCACATCACCTGGGTTTTCACCACGCAACATAATTACAATACCCTCTACTAAATCTTCTTCATCTTGAAAACCAACAACACCTAATCTTGGTTTTGCCGATACAATAACTTCGGCAACATGTTTTATTAAAATAGGTGTGGTTCCGCGTACTTCAATTAGTATATTCTCAATGTCTTCTTTACTCTCTAAAAGTCCAACACCACGCACTACATAGGCCTGACTTCCTTTTTGTATGACATCGCCACCAACATTAATATTGCTTTTAGAAACAGCCTCATAGACTTCTAAAGGGGATAAATCATAATGTGCTAATTCGGTTGGATTGATTTTAATTTCATAAATTTTTTCTTCACCACCAAAACTTACCACATCGGCAACACCAGGAACAGAAACAAGCTCGCGCTCTATAACCCAATCTTGAATAGAAGCAATTTCTTTTATGGGGCGTTTACTTTTTATTACATACCTAAATATTTCACCAGTGGCGCCATATGGCGGATCAATACTCGCTTCGGCACCATCAGGAAAATCAACTCCCTGAAGTCTATTTGATGCATATTGCTGTGCATAAAAATCGTCTACATCATCTTCAAAAATAACCGTTACTGCCGATAAGCCGAATAAAGAAATAGAACGTACTTCCGCTTTTTTAGGGATAGTATTCATCTGCTTCATTAACGGAAGCGTTACAAATTTCTCTACCTCTTCGGCACTTCTACCTGGCCATTGTGTAATAATACGCGCCCTTGTATTTGTAACATCTGGAAATGCTTCAATGGGTGTGTGAATGTAACTTATAATTCCTGCGATAAGCAATAACGCCGTCAGGAAGAATACAATAATGCTATTCTTAAGCGAAAAGCCTACAATACCTTGAACAAATTTTTTCATCTCAATTAATTTTGAAAGTTTTTAAGTTGCTCATAAATCAGAAGTTGGTTTTTTGAAATAATCTTTTCGTTTTCTTGTAAACCGCTAATCAAAAAAGTCTCTTTTTTATTAGAATTAAGAAGCTCTACTTTTCTAATTTCCACATCACAATCTGTCTTGTAAACCACTACAAAGTTTTGGTTTTGATCAAAAACCATAGCGTCTGTTGAAATACTTATACCGTCGCTATCAAATTTCTTTTCTGCTACAACATCTACCAGCATACCTGGCTTTAGTTTTAAGTCTTCATTGTTTAACACCACACGTGCTTTTAAGACTTTAGCTTCATTATCTAAAACTTGAGAAATGGTTTTAATGGTTCCTTTAAATATTTCATCTGGGTAGGATAATGACGAAATATTTACTTCTATTCCCGCTTGTATACTTTCTATATTTGTGGCGTAAACATTGACTAATACCCAAATTTCACTTAAATCAGAAATTGTAAATAATGGTGCACCTTCTGCAGAAATTTGTGTACCTGTAGCTATAGATGTATCGGTTATAATCCCTGTCTTGGGTGCTTTTATTAGAAAAACATCTTTTCCTGAACTTGCACTAAAAATATTTAAATTGGATGCTACTTTTTGGCGTTCAGATTTTAAAATAGCTAACTCGGTTTGGGCTTCTATCAATTCCTTTTGAGATGATATTTCATCTTTAAACATCCTTTCTACCGAAAGTAACTTTACCTCAGCAACCTTAATTTGTGAATTTAAAGATTGAAATTCAGCATCTAAAGCACTTAACTCTGTGCTTCTTATTTCTGCTAATACTTGCCCCTTTTTCACCGTATCTCCTAAGGAAAAATAGGTCTTAGAAATAATACCACCAACTAAACTTACAAAATGAATTACTTTATCGGGGTTGGTTTCTACAGAACCTGTTAATGAGATGTCTTCTGTAATTTTTTTCTTTATAGGTTGCTCTATTACTAAGCTTTTTTTGAAAGTTTCATCGATACAGTATACAGCGCTTTCTGATGCGTTTTCTGCAATGTCGTTATTGGTATTTCCGCAACTATAGAAAGCACTAAAAACCAGTAATAAAACTATTTTGTGTGATGTATTCATGTTATATTTTTGATTATTTATTTGTTAATTAAATCTTTACCAATGGAATAATTAAGCTTTTCTGCTTTTTCGTTAACGTCTTTACTCGCTTCTAGAATAATAATCTTGTTAGTGAGGTAAGCTTCCATAAAATCTAAATACTCTACTATACTGATATTCTTTTCTTTGAAATTTTGAGTGTAATTTTTAAGCATTATTTCTAAAGAAACATCATAGTCTGCATCTATACTTTCAAAAAAAGCTATGGCATTTATTAAGTCTTTATACGCTGCTGCTACTTCATTTTCAAGCGTTAATTCTAACTCTTGAGAACGTAACTGAGATTGTTCTATTTCTGATGTTGCATGCAGTATATTTCCTTTGTTTCTATCGAATACAGGTAGATCGAAGGATAAACCAAAGCCAACAAAATTGTACATAAAATTTCCACCTCGATCATAGTCTACTTTAAAGGTAACGTCAGGAATACGCTGTGCTTTCTCGTATTCTAATTCTATTAATGACGAAGTCTCCTGAAGTGACGCTATTTTATAATCTGGACGATTTTCTTTTGCTTCTACAATTAAATCTGGGATTGAACGTAATTTAAATCCGTCAGTATCTTTAATAAAACCAGCATCCGTAATCACTAAATCTGTGTTGGCAGATAACCGCATTAATACGTTTAATTCTTTTTGAACCTGATTAATTTCGGTTTTAACGGCATTGGTCTTTTGAGTAATCTCTAACTCTAAAGCTTTTAATCGCACATATTCACCTTTAGAAATATGACCTAATTCAACCTGACGTAAATAGGCATTAGTAAGTTGTTTTACAGACAACAACTCTTCTTCATACATTCTCTTACTCAATTGAAGATATTGTAATTGGGTAAGTTGATTTCTGAATTCAATTTTCAATCCACGTAAAACATCTCGAAAATATTCTTTTGATTTCTCGAGTGAGATATTTTGTATCGCCATTAACTTTTTACGTTTTCCGGCAGTATGAATAAGTTGTTCTAAAGAAACTCCGATTTGCTGTTTTGTTCCAAAAGAACTACCACTATTAAATGCAGGAAGTCCTTCGGTATCAAAAGCATCTAATTGTCCTTGTGTAGCCCATAGGTTAACTTGGTCTATAGTTAAGTTTGGGTTAGGCCAATACTTGGACTGTAATACCATTGCCTCTGCCTGAGAAATTTCTAACTCCTCTGCTAAAAGCTGTAAATTTTCTTTTAAAAATTTAGTTTCACAGTCTTCTCTGCTTAAAATTAATTGATCTTGCCCTTGTGAAGAAAAGGATAAGCTTAACACTAGCAACACCAAAGGTATCTTGCTTTTTTTGTATCTCATAATTTGCTCTTTTAATTATGAGAGCTAAATTGATGTGATTGACCTTAAAATAACCTTAATAGAAATAAATTTTAACTTAATGGGAAACGAACCTCGAAGGTATTTAGGTTCTTATTGGAACTGGTATAACTAATTACTGCGTTATTTAAAGCAAATATTCTTTTGGTTAAAACAAGCCCTAAACCAAAGCCCATTTTCCCCTTACTATTAGTGCCTCTGAAAAAATAATTGAATAAATATTTTTCTTCCAGCTCAGAAATTACAGTTCCAGTATTCTTTATTTGTACAGATAATTGATTCTTCTCCGTGACATCAAAAATTAATGCAGCTTGGTCTGTGTCACCATAATTTATAGCGTTAATAAGCAAATTTGAGAAGGCTTGTTTTATGAGCATTTCGTTAGCAAAAATAGACAGATTACTTTCATCTACGAGATGAGAACCGTAATTAATTTCAAACTTAAAATCAGGATAAATTATATTAAGCTCTGCAATTATATCAAAAATTAAATCATCGACCCTAAAATGTTCCCTCTCAACGTTCTGACCTGCTTCAAACTTTGAAATTTCTAATAGGACATTAATGATATCTCCCAACGATTTGGCTGACTGTATTTGAGTGCTTAAAACAGGCTTTAATTCTTCAATATCCTTATACGTTAAGAGTCGTTCTAATTCTGATACTAGTATAGTTATTGGTGTTTTTAATTCGTGAGAAATGTGATTTATAGTATGTTTCTGAAATAAAAAAGCCTCATTTGTCTTTTTAAACAACTGATTAAAACGGTCGGTAAGGTGTTTTAATTCTAAAGAAGATTCATCTATAGGTAATTCCTTAATATTAACATTACTTAAATCGAGTTCATTAAGTTTTTCAGATAATTCCGTTAATGGTTTTGCTATTTTTTTTGAAAGGTATATGGAAATCAAGATAACGATACCCGAAATAAACACAAAAATACCAATCAACACATTTCCTAAAAAGTAAATTTTAGAATACCCAGAGGCATCATAGGCTTTACTAATAGCATAATAACCAACATTATCATATTCTATATATATTCCAACGATATCATAATTTTTAACTTTGGTTTCTAACCATTGGTTTGCAGGCGAAAGATGATTTAAAATGGTGGTATAATTTGATATAGAAAGGTCATCTATACTACTAAAAATTAAATCTTTTTGCGTATCGAAAATCAGCATTTTTTCATCATAGAAATCATGAATTGTTAATTCATCCATAATTCCCGCAAGTTCCTTACCGTAAGCTTCGTATTGCCCGAGCTTAGACAAGGTTTGTATAATTTTAGTATTTTGTTTTTGTTGAAATTCTTCTTCTCGATATTCTGAAAATAAAATAAATATAGCACCTAAGGATACAGCTAGAAGCACAATTATAGTTGTAGAGAAATAAATCAGTATTTTATTTCTAATTTTCAAAACTGCATATTTTAATTAAAATCTATATAATAACCGTAACCCACTTTTGTTTTTATGGTGTTTTTCCCATAAGGTTTATCTAGTTTATTTCTTAAAAAGCTAATATAAACTTCAATGGTATTCGTATTAAAATCGAAAGAACCTCCCCAGATATCTGTTACCAACTCTTGTTTTGAAACAAACTCTCCTTTTTGCTTCATTAATTTTAGTAAAATTTGATATTCCCTCTGCGTTAAATTAATTTCTTCCGTTTCTCTAAACACTTTTTTCTTAGTTGTATCTATGGTAATACCAGCTATAGAAAGTATTGATGCTTCTTCTTTTTTGTTAATTTCGATAGTACTTCTTTTAATGAGCGAATTAACTCTGAGGATTAATTCTCGCATAAAAAAGGGCTTGGTAAGATAATCATCTGCTCCACAATCATACCCCTTAACCTTATCTTCTAGTTCACTGAACGCCGTAAGCATAATAATAGGCGTTTGGGTATTATAGACTCTAAAATCTTTACAAAGTTCATAACCTGTTTTCCCAGGTAAATTGATATCCATAATTACGCAGCTTAAATCTTCTTTTGATAAAACTCGCTCTGCTAAAATACCGTCATAAATACTTTCCACTAGATAACCTTCAGAAGAGATAGCTTCTGAAATGTTTTTATTCAAAATGGGATCGTCTTCTACTATTAGAATTTTCATTGACAATTATACTTTATTTAGGAGTTTGAGTCTGGTAAATTTACTGCAATATTTTAAACTGAAGCTGTTGATAAACCGTGCTTAAAAAAATCTGATTTTCTATTTCTGAAAATAATCCAAATACGAGAGAATTATAGAGCTCATTTAAAGCTATATACTCCTTAGAGTCCATAGTTTAAAAAGTATAACAAATACCACATTTTAAGCACTACTATAGACAATTTGCTAATTTTAAATGAGTTATTTAATTCTTTAAACACTGCGTTTTAGAAGCGGATAATTTAGACCCTATTTTAAAAGATAATCACAATAGAATACCACTTTCAACACAGAAAAAAACAGACTTAATTGCTTTTATGGAGACTTTGAGTGATGTTAAATTTTTAAATCTTAAGGATTAAGAACACTTTTTACACACTCCTGTTAAAACACAATTTACGTCCTCTACATGGTAACCGTTTGGAATTGAAAATTTAACTTCATTTGGAAGGCATTCTAATGTTTCACAAACCGTACATTTAAAATGAAAATGTTGATGCTTTTGATGTGTTTCATCACAGCCATCGCATAAGGCAAAATATTGTTTACCATCTTCTGCAATAACTTTGTGCAATACACCATCCTCACAAAAACGATTTAGCACACGATAGATCGTTGCTCTATTAATATCAATAGAAATTTCGCCTTCAATCGCATCCTGACTCATAGCCTGTCCGGCTTTAGTGATTACACTTAAAACAGCTTCTTTAGTCGGTGTGTTTCTTCTTTTCATCATTAATGCGATTTATTTGCAATAACTTATTGCAACATCATTGCAATATTATAAATAAATAATATATTTGCCAACCCAGTAATGCGACATAGTCGCTTTTAAAATCATTAAAGTTAAAGGAAGTGAATAAATCAAAAACCAACACCTTAGATATTATAGCATTATCAAGCTCTATAATTTGCGCCATTCATTGTGCTATATTCCCTATTTTACTTTCGTTTTCTTCATTGAGTAGCTTATATTTTTTAAATAATTCATTTATTGAATGGGTATTCATAAGTTTAGGAATTGTGTTTTTATTAACCTCGCTTTGGCCAAGTTATAAAACAATTCACCACAAAACCAAACCTTTAAAAATTGCATTATTAGGGTTTGCTTTTATAGCTATAGGCAGACTTCACCTCACAAATTTATGGGAAGTTAGTAATACGGTTATAGGTGCAACTTTACTCGCTTTCGCACATTATGCTAATTGGAAATTATTACGCATTGCGGTTAAGCAAAACCACTAACTAAAACTTGCAAAAACGAATTTAAAAAACAAAAAATATTTGAATTCTTTAATGAAAAACAGCATCACATATTTCTTTATTGTTCTTTTTCTTTCCTTGAAAATGCTTGGGCTTCATGCCTTAACGCACAACGAAGATACAGACCAAGATTTACATTGTGCTGTTTGTGATTACGCCACAACAATAAATACCACCCCGATCCTCACCCCAGAGGTTCAAGATTTTCCTATTGAAAATCTTGAGTTTAGTACCCCTAGACATCTTATCACAACTTATGGTTTTGTAAGCTCTAATACGCTTGCAATACCCCTATTATTCAGTAGACCCCCACCTTATTTCATCTAAAATAATAAGGTCTTTTTTTCAGGGATCTTAAGATTCTCTGTGGTCTATTTACAAGCAACTTTTACCTCAACTAAAAACGCATGTCCTACATGTAAGGTATAAGAAGCGTTGGTTTTAATACCAATAGATCTCACATTCCCTACACCCGAATCATTTTAAAACTTCTTTAGTATCTCAATATGTTATACAAAACACTGAGCTTTTGGTTATGTTTAAATTTAAGCGCCATGGGTTTCACCCAAAATGCCTTACAGATAAAAGGTATTGTTGCAAACGCCAATACGCTAGAGCCTATTGAAGGCGCTGCCATCATGGCAAACGGCCTATTTTCAACCTCTTCAGTAACAGGAAATTTCACCCTAAATAATGTAAAAGAGGGCACCTATACTTTGACTATTTCACATGTGAGTTATGCAACAAAAACGCTTAGCATTAAATCCGGTACAACTGAAGAAACTTATAAGATTTTTTTAGAAGAAGCCGCCACAGCGCTTGATAAAATAGAGCTTAATGGAAAAACTAAAAAGCGTGAACTAAAAGAATCTCCGGTCGTGGCTCAATTAGTCTCTGAAGCTTTTCTATCTAATAACCGCGAGAACAGTTTGATGCAAACCCTAAGTAAAATTCCTGGAGTAAGTACTATTAATATCGGATCTGGACAATCTAAACCTGTAATACGCGGCTTAGGTTTTAATAGAGTTTCGGTGATTCAGAATGGTGTAAAACACGAAGCCCAACAATGGGGTAATGATCACGGTTTAGAAATAGATCAATATGGTATTGAGACCATTAAAATTGTAAAAGGCCCAGCGTCTTTGGTTTATGGCTCAGACGCTATTGCAGGTGTGGTAGATATACAACCCAATAAAATACCTCTTAAAGATTCTTTTCAAGGGAATGTTAATTTACTCGGAGAAAGTAATAACGATTTATTAGGAGTTTCTGTAGGTCTCGAAGCGAGAAACGATAAATGGTTTTATCGTGGACGCCTGACTTATAGAGATTACGCGGATTACAAGGTTCCTACGGATAAAATTTCATATGAAAATTACATTTTTGAGTTACACGATAACAACCTAAGAAATACCGCAGGAAGAGAAGCCAATGTCAGTCTAAGTTTTGGTTATACCACCGATCGCATCACTTCTGAAACCACATTAAGCAACGTTAATGCTAAAAATGGATTTTTTGCCAATGCGCACGGCTTAGAGGTGAGAACTTCAACTATAGACTACGACAGTTCTAATAGAGACATAGACCTTCCCTACCACAAAGTCAATCATTTGAAGATCTTAAACAACACGGTTATCAATTTAGAAAAGCATAACCTTAATATCGATTTAGGCTTTCAAAATAATCAGCGCGAAGAACATTCCGAACCGATTCCACACGGCTATATGCCTACACCTCCCGATAGTAAGGAGCGTCGTTTTAATAAAGACACAGGGACTTTAAATATAAAAGATGCGTTTCAGCCTATGGCCAATCACAATATAGTTGCTGGATTAAATTTAGAGTTTCAAGATAATAAAATTGGAGGTTGGGGATTTTTAATTCCAGAATACACCCGATTTACAATTGGCGCTTTTGCCTTTGATCAGTATGAACTCAATTCAGACTTACACCTTCTAGCCGGTATCCGTTATGATTATGGACGCGTAGATAGTAAAGCCTATTTTGATTGGTATCCGACAACTGTGAATAATACCGATGGCACTTCATCAGAAATTTATTTACAAAGAGCCCAAGACAAAACTCTTAATTTTGGTACCCTCAGTGCGTCTATTGGCCTTAGCTACCTCTTAAACAATACCACGGTTAAAATAAATGTTGGAAAAAGTTTTAGAATGCCCTTAGCCAATGAGCTCGCCTCAGATGGTGTTAATTACCATATGTATCGTTACGAAAAAGGTAATCTTAACTTAGACCCTGAAGAATCGTATCAAATTGATGTAGATATAGATCACACTACTGAAATGTTCAGTATAGGCATTAGTCCTTTCGTCAATTTTTTCGAAAATTTTATTTATTTAAATCCTACATCTAATTATTACGAGACGTTACAGATTTATGAGTACACTCAGAATAAAGTTTTTAGAGCAGGTGGAGAATTAAGAGCACAGACAACAATTGGGAATAACCTACAACTAAATGCCGCTTCAGAATACGTTTACAGTAGGCAAAATAGCGGCCCAAAAGAAGGCTTCACCATTCCATTTTCGCCGCCTTTATCCACATTATTTTCAGCACAATACCAATTCAAAGACCTCTTATTTTTAAAACAACCGCAACTCTCGGCAGATTATAGAATGACGGCCGCACAAAACAATATTGTTCCACCAGAGGAAAAAACGGACGGTTATGAGGTGCTTAACTTAACCTTATTAACGCAAATCCAAGTTTTTAATTTAAAATCACCTTTAGACCTCAAATTCAAACTCAACAATGTTCTGAATACCGAATACTACAACCATACGAGTTTTTACCGCTTAATTGATGTTCCTGAAGCCGGAAGAAACATTTCCATTGCGCTAACACAACAATTTTAAACAAAACTTTACCCATAGAAAATTAATTAAAACAAATACAATAACCATTAAATCAAATCTTATGAAATCAAATTTTAAAATTTTAAGCTTTATTGCCATTTTCGGAATCCTTCTCAACTCATGTAGTAGTGATGATGATGCCAGTTCTCCTGGTGTAAATGCACCAGAAATTACCGATTTTGAATATGGAGAAGGCAGTTCACACTCCACAGATCAAGCCGCTTTCACAGGCTCTGACATCCATATTGAAGCCGATATTTATGCTGAAGGCGTAGTAAACAGTATTATCCTTTCTATTCATGCTCATGATTTAGAAGCCGGTGAAAATGAAGATGAATGGGAATTTGAACAAGTTTATGACGCGGCCAGTTACCAAGTCATTAACCCATCATTCCACGTTCATGTTGACGTCCCTCAATATGCCGCTGAAGGAGAATACCATATTGAATTAGTTGTCATCGATGAGGCTGGAAACAGCACTGAAATTGAAGGTCATATAGACGTTATCAACTTAATTACTTTCAGTAATGCAGATATTGACGCCACAGTTGTAAGAGGTGAAGAATTTCATATGGATGTAGAAATTGGAGCCTTAAACGGAATTCATGAATTAAACGTAGATATCCATGCTCATGACCTTATTGTTGGAGACGGTGAAGTAGAATGGGATGGTGAGTTTGACTATTCTACTGATTTTCATGATTTAACTGAAGCTGATTTCCACAAACATATTCAAGTTCCAGCGACAGCTCCTGCAGGAGAATACCACATTACTATTACTGTTGAAGATGAAGATGGACACACAGAATCATACGAAACACATATCGATGTTATCGCATCTTAAAAATTAATAATACCGCATAGTATACTCAAATACTATGCGGTTTTAAACGTTAAAACATGACATTTAAAACCTCTTATTTACACCTTTTAGTCGCATTTCTATTCCTTGCCACCTCTTGCTCTAGTGACGATGGGATAACTATAGATGAAGAAAAACCAACCATTACCATAAATTACACCGATGGTTTTCCACAAGCTTGCCAAGAGCTTACCAAAGGAGAAACCTATACGTTTAAAGCTCAAGTTACAGACAATAGAGCTTTAGCTGCTTATAGTTTAGAAATTCACCATAATTTTGATCACCACACTCATGATGATCAGGGAGAAGTCTGCACCTTAGACCCTATAAAAGATGCTTTTAACCCTATGATGTTTTTAGAAAATTACACTTTAGAAGATGCTCCAACCTTTTATGAATTAAATATTAGTATCACTATCCCTAACGATGTAGATACCGGAGATTACCATTGTGCTTACTCCGTTACAGATGAAACCGGTTGGCAACGTAGAACCTCTATAGACATTAAAATTGTAGATTAATTAATTTGAAGTCTTAACAGGGCACAAAAAACACCCTTTTAATATTAAAAGTGATGGTATTAGCAAATACGATCACTTTTTTTTGCCTTTACCTTTAATACAGCGCTTAAAAGGTTTCAAGCCGTGGTTACCTGTGGTTTGGTGGTATTTATAAAACCTGTCTAAGATTAAATTTACTGCTTAAAAACAAAAAAACTCTATACATCATGAGATCTATAGAGTCTTAAAAGTAGTCGGGGTGGCAGGATTCGAACCTGCGGCCTCCACGTCCCAAACGTGGCGCGATAACCGGGCTACGCTACACCCCGAATTTTGTATTATCAATTTCGGACTGCAAATATATAAATTTTCTTTAGAATCCAACAACATTTACCTAACTTTAAAAACTAATTTTTTTTAAGACCAGGATCTCATGAAAATAAAGAGCGTTATTATCGGTTTAATACTTACATCAACCTTGGCTTGTGCACAAGACAACACCCCTAAAAATGAAGAACATACACACCAAGTTATTGTTTCTGACCTCTCAATTCCATGGGGATTTACATTTTTACCCGATGGTGAAATTTTAATTACAGAAAAATCTGGAGACCTCATTATTTTTAAAAATGGCAAAAAAAATAAGGTTTCAGGGGTTCCTGAAATTTATTTAAGAGGTCAAGGAGGTCTATTAGACGTCATATTAGATCCTAATTTTAAAACCAACCATTGGATATATCTGTCATATGCCTCTTCTAATGGTGAGGGTGATGGCGGAAACACCACCATTGCTAGAGCACAACTCCAACAAAACAGCTTAACCAATTTAGAAGTCCTTTATAAAGCTAGCCCAAACAGTACCAAAGGACAACATTTTGGATCACGACTCGCTTTTGATGCTCAAGGCCTACTCTATTTTAGCATTGGAGATCGTGGAAATAGAGATGAAAACCCACAAGACCTCAGTAGAGATGGTGGTAAAATCTATCGTATTCATCCCGATGGTACCATCCCAAAAGACAATCCGTTTAGTAATACTTCAGGAGCAAAAACAGCCATTTACTCTTATGGACATCGCAATCCACAAGGCATGACCATTCATCCTGAAACCGGTAAAATTTGGACCCATGAACACGGCCCAAAAGGCGGCGATGAAATTAATATTATTGAAGCCGGTAAAAATTATGGTTGGCCTGTTATTAGTTATGGCGTTAACTATATTGGCACTAAATTTACGGATATCACTGAAAAAGAAGGTATGGAACAACCGCTGCATTACTGGGATCCCTCTATTGCACCAAGCGGGATGGCATTTATTAGTAGTGATCAGTATGGCGACTGGAAAGGGAACTTATTAATAGGCTCTTTAAAATTTCAGTATTTAGATATGTGTACGTTAAAAGATAATAAAGTTATTAAAGAAGAACGCCTTTTAGATGGTCTTGGCCGCGTAAGAACTGTAAAACAAGGACCAGATGGTTATATTTACGTGGGCATTGAAAATTTAGGTATTGTAAAATTAATTAAAAAATGAAATATATAGTCAGCTTAGCTTTGGTACTAACAACCCTAGCTTCATGTAACTCAAACACAAAAACATCAAAAGTTTTAGCGCAAAATAATAGCGTTACGGAACAAGATCTCCCACAACTTAAAGAAAGTATGGCCCGTGGTAAAATAGTCTATAATGATCTCTGCATCACCTGTCATTTAGCAGAAGGACAAGGTGCGCCAAAGGTGTTTCCGCCACTCGCCAATTCCGATTTTTTAAAAAATAAACAAACGGAAAGTATTAAGGCTGTTAAGTATGGTTTATCTGGAGAAATTAAAGTCAATGGCGTTACCTACAATAGCGTCATGTCTCCTTTAGGACTCTCAGATAAAGAAGTTGCAGATGTCATTAATTATATCAATAATAGTTGGGGAAACCAGATTGATAACTTCGTTACTCCAGAGAAAGTTTCAGAATTATAAAGAGCATACGACTTAAAAAATTAAATTTGCAGCATAAAACAAATTTGAATTAAATATGCTTATAATAGGAATTGCTGGTGGTACAGGATGTGGAAAAACAACGGTAGTTAACACCATTTTAAATGAACTCCCTGAAGGAGAAGTCGGCGTTATTTCGCAAGATTCTTACTACAAAGACACCTCGCATTTAAGTTTTGAAGAACGTGTGAAGATCAATTTTGATCACCCAAGATCTATAGATTTCGATTTATTAAAAGAACACCTCGAAGACTTAAAAAAAGGAAAAAGCATTGACCAACCCGTGTATTCCTTTGTAAAACATAACCGTACCGGAGACGTGATTGTTACCCGCCCTAGAAAGGTGATGATTGTTGAAGGGATCTTAATCTTATCTCATTCTGAAATCCGCGATCTTTTTGATATAAAAATCTATGTGCATGCCGATTCTGATGAACGCCTAATTAGACGATTAAGACGAGATATAACAGAACGCGGAAGAGATATTAATGAAGTATTGCAACGCTACCAATCAACATTAAAACCAATGCATCAGCAGTTTATAGAACCGATGAAAGAATATGCTGATATCATTATACCAAACAATAAATACAACACCGTTGCCGTAGACATAGTGAAAACGATTATTAACGAACGATTATAATGCGAAAATTCAATAATAAATATCTTAAACCTTTTAAGAACATCTATGTCATTGTTCTTATTGTATTCACGGTTTGGATGTTATTTTTTGATGCCCACTCATGGTTGTTTCACCATGAGCTTAATAGTGATATTGATGAGCTCGAATACCAAAAAGAGCATTACCGAAATGAAATGGCTAAAGACAACAAAGCCATTAAAGAATTAAGTACTGATGAAGGTATAGAACGTACCGCTCGTGAAACCTATTATATGAAAAAACCGAACGAGGATATTTTCATCATAGAGTACGAAGACAGTATAGCGAAACAAAAACAAGATGAGTAAATCCTTATTTCATACATTTGAGGCCGTCTCTTCAAAAGCCTGGAAACAAAAGATTCAAATGGATCTTAAAGGAGCTGACTATAATGATACCCTCATTTGGAAAACCAAAGAAGATATCAACGTCAAACCCTTTTACCATGCCGATGAGTTTTCAACCTTACCCCCTATTTCTAAGAGTAAAGCCACACGTTGGAAAATTGGACAGGTCATCACGGTTAAAGCTGCCGAAGCCGCTAATACAAAAGCTTTAGAGGCTCTTAAAAGAGGAGCTAACCATATCTTATTTCATATTACTTCTTCAGAGATTTCCATTGCAGATCTTCTACGTGATATAGATTTAAATACGTTATCTGTTACTATTTCTTGTGAATCTTTAGACGCTGAAACACTTATAAAACAATGCCCTAAATCTCCCAATGTAAATGTACGAACGGACATTATTGGGCATTTAGCAAAGACAGGAAATTGGTATCAAAATTTAAAAAAAGATCACCAACAATTTGAAAGCCTGGTTAAAACCTTTGGGCAACTTAATATTGATCTTGAAACCTACCAAAATGCCGGTGCTACTATGGTACAACAGTTGGCTTACGGGCTTGCCCATGCCAATGAATACCTAAACCATTTGGATACTGTACTTAACGTAGAAGAAAAACAAAAGCTCGATGTAAGATTCCATGTGGCTGTGGGCTCTAATTATTTCTTTGAAATGGCAAAAATTAGAGCACTGCGTCAACTTTGGGAAAGTTTAGCCAAAGCCTATGACGTTAATACCAATTGCGCCATCACGGCTACCCCTAGCCTTCGTAACAAAACGATTTATGATTATAACGTGAACATGTTACGTACCACTACAGAGTGTATGAGTGCAGTTTTGGGTGGTGCTGATGTGGTTTATAACACGGCTTATGATGCGCTTTTTCACCATTCCAATGAATTTGGCGAACGTATAGCGAGAAACCAACTGCTAATTTTAAAAAATGAAAGCTATTTAGATAAGGTGAATAACCCTGCTGATGGTGCTTATTATATAGAACGATTAACGACACAACTTGCTGAAAATGCCCTCGGAATATTTAAAACTTTAGAAGCCAATGGCGGATTTTTAAAGCAATTAAAAGAAGGCACCATCCAAAGAAAGATTAAAGAAAGTGCTGCAAAGGAACAGGCCGATTTTAATGCCGAAACCCTTGTATTATTGGGGACGAACAAGCATCCTAATTGGGACGACAAGATGAAAAACAATCTTGAAAAACAGCCCTTTCTTAAGGTTGAAAAACGCAAGACTTTAATAGAACCTGTGATCCAGAAACGACTTGCTGAAGCCTTAGAAATAAACCGTCTCCATAAAGAATAAGACTAAAGACCAGAACAGCTTTAGTTACCATTGTATTAAAAAATAACTCCTCTTATGTCAAGAAAAAACCTTCAACATATTACGCTTAACACCGAAGCTCCATCTTTGACGCAAGATTCATCTCAAGATTTTAAAACGGCTGAAGATATTTACATTAAGTCAACGTATACCAAGGCGGATCTTAAGGATTTAGACCATCTTAATTTTGTAGCGGGTATCGCGCCAAATTTAAGAGGACCATATTCCACTATGTATGTAAGACGACCTTGGACCATAAGACAATATGCTGGATTTTCAACCGCAGAAGAGAGTAATGCGTTTTACAGACGTAATCTTGCGGCCGGACAAAAAGGATTGTCTGTGGCTTTTGATTTGGCAACACATCGGGGTTACGACTCCGATCATGAGCGTGTGGTTGGTGATGTTGGTAAAGCCGGAGTCGCTATAGATTCTGTAGAGGATATGAAAATTCTTTTCGATCAAATTCCTCTCGATAAAATGTCGGTTTCCATGACCATGAACGGAGCCGTTCTTCCTATCATGGCCTTTTATATCGTGGCTGCAGAAGAACAAGGAGTTGACATGAAAGCCCTCTCCGGAACCATTCAAAATGATATCCTCAAGGAATTTATGGTGCGAAACACCTATATCTATCCGCCAACACCATCTATGAAAATTATCTCTGACATTTTTGAATACACCAGTCAGAACATGCCTAAATTTAATAGCATTAGTATTTCGGGCTATCATATGCAAGAAGCCGGTGCCACCTGCGATATAGAATTGGCTTATACTTTGGCCGATGGTATAGAATATATTAGAAAAGGGTTAGACGCCGGTATGGATATAGACACCTTTGCACCTCGCCTCTCTTTCTTTTGGGCTATTGGCATGAATCATTTTATGGAAATAGCAAAAATGAGAGCCGCTAGAATGCTTTGGGCCAAGTTGGTAAAACCCTTTCAACCCAAAAATCAAAAATCGCTAGCCTTAAGAACCCATTGCCAGACCTCTGGCTGGAGTTTAACTGAGCAAGACCCTTTTAATAATGTGGCTCGTACCTGTATTGAAGCCTCCGCAGCAGCCTTTGGAGGGACGCAAAGTTTACATACCAATGCCTTAGATGAGGCCATCGCCTTGCCTACAGATTTCTCTGCTCGAATTGCAAGAAATACGCAAATTTACCTTCAAGAAGAAACCCATATTACAAAAACGGTAGACCCTTGGGCAGGAAGTTATTATGTTGAAAAACTAACGGCTGATATTGCAGAAAAAGCCTGGGCATTAATTGAAGAAGTGGAAGCTTTAGGTGGTATGACCAAGGCTATTGAAGCGGGAATTCCAAAACTACGTATTGAAGAAGCTGCGGCAAGAAAACAAGCCCGAATTGACTCTGCCCAAGATATTATTGTTGGCGTTAATAAGTACCGTCTTTCTGAAGAAGATCCTATTTCTACTTTAGAGGTCGATAACCAATCTGTTAGATTGCAACAAATAGAACGTTTAAATACAATTAAAGCGGAACGCGAAACGGAAGCCGTTAATAAGGCCTTAGAAAAATTAACTCATGCCGCTAAAACAGGTCAGGAAAATTTATTAGCTTTAGCCATAGATGCCGCAAGAAAAAGAGCCACTTTAGGAGAAATCAGTGATGCTTTAGAAGCGGAATTCGGTAGGTATAAAGCACAAATTAAATCCTTTTCAGGCGTGTATAGTAAAGAAATTAAAGACGATAAAAGTTTCCAAAAAGCAAAAGACTTAGCCGATGAGTTTGCAGCTCGAGATGGCCGTAGACCTCGTATAATGATTGCCAAAATGGGACAAGATGGCCACGATAGAGGAGCAAAAGTAATTGCAACAAGTTATGCCGATGTTGGTTTTGATGTGGATATTGGACCACTATTTCAAACCCCTAAAGAAGCCGCGAAACAAGCCATTGAAAACGATGTTCATATTTTAGGAATTTCTTCTTTAGCTGCCGGACATAAAACCCTTGTACCACAGGTCATCGCCGAACTTAAAACCTACGGTCGTGAGGATATCATGGTTATTGTGGGTGGAGTTATCCCTAAACAAGATTACCAATATCTTTATGATGCGGGTGCGGTAGCTGTTTATGGTCCTGGGACTAAAATTAGTGATGCCGCTATTGAGATTCTAGAAATTCTTATGGCCTAATCCCAATTCACGTTTAATAAAATTAAGCTTTAAATTTTACTAGTATTTTCCGAAGAGAATTTCCTAATGTGGTCATTCTCTTCGGAAATGCCCTACCCTTTAAAACCGCACAATACCGTAGAGTTTCGCCGTAAAAAAGAACGACAAACCAAAAGAAATTACAGGGTTAGTTCACACTCATTTTATCCCACCCAAAGTCAATTCCGAAGCCCTAAATTTTAAAAAAACTTTCCGTTAAATTTACGTTAATCTTTTAATTAACAGTAAATTATACATAATTTAGAACTTCATAAAGTATTCATTTAAACCATCAATCAATGAAAAAATTAGTTCTTAATTCCATTTTATCGTTCTGCTTTTTAATGACTCTTACTTTAAAAGCGCAAACCTCAAAAACGACCGTAGAACCTCCACTAGAATACAATCCCACTCAACCTATTCCTACAGATCCGAATGTTAAAACAGGGGTTTTAGACAACGGCCTTACCTATTACATTCAAAACAACCCGAAACCTGAAAACAAAGTAGAATTACGATTGGTTATTAATGCCGGTTCTATTTTGGAAACAGAAGACCAACTCGGGCTCGCCCATTTTATGGAGCATATGAATTTTAACGGCACAAAGAATTTTAAAAAAAATGAATTAGTAGATTACCTACAAAGTATTGGCGTTAAGTTTGGAGCCCACCTTAATGCTTATACGGGTTTTGATGAAACCGTATACATTTTACCCATACCTAGCGATGATCCTGAAAAATTAGAAAAAGGATTTCAAATTATTGAAGACTGGGCACATAATGCCTTACTTACCGATGAAGAAATTGATAATGAACGCGGCGTTGTTTTAGAGGAATACCGTTTAGGAAAAGGTGCCGATGAGCGTATGATGCAAAAGTATTTACCTAAAATGATGCACGGCTCAATGTACGCAGAACGCCTTCCTATTGGCACTAAAGAAAACTTAGAAACCTTTAATTATGAAAGCTTAAAACGCTTTTACAAAGACTGGTACAGACCCGATTTAATGGCTGTTATTGCCGTTGGTGATATTGATATTGCTACTTTAGAAGCAAAAATTAAATCCCACTTTAGTGCTATAAAAAATCCTAAAAATTCTAAGCCTAGACCTTCATTTGATCTCCCTAACCATAAAGAAACTTTTATTGCTATTGAATCGGATAAAGAAGCGCCATTTTCTAACGTTAGGTTAATGTTTAAAGATAAAGTTAATGCGATACCAGATCAAACTTATGAGGATTACAGAACTTCAATGGTCGAGAATTTATTTTCTCAAATGATTAATAACCGCTTAGATGAATTAAGAAACGGTGACAACCCACCATTCGTTTACGGTTTCACCTATTATGGCGGCACCTATGCCCGCACAAAAAATGCTTTTCAGTCTACCGCAATGACCAGTCCAACAGGACAATTAGAAGCCTTAAAAACCTTATTAATTGAAAATGAACGTGTACGTCAGCATGGATTTTTTCAAGAAGAATTTAAGCGTGCAAAAAAAGATTTAATTGCCAATATGGAACGTGCCTATAAGGACAGAGATAAAATGGAATCTAATCGTATTGTTGGGCGCTATGTCGATCATTATTTAGAACAAAATCCTATTCCTAGTATGGATTGGCGTTATGCTTTTATGAACTCGCAACTTCCAACCATTACCTTAGAAGAAGTAAATGCACTGATTAATAGTTACATTAAAGAAGATAACCGGGTTGTTATTATGACAGGGCCAGAGAAAGAAGATCTTAAAAAGGTAACCGAAGCCGAAGTTCTAGAATTATTAGACACGGTAAAAACGATGGAACTGAAACCTTATGAAGACAAAACGGTCGCCACATCTTTACTCTCAGAAATGCCTAAAAAAGGCCAAATTACAGACTCTAAAACTGATGCTATTTTAGGAACTACCACCTTAAAACTTAGCAATGGCGCCACCGTGACCTACAAAAAAACAGATTTTAAAAATGATGAAATTTTATTTGAAGCCTTCAGCTATGGCGGTACCTCACTTTATAGTACTGAAGACTATAAAGCCACTGTTAATGCCAACGGTGGTCTTACAGAAGCTGGTGTAAACGGCTTTAACAAAGTAGAATTAGGTAAAATGATGTCAGGTAAAATTGCAAATGTGAGACCCTCTATTGGGACGTACAGCGAAGGCTTTACAGGGAACACTACGCCTAAAGATATAGAAACTCTATTTCAGCTCACACACCTTTACTTTACGGCGCTTAATAAAGATGAAAAGGCTTTTAAAAGTTATGTAGAAAAGCAAAAAGCATTTTTAGGAAACCTTTTATCGAGTCCACAGTTTTACTTTCAAGATCGACTTTCAGAATTTATCTATGGTAAAAATCCAAGATATACAGGATTCCCTACTGCCGAAGCTATGGATAAGGCCAATTATAGTCTAGCTTACGAAAAATATAACGAACGCTTTGCCGATGCTAGTGACTTCCACTTCTATTTTGTGGGCAATATTGATGAGGAGAAATTAGCAAATTTAGCCGAAACCTATTTAGCTAGCTTACCCGCTATAAACCGAAATGAAACCTATAAAATAAGTGATTATAGACCACTTACAGGAAGCCATAAAAAGGTTATCGAAAAAGGGGAAGACCCTAAAAGTTCCGTACGTATTACCTATCACGGCCCTACAGCTTACAATGAAAAGGAAGCCCATGCTTTAAAGAGTTTAGCTGAAGTGTTAACCATTAAATTAATTGAAAAATTACGTGAAGAAGAAGGTGGGGTTTATGGTGCAGGCGCTAGTGCAAGCATCAGCCATATGCCTTACGACTGGTATAGGTTTAATATTAGTTTTCCGTGTGGGCCAGAAAATGTAGATAAACTTATTGCAGCAACCTTAAATGAGGTAGACCAATTAATAAAAGATGGCCCAACACCAAAGGACTTAGAAAAAGTAAAAAAAGCCCAAATTCTAGATTACAAAGAAGATTTAAAAACCAACCGTTATTGGGTAAGACAATTAAAAGATGCCGATTACCTCAAAAAAGATGCTCAGAAAATTTTAAATTTTGAAGAGGCTGTCAACAATTTAACAGTGGCCGATTTACACCAAGTGGCCAAAAAATATTTAACTCAAGGTCATATTACAGGAATCCATAACCCTGAAAAATAAGAAACTAATCCTTTAAAAGTACAGCCTTCCCCTAACTTTGGGAAGGCTGTTTTGTTTTCAATAAGTGTTAACAACTTCAATTTCTTAAAGTCGTAAATAATCGTATTTTTACCGTAAACTTATTATGGTATAACAGAAGACTAAGACGTAACGTTTTTGCTGCTTAGCGGAGACTTTCTTATAAGTTTCGTAAGTTCACATAACGAGATATAAATTGAATCCGAAGATAAAATGGGTAAAATCATTGCAATAGCAAATCAAAAGGGAGGCGTAGGTAAAACAACGACCTCAGTGAATTTAGCAGCTTCTTTAGGAGCGCTAGAGAAAAAGGTACTTCTTATAGATGCGGATCCTCAGGCCAATGCCAGTTCTGGTTTAGGTTTAGACGTGGAAGCTATAGAGATTGGTTCGTATCAAGTCTTAGAACATACGGCAACGGCAAAGGAGGCTATTGTTCCTTCTAATGCGCCCAATGTTGATGTTTTACCGGCTCACATTGACCTTGTTGCTATTGAAATAGAACTTGTAGATAAAGAAGCACGTGAATATATGCTGAAAAAAGCCATTCACGATCTGAAATCGGATTACGATTATATTTTAATTGATTGTGCCCCTTCTTTAGGCTTATTAACTTTAAATGCGCTAACCGCTGCAGATTCTGTTATTATTCCTATTCAATGCGAATATTTCGCACTCGAAGGCTTAGGAAAACTGTTAAATACTATTAAAAGTGTACAAAAGATACACAATGTTACGTTAGACATAGAAGGCTTATTGCTTACCATGTACGATTCGCGTTTACGCCTATCTAATCAAGTGGTAGAAGAAGTACAAAAACACTTTAGTGACATGGTTTTTGAAACCATTATACAACGAAATGTTCGTTTAGGCGAAGCACCAAGTTATGGTGAAAGCATTATTAATTATGATGTTGCCAGTAAAGGAGCAGTGAATTACTTAAGCTTAGCAAAAGAGCTTATCAATAAAAATGAATTATAATACATGGCGAAGGCAACTAAAAAACAAGCATTAGGTCGCGGGCTTTCAGCATTACTGAAAGATCCTGAAAATGATATCAATTCTGCAGAAGACAACAACGCAGACAAAGTTGTGGGAAATATTGTAGAACTTGATATTGAAAGTATTGAAGTTAATCCTTTTCAACCAAGAACTAATTTTAATGAAGATTCTTTAAAGGAGCTTGCTTCATCTATTCGCGAGTTGGGTGTGATACAACCTATAACGGTTAGAAAACTTGCCTTTAATAAATTTCAACTAGTCTCTGGAGAACGTCGTTTTAGAGCGTCTAAACTTATTGGTTTAGAAACCGTACCGGCTTATATCCGTATTGCTAACGACCAAGAGTCTTTAGAAATGGCCTTGGTAGAGAACATTCAACGTCAAGACTTAGATCCTATTGAAATTGCATTGTCTTACCAACGTTTAATAGACGAAATTCAACTAACACAAGAGCAAATGAGCGAACGTGTAGGTAAAAAACGTTCTACGATTGCCAATTACCTACGCTTGTTAAAGTTAGATCCTATTATTCAAACCGGAATGCGTGATGGTTTTATAAGTATGGGCCACGGAAGAGCTATGGTTAATATTGAAAGTGCTGTAGATCAACTTGAAGTGTATGAAAAAATCATCACCCATAAGTTATCCGTGAGAGCCACAGAGCAACTCATTAAAAACCTTAATACGGATACTACTGATAAACCCGAAACCAAAGCCTTTGAAATTCCGAAGCACATTAAAAAAGGAGTCAAAGATTTTTCTGAATATTTTGGTCATAAAATCGATGTTAAAGTCACTAAGAGTGGAAGTGGAAAAATTACCATCCCATTTCATTCTGAAGAAGATTTCAACCGCATTAAAAAATTAGTTCAGCGTGACAAATAAATGTTTTTATACGCTTGTTTTTTGCTTATTCTCAGTATGCTTATCCTTTTCTCAACAAGAAAAAGACAGCACTAGTATTGCTAAAGACAAAAGTCCTTTTATTATTAGTGATACGTTAATTAAAAAAGAAATCGATCCGCTACGCCCTTCAAAAGCAGCATTTTATTCTGCTATTCTCCCAGGTCTAGGACAGGCTTACAACAAGAGGTATTGGAAAATTCCGATTGTTTGGGGTGCTATAGGTACAGGGATTTATTTTTATACTAGAAACGATAAACAGTTTGACCGCTATAGAGATGCCTACAAAAGGCGTTTAGCAGGGTATACGGATGATGAATTCTATGGGTTAATCTCGGAAGATGGTCTTATTAGAGCGCAAGAACAATTTAGACGTAACAAAGAAATGTCTGCCTTAATTACCTTAGGCTTATATGCTTTAAATATCCTCGACGCTAATATTGATGCGCACTTGCTTCAATTTAATGTTGATGAAAACTTAAGCCTTAGTCCACATTATCAGTACAATGAATTGGAAAACTCGTCGGACTTAGGCCTTACACTTAATTTTAAATTTTAACATGAAAATAGCTTTACTCGGTTATGGTAGAATGGGAAAAAGTATTGAAACCATTGCTATTGCACGCCAACACGATATTATTTTAAAAGTAAAAGATACCGCTTCTATCACTAATCTTGAAGAAGCAGATGTGGCCATTGATTTTAGTATCCCATCTGCAGCTGTTGCCAATATTAAGTTAGCCATTGATGCGGGAGTTCCTGTTATTTCTGGAACTACAGGTTGGTTAGACCAATACGATACCATTACAGCATACTGTAAAGAACATCAAGGGACATTTCTTTATGCTTCAAACTTCAGTTTAGGTGTTAATCTCTTTTTTGAGCTTAACAAACGATTAAGTACCCTGATGTCTGGTTTTTCGGAATATACAGCAGAAATGGTAGAAACCCACCACACCCAAAAATTAGATGCACCTAGTGGTACAGCCATTACTTTAGCAGAAGATATTATTGAAAAAACAACGTATACCAATTGGACTTTAGATGCTCCTAAAGCAGATGAAATTCATATTGAAGCTAAACGTATTGAAGGCATTCCTGGAACGCATGAAATTACATACAAATCAGAGATTGACACCATTAGTATTTGCCATACCGCTCACAGTCGTCAAGGCTTTGCTATGGGTGCCGTTATTGCTGCCGAATGGATAAAGGATAAACACGGTATATTTACCATGAAAGATGTGTTAAACATTGGTTAATTTACAGCCCTTTAGAAACACAATACGCTAATTTTCAATCCCTAAAATGCATTTTTAATATCTTATAACGATATATTCATTTAGTTTTTTACATTAGACAAAACAAAATATTATGAGCTGGACACAGTGGTTTATTTTTATACTCATACTACAAGTTATTCACGGTTTAGGAACCTGGAAATTATATATTAAAGCCGGTAGGCAAGCATGGGAAGCTTTTATCCCGGTCTATAACGCTGTAGTGTTAATGAAAATAATTTCGCGCCCTTGGTGGTGGGTTATTTTAATGTTCTTACCTATTGTTAACCTTGTAATGATTCCTGCGGCTTGGGTAGAAACAGCTCGAACTTACGGAAAAGACAGTAAGTTAGATGCGCTATTATGTATTGTTACTTTAGGCTTCTACCTTTATTATCTTAATTATGTTGCCGATGTTCACTATATAGAAGATCGTGAACTTAAACCGAAGACCTCTACAGGAGAATGGATTACCTCTATTTTGTTTGCTATTGTAGCGGCTACTATTGTGCATACCTATTTTTTTCAACCTTTTGTAATTCCATCGTCGTCCTTAGAAAAATCACTTCTTGTTGGTGATTTCCTTATCGTTAGTAAATTACATTACGGTCCGAGAGTCCCTATGACGACAGTTGGTGCCCCTATGGTTCATGATACGATTCCTGTAATCGGAAAAAAATCGTACTTATTTGATGATAATTTTGAAGAAAGAAACAGCTCTTGGATCAATAAACTTCAGTTGCCTTTTTTAAGATTACCAGGTTTTGAAAACGTAGAACGTAATGATATTGTGGTTTTTAATCAACCTGCCGATACATTATTGGATATGAATAATTTTAATCCAGACCGTAATTACTACAAGCCCATAGATAAAAAGACCAACTTAGTAAAACGTTGTGTTGGCGTCGCTGGTGATACTTTAGAAATTAGAGATGGTTATGTTTACATCAATGGGAAACAAAATGAATTACCACCTCGTGCCCACCTTCAATTTTCTTATGAAGTTACGTTTAAACGTCAACTACAACCTGCACGCATCTACGAAATCTTTAAAAAATATGATATTACAGATTTCCCAAGATATGGTTCTGCCGAATTGGCTTATATCGTTCCTGCGGCGACCGACGAAGCGATTGCTCAATTAAAATTACATCCTGAAGTGGCGGCTGTAGCGCCTATAAAACAAGTTGAAGGCGAAAGAGACCTCATCTTCCCAAGAGATCCTAATTACAACTGGAATTCTGATTTCTTTGGCCCAATGTGGATTCCTAAAGCTGGTGGTACCGTACAATTAACTACCGAAAACATTTCAATTTATAAACGTGCTATTGCAGAATATGAAGGCCATAAGGTGGTTACCCGCGGTAATCAAATTCTCATTGACGATCAACCCACAACTTCTTACACCTTTAAGCAAGATTACTATTGGATGATGGGAGATAACAGACACAACTCTATTGACAGTCGTTATTGGGGCTTTGTTCCTAACGATCACATTTTTGGTAAGCCTGTATTTATTTGGATGAGTATTGATGGAATTAATGATGGTTTAAAAAACTGGAAATTCCGTTGGGATCGTATATTCACTACCGTAAGTGGCGGACCAGAACGTACCTCTTACCTTATACCATTTCTTATCTTAGTCTTAGGATTAACAGGTTATAACAAATGGAGAAAAAAGAAAAAGTCTAAACAAAGCTAGATTTTGAACACCTTATTATACCCCACTTGTTTTCCTAACATCGTACATTTTTGTGCGATGCTAAAGGCTGATGTTTTAAATTTTGAAGTGAGTGATAACTACCAAAAGCAATCCTACCGAAATCGAGTAGAAATTTATGGCGCCAATGGAAAGTTAGCATTAACAGTTCCGGTGAGTTACAGTCAAAAAAACAGACAATACTATAAAGATGTAAAAATTGCCAATGAAGAACAATGGCAACAATTGCATTTAAAATCGTTATTATCGGCCTATAGCATGTCGCCTTTTTTTGAATTCTATATAGACGATTTAATGCCGCTCTTTGAAACTCAGTTTGACTATATTTTAGATTTTAATCTGAAATGTTTCGAGTTGTTAGTAGACGCCATGGAGTTAGATTTGAAACCTAATCTTACAGAAACGTTTAGCAAATCGCCCGAAAACACCACAGATTATAGAGCTTTAGTAAAACGTAATACCAAGGTGAAGGTTTTAGAACCGTATACCCAAGTTTTTACCGAAAAACATGGGTTTATTTCTAATCTCAGTATTTTAGATCTTTTATTTAACGAAGGTCCTAATACCGCCTTATATTTAAAACGACAAGATATCGTTCTTATTTAAATCTGCATGCTTCAACCGCTTATTCATTACGGCATACACTTCGGACTTCCTTTAGTGGTAGCTTTGTGTTTTTATAAAACACATTGGCTAAAAGCTTATGGTATTATGTTGTTGGGAATGCTTATTGATCTCGATCATTTACTAGCAAGCCCAATTTTTCATCCTGGACGTTGCAGCATTAATTTTCATCCGCTTCACTCTTACTACGCTGTAGCCTTATATATTCTATTATTGTTTCCGAAGGCCACACGACTTATCGGACTTGGATTAACCATTCATATCCTCGCAGATACTGTAGATTGTTGGTTAATGCAGTTTTAAAGTTGTTTTAATTGGGTAATGATCCGATAGTTTTAGGTCGTAAGTTTTAAAGCCATTCACGGTAAAATCTTTATCGGCCAAAATAAAATCGATCCGCATAGGAAAATACTTGAAGTTATAAGTCTTTCCAAAACCGTTTCCGGCTTCTTCAAAAGTATCAATAAAATGATCTCCCTTAACAACTCTATAAATATATGAATACGGTGTATTATTAAAATCACCAGTCACAATGGTTTTATAATGAGACTTGGCTTTGTGGGCCAAGAATAATTCCACTTGCTCTTGCTGCGTCTTAAATGTTGACCTTACCTGTTTAAACAAATGTCCTGAAGTTTCTTCCTTTAATTTTTCAACGTCAGTCTGAATCCCAGAAGATTGTAAATGAAAGGTATAGACTCTAATAGTGTCTTTCTGTTTTACAACATCTACAAAAATAGCGTTATTATAAGTGTTCGGAAATTCTAAAGAACCAGAGTTAACAATAGGAAATTTAGAAAAAATAGCTTGTCCGGACTTTACCCCTTTAGTTTGCCTGGCATTAAAATTATAATACCCTTTTAAATCTATAGGATCCCCACTTCTATACTCTTGAAGACATAAAACATCGGGATTCTCCTCTTTAATAAATTGTAGAATATCTTGCTTTACCGTTTTTCTAGGCAACCAACCAAACCGATTAAAAAGACGTACGTTAAATGACATCACAGAGAAGTTAGCGTCGTCTGCAATGGCTTCAGAAGCTGAAAATTTATACATGGAATTAATATAATTCCACCCTAAAAGAAGCACAATTAAAGACAATAACATCTGCTTGCGCACTCGGAGTAACCAGTAAATAAAGAAGATAATATTAAACATAATGAGTAAAGGAACGCCTAAACTTAATACGGATAATGAGGCAAAACTTTTTGGTGGAATATAGGGTAAAACGTAAGATATAAGCAGTAGAAATGCCACCAATGAATTGATGAAAAATACAATTTTACTCCATAGACTTAAACCCTTCACCTAACTTAATCTTTTCCTACTTTAAACAAAAATGCTTTCTCGTCTGCAGTTAAACTTTCATAACCACTCTTACTAATTTTATCGAGGATAGCATCAATTTTCTTTTGCTTATCTAACGGATTTGCGGCCTTTTTAGTCTTAGGTTTAGCTTTATTTTTAGCTTTACTTTTATAAACCGTTTTTAAATTGGATTTCGGTTTAAAAAGCGTCATAAACCAATCCATGCTACGTTCAAATCCTACGCCAATATCCGTACCCTTTACCAGTTTTGTAGCATAGACATAGCCTAAGGCATATCCTCCTAAATGTGCTACATATCCGCCTTGGTTGAGTCCTAAAATAATTCTAAACAAATCGAGACCCACAATAACCATCGCAATATGTTTCCACTTTACGTTAAACATATTAAACAATCGGATCTCACTATTAGGCATATAGGCCGCTACAAATAGCAACAAAGCACTAACACCTGCAGAAGCGCCAACTAATACGCCTTGACCGCCTAGCAAAGAGGCAGGCATTAAATTGGTGTAAGCCAAATAAGCCAATCCTCCGAAAATAATTCCTAAAAAATAAATATTAAGAACCATTTTAACACGAAATAAATTGCTCGTCACCTGCGATAAATAATAGAGGAATAACATATTAAAGGCAAGGTGAAATAGGCCGTTGTGTAAAAACCCATACGTTATTAAAGACCAAGGTTGAAATAGAAAATCCATGATCCCTGACGGCAATTCAAAATAAGCAAAAAGATGAAATCTTAATAAGGATTTAAATAATAATGCAATGATAAATACCACCACATTAATGGCGATGATTTTACCAAAAACATCGAGATTATTATACTTATATTTTAAATCTTGAATAACGCTCATAATTAATTCCAGCGGTATTTATCGTTTTCATTTTTCTTCCAGAAATACATCAGTAAGAAACCCGTTAAGGCACCACCAACGTGAGCCATATATGCGGTATTGCTAGGGCTAAATATAGAATTTCCAGAAATTGCAGAAAATAAATCTAAGGCTATAATTCCAGGAATAAAATACTTTGCTTTTATAGGAACAGGTAAGAAAATGAGCATTAATTTAGACTCCGGAAACAACATCCCAAAGGCCACTAAAACGCCCATTATAGCTCCAGAAGCTCCAACCATAGTACCATTAAAAGCACCTATAAAGCCATCAAACTGATCGCCTAAAAGCGGTAACCAAGCTGTACTATATTTTCCTTCACTTAAAATACTTAAAACTTCGGTCTGTGAAGCACCAGACTCTATTAAGGTTGTTAGACCTGAATTATACTGAAAATATAAAAAAGCAAGTTGAATTAACGCTGCCCCAAAACCAGAAAGCAAATAGAAAATAACAAATTTCTTAGCGCCAAATATTTGTTCTACAGCCGTACCAAACATCCACAAAGCAAACATATTAAACGCAATATGCATAAAACCACCATGCATAAACATGTGGGTTAAAAGCTGCCAAGGTTGGAAATTTGGGTTTTGTGGAAAATAAAGCGCAAACCATTGATAGAAGGCTTCTCCATTTCCTATGGCCAATGTTCCTATGAACATGACAACGTTTATAATTAATAAATGCTTCACAGCATCTGTGATTCCTTGTCTCATAAATTACATGAATTTTTTTTCAATCTCGTCTACTGCCATAGTAATAAAGGTAGGCCTATTAGCAGGAGACACATTAGGTTCTTTACAGGCAAATAGACTATTTACCATATGTTCTTGTTCTGCACTATTTAAAGACTGTCCGTTTTTTATCGCTAAACTCTTCGCCATAGACTTGGCCAAAAGATCCGTAGTACTAAAATTGGTGTCTGGCACATCATTCTCTACATCACTAATAAGTTGCTCTAAAATCATAGAGACTTCACTCTCCGGAACACCAACCGGCACCCCTGTGATGGTTATGGTTTTGTCTTGCATTTCAGAAAACACAAAACCTGTATGTTCTAATTCCGATTGTAAGCCTTCAATAATACCAATTTCATTAGGTGTGAAATGCAATTCTAAAGGAAACAGTAATTGTTGACTTGTTGCTTCCTTTATGGTAATATGCCTTAAAAAGTTTTCATATAAAATACGTTGATGCGCTCTATTCTGATCTATAATAAGCATCCCCGATTTTAAAGTACTCACCACATATTTTTGTTGTAACTGAAAGGTAGACTTTCGGGTTTCTATAGCGGCCTCGTCAAAAATGGAACTATCTTTGGCTTCACTTTCAAAAGTCATTTGGCTAAATTCAGAATCCGAGTTATTACTCTTAGATTCTAAACCAACATATAAACTCTCCCAAGAATTTCCTGACCCTGAGGATTTAAATCCGGTCTGCGAATGCTTTGTCGTCACTACCGATTTCCCAGAAAAAGGTGACACCGGTATCTTTTCTTGTGCAAAAGGATTAAAAGTTCGATCGACTTCAATAGCCGGTGTTTCTACAGGTTTGTCCTTATAATCGTATGGGGTATTAAAGTGATTTGCCTGATCGTCAAAATCTAAAATTGGCGCAATATTAAATTGCCCTAAACTGTGCTTTACCGCCGATCTTAAGATGGCATAAAGCGTATGTTCATCATCAAATTTGATTTCGGTCTTAGTGGGGTGAATATTAATATCAATACTTTTCGGATCTACCGTAAGATTCAGAAAATAAATAGGATGATAACTATCTTTTAACAAACCATCATAGGCCGAGTTAATCGCATGATTTAAATACGGACTTTTAATAAAACGTTGGTTGACAAAAAAGAATTGTTCCGACTTGGTCTTCTTAGAAAATTCGGGTTTCCCAACAAAGCCTGATATTTTTAATACTTCGGTTTCTTCTTCAACAGGAACCAATTTCTCATTGGTTCTGGTGCCAAAAATATGCACCACACGTTGCCTATAATTTTCTTGTGGTACATTAAAAATGTCACTGCCATTATGGTAAAATGAAAATGCAATATTAGGATGTGCCAAAGCAACACGATGAAATTCGTCTGTAATATGACGTAATTCTACAGAATCTGATTTCAAGAAATTACGACGAGCAGGGATATTAAAAAACAAATGCTTTACAGACACCGAAGTTCCTGTTGGTGTTACGGTAACCTCTTGACTTTTTACTACACTGCCTTCAATCTCAATTGCGGTCCCTAAATCGTCTTCCTCTTGTTTGGTTTTCAATTCTACATGAGCAATCGCTGCAATACTTGCTAAAGCCTCGCCTCTGAACCCTTTGGTATTCAGTAAAAATAAATCTTCAGCAGATTTAATTTTAGACGTCGCATGGCGCTCAAAACTTAATCGAGCATCTGTAACACTCATTCCTTTGCCATTATCAATGACCTGAACAAGCGTTTTACCCGCATCTTTAATAATGAGTTTTATTTCGGTAGCATTAGCATCAATAGCATTTTCTAGTAATTCCTTAACTACAGAAGCTGGACGTTGTACCACCTCACCTGCTGCAATTTGATTAGCAACATGGTCTGGTAAAAGCTGAATAATATCTGACATTAGCGATTGGTGAAGAATATGGATAAGTCAAAGTCGATGATAAACAAAAAGATTAAGACAAAAACCGCAATTAAAATTAAGATTGTTCTATTAAACCCAGTAGTGTTATTACGATTCCTTAGCTTAATTCTATTATCATGCCACTGCCCTGAAAAATCGTTTTTATTGTACGTTTCGGCATAGGCATCAAACTTAGAAGCATATTGGGTGCCTTCTACACCATCTTTACCTTCGTAATATCTCGGTGTATAGTTGAACCTTTTATTTCTAGGCAGTCTTTTTATTAAAGTGAATTTTATTGGTCCCATAATATCTTTATTTAATATATCCGTCAAGGACATAAATTAAAACAAGAATTAAAACTAATATAATAATTAAGGCGGGTAACGACGTTAAAACACTTCCACGATGTTTGTTACTACTATTAGCTTCATTCCATAAGGTTTCGAAGTCGTCTTTCGACTTGCTTTTATCGGAATCCTGAAGTTGAGATTTGTATGTAAAACGTTTATTTTTTCTCTGCTTAAACAACTACCTCTTAATTTAACTTGATGAATCTCAAAAGTACTGAAAATACAAGGAAAAATTCCTTAAGGATACCTTAAAATTATCAACAAAAAGGATGCCACGCCTGTGTTGGCAGTTGAGTAAAACCAAATAATCCACATCATATGTCATAGGATATGGATTATTTTAAAGTTTTAAAGCTTATAAATAGCGCTAATTCTATAAGGCTGAATCTTTTCGGAGAACTGCCATTTTTATCGCTGCAATGGCCGCTTCGGTACCTTTGTTTCCGTGAATACCTCCAGAGCGATCTAAAGATTGCTGTTTGTTATTGTCAGTAAGCACACAAAAGATAACAGGAATGTCACCTTGTACATTAAGATCTTTGATACCTTGTGTAACGCCTTCGCATACAAAATCGAAATGTTTGGTTTCGCCTTGAATTACACAACCAATAACAATAATAGCATCTAGCATTCCAGATTCAGCGTAGATACTTTTACTCATACGTGCTGCACCGTAAGTTAGCTCAAAAGCTCCTGGCACATTCCAACGTACTATATTTTCTTTTACCGCACCACAGTCTATTAAGGCATCGAATGCGCCTTGCCATAAACCTTCGGTGATTTCATCGTTCCATTCTGAAACAACAATCCCAAACCGAAAATCTTTCGCGTTTGGGATTGTTGCTTTATCGTATGCCGATAAATTATGATTTGCCGTTGCCATATCTTACAAGCTTGCTTCTACTTTTCCTATTAAAACATCTACATTCTTCGCTTCAGTAGACGTAGAATAATCCGTTTTAATACGCTTTAAATATGTTAAAGCCTTGTCATTTTCACCTAAAGTGATAGCCACTTTAGCAGCTTTCATTAAGTACATAGGTGTCGTAAAATTGTTATCGTTAGCTTTAAATGCATCTTCATAGTACCCTAAAGCATCTGAAGGTTGCTCTAATTGCATAAAAGCGTCTCCAATACCACCTTTAGCAATAGGACTTAACATTTTATCATCGCTAGAAAAATCACTTAAATACGTAATCGCATTTTGGTAATCTTTTAAGTTTAAGTAAGCCATACCAGCGTAGTAGTTTGCTAAGTTCGCCGCAGGACTTCCGCTATACTCACTTGCAATATCTAACATTCCGTATTTACCTTCGCCACCTTCTAAAGCCATTCTGTAAAGTGAATCTGAAGACACACCAGAAACAGCATCGTCAAAATACTTTTTAGCGGTGTACATTTCATTCATAGCTTCACGCTCTTGTGGTTCTGCCACAAGTTTGTTATACCCTAAGTATCCTAAAACGACTACAGCAATAGCCCCTACAATACCTAAAATATATTTTTGGTTTGCTACGGCCCACTCTTCAGTTCTAGAAGCGCCTTCATCTAAAGTATTAAATACTTCAGCAGTTGTAGAGTTACTATCATCGATAATCTCTTCCTGCTCTTTCTCTTTTTTCGTTTTCGGTTTGTAGCCTCTTTTCTTATACGTTGCCATAATGTGTCATTTTGTGCGTGCGCAAAAATAAAATTTTTATTGGGATTTAAAAGCCTATTTATTTGTTATTTTTGAATAATTAATAACTCGCTCAAATGTGCCTTTACAGCAGTAAATACAGGCCTAACGTTACCTTTTCATGAATCTAAACTCACTATCTTTAGTTAATTACAAAAATTTTGAAAGTCAGGTTTTCGATTTCGACGCCAAAATAAATTGCTTCGTTGGTGCCAATGGCATCGGAAAAACAAACGCATTAGATGCTATTTATCATTTAGCCTTCGGAAAAAGTTACTTTAATCCTATTGCGGTTCAAAATATCAACCACAATGCTGAGTTTTTTGTTGTCGATGGAAATTTTACTAAAAATGACCGTCCTGAAAAAATTATAGTCTCTTTAAAACGCGGCCAAAAAAAGGTCATTAAACGAAACGCTAAAGCTTATGACAAATTTAGCGAGCATATTGGTTTTATTCCTTTAGTTATTATATCGCCTGCCGATCGTGACCTTATTATAGAAGGAAGTGACACCCGACGAAAATTTATTGATAGTGTCATCTCTCAAAGTGATAAATATTATTTATTAGAACTTATTAATTATAATAAGGTCTTAAGTCAACGAAATGCTTTATTAAAATATTTCGCCCTTAATAATACCTTTAATGCAGATACCTTGGCCGTGTATAACGAACAACTTCACAGCTATGGTACAGAAATATTTAAAAAACGAGATGCTTTTTTAAAGACCTTCATCCCTATCTTTAAAGCACGCTACGAAGCCATTAGTCAAAGTAAAGAAGCCATTGACCTTAAATATAAAAGTGATTTGTTTGATAGTGAATTAATCGATTTACTACATAAAAACATTAATAAAGATAAAGCCCTTCAATACACTAGCGTGGGGACGCATAAAGACGATATGGTATTTTTAATTGACGATTTTCCTATTAAGAAATTTGGAAGTCAAGGGCAACAAAAATCCTTTTTAATCGCTTTAAAATTAGCGCAATTCGATTTTATAAAACAACAAAGTGGTGTATCGCCCATCTTACTCTTAGATGATATCTTTGATAAACTCGATGAAAACAGAGTCGCACAGATTATTAACCTCGTTGATGATGATCACTTTGGGCAAATTTTTATCAGTGACACCCATGCTGAACGTACCGAAAATGTGATAAAACAAACCCACCAATCGTATAAAATGTTTAAATTATGAAAACCTATTTTTGGCTCCTATGCCTCATTCTATGCAGTTGTTCTAAACACCCCGAAGCTCACATAGCGCATTTACAAGGTTATTGGGAAATTGAAGAGGTCACCTTAGCAGACGGAAGCAAAAAGACTTATCCTTATAATGAAACCATAGATTTTATTAGTGTTAATGACAGTTTAAAAGGCTTTAGAAAAAAACTTAAACCCGGTTTAAATGACACGTATTACACTTCTGCAGACGCAGAACGTATTGAGTTACGTATTGAGAATGATGAATTAAACATCTACTACACCACCCCTTATGCGCAATGGAAAGAAACCATTTTAGAGGCCAGCTCGGAGCAACTAAAAATTATAAATGAAGATGAAAACGTATATTTGTATAAACGTTATACTCCTATTCGTTTAGATTTGAAAGAAGACAACGCTGACGCATTACAAAATTGACCCTAACGCAATAGCAAAATACCATGGCAAAACGCAATAACGACAACCAATCCATACAAGATATTTTAAAGGAATTTGTTGAAACCAATAATTTACAATCGGGATTAGATAAGGTGGATGTCCGAGAAGCTTGGACAAAACTTATGGGAAATGGTGTTAACAATTACACCACAGCCATTGAACTTAAAAATGGAACGCTCTACGTACAACTTAGTTCTAGCGTGCTACGTGAAGAACTTAGCTACGGAAGGGAGAAAATTGTAAAAATGCTTAACGAATCCCTCCGCAAAGACGTGGTTAAAAAATTGGTTTTACGCTAAATTATGGCCTAAACTCGGACCAATATATCCAATTCTAAAACTCTAAGTCCTCATTTCGTACCAATCACCCCTAGTTGTAGGGCTCATTCCTTCTATTAAAATTCTTTTTAGCACTTAGCGTAAGTCTTTAATTTTAAATTAATTCAGACTTTATAACTCTAAAATTTATCGGTTAGTAAATTTTCATTCCCTTTGATACACAGGTTTGTTTTATCTTGTATTTAAGGGAGCTCAGCGTGGATCAATTTGAACTTTTAGCTTGATTTTTGAAGTCCATAAACCCCATTCAAAGTTTTATAAATTTTGAGTCTTCACTTAGAGCCTTATCAAATTGCCTATAAATTCCTTATTTTTAAGTTCTCTATATTATTATTTATGAACGCTATTAAACTAATTGCTTCCTTTCTACTAATGCTTTCTGTAGGCTATGGATTAAACGTTAAATTTGGATCTGTACCTCCAATCGGAAAATTTCTCAATCCTTACACCGGTATTTGGCAAAATGAAACGGATGAAACCACCACAGGCACCCTTAGTATTCCAAATCTCAAAGACAAGGTCACCGTACACTATGATGCTCAACTTATTCCTCATGTTTTTGCTCAAAATGAAAACGATTTATACCGTGCTCAAGGTTATCTTACCGCCAAGCACCGCTTATGGCAGATGGAATTTCAAACTTTTGCCGCTTCTGGGCGTCTATCCGAAATTATAGGAGAAGCTGCTTTAAATTATGACCGACAAGAACGAAGACGCGGTATGGTTTATGGCGCGGAACAAACCCTAAAAAAAATGAGCGAAGACCCAACAACTTTAGCTCAGGTTCAGGCCTATGCCGATGGCGTAAACAGCTATATAGCGCACTTAAAACCTGAAGATTATCCAGTAGAATACAAGTTATTGGATTACCAGCCTGAAGCTTGGACTCCTAAAAAAACAGCCTTACTATTAATGTATATGACTAAAATGTTGGCGGGTGGTGATAATGATATGGAAAACACAAATGCCTTACGTTTGTTTGGCAAGGCCCGTTTTGATTTATTATTTCCTGATTTTTATAACTATACAGAACCTATTATTCCTAAAGATCACGACTGGAGTTTTATTAACGTCCTGCAGACGCCACATCCTAATACCGAACCTGTTTTAGAAGCCGTTGCTGAAACCATTACCAAGCCCGACCCCAATTACGGGAGTAATAACTGGGCGGTATCTAAAGAAAAATCAGCTACAGGACATGCTATCTTAGCCAATGATCCCCATCTCGGTTTAAACTTACCCAATATTTGGTTTGTTATGCAATTAAGCACACCAAATCATAATGTTTTTGGTGCTACGCTTCCCGGAGCTTTAGGCATAATTTCTGGTTTTAACGAACATATTTCTTGGGGAGAAACCAACGCCACACGCGATGTTATTGATTGGTATAAAATTGAATTTAATACCAACCGCACGCATTACAAATACAACAAAGAATGGAAGCCTCTAAAAAAACGTGTAGAACACATTAAAATTAGAGGCCAAGAAGCCTACCGCGATACCGTGTTGTATACGCATCATGGTCCTGTGGTTTACGATAAAAATTTTAAATCGGACAATAATTTATCGGGCTATGCCATGCAGTGGACAGGTTTTATCCCTGGAAATGGACAAAAAACATTTACCGAAATGAATAAAGCCAAAAATTATGACGATTACAAAAAGGCGCTAAAACATTGGGTGGCCCCAGCACAGAATTTTGTTTTTGCCTCTACAGAAGGTGATATTGCCCTATGGGTTCAAGGTCAATTTCCTAACAAATGGGAAGGTCAAGGTAAATTTGTAATGGACGGAAGCCAACCCGAAAACGATTGGCAAAGTTTTATCCCTCAAAAATTCAATGCCCACGTAAAAAATCCGAAGCGAGGATTTGTAAGTTCTGCCAACCAAACCCCAGTAGATGAAGCCTACCCGTTCTACGTTTTTAATGACGGTTATGAAACCTACCGCAATCGGGTGATTAACAATTACTTTAACTCTAAAGCGCAATTTAGCGTTGATGATTTTAAGGATCTACAGAACAATAATTATAACTTAAAAGCATCAGAACTGATGCCTTATATGCTGTCTCTCATGGACACCACTCGTTTTAATTCAGACGAAAAAGAAATTTACCAATTGGCTAAACATTGGGATTATAATAATGCTATGGATGAATTTGGCCCGAGTATTTGGAAAGCTTGGTGGGATGTACTCTACGACATGGTTTGGGATGAATTTGAGGTTGAAAATATGGCCCTAACCACACCATTTACTTACCAAACCATTGCGCTTTTAAAAAACAATGGGGATGATGATTTTATGGACCTTATAAACACGCCTGAAAAAGAAACGGCTAAAGATTTGTTCCGTTTAAGTTTTAGTGAAGCCGTTAAAAACCTCAATACCTGGAAGACAAAACACGGCAGCCTTAAATGGGTAAATTACAAGGGCACTTTTGCTGGACATCTATTACAAGCACTTCCGGCATTTTCCAGATTTAATATTCCTATTGGTGGCGGAAAAAACATTGTCAATGCGACCGCTGAAAACTGGGGACCGTCTTGGCGGATGATTGTAGAAATGACTTCGCCTCCTACCGCCTTAGGCATTTACCCTGGTGGGCAATCGGGTAATCCTGGTAGCCAGTTTTATGATAATTTTATTGACAAATGGGCCGCAGGAGACTATTACCAACTTCATTTTTTACCCAACGATACGGCTACAAAAGCCATTATTGGAACTCAAACTTTAACACCTCTAAAATAATGCGTCATAACCTACTCCATTTTAGTATTACAATTGTATTAGCTTTTTTATTCGCTTTATTTTTGCCTTGGTGGTCTGTAATGCTTGCGGCTATCGGAGCTGCCTTCCTTGTTCCGCTAAAAAAAGCAACTGTATTCTTTATCCCTTTCTTAGGCATCTTTTTATTATGGTTTCTTTGGAGTTATTATTTAAGCGCTTCCAACAACTTTATCATGGCAAAACGCATTGCCGTCTTACTTCCTTTAGAGGGGAATCCATATCTGCTTATGGTGGTTACAGGAATAATAGGCGGGTTAGCAGCGGGAATTGCTGGTATTTTTGGAACACAATTGCGAAGACTGATTAAAGAATAAGCATGAGCCCCTTAGCGATACATTCATCTTTTATATGCTAAGCGAACTCACTTTCAGTATAAATCATTTCAACAAAGGGACAACTTTGAGACTTTTTGAGGTTTGTAAGACTTTATTCTCTATTTGCATTCAAGGAGTTTTGCTTCATACATAATCCGTAGCGATTTAGGGCAGTCTACCATTCCCTATTTATCCTTTATACGGCCCATAAACAGAAGCCTTATTAGGTTAACATCATCAATGGAACTTCAAAAAGCACATCAAATTTAAAGGCAGTTTAGAGATTTTCTTCAGACTAAAACTCGCCTTTTTTTATTCGCTTATAACAAGATTACAATTCATCATTAAAAATTGACACTTCGGTATATCGCTTTATTTAATTCCGACCTATCTCTAGATATTTGCTTTATACAAAATCGCATATATGATGATTACACTTTCAAAACTTATAATTCTTATAGCCATTAGTATTGCAGACCACACCTTAAAACCGGTAAGTACTGTAGCTGAACAGCCTCTCAAGCATTATCAAAATACATCTATAAATAATAATAATAATAATAAACAGACGTATCATTTTGAAAACAATTTATAACCCTTAAAACCCAATACAGCATGAAAAATTTAATCCTTCTCTTAGTCGTCGCCATTAGCACAGTAACTCATGCACAATCTAATTTTGAAACCAGTATGACTAAAGCCTTTGAACTTTGGAAAATTGGAAAAACAGATGAGGCCGAAAATAGATTTGAACGAATTGCACAAGCCGAACCCCAAGAATGGCTACCGCATTATTACATTGCCCAAATAAACAGTCTTAAAAGCTGGACTGAAAAAGACGCTGTGGTATTAAAAGCGCAATTAGATAAAGCTCAAAAGCACTTAGATCTAGCACAGGCCATTAGCGAGAACAACCCAGAACTCCTTATTATGCAAGCTCAGGTTTTAACCAATTGGGTGGTTTATGACGGTATGACTTATGGCATGAAATACAGTGCTCAAATTAACAGCCTATACCATGACGCTTATACTCTAGACCCTACAAACCCAAGAGCGGCCTTTTGCAAAGCCGATTGGGCTATGGGAAGCGCTAAATATTTTGGAAAAGATACCGCTCCATATTGTGAAGACATTGAAACCGCATTAAATCTTTTTGATACCTTTAACCCAAAGAGTGCCATACATCCTAACTGGGGTAAAGAACGCGCACTTAGGGTTGCTAAACAATGTAAATCTTAATACACTATGATAAAGTCTTTAAAAAAAATTATACTCACGTTTCTAATAGGTACAGCCGTTTATCTTATAGGCAATCTATTATCTAATGGGTTTGACTATAAAAAGGTCAGTGATTTTTTTACCGACTTTGGGTTCTACCAATTATATGCCTTTGCTTTAGGCTATACTAACATGGGGTTTTTCGATTATATGGAAAAACAAAAGTGGGAAAATAACGACATATTAAAACGTATTATCTACGGGATTATAGGATCTACCGTCCTAACCTTAATCGTGCTATTTACCCTTCGGTTATTTATTTCCACGGTGATTTACAACATGGCTATAACAACATTTTTTGAAAGAGAATCATGGCAAGGTTACTCATTTGGCTTATGGATTACTTTAACCATCGTTACCATATTTCATGTTATTTATTTTTATAATCGCTACCAGAAAAATAAAATTAAAGAGCAAAAGGTTATTGCCGGAACCGCTAGTGCAAAATTTGACGCTTTAAAAAATCAGTTAGATCCTCATTTTTTGTTTAACAGTTTAAATGTACTTACGAGCTTAATTGAAGAAAATCCTGTAAATGCCCAAAAATTCACCACCTCTTTATCTAAAGTTTATCGCTATGTCTTAGAGCAAAAAAACAAAGAATTGGTTACCGTAGATGAGGAGCTAAATTTTGCAAGAACTTATATGTCACTCTTAAAAATGCGCTTTGAAGATAGTATCATTTTTGAGATCCCAGATAAAGCCACAAATCCAGAAAGTAAGGTGGTACCGCTTGCCTTACAGTTACTTTTAGAAAATGCTGTAAAACATAATATGGTCACATCTACCAAGCCATTACATATAATTATATATGAAGACAATAACCACTTAGTAGTGATGAACAACTTACAACCCAAGCAGATTATTAAAAAAAGTAGCGGGGTTGGCTTAGAAAACATAAAACAACGGTATGCTTTGCTTACCAACAGAAAAATACAAATTAACCAAAGAGAGAACGACTTTTTAGTTGCGCTCCCTATGCTAACAAAACAAATTTCAATGATTAGAACGATAGAAAAATCAGAAGCCCGACTTAATAACGATTACGTAAAAGCCAGAAAGCGTGTAGAAGAACTTAAAGCCTTTTATTACAGCCTAATTTCTTACTGTGTGGTCATTCCTTTTTTAATTTTTATTTGGTACCGTTACTCCTATTTTACCATACAATGGTTTTGGTTTCCCATGCTAGGTTGGGGCTTAGCCCTAAGCTTACAAGCCTATAAAGTCTTTGTCAATCATAAAGCCTTTGGATCGGATTGGGAAGCCCGAAAAATTGAAGAATACATGCGAAAAGAAAAAGACACGAAACGTTATAATTAATAAAACGATGAAACCACATTATTCTAACAACGCGTATCAAAGAGCAAAATCTAAAGTGGAAAAATTAAAAGATTTCTACACCCACCTCTGTGTTTTTGTTGTGATAAACACCGTTATTTCTGCCGTAAAAATCATAAATAACCTGAACAACGGTGAAACTTTTTGGGAAGCTTTAATAGATTTTTCAACACTCATTACTTGGATGGTTTGGGGTGTAGCTCTTGTACTCCATGCCCTATCTGCGTTTGAAATCCTTGTGTTCTTTGGCGCCGAATGGAGAGCTAAAAAAATTGAAGAGTTCATGAAAGATGAATTACAAAACCCTTAAATTCTAGTCTTATGAAAAAATATTCTATAGAACCGTATGACAACCCGAAAACGAATACCGACTTCAAAAAAGAGGAAGCCTATTTAAGGGCGAAGAAAAAAGTAGATGCTATCGTTGGTTTTTACTGGCACGCCGTAAGCTATGTTGTTGTGAACATCTTTTTAATTGTACTGATTGGTATAAACTCGAGTGAAGGGTTTAGCACTTTTGGCACCTACGCCACAGCGTTTTTCTGGGGAATTGGTCTTCTTTTTCATTTCTTGGGGGTTTTTGGTTCCGATTTCTTATTCGGAAAAAATTGGGAAAAAAGTAAAATCGAAAAGTATATGAAGAATGAAGAGCAACATTGGGAATAATCTCGCCAATCAACAGTGAACACCTTAAATTAAAACAGCATGTCAACTCAGGATCAAGATAAACTTGAAAAAGCAAAAGCACAGCTTCGTAAAGTTAAAATATTTTATATTCACCTCATTGGATATTGTATTGTAATAGGACTACTTTTATACAATTTGTACATTGTAGCAGGTCCTTATAAAAATAATATTATCAGCCTTAACCTCAGCGTTATGGTGGCGTGGACCGTTTTTATTATTGTTCACGGCTTAACTGTTTTTAAAAAACGTTCTATTTTTAAAAAAAATTGGGAAGATCGCAAAAGAGAACAGTATTTGGAGCAAGAAAAAGAAGAACACACCTTTTGGGAATAATGCCCCCCTTAATGAAGCACATTGTTTAAAACTACAGCAAAATCTTATGAATGTAATTATTATTGAAGACGAAAAACCATCAGCTAGACGTTTACAGCGTCAATTAAACAGCTTAGAAATTCATGCAGAAACGCTATTGCATTCTGTTGAAGAAGCTATAGATTGGTTTAACAATAACCCGCATCCCGACTTGATATTTTTAGACATACAGCTCAGTGACGGTTTATCTTTTGAAATCTTTGAAGCCGTAGAAATTAAATCGGCAGTAATTTTTACCACGGCTTATGATGAATATGCTCTAAAAGCCTTCAAACTGAATAGTATTGACTATTTACTAAAACCTATAGATGATGATGATTTAGCCCAAGCGGTTGAAAAATACAGCGTAAGATTACCGAAAAAACAAGCCGTAACCCTTGACTTTAACGATATTAAAAACCTATTGGTCAACCCCATTGAACGCGATTATAAAAAACGGTTCTCGGTTAAAGTCGGGCAACATTTAAAACTTATTAATATTGAAGATATAGAATGTATCTACAGCGAAAATAAAGGGACCTACGCCTACACCAATACAGGCAGAAATTACCTCTTAGATACGACTTTAGATCAATTAGAAAACGACTTAGAACCCGATATTTTCTTTAGAACCAGTCGTAAATTCTATATTAATATCAATGCGATAAAAGATATTATAAGCTACACCAACTCTAGACTACAAATTAAATTGCAGCACTATAAAGACCAAGAGATCATTGTAGCCCGAGAACGTGTTAAGGATTTTAAAAATTGGTTAGAATAGATTATGGCTTATCCTCAATGCGATTATCATCAAAGGCCGAAGGCAATAATTTAGGAATAAATTTTATAAATAAAGGCAGCAATAACATCCCTCCGGGCAACATAAAAATGGCCAAACTCGGTATAGACTTAAAGATATCCATAAGTTGGGTTTGTATTTTTTTTTGCTCTTCGTCTGTGAGGTTTCGTTGAGTAGACTGTGTCAGTAAATACAGGGCTTCTTTACTCTCAGACAACTCCTTAATTAAGCGTTTACTATTGCGATGTATTAATTTAGCCACCACCTTAGTACTGTTATCATAAAAACTTTGAGCTAAATTTTTAGAACTTAAAAAGGCTACTTCATGCTTATGTTCATCATAAAACAGATTGATATCTGTAATAGATTTTAAAATAATGCTAGCATCTATATTTAAATCGGCTTTTAGTTGTTTTAAAAAGGCCTGTTCTTCATCATCAATAACTTTATCCGTCCATGAAGCCATACAGACCAAGTCTACAACATATAACTTTTCTAAAGGCGTATAAATACTAGCAATAGCATCCTTGTAATTTAAAACTTCAGCATTTTTATGCCTTATAGAACTTTCAAATAAACGAATAAGGTTATTATCATATTCCGATTTTTCAGACTTATTTTCAATAACCGAAAATACAATCGTTTCTAGAGCAAATTCTAAACGCGTCACATAAGATCTAATCGCATTCGGTTCTTTTAAAAAACGTTGATAACCTAATACATCAACAAACAAAAGGGCATTAATTAAGAAATAATTAAAACTTTTTGAAATAAAATTATCATCAATATGAATGCGCTTATGAATGATTTTTTCAAGCAAACTATCGGGCGATTTGTCACTAAATAAATCTTCAAAAAACGACCGTTTCTGATCACTAATAGTTTTGTAATACCGTATAAGACTTTCGGTAAAACCTTCATCTGTTCGCGCCTTACTGAAAACAAAATAAAAGGTTAATAACAGATTAATTTTACAACGCTCCTCCTCACTGAGATCAAAGGGTTTCACAATATTTAATACAATTTTAATATTGCTTCCGTAAATAAATCCTGCTTGTTTTAAGTCCCCATAGAACACCTTATCCTCGGTCTCAGAATACATGGTTTCAGACACCTCATTAAGTAATTTCTTTATCCAGCCATTTGCTGATGGGTTCATAACATCCAGTTTATAGAATTCAAAGTTAATTCATTATAACGAAATAGCCCATGTTTTTTTCATTAACAAAATTTTAACAAAACCGGCATTTACATTTTTGCGTAGGTAGTGCAGAGACAAAAATAAATAATTAACTAAATCTCAAAAATGATGAAAAAAACAAAAATTTTAATCGCCACAGCGGTATTGAGTATCGCCACATTTGTAGCCATCGCAGCAGATCATATAGATGCTCCTGCCGTTCAAGGTGGAACAAGTGACATTACCGACTTTTATGCCTTTAGAGGTGAAGAAACTTCCAATTTAGTATTAATAGCTAATGTGCAAGGTTTACTAACACCTAACGCGACAAGCAGTGCTACGTTTGATGAAAACGTTTTATTGGAATTTAATATTGATACCGATGATGACAATGTTGAAGATTTAGTGATCCAAGCCACACCAAGAGATGGTAAAATGTATTTCTTTGGACCAACAGCACCAGCGCAAACTGGACTTAATAGTACTATTGTTTCAACCTCATCAAATGCTGCTGTTGTAGATATTACCAGCTACGGAGCGTCAGCAATTGTTGAAGAATTTGGGGGTATGAAGTTTTTCGCAGGCCCTAGAGATGATCCTTTCTTTTTCGATTTTAACACCTACACAGAAATCATCGCTGGAAATGCTTCAGGCTTTAACAATCCTGGAGATGATACTTTTGCCGGAACCAACGTATTGTCTGTTGTGGTAGAAGTTCCAAAATCAATGATTGGCGGTTCAGGTACCATTAAAACTTGGGTAGAATCTAAAAGAAAACAATAAACCCCATTGGCTTTCCACTAAGAAATCACTTTAAAAAGTGAATCTTATCCTTAGACGATAAAGCACTATAAACACATTTAAAAATATACAATTATGAAATTCAATACGATAAAATTATTAAGCCTTGCCATTGCAGTCTCTTTAGTAGCCGTAAACTGTAGCGACGATGACGACAATACAACTGCACCAACAGAAATTAATTTCTCTGGAACTTACATGCAAGAAGATCAAATGGGTAGACCAGCGATTAATACGGTCTTTGTAAACGACGGTATGAAAGATACGTTTAACACGACCGTTCCTTCTGAAATGGGAGCTGCATTTCAAGCTGCATTTCAAGCTAAATTAGAAGCCTTGAGTCCTGCTTACGATCCAGCCTCACCAGAAGATGCCAATGCTTTAGGATTTACAGCCGAACAATTTACAGGCGTTTTAGCTACTGATGTTCTCACGGTATCCTTAGATGCTCCAACCACCTTTTTTGATGGTACTAATATCCTAACTGGTAGAAACCTTACCGACGATGTTATTGACGTGGAGTTAATCTTAATTTTTGGTGGTGAAGATGGTTTAACCAACCCAGAATACCCAGGGTTAACAAGCGATAATGTTGCCGCTAACGACAAAACGTTTTTAACGTCTTTCCCTTACCTCGCTTCGCCTTGGTAAATCTTTAAATACAAAAGCTAAAATGAGATTTTACTTTCTCATTTTAGCTTATTTCTAATTAAAAACCACATCAAAACAGCAACTCAAAAAACAACTATTATGCAACTTAAACATATCCTTCCCCTATTCATAATTGCTTCTTTATGGAGCTGTGATTCAAAAACGGTCGCCAAATCCTCAGATTATAACACCTACCTCAACACGGCTATAACTGCTGAAGACCTTCAAGACGATATTGATTTTTGGACCCTAAAAATTAAAAATAGCAGTAGCCCTTATGCCTATTTTATCAGTAGAGCCCAAGCCAAAACCAAGGTGTTTAATAGCACCGGAAACATTAACTATCTAATTGATGCTGAAAATGACCTGCTCAAAGCTAAGGCTATAGTTAAAGATTCGGACGCCGGACTTTTAAGACAAATCGCCAGTAATTATATTTCGCAACATCGTTTTAAGGAGGCCTTAGTCTTATTAAAACAAGCCGAAAAAAATGGCGAAAAATTAAATAGCACTAAGAAAATGCTTTTTGATGTGCATTTAGAATTAGGAAATTATATCTACGCCGAAGCCTACCTTAACGACATAAAAAACGAGGCAAGCTTTGATTACCTTCTCCGTTTGTCTAAACTAGAAGATCACAAGGGCAACCTTGACACAGCCATAGAACATATGGAAGAAGCAACCGCTATTGCAGAAGCTTCAAATTTAAAAAACCTTAAACTCTGGTCGTATACCAATAGCGCGGACTTTTACGGGCATGCCGGAAATATTAACAAATCGTACACCTATTACTTAAAAGCTTTGGCCTTAGACCCCAATAATGCCTATGCAAAAAAAGGCATTGCTTGGATCGCTTATGCTAATGATAATAACCCTGATGAGGCCCTAAGAATTCTCAACCATATTACCACATACTATAACGCTCCAGATTACGACCTATTTAAAGCTGAAATCGCCGAATATAAGCATAACGATTCACTAAAAACCAAACACTTAAACCACTACCTCGCTGCTATTGACAATAAGTTGTACGGCGAAATGTATAATAAATATAATGTGCTCTTGTTTTCTGAAGATTTAGAGAATCCTGATCGGGCTTTAGAATTAGCCAAACGCGAAATAGAAAACAGAGCCACTCCCCAATCTTACGACTTACTAGCTTGGAGTTATTATAAACAAGGACAGGTCGCTAAAGCGGAAGCTATTATGGATGAATTTGTTGTTGGAAAAACCTTTGAACCTGCCGTATTATATCACATTGCAGAAATCTACAAAGCTTCCGGAAACACAGATAAAATCTTACCTTTGAAGACTGAATTATTAGCAAGTCTCTATGAATTAGGACCGCTGATGAAACAAAAAATCAATCAATTATAGTAACCACCTCAAAATCAAGCATGAAACATTATTTTATTCTTATTGCACTCTGTTGTTTTCTATTTGTCACGCAGGCCCAAAATCAGAAAGGTCTTATCGTCAATGAACTTAACCAACCTTTAGAAGCCGCTTATATTTATAACCAAAGCTCAGAAAGCCATGCGCATTCTTCAGAAAATGGCGTATTTATAATTAAACATACTAAACCAGGTGATTCCTTAAGAATTGGGTTGCTCGGTTACAAAACAAAATTTATAACACTAGAAGCAGTAGCAACACTTAAAATCGTTTTAGAAGAAAAAGCGTTTCAGTTAGATGAGATGCTCATTTCTGAAGAGTTAAATACCGTGAGTACGATTTCCCGATTAGATTTAGACATCACTCCGGTGAATTCTTCACAAGAAGTCTTAAGGAAAGTTCCTGGCTTATTTATAGGTCAGCACGCCGGTGGCGGAAAAGCTGAACAGTTATTTTTACGAGGCTTCGATATAGATCACGGTACCGATGTCTCTATTTCAGTAGATGGGATGCCTGTAAATATGGTGTCTCACGCCCATGGGCAAGGTTACAGTGACCTGCATTTTGTAATCCCAGAAACGGTCAATAAAATTGACTTCGGAAAAGGGGCTTATTATGCTAAAGAAGGTGATTTTAACACCGCAGGTTATGTAAATTTCAGCACTAAAGATTACCTAAAAACTAGTAAAATTTCATTCTCTGTCGGACAGTTTAATAGCTTAAGAACCGTAGGTTTATTCGATTTACTAGAAGACACAAAGAACCAAAACGCTTATGTTGCCTTAGAATACATTAGTACCGATGGACCTTTTGAATCGCCTCAAAATTTTAACCGTCTTAACCTCTTCGGAAAATACGTTCACTTTTCTCCAGAAAATGATAAGTTAACCTTAACTGCTTCGCATTTTACAAGCCGTTGGGACGCTTCAGGGCAAATTCCACAACGTGAAGTCGATAACGGTAATATTTCTAGATTTGGAGCGATTGACGATACCGAAGGCGGTGAAACCCAACGTACCAATCTTAATGCTAGCTTTGATAAGTACATTTCAGATCATACCTCTATAAGTACTAATGCATTCTATTCGCATTACGCTTTTGAACTCTATTCAAACTTCACCTTTTTCTTAGAAGACCCTGTTAATGGTGATCAAATCTTTCAAAAAGAAGATCGAAATATCTTTGGTGTCAATACCGCTATAACCCATAACACCAATCTTGGAGACACGGAATTAATCCTGACCTCTGGCTTAGGCTTAAGACATGACATCTCTGACGATGTAGAACTTTCAAGAACATTAAACAGAAGTACCACCTTAGAGCGTATTCAGTTTGGTGACATTAACCAAACTAATATTAATGCTTTTGTAGATGCGACTTTTGATTTTGGAAAATTTAAAATTGCCCCAGCCTTACGTTTCGATTATTTCAAATTTATGTATAACGATGCTTTACAAACAAATTATGAAACCCTATCGGAAACAAAAACCTTATTAAGTCCTAAATTAAATTTCTACTATACCGTACAAGATAATTTACAGTTATACCTTAAGTCTGGCTTAGGATTTCACTCCAACGACACTAGAGTTGTAGTGGCTAATGGTGGAGAAGATATTTTACCACGCTCTCATGGTGCAGATTTAGGAACCATCTGGAAACCCTTTCCAAAATTAGTGGTTAACTCAGCATTATGGTATCTCTTTTTAGAACAAGAATTTGTGTACGTGGGCGATGCCGGAATTGTAGAGCCTAGCGGAAAAACGCGTCGTTTAGGTGTGGATTTAGGCTTACGTTATCAACTTAACGATTGGTTATTCTTAGATACGGATGCAACCTACACCCATGCGAGAAGCATTGAAGAAGCAGACGGTGAAGATTACATTCCTCTAGCGCCAGATTTCACGTTAGTAGGAGGTCTTGCTGTGGATGATTACAAAGGCTTTTCAGGAGGTTTACGTTTTAGATATTTAGATGATAGAGCGGCTAATGAAGACAATTCTATTGTTGCTGAAGGCTATATGGTGACCGATTTTAACGCGAATTACACCATTAATAATGTCACCTTCGGAATTGCCATAGAAAACCTATTTGATGTGGAGTGGAATGAAACGCAGTTTGCCACCGAATCTCGTTTGCAAAACGAAGCACAATCTGTTGAAGAAATCCATTTTACACCAGGAACTCCGTTATTTCTTAAAGGGACAGTAAGTTACCGTTTTTAAAACCTTTCAACCTTAGTGTGGGGAAGCAGACTAAGTTATGTTGAAAGAAAACTGACAGAGAAGATTAATTTTTGTTTAAGATTAATCAGATCATGAAATCTTCATGATGTTTTTGAGTTTTTTTGTTGGTGAAGCACCTGTTTGAAAAAGCAGGTGTTTTTTTTATATCGTATTTTAACAAGGCCACCCCTTAAAATTGGGACAAAAAAAGACCATCTCTTAAAGACGGTCTTTTTTTTTATGGGATGTATAATGCTTAAAACATATCTCTACCTGCAAAATGGAAAGCGCTTTCAATAGCTGCATTCTCATCGCTATCACTTCCATGAACAGCGTTTTCACCGATAGAAGCGGCATATAACTTACGGATTGTTCCTTCTGCTGCATCTGCAGGGTTAGTTGCTCCGATTAAAGTTCTAAAGTCTTCAACAGCATTTTCTTTTTCTAAAACAGCTGCAACGATAGGGCCACGAGTCATATATTCTACTAATTCACCAAAAAATGGCCTTTCGTTATGAATTGCGTAAAATTCCTCAGCGTCAGCCTTAGTCATTTGCGTTAATTTCATTGCTACGATTCTAAATCCTGAAGCTGAAATTTTTTCTAATATTGCGCCAATGTGTCCTTTTTCAACAGCATCAGGCTTTAGCATTGTAAATGTTCTGTTAGTTGCCATGTATCTTTTTTAAATTTGCTGCAAAAGTAATGTATTTCTCTAACAAATCAAGGCCTGTTTTTATTAAATTATTGTTACTAAAATAGGCTCTAAAGCCTTTCGGTCTAGAATCCTTGCCTTAAATCCATGAATGGCCTTTCCCCTATTTTGCGGCCTTTCTCAGAATAATTCAAACAGACATTACCATTTTATAAAAAAAATGAATAGGTTAGACCTTTCAATTCATTTCAAAACAATGTCTTAATTTCGTTATAAAACCCTCAATCAAAATATCTAAAAAACGTATCTTCGCCTACTATGACAAAAACAGAAATTTCAGATTTAAAAGACCTACTCAGTAGTCCTAAAGCTATTGTAATTGTACCCCATAGAAATCCCGATGGCGATGCTATGGGGTCTACACTAGCACTTTACCATTATTTAAAACAACACCACCATAAGGTTACAGTTATTGCTCCTAATGACTATCCTGATTTTATAAAATGGTTACCCGGAGATGATACCGTTTTAAAACACGAAACACAACCGCAAGTTTGTAACGCGCTGTTACAAGAAGCTGAGCTTATATTTACTTTAGACTTTAATGCCTTTCACCGTACAGGACCATTGATGGCTGAAGCTTTAGAAAAAGCGACCGCTACCATGATAATGATAGATCATCACCAACAACCTGACGACTATGCTACCTATATGTATTCAGATGTAAGCATGTCTTCTACCTGTGAGATGGTTTACAATTTTATAGAAATGCTAGATGATTTGGCATGTATCACCGCAGATATTGCCACCTGTTTATATTTAGGTATTATGACCGATACGGGATCTTTCCGTTTTCCGGCAACAACCAATAGAACGCATGAAGTAATAGGACAACTTATTGCTAAAGGCGCCAACAATTCTCAAATTCATAATAATACCTTCGATACCAACAGCTATAGCCGCTTACAACTCTTAGGGAGAGCTTTACAAAATTTAAAGGTGATTCCAGAATTAAGAACGGCCTATATAACGTTAACCCAAGCGGAACTCGATGCCTTTAATTATAAAAAAGGTGATACTGAAGGTTTTGTAAACTACGCCCTATCGCTTAAAGGTATTATTTTTGCGGCTATCTTTATTGAAAGTCAGCAAGATAAGATTATAAAGATCTCTTTACGTAGTAAGGGTGATTTTTCTGTGAATACCTTTTCACGAACCCATTTTAACGGTGGCGGACATACAAATGCCGCTGGCGGACGTAGCGAAACGGATATGGAAACTACGGTAAATAATTTTATTAGTATATTACCACAGTATAAAGATGAATTGTCCCAATAAACCCATCTTCACACGTGAAAATAAAAACGTATAACATGAAAACCCTGCCTCTTTTAGCCGTAGTGCTGCTTGCATGTTTAAGCTGTAAAGGCCCTGAGCCCCGCTTACCAGAATCCGTTCAATCGGGCTCCTTTTTAAAGGCCTCTGTAGAACGCAGTAAAAAACTGAATGCCTTAGAGCACAAGCAAATTTCAAAACTTATAAAAAATAATCCCGATAAAGACTATATCGCTTCTGAAAGCGGTTTTTGGTACCACTACAATCATAAGATTGAAAGCGATACCATTCAACCTACTTTTGGTGATGTGGTTACCTTTAATTTTGATGTGTCTAATTTAGAAGGTGAAGAAATTTACGCGAACACTTCTAAAACCTATACGATGGACAAGGAAGAATTATTCACCGGATTACGAGAAGGTTTAAAACTTTTAAAACCCTCAGAAACAGCTACCTTTATATTTCCATCGCAAAAAGCGTTTGGATATTATGGAGATGACTATAAAATAGGAACTAATATTCCGTTAATTTGCAAAGTAACTTTAAACACTATAACCCAAAAAAATGATTAAAAAAGCACTTACTGTATTTGTTGTATTATTAGTATTGGTCAATATTTCTTGCCAAGAGCGTTATGCCGACCTAGGAGATGGTATTTATGCCGAGTTTATAACCAATAAAGACACCATGGTGGCAAAATTGTTTTACGATCAAGCCCCAGTAACGGTGGCTAATTTTGTAGCCTTAGCAGAAGGAAATCATCCTTTAGTAAAAGAAGAATTCCAAGGAAAACCGTATTACGACGGATTAACTTTTCACCGTGTAATGAATGATTTTATGATTCAAGGTGGAGATCCAACAGGAACAGGTTCTGGAGATCCAGGATACAAATTTGAAGATGAATTAGTAAAAGATCTTAAGCATAACAAACCAGGAATATTATCTATGGCTAATCCAGGCGTTAATGCTAACGGGAGTCAATTTTTTATTACTGAAAAAGCAACACCTTGGTTAGACGGCTACGATGCTAACGGTAATTTAAAAGACTGTTCTAACCCTAGAGTTTATTGTCATGCGGTCTTCGGAGAATTGGTAAAAGGACTTAATGTTTTAGATACCATCTCTAATGTAAAAGTACAACGTGGAACTAACAAACCTTTAGAAGATGTTGTTATTGAAAAATTGAACATCATTAGAATAGGAACAGCGGCGAAAAAGTTTGATGCTCCTAAAGTTTTCACAGAAGAATTACCAAAAATTAAGGAACGTGCTGAAGCAGCAAAATTAGAAGCTGAAAAGAAAGCCGAAGAAGCTAAAATAGCTGCTAAAGCTAAAGCTGATGCAGCCAAAGTTGAATTCTTAAAAAAGAATGAAGAATTAGACGGTAGAAAAATAGAATCGCCAACAGGAATGGCTATGATCTTTTTAGATGAAGGTAATGGCGTAAAACCAAACTCAACACAGCGTGTTAATATTGATTGTGCTGGTTATTTAGAAAACGGTGAATTATTCTGGACCACTTGGAAAGAAGTCGCTGAGAAAAACGGTAAATATGACGAAAGACAAGATAAAGCCGGTCGTTACAAACCTTTTGATATGCCTTATAACGAAACCGCTACCTTAATTGCAGGTTTTAGAGAAGCTATGTTAAATATGAAAATCGGTGATAAAGCCAGAGTTTTTATTCCTTATTATTTAGGTTACGGAGAGCGTGGAAATCCTCCTGTAATTCCTGCAAGTGCCAACTTAATTTTTGATATTGAATTGGTAAGTATTAAGAAGTAATCTTAAGACTTCAACTCATAAAAAAAGCAGCTGTTTAATTACAGCTGCTTTTTTATTTTATCATCGCTTCGTCTTTTAGACGTCCTAAGCTTTAGGAATATGTTGTAAAATTTCTAAAACAAAATTCCAATACTTCTGTGCTGAAGAAATTTGAGCACGTTCATCTGGTGAGTGTGCCCCTTTAATATTAGGACCAAAACTAATCATATCCATCTCTGGGTAATTGGTACCTAAAATCCCACATTCTAATCCGGCGTGGCAAGCAGCAACATGAGGTTTTTCACCATTATTTAAACGCTCATAGATAGGTACCATGACCTTTAAAATGGCAGAATCCATATTAGGCGCCCAACCTGGGTAGTCACCAGAAAATTCAACTTCACATCCGGTTAATTCAAAGGTAGCACGTAACATATTGGCTAAATCCTCTTTTGTACTGTCTACAGAACTACGCGTTAAACAACCAATTTTAACAGCACCATCTTTTATAATAACACGAGCAATATTATTAGAAGTTTCAACTAAACCTTCAATATCTGGACTCATTCTATAAACACCGTTATGCGCAGCATACAACGCTCTCGTTAAGCCTTCTTGCACACCTAAATCCATTATTTTTTCAGGAGTTTCGGTTTTAGAAACAAGCACTTCTAAATCTGGCTCCATGGTTTTAAACTCAAACTTTAAAGCCTCTGCTTTAGCCGCCATTTCAGTTTCAAATAACGCTTCATGTATAGCATCAATTGCAACAATAGCATTACTTTCTCTAGGAATCGCGTTTCTTAAGCTTCCACCGTCAATTTCAGAAATACGCAAACCGTAATTTTCAAAACCATCAAATAATAAACGGTTCATGAGTTTATTTGCATTTCCTAATCCTTCATGAATTTGCATCCCAGAGTGTCCACCTTGTAAACCTTTAACGGTAATGGTATACCCTATCTTAAATTCTGGAGTTCCTTCTTCTTCATAAGTACGTGTAGCCGTAACATCAACACCACCAGCACAGCCTACACCAATCTCATCATCTTCTTCTGTGTCTAAATTTAAAAGAATTTCACCTTGAAGTAATCCTCCTTTTAAACCTTGAGCACCGGTCATTCCAGTTTCTTCATCAATAGTAAACAAAGCTTCTAATGCCGGATGCGCAATGCTATCACTTTCTAAAATAGCCATAATTGTTGCTACACCTAGACCATTATCTGCACCAAGGGTTGTCCCTTTAGCTTTAACCCAGTCCCCTTCTACAAACATTTCAATTCCTTGCTCATCAAAATTGAAAACGGTATCGTTATTTTTTTGATGCACCATATCTAAGTGCGATTGCATTACAATGGCTTTACGATCTTCCATTCCTTTGGTGGCTGGCTTACGGATAATCACATTACCAACCTCATCTTCAATCGTTTCTAAACCTAAACCTTCTCCAAAGTCCTTCATAAATTTAATAACGCGCTCTTCCTTTTTTGAAGGTCTCGGTACCGCATTTAAATCCGCAAACTTATTCCACAATGCTTTTGGCTCTAAGGCTCTTATTTCTGAACTCATAAATCTTATTTTTAGATGCACAAAGGTACAAAATACGTTTGGCTCTTCTAAGGCGAATTCCAACTTGTTTCTATACCTAAAAACAAGAAGAAAATACAATGTTTTTTCTATTTTTGAATGATGCAAAAACACCTAAAACTCATTCTCGTTCTATTTTTTGGACTTCAGTTGCTTTTTTTATCGCAGTTGAAACATTTTCCCGAATTTGTAGAACAATTTTACAGTAACGGTATCTATGTGTATTGTGCCAAAGCCATGCGCTATGCTTTTGGTTGGGCTCCTTTTTCTATTGGAGATCTCTTTTACACCCTGGCAAGTATCGCCATTATAAGATGGCTCATTAAAAACCGTAAAAAACCTTTTACAGCCACAAAAACATGGCTTTTAGATATTGGTGCCACGCTCTCACTGGTGTATTTTGCTTTTCATTGTTTTTGGGGGTTTAACTATTACCGTCAACCATTATACAAATCTTTAGAACTTAACCCCGAATATAGTACGGAACAATTACTGGCGTTTACGGAACGCTTAATCCAGAAATCAAATGGTATTCATACCCAATTAGTTAACAATGATACTTTAAAAATTGAGATGCCTTATTCCAAACCTAAAATTTTAAATAAGGTTAAAGATGGGTATCAAAATTTAGCTCAAGACTATCCACAACTTAACTATGAGCCCGTTAGCATTAAAAAATCAATTTACAGTTTACCTTTAACCTACATGGGGTTTTCGGGCTACTTAAATCCTCTTACTAATGAAGCTCAAGTAAACGGTTTAATTCCGACTTACAAATACCCTACTACTTCATGCCATGAAGCCGCACATCAATTAGGTTTTGCCGCTGAGAATGAAGCCAACTTTATTGGCAGTTTAGCCGCCATACATAACGACGACCTCTATTTTAAATATTCCGGCTATACCTTCGCGCTTAGGTATTGTTTAGCTGAAATTTTTAAAAGGAATCCGGATCGTTACAATAGCCTACTCCCTACTTTACATCCAGGAATACTTAAAAACTATCAAGAAACCCAAACATTCTGGAGGTCTTACGAAAACCCTATTGAACCCATTTTTGAATCGACTTTTGATAATTTTTTAAAGGCCAATAACCAATCTGATGGTATGAAAAGCTATAGTTACGTTGTAGCCTTATTGGTTAACTATTACGAGAATAGAACTTTATAAGTTTTTATCTGTCACGTTTTATTACAGAATTCTCTAAGAGCCTAAAGTTTAAACCACAGGCTTCTCATGACGTTCTAGACCATGCTAAAAACGTTAAAAAATTCAAATTTAAAGCCCTAAAGCGGTTTAATTCCTATATTTAAAATTCTAACTAAACCAATTCAGTATATGATTAAAGTACATTTACGGCTGCTCATTTTTATGTGCAGTTTTTCATTATTTGCACAAGATTACTTTCCGAGTAATACAGGCGTTATTGCACATAACACCAATTACACGGCTTTTACAAATGCCACAATTCACGTCTCACCAACTGAAGTTTTAGACCAGGCCACGCTTTTAATAAAAGATGGAAAAGTGGTAAAAGTTGGAACCTCAGTAAAACTTCCCAACAACACCACTAAGGTTGATCTTTCTGGCAAAACAATCTATCCTTCTTTTATAGATCTGTACACGACATTTGGTATTGAAAAGCCTAAACGCGGTGGTGATGGTCCACAATATGGCCCGAGTAGAAGTGGCTTTTATTGGAATGACCATATTATGCCAGAGCAAGATGTTATGAGTCAATTTAAATACGATGAAAAATCGGCTTCAGAACTGCACCAATTAGGATTTGGCGTCGTTAATACGCATATCCCCGATGGTGTAGTCCGCGGGACAGGTGCTTTAATTGCCTTAAATAATAATGCCGATAATGCCATGCGTATTGTAGATGGAAAAATCTCCCAGCACTTATCCTTTTCAAAAAGTGTAAAATCGAGACAACGATACCCGTCTTCCATCATGGGAAGTATGGCCTTACTGCGCCAGATGTACCTTGACGCTAAATGGTATGCTGATGGCCATATAGAAACTAAAGATCTATCCTTAGAGGCTTTAAATAAAAACAAAAACTTACTACAAATTTTTGACGCCGGCAGTAGAGCGAATCTTATGCGTGCCGATAAAGTAGGCGATGCTTTTAACGTTCAATATACCATTCTTGGTGGTGGTGATGAATATGAACGTATTAACGAGGTAAAACAAACCAATGCGACTATCATTTTACCCATAGATTTTCAATTGGCCTATGATGTTGAAGATCCTTTTTACGCCAACACCTTATCTTTAAGCGCTATGCGTTCTTGGAATCAAGAGCCACACAATCCAAGGTTATTAGCCGAAAACGGCATAAACTTTGCCTTAACGACCCACGGTTTAAAATCAAAGAAAACCTTTACGTCTAACCTACAAAAAGCTATTGAAAACGGACTTTCTAAACAAAAAGCGCTAGAAGCTTTAACCACTATTCCTGCAGCCCTTATGGGAAAATCTGACGTATTAGGAAGCTTAAAAACCGGAAGCTACGCCAACTTTCTAATTACAAATGGTGATATTTTTGATAAGAAGACCGTGCTATACGAAAACTGGGTACAAGGCACTCCACACATTATTAATAACAAACATATTACCAATATTGATGGGCAGTACACCTTTAATCTCGCTGGAGAAACCTATCAACTAACGCTTTCGGAAAGCACTAAAAAGCCCAAAGCTAAAGTGGAACTTAAGGATAAAAGCCTAGGCGCTAAAATAAGTTATAAAGCCGATTGGATTAACCTTACCTTTAAAACGACCGACACTACAGCTAATACCTTTATTAGAGTGGTGGCTAATACCGCCAACTCTAAAACCTTAAATGGTAAAGCCATCTTAGCGAATGGTATTGCCCTACCTTTTGTTGCAGAACAAACTCCAAAAGAAGAAACCGCTAATACCGAAGCAGAAAAAGACGAGGAACGTGCTGCAAAGGCACCGTTTATGAGCCCTATCACCTATCCTAATTTGGCCTATGGTTTTACTAAAAAACCAAAATCCGAAACTCTATTATTTAAAAATGCTACAGTTTGGACCAATGAAAAAGATGGTATTTTAGAACATACAGACGTTTTAATTAAAGACGGAAAAATTTCTAAAATCGGGAAAAATTTAAGTCATAATAAGGCGCGTGTTATCGATGCTACAGGCAAACACCTTACCGCCGGTATTATTGATGAGCATTCGCATATTGCAGCCGCTTCTATAAATGAAGGAGGCCAAAATTCTTCTGCTGAAGTGACTATTGAAGATGTTATTGATGATGAAGCCATAGACATTTATAGAAATTTAGCCGGTGGTGTGACTTCTATTCAAATTTTACATGGTTCGGCTAACCCAATTGGGGGACGCTCTGCAATTATTAAATTAAAATGGGGGGAAGCTGCCGAAGATCTTATTTATGACGATGCTCCTAAATTCATCAAATTTGCTTTAGGTGAAAATGTAAAACAATCTCGAAGCCGAACAAATACGCGCTTTCCACAATCTCGAATGGGTGTAGAACAAGTTTTTGTCGATTATTTTACGAGAGCTAAAGCTTACGATGCTTTAAAGAAAAGTGGTCAACCTTACCGAAAAGATATTGAAATGGAAACGCTTGCCGAAATTTTAAACGGGGAACGTTTTATCTCTTGTCATTCTTATGTACAGAGTGAAATTAACATGTTAATGAAAGTCGCTGAGCAATTCGACTTTACAATTAATACGTTTACCCATATTCTTGAAGGTTATAAAGTTGCTGATAAAATGAAAGCACACGGTGTTGGTGGTTCTACATTTAGCGATTGGTGGGCTTACAAATATGAAGTGAATGACGCCATTCCGTATAATGCCGCTATTATGCACAATGCTGGTGTTACTGTAGCTATAAATAGTGATGATGCAGAAATGTCTCGTCGTTTAAATCAAGAGGCTGCTAAATCGGTAAAGTATGGTGGAATTAGTGAAGAAGAGGCTTGGAAATTTGTAACCTCAAATCCTGCCAAACTGTTACATTTAGATGATAAAGTAGGAAGCCTTAAAGTGGGGAAAGATGCCGATGTAGTTTTATGGACCGATCACCCTCTTTCTATTTACGCTAAAGCCGAAAAAACGATTATTGAAGGGGTTACTTATTTTGATTTAGCCCGCGATAAACAATTACAAGAGGCTATAAAAACAGAAAAGAGTGAACTTATTAATTTAATGCTTCAAGATAAAAACAAAGGCTTAAAAACACAGCCGGTAAAAAGGAAAGAAGATAAATTAATGCATTGTGACACTATGGATGCTCACGTTCACTAAAAAAACGAAATAACATGAAAAATAAATATAACATCAACCTGCTTCTGTTTTTGCTGTGTATCACTTTAGGTTTTGCACAACAAACACCCGCACCGAAGCAAACCAAAGATTTTGCTATTGTAGGCGCTACAGCTCATATAGGAAATGGAAACATCATAGAAAACAGTGTCATCGTTGTGAGCAATGGCAAGATTACCACAATCGGACCCGAAGCCTCAACACCACTTACCAAACAAGCTATAGACATCATAGAGGCCAAAGGCAAACATGTATATCCTGGTTTTATTGTAGCCAATGGTACATTAGGCTTGGTAGAAGTTGATGCCGTAAAGGCCTCTGACGACCTGTCTGAATTAGGGACTTACAACCCTCATATTAGAAGTATTATTGCTTATAATACAGAATCTAAAGTCATTGAATCTATGCGCCCTAATGGAGTGCTCCTTGGACAAGTCGTTCCACGTGGAGGACGTATTTCAGGAACCTCATCGGTGGTACAATACGACGCTTGGAATTGGGAGGATGCCGTGATAAAAATGGATGATGGTATTCATGTAAACTGGCCAAGTAGTTTTAGACGTGGCCGCTGGTGGTTGGGTGAAGACCCGGGTTTAAAACCGAATAAAGAGTACAACAAACAAGTGAAAGAACTCTCGAATTATTTTAACGAATCTAAAAGTTACAACAACGGAGATTCCAAAGAACTACACTTACCTTTTGAAGCCTTAGCAGGATTATTTGACGGATCTAAACACCTTTATATTAATGCCGATAATGAAAAAGGAATTACTGATGCTGTAAATTTCGCCAAAGCACAAGAGGTTGAAAAACTCACGATTGTAGGCGGTTATGAAGCTGGAAAAGTGGCAAACTTTTTAAAACAGAATGATGTTTCTGTATTCTTAAGACGCATCCACTCAAGACCCGAACTAGAAGATGATGATTACGACCAATCATATAAATTGGCGAAACAACTTGTAGACGCCGGTGTTTTAGTAGCCTTAGAACCAAGTGGACAAATGGAACGTATGAATTCTCGTAACCTTCCATTTTATGCGGGTACAACAGTTGCTCATGGCTTAACGAAAGCGCAAGCCTTACAGCTTATAACATTAAATCCGGCTAAAATATTAGGTATTGACAAGGCTTACGGAAGTCTTGAAGTTGGCAAAAGTGCAACCCTTTTTATTAGTGAAGGAGATGCCTTAGATATGCGAACTAATATCTTAACACATGCCTTTATTGACGGAAGACGCTTAAGTTTAGAAACTCATCAAACAGAACTTTGGAGACGTTACTCTAAGAAACTTAACCAAGCCGATTAATTACACCCCTAGAGTCCCCTCGAGGGGACCATCTATAGAGATTGATATGAAACCTAAATAAAAAAAGCGAGCCAAATGGCTCGCTTTTTTTATGTCATTCAGAATGAAGTAAAGAACCTCATCTGTAATTTATATCGATTACTCTATCACTCTTGCACCTTCAGGCTGTGTAAATAATGTAGACTCTAGAGCTTTTTCAGAAATAACAACATCTGTAAAAGCAACGGTATTTCGTTTTTCGGTTGGCGTATTATCTTCATATTTATACCAATCAATACTTTGAGGCACCAACAAACCATTCACCGTTTGCCAATTGTTATATCTTATAAAGTGAAAATCTGGACTACCTTCTTCTTTTCCAAACGTAACGGTGTACGCCAACCATTGCATCTGTCCTGTTTCTGCATCATAGAAAATCTTATATTGATCGTTTGACGAATCACCAATTCCTGCTTCGTAAGAAATTAAGATCCCTGGATAGGTTTTTCCTTCAAACTCTAAAGCCTCAGTTTCGCTGTAATGAATACCATTATCACCTAAAACAAATGGCATGGCGTAGAAATAAAACATCAAACCTTTATAAAATTTTGGCTTCCCTTTAAATTCTTTACCATCTTTTTCATTAACCCATAATGTTTCACCATCAAAACCTTGAGTATAACTTGGCGTCTCTATACGCTCTGCTCTTGTGATAAGATTTTCTGTGATCACTTCTTTTCCTGTAGGTTTTTCAATAGAAAAAGAAAGGGTTTGCATTTTATTCCAAGCGTCAATACTTCCGTGCGCATTAAACACTTTAGTAATCGATTCTGGATAAATACTTGTGATCACTGTTTCAGTAGCGAAGTCTTCAACTTCTACAACAGTTGTTGTTTCAGGTTTTGTTTCATTTTTACAAGCTACACTAACGACAGCTAAAAGGAATACGTAAATTATTTTTTTCATAATATGGTTTTAAGTTAGCGTCTTGGACGAAGGCTACATAAAGACATTACAAAAAAGCTTTAGAAATAATCTGAAGCTTTTCTTTTAAAATTTGAAATACATTTAATTTACTATCAACTTTTCAATTGTTGCCGCATTATTAATAGTCAGCTTTACAAAATACAAGCCGCTTTCTAGGCTTGAAATGTCTAATGTTGAAGATTGCCCTAGGAGTGTTATGTCTTTCAAAATTGTCTTTCCTTGAATATCGATGATATTTATTTTTCCGGTTTCTAAATTAGAAGTTGTGAGCTGAATGCTGACTGTATTCTTTGCTGGATTAGGGAAAAGTTTAAAATTTACAACACTATAATCATCAACGCCTAAAGCGACATCATTTTCAAGATAATCTGGAATACCATTCGTATTGGTATCATCATCGGTTGGATCTCCGTTATTATTATAATCTTCATCTACAGTAAGAATACCATCGCCATCATCGTCGTCGTCTAAATAGTTTTCAATGTCGTCACCATCGGTATCCACAAATGGATGTATTGCATTTCGACCTAATTCAATACTAATTTCAATAATAGTATCTACACCGTCTCCATCATCATCGTCATCTAAATAGTTGGGAATGTCATCCCCATCCGTATCATCATCTTCTAGATTACCGTTTTCATTAATATCTTCATCGGCATCAATAACACCGTCACTGTCTGTGTCTGTACAAACCATTTCCTCTACGTTAATCATAGTAGAAACTGTTCCACACCCAGAAAAAGCAACAACCGTTATATAATAAAAACCAGGTTCTGATACCGTTAGAGACGATTGCGTTTCACCTGGTATAGGACCATTATCAGTTGCCCATTGAAAACTATAATCTGAAGCATTTAAACCCGTATCTATAGTTACAGACTCGCCAATACAAAAACTATAACTATCATCTATATTTAAAAATGGTAAAGGATTAACCTGTAAAGTAACATCTGTTGTCGCATAGCATAAGGAAGAATCAATTCCTGATCCATTTTCAGTGTTATTATCTACTCTTACATAAATAACTTGTGGGTTAACAACATTACTATATAAGATAGGTAAAGGATTAATACCAAAATTAGCGTCTATTTCAGTGGCATAATAAGTTACTATATAATCCGTAGGATTTTGCCCATCTAATACCTGAGCATCTTGTGTCGTTAAGTCAAATTGAATACTATCATTAGTTGGGTCACCATCGGTTTCCATATTATCATCACATTGCTCGTAGATAATGGTTTCAAAATCTGAATTTGCCTGAGCTGCTTCGTTTACCTCAATATTAAAACTTTGCGTACTTATTGAACAACCTGTACTAGTATTAGTAATCGTTACAAATATTTGTTGTGGGTTAGTAAGATTAGTGTATGGACTTAGCAATGCATTTGTACCTGATTCTGCATCTGCAATGGTCATATAATAATTTACATCAAACTGTGAAGAATCTTGGCCATTTAATACTTCTACATCTTTTAGTGCTAGATTAAAATTAGCAAATCCATCGGTATATAATTCACATAGAATAAAGTCATTTATTGCAACGACTTCCGGTAATGAATATACAGTAATATCAAAATCCACAACAGCAAAACAGCCAGTGGTATTCCTTTCCATTCTTGCATAAATAGTTTGAGTAGAAACTGTATTGGTAAATTGCGTTGGATCCGAAATACTATTTGAGCCAGATAAAGCATTGTTCTCACTTGTATAATAGGTCACAGTATGACCTACATCACCATTTATAATCCATATTTCGTTCTCCGTGAGGTCAAATGTTTCTATCCCATCTCCAGGATTGGTTTCGTCGCACATTACTAAATCTGGCAATAACTCACTTGGAGTTGGTGATGGATTTGGGAAAACACGTATGGTTAATGTGGTAAAATTTATGCACCCCGTATTAGTATCAGTCACTACAACAAATAATGTTTGTGGATTAGCTGGCGATCCATTTACTGAGTTATTAGTATATACCGTTGGGTTAGCAATAGCATTCGTTTGTGCTTGTGCATCTGCATTAGTTTCATAATAATCTACTGACCAGTCCGCATTACCACCTGTAATTTCAGCATCTTTTACAGTTAAGTCAAATACAGTGATTCCATCACCTGGTACTTCTCCTATATCATCACATAAATTTAATGAAGTTGGTTGTATGGCTTGCGGAAAAGGATTTATAATTAGATTAACCAGCGTTGTATCAAAATTCCCCGTCACGCTATCTTCTAATCTTATATAAATAGTTTGTAACCATGGCGTAATATTGCCATATGGAATAGGAAGTGCATTAATGCCATTATTAGCATCACTTAAGGTTACATGATAAGAAAGAACAAAACCTGTTGGGTCTTGACTATCTAAAACTTGAGCATCTAAAATTGTTAAATCGAACTGAGAAAACCCATCATTATCATCATCGCAAACCACTAAGTCGCTCGGTTGATTCGCCACCTGAGCAAATGAAATTGTGTTGATTGTTAAGAATAGGAAAAGGTAAAGTAGTTTTTGCTTCATAATAGGTTAAATTTGTATATCTCAAATATAGATTAAATAATATAATAATGGCTAAATCCATATCTAGCGTTCAAAATCCATTGATAAAACAACTTGTTCTGCTCAAAGAAAAATCGCGGCAACGAAAAAAATCTGGGCAGTTTTTAATAGAAGGCAAACGTGAATTATCGCTAGCAATTAAAGGCGGTTACAGCATTGAAAGTTTATTGTTTTTTCCAGATTTGTTTTCTGAAAGCGAAGCCAAAGCTATGAGTAGTTATGATGTTGAGATTATTGAAATTTCAAAAGAGGTATTTCAAAAATTAGCCCATAGAGATACTACCGAAGGTGTAATTGCCGTTGTAAACACCAAAAAGCATACGCTTGACCATTTAAAACTCACCTCTAAAAACCCATTAATTTTAGTAGCTGAAGCTCCTGAAAAACCTGGAAATATTGGTGCTTTATTACGTACGGCTGATGCTGCAAATGTAGATGCTGTGATTATTGCTAATCCTAAGTCTGACTTATACAATCCAAATATTATTCGCTCTAGTGTTGGTTGTGTGTTTACGACTGAAATTGCCATGGCCAGTTCTGAGGAGGCAATTGCTTTTCTTAAAAGATACAATTTCAATATCTATTCTGCCATTTTACAAGAATCAAAACCTTACCATACGCAAGATTACACCTTACCAACCGCTGTTGTTGTAGGGACAGAAGCGACAGGCCTAACCCAAGAATGGCGAGACGCAGCTACACAAAACATTAGCATCCCAATGCAAGGCGTTATTGACTCCATGAATGTTTCTGTAGCAGCGGGGATTCTTATTTTTGAAGCTAAACGACAACGCGATTTTAAATAACTAAATGTCGTCAGTTCGAGTGATTTTCGAGGAACGAAAAAAATGGTATCGAGAATACGCGTTACAACGAAACTTCTCGATACAAAATTTCCAAAAAAAGAAATTTCACTCGAAGTGACAAAAACAAACATAAAACATCATAATGACAGCAAATACGCTCTTCTATATCATCCTGACTATTATCGTTATCAATTTTATCATTGACAAAGTCCTCGATGCTATAAATGCGAAGCATTACAACGATCCTATTCCTGAAGTCTTAAGCGATGTATATGATGAAGCCGCATATAAAAAATCGCAAGCGTATAAAACTGTCAATTATAAATTCGGGATTGGGACCTCGCTCTTTTCATTCGTACTCACTTTAGGCTTTTTATTTTTAGATGGCTTTGAGTATGTCGATAACATAGCCCGAAGCTTTTCTGACCAACCTATTGTTATCGCCTTAATTTTCTTCGGAATTATTATGATAGCGAGCGATATTATAACCACTCCTTTTAGTTATTACAAAACCTTTGTTATTGAAGAAAAATTTGGATTTAATAAGACTTCTAGAAAAACCTTTGTCCTGGATAAGCTAAAAGGATTACTAATGATGGCGCTTCTTGGTGGTGGAATTATAGCCCTTATCGTTTGGTTTTACCAAATTACAGGACATCAATTTTGGCTCTATGCCTGGGGACTTGTTACAATCTTTACCGTATTTATGAATATGTTTTACTCCAAACTTATTGTCCCATTATTCAATAAGCAAACGCCCTTGGAGGATGGCGATTTGCGGACTAAGATTTCAGCCTATGCCAACTCTGTAGGTTTTAATCTCGATAAAATTTTTATTATCGATGGCTCTAAACGCAGTACCAAGGCCAATGCTTATTTTTCGGGATTTGGCAGTGAAAAACGTGTCACACTTTACGATACTTTAGTTAACGATTTAGACGAAGAAGAAATCGTGGCGGTTTTAGCACACGAAGTGGGCCACTACAAAAAGAAACATATCATTTTCAACTTAACAACCTCTATCCTACTTACAGGATTAACACTCTTTATCCTTTCCGTATTTGTTTCAAATCCACTATTATCCCATGCTATTGGTGTAGAAACACCAAGTTTTCATGTTGGGCTCATCGCTTTTGGATTGTTATACGCTCCTATTTCAGAACTTACCGGACTTATTATGAATTATACCTCTAGAGTTTTTGAATACCAAGCAGATGATTATGCTAAAAACACTTATAAAGCAGCTCCTTTAATTAGCGCCTTAAAAAAAATGTCTAAAAATAGTCTTAGTAATTTAACACCGCATAAAGCCTATGTATTTATGCATTATTCACATCCTACACTCTTAGAACGTGTTAATAATTTAAGGTCGTAAATTCACAAAACTATAACAACATTCCGTAACATTTTTTCCTAATTTTGAATAACCAAAAAGAATTACAACTATGACCGATTTAAAAAATAGAAAAGCATTAATTACAGGAGGCGGAAGAGGTCTTGGAAAAGCAACCGCAATTGCCTTTGCGAAAGAAGGTATTGATATTGCTATTACCGGTAGAAATGAAGCCGTTTTAAAAACTACTGTTGAAGAACTTAAAGCATTTGGTGTAAACGCCACTTATGCTGTATTTGATGTAAGCAACTACGAGGAAGTTAAAACAAGCATTAAAACTGTTGTGGAAACTTTAGGAACCATTGATATCTTAGTTAACAATGCTGGGATTGCAGCCTTCGGAACCTTAAACGATATGGAGGTTGAACAATGGAACCAAATTATACAAACCAATGTTATGGGGATGTATTATGTAACCAAAGAAGTTTTACCACATTTAATTGCTAAAAATGAAGGCGATATCATTAACGTTTCTTCTACGGCAGGATTAAACGGTAATGCAACCACTTCTGCTTATTCTGCGTCTAAGTTTGCCGTTATTGGGATGTCTCAATCCTTAATGAAGGAAGTTAGAAAAAACAATATTAGAGTTTGTACTTTAACGCCTAGTACTATCGCTTCAGATATGTCTATAGAATTAGGTATTGCAAATAAAGATTCTGAAGATCGTGTATTACAGCCTGAAGATTTTGCTGAATTAATTATATCAGGATTAAAATTACCACGTCGTGCTATGATGGCCAATGCCTCTTTATGGTCTACGAATCCTTAAGACTTTTTTTACATAACAACTTCAGAAAACCTGCATGTATTGCGGGTTTTGTTGTATTTATAGGTGTAATACCCCCTCGTAACTCCTTAAAAAAGGAAGCGTCTTTAGGGTTTCATTTATAAATCTGAATTCGCCATTAAAACTGGTCTTGCTTGAAAACATAAGCGATCACTCCCCCTTATGTTTACACCAAATTCTATTCAATTTATAAAAAGGATGCCTTCACCAAAACTTCTAGCATAGATACCCGCACATTACTAGTATTGACATTTAGAGTCCTTAGATTTAAATCCGTCATAAAGCTAACGCGAAGCTCAACAAGCTTTTAACCCCACTGATATTAGTTGACCTATGGTTTAAGTTTATGTTAAAAAAAATTTTCCTGCTTTAATTTTAGACATTTTTTATAATTTTGTCGAAAAACAAACAAATAGCAAAGAAATGTCGAATTCTAGCAAAGACGAATTTGTGAAAAACCAAATCATTGAAGCGGCTAAAACTGTCTTTAAGACCTACGGTTATAATAAAGCGAATATGGGACTTATAGCAGAAGCTAGCGGAAAAGGGAGAAGCACCCTTTATTATTATTACAAAAACAAAGAGGATGTTTTTAAAGCTTTTATGTTTGACTTTCACAAACCACTTATCACTAATTGCGAATTAAAGCTCTCAGACCAAAACACAATAGATAAAAATCTGTCTATTTACGCCAAGGAGAATATAATTCACTTAGAAAACGCATTAGAAACCTATAAAATCATCCTCAATGATTTAAAACAAGGTGAAGATTTTATTTCTTCCATAGTGGTTAAACTACGTGAGCAAGACATAGACATAATAAAAGACTGTCTTACATGGGCTATTCAAAACAAAGAAATAGAAACCCTCGATAAGGAACATATCAATTTCTTAGCCACCATTATTGTCAATACTATTGATAACACTAAAAAGGAATTTTTCATTTATGAAACCTTTAAAGGCGACATACTTACTAAAATAAACTGGATTAATAATCTTCTCATCAAATCCTTAAAAACCAAATAAACAAAAATGATGAATAAACATTTTTTATACAGCATTCTCTTAGGGCTGATTATAGTTTCTTGTGGAGAAAAGAAAACAGAGAAATCAATTACCCCTATTGCCGTCAAGGTTTTAAATATCACACAAAATAATGGTGTTGATGGTCGGTCAGAAAAATTCCCAGGGATTATTAAACCTATTAAAACTACAAATATTAGTTTTCAAGTGGCCGGAGATATTACAGAATTACCGGTTAGTTTGGGCGATTATGTAAAAAAAGGACAGCTTATCGCGGCTATAGATCCTTCTCTATACCAAGCACAGTTTAACGCTAACAAAGCACAGGTCAATCTTGCTAAAGAAAATTTTGAAAGAATAAATAATGTGTTTCAAAAAGGGAGTATTGCGGAAATAAGAATGCTTGAAGCAAAATCGAATTACGAACAAGCCCAATCGGCCTTAAATGCGGCGAGCAAAAATTTAAACCATACCAACTTAACGGCACCTTTTAACGGGTACATTAGCCATAAATTTATGGAATCTGGCCATGTGGCTTCTCCAGGAATGCCGGTTGTAGAATTGATAGATTTAAGTAACGTACAGGCCATCATTTCATTATCAGACCAAGAAGTCAATCACTATAAAACAGGTAGCGAAGCTAGTATTTACGTTCCCACTTTAAACCAAACATTTTCTGGAACCTTAACCGAAATCGCCGTACAATCTGAAAGTCGAACTCCTGTTTATACCGCTAAAATAACTGTAAATAATCCTGACTTCCTTTTAAAACCAGGAATGACCTGTACTAATGTTATAGAAAACACTGCAAACAAAGCCACAACACAGAATTTTAAACTTCCTGTAGATGTGGTTTCCTTAACCAACGAAGGGCAAAACTTTGTATATGTTGTAAATACCAAAAATAATAAGGCACAACGCAAAATAGTAGAAATTGGTAAACTTTATAACGATGGTATTGAAATAAAAAGCGGCCTTACTAAGGGCGATAAAGTCATTATTTCTGGTTATCACAAATTAACCAACAATACACCCGTTAAAATTTTAATGCAATAAAACATGAAACAGAAAGGTTCACTTATTGAATGGGGAATGAAAAACACCGCCTTCCCTGTAGCGCTCGCTGTGGTGTTTTTTTGTATTGGTATTCTAGGCCTCGTTAACATGTCTAGGAACGAGTTTCCAGATTTCACCATACGTACGGGTCTTGTGGTAGGTGTTTATCCTGGCGCAAGTGCAGAAGAAGTTGAAGCGCAACTTACCTCAAAATTAGAAGAATATTTATTTAGCTTTAATGAAATAGACAAAGCAAAAACGTACTCGTATTCGCAAGAAGGGATGAGTTATGTTTATGTTGAAATTGCAAGTCGAATTGATAAAGATGAAACACAACAATTCTGGAACAGATTAAAAAACGATTTATTTGTTTTTCAGCAAACATCCTTGCCACCAGAAGTTAGAGGTGTTATAGTAAATAGCGATTTTGGAAACACTGCTGCCATGATTTTAACGGTAGAGTCTAAAGACAGACCGTATAAAGATTTACAACTGCATGCCGAAGAAATTATAGACGATTTACGTGGCATAGAAGAAATGGCTAAAATCAGCTATTCCGGAAGTATAAATGAAGAAATCGCAGTCTACGTAGACCAAAACAAACTCGCTGAATATGCCATAAGTCCAGGCATGTTAATGCAAAGTTTAAATGCCCAAGGTGCTATTAATGCTGCAGGCGATTTAGAATCGGAAACCATAGATTATCCTATTCATATTAATCCTTCATTTAATAATATTGCAGATATTTCCCAACATATTATTAGGTCAGATGGCAACGGAAACGTGATTCGTGTTAGCGATATTGCTGAAGTAAAGCGCGAGTATAACGACCCAGATTCTTACATTCGAAGTAATGGCACTAGAAGTATTATCATTACTTTAGAAATGGCCAAAGGCAACAATATTGTTCAGTTCGGCGACGAAATTGAAGAACATATAGCACAATTAAAAGAAAACTTACCACAAGACATTAACATCAATGTTATTGCGGACCAACCGGAAGCTGTAAATCATTCGATAGCGCATTTTATGAAAGAGTTTGGCTATGCTCTTATGGGCGTTATATTGGTATGTATGTTGTTACTACCGTTCCGTGTAGCGTCACTAGCTGCAGCAACTATTCCTATTACCATTGCCTCTACGTTGGCCGTGATGTATTTATTAAACATGGAGTTAAACACGGTAACGCTAGCTGCTTTAATTGTGGTTTTAGGTATTGTGGTAGACGACCCTATTGTGGTGATTGACAATTATATTGAAAAACTAGACGAAGGTAAATCCCGCTGGAAAGCCGCTTTAGAAAGTGCCACGGAATTATTTCCGTCTGTATTCACCGCTACCCTAGCGATTTCGGCCACCTTTTTCCCACTGATGTTTTTTATGAGTGGTACAGCAAAAGACTTTTTAAGTACGTTTCCATGGACTATATCTATAGCCTTATTCTTATCGTTAACCATTTCTGTTTTGTTGGTACCGCATCTAAACACGGTTTTTATTAAAAAAGGACTTCAATCAGGTAAAAAAGAAGGGGAAGAACACAAAAAATCGATGCTAGACCGCATTCAAAACTTCTTTAACAACAGCGTAAACAGCGCTATGAAACATTACCGTATTACAGTTATAGCCGGTGTGACTTCTATTGTTTTAGGTTTATTTTTATTTTCAAATGTTAGTCAGGAGTTATTCCCAATAGTAGAAAGAAATCAATTTGCAGTAGAAGTTAATCTAAACAAATCGAGCAATTTAGAAGAAACCGCTAAGGTTGTCAACGAATTTGAAAAGATCTTAGCAAATGATGACCGCGTGGTCAACTACACCAGTTTTATCGGCGAAAGTTCCCCAAGATTCCACATGGTTTACGCGCCTAATTTACCGACAAAAAACTATGCACAAATTCTAGTAACAACCACTTCTGATGATGCCACCGAAGACGTATTAAGAGATTACGACCAAAAATACGCCAACCTGTTTCCGAATGCGTATTTACGAATGAAGCAATTAAACATGGTGGGGAAACCTGCACCTATAGAAATTAAATTATATGGTGATAATATTGCTGAAATTAAAGCCTATGGCGATTCTATTATAAACTTAGCCCGACAAACTCCACAAACCATTTGGTCTAGAACAGATTTTGGCGAGGTTTATAACAAAGTTGGTATTAAACTAAAAGAACAACAACTGGCCCAAGCGGGTTTAACTAAGCAAGATGTTGCCAACACCATTGCAATGCATACTGAGGGCTTATTGGCCACACAAATTTATGATGCCAATTATGCCATAAACGTAAAAGTAAAGTCTAATACGGATAAAACCGAAACCATATCGGCACTCAACCAACTTTCCATAATTGTACCGTCTACAGGCAAAAACATTCCTTTAAATCAAGTAGCAGAAATTAAAGCCAATTGGGGACAAGAGCGTATTGTTAGGCAAAACGGTATGCGTTGTTTAACCGTAAGAGTCGATATTGAAAAAGGAGCAGTTGCCAATGTTGTTTTAGAAAAAATTAAACCAAAATTAGAAGAGCTCCATATACCCGAACACATTAAGGTAGATTATGGTGGTGAGTTTGAAATGGCTCAGGAAAACCTTTTACCTATGGGAATTTCTTTATTAGTCAGTGTTGTTTTAATTGTGTTGATTCTTATTTGGCATTTTAAATCGTTTAAGCATGCGGTTTTAAGCTTTATAACTATGCCCTTAAGTATTTTAGGTGCGGCACTTGGACTTCTTTTAATGCAATATCCATTTGGATTTACATCGTTCTTAGGCATTTTAGCCCTATGTGGAATTGTAGTAAGAAATGGTATTATTTTAATAGACTATGCCGATGAGCTTCATCGCCACCATGGTAAAACATTTAGAGAAGCTGCCATTTTATCGGCAGAGCGTAGAATGCGTCCTATATTTTTAACTTCGGCTGCAGCAGCTGTAGGGGTCACACCAATGATTATTAGTCGCTCTAGTCTTTGGGGACCTTTGGGTACCGTAATTGCATTTGGATTACTAGTTTCAATGGTATTAACCCTTTATGTCTTACCGATTTTGTATTGGTTATTTTTTAGAGCAGACGAAGACAAAACAGAACAAGATCAAAACATTTAAAATCATGATGAACACCTATAAATCAGCATATTTCACAGCGAGCTTTTTTCTTATTTTCTTGTTGAGCATCACCACTACAAATGCACAAGAAAAAGAATTAAAATTAGAGGATTTAAAAAAGAAAGCGCTTCAATATAGCAGAAGTATTAAAAATGATTCGCTTTTAATAAAAAGAGCCGAATTTGTAAAACAAGAAGCGTTTCACAACTATTTTCCAGAAGTATCCGCAAGCGCCTTTGCCGTTCAGGCATTTGATTATTTGGTTCCCGAAATTCCAACTTATTTACCAAATGGCATAGAAAATTTATATGCCGTAAGTGCTACAGCAACACAAGCGGTTTATGCTGGTGGAAAAGTTAGAATTGGTAACGCGCTTGCCGAATTACAACTGGAAGCCAGAAAAATTGGTCATGAAACAGCCGTTGATTCCGTTATGCTTACTACCGAATTAAAATTTTGGCAACTAATACAAATACAAGAGCAACAAAAAGTACTCACTGCCGGAAAAACCTATGTCAATGAACTTTTAAAACAGCAACAAGATTTATTAGACGCAGGACTCATTTCCAAAAGTCAACTGTTACAAGTAAAGGTTGAAAAAAGTAATATTCTGGCGAACGAACTAGAACTTTCTAATTTAAGAAAAATTGCACTTTTAGATTTAGCACTGTATGTTGGCATGCCATTCGATACCACAATGGTGGCTACGAGTACGATAACGAAAGACAATTTTTCGGCTTCAATTTTAAGCGACAATTTAAATATAGATTTAGCAGGCAACAACCTCTATCAGTTATCAGAAAAGCAAGTGAATGCTGCACAATTAGAAGTAAAAAACGAAAAATCTAATTTATTACCGCAAGTTGCAGTAGGTATTAATGCTGCAAAAGTGGGCACCTTTAACAATGCTTTTAACATGGATTTTCAACCTATTGCTTTTGGAACGGTATCCATTCCTATTTCGGCATTTTGGGGCAAAGAAAAAAAACGAATTCACCAAAAAGAAGTGGATTTAAAAATTGCTAAAAATAATTTATTAGATGTAGAAGACCAATTAACCAAATACATAACTAAAAATTGGTACGATTTGCAAACCGCCAATAAACGTATCCTGGTTGCTACAGATAAGCTCGATTTTGCTACCGAAAATTTAGAAGCCCAACGCGATAACTACAACAACGGTTTAAATAATTTATCGGATTTATTAGACGCCAGACAAGCTAAAGAAGAAGCTGAAGCCGGTTTAGTAAATGCCATTGCCAACTTTAAACAAAAAGAAGCCACCTATTTATACAGTATTAATCAAATAGAGATTCCGGCTTTAGACAAATAACAAAGCTAAAAACAAGACAAAGGCTATAACACCGTATTACTTTCACGGTTTTATAGCCTTTTTTATTTTTTAAAATCTTCATAAAAAACTGTCATAGTTCTAATCAACCCGTAAAACCTATATAAATGCTAAAACGGCACATCAACACATTAGACAATTAGATCATTATGAATAAATTAGGTTATGCCTTTAAATATTGAATTTATAAAATATAAATCCTAAAACCTTCATCTTAAAAAAACTTCACTAATTCTCTAAAAAAACACATTGTTTATATCATAGACTTTGTTTATTTTAGTTCTTATGACAGATGAAGCTATAGAAAAAGAGAATAAAGCGATCGCCAAAGCGTACAAAGATTTACTCAAAGTCAGTTATCAGACCTTAACCGATGACGACAAAAAGTTAATACGTCACGCGTTTGATGTGGCCGTCGATGCCCATAAAGACCAACGTCGTAAATCTGGGGAAGCTTATATTTTCCACCCTATTGCCGTAGCACGTATTGTAGCTAAGGAAATTGGGATGGACGCCACTTCTATTGCCGCTGCCTTACTTCACGATGTTGTAGAAGACAACCCAGAATACACCATCGACGATATGGAGCAACTCTTTGGAGAAACAGTTGCTAGGATTGTTGATGGACTTACCAAAATATCATCGTTAAGAAAAGACATGGATGTGTCTTTACAAGCGGAAAATTTCAGGAAGATGTTGTTAACACTGAATGATGACGTTAGGGTTATTATTATAAAAATCGCAGACCGTTTGCACAACATGCAAACCATGGATTCTATGCGGTCGGATAAACAAGTTAAAATTGCTTCTGAAACACTTTATATCTATGCCCCATTGGCGCATAGAATTGGGCTTTACAATATTAAAACAGAACTTGAAGATTTAGGTTTAAAATATACTGAGCCTGAAGTTTACAACGACATCCTCGGAAAAATTGAAGATAGTAAGGAAGACCAAGACGCCTATATCAAAGCCTTTTCTAAGGTTATTGAAGACTCCTTAAATACTGAAGGTCTTCATTACGAGATTAAAGGACGCCCTAAATCGATTTTCAGCATAAGACGTAAAATGCTTAAACAAGGCGTGTCTTTTGATGAAGTCTATGATAAGTTTGCCGTTCGAATTATCTATAAATCGGATCTGGCCAATGAAAAGTTCTTGGCATGGAAAATCTATTCTATCGTTACCGATCACTTTACCCCCAACCCTATTCGATTACGAGATTGGATTTCCTCTCCTAAATCTACAGGATATGAAGCCTTACACATTACCGTTGTAGGTCCTAAAAGTCGTTGGGTAGAAGTACAAATCCGTAGCGAGCGGATGAATGAAATTGCAGAAAAAGGTTATGCTGCTCATTATAAATATAAAAATGCTGATGCTAAGGAGGACAACTTAGACATTTGGATTAATAGATTGCAAGAAGCTTTAGAGAACAATGAAGGCGATGCTGTAGATTTTGTAGAACAATTTAAGCTCAACCTTTATTCTAAAGAAATATTTGTTTTCTCCCCTAAGGGCGATTTAAAATCCTTACCTAAAGGCGCAACACCACTCGATTTTGCTTTTGGTATTCATACCGAAGTCGGACTAAGAACACGTGGTGCTAAGGTTAACGGTAAATTAGTGCCCTTAAGTCATGAATTGCAAAGTGGCGATCGGGTAGAAATAATGACCTCTGATAATGCTAAACCTAATGTAAACTGGTTAGATTACGCCACAACGGCCCGTGCAAGAACCAAAATTAAATCCGCATTAAAAGAAGATACCAAGCTCATTGCAGAAGAAGGAAAAGAAATTTTAAGACGAAAATTAAAACAACTTAAAATTAATCTTAATGAAAACTCGGTTAATGAATTAGTAAGCTACTTTAAGCTCAACACTTCTTTAGATTTATTTTATCGTGTAGGTATTGGCACCATAGACAACCCTAAACTAAAGGCTTTTGCTGCCTCTAGAAGCAGTTCTTTTGTTAGTTATTTTAAAAATAAAATATACAAACCTAACGTACCTAAGGATATTCATAAGGAAGAAATTACCTCTAAATACGATATGCTCGTATTTGGTAAAGAGGAGGAGAAATTGAATTATACCTTAGCCAATTGTTGTAATCCAATTCCAGGAGATAAAGTGTTTGGGTTCCTTACCATTAATGATGGTTTAAAGGTTCATAAAACCAATTGTCCTAACGCCCTAAGTTTACAATCTAATTACGCCTACAGAATTATGCAGGCCAAATGGATTGATTCTTCTCAGCAAGTGTACACCTCACAAATCATTTTATCGGGTATTGATAATATGGGATTGGTGAATGAAATTACAAGGCTCATTTCAGAAAATATGCATGTTAATATGAAGAGTATAAGCTTTTCTAGTGATGACGGAATCTTTACAGGAAAGATCACGGTACAGGTTAAAAATCAGACCATGCTTAAAAAATTAATTCATAATCTTAAAAAAATAAACGGAATTGACAAAGTCACCCGCGTTTAAATTATTATCAATTTTTAATTTAAACTTGTTCATTTCTTTCATTTTTATCCTGGAATTTATAATTCATTTCCTATAAAATTTGTGTAAATTTGCCCCTTAATTATGAATGCAACCACAGAAGAAAACAACCAGGAAATTGTAAAACGTGTATTTACACAATTCCTTGAAGATAAAGGTCATAGAAAAACACCTGAGCGTTATGCTATACTTCAGGAAATTTATGATAACAAAGAACATTTTGATATTGAATCTTTATATATCAAAATGAAGAACAAAAACTATCGTGTCAGTAGGGCAACCCTCTACAATACTATAGAATTACTTTTAGAATGTGCCTTAGTCAGAAAACACCAATTCGGAAAAAGTCAGGCACATTATGAAAAATCGTATTTTGATAAAAATCACGATCACGTAATTCTTACCGATACTGGCGAAGTCATAGAATTCTGTGACCCTCGCATTCAATCCATTAAGAAAACCATCGAAGAGGTTTTTGATATTCAGATAACAAATCATTCATTATATTTTTACGGAAATCGTAAAAAAGAAGACTAACTCAATTTAAAATGGCAGTAGATTTACTACTTGGATTACAGTGGGGAGATGAAGGCAAAGGAAAGATTGTCGATGTATTTACCTCTAATTACGACATAATTGCACGCTTTCAAGGTGGGCCAAACGCAGGACACACTTTAGTGTTTAATGGCAAAAAACATGTTTTACATACTATTCCATCTGGTATTTTTCATGAAGATAAAGTCAACCTCGTTGGTAATGGTGTTGTTATAGACCCCGTAATTTTCAAGAAAGAACTAGATAAACTTAACGAACAAAACGTAGATTATAAAAAATCACTTTGTATTTCTCGTAAAGCGCATATCATTTTACCAACACACCGTTTATTAGATGCGGCAAGCGAAGCCTCTAAAGGAAAAGCTAAAATTGGATCAACATTGAAAGGTATTGGCCCAACATACATGGATAAAACCGGAAGAAACGGAATTCGTGTTGGTGATATTGAATTAGCAGATTGGAAAGACAAATACAGAGCCCTAGCAGATAAGCACGAGGCGATGATTGCGTTTTACAATGCCGATATAGAATACGATCTTAAAGAATTAGAAGCTGATTTCTTTGAAGCTATAGAGACTTTAAAATCTTTAACCTTTATTGATTCTGAAGAATACATCCACCAAGCACAACAATCTAATAAAACGATTTTAGCTGAAGGTGCTCAGGGATCTTTATTAGATATTGACTTCGGAACCTATCCGTTTGTAACCTCCTCTAATACTACCGCTGCCGGAGCTTGTACAGGTTTAGGTGTGGCTCCAAATCAAATTGGTGAAGTTTTTGGAATCTTTAAAGCGTATACAACACGTGTAGGATCAGGACCTTTCCCAACAGAATTATTTGATGAAGTTGGAGAAACAATGGGCCGTGTTGGTGCAGAATTTGGTGCAACTACCGGACGTTCTAGACGTTGTGGATGGTTAGATCTTGTAGCATTACGTTACGCTTGTCAGATTAATGGCGTTACCCAACTTATTATGATGAAAGGTGATGTACTTTCTGGTTTTGAAACTTTAAAAGTATGTACCGCATACAATTATAAAGGTGAAACCATCACGCATTTACCATACAATATAGAAGCAGAAAATGTATCTCCTGTCTATACTGAATTAAAAGGATGGGAAGCTGATTTAACAGGAATGACTGAAGCTTCAGAATTACCTGAAAACTTAAATAAGTATATTGAATTTCTAGAAGAAGAACTTCAACTTCCTATTACAATTGTTTCTGTAGGACCAGACCGTAAGCAAACTATTATACGCAAAACGGTTTAATACAGTAATTTTTTAAGTATTGGTTTTTTTGTAAAATAGCCACTAAGCCCTACAACGTTTAGTAGAAACTATTTTATAGGAAAACCAATATTTTTATCTAGCTAACAAGCTGCTAGACACTCACCTCTGTTTATAAAAAAACGTTAACACGTACAGAAGCCATTCTAATAAGTGTTATTTTGTCGAAAAAAAAATAGGCCTTTGAAACGTTTTAAAAATTTATTAGTTCTCATTTGTTTTGCCATTACCTTCTTGGGGTTTGCTCAAGAAAAAAATCATATCACCATTAAATATGCCGGTCAATTATTTACCGACCCCGATATAGAAGCTGGTGCTAAGGTCTTTTTAAGAGACAAGTCGAAACAGGTACACTTTATCCACGAAGGCATTAATATGTGGTGTGATAAAGCCATATACTATGAAGATCAAGATTTTATCGAAGCCTATAGTAATGTGGTAATGAAACAAGGCGACACCATAAATATGGTGGCCAAATATGTGGAGTATAGCGGCATATCACAATTGGCCTTTGCCAGTGGTGACGTGGTACTGACGGAGCCACAGTCAACCTTAAAAACAGATACGCTTCATTTTGATAGAATAAAACAACAAGCCTATTACAATACCGGAGGTACGGTAGTCAGAGATACTTCAGGAACTATTACCAGTCAAATTGGGCGTTATTATATGAACGCCAGCAAGTATCAATTTGTAAAAGATGTGGTCCTTGTAAACCCAGAATACACTTTAAATACGGAACGTCTAGATTTCTTTACAGAAAATGGACACGCTTACCTCTTTGGCCCTTCAACCATTGTAGGCGAAACAAGCACCGTGTACTGCGAACGTGGGTTTTACGACACCAATAATGATGTCGGCCATTTTCAACGTCGTGCTAAAATAGACTACGACCAAAGAACTGTAGAAGGCGATAGTCTCTATTTTGATCGGAAGAAAAATTTTGCCTCTGCAAGTAATAATATTACCGTTACAGACACCATTAATAATAGTATTGTAAAAGGGCATTATGCGGAGGTCTGGCGCGCTCAAGATTCCATGTATATTACAAAACGTGCTTTGGCTATTACGGTACAAGAAAAGGATTCCATCTATATGCATGCCGATACTTTAATGGTCACCGGGAAGCCTGAACACCGCATTACACGCGCTTATAATAATGCTCGAATTTATAAGAGTGATTTAGCCGGAAAATCCGATTCTATTCATGTTGATCATAAATTAGGATTAACCCAAATGATTAACCTCAGTCGTTTTAACTCTGATGATACTTTTGCCATGCAACGTAAACCTGTGCTTTGGAACATTGGAAACCAAATGACAGGAGACACTATTCACCTTATTTCCAATCCTAAAACCGAGCAATTAGACTCTCTTAAGGTATTTGAAAACGCCTTTTTAATTAATAAAGACACCATTAGCCCTGATGCTTTTAACCAAATAAAAGGGCAACGCTTAATTGGCTTATTTAAAAATAACGAGCTCTATAATGTAGATGTTATTAAAAATGCGGAAACTATTCGGTATTTAAGAAATGACGATACCGAACTGATAGGCATTCAAAAATCAAAATCAGGAAGCATCAATGTTAAAATCATGGATCAAGCCATAGAAGAGGTCCGATTTTTAAATCAGATTGATGGTAATATTTTTCCAGATTCTGAATTTCCCAAAAGTGGAAGAAAATTTAGAGGTTTTGACTGGCGTGGTGAAGAACAACCCCTATCGGTTGAAGATCTATTTAAAGACGATCCCCCTTTAGAACTTCCTATTATTAAAGGACTTGAAGACTATGTGCCACCTGAAGAATTTATAGATGACGCGGTGACTGAACGTATTGAAGAGGCCGGGAAAGAAACCCCACAAAAAGCCAATAAAGCTGCACGAAATTTACCAAAGTCAACAAACGTAACCCCTTTAAAATCGCCGTCTAAAACTCCAACACCACTAAAAAGTACAACGATAAAATCGGAGAAGTAATTGAAAGAAGCATTTTTTAAATATCAAGCACAAACCACACCCCATCCCCTAGCGATGGAGATTAGTCATGCCCAAGGGTCATATATCTATGACACCAACGATAAGGCTTATCTCGATTTTGTTGCGGGTGTATCGGCCTGCAGTTTAGGACATTCGCACCCTAAAGTAGTTGCCGCTATAAAAAATCAAGTGGACCAATATTTACATGTTATGGTGTACGGGGAATACATCCAAACGCCTGCTGTAGCTTTATCGCAATATCTAGCAGCGCACTTACCTGCTCCGTTAGAGGTTACTTATTTGGTTAATTCTGGAACGGAAGCTATAGAAGGGAGCATTAAGTTAGCACGCCGTTTTACCGGACGTTCAGAAATTATTTCGGCTCACCAGGCCTATCATGGGAATACTATGGGGTCGCTAAGTCTTATGGATTATGAAGAACGCAAAACACCCTTTTTGCCCTTAATTCCAGATATTAAACATATTCATTACAACCTTGAGGACGATTTAAACAAAATTACTACAGCAACAGCCGCAGTTATTTTAGAAACCATACAAGGTGGCGCAGGTTTTATAGAACCCACTGACAATTACCTCGCTAAAGTTCAACAGCGCTGTAATGCTGTTGGCGCCCTTTTAATTCTCGATGAAATTCAACCCGGAATTGGACGAACAGGTAAACTCTTCGGTTTTGAACATTACAATTGCCAACCCGATATTGTGGTTACCGGTAAAGGTTTAGGTGGAGGCTTGCCCATAGGTGCTTTTACCGCTTCTAAAACCATGATGGACAGCTTAAGCGACAATCCAAAACTTGGTCATATTACCACCTTTGGAGGCAACCCTGTAATTGCCGCTGCCGCATTAGCGACCTTAAAAGAAATTACCGAATCTAATTTAATGGCAGAAGCCTTAGAAAAAGAAAAACTTATAAGACAACACCTTCAACATAAACATATTAAAGAGATCCGAGGACGTGGATTAATGTTAGCTGCAATCACCGAAAATGCAGACATTACCAATACGGTTATTCTTCAAGCGCAGGAGCAAGGATTAATACTATTTTGGTTACTTTTTGAACCAAGAGCTATAAGAATTACCCCTCCATTAACCATTTCTAATGCCGAAATCATTAAAGGATGCCTATTAATAACCTCAATTTTAGATCAAATTTAAAGCTTAAAAACAGGCCTTAACCCACTAATTACAAAGCCTTAAAGCACAATACACGCCACACTATTAGAATGTTAATTAATTTGTTAAGAACATTCATCAGAAAATGAAGCCGGCGTAAACTATAGCTGTATTTTTATTTCAGTGATTTATTAAACCATATATGCAATATAGTCAAGAAGACGAAAATTTCCCTCTTACTCGATTTGAATCGATGTTAAAGACAAATCATATTTTGTTCTTTGACTCTAACGAGTTCGAGAATATCATCCACCATTACTTAGAAAATGGTAAGATTTCACTAGCTAAACGCGCCATTAAATTAGGTTTAGAGCAGCACCCTAGCTCGGTAAACCTAAAATTATTTCAAGTAGAACTTTTCATTTTAGAAAATAAATTTGACGAGGCTGATGAGCTCTTAGATCATCTTCATAATTTAGAACCTACAAACGAAGAAATCTTTATACAAAAAGCTAATGTGCTCTCTAAACAAGATCAACATCAAAAAGCCATTAACACCTTACTTATTGCCATAGATCTGTCTAAAACACCTGAGGACGATGCCGATTTGTACGCTCTCGTTGGAATGGAATATCTGTTTTTAGACCAGTTTGAAAATGCCATTATCTTTTTTAAAAAATGTTTAGAAAACGATTCTACAGACTATTCTGCCTTACATAATATTGTGTATTGCTACGATTTTTTAGATCAGCATGTAGAAGCTATAGAATACCTTAACGAATATCTTAATACCAACCCGTATTGCGAAGTAGCTTGGCATCAACTTGGCCGACAGTATTACACCATAAAAGACTATGTAAAAGCTGGGGCTGCATTTGATTTTGCTATTATTTCTGATGATACTTTTGTTGGCGCCTATATTGAAAAAGGTAAGGTTTTAGAGAAACTTAAGGAGTACGAAGAGGCCATTGAAAATTACCGAATAACACTTGCTTTAGAGGACCCAACGTCTTTTGCACTGCTGCGAATAGGCGAATGTTACGCCAAATTAAATGAAGATGATTTAGCCATCCAATTTTTCAAACAAACCATTAATGAAGATCCTTTATTAGACAAAGGTTGGATTGCAATTTCTAAATTCTATATGAAACGGCTTAACTACCAAAAAGCATTACATTACATTGATAAAGCCATTGTTATAGATGGTAATAATGTAGCCTTTTGGAAATTATACGCTACAGTAAACAAACGTTTAAATCATCTTGAAGAAGCTGAACGCGGCTACAAAAAAGCTTTAGATTTAGGCAATTTTGAATTGAATACTTGGCTTAATAGAGCCGATGTTCTCACCACTTTAGGCGACTATAAAGCGGCCATATTAAATCTTCTTCAGGGTTCAGAGTTTTATCCAGAAAATGCTGAAGTCGAATACCGATTGGCGGGATTATATTTTACGGTACATCAATTTGAAGAAGGGCGTTTTCATTTAAAAAACGCTACAGAACTCAATATTGATTATCATTTTATTATCTCAGAATTATTTCCAAAACTTATAGAGCGCCCAATGATACAATCTATAATTTCAGACGCTAAAAAGACTTCTAACTAAAAGAAAATAATCATACCTTAGCAGTTCATATTTAATAGTGGAATGCAGAGAAGATTTTTAGATTATTTAGTCATTACTTTTAAAGGTATTGCTATGGGAGCGGCAGATGTCGTTCCTGGCGTATCCGGAGGAACCATAGCGTTTATATCAGGTATTTATGAAGAACTCATAGAAAGTATTGACAAAGTAAATCTCGGACTCTTTAAAACTTGGAAACAAGAAGGCTTTAAGGCCGCTTGGAATTCCTTTAATGGTTCGTTTTTAATGGCGCTTTTCTCAGGAATTGCCATTAGTATTTTATCCTTAGCCAAAATCATCAAATGGCTATTACACAACGAACCTGTTTTACTTTGGTCCTTCTTTTTTGGTCTTGTACTTGCCAGTATTCTTTATATCGCAAAACAAATAAAAGGTTGGTCTGTAAAATTAGTGCTCGCCATAATCATCACCTCTGTTTTATCTTATTACATCACTTTAGCAGAACCTTTTGCTTCACCAGATAGTCCTTTTTACCTTTTATTTTGTGGTTTTATTGCCATCATAGCCATGATACTACCTGGCGTTTCAGGAGCGTTTATTCTTCTTATTTTAGGTGCTTATCAAACGGCTATAGACACCATTAATAATCTAAGAGACGGACTTCTTACAGGAAATATGGAACTCTTTAAAGATGCCTTTATCAACTTTATCCTCTTAGCTGTTGGCGCTGTCGTTGGACTTAAAGTATTTTCAAAAGCATTAAATTGGATGTTTAAACATCATAAAAATCTTACCCTAGCCATCTTAACAGGCTTTATGATTGGGTCTTTAAATAAACTTTGGCCTTGGAAACAAGTCTTAAAAACACGTGTTAATTCGGAAGGCGAGATCGTAACACTATTAGATAAAAGTATTCTTCCTAACGCCTATGAAGGCGATAGTCAACTCTTAATGGCCACCCTATTTATTATCTTTGGTTTTGCCCTCATCCTTATTTTAGAAGGTTTAGGTAAACAAAAAAATAAGGTGTAATGCAAAGTACCAGAACCCTTACAGATCGCATTTTTTTGGTCATTAAAGGTTTGGCCATGGGTGCGGCAAATAAAGTCCCTGGTGTTTCTGGTGGCGTCGTTGCTTTTGTCGCCGGATTTTATGAAGAGTTTATTTATTCCCTACAACGGGTTAATAAAAAGGCTTTTAAACTCCTTATTAACTTTAGATTTAAAAGCTTCTATCAATACATCAATGGTAAATTCTTAAGCTTACTGTTCTTAGGAATGATTGTAAGTTACTTCAGTGTTTCTAAACTATTAGATTACCTTATTGTCCATCATGAACTTTATGTGTGGAGTACGTTCTTCGGAATGATTTTAGGTTCCATTTATTACCTTAGTAAGGATTTTAAAAAATGGAACAAAACCACCATAACTGCCCTTATCCTTGGGGTCATCGCCGGGGTTAGCATCAGTTTTTTAGACCCTGCACGAGAGAACGACAACCTTTGGTTTGTTTTTTTCTGCGGTATTATCAGTGTCTCAGGGATGACCTTACCTGGCTTTTCAGGTTCATTTATACTTATTCTTTTGGGCAATTATGTCTTACTATTGGTAGATTCCGTTAATGCCCTATACGATACCATCATAGAAATGGTTCAAGGTAATTTTGAGTTTATAAACAATCCGCTTCGCATTAAAATGTTACAAGTTTTAAGTGTTTTTACTTTAGGATCCGTTACCGGCTTAGTGACCTTTTCGCACATTCTTAACTACATTTTAAAACATTATAAGTTTATAACTTTAGCCACCATAATGGGATTTATTATTGGATCTCTAGGTGTTGTTTGGCCATGGAAAGCTACGATTTACAAAACGGCAGCTGACGGCTCGGTACGTTTAGATTCCGCTGGAAGACAAATTATTAGTAATTACCGTCGTTATTTCCCGGAACTGAACAGTGAAACTTATATTGCAATTGCTTATATTGCTCTAGGAATCCTTATAGTTTTAGGATTAGAATGGTATGGAAAACACACAAGACAACATCACAGCGCTTAAATTTGGACTTTTAGGTAGAGATATCTCCTACTCCTTTTCGAGAGGGTATTTTGCTGAAAAATTTAAAACCGAAAATTTACCCCACAGCTATGTCAATTTTGATTTACCCAATATTGACGCCTTTAAGAGCGTTATAGCCAATACTCCAAATATCAAAGGCATAAATGTTACGATACCTTATAAGGAAGAAGTGATGCCCTTATTGGACGACTTAAACCAAACTGCAAAAAAAATAGGCGCTGTTAATACCATTAAAATTACAAAAGCACATAAACTTGTGGGGTATAACACCGATTATTATGGCTTTAAAAATTCATTAGAACCGCATTTAAAACCACACCACACCCAAGCGATCATCTTAGGGACTGGAGGGGCTTCCAAAGCCATCGCCTATGCTTTAGAGCAATTAAACATCGCCTATAGTTATGTATCCAGGACTCAAAAAGAAGGGGTTCGTTACACCTATGACAATCTTACGGAAGCCATACTTGATCAACATAAAATTATAATTAACTGTACGCCTATTGGTACATTTCCTAACGTAGAGCAATGTCCTAAGCTACCTTATGAGGGACTTACAGAAGAGCATATCTTATACGATTTAATTTACAATCCTGTGCAAACCAAATTCTTAACCTTCGGAAAACAGAAAGGGGCCACCACAATTAATGGATCTGAAATGCTAAGGTTACAAGCCGAGAAATCATGGGAAATCTGGAATATGGAATAATACATAACCTACACAGCATTTCCTTTGTAATTAGGCTGTGAGTTAGTATCTTTAACATCTTATTTATAAATAAATTGACACATGTCTGAGAATGATAACCTGCAAGAAGCAGATGGAAAAAACGAAGTAGAATCAATTGAAACTGCTCCAACAACACCAACGGAAACTAAAACAGAAGCACCAGCTCCAGTTGAAAATACCGCTACGGTAACTGAGACTGAAACTTCTAATACCACGTCTGAAGCTGCGGCTCCTAAAGACGATCTAGTGGACGAAATAGAAGCTTCTAATGCAGAAGACGCCGAAGACGAATCTAATGCAGAGCGTCATGAGGTCGAAGAAAAAGACTATCACGCCATGTCAATGGACGAGTTGGTTGCTGAAACAAGTCGACTTTTAGAAAATCATAAAGTTCAGACGATATCCAAACATATCAATGAAATAAAAGCTGAATTTAATGCAAAATTTAGCGAACTTCTTGAAGAGAAAAAAGAAGAATTCATTGAAGATGGTGGTAATGAAATTGACTTTTATTACACCAACGATACCAAAAAGAAATTTAGCGAACTTTATAAAACTTATAAGCAGAACATCAATGCTTATTATAAAGAACGCGAGCAAAATCTTCAGCATAACCTTGAAAACCGCTTGCAAATCATTGAAGACATCAAAGGTTTACTTAGTGTTGAAGAGAATATGGGAAGCACCTATAAGACCTTTAAAGATCTTCAAGAGAAATGGAGAAATGCAGGTCCAATTCCAAGAGATAAATACAACAATGCTTGGAACAGCTACCACCACCATGTAGAGCGTTTTTACGATTTCTTACATCTCAACAATGATTTAAGAGACATGGACTTTAAGCATAACTATGATCAGAAATTAAAGATTATTGAGCGTGCTGAAGAATTAGCTGAAGACGACAATACCAACCGCTCTTTTAGAGAATTACAGGTGTTACATAAGCTATGGAAAGAAGAATTGGGTCCTGTAGGCAAAGAACACCGTGAAGAAATTTGGGAACGTTTTAGTCAGGCGACCAAAGCTATTCATGACAAGCGCCAGGCTTACTTTGCAGATATGGATAAAGCTCATGAAAAAAACCTTGAGCGTAAAGAAGAAATCATTGCACAGATTGTTGCCATTTCAGAAAAGAAAAGTACCTCTCATAGTGCTTGGCAAAATAACATAAAGGAAATCGAAACCTTACGTGATGCCTTCTTTAAAGCCGGTAAAGTACCTTTAAAAGTAAACGAAAGTACTTGGGCTAAATTTAAAAGTGCCGTTAGAACTTTTAACAGAGGAAAAAACAGCTTTTATAAAGCCTTAAAGAAAGATCAGTACGATAATCTTCAGAAGAAAAAAGATTTAATTGAAATTGCAGAAACCCATAAAGACAGTGACGATTTTGCAAAGGTGACGCCATTAATGAAGAAAATTCAGAATGAATGGAAAACCATTGGTCATGTGCCAAGACGTGATAGCGATAAAGTATGGAAACAGTTTAAAAAAGCGTGTAACCATTATTTTGATAGAATGCACGCCGAACGCAAAGCAAAAGACCAACACCTATTTGAGGCTTTTGATAAAAAGGTAAAACTTTTAGAAGCGCTAAAAACCTTAGAACTGACTGAAGATCCCAAGGCCGATATAAAAACCTTACAAGACAAAATTGCCGAATGGAAAACCATTGGATATGTGCCACAAAACAAACGTTATATTGATGGTAAATTTTATAAAGCCATTGATGATGCCTTTGATAAAGTGAAGATGGATAAATCTAAAGTTGAAATGATTAAGTTTGAAAGTAAACTTGAAAATTTAGCTGATCCTGAGGATACAAGATTATTAGATAACGAACAAAATTTTATCAGAAAAAGAATTGATGAAATTAAATCTGAAATCAATCAATTAGAAAACAACTTACAGTTTTTCTCTAATGTAAAATCAGATAATCCACTTGTAAAAGAAGTGCATAAAAATATCGCTAAGCATAAAGCAGATTTAGAGACTTGGAAAACAAAATTAACCAAGGTTCGAGAAATGTATAGCTAAATAATTTATATAACTCATCAACTATGGGCTTATGACCAATGTTTAATTGACTCGTAAGCCCATTTTTTTTTGTAATAACAGCATAAGCCCAATTTCAATCTAAGCCCTAATAGAAAAATTAGTCTTTTACGACACCTATCAATATTAATCCACAATCACTTTAAACACTCTATTATTATGAGAAAACTTTTACCTTTTTTACTTTTATGTTTACCTACTATTCTTGTATCGCAAGTTGTATTAAATCAAGTTGATGACTTTGAAGATTATACAATGCGCAATTGGACCAAATCTAACACCATCCCAAATGAAAATATTTATGATGGTGGCCCTTTAGGTGATGGCGATAATTTTTTACGTGTCACTTCTACCGGTTCTGGATCAGGTCTTGAATTAATGACAAAAAACAATGCACAATGGAGAGGGAATTACTATCAAGGGAATCTATCTAGCCGTGTAAAATATGTCTCTATGGATGTTAGAAATTCAGGGAGCAATGTTATTTTTCTAAGGCTATCTTTCCAAACCGACTACGGACTTATTTACCAATGTAGCACCACCAATGCCATTGCTGTATTACCAAACGAAGGTTGGAAACGCATTTCCTTTTCTATACTCGATGAAAACATTACAGCGCTTTCAGATCCCTTTAATTATGCGGTTACTTTTGGTAGTGGAAGTCAAGGTGTAGAAGAAATGCGAATTTTACATAGTAGTGTTCCGTCTTGGGAATCTGAGCCTATAGAAGCCATCTTGGATATCGATAACATTATGGCTGAAAGTCAAACCTTAAGTACAGAAACTATTGCTATAACACCGGAATTAAAAGTATTTCCTAATCCAAGCAGCAAAACCATTACCGTTATTAGTAATGAAAATATTACGGAAGCTATTAGCTATAACATTATAGATACCTTAGGACGAATTGTAAAGGAAGGTAAGTCTAAATTAAATCAGGAGATCAATATTCAAGATCTTACAGCGGGTAATTATATTGTTGAAATTAAAGATGCGGATGGAGGAATCTTAAGAAAAAAAATAATTAAAAATTAAGTCCTACCATTAACATTTTATTCCTAGGTCTACTCAAATAGACTCTAGCCTAAACATATCAAAACCCATCTGTCTCCACAGATGGGTTTTGCCCTAACTAAACTAAATTAACCTTAATTATAACCGCTTAAAATAATAATTAAGATCTCCTACTAAGAGTATAAAAACGTATTAGGTTTTTATATAAAGTATTTACGTACAATATTTAGTTTTGGATGTTTCGTGTTGAAAAAAAATTATTTTTTTTTAATCCTGCCGATCTACAAAGGGCGTAGAACATAAAACAAGAAGGAAAGACACAACCATATAACCCATAAAAAAAGATTTAGGAAGTCCCATTTGATAAGAAAATTAAGATTTTGGATTGTTAATTATAGACGCGACAAGCCTAAAGCAAAAATTAGGTCTATACTTTAGAGCGATTTTGCCTCTTCCCAAAAGACGTCCATCTCTGATAGCGTCATATCTTTTAGTGATTTATTTAAAGATTTCGCTTTGCTTTCTAGATACTGAAAGCGTTTAATAAACTTTTTGTTGGTACGCTCTAAGGCATTTTCAGGACTAATATTAAGAAAACGTGCGTAATTAATCATAGAAAACATGACGTCACCAAATTCGCTTTCAATAGCATCTTGGTCACCTTTTTCAATTTCAACGCGCAATTCTTCTAGCTCCTCCTCTACTTTCTCATAAACTTGTTCCGGAGTTTCCCAATCAAAACCGACACCCGCTACTTTTTCTTGTATACGGCTCGCTTTTACCATGGCTGGCAAACTTCTTGGTACGCCTTCTAAAACACTCGTTTTCCCCTCTTTTAACTTGAGTTGTTCCCAATTCCGCTTCACTTCAGCTTCATCTTTAACAACAACATCACCGTAGATATGAGGATGGCGATCTATAAGTTTATCGCAGATGCTATGACACACATCTGCGATATTAAAGGTTTTTGTTTCACTCGCAATTTTAGAGTAAAATACGATATGAAGTAACACATCCCCCAATTCCTTTTTAACCTCTTCAAGATCTTGATCTAGAATGGCATCGCCTAACTCATAAACTTCTTCAATCGTTAAATGACGTAAGGTCTCCATGGTCTGTTTTTTATCCCAAGGACATTGCTCACGCAACTCGTCCATGATAATTAACAAACGCTCAAAGGCTTTTAATTGGGCTGCTTTATTAGACATCTTTATTCTTCTTCAGAAACGTCTTCAGTTTCTTTTACCGCTTCTAAATCTCCTAAAAGATCATTTTTTTGAAGTAAATTATACCACTGTATCACTTTTTTAATATCTGAAGGATATACACGGTCTTCATCATAATCTGGTAACACTTCAAAGAAAAATTCTTCTAAAGCATCTTTACCGTCTTTATGACTAATTTTTGTTGGTTCACCGTTTTCTTTCTCTTTAATTTTTCTAAGCACCTCTCTTAAAGGCACTTCTTCTGCTAAAGTATAAATAGCGATTTCACTAAGAATACTAATATTACTGTGTGCTCCCACAGTAATACGCTTGTTATCTACTAAAGATTCTACAACAGCACCAGTTCTTGTCTGTGCTACAATTTGGTATAAACCAGGTTTCCCTGATATGGATAAAATTTTGTCTAAACTCATATATATGTTATTAGCGTTTTTTGCTCATCGCAGGAAAACGCATTCTATAATCTATTTTTATCTTTCCTTTTGAAATGTTAGTCAGCTTTCCTTTAATCAATCGTTTTTTAAACGACGATAATTTATCTGTAAATAAAATTCCATCAATATGATCGTATTCATGCTGAATAACTCTAGCAATTAAGCCATCATATTCTTCCACATGGGTATCAAAATTTTCATCTTGATATTGAATTTTAATCTTTGGCTTTCTAAAAACGTCTTCTCTTACGTCTGGAATACTTAAACAACCTTCATTAAACGCCCATTCATCACCTTCTTCCTCTAAAATTTGAGCATTGATAAAGGTTTTCTTAAACGTCTTCATTTGTTCGCTTTCTGCTTCAGAAAGATCTTCATCATCTGCAAAAGGGCTTGTATCTACAAGAAATAAACGAATAGGCAAACCTATTTGAGGTGCCGCTAAACCAACACCGTACGCTCCATACATGGTTTCGTACATATTGTCTATAAGCTCATTTAATTTCGGATAATCTTTGTCAATTTCCTTAGCCTTCTTCTTTAAAACAGCATCGCCGTAGGCTACGATAGGTAAAATCATAATTCATTTATTTTCGGGTGCAAAAGTACCAAATTCTATGCTAATATTTCAAAATTCAAAACACTAAATTCTAAGGCCCTTCTTGTGTTCCTCTAAAGCTTAGCGCTATACCCTTTAATTTGTTCAGGTAGGCTTTCCTCCTATTCTTACAAACTAGAGAGGTAACTTTGAAGAATTAGTGTCGCACTTATTTCATCAACTAAAGCCTTGTTTTTGCGTTGCTTTTTCTTTAAACCACTATCTATCATGGTCTGAAAAGCCATTTTTGAAGTAAAACGTTCATCGACTCTAACGATAGGCATTTCCGGAGCAAGTTTCACCAATTCCTTTAAAAATTTCTGAATATACACTTCACTTTCAGAGGCTGTATTATCCATTTGCTTAGGAAGACCTACTACAATGGTCTCAACATTTTCTGACGCTAGATAGGTTTTAATATACGCTAAAAGGGCTTTTGTCTCTACTGTTGTAAGTCCAGATGCTATAATTTTCATTTCATCTGTAACGGCTAATCCCGTTCGTTTTGTACCGTAATCGATGGCTAAAATTCGTCCCATAAGGCAAAGATAAGGCAAACACACAGCTTAACATTAATTTGATTTCAATAAAAAACGCTTTCTGGTGAGAAAGCGTTTTTAAACAATCAATATAACTAATTCGGTAATGTAGTAATCCCCTCAAAAAACTCATTACTGTACTAACTACTCTTAAGACCCCACTTAATTTGAAGGGTCACATATTATTTCATATTTTTTTCAAAAAGTATTTTAGCTTCAACCGAGATAGAATTATCTTTGAGCCCTTAAAGACATTAATACGATGAAAGAACTACAAACAGTAATAGAAAATGCTTGGAATGATCGTTCTCTTTTAACAGAAGACGCTACCATAGATGCGATAAGAAATGTAATAGACCTTATTGACGCCGGAACCTTACGTGTTGCAGAACCAACTGCAGATGGATGGCAAGTTAATGAATGGGTAAAAAAAGCCGTGGTTTTATACTTCCCAATTCAGAAAATGGAAACTTTTGAAGTGGGTGTATTTGAATATCACGATAAAATTCCACTAAAACGTGGTTATGCTGAAAAAGGAATTAGAGTTGTACCTCATGCAGTTGCAAGACACGGTGCTTATATTTCTTCAGGAACCATATTAATGCCAAGTTATGTAAATATTGGTGCTTATGTAGACGAAGGAACTATGGTAGATACTTGGGCCACTGTTGGAAGCTGTGCACAGATTGGAAAAAATGTTCACTTGTCTGGTGGTGTTGGAATTGGTGGGGTTTTAGAACCTTTACAAGCGGCTCCTGTAATTATTGAAGACGGTGCCTTTATCGGTTCTAGATGTATTGTTGTTGAAGGCGTACGTGTAGAAAAAGAAGCTGTTTTAGGGGCTAATGTTGTATTAACAATGAGTACTAAAATTATTGATGTTACTGGTGATGAGCCTGTTGAAACTAAAGGTGTTGTTCCTGCACGTTCTGTAGTTATTCCTGGTAGTTATACTAAGAAATTTGCGGCTGGTGAATACCAAGTTCCATGTGCTTTAATTATAGGAAAACGTAAAGAGAGTACGAATAAGAAGACCTCTTTAAATGATGCATTACGTGAGTATGACGTAGCGGTATAACCCCTTCCTATTAAAAACGAATTCCAATCCAACTGCAACTTCATCTTATGAGATTTGCAGTTGGTTTTTTTTTAACTTAGCGTATGAAAATATTAATTGTTCAGCAAAAAATGATTGGTGATGTGTTGGCTACAAGCATTTTATTTGAAGCCTTAAAACAACGCTACCCAGAATCGGAGTTACACTATATTATTAATACCCATACGTTTCCGGTAGTTGAAAACAATCCTTTTATTGATCATTTTCATTTTTTTACGCCAGAGCACGAACAAAGTAAAATTCAGCTTTTAAAATTTGTTAAAGCTTTAAGGACTGAACAATTTGACGTGGTTATCGATGTTTATATTAAACTATCGAGTAAACTGATCACCATATTCTCTCAGGCTAAAACTAAAATCTCTATTGATAAAGGAAAAAAATCTTTTATCTACACCCATACTTTTAAGAATAAAGACCAGGCCGCTACAAATGCCGGATTAGCCATTGAAAACCGTTTACAGCTTTTAAAACCATTAGACATTGATCCGCTTAAAATTGTAAAACCTAAAATCTACCTTACCGAGGAAGAGAAACTTAAGGCGAAACAATTTTTAGAAACGCATCAGATTTCTTTAGATAAGCCTTTATATATGATTGGTGTTTTAGGCAGCGGACCAACTAAAACCTACCCTTTTGAGTATATGGCAAAAGTGATTGACCGTCTTGTTGTAGAACAGCCAGAGAGTCAAATTTTGTTTAACTACATCCCCAAACAAGAGACAGAGGCCAAAGCTATTTTAGACTTATGCTCCGCAGAAACTAAAAAACGCATTTATTTTAAGATCTTTGGAAAAAGCTTAAGAGATTTCCTCGCTATTACGGCTCATTGTGATGCCTTAATTGGCAATGAAGGAGGTGCTATTAATATGGCAAAAGCTTTAAATATCCCCACCTTCACCATCTTTTCTCCATGGATAAAAAAAGAAGCTTGGAATATGTTTGACGACGGAAAAAACCATGTTTCCGTACACCTTAAAGACTATAAGGCCGCACCGTATTCAGAAATTAAACACCCTAAAGTCTTAAAATCTAAAGCGGCTGCGTTGTATTTAGAATTTCAACCTACTTATTTTGAAGCGGCGTTAAAAACATTTTTAAAACGCTAAGATTAGGCTTTTTTAATCCCGTAGTCCGTCCATTTTAGGTTTTCACTTTTTGTCGTGGCTCTTATGGCTAAATTTTTATCGATAGAATCTTGTGTTTTATAACCTCTAGGATGATCTAGATGTAAGCAAACCGCACTATACCTAATTTGTTTAGATTTAACGCCATAATTAAACAAACGTTCTCCTAGTTCGCGGTCTTGTCCGCCATATTGCATACGTTCATCAAAACCATTAATCGCTAAGATATCAGCTTTCCAACCTGAGGCATTATGCCCATTCCAACTGGCATTTGTAGGTGTTACTGCATTTAAAATTTGTTCCTTTAAACCAGAAGCCGTGAGTTTATTATTTTTAAAAGAGGACTTTAATCCCTTGGATTTTAACCAAGCCAATTGAAAACAATCTTGACTTAAAATATCAGCTTTAGTGATGCTTTCTGAAATAGCCATAGGCAGCATAAAATAACCTCCTGATAAGAAATAGCCCTTTTCTCGTTTGGCCATATGCACAGCAACATAATCTGCCCTGGCCATACAATCGCCATCACTCATTAAGATATAATCAGCGTTACAAGCTAATATTGCTTTATTCAGAATTTGAGATTTCTGAAAACCATTATCCTCATGCCATACATGATGAATAGGGTAACTCACTAAACTTTTCATTTTTTCAATTAAATCGAAAGTAGGCTGTTTAGAGCCATCATCTGCAATCACCATTTCAAAATTCTTGAAGGTTTGCGCTTCATAACTCCACATCACTTTTTCTAGCCATGCTTCTGAATTATAGGTACTTATGATAATTGAAATTTCTGGATTTTGCATGCTTTTATTGTTTAATCCCGTAAGGCGACCATGTCTTTTTTTTACGTTTTGTCTCTGTCCTTATAGCTTCATTTAAAGCTCTTGCTTTATCCGTTTTATAAGGTCTTTCGTGATGCAAATGTACGCAAATAGTACTGTAACGAACTTGCATAAATTTAATACCGTTATTCATCATGCGCTCGCCCACTTCCCGATCTAAGCCGCCATATTGCATCCGTTCATCAAAACCATTAACGTCTACGATGGCCTTTTTATAGCACGAGACATTCATACCATCAAACGTGGCTTTAGTCGGCGTAATCCAATTTAAAATTTGGGATTTCGTTTTAGACCTCGTTAATTTATTCAACTTAAAACTTGAAGGTTGCCCCTTTGCGATGAGCCAATCTTTTTCAAAACATTTCTGTTCGGAAATCACAGTGGTATTAATATGACTTGTAATAGAATCTGCCATTTTAAAATAACCGCCAGAAAGAGCACCATTCTTTTGCCTTAAGCCCAAATGGGTTTCCACAAAATCTTTTCGCGCTAAACAATCTCCATCTGTAAAAATGAGATATTCTGAATTTGAAGCCACGATCGCTTTATTCAGAATTCTTGTTTTCTGAAAGCCTTGATCTTCTTGCCAAACGTGACTAATTTTAAGGTTTGAGGTTGAAGCAAACTGCTCTATAACGGCTTTGGTACGTGCATCAGATCCATCATCGGCAATAATAATCTCAAAATTTTGCTCGGTTTGAAGGGTGTAACTGTGCAGTACCCAACCCAACCATGAGGGTTTGTTGTAGGTACTAATGATTACCGAGGCTTTTGGATTAGATTGCATAGCACAAAAATACTATTTTTACAGTTGTAAAATCATTACTATGCTTAAACTATCGGGGGTAATAATAACTTTTAATGAGGAAAAGAACATTGAAAAATGTTTAAGCTCCTTGAGCAAAGTTGTGGATGAAATTGTGGTTGTAGATTCATTTTCAACCGATAACACCAAAACCATTTGTCAGAAATTCAACGTGCATTTTATAGAGCAAGAATTCCTTGGTTATATTGAGCAGAAAAATTTTGCATTGGCTCAAGCTAAATATGATCATATAGTGGCTTTAGATGGTGATGAAGCTTTATCTGAACCTCTTCAAAAATCAATTTTAGCACTGAAATCTAACTGGGTTTATGAAGGCTATTACGCCAATCGGTTAAACAAATTAGGCGAACAATGGATAAAACACACCACCTGGTATCCCGATAAAAAATTACGCATATTTGACAGAAGAAAGGCAAAATGGACCGGGACGAATCCGCACGATAGAATTCGTTTACTCGATGGAACAATGAAAACCGGATTTTTAAAAGGAGATATTCTGCACACCAATTACCAAACGTATTCTGAGCATAACCAGCAAATTGAAAAATTTACCACTATTGCTGCTGAGGCTTATTTTAAAAAAGGTAAAAAGGCTTCATTATTCAAAATTATCATCAATCCTACTTGGGCCTTTTTTCAATCTTATATTATAAAATTAGGCTTCTTAGACGGTTTTAATGGCTTTTATATTTCTGTACAAACCGCCAATATCCGTTTTTTAAAGTATGCTAAACTGAGAGAGCTGCAAAAAAAGGCTTAGCGTTTTTTCTTTCTCCAGAAAAAATATTTTTTCTTAAAAGCTTCTTTTTTCTTAAAACTCGATGAAAACTTTTGTGAAAAGAAATACATTCTTTCTTTCACTTCCTCATGTGGTTTTCCAATAAGCTTCGCATATTCATCACTGATAATGTCTAGCATATAGTCTTTAGGAGACAAACGTGCAAAATTAGCCAAACGCTCATCATAACTCAAGGTTTTAAAATCCATACGGTTAAGATCCACCAAATAGAATTTGTAGTCCTCCCCTGACTTTGTAATCAAGGTGTTTCCTGGGGAATGATCTAAAAAGTGAATCCCACTCTCATGCAAATGGTAGGTAAACTGTGTAAACTGCCTTAAAATATTATCATAATCCTCGCATTCCGGCTCGTCAATTAATTTCCTAATGGTGAAATCGTAATCCAATTGTTTACTAATATAGTAGCTACTTCCAAAGGTAAATGCCGATTTAAACTCTACAAAGGCTTCTGGTGTTGGCGTTAAAACTCCGGAGTTCAGCAAACGTTGTGCATATAAAAATGACCGCTCTGCTTTACTTTTTCTAAAAAAACGGTACACTATTTTATTCACCAAATTTGGCACCTTAAACTCCTTAATGTTATAGCGTTCCCCATTAATCGTTACTATTTTTATAACATTACGGTAGCCATTACCAATCATTTCACCTTGCTGATCAAAGTTATTAATGGTGTGCATTAACTGTTCTTTAGTTAATGATGAATTGTTATGGATTTCCACGGTTACAGACATATCTACAAATAGTAATATTAGACTGCAAAAGTAGGTATTTAATTCTTTGGACAAAAGGTTAAAACGACGGACAATAATTGACAAAAGACTTCCATTTATTTCTGTAAATTTGTCAACAACTAATACCTATCAATGTTTAAACATTACCTCATAACGCGTTTTAATCTCAAGAATAAAAATTGGGACGTCACTAAGAACAACGAATCTTTACTAACTAGAGACTGGATGACGCACAGAATACAGCTTTTTAGCAATTTCTGCTTGCCTTCTGTCGCTAGTCAAACAAACACAAATTTTCAGTGGTTGTTGTATTTTGATGCTACTACAGATGCTGATTTTAAAACCGAATTAGAAGCCCTTTTAAAGCCCTATCCGCATTTTAAGGCTTTCTATATTGACGGTATGGAGGCTTTTCATCCTGCTATAAAATCTTATATTTCTGAAGATAGTAAAGGGAGTTCGCATATTATAACATCGCGTATAGATAATGACGACTGTATTCATAAAGACTATATCGCCACCATACAAAAGCAGTTTCAGTCGCAAGATTTTATGGCCATTGATATTCTTAAAGGCTATTCTTTACAAGTGTCACCAGAAATTATGTTAGGAAAAAAGGAACATATCTTTAATCCTTTTATCAGTCTTATTGAAAAAAATGAGGCGCCTAAAACGGTTTGGTTTAGCGACCACAATATGTGGAAAAAAGAATCGCGACGCATTGAAATTGCCAATCAACGCTTATGGATGTCTATCATTCATGAAAAAAATAAAGTTAATGAGTTTGACGGCTATGATCAGGTGTCTTGGGATGCTATAAAAACAGACTTTGTAGTTTCTGACACTATCGATAAGAAGGTGACTAAACAGATTATTCCGCATAAAGCTTGGCGATCATTAAGTTTAAAAAACAAACTTTATGTAAACTACGTTTTAATGAGTAAGAAATTAAAAAAAGCTATTGGTCTCTATAAAATTAAATAAGGTTTTAAGCCTTACATTTACATCAATCTAAACAATCACAATCAAATTACCTTTTACATGCGACTAATACAATTCACAGCCTCAAATGGTTGGCGCGGACACGAGCAAAAAATCATTTATTTATACGAAGCTTTTAAAGCGGAGGGTTATGTTGAAGACCAGTGGATTGTATGTCCTATAGATTCTGAATTATACCGTATTGCCACGGATAAAGGCATGCAAGTTATTCCGTTTGAATACAAATCGGAATACAGTTTATCTTACGCCAAAGCCTTTAAAAAACTAGCCAAAGAAAAGAAAGCCAGTGTTGTTTTTATTCATAGTAGTAAAGCCCACACTTTAGCGGTTTTATCGCATTTTATTTATGGTATGAAAGTACCGTTAGTGCTTTGCAGAACACTTATAAAACGTGTAGACACTAACTTTTTTAGAAAGTGGAAATACAACTACAAAGGCATTAAAAAAATTATATGTGTATCGCAACCTGTTGTAGAATCTTTAAAATTTGCCGTAAAAGACCACAGTAGATTTACCGTTATAGGCAGTGTTACGGATATTAATAAGTTTCAGAAACAAGAAGCCACAGGTCTGCTACACAAAGAATTTAATATTCCTGAAGACTATAAATTAATAGGAAATATTGCTGAATTTACAGGCTTTAAAGACCATTATACTTGGGTAGATACGGTTGCTATTTTAGTAAAAGAAAATAAGTTTAAAGCCAAATATATTCTTGTTGGCAAAGGCAGTATGGAACAAGACATTCGCAATTATGTGGAAGAAAAAGGCCTTACAGAACACATTATCTTTACCGGTTTTAGACGTGATGTTCCTGAACTCTTACCAGAATTAGATTTATTTCTTTTCACCTCCAATAACGAACCAACAGGTGGTGTCCTCTTAGAATCTTACGCTTGTAAGGTTCCTATTGTGGCTGCTGATGCTGGTGGTATTTCTGAAGTTGTGGTTAATGGAGAAACTGGCCTCTTGGCAGAAGTTGGTAATGCTACAGATTTTGCTAAAAAGGTAAACTTGTTAATAAGCGATGAAGAGCTTCAAGAAAAATTTACACGCAATGGCTACCAATACCTTTTAGATCATTTCACAAAATCGGTTATAGCTAAAAAAATGTTTGATGAACTCGCTAAGCATGAACTTAAACATTAATTATGACTAAAAAAAAATCTAAAAAAATTCTGTTCATAACTTTTGACTTAAGTGGTTATTACGATTGTATTTTAGACGAATTAAAAATGCAATATACCGACGTTGATTTTTATAATTTAGCAGATTACAAAAACGTCCCCTATGTTAATTTGAATCAAAGATTAAAATCTTTTTATTACAAAAAAGTCAAAAAATTAAAACTTAAAAACTTTTACAAATACAACCCTATAATTCAGGAAATTGCTAATAAAAAATATGATCTTACGCTAATTGTTAGACCTGATTTATTTTTTGATAGTCAATTAAAAGTTCTAAGAAAAAATAGCACTACTCTATTAGCATATTACCACGATTCTATTAATAATATCTCTCGAAAAAAAGATGTTATTCATTTTTTTGACAAAGTGTATTCTTATGAAAAAATAGACGTTAAAAATTACAACTTAAATTTCATTCCTAACTTCATTTATATAAAGAAAAACGATAAAAAAAAGAACTTTACAAAGCCTTCTTTTTTCACTATTATATCAAAAGATTATAGATTTAACAGCTTACTAAAAGTAGCTTCCTATTTAAAAAACAAAAATTACGATTATAAATTTTTAGTACATTCTAATAAAAAGCAACCCGTTAATGACATTATCGATTTTATTCAGGAACGGAAAAATAATGATCAAGTATTAGAATATATTAATCAACATAGTATCATTGTAGATATTCATAAATTTAACATTCAAGACGGACTTACTTTTAGGGTATTTGAAAGTATTTTTCTTGAAAAAAAATTGATCACTTCCAATTCTGATATTAAAAATTACAATTTCTATAATCCTAATAATATATTTATTATTGAAGATTTTGACGCAATAGATATTCCGGAAACCTTTATTTCTTCACCTTATGAAAAAATACCAAATAAAATTTATCATAAATATCATTATTCCTATTGGCTTAAAACCATTCTAGGAACATTTTAAAACAATACAGACATATCTTATCTTTACACTGCTATAAATACCATTGTTCTATTTTAACAAAACCGAGGCTTCAACAACTTTATGAATTATAATCAAGCCAACAAAAGCAACATATTAAACCTCATCGGAAGAGATAAGGCGTTGTTTAAATCGGACCTGGCTACTTACCAAGAAGAATTACACCGTATAATTTCTAAGTCTAGATTCCTTGTCCTTGGCGGTGCAGGAACCATAGGGCAGGCGGTGGTTAAAGCCCTTTTTGAAGGACAAGCTCAAAAACTTCACGTTGTAGATCTTAGTGAAAATAACTTGGTAGAATTAGTTAGAGACCTAAGAAGTTCTTTTGGTTATATAGATGGTGATTTTAAAACCTATGCTTTAGATATTGGCTCTATAGCTTATGATGCTTTTATGGCTTCAGATGGTAATTACGACTATGTTCTTAACCTAGCAGCCTTAAAACATGTACGTAGTGAGGAAGACCCGTTTACCTTAATGCGAATGCTCGAGGTGAATATTGAAAACACTGTAAAAACCATTGATCAATCCATTGCACATGGCGTAAAAAAATATTTTTCGGTTTCCACGGATAAGGCTACAGCGCCTATTAATATGATGGGAGCCTCAAAATGTATTATGGAACTGTTTTTAGTTGAAAAAAGTAAAGCCATTAACATTTCTACCGCACGTTTTGCTAATGTTGCCTTTTCTGATGGCTCTTTACTCCACGGTTTTGAACAACGCATAAAGAAACAGCAACCTCTAGTGGCACCGAACGACGTACAACGCTATTTTATTAGCCCGGAAGAATCAGGGCAACTCTGCTTATTGTCTTGCCTTCTCGGCGACCAGAATGAGTTGTTCTTTCCGCAATTACATCAGAATTTAAAGCTTACACGCTTTTCCGATATTGCCGTTAACTACATAAAGCATTTAGGATACACACCTTATTTATGTCATAACGAAAACGAAGCGAGAACCTTAGCCAAAACCTTACCGGCATCGGGCCAATGGCCGTATTTACTAACGAAAAGCAATACCACAGGCGAAAAAGCCGAAGAAGCCTTTTTTACAGCTCAAGAAACCGTAGACTTAGAACGCTTTACCTCCATTGGCGTCATCAAACAAAAATCGGAAGACAGCTTGTCAAATCAGCTACAAGATTTCACAGAAAGCCTACAACAACTTAAAGCTGCTAAATCGTGGACAAAGCCCGATTTAATCGCTTTAGTCCATAAAATTTTACCGAACTTTAACCACGAGGAAAAAGGAAACTATTTAGATCATAAAATGTAAATGACAAATCCTAAAGTGAATGCGGTAATCATGGCTGGTGGAAAAGGAGAACGCTTGTTACCCCTTACAAAACAGACGCCCAAACCCTTATTACAAGTCGGTAACAAAGCTATCATTGAATACAATATAGAACTGCTTTCCGCCTTGGGCATTAAGCAAATTCATATCTCCATCAATTATTTAGGCGAAAAAATTATGGAGCATCTTAAAGCTTATCCCAAAAAGGACCTCGATTTTAAATATATTAAGGAATCTAAGGCTTTAGGCACCATTGGAGCCTTACAGTTAAAAAATAGCTTTCAACACGACTATATCGTAGTCATGAATGCCGATCTTCTTACCAACGTAGACCTCAACACTATTATTAAGGAGTTTAGTCAAAGTAATGACGACGCACTTATTGTTACAATTCCTTACGAAGTAAAAGTATCTCATGGCGTGGTTGAAACTAAGGGCAAGTATGTGGCCACTCTAAAAGAAAAACCCTCCTACACCCACTATTCCAACGCCGGCATCTATATCTTTAAAAAGGAGTGTTTAAATTATATTCCAGAAAATCAATTTTTCAATGCTACGGACCTTATCAATACGCTATTAGATAAGGGCAAAAAAATTATCAATTATCCGGTGTCCTCATTTTGGTTAGATATTGGTACACCTCAAGATTATCAAAAGGCTCAAGAGGCAATTATAGAGCTTAATCTCTAAAAGTTTCAAATTTGAAATCTTAGAGGTTCCACTTCAAAATAGATTTAATAAAGAAACATTAAAAAGGGACTCATTCATTTTAAAAGAATGCCTTGGTGTCGTATCTTTGCACAGCTAAAATTACAGTAACTTTTCATTATATTTTAAAGGGGCTGGATGTTCAATTACCTTATGAATCATAAACAAGCATTAAAACACCCTATATTTCAATATATCACTCAATCTTCTAAAGAATTACAGATAGACAGCTACGTTATTGGTGGCTTTGTACGTGACTATCTTTTAGAGCGTGGTGATGCTAAAGACATTGATGTTGTTGCTGTTGGAAGTGGCATTGAACTTGCAAAACAAGTGGCCAAAAACCTACCAACACAACCTAAAGTTCAGGTTTTTAAAACCTACGGAACAGCGATGTTACGTTACGACGATATTGAAATTGAATTTGTTGGTGCCCGTAAAGAAAGTTACACAGAAGACAGTAGAAATCCTATTGTTGAAAATGGGACCCTTGAAGACGATCAAAATCGACGCGACTTCACCATAAACGCCTTAGCCCTAAGCTTGAATGACGATAGCTTTGGCGAACTTTTAGATCCGTTTAATGGATTAGACGATTTAGATCAGGGAATTATTAAAACACCTTTAAATCCTGATATCACGTATAGCGACGATCCGTTGCGTATGATGCGGGCTATCCGTTTTGCTACGCAACTCAACTTTAAAATTGAAGCGACTTCTCTTAAAGCCATTGCGGAAAACAAAGACCGTATAAAAATCATTACTAAAGAACGTATTGTTGTAGAACTTCATAAAATTCTAGAAAGCAAAACGCCATCTATTGGTTTTATACATTTAGAACAAACCGGACTTTTACAATACATCTTGCCTGAGTTAACAGCGCTAAAAGGTATTGACGAAATTGAAGGTCAACGTCATAAAGATAATTTTTACCACACCTTAGAGGTCGTAGATAATATTGCCAGAACCACGGATAACCTTTGGTTACGTTGGGCCGCTTTATTGCACGATATAGGAAAAGCCCCAACGAAAAAATTTCATAAAAAAATAGGCTGGACTTTTCACGCTCATGAATTTGTAGGGTCTAAAATGGTGTATAAACTTTTTAAGCGTTTAAAAATGCCACTGAATGATAAGATGAAATTTGTTCAGAAAATGGTCTTTATGAGTTCTAGACCTATTGTATTGGCCTCTGAAGTTACGGACTCTGCCGTACGACGTTTAGTTTTTGATGCCGGTGACCACGTGGAAGATTTAATGACGCTTTGTGAAGCAGACATTACCACCAAGAACCCAAAGAAATTTAAAAAGTATCATAATAATTTTCAAAAAGTACGCGATAAAATTGTTGAAGTTGAAGAACGTGATCACGTTAGAAATTTCCAACCTCCTGTATCTGGCGAAGAAATTATGGCCACCTTCAACCTAAAACCTTCTCGAGAAATTGGTATGATTAAAGAAGCCATAAAAGAAGCGATTTTAGAAGGTGAAATTCCTAATGAATATGAGGCTGCCTTTAGCTTAATGCTAAAAAAAGGAAAAGATCTAGGCCTTGTAGCAATAAAGTAGTTCGTAGTAAAAAAAATTAAGTTTTGTAGTTATGGTACATCAAACAAAAGAAAATAAGGCCGTTATTTATTGGTTACTTACCGGTTGTGCTCTCATTTTTATTATGGTTATTGTTGGGGGGATTACCAGACTCACCCATTCGGGCTTATCCATTTCTAATTATAAATTAATTTCTGGGACCATTCCACCAATGAACGAAACGGAATGGCATGAAGCTTTTGAACTTTATAAACAATATCCCGAATATCAAAAACTGCACAATCACTTTGGTTTAGAGGAATTTAAAGACATCTATTTTTGGGAGTGGATCCATAGAGTTATTGGGCGTTTTATCGGCTTGGTGTTTATTGTCCCGTTCATTTATTTCCTTGTTAGAAAGAGGCTTTCAGAGGCAACGATAAAAAAATCAGTCGTTCTGCTTTTACTCGGTGGATTTCAAGGTTTTTTAGGATGGTATATGGTAAAATCGGGATTAGTCGATGAACCTAATGTCAGTCATTTTAGATTAGCCGCGCATTTAACCACAGCCTTTCTAACCTTTGCCTATACGTTTTGGGTGGCTTTAGATCTTATATTTCCAAAGAAAAAACATGTAAATAAGCCATTAAGAAATTTTATTAGAATAGGCCTTATTGTCCTTATTGTTCAAATTATATATGGCGCCTTTGTCGCAGGTTTAGACGCCGGATGGATCCATAATCATTGGCCGATGATGAGTGACGGAAAATGGATACATGAAACCGTTTTTATAGAACAAAATCCCGTATATCTTAATTTTTTAGAAGGCAAAAGTGGTGTGCAATTTGTTCACCGAACCCTCGCTTATGTGGTAGTCATTTTTATCCTAGCGATTTATTATAAAGCTAAAAAAACAGATCCTACACCTTATCAAAATAAAGGCATCAACCTTCTTTTAACCATGGTCGTTGTGCAATTTGTATTAGGGGTAGCCACCTTACTTTTAGCCGTGCCTGTTTGGTTAGGCGTATTACACCAAGTAGGCGCTTTCATCTTATTAAGTGCAATGACGTTTACACTGCACCGTTTCAGCAAATAAGGTCTTTTTTATAACGCTCTAGAAACTTATACAAGCGACTTAAAACCCAGCATTTATTCTGCAAAAAAAAGGCGCATTAAGCTTTTAGATATTTGAAATTAAGTTCTTGGAAATTGGACTTTAGAAACCTTACCTTTGCAGCATAATTTATCAATATGATTTACAGATTTAGAATTATACTAGACAACGATACCGAAGATGATGTTTTCCGTGACATAGAAATCCGCGAAAACAATACAATGGAAGACTTACACAATGTCATCACACAATCTTTTGGGTTTGACGGTATGGAAATGGCCTCTTTTTACGTTAGCGATGAGCAATGGAATCAAGGTGAAGAAATCGCTATGATGGACATGAGCGAAGGCGGAAATACGGTGAGAATGATGAATGAGACTGTTATAAACACAGTAGTACATGAAGCCTCTACCCGATTAATTTACGTTTACGATTTTATGAATATGTGGACCTTCTACGTAGAATTAGGTGAAATTGTAGAGGAAGCAGAAGGTACAGATTACCCTAACCTAATGTTTGTACATGGCCAGATCCCTGATGAAGCACCAGAGAAAACCTTTGAAGCAGAACAAGAGGAAGATCTTTTTAACGAGTTTGAAGACGATTTAGATATCGATGATTATAGTGACTTAGATTTCGACGAAAATTGGAATTAAGCCTTGCACGTTAAGAATCAGAGGTCTTTCTCAAGAAAAGATAAAAAAAAGAAGCATCTATCCGATGCTTCTTTTTTTTATTCAAAATATATTAGGCTTCTACACCACCTATTGGAATCGTTTTAAACTGACATCTTCATAATTACGCTTCACAAAATCGAGAGCATTCTTAAGAATTTCGCCCATGTTTTTACTCTTTCTAAAGTTTAAATCCATGGTATAATTGTAAATATCTTCCTTTAAGCGTTCAATATGAGACGGAGTAGAAATAGCATCTGCCTCCATGCAGTCTAACAACTTATTTAAGCGTGAGTGGTAACTAATCATTCGTTTAGCCACAATAGAACGTTCTTCAATTTTATACTGGTCTATAGATTCATTCTGTATTTTCTCGCGTACAAGCGCCACCATTTTATTATTCTCCTTAAAAAATTGAGGTCTATAAATTTTTAGATTGCCTTCAAAAGATTGCTGATCAAAATCAATAGCTCTAATCTTAAAATTAACGTGATCAAAATCGTGCGTAGGCACAAACACATAATTATAAGAACGCATATCGCCAAGCAATCGGATTAAGCACCTTTCATTAAATTTTACAAACTCTTTGGCGATTTGTGATTTTTCAGCTGAACTACACTCAGGCAGCATGGTTTTTATAAATTCATCACCCGGAATTCCCGTAATATGCTCTTCAATTAACGTGTCCTTACAAACCAAAAAGTTAATCTGATAAGGCGATAACATTTGTTCCAATTCCAAACCATATACCCTTGACGCATCGGCCGATTTTACATAAAAATGGGTGAAGTTATCATTAAGAATATTTCTAACTTTTATTCTGAAAGGCTTTGAGTTACCAAACGTACAGAAATCAATAGCATCAACACTGAGGTATTTTAAAATACTAGTTCCACCATCAGAAATTAAGCTAGAATACACCTGTTTTAAACTCCGGTCAATTTCTTCACGTTCAAAATCATTATAGTAAACACGCACCCAAAGCGTATCCTCATCATTTTTATCATACACCACCACAGAGCCCTGAAAGCGCAACAAATCAGAATAAAAAATGGGTAAATCTATATTACGGTTATAATTAGACAAATACGCATCCAATTTTTCAGAAATACTGTATGTGGGTTTCTTTTTAGAGATTTTTAAATCCTGACTCATTCGTTACATTTAAAATTTTTAATCACTGAGATCTTCATTGTATAAAGCCCCCTCTTCGCGCTGTGTTGCATTAGAATTTAGGGTCTCAGTTGCTTTTAAATCATTTCTTCTAAAATAATTTAATTGTAACAAAAATAAGAATCAATCGTCTTATTTTTAACTAATCAATCCTTATACTTTTGGAAGCAATCCTTACCATCAATAATCTTACTAAAAAATTTGGCTATCTCACCGCCGTAAAAAACCTCAGTTTTACCATTAACAAAGGCAACGTCTATGGCATATTAGGCCCTAACGGAAGTGGAAAATCAACAACCTTAGGTATTGTTTTAAACGTTGTTAACAAAACACAAGGTGATTTTCATTGGTTTGACGGAACCATTTCTACCCACGATGCCCTTAAAAAAGTAGGCGCTATTATAGAGCGTCCTAATTTTTACGCGTACATGACGGCGGAACAAAATTTAAAACTGGTTTGCCGTATTAAAGGTGTAGATTATGCCAAGATAGATGAGAAATTAGAGATTGTAGGGTTATTAGATCGTAAAACCCATAAATTTAGAACGTATTCTCTAGGAATGAAACAGCGCTTAGCCATTGCTTCTGCTCTATTAAATGATCCTGAAATTTTAATTTTAGATGAACCTACCAACGGATTAGACCCGCAAGGGATTCATCAAATACGTCAAATTATAAAAAATATTGCCGCTAACGGAACCACAATCTTATTGGCCTCGCACCTCTTAGATGAAGTTGAAAAAGTCTGTACCCATGTGGTGGTTTTACGCAAGGGCGAAAAACTATATTCAGGCCGCGTTGATGAAATGATTAACAGTCATGGGTTCTTTGAATTAAAAGCCGATAAACATGAAGAACTTCTACGTGTTTTAGAAGCACATAACACCATTGATAAGGTAAAAGTTGAAGACGAATTAATTACGGCGTTCTTAAATGCTCCGATGTCAGCTTCAGAATTTAACCAATTTATGTTCAACCAAAACATTTTACTTTCACACCTTGTAAAACGTAAAGAAAGTTTAGAAGAACAGTTCCTTCAATTGACCGATCAACAATAAATTCATCACAAAAAAACGAATCGCTTTCCTCTTCCCGAGGGACATGTAAAACGCCTCCTTTATGTTACGACTTATTCAACTTGAATTACAGAAACTTTGGCTCAATAAAGCCAGTAGAGTTTTAATCATTATATCTTTTATACTTCCGTTTACCGTTTTAATTTTATCCTCTATAAAAATCAACTTTTTTGGATTCTTTACCTTAGAACTTGGCGAACTCGGTATTTTTAATTTCCCTATCATTTGGCATATAACCACATTTTTTGCCGCACAATTTAAATTTTTCTTTGCCATAGTAGTGGTTAGTATGATTGGAAATGAATACAGCAACAAGACCTTAAAACAAAATCTTATTGATGGCTTAAGTAAAAAAGAGTTTATTCTCTCTAAATTTTACACCATCGTTTTCTTTTCATTATGTGCCACTATATTAATTGGATTGGCCACATTTTTTATAGGAATGTATTATTCAAGCTATACCGAGGCCGCCATCATTTTTAGAGAAGTTGATTTCCTTTTAGCCTATTTCGTAAAACTTGTAGGGTTCTTTAGTTTGTGTCTTTTCCTTGGTATGTTAGTAAAACGTTCAGCCTTTGCCTTAGGGTTTCTTTTTATATTATTTATTTCAGAATCTATTATTTACGGTTTAATGAAGTGGAGAATTGACGGAGAGATCGCAGATAAAATTCATAATTTCTTTCCGCTGCAGTCCATGTGGAATCTTATAAACCAGCCCATACAACGTATAGTAATGACAAAATTCCCTGACAAAGTGGATATGGCTTATGACTATGCCCTGCACGGTTATGAAGTGGCTATTGTTTTAGGTTGGACGGCAATTTTTGTCTTATTATCTTATCAATTATTGAAAAAGAGAGATTTATAAGCGTAGTAAAACCACGGTGTTTTATGCATTATTTAAAATTTTAAGACTTTTTTTAAATTCTAGTTTTTATATTGTGGCTTACTGTGTATTTTACACATAGCGCTCTAATGAAAAAGATCTATTTAGTATTACTATTACTCGTTTGTAACACGCCTTTCTATGCCCAAAATGAAGCTTCGTTTTGGTATTTTGGAAACAAGGCAGGACTACGTTTTGATGCCCAATCGGGAAATGTAAATACTATTACCAATGGGCAAATTAATACCTTAGAAGGATGTACGTCTATTTCTGACGCTAACGGAAACTTACTTTTTTATTCTGATGGGCGTACCGTTTGGAATAGAAATCACCAAATAATGCCTAATGCCAATTACTTTGGAGGCACCGGCTTGTTAGGAGATCCTTCTAGTACCTCATCGGGACTGATTGTACCTAAACCTGAGGATCCTGATAAATATTATATTTTCACAGTAGATGAACCGCATCAAAATAATGCTAGCGCCTACCCAAATCAGTTCACAGGAACTTATGTGGAAGGCGGCAGTATTCCGCAAGATGATGACGGCTATAATAATGGTTTAAACTATACCTTAATAGACATGAGTCTCAATGGAGGATTGGGAGGAGTCGATGTTTCAGAAAAAAACAGACCTTTAGTGACCTACGATCCTGACGTTCCGTTAGAAATACAGTTTAAATGTTCTGAGAAAATTACCGCGGTTCGTGCAGAAGACTGTTCTTCCTTTTGGGTGCTTACCCATTTTGGAGCCAAGTTTTACGCCTTTAAAATTGATGTAAATGGCGTACAAACCACACCAGTAATCTCTGAAGTAGGCCCTTATATTCCTATTGAAGGTTACCGTCGTAACTCGTTAGGCTATATTAAAACATCTCCCGATGCCTCAAAACTTGTAGCTGCAAATTTTGGTATGGCTACGCTTACAGGAGGCAATGCCAGTGGTAATGTGTTCTTGTATGATTTTAATAACGAAACCGGAACCGTTTCTAACCCCTTAGAACTCTATAGCGCCACTAACGGGAACAGTCCTTACGGTGTGGAATTTTCTGCTGAAACTCAAAAAGTCTATGCCACCATCAGTGAAGGTATTTCAGGATCTGGCACCAGCCATGTGATACAATGGGACTTAGAAAGTTTAGATATTCCAGGCTCGCAACAAATTATTCATTCTTCAAACGATGTTTCGGCAGGCGCTTTACAACTTGGTATTGATCGCCGTATTTATAGAGCACAATTAAGTTATAACGGCAACCCTATAATTTCAAAATACTTAGGAGTTATAGAAAATCCTGAAGCTAATGGTTTAGCCGCTACTTATAATGAACAAGGTATCTTTTTAGATCTTAATGGTAGCAACCAAAATACAAGTCGTATTGGATTGCCACCGTTTATTCAATCTTTATTTAATTCTCAAACGGACATCATAAGAAATGGATTGAGTACGACCGAATTAAAATTATGCACTAACGACAGCTATACCTTACAAGCCGATGAGATTGTAGGTGCCGATTATGTTTGGTCTTTAGACGGCGTGGCTCTAGCAGAAACCTCGTCGCAATTAGTTGCAGACACTCCTGGTTTTTATGAGGTTTATATAGAACCTAATAATGGTGAGTGCCCTATTGAAGGGAGTGCCGTTGTGGGGGTTTTTGACATTCCTGTCGCACATCCGCTTTCTGATGTGGTGATTTGCCAAACGGATGAAACATCCACTTATAGTAGTTTCAATTTTAGCGATAAAAATTCAGAAGTCTTATTAACCCAAGCGCCAGAAAACCATAACGTCAATTATTTTGAAACTTTAGAGGATGCCAATGCTAATAACAACCCGATTAGTTTTCCTTATACCAACTTAAGTAGTCCACAAACTATTTATGTACGGGTAGATAATATCGAAAACCCTAATTGCTTCGCCATCAACACCTTTAACATCGAAGTATTTAAAACACCACAAATTATTAGCTTAAATGATATTGCTTTTTGTGATGACGAAGGGGATGTTAGAGATGGTATTGCTACTGTAAATCTAGAGACTCTTATTCCTGAAATTATAGGAACGCAAACAGAAAGCGAAGTGGCAGTCAGCTTTCATCTCACCCAAAATGAGGCCGACCAAAATACCAATAGTTTACCGTTAAATTATACCAATAGCACCGCTTTTAATGAAACGCTCTTTGTAAGAATTGAAAACAGCAACCATACAGCATGTTATACAACGGACAGTTTTAATCTTGAGATAGCACCAATTCCCGTAGCCAATGCTATTACCATTTTACAATGCGATGAAGATGGTATTCCTGAAGGCTTCACCTTATTCAACTTAACCAATTATTATGATGCTATTAGCGATAACCCCTTAGAGCACGAAATCACCTTTTACACGTCACAGAATGATGCCGAACTTGATATTAATGCTATTGAAGGAAGTGTATTTGAAAATTACGCCAACCCACAAACACTTTACACAAGAGTAAATCATCTCGATTCGGGCTGTTATAATTTGAGTACCCTAACTTTAGAAGTGAGTACAACAGATTCCAATAATGCTAGTTTGATGTTATGTGATACGGATGGTTTAGAAGATGGAATGACCACGTTTTATTTAACAGAAGCTAATCCTAGTATTTTGGCGAATTCACCGTCTGATTTAGAAGTCACTTATTACGAAACCTATACAGACGCTTTACTTAAAACCTCCCCTTTACCCTCAGACTATACCAATACCATCCCCTATACGCAAACTATTTTTGGCCGTGTAGAAAATGCAAATGCTTGTTTTGGTATTAGTGAAATAGCCCTTACCGTTGTCGCCTTACCCCAACTTGAAACGGAAGCTGAAGCTTATTACTGTACAAATAACAACGCTGACGTATTAACCATTAATGGTGGGATCACCGAAGAGGATTCAAGCAATTATTACTACGAATGGTCTACTGGGGCAACCACTTCAGAAATTGAGATTGATAGTCCAGGGACTTACACCGTTCGCGTGAGCAACATACAAGGTTGTTTTAAAGACCGAACCATTACCGTTTTACCTTCAAATCCGGCTACGGTAACCCATTTTGAAGTCACAGACGCAACAGAAAATAATGCCATTACCGTTTTTGTTACTGGCATGGGCAATTATCAATATGCCTTAGGCACTAGCAGTGGCCCTTATCAAGACGACGCAACGTTTCAAGACCTACTGCCAGGCTTATACACGGTATTTATCCGCGATAACAATAATTGTGGTATTACTGAAGCGGAGGTTTCGGTTATTGGATTTCCAAAGTTTTTTACCCCCAATAATGACGATGTCAATGATTATTGGCAAGTTTCTGGAATCAGCCCTAATACTCAAGCGAATTCATCTGTATTTATTTTTGATAAGTATGGAAAACTTATAACAGAACTCGACCCATTAAGCCCAGGCTGGGATGGTACTTTTAACGGAAAAAATATGCCCACTAGCGACTACTGGTTTAAAGTCACTTTAGAAGACGGCCGAACTTACACCAATCATTTCACATTAAAACGATGACAAACACCACTGCGATTAACAAAAAAATCACCCTTTTTCTTTTTTATCTTATAGGTCTTACTACCATATTTGCTCAAGAACCTAACGATTGCCAAAATGCAGTTACCGTATGTGGAAACTCTAGTTTTAGTCTTAATGTTAATGGCGTTGGCGTACAAGAACTCAACGGATCTAACACCTGCTCTAGCCAAGAAAACAACAGTATTTGGTTAGAAGTAAATATTGCCGAAGCAGGAACACTAGCATTTACTTTAACCCCGAGCAGCTCTAGCATTAATGAAGATTATGATTTTTTTATTTTCGGCCCTAATGTCAGTTGTGGTAATATTGGTCAGGCCATTAGATGTTCTACCACAAACCCATCCGCCGCTAACCAAGGCAATAATCTTACAGGCTTAAACAATACATCTAACGAAACTTTTGAAGGGCCCGGTGCTTCAGGCGATAGTTTTGTAAGCGCTATTGATGCTGCTGCTGGAGATAGTTATTTTATTGTTATTGATAGACCTATTGGAAATAGCCCGTTTTCTCTACAATGGACGGGGACAGCAACCTTTCCTGAAGAACCGTCAAACCCCTTAACCACAAGTGAAATCTCTTCAAGTCTTCCGGTAATGGATGTTTGTGACGATTTAGCGCCTTATGATGATAACATAAGAACTTTTGATTTTACAACACTGACTCAAGATATCATTAACGGAGAATCTGATGTTGTCGTTTCTTATCACGCTTCAGAAAGTGATGCCAATATTAACATTAATCCTTTAGGTGAAATTTATAACAACAGCACCAGTATTGAAACTGTTTATATTAGAGTTGAAAATACAACAACCAACTGTTTTATCATTAACGATTTAGTTATTCGTGTTACTGCACTAACCGATTTTAATCAGCCTTCTGATTATGAACTGTGTGATGACGATTCCGATGGCGATAACCAAAATGGCCAAGTAACCTTTGACTTCAACACAAAAACTCAAGAAATTACCCAAGATTATACAGATAGCAACTATGAAGTTAGTTATTATCTCAGTCAAACCGATGCGGAAACCACCACAAATCCTTTACCTTTAAGCTATACCAATACAGCCCCAACACCAACCGAAATCTTTGTCCGTATTGAAGATCAAGACCAAGGATGTATTGGCTTTACGTCTTTCAATATTAATGTGGCTCCTTTACCGCTTGCTAATAATGTTACGCTTATTCAATGTGATGAGGATGGAATTCCTGAAGGTTTCACGCGCTTTAATCTTACAGAAGCGGAGGACGACATTACAGGAACAGATCCTGATACCGAAATCAGCTATTACCTCTCAAGGGAAGATTCTGAAAACCAAGACAATGCTATTGACGGAAATGACTTTCAGAATTTTTTAAATCCACAAATTATCTATACCAGAATCACTAACAACCTTACCACTTGCGTTAATTATAGTGAAGTACGCCTAGAAGTCAGTACCACCTCTGCCAATGATGCGCTTATGCAACAATGCGATACCGACGGTACTGAAGATGGCTTTATGGCTTTTGATCTTACCGAAGTAGAAGACACTATTTTAGTGGGTCCTGCAACAGGCCTTAGTCTCAATTATTACGAAACGTACGAAGACGCCTTGTTAGAAGTGAATCCCTTAGCCACTACGTTTACCAACACGGTTCCCTACCTTCAAACCATTTATGGGCGTGTTGAAAATGCCAATGCCTGCTACGGAATAAGTGAAATTACGCTTGAAGTTTTTCAACTTCCTCAGCTTGAAACAGAATATGAAACACAATATTGTTTAAATCTTTTTCCTGAAACGATGACCTTAGATGGCGGCATCATTAATGATCTTCCTAATAATTATTATTATTTATGGTCTACAGGAGAAACCACCTCTACCATAGAAATAGATGCAGCAGGGACCTATACCGTAAGAGTTACCAATACCAATGGATGTTATAAAGATCGTATTATAACTGTGGTACCCTCTAACATTGCAACGGTTACAAATATTGAAGTTGTAGATGCAACACAAAACAACAGCATTTCAATTTTAGTCAGTGGTGAAGGCGATTACGAGTACGCCCTTGATGATGAAAATGGTCCTTATCAAGATTCTAATACTTTTGTTGATGTAGCACCAGGGCTTTACACGGTTTATATCAGAGATAAAAATGAATGTGGTATTACTGAAGAATTGGTCTCTGTAATCGGGTTCCCTAAGTTTTTTACACCAAATAGTGATGATCAAAATGATTTTTGGCAAGTTGATGGCATCTCGGCCTTGTTTCAAGCGGAATCGTCTATTTTAATTTTTGATCGCTATGGAAAATTATTGAAAGAACTCGATCCTTTGAGTGTGGGTTGGGACGGGACGTTCCATGGTAAAGCACTTCCTAATAGCGATTATTGGTTTAAAGTAAAATTACAAGATGGTCGAACTTATACTGGACATTTTGGATTAAAACGCTAACTTAACAATCGATAAACATAATAATTAACAGCCCTTTTGAAACCAACATTATACATATTTACCGTACTCTTATGGGGAATGTCTTTAGCAATTTCAGCTCAGACCGTTACCTTATACGAGCAGTTTAATGGTCGCTACGATTATACAGCCATAGGAAATACGATGAATACGGTTGAAAATGGCGTCAATGGAATCTGTACGATGTTAAATGCATCCTCTGCAAACTTAAGTCTTGATAACAATCAGAATATCGTTGCCGCCTATTTATATTGGGCGGGTTCTGATACAGGTGATTTTGAGGTTAGCCTTAACGGAATTCCTGTTAGTGCAGACCGCAGTTTTAGTGATGCCTTAGATACCAGTCGGGTCTTTTTTGCGGCGTTTGCTGATGTAACGGCTATCGTTTTAGCACAAGGAAATACGGACTATACCCTTTCAGATTTTGATCTTAATAGCGTTATTGCTCCCTACTGCCCTACCGGAACCAATTTTGGAGGCTGGGCGCTCACTGTGATTTATGAAGATAACAATCTTCCGCTTAACCAAGTTAATGTTTATGATGGCTTGCAAAGTGTGCCCGATAATTTAACCATTACCTTAGATAACTTAAATGTTTTAGATAACGAAAATGCAAAAATTGGCTTTATTGCTTGGGAAGGTGACAGCTCTATTGCTGTTAACGAACAGCTCACCATTAACGGTAGTGTTATTAGCAATCCGCCATTGAATCCTGCAAACAACGCCTTTAACGGGACCAATTCTTTTACAGGTGCTTCAAACCTTTACAATATGGATATCGATGTTTATAGCATCCAAAACCACATAAATATTGGAGATAATTCTGCCACCATTGCCTTAACGTCCGGTCAAGATTTTGTGATGATCAACAATATTATCACGGTTTTAAACAGTCAGTTACCCGATGCGACTATAACCTTAGACAGCAATATCGTATTTTGTGGAGACCAAACTATAGAAGTGTTTTTTACCGTTCATAATACCAACAGTACGGGCATTTTACCGGCACTTACGCCTATTACCTTTTATGCTAATGATGTGCCATTGGCTACAACAAGCACCCTCAATGCTATTGCTATAGATGGAAGTGAAAGTCAATCGATTCTTATTGAAATACCTGAAGACATTGGCGCTGTGGTAAATTTAGTTGCGTTTGTTGATGACGATGGTACCCAGCAAGGCAGCGTTACAGAATCTAATGAAGAGAATAACAGTGCCACGGCCGCGATTGAGCTTTTATCAATTTCAGACCTTATCCCGCTGCCCAATCTCAAGGCCTGCAATGAAGGCTTTGAAACAGCGACCTATAATTTGTATGAAGCTTTAACCACGATAGACTATACGATTGAAGACCTTCAGTTTTACGGCTCTTTAGAAGATTTGGAATCTGAAACTTACCCGATAAGCATGCCGTCTTCATACGTAAATATTGACCCTAATGAAACCATTTACGTAAGGATGGAAACAAGCTTGTGTTACGACATTTATGAATTCAAGCTCACTACAGAAAACTGTCCACCTTATGTTCCTGAAGGGTTTTCGCCGAATAACGATACTAAAAACGACTGGTTTAACATCCAAGGCTTATACGATATTTTTACGGCCCATAAATTGCAAATTTATAACCGTTATGGCGAACTTATTTTTGTAGGCGATAACGATACGCCCTGGCAAGGTAGAACCAATAGAGGACTAAACCATAACGGAAATAAAGTTCCGGTTGGGACCTATTACTACATTTTATATCTGAACGATTCGGATTATAAACCGATGGTGGGTTGGGTCTATGTCAATTATTAAGAATGTTAAAATTTTAGCCCATTCATCTTATTTTTTTGGAAGTCCATTTCACATCCCATAACTTTAAAATCCGTAACAGTATTTCTTGTTATTTCCCTCACTAAAATTTTAAAAAATCCCTCACTAATTTTTACGGTTTTAAGGCCAAATTAAGACTGCAATACGCCCTGTAATTTGCATTTTACTCTGGTAAAAATCGCTATTAAGACTAGGCTTTTTCCTACAAATCAAAGGATTAAGGCCACATCTTCGGTAGCCAAAATTGACTCTTTTTTCAGGTATTTATCGACTAAATGTTCTTTTTACACGTTTAAACGTTAACTTTTTATGCGTTTCATCGTATTTTTTTGTATTTCATCTTAATATCATCTACTTTTCAGCTCTGTTACAGAACGTGTTTGAGTTGACTCCAAATCTCCCCTTCACTAAACTAAATTACTTAACCGCTATTAATGACTTATTTCAAACACTCCCTCAGCTTATTTATTGGCTTGATTTGCAGCATCACATTTGCTCAGCAAATCACCGTAGATAATTCAGTTTCCCCTCAAGATTTGATTCAAAACACCCTTATTCAAGGATGTGTTGAGGTCACCAATATTTCTTCGCCTTTAAATGGGGCTTCTATCGGTATCGGTAGTTTTGGTTATTTTGAAAGTGGGACTTCAGATTTCCCTTTTGAACATGGAATTGTACTTACAACCGGTAATGCCAACTCAGCAGGAAACGGTCAGAACAATGACATCTTAAATGAAGGTTCTGAAACTTGGTTAACCGATAGCGACTTAGAATCGGCCTTAGATATTTCGGGTACGGTAAATGCGACCGCTATTGAATTTGATTTTATTTCAATTTCTAACCAAATTCAGTTCAACTATATTTTGGCCTCTGAAGAATATTATGGTAATTACCCTTGTGAGAATTCAGATGGATTTGCCTTTTTAATTCGTGAAGCAGGAAGTAACGCCCCTTATAGCAATATTGCTTTAATTCCTGGCACCGATATTCCTGTGAATACCAGTACCATTCACGATGAGATCGCAGGCTTTTGTCCCGCTTCAAACGGAAACTATTTTGAAGGTTACAATTTAGGCGACACCAATTATAATGGGAGAACAACCGTATTAACGGCTACTGCAACCATTCAACCTAACGTACAATATCAAATTAAGTTGGTCATTGCAGATCAAAACGATCAAAACTATGATTCAGCAGTATTTATTGAAGGTAATAGCTTTGATGCTTCTGTAGATTTAGGAGAAGATTATGCTACTTGTGCGAATAGTGCAGATTTAAACGCTAGTATTGATAATCCTAATGCCACCTATAGATGGTATTTTAACGATAGCTTAATGCCAAGCGCAACCCAAGCAAACCTTACAGCTTTTGAATCTGGAAACTACCATGTTGAAATTTCCCTGCCTTTAGCGGACAACTCTTGTCTTATTGAAGATGATATAAACATTACCTTAAATACCACCCAAACCTCTGACCCTATTTCAGATTATTTATTGTGCGATGATATCAGTAACGATGGTACCGAAACCTTTGATTTGTCGCTTAAAGACGATGAGGTTTTAGCTTCTGTCCCAAACTCGACTTACAGTATTTCTTACCATTATAGTGCTGCCGATGCTGTTGACAACAACAATCCGATTACGACAGCCATTCAGAACACAGAAAATAACCAAACCATACATGTTCGTATTGAAGACACTGTTAATGGTTGTTTAGCCTATTCTACATTTAACCTTGTGGTAAATGCGTTACCAGTCATCACAAATCCTACGGCCCTAAACCTTTGTGATGCTGATAATTTAGCGGATAACCTTACCGCGATGGACTTAAATTTCTTAAAAGATGAAGAGATCACCTTATCTCAACCCGATCTTGTGGTGAGCTATCACAGTTCTCTGGAAGATGCTACTGCCGGAATCAATGCTTTTACGATGCCTTATACCAACACATCGCCTTCAGAGCAGCTTTTTGTGAGTGTGAAAAATATAGAGACGGGTTGTATTTCTACCACAACGCTAGATCTTTCAGTTTCTGAAACCCCAGTAATTAATAGAGAATCTCATTATATAGACGCGTGTGACACGGACCATGATGGTTATGCAGAATTTGATTTAACGTCTATGACTCCGGTTGTTTTAGAAGGTTTAACAGGTGTAACTGTAACATTCCATGTTTCTGCTGAAGATGCTGATTTGGGCTTAAACCCTATTGAAGATCCTTCAAATTACACCAATGTAAACTTTGAAGAGCAAGTGGTTTATATTCGAGTAGAAAACGATGCTACAGGTTGTGCGTCTACTACACCGATAGAGATTCACACTAACTTACTATTAACCGCAACCAATATTAGAGATATCTATGCCTGTGATATTGATGATGACAACACCGAAGATTTTGATTTTGAAACCATTGCTTTAGGTATTATCAATGATTTAATTGATATTGAAATCACGTTTTATGAAACCGAAACTGACCAAATTAACGGTACCAACCCTATAGATGCTACCACGGCTTACACGTCTCTTTCTAATCCCCAAACCATTTATATTACCTTAGAGAGTCTAACGTGTATGGAATTTGCAAACTTCGATTTAATATTAAATCCGATAACGCAATTTGAATCGGTAGTAAGCTTAACGGTTTGTGATGAAGATCAAGATGGTTTTACCACCACGGATCTCTCGCTGTTAAATGGCGCTGTAACCAACGGAGAAACGGGATATTCTGTAACCTATTTTTTAACGGAGCAAGACGCCATTGACAATACCAATCCGTTACCAAACAATTACACCAATACAAGCAATCCGTTTACACTTTTTCCTAGAATCACATTTTCTCAGACCGGATGTTACGATTATAATTCTTTTGAAGTTACCGTATTACTAGCGCCTGAAAATGAAAAACCTACAGACATCATTATTTGTGATGCTGATAGAGATGGCTATTCTATAATCAACTTAAACCAAAGCATTCCTAACGCTATTCTTGCGACACCTAACAGGTCGGTTAGCTTTCATAACAGTTTAGAGCAAGCCCATTCTGGTGCCAATGAAATTACGAATACCACGAGTTATAATGCTCAAACAGAAACGGTTTATATGCGTGTGACCAATAGTAATACAGGATGTCATTCAGTAGAAGAGCTCGATGTGATCGTGAATACGCTTCCTTATGTGGGCGATTTAACAAACTATGTGGGGGAGTTTACTTATTGTGAAGATGAATCGGATGGTATCGGAGAATTTATTTTCGAAAATAAAGATGCTGAAGCCTTAGACGGACAAACAGGAAAAGTGGTCTCTTATTACCTGACCCCTACCGATGCAGAAAATGGCACCAATGCTTTAGATAAAACTAGCATTTACGAAAACATCAGTAATCCGCAAGAGATCTACATCCGTGTTGAAAATATTACCGATGCATCTTGTTATACCACCTCATCATTCAGCATTGAAGTAGGTACCAACCCAAGTTATAATCAACCGTCAAGTTGGTTTGTTTGTGATGATGTTTCTAATGATGGTGCTGAAGCATTTGATTTTACAAGTGTTATTGAAGAAGTGTCAGCAGGGATTCCAGATATCCAATCTGTAAAATTATTCACCTCAGCTGAAGACGCTAGAAACGGCACTAACGAAATTCCGCTTCAGTTTACCAACACAGTAAATCCACAAGAAATTTATGTTCAGATTGATAATGGGTCGTTTTGTAAATCCGTAACCTCTTTTGTTGTTAACGTTATTGCGGTACCAGAGGTCGCTGCAATAGCTCCTTTAGTGGAATGTGACGATGATAATGATGGCCACTTGGTTTTCGATTTAACCGTTGCAGAGGCTAATATTTTAGACGTAAGACAAAGTGATATCTCTATTAGCTATTATGCCAATTTTGAAGACTCAGAAAGCAATACCAACCCAATAACTAATCCAGAGGCGTATACCAACTTAACAAACCCACAAACGGTATATATGAAAGTGACTAACAGTGTCTCTAATTGTTATGCAGCGCTTCCTATAGAATTAATTGTAAATCAAGCGCCTACCATTAATGACTTTGTAAGTTATACCACGTGTGCAAACGCAACAAATACGATAGATCTTACAGCAATTAACCTTGTAGCTTCAGATGTGCACTACAATGTATTGTTCAGTTATTTCTCAAACGAGGCAGACGCCATAGCAAATACTAACGCTTTAGATATCAATTACGCGTACCAATCGCTTAATGAAACGCTATTTGTGAGAACAGAATACAGCACCACACATTGTTCTAGTTATTATGAGTTTAATTTAATTGTAAATCCTTTACCAGTTGCTCATCAACCGGAGGACTTAATGGCTTGTGATGATGATTATGATGGACTTTTAGATTTTGATTTAACCCAACAAAACGCAAATATTTTAGGTAATCAGAATCCTAATTTATATACTGTAAGCTACCATAATACGGAAATACAAGCGCAGGAAAATAATTCGGCATTAGAAACCTATTATATGGCTTATGATGGTGAAGTAATTTTTGCACGAGTAGAAAATAAGGCCACGGGTTGTTACAGCATCACCTCATTTTCAGCCATTATTAACCCTATTCCATTTATAGACTTAGGGGATCAGGTGATCTGTATCAACAACCTTCCTTTATTAGTCTCAGCAAACACTAATTATAGTAACGACACTTATTTATGGTCTACAGGAGAAACAACTCCAGAAATTGATATTACTGAAGTGGGTAATTATTGGGTTACTGTAACTTCTGAAGCAGGTTGTGAAACCACTAAATATTTTGGCGTTACAGAATCTGAAACGGCAACAATAGAAACTACGGAAATTATCGATTTTTCAGACCCTAATAATATTACGGTGACCATTAGTGGTATTGGTGATTACTTATACCAACTAGATGATTTTGAACCTCAAGAATCTAATCATTTTGAAAATGTAGCTATGGGTTACCATACCGTAACCATTATAGATTTAAACGGTTGTGCTAATGTCACCAAAGAGGTTTTAGTGGTGGATATTCCTAAATTCTTTACGCCTAATGGCGATGGAGATTTTGATACCTGGCATATTGTAGGTATTGAAACCTTACCAGGTACAGTGATTAATGTTTTTGATCGCTACGGAAAACACATCACCCAATTAACTGATACGTCTGCAGGTTGGGACGGAATTTATAACGGTAAAGGCATGCCAACTAGCGAGTTTTGGTTTGTTGCAGATATCCAACGTGGAGGAATTGCTTTTCAAGTTAAAGGCCACTTTACTTTAAAGCGCTAAAACTCTTTCTAACTTCTATATTAAAACCTCTTACACCCCGTAAGAGGTTTTCTTTTTTATACCAAATTAGCACTAGAAAACAGCTGCCCTACCTTAAAAAGACAAGGGCTTTAACACTTTGATTGACAAGGGCATTTTGAAGGTTTTTCCTATAAATCATTTTTTTTTCATAGATTTAGAAAAAAAAAGAAGCTTTTCGTTTAAACGCACTATGTACCCCATTCCATGAAAAAGAAAAGTACCCTCTTATTTTTTGCTCTATTTCTTTATCTATTTAGCTATGCCCAGCAAATAACAACCGACAACACACAACAACCTAATACACTCATTCAAAACCTTGTAGGAAGCGACTGTATTACCGTAGACAATATCGCGTCCCCCATTAATGGGCAAAGCAATGCCATAGTAAGTTATGGTACATTTTATAAGGACAATTCAAATTTTCCGTTGCAAAGCGGATTAATATTATCTACAGGACGTGTTAACTCAGCTGGTAACACTGTAATTTCTGAAGATTTAAACGAAGGCCAAATCGATTGGGGCACGGATCCAGATCTGCTAGACGTCGTGGGAATAGATCAAACCCTAAATGCCACGACAATTGAATTTGATTTTTCATCACCAAATAACTTTATCGCCTTTAACTACCTCTTTGCTTCAGATGAATATCAGCAAGAATACCCTTGTAATTTTAAAGATGTCTTTGCTATTTTAATAAAAGAAGTTGGCTCCTCTGATTCTTATGTAAATATCGCGGTAGTTCCTGAAACGACAACGGAAGTAAGTACCAATTCCATTCACCCCAATATCACCGGATTTTGCGAAGCGGAAAATGAGACTTATTTTGAAGGGTATAATGTTGGGGACACTAATTTTAATGGACGCACAGCAGTTTTAACAGCAAGAGCAGATATCATTGCTAATACCAACTACCATATAAAATTTATTATTGCAGATCATATAGATCAACGTTTTGATTCCGCTGTATTTATTGAAGCTGAAGGCTTTGGAAACTCTATCGATTTAGGACCAGACCAAAGTATTTGTGGTAGCGACCTAACTTTGGAGGCAGATATTAACAATCCGGCAGCAACCTATACATGGTTTTTAAACGAAAATCCTATTGTTGGTGAAACTAATAGTAGCTTAGACGTTAATGTTTCTGGAACTTATGATTTAGAAATTTCCTTACCAACATCTAGCGGAACCTGTACCTTAAGCGATTCCGTAGAAATAGAAATTATTCCGTTTCAAGATGCAGCACCTATAGACACTTGGCTGGTTTGTAACCCCTTTGAAAGTGATGGGACCTTTACTTTTGATTTTACTGAAAAGAACGATGAAATCTATGCCAATCTGCCTTCCACAAATTACAACATCAGTTATCACCTTAATTTAGAAGATGCTGAAAACAATAGCAATGCCATTGTTGGTCCTTATGTCAACACTGAACGCTTAGAAACTATTTATGTTAGAATTGAAAGTTTAAGTGGCGACTGTCTTCAAATTGGTTTGTTTGATCTTATTGTTAGCGACTCGCCTGATTCTTTAGAATACACTATAGATGTTTGTAACGGCGAACTGGTAGAGCAAGTATTTGCTAGTTTAAATTACCTGAGTAATGTGGTTTCAAATTTTGACCTTAACACTACGGTTTATTTTTACCTTACCGAAGCCGATGCTTTAAATTCTGAAAATGAGCTTTCAGAATTTCCTAATTTAGAAAGTGAACCGGACCTCTTTTATGCTAAAATAGAAAGTGAGGCCTACATCTGCCCTTCTATAGTTCCTATTCATTTAGATTATATCCCGCAGACTGATCTTGGTATAGACCGCTATATTTTTGACTTATGTATAGATCCTAATTATAGCGAAGAAGAAAATGGTCAGACCTATGATTATGACAGTCTCGTAATAGACCATAATTTAGATTTTGTTTTAGAAACCTTTGAAAACGATTATCCTGGGGCTTATGCTATAATTGAACAACTGATCGGTTCTGGTAATCCTAGAATGCATGCTACAAGTAGTAATCAATTTTCAATTGCTGTTGCTATAAGGTATATTGATGAAAATTGTCCTACACGAATTCCGATGGAAATTCATAAAAATCTACTTTTTAATATTTTCGGGCGCGGTGTTATCATTCAAGAATGTGACGATCCTTCAAATGATGGTCTTATAGATGTTTTACTTTCAGAATTGATTGAAGAGCTTAAAAGCGGTTACAATCAAATTGATCTTGTTTTATATGAAACTGAAAGTGATCGCGATAACCAAATCAATCCTTTAAACCCAAATACCGTCCTTACTTTAGCTCACGAAGCTGTATTGTACGCTCAGAGCTCTAATAATGGGTGTACTTATAATTTTACGGTAACTCATTTTATTAATTCTGTCATTAACATTCCTCCAACAACGCTAGATTTTTGCGGTAACCTAGACCCTGTTACCAACCTGACCAGTATTGCCACTCCGGCTTTAAAAACAACATATCTGAATAATGCGAATATCGTTGGTTCAGTTAATTTCTATTTAAGTTATGAGGATGCTTTAAATGAAACCAATGAAATAACAGATACTTTTGAAACGAATGGGAACCAGCAGACCTTTTATTTACGTGTAGTGAATCAGTTTGCTGAAAACAATTGCCCTAGCATCACCACCTTAGAGCTCAATATAACAAGTGCCACAGAAGCAAGCGATCCACAGCCGCTTATTATTTGCGACGATGATCAAGACGGATTCAGCACAATAAACTTAGAGGCCGTTATTCCTGAATTAGCGAATAGTGCTACTGATCTTGATTTTTCATTTTACGAAACCTACGATGATGCTGTAGCCAATACCAACCCTATTAGTAATCCTAATCAATACAACACAGCGAGTATTGCTATTTTCATTAGAGCACAAGTTCAAGGTACCGATTGCTTCAGTATTTTTAACTACAACATTCAGGTGTATGCCAATCCGCAACTTCTACCTATAGCCGATTATATTTACTGTACGCCAGATGTAAATGCCGATCCTGAAATACTTTTAGAAACACAAGATTTCAGCATTATAAATGGGCAAACGGATATGCAAGTGCTCTATTTTGAAACCGAAAATGACGCTATAGACCGCATAAATGCTATTGATAAAGATGTTGCTTATCTCCCTGTAACCAATCCACAAACAATTTTTGTTAGGCTAGAAAATGCCTTAGGAAATAGTTGTTACAAAATAGCACCAATGCAAATCGAAGTGCGTCAGGCCCCTATTTATACCGTCCCGACAGATGTTTTTGAATGTGATGTAAATAGTACCGGTTTTGTGACGACTGATTTAAGCGAAAAAATATTAGAAATTCACCAAGGAAGTCCGACGGAACTCAACACCACCTTTCATCTTACACCATTAAATGCTGAAATGGGTTCTAATGCTCTTCCACTCAATTATACCTCGATAGCTAATCCGCAATTGATTTACGCTCGGATTTTAAATATCAACTCAGGTTGTTACGCTATTGAAACCTTTAGTATAAATACCTTAGCGCTTCCGGACGTCCAATATGGAAAATCATTAACCGCCTGTGCGAACAACAATGATTTTGCTTTAGAATGGAATTTAACGCAGATAGAGCTCGAAGTTTTAGAAGGACGCCAGTACAATATTGGCTTCACCTATTTTGAATCTGAAAACGATCTTCTGAGCAACAGCAACCCGATTTCAAATCCAGAAGCTTATACCAATATCACAGCTCCGCAAACCGTATACGTTAGAATTAATAATGCCACTACAGGATGTTTTGATTATGTGCCTTTTGAATTGATCATCAACAGTCCACCTGAAATCAATCCAATTTCAACCTATGCCCTCTGTGCTAATCCTGAAAACAGTGTAGACCTCAACGAGATTACATCGTTATTAGTAGATAATACTTATAACTTAGCGCTTCAGTATTTTTCAAATGAAAATGACGCACAGTCCAATACCAATCCTCTAAGTCTTAATCACATTTATACTAACACTGCTGAAATACTCTATGTTAGGTTAGAATACACCACCACACATTGTTACGCGATTCACCCAATTCAGCTTGAAATTTATCCGCTTCCTATAACGTATACACCAAATGCTTTAGAGACTTGTGATGACGATACGGACGGTTATGCTTTATTTCAACTGGACCAACAGAATTCTGATATTTTAGGCAATCAGAATCCAGACGATTATACGCTGAATTATTACACCACAGCAGAAGACGCCATTGCACATACCAATGCTATAAACACTTCGTATAATGCTTATAATGGGCAAATTATATATGTAAGATTGGAACACAACAGTACAGGTTGTTTTGCGACAACGCAATTCGCTGTGACGGTCAACCCTATACCCTTCGCTGCCATCACAGATCAGGTCCTCTGTATAAATGACGGGCCTTTGGTTGTCTCTGCTGATACCAATATTGCAACGGATACGTATTTATGGTCTACAGGGGCTAGCGCTTCTGAAATTGAAATCACTGAGGTAGGCACTTATACGGTGACAATCACCAATGCTTTAGGTTGCCAAAATAGTTCTACATTTAATGTTACAGTTTCGGAAACTGCTGAAATTGATGTGGTAGAAACCGTAGATTTTTCAGACCCAAACAACATCACCCTTAGTGTTCATGGTATAGGCAACTACCTTTATCAGCTTAACGATGACCCTTTCCAAAGTGCTTCCGTTTTTTACAATGTTCCTATAGGTCTCAATACTTTAACCGTTAGAGATCTCAATGGATGTGGAAACCTTAGTTATGAAGTTGTTGTCATTGACACCCCAAAACACATGACCCCTAATAATGATGGGGACTTTGATACCTGGCACATTACAGGTGTTGAAACGCTTCCGGGGACGGTAATTTCTATTTATGATAGAACTGGAAAACTGTTAACACAACTTCGTCACGATTCTCCAGGTTGGGATGGGCGCTACAATAACAGCAATATGCCAGCCGGAGATTATTGGTTTGTGGCCAATGTTATTCAAAACGGAGAACAATTTCAAGTTAAAGGCCACTTTGCATTACGACGATAAGCATTAAAACCTTGTTGTTCAACCTTTAAAAAGACAATTCATCATATAATATCCCCACTATTGGGGATTTTTTTATACTTTTTTACCACTTAAATTGCCTTGACTATTAAGCAACTCACTTCTTTAAAGGCACTTATTTTGTATGGTAAAAATAAATTACATATTCAGTTTAATCATTTGTTTTAGTGTTTGTCTTTACACCTATGGCCAACAAATTACAACTGATGATTTACTTCCTCTAGAGCAACTTATTCAAGACAACTTAGGTCAAAATTGTGTAGAGATTTCAAATATTGCTTCCACGGTAAACGGATCTATTAACGGCTTTAATAGCTATGGTTTTTTTGAACGGGGCAACTCTGACTTCCCTTTTCTTAACGGTATTGTACTTACCACTGGTAATGTAAATTCTGCTGGAAACACCTTAAATACAAGTCCGCTAAACGAAGGTGATGACGCTTGGCTTACGGATACCGATTTAGAAAATGCGTTGGGCATTTCTAATACCTTAAATGCAACCTCCATACAGTTTAATTTTATTTCTGTTGCCAATCAAATTCAATTTAATTATTTGTTAGCTTCAGAGGAATACCAACAAGAATACCCCTGTTTTTATTCTGATGGTTTCGCCTTTTTAATACGCGAAGCAGGGACCTCAGACTCGTTTAATAATATTGCATTAATTCCTGGAACGTCTACACCTGTAAATACCAATACTGTTCATGACGAAATTGAAACTTGGTGTTCTGCCGCCAACGAAGCCTATTTTGAAGGCTATAATGTAGGAGATACCAATTATAATGGAAGAACGGTGGTGCTTACCGCTACTGCTGCGATTATGCCCAATGTAGAATATGAAATAAAATTGGTAATTGCAGATCAGAGCGACCAAAACTTTGATTCTGCGGTATTTATTGAAGGGAATAGTTTTAATGCGAATGTAGACCTAGGCCCCGACATTTCCACCTGTGGGGATTCGGTGATGCTTAATGGTGATATTCAAAACCCTCAAGCCTCCTACCAATGGTATAAAGACAATACCTTAATAGATGGCGCAAACGCTAGCAATTTCGAAGCAACAGCTTCGGGTTCCTATAAGGTTGAGGTAACCATACAACTTGGCAGCACGTCTTGTGTTATTGAAGATGTGGTGGACATTATCTTAAATTCAGAACAAGCCTCCACACAAATTTCAGATTTTATTTATTGTGATGACCCTTCTAATGATGGCGTTGAAACTTTTGATCTTACCGCTAAAAACAATGAGGTCCTAGCCTCTGTTCCACCTTCAAATTACCTCATCAGTTATCACTACTCTAATGAAGATGCCCTAGATAATAACAATCCTATAACCACACCGATTGAAAATACGAGCTCACCACAACCCATATTTGTAAGAATTGAAGATGCCATTAACGGCTGTTTGGCTTATTCTACGTTTAATTTAGTGGTTAATCAGAAACCAGATTTTGTAGATCCCGATCCCATCATTGCCTGTGAAGACCCAACTTTAGACGGTTATACGCTTGTGGATTTAAACCTTGTAAATGATCAGATCATCAACGGCAACAATAACCTCTATATCACGTATCATTACTCGCTTCCGGAGGCCGATTTAGGAAGTAATCCTATTTTTTCGCCTTACGCCAATTTCAATACTTCCGAAACGCTATATGTAAGGATATACGATAGTACAACAGGCTGTTATTCCACAACTACAATCGACGTTCAATTTCAAGATACGCCACCGATTAACCTCAACGATCAATGGGTTGGAGCCTGTGCGCCTGAAAGTGAAAATGGCTTAGAGACTTTCGATTTGACAAGTATTATTGACAGCGTTTTACAAGGCGCCACAGGTTTAGACGTTAGTTTTCATATCACCTTGTATGAGGCACATAATAATATCAATCCCATTTCGGATCCTGAAAATTATCAAAATACATCGCCCTATTATCAGCTCCTTTATATCCGTGTACAAGATCCTGAAACAGGCTGTTATGCAGTGGTTAATTTGGAATTGTTTAGCAGTATTATTCAATCCGGATTTTCCCAAGATGCCGTTATTGTTTGCGATGATGTTTCGGACGATGGTATTGCCGATTTTAATCTTGTTGAGGTTCAATGGGATATTTCTAACGGGTATCCAGGATTTGAATTCTCTTTCTACTTGACGCCTGAGGATCGTGATAACTTAACCAATCCTATAGACAAAACCATTCCTTTTACGGTTTCTAATTACGGCACTACAATTTATGCCATTGCGAGTTCAGGGATTTGTGAAGACTATATTGATATTGCTTTAGAAATTTCTCCCGCTATTGTGTTAAGTCCGCAAACGTATGATTATTGTGATGAAGATGATGATGGCTTCACTACCTTAATTATGGATACGTTTAATAGTACAGCGAGTCAAGGTGTGCAAGCGGCCAACGTAAAATATTACCTTACGGAAGAAGACGCTATTAATAATGAAAATATTTTACCCGATTATGTTTACAACAGTAGCAATCCGCAATTGTTTTATATCCGAGTAACCAACTCCCAAACGGAATGTTACGATATTTCCACACTCCAAGTTAATATTGTAGGGGCTCCAACCATCTTTTACCCTGAGGCCATAATTGTTTGTGATGATGATAATGACGGAAGCTCCACCGTAGATTTTACCTCTAAAATTCCAGAAATGGTTAGTGCCACTAACGGGTTAAACTTTTCCTTTTATGAGGATTATAACTTAGCTTTAGAAGGTACACCCGAAAACGCCATTAGCAATCCGGATAACTTTACCACTGAAACGACGTATATCTATGCACGCGTAGAAAATGAGTCTAGTGGCTGTGCTAATCTTTCTGGCTTTTACGTTTATATAAATACCGTTCCTGAATTTATTCCGATTTCAAATTTTCAAAATTGTGAAGCTGATATTAGTGGTGTAGCCGACTTTTATTTCTATTTGAAGGATGAAGAAATTCTCAATGGACAAACAGGAAAACAGGTCTTGTATTTCGAAACCGAAGCGGATGCTATTGCGGGTACTAACTATATTGACAAATACACGGCTTATAACAACACTTCAAGTCCACAAACTATTTATGTCCGTGTAGAAAACCTCACCGACTCCAACTGTTTTGGGACCTCTTCCTTTGAATTAGAAGTTGGTTCCCTACCTATTTTCACACCTCCAACGGCATTTTTAGTCTGTGATGATATCAGTAATGACGGTGTTGCTACCGTAGATTTAAATGTGAAAATTGATGAAATTGTTACGGGAAGTCCAGAAATTTTAGATGTCAGTTTTCATCTGTCTCAGTTTGATGCCGAATCTAATAACAATCCTGTACCTCTTGAATTTACCAACACCACTAATCCTCAAGAGCTATATGCACGGATTTCTAACGGCACCTACTGTCAAGGAATTTCCGCTTTTGAAATCACCGTAATTTCAGCACCTGTTGTAAATCCTTCAATACCTTTAGAACAATGCGACACCGATTATGATGGTATAGTCACTTGGGATTTAACCATTTCTGAAATTGATATTTTAGATGTGAGACAAGACAATATTGAGGTTTCCTATTTTGAAACTGTTGACGATTTAGAGGCGGATACAAACCCTATTAACACTCCACACAATTATCAAAATAGCACCACACCACAAACGGTATATATTAAAGTTAATAATACCGTTAGCGATTGTTTTGTAATTGTTCCTTTAGATTTAATCGTAAACCTACCGCCATTGCTTAATGGTTTTGAAACGGTAGAAATTTGTGATCATCCTGCCGCCGAATTTAATTTTTCTAGCGTAGACAGCTACCTTACAGATCTTACAACGGATCTCATTTTTACTTATCATAATAATCAAGGTGATGCGGAAACCAATAGCAACCCCTTACCGCCTATCTATAACTATACGGAAACATCGCATTCTTTTGTGGCCCGAGTTACAAACGCGCTTACCGGATGTTATAGCACTTATCCGTTTGATCTTATAATTAACCCTTTGCCGGTTGCAAATTTACCAGACCCATTAGAAGCCTGTGACGATGTGACCAACGACGGCTCAGCCTATTTTAATTTAGAATCTCAGACTTCAACAGTTTTAGGGACACAAAACGCCAATGATTTTGATGTAAGTTACTTTGAAACACTCAACCATGCTGAAATCAATGAAAATCCTATTATTGAAACTAATACCTATTTAGGAACAAACACACAAGTTATTTGGGTTAGAATTGAAAATAATACGACCGGTTGCTACAACCTTACGGAATTTATATTAAGAGTAAATCCACACCCTAACACCCCACAACCGTTAGTGTATTGTGATACGGATTATGATGGCGAGACTCCTTTTAATTTAACTACAGCGCAAAGTGAACTCTTTGAAACGAGCAACCCTAACCATATTATAAGTTATTTTGAAACTGTAACCGATTTAGAAAACGATCTTAATGCCATTTCAAATCCTGAAAACTATAGCAACACAAGCAATCCTCAAACGGTTTATATCAAAGTTTTAGATACGGTTGCAAACTGCTATACTAGTGTCACGCTAGAGTTATACGTCAACCTTCCACCACCTATAAATACCTTTCAAAGTATTGAACTCTGTGATAACGACACGCAAACCTTCGATTTAAACACAATAAATACTAGAATTGTGGATAGCAATTTCAACGTGCTTATTAGTTATTACCCCTCAGAAACAGATGCCATAAATCAAACCAACGCATTAGAATCGCCTTACACTTACACGGATTCTAGCACCCAATTATTTGCACGTGTCGCCTATAGCACCACCCATTGTTATGTAATTTATCCGTTTGAACTCCGAATCAATCCAGTTCCCTTGGCCCTTGCTCCTGAAGACCTTGAGGTTTGTGATGACGATTACGACGAAGCGTTCAATTTTACATTACATGCGCAAACTGCAAGTATTTTAGGATTTCAAAATCCCTTAAATTACAGTGTAACGTATTTTAATTCAATTTTAGACGCCCATGAAAACAGCAATTCCTTAAATGCGAATTCTTATATAGGCTATAACAACGAAATAATAACCGCACGTGTAGAAAACAATCTTACCCATTGCTATAGTCTGGTCAATTTTTCATTGGTGGTACATCGAAAACCTTATGTGTTTATACCAACACAAGTGGTTTGTATTGATAACCTCCCTTTAATCGTTTCAGCAGAAACCTTTTTCGATACAGATCAATATTTATGGTCTAACAATAGCAGCAATTCTAGTCTAGAAATTACAGAAATCGGTACATATGCTGTTACTGTTACTTCGGAATTTGGATGTGCCACCACAAGTACTTTTGAGGTTATAGAATCGGCATCGGCCACAATAGAACTAACAGAAACTGTAGATTTTTCAGACCCTAACAACATCACTATTACCATTAGTGGTATTGGCAATTACCAATATATATTGGATGATGGAGAACCACAAGACTCCAATACTTTTGAAAATGTAACCTTAGGCTACCACACCATTACGGTAATAGATTTGAATGGCTGTGCTGAGGTTACCAAAGAAGTGGTTGTGGTGGATGCACCACCTTTTTTCACACCAAATGGCGATACCCATCACGATACATGGCATATTGTAGGAATTGAAACCTTACCAGGAAGTAAAGTCTATATTTTTGACCGTTACGGCAAGCTCATCTACCAATTAAGTTCAGAATCTTCCGGCTGGGATGGCACCTATAACAACCGTAATATGCCGGCTAATGATTATTGGTTCTTAGCTGAAATAAGACAAGGCAACACCTCTTTTGAAGTGCGTGGTAATTTTGCCTTACGACGGTAAGGAGCTCATTTTAACGTTTTAACCCTAAATGTCCGGTATATTTTTTGCCATTCTCCAACAAGGCGACATACCAATAATCATCACTTGGAAGTGCTTTACCATTAAACGTACCATCCCAAGTTTGCTGATTCGCATCTAAAACACTAACCAATTTTCCGTAGCGGTTAAATATATGTACCGATTCTAAAGAACGCCTAACAAACGAATCACCTACAACGCCCCAATAATCTGAATCGCCATCAGCATTAGGGGTAAAGAATTTAGGAAATCCTAATACGGATAGTTCTTGTAATATGGTTGCACAACCGTTTAAATCTCTCACATAAAGGGTATAAAATCCTTCAGCAAGATTAGTAAAAACAGGATCTTCTTGGTAAGGTCCAAATTCTGAATCTAAAGAAAACTCATAATCACCATCGCCTGAAACATTAATGGTAACGCTGTTATTTGGCGCTACACCTGTAATTGATACACTTTCAATAATCGCCGTATTTGAGGTCGTAACCGTAATAGTTCTACTTGAAGAGCATCCATTTGGATCTGTAACCACAACGGTATAAACGCCCGGTTCATTAATAGCATTAAAGGTTGTATTCACTTCCGTGAGCGCACCGTTAAACCACCATTGGTAATAATAATTATTAGGTAAGTCATTGCTCACCCCACCGTAAAGTGTAAGCGTTTCAGGATATAAATTAGTACAATACACAAGGGTTTCATCAGGAATTAACTGTGGTGTATAAACCACCTGCAATGCGACTTCAGAAATGCTATAACACTGACTCCCATTATTAACCTTTACGTAAATCGTTTGATTATAAGCCGTAGTATTTTCGTAACTTATAGGTAAGGCATTCGTTTCACTAAACGCATCGGCTTCTGTTTCGTAATATGACAGACTTGCTCCCGCAGGAATTTGATTTTCAACCGACGCTGCAATAGCACTAAGATCAAAAATAGCAAAACCATCAACCTCATCACCATCACAGCCATTTAAATCGGGAATATTCAAAGTGTTCTGAGAGGTCTGTAATTCTAATTCCACAACACTATAACAATTCGCATTGTTTACAATATAACCGTATACAACCTGAGAAGGTACTGTATTTTGAAAATCTTGAGCATCCTGAATCGGATTTGTATAACTGTGCGCATCTGCTTCAGACATGAAAAAATCAATAAGATTTACGCCATTATCAAAATTAGTGAGTTCATTAGAAGCTTCAAATAAGTTATAGGTAGATAAGCCATCGTCATTACTATCGCAAGCGACTAAAACGGCATCCGTCCCAACAGGCAAAGCACTGTATTCTACATCAATCTCACCATAAGAAATACAGCCATTGGCCAAACCAACTTCAACTGTATAAGTCCCCGCTTCTGTAACGGTATAAGACCCACAGTTTACACAATTGCTAGCTTCTGAAGCGACAAGAACTCCATCCTTATACCAATCGTAAGAAGGTGACCCGACTTCATTCACGGTAAGCTCTAAAGTTTCGCCTTCACAAAGCGCATTTTGCGTCGCTAATAAACGATTAGGTCCTAAATCCGTAGACAATTGAAAACTTCCCGCTTCTAAAAACACCACCGAATCGTAGCGGTAGTTTTGTTCATCGGCAATAACGAGTTTTACATGATAGGTTTCATTAGGAATAACATTTGCTGTTGCCGTTAACACCGCCGTCTGACCATTAAAATTGATCACGGCATTTCCGTCGTTATAATTTCCGAAGTAGGTTTCATTTTGAGGCGGACAAGCGCCATTAACACCCGGAGTTACAGTCGTTACTTTTACAGGCGTATTCGTATCAGGCACTAAAGCTATATTTTCATATTGTTGCTGAACCGAAGTGGGACGGATTAAAAACCCAAATAAATCGGAATAAGCACAACTATTGGCATTGCCTTCTTGATATTCTTCCGAAGCAAAAATATATCTAAAACTTATTTCTGAGGCTACCGAAGTAAAATCGAACTCTAAAATAGTGGCATTAGTCGTATTAGTTTCATTAAGCGCAAACTCTAGATCTAAGTCTCCTTCCCAATTGGAGGCATCATCATCACTAAGACTGAGGTTAGGTCCTGGCACATTTTGAAGTCTTCCTGTACTTAAGACCACGCCACTTTGAAAAGGAAAGTTTGTTCCGGTAGCATCAAAATAGCCATAACTTTCATCAGAACCATTAAAATTTCCACCTGAAACGTTAGTCACAGTAACATTGGAAATACAATTACTATCAATAAGGACATCTTCTATAAGTTGTTGTGCAGTGTAAGTAGCGCTATCAACTGAAATACTTTGGGCATAAGTACACAAGGTAAAGAAGAGTGCAAGTATAAGGGCTTGATTCTTAAGTGTCATTTTAATTTTTAAGGGATGGCAAAGATACATATCTCCTAGTGACCATAAATACCAAAAGATGTTAAAAAATAGCCTATCCTATGTAGTTATGGATTCTTCCCGACTTTTAACACCATATACCTGTTTACAAAACACATAATTAACTGACAATTAACCACATAAAAACCAAACTAAAACCCCTGAAGATTAACGTAACCGTTTGTTAACAAATAAACGAATTTTATTACATATTTTTGCCGACTATTTTTACCCATATAAAATGAAAAAATCAATCGTATTACTCGTTCAACTTGTCTTATTGTCTCATAGTGCTTTATTTAGCCATGCGTTTAATGTATCGCTTGAAGGCGTTGAAAACCTTAACTGTCCGGCACCAATCATTTCAAGCTTTAGTCCAGAAACAGGTCCTGTAAACACAAAGATCACTTTAAACGGAAGTTTACTTAATACGCTTTCAACAGTAGATTTCAACGGTATCACTGCTAGTTTTACCATTATAAGCGATTCAGAAATAAACATTACCATCCCCGAAGGTATTTCAGACTTTTCTACCATTACATTAACTACTAATGGAGGTTGTTCAACCACGACAACTAATAATTTCACCTTAATAAATGACACCTGTGGTACAACGGGTGATATTTATATCTCTGAAGTTTATGACTCTAATGGCGGAAGTTATGGCGTTATAGAATTGTATAATCCAACGAGTACTGCTGTGGATGTAGACGGCGTTTATGAAGTACAACGTTTTGGTGATATCGGAAATGCGACTCCGAGTGCCACAATCCCGTTAACAGGAAGCATCCCAGCTTTGAGTACTTATAGTATTGAAATGGGAAGTACAGGTAATGTTTGTAGTGGTATTTCTGCAGATGTTACTGTTAGTGCAGGGATTAATGAGGATGACGAAATTAGACTTGTAAAAACCGGAAGCGTTATCGATGTGATGTATACCGCAGAAAATATTGGTTATACGTTTATTAGAAATGCTGATGCTGCTGCTCCAAGTACTAGCTTTAACATCAATGAGTGGTTATATTTAGATAACGAAAGTTGTTCCGATTTAGGAACGCATACTGCTAATAACAATGCAACCTCTCCAACACTAAGCCAACCCGACTCAGTAAGCCTCTGCGAAAATGAAAACGCAACCTTCACAGTTTCTGTTGACAGCGGAAGTTATACCTACCAATGGAAAGTTTTAAATAGTGCTGGAGATTGGACAAACCTTAGTAACGATAGTAATTATTCTGGCGTGACCACCAATACATTAAGCATCGCTAATACGCCTTTTAGTTTTAATGGTTTGCAATATTATTGCGAAATCACCACTACTAGTTGTAGCCTCGTTTCTCATGCCGCATTATTAGAAGTTTTAAATCCGGAGGTGGATAACCTAGCCGACCAAACGGCTTGTTTAACTTATTCTTTACCATCTTTAACTCACGGTAATTATTACACAGGCATCAACGGTACGGGGACCCCACTTTTTGCCGGTGACATCATTTCAAGTTCTCAAACTATTTATATTTATACTGAAGTAGGAACGGCACCTAACTTCTGTTCTAACCAATCGAATTTTACCGTTACTATAAATGAAGCACCTGCAGTGAGTACGCTTGAAGACCAAGTTGTATGTGGACAATTTGAGCTTCCTAGTATTACCGATGGTAACTATTATACAGGGCCTAATGGTACAGGTACAGCATTAACTGCTGGAGACCTCCTTTTCACCTCTCAGGTCGTATATATTTTTAATATAGACAGTACGTCATCAAACAATTGTTCATCGGAAAGTGATTTTGAAGTAACGGTATATCCAGCAACCGATTTCACCTTAGATACCTCAAACATTTCTATTAACGGTGACACGCTAACCGTGACCATGACAGACAGTTCAATATCGTATTTATATGCGATTGATAATGCTGATTTTCAAACCGAGGCTGTAATGTCTTCAATCGCGGATGGGTTACATACCTTATATGTTCAAGATGCTAATGGCTGTGTTATAAAATCTATTGATTTTGAAATTTCAACACTCACGGAGACCCTCTTTATTCCTCAAGGGTTCTCTCCTAATAACGATGGTAAAAATGACTGGTTCAACATTCAAGGTTTATATGATGTGTTCCCTAATCATAACCTAAAAATTTATAACCGTTATGGCAGTTTAATTTTTGAAGGTAATAATAACAATAAGTGGTATGGAAGTGCTAATAGAGGTCTGTTGAAAACCAATAAAACTCTTCCTGTAGGTACTTATTTTTATGTACTACAATTAAATGAAACTGGAGCAAACTCAAGATCTTTCACAGGTTGGGTTTATCTCAATAAATAATATAGCATTCTATTTTTCACCTTAACTTAAAGTAATGAAACGTATTAATTTATTAACGCTGTGTCTTTTTATATTGTGTTTATGCGGCACAAATATTATTTCAGCAGTAACAGACATAGATCACAACACGAAACTTGACCTCTGTCCTGCTCCTATAATTAATAACTTCATGCCCCTAAGTGGTCCTGAGAATACCCTAATCACCATTACCGGAAACAATTTTAATAGTGCTGCTACAGTATCTATAGATGGCATCGATATGGCGTTCACCGTGCTTAACGATGCGGAAATAACAGCATTTATCCCTTCAGGACTTACGAGCAATGCTAATATTTTAATAGAAAGTAACGGCGGTTGTGTAGGGACATCATCCAACACTTTTACATTGGTTCAATCGGATTGTAGCACAGCTGATATTTATATTTCTGAAATTTATGATGCTTATTCCGGAGATTACGCGGTAATAGAACTCTACAATCCAAGCGCATCACCAGTGGTCATTGATAACAATTATGTCATTGTGAGATATGGAGATGTGGGGAATGCGACGCCAAACAACACGTTTGATCAAATTACAGGAACAATTCCGCCTATGGACACCTTTGTGATACAAATGGGAAGTGGGAATAACTGTAGCCCATTAGATGTCGATTTCAATATTTCTACCGGAATTAATGATAATGATGAATTTAAACTTTACAACAACGGTGTTCTTATTGATGTTGTAAATTCTCCTGACGAAAGAGGTTATACGGTCATTAGAAATGCCAATGCCCCGATCCCTCAAACCACTTACGATATAAGTGATTGGTTTATTGATTCTAATGAAAACTGTGCCAATTTAGGTTCTCATACAGCCGATCCTATTCCTGATAATACACCAAACCTAACACAGCCAACCTCAGTAAGTATTTGCGAAAACGGGACGGCAACCTTCACCGCTAACGAAGATTCAGGGAGTGCGACCTACCAATGGAACTACCTCAATGCTTCTGGCAATTGGGTTAACCTTACGGATAACGCTACCTATCAAGGAAGTCAGACGAGTACGCTTACAGTTTCAAATGCGACACTAGCTTTACATGCTACACAGTATTATTGCGAAATGACCACATCGAGTTGTACTTTAGTATCCAATGCCGCACAACTCTTTGTAGAAAATCCAAACGTTGATACCTTAGCAGACCAAACCGTTTGTACGTCTTACACTTTACCAAACTTAACGGATGGAAATTATTACACCGGTACTAACGGTACAGGAACAGCACTTTTTGCTGGCGATGTCATTACAACTTCTCAAACGCTTTATATTTATAATGAAGTAGGAACAGCGCCAAACAATTGCTCTAATCAATCTAGTTTTGAAGTTATTGTCAACGGTACTCCAAACGTTGATACCTTAGCGGACCAAAACGTTTGTACGTCTTACACTCTACCAAACTTAACAGACGGAAATTATTACACGGGTACTAACGGTTCAGGAACAGCTCTTTTTGCTGGGGATATTATTACAAGTTCTCAAACCCTTTATATTTATAATGAAGTAGGAACGGCACCAAACAATTGTACGAACGAATCAAGTTTTGAAGTTATTATTAATGGTACTCCAAACGTCGATACCTTAGCAGACCAAACCGTTTGTTCGACTTACACCTTACCTAGTTTAACGGATGGAAATTATTACACCGGTACCAACGGTTCAGGAACAGCTCTTTTTGCTGGGGATAGTATTACAAGTTCTCAAACCCTTTATATTTATAATGAAGTAGGAACGGCACCGGACAATTGTACCAACGAATCTAGTTTTGAAGTTATTGTAAATGGTACTGTAAACGTCGATACCTTAGCAGACCAAACCGTTTGTACGTCTTACACCTTACCGAGCTTAACGGACGGAAATTATTACACCGGTACCAACGGTACTGGAACAACCCTTTTTGCTGGGGATAGTATTACAAGCTCTCAAACGCTTTATATTTACAATGAAGTAGGAACGGCGCCAGACAATTGTACGAACGAATCTAGCTTTTCAATTGAGATTCTTCCTTCTACTGATTTTACCTTAGAAGCATCAAACATTACACTAAGCAATAACACGCTTACAGTAAACATGACGGATCTAACGCTAGACTATAGTTATGCCGTAGATAATTCAAGTTTTCAGACTTCAAACGTATTTACCAACTTAGCCGAAGGCGCTCATACCCTTTATGTTACTGATACCAATGGTTGTATCACTAAATCCTTAGCCTTTAATATCACCTTTGACCTTATCATTCCTCCATTTTTTACACCAAATGGCGATACGGTAAATGATTATTGGAGAGTTATTGATCGTAATCAAGTGGTAAAAGAAATCTTAATTTTTAACCGTTACGGTAAACTCATCACTCAACTTATTCCTACAACATCATCGTGGGACGGTTTTTATAAAGGGCATTTATTAGAAGCCAATGATTTTTGGTACCTCATTACCTTAAAAACTGGAGAACAATTAAGAGGGCATTTTGCATTGAAACATTAAAAAAAGACAGCCTTAGGCCTATTCTACTTTTAACAGCATTGTAACGTCTTTCTACTTAATATTATAAGCGCATTATTGTAACTTTGCATTATGCGATTTAAAATTGAGTCTGAATTCAAACCTACAGGAGATCAACCCCAAGCCATAAAAAAATTGGCTAAGGGAATTATAGACAATGAAAAATACCAAACCCTTTTGGGGGTTACGGGTTCCGGAAAAACGTTTACGGTAGCCAATGTTATTGAAGAAGTGCAACGACCAACTTTGGTTTTAGCCCATAACAAAACATTAGCGGCACAACTATATTCCGAATTTAAACAGTTTTTCCCAGATAATGCAGTAGAATATTTCGTGTCTTACTACGATTATTACCAGCCTGAAGCCTACATTCCGGTATCTGGAGTTTATATTGAAAAAGATTTATCTATTAATGAGGAAATAGAGAAGATGCGTTTAAGTACCACTTCCTCTCTACTTTCAGGCCGTCGCGACGTTATAGTTATCGCTTCTGTATCTTGTCTTTATGGTATTGGAAATCCGGTGGAATTTCAAAAAAATGTCATTTCTATTGAACGCGATCAGGTTATTTCTAGAACCAAACTCTTACACCAACTGGTTCAAAGTTTATACTCGAGAACAGAATCTGATTTTAAAAACGGAAATTTCAGAATTAAGGGAGATACCGTAGATGTGTTTCCTGGCTATGCCGACCATGCCTTCCGCATTCACTTTTTTGGTGATGAGATTGAAGAAATCGAAGCTTTTGATGCGCGAACCAATGAAATTATAGAACGCTACGACCGTTTAAATATCTACCCTGCCAACATGTTTGTAACATCACCGGACGTCCTAAATGGGGCGATAAAAGATATACAAGACGATTTAGTAAAGCAGTACGATTATTTTAAAGATATAGGAAAACACCTCGAAGCAAAACGTTTAAAGGAGCGTACGGAATTTGATCTAGAAATGATTAGAGAATTGGGGTATTGCTCCGGAATTGAAAATTATTCGCGGTATTTGGATGGTCGTCGTCCTGGGACACGCCCCTTCTGTTTATTAGATTATTTCCCCGATGATTTTTTAATGGTGGTTGATGAAAGTCACGTAACCATTTCTCAAGTCCATGCCATGTATGGTGGTGACCGAAGTCGGAAAGTCAACCTTGTTGATTACGGATTCCGTCTGCCTGCTGCTATGGATAACCGACCTTTAAAATTTGAAGAGTTTGAAGCTTTACAAAATCAGGTGATCTATGTATCTGCCACGCCTGCGGATTACGAGATGCAAAAAACAGATGGCGTTTATGTGGAGCAAGTTATCCGTCCTACGGGTTTGCTCGATCCTATCATTGAAGTCCGACCAAGCTTAAACCAAATTGACGATTTAATTGAAGAAATCCAAATACGTGTCGAAAAAGATGAGCGGACCTTAGTCACCACCTTAACCAAACGTATGGCTGAGGAGTTAACCAAATATCTCACGCGAATTTCAGTGAGAACACGCTATATTCATAGTGATGTAGACACCTTAGAACGTGTAGAAATCATGCAAGATTTAAGAAAAGGGGTCTTTGATGTTTTGGTTGGAGTTAACTTACTCCGTGAAGGCTTAGATTTACCGGAAGTCTCTTTAGTTGCTATACTTGATGCCGATAAAGAAGGCTTCTTACGTTCAGCAAGATCCTTAACCCAAACCGTGGGTAGAGCAGCAAGAAACTTGGAAGGAAAAGCGATAATGTACGCGGATAAAATCACGAAAAGTATGGAAAAAACCATCAGTGAAACCAACTACCGTCGTGAAAAACAAATTGCCTATAACACCAAACACAAGCTTGTTCCTAAAGCATTAAATAAAAGTTTAAACAGTACGTTGAGTCAAAATTCGGTGAGTACCTATAAAACCGAACTGGACGCTAAAATTGCAGCAGAACCTGAAAGTGAATACTTAACAAAAGGGGAACTCGAAAAGAAAATTAGAGAAACAAGAAAGCTTATGGAGCAGGCCGCGAAAGCCTTAGACTTTTTAGAAGCGGCACGTTTTAGAGATGAAATTACAGCCTACCAAAGTAAATTAGAGAAAGTAAAATAAGATTTCTATAAGTAAAACAGTGTTGTTTATACTGATTTAAAACCTATTACTCAAGGGCTTAAATTGGATTAATTGTAGTGCACTTTAAAAATATCGATCAGAAAATCTGCGGGAACCATGTTATTAGGAAAACTTTCCATAAGGTCTAAGACCCGGTTTATAGACTCATGACTTAAACCCATACGAAGTCCGAAATTGTGAATTTTAACCCACTGCTTAGAACTGATATGCTCGCCAAAATCCATCAAAAGCACTAATCTGTGAAACTGGACAATGCGCTCACTATGGGATTTTAAATGTACATTGGTTACAGGATGATCTAACAAGTATTGAAAATCAGCTTTAGAAATATCTAACTGTTTAGCAATACTATATAAGAAATGATATTCAAAAGTCTCAATACGATCTTCAGTTTGAGCAAAGGCTATCATTTCAGAAAGTAAGTTTAGTTTTTCAATACGATTTGTCATGATTCAAAGCTTTTATTTTATTGTAAAGTTAAATAGATGGTAGATTTTATTGTCGTTGATATAATGTATCTTGTCGAAAAATTGAACGTACTTAATCGGTGATATTAAACGTTTATCAAAATAAATTGATGCTTAAAGCATGATAATGAAGCCTTTACTCAAATTTATATTTATTTTATTTTCGCTACAACTAACGAGTCAAACTGCTGATATTGAGAATGTTACAACTTTTACTATTGAAGTTCCTCAATTAGAAACCACGAAAAAAATTTGGTTGTATTTACCTACAAATTATTCAAAATCGGAAAAAGCGTATCCTGTGATTTATATGCACGATGCTCAAAATTTATTTGATGCAGAATCTTCTTATGCGGGTGAATGGAAAATTGACGAATATCTAAACGGTTTAAATGAACGTGAGAGTATTATTGTTGGCATAGAACACGGCAACGAAAAACGCATTGAAGAATTAACCCCCTACAAGAATGCTACCTATGGTGGTGGCCAAGGTAAAGCCTATATAGAATTTATAAAAAACAACTTAAAACCTAAGATTGATTCGACCTACAACACGCTTCCCGATGCTTCAAATACAACCATTTTCGGTTCGTCGTTAGGTGGTTTAGTTTCCTTCTATGCAGCTATGAAATACCCTGAGACCTTTGGTAAAGCCGGTGTATTTTCGCCTGCGTTTTGGATAAATCCTGAAATTTTTACCTTTGTAAGGTCTATTGAACTCCCAGGAACCACAAAATTATACTTTTTAGCGGGTACAGATGAAGGAGAAAACATGCTTCCTAAAATGGAGGCTATGATTCACTTACTAAAATCTAAAGGTTTAAAGGACGAACAGCTAGAACAGCGGATTATTGAAGGCGGACAACATAATGAGCAGTTATGGGCTTCAAATTTTGGAACTGCTTACCAATGGCTTTACGATTAAAACGTACCTTTGCCCTACCTTTGTATAATGAGGGATTTTGAAATCTTAACATAACCAACCGCGAGAAACCGTATAACTATCTAATAAACGTTTCTGTATGGCTACAGAACGAAATTTACAGCTTATGACTAACAACGACATTTTTAAAAAATTAAGAGTAGCCCACAAGCTACGTGACGACGATATCGTAAAAATTTTAGAACTCGTAGATTTTAGAATTTCTAAGAGTGAATTAAATGCACTCTTTAGAAATGAAGATCACCCGAAGTATATGGAGTGTGGCGATCAAATTTTAAGAAATTTCCTCAACGGATTAATTATTCATTTAAGAGGTCCACTACCAAAGAAAAAGCCTGCAAAACCTTCTAAATAAAAAAAGAGCAACATTACTGTTGCTCTTTTTAATGATATAACCTTTTAAGTTTTTCAACTTATCAGTCTATTAGCTTATGCTAATACTTCTTGAACTTTATCTGCCGCTTCTTGGAATTCAGTTGCACTCATAACATCTAAACCAGAATTATCAATTAATTCTTTAGCGATGTCTGCATTTGTTCCTTGTAAACGTACAATGATAGGAACATTAATATTCCCCATGTTTTTATAAGCATCGATAACTCCTTGTGCCACACGGTCACAACGTACAATACCACCAAAGATGTTAATTAAGATCGCTTTTACAGCTGGGTCTTTTAAAATAATTTTAAAAGCCGCCTCTACTCTAGCCGCATCAGCAGTACCTCCTACATCTAAGAAGTTTGCAGGTTCACCACCAGCTTGCTTAATTAAATCCATAGTTGCCATAGCTAAACCAGCACCATTTACCATACACCCAACGTTTCCGTCTAAGTCTACATAGTTTAAACCTAAAGCACCTGCTTCAACTTCAATTTGGTTTTCTTCACGTAAGTCACGTAATTCAGCTAAATCTTTATGTCTATATAAGGCATTAGCATCTAAAGTTACTTTAGCATCAACAGCCATTATTTTGCTATCACTTGTTTTTAAAACAGGATTAATTTCAAATAAAGACGCATCAGACTTGTCGTAAGCTGTATATAAAGCTGTAACAAATTTTGTCATTTCTTTAAAAGCAACACCAGATAAACCTAAATTAAAGGCTACGCGACGTGCTTGAAATGGTAAAATACCTGTTGCAGGATCGATTTCTTCAGTAAAAATTAAATGTGGTGTTTCTTCAGCAACAGTTTCAATATCCATTCCACCTTCTGTAGAATACATAATCATGTTTCTTCCGTTACCACGGTTTAATAATACAGACATATAATATTCTTCTGGCTCAGAATCACCAGGATAATAAACATCTTCAGCAACTAAAACTTGGTGCACACGTTTACCTTCCGCAGAAGTTTGAGGTGTTACCAAATCCATTCCTATGATTTGTCCTGCAATGTCTTCAACTTCCTGAAGGTTTTTGGCCAATTTTACTCCACCACCTTTTCCACGACCACCTGCATGAACTTGTGCTTTAATCACATGCCATCCTGTAGCTGTTTCAGCTGTTAATTGCTTAGCTGCTTCTACAGCTTCTTTAGCACTTTGGGCTACAATACCACGTTGAATACGTACGCCAAAACTGCTTAATAATTCTTTTCCTTGATATTCGTGTAAATTCATTTTTTATCAGAAATTTATTGGTCGGACAAAAATAAGCATACTAATAGTTTTTAGCAATAAATTTTCTTAGAGATTTAAACTCTAGTGGTTTTGCTAAAAAACAAGACTTCTCCTTAATATTAATAGCGTTATTTAAATCTTAAATTTTTAAATCTTTAATCACTGAAAAAGCCTTGTCAACTAAGTAATCTTCAACCACTACAGTAAATTCGTTTGTTGTAGAAACCACTTCATACAAAGTTATATTTTCCCAAGCTAAACGTTTAAATATTTGATAATATAAGCCGACCACTTTAGAGTTTCCATTGGGTAAATAGATACTAATGGCCGATAATTTATCTTGAGACCCTATTTGCGTTTCTTTTTTAAACGTTTTTAGAATATGCTCTTTTTCTGAAGTCGAAATAATAATATTACTCTCAAACATCCCACGCGTAAAGGCATAAAAAATCTGATGATTGGCACTAATACGTTCTAAAATTTTAGAATGACTGTTGATTAACGTTTTAGAATTCTGAAACGTAAAATCACTTAAATTAGAACGCACAGTAATATCTCCTAATTGATGGAATGCCCGTTTTAATCGGTCTTTATTTTCAAGGTTTATCGGTTGCTGAAAGCGCCTTAAAGCCATCATAATAGCCCCATCTTTAACGGGTTTACGCAACATTTTTGAAATGGGCTCGTTTAAGTCTTTCGCTAGAGCCGAAAAATTAATGATCTGACGCGATAAGCCTTCTTCTAAAAAAGGACTTGAGACTATAATCTCTTGAACACAGGATGCAATTGTTTTCATATTGTTATATATATAACATTTTGTGTAAAAATAACAATTTTTTCACATTTCTATGTTTTACCTAAGGATTAGAATTATTTTTGCCTAAAAAAAGTCCAAGAACCCTAATATAACATTTAAAGATGGAACAAAACACCTTATTACAAATTGCGAAGGATTTCGGGAGTCCTGTATATGTCTATGACGCCGAAAAAATCGAATTTCAGTACAAACGATTAACCAAAGCATTTAGTAAGGTAAAGTCTTTAAAACTGAATTATGCCGTTAAAGCGCTCTCTAATATTTCGATATTAAAATTATTTAATTCTTTTGGTTCTGGTATTGACACCGTGTCTATCCAAGAAGTTCACTTAGGATTAAAAGCCGGATTTAAACCTGAAAACATCATTTTTACGCCCAACGGGGTCTCTTTAGAAGAGATTGAAACCGTCGCTAAATTAGGGGTTCAAATTAATATTGACAACCTATCTATATTGGAGCAATTTGGAACTAAGCATCCTAAAATTCCAGTATGTATTCGTATTAATCCTCATGTTATGGCTGGAGGAAACACTAACATTTCTGTTGGACATATAGACAGTAAATTTGGAATCTCTATTCATCAAATACCACTTTTACTTCGTATTGTAGAAAATACTAAGATGAATATCAACGGGATTCATATGCATACCGGGAGTGACATCCTTGATATTGATGTCTTCTTATATGCGAGTGAAATTTTATTTGAAACGGCTAAAAATTTCAAAACCTTAGAGTTTATAGATTTCGGTTCAGGTTTTAAAGTACCTTATAAAACAGGAGACATTGAAACCAATATTGAAGAATTAGGCGAAAAATTATCAAAACGTTTTAACCAATTCTGTAAAGAATATGGGAGACCATTAACCTTAGCCTTTGAACCCGGTAAATTCTTAGTCAGTGAAGCGGGTGTATTTTTAGCAAAAGTGAATGTGGTGAAACAAACCACATCAACGGTTTTTGCACAGATAGACTCTGGTTTTAATCACCTTATCCGCCCAATGTTATATGGGTCTCAACATGATATTGAAAACATTAGCAACCCTAAGGGGCGAGAACGTTTTTACTCGGTTGTAGGTTACATCTGTGAGACAGATACTTTTGCCAATAACAGACGTATTTCTGAAATTAATGAAGGTGATATGCTCTGCTTTAAAAATGCCGGAGCCTACTGTTATTCTATGGCTAGCAACTATAATTCCCGTTACAGACCTGCTGAAGTTTTACTTTATAAAGGGAATGCGCATCTCATTAGAAAACGTGAAACCTTTGATGACATCTTAAATAACCAGGTTGAAATTGCCTTATAATCGCTTTGAATTGCGTTAAAGTTTTGTGTAATTAGAGCACAGCGTATTAAGGTTTTAAAACTATCTTTGAGTGGTTTTAAACCTTAACTCTATGAATCAAATTGCGCCTAAAATCATCCGTCAAGTATTTGTTTTACTTTTAATCATCCTTTGTGGAAGTTTAATTTTCAGTAAAATGCTACCGTATTTGAGTGGTGTTTTAGGCGCAATAACATTTTATATCCTTTTACGAAAAATCATGAAGCGCTTGGTGACCAAATACAAATGGAAATCGCCATTAGCCGCTTTAAGTTTAATGTTGGGCTCCTTTATATTAGTTATGATTCCCTTATCGGGTTTTGGGATTATGTTGGTGAATAAGATTTCTGATCTAGCCAGTAATAGTGAGCGCGTTATAGAAGCTTTTAAAACTCAAATTGGACGTATTAAGTTTAAAACCGGTATAGATATTAATTCTCAAATTGATACCGAAGCCGTAACGTCATGGCTTTCTAACAATGTACAAACCATGGTTGGAGACACCTTTAATCTCTTTATCGCCATAGGTTTAATGTACTTTATGTTATACTTTATGCTCACCAACCGTACAAAACTACGAGAGTCCTTACGTTCTTATATCCCCATGAACACAGAGAACCTTAGTGAAATAGGTCTTGAGATACAGGCTATGGTAAAATCTAATGCTATAGGTATTCCATTAGTCGCTATAGCACAAGGAATTATTGCTTTAATTGGGTTTTTCATTTTTGGAATTGAAGAACCCTTCTTTTGGTTTGTCATTGTCACAATCGGCTCTATGATTCCTTTTATAGGAACTTTTGTAGGTATCATTCCTGTATTTATTCTAAGTTTATCGTCTGGTGATAGCTTTCAAGCTTGGGGTATTTTAATCTACGGTATTGTAGTGGTAGGAAGTACCGATAATATTATTCGTTTGTATGTGCTTCAAAAACTCGATGATGTACATCCTTTAATTACCCTTATTGGTGTAATTGTTGGGGTTCCTTTATTCGGATTTATTGGTTTAATTTTTGGTCCTCTTTTAGTGAGTATTTTTATGGCATTAGTGCGCATTTATACGAAGGAGTACGGAAAATCTCTGCCCTCAGAGACTGAAGAACGTTTATAACACCGACTCCATAACGCTTCATAAAAAACAACCGATAACTTGCATTACCGGTTGGATTAACTTCTTTGTATTCATATTTTTTTAATTTATTATCAATACGACTTTACTCATTTTTAAGCTGCGCCTTATAGTCATCAATTTTTGCTTTTTGGCTATCTGGCAACTCTGGTTCTTTGATATCCGTATATGCTTTAAGCGTATCATATAAAATTTTAGCCACGATATAGCGTGCCGTAGGCTTATCATCGGCAGGAAGATTATACCAAGGTGCATGGGGTTTAGAGGTTTTATTTATTGCCGCTTCATAACAGGCTTGATATTCATCCCAACATTCGCGTTCATCTAAATCGTCTGGGGAGAACTTCCAATTTTTACTCGGTTTATTCAAACGTCGTAATAATCTATTTTTTTGTTCGTCTTTAGAGATATTTAAAAAGAATTTAAAAATGATCGTTCCGTTATCTGCAATATGCTTTTCAAAATTATTAATTTGCTCAAAGCGTTTCTCCCAGAAATTTTCATCAGCATCATCTACGGAGTTTATATCCGGAAGATTTTCGTACATCAGATATTCTGGATGCACTCTTGTAACAAGTACATTTTCATAATGTGTTCTATTAAAAATACCGAACTTTCCTCTTGCCGGTAAGGCTTTGATATGCCTCCAAAGATAATCGTGCTTAAGCTCTAAATCGGTCGGCTTTTTGAAGCTATGCGCCACAATCCCTCTGACGTTAAACTCCTTGAACACTTCACGAATTAAGCTGTCTTTTCCTGCGGTATCCATCCCTTGAATACAAAATAACACTGCATATTTACCGTGAGCATACATTTTATTCTGAATCTCCGCGAGATCTTCACTGACCTTTCGGAGTTTCTTTTCGATCTTCTTTTCACTTTCATCCAAATCAAAAGAAGTTGGCAATTCATTTATTTTTATGGGAGATGAAATTTTAAAATCATCTATTTTAATCGCTTTCATAGTGTTACTTAAGATTTATTTAAATATAAAAAGATTTTACAACTTTAAGAAGCTAGATGGGTTTAGATTCTTCTTTAGACTTAAAGGCTTCTCTAAACTAAAAAAAGCTGACACGAGGTCAGCCTTTTAACTATAGTTATAATATTTATCGGTCGTTATAGGCTTTAGAATTCAACCTAAACATTTTAAGGTCTAAAATAGAATACTTACAAAAAACTTAGTCATTTTAAAACTCCTATTTAGAAGCAAAGGCCTTAACATCAGCTTCACTAACCTCAGTTCCTCCTAAAATAATAAGACGCTCGATAACGTTTCTTAACTCTCGAATATTCCCCGTCCAATCGTAATTTTGTAATAGTTTTATAGCCTTATCAGCGAATGTTTTTTTCACCGTCCCATGTTCTTTAGATATTTTTTCAGCAAAATAATTAATCAGTAACGGAATATCCTCACGTCTTTCATTTAAGGCTGGTACTTCAATCAAAATCACGGCTAAACGGTGGTATAAATCTTCTCTAAAATTCCCGGCTTCAATTTCTTTTTTAAGGTTTTTGTTGGTAGCAGCCACCACGCGGACGTTGACTTTAATATCCTTATCACTTCCTACGCGTTGAATACGGTTTTCTTGTAAGGCTCTTAACACCTTAGCCTGTGCCGGAAGACTCATGTCTCCAATTTCATCTAAGAAAATAGTACCTCCGTTAGCGGCTTCAAATTTCCCTGCTCTATCTTTTGCTGCAGAGGTAAAAGCGCCTTTAACATGCCCAAACAATTCACTTTCTATTAGCTCGCTAGGGATTGCCGCACAATTTACTTCGATCATAGCCCCTTTAGAACGCTCACTTTTTTGATGCAACCAATGCGCTACAAGTTCTTTTCCTGTACCATTAGGTCCGGTAATTAACACCCTTGCATCTGTTGGTGCCACCTTATCAATCATATTTTTAATACGATCAATACTGTCACTCTCCCCTATCATCTCATAGTTTTTGCTGACTTTCTTTTTCAGCATTTTATTTTCAACTACAAGTTCTTTTCGGTCTAAAGCAATGCGTACCGTATTTAATAACCTATTAAGATCGGGTGGTTTTGATATATAATCGAAAGCGCCAAGACGCATGGTATTCACAGCTGTATCTAAATCGCCATGACCAGAAATCATAACCATTGGGATTTCGGGTTTTATCTTTTTAGCGGCTTCTAAGACTTCAACCCCATCCATTTTTGGCATTTTAATATCGCAAAGCACCAAATCGTAATCGTTATTCTTAATTTTTTCAATTCCGACTAATCCATTTTCAGCTTCTTCAACTTGATAGGTGTCATTCTCTTCAGAAAGAATTTTCACCAATACTCTACGGATTGCAGCTTCGTCTTCTATGATTAATATTTTTGGCATCTTATATTTTAAATTTTAATCCAGTTCTTAAATAATAGGAATTTAAATTGTCTAATTCATAGACTTCATCCCTATCCTCATTACGTAACACATTTTTAAAGCGGACGGTATAACCACTATATACATACAACACAATATGATCTGTAACACGGTGCTCATAGCCCAAACCTCCAACGGCTACAGACATGGTGATATTATCAACTTCCTTTCCGTTGACATCTAAAGGACGCTGTAAATTGGCCATATATCCATCTAAGCCTATAAAAAATTGTGCCATGTTTTTATCGTTGAAATAATATTTCACATTAGACTTTGGCACTCCGGCATTAAAAGACCATTGTTCATTAACACGTCTATAGTAACTAATAAATGGTAAGGGGTAAGGAACTCCAGCGGTAGAGTTATAAGTAATTCCTAAAATTAAACGATAAGGTTTCTCTGCAGATTCATCATCCGTTCTGTCATTAATAGTATACACCCCTCCGTTCAGAAAAATATCATCTTTGGTAATTTGCTCCGTTAAGGTAGACGCTATACGCGGATTAAACTTTATACCATACCTCCAAAATTCGCTCGCTTTAAAGGTATAAGCGATGTTTAAATCTATGATATTTAAACTTTCAAATAACTCACGATTAAAAGGATAATTATCTTCTAAATTTAAGAGGACACGATTATACTCTGCGCCGATGACTAAATAATTGTCTTTTTTAAATTCAATAGGATAGTTAACCAAAGCCCTAAGCCTTGTATACTGGTCTCCAGATTTGGTTTTAGGAATAAAGGAATACTCTAACCGTGCCAAATCTGTTAACTGCCCTGATGCCCATTGCGAAAAACAAAAGGTAACTAGAATTATTAAAATCTTCGGTAGCTTCATAGACATGTGGTGTATATTAATTATTTTGAATTGTTATCATTTATAATATGAATATCACGTTGTGGAAATGGAATGGCAATATTATTAGCTCTAAAAAGCCGATCGATTTCAAAACGAATATCACTCTTAGGGTGCTGTGATGTAAAACTATCGCCTAAGGTAAAAACCACTTTAAAATCTAAAGCACTATCTCCAAAGTTTGTAAACAGCACCTTAGGCTCTGGATGTGGTAAAACTTGACTATTCGATTTGGCTGCCTGTAAAAGCAAACTTTTTACCAATTGCACATCACTTCCGTAGGCCACGCCGACTTCCACACTTTCTCGTGTGGTAACGCCGTTTTGTGTCCAATTATAAAGGGAATTGGTTAAATACAAGTGGTTGGGAATGATTAAAACTTTATTATCAATAGTTACCGCTCTTGTGGTTCTTAACTTAATTTCTACCACACGGCCAACCTTACCTTCTAGCTCAATGATATCATCTACGTGTACGGATTGATCAATTAAAATAAATACGCCAGAGATAATATCCTGAAACAAGGTTTGAAGCGCTAAACCAACTCCTATTAAAAGTGCAGCAGAAGCAGCAAATACGGCGGTTACATTTACCCCTACACTATGCAGGGTAATAAATAAAATTACCACATAAATGAGCCAACGGAAATACCCATAAACCACATTAAATTTCCCCTTATTTTCATCAGGAAGATTTCTGGTAATCAGTTTTAGAACGACACGTAAAATAATTGTGGTGAGAAAAATAACCGTAACCACCACAATAACATCGAGTATAGAAATACTAATGTTGTCGCCAAATACGATATTTTGTTGTAGAAATGCTTTAGTCGCCTCCCAAACGCCACTGCTACTAATGCTTTCTTCAATATGTTCTAGGTCTTGTGCCATTACCTTAATATTTCAGCCATTTAAAAATTTCTTTATAGCTCGGCTTCTTTCCATACATTAATATTCCAACCCTATAAATTTTAGCCGCAAACCAAACTGCTAAAACAAAGGTTCCGATTAATAATACTAAGGACAATATTTGTTGCCAAACTGGCACTCCAAAAGGAATACGCATAAGCATCACTACCGGAGACGTTAAAGGAATAAATGAAAATACGGTAGAAACCGTTCCGTGGGGATCTTCAATCACCGTGAAGACACCAACATATACAGCTAATATTAGCGGCATTAAAATTGGTAACATAAATTGCTGTGTATCGGTTTCATTGTCTACCGCGGCTCCAATAGCGGCATACAACGAACTGTATAACAAATAACCTCCAATAAAGAAAAACAAAAAGGCCACAATTAAATTAGCGAGTGGTAAATTACTAATTGCGGTAATTAAATTTTCTGCCATAACCTGAGGACCTTCCGCTTGCATGGCTTGGTTTACCATCTCTTGTTGAGGCGATTGTACTTGACCGAGGTCGATACCAAATATGGCCGACACCACAAAGAGTAATACACCTCCTAAAATAACCCAAATAATAAATTGAGTGATCCCTGCTAATGAGGTTCCGATAATTTTCCCCATCATTAACTGAATAGGTTTTACAGACGAAATAATAACCTCAATAATTCGACTTGTTTTTTCTTCAATAACGCTGCGCATGATCATGTTTCCATAAATGATGATAAACATGAAAAGCAGATAACCCGCTGCCCCACCAAAGGCCAATTTAACAATGTTATCGATTTTAGAACTTTTCTGACCATCAAAGCTCTCTTGTGCTATTTCAATATCAGTTTGAGAGGCTTCAATTTGAGCCATAGTGACCCCATCTAATTCTAATTTCTTTTCTTTAAGACGTTTTTCAATTTGGCGTTCTAAACCCGAAATGATACTCAAGGAAGGTGAATCTTCCGAATAAAATTTAACATGGCCTTCAACATCATCTAGCGAATTAGCTTTAGCTATATATAACAAACCATAATCGTCCTTCTCTTTAACTAAAGTGGTGGCATCTTCTAAACTGAGACCATTGAGATAGGTATAATTGGTATGCTCTGTATCTTCAAACACTTCACTGAGATAACCGGTTTCATCTAAAATTGAGATACTTCGCTGTTTTTCGTTATTTAATTGCGATAAATAAGCAACAACAGCAATAAGCGCTATCATAATTAGCGGACTTAAAAAAGTCATAATTATAAATGACTTATTTCTTACCTTGGTAATATATTCCCGTTTTACTATTAATGGTAAATGGTTCATTATTAGTTATTTTTTATAGTTTGAATAAAAATATCACTAGCCGATGGAATTACTTCCATAAAATGATGGACCTCAGCTTTGCTGGTTAAAAATGATAGCAAATCATTCGGTGAAGTTTGTTGATCTATCTTTATATTCAACTTAATATCGTCATTCAAATTTTTAAATGTTGCCGGAAGCACTTCAAATTTCTCTCTTATTTCTGCACAAACTTTATCGGGTTGCAATGAGGCCATACCGACTTCAAAAGTATTGGTTTTATATTGGCGTTTAATATCGTTTAAGCGTCCGTCTAAGATTTTATTAGACTTATGAATTAGAGCAATATGGTCGCATAATTCCTCTACAGACTCCATACGGTGTGTTGAGAAAATTACCGTAGCGCCTTCATCTCTTAATTGTAAAATTTCGTCTTTAATTAAATTGGCATTAATAGGATCGAAACCTGAGAACGGCTCATCAAAAATTAATAGTTTAGGTTGGTGTAGCACCGTCACAATAAATTGAATTTTTTGCGCTTGACCTTTACTAAGTTCTTGTATTTTTTTATTCCACCAATCGCCAATATCTAATTTATCAAACCAATATTTTAAACGGTTTTTAGCTTCTGTTTTGGTCAACCCTTTTAACTGCGCCAAATACAAGCATTGCTCCCCTACTTTCATAGATTTATACAAGCCACGCTCTTCGGGCAGGTAGCCAATATCGCGTATATGTTCTGTTTTTAAAGGTTGTCCGTCCAATAAAACAGACCCCGTGTCTGGCATTGTAATTTGATTGATAATACGTATTAATGTGGTTTTACCAGCACCATTTGGTCCAAGTAAACCAAAAATACTACCTTTTGGCACTGCAATAGATACTTCATTTAGAGCTTTAAAATTTCCGAAATTTTTAGAGACGGAATTAGCAACTAATAAGTCATTCATAGAGATCTAAATTTTTAGGTATGGTTAGTCTGTAAAGATATTAAATGTTAGAGATTCTTTTATAGCCAAACCCCACAATTTATGTTCTTTATCCACTTTTCTTTAACTCTTTTGGTTATTAAAGTGAAGTCCGATAGGGATGTAAAGCACCTAAAAGAGGCATTTAGGGGATCTCACAGGGTCTAAAAAACAAAACCCACCCTCATGGTTAGATAAGGATGGGAAAAAATTGCTATGAAAAAGAAAAATTACCGCTAATAAGATTAGCGATAATTCAAATATACTAATTTTTATTCAATAGAGACCTTTTATGAAAACATATCTTTTACCTTTTCAAAAAAAGATTTATCCGAGCTTTCTGGTTTAGGTTCAAAATGCTCATCGTCTTTCATACTTTCAAAAAAGGCTTTTTGTTTTTTATTCAAAGTCTTTGGGGTCCAAACGTTTACATGCACTAGTAAATCGCCGCCGCCATAACCATTGATACTTGGAATTCCTTTACCACGAAGTCTTAAAATTTTACCAGATTGTACACCTGGCTCAATCTTAATACGCACTTTTCCGGTTACCGTATCAATCTCTTTAGAGTTCCCTAAAACCGCGTCTGGCAAGCTCACATACATATCATAATGCAAGTTATCACCTTCACGTTTTAATGTTGGGTGTTCTTCTTCTTGAATGGCTACTAATAAGTCACCTGCAATACCGTTACCTGGGGCATCATTACCTTTACCAGTTACTTTAAGCTGCATTCCATCAACAACTCCTGCAGGAATTTTAACGGTTACCGTTTCATCAGAAACTTTTAGACCGTGAGCATCTGCATCGGCAGGCTTTTTATCTATAGTTTGCCCTGAACCTCCACAAGTCTGACAAGGTGAGGCCGTTTGCATTCTACCTAAGATGGTATTTGTAACACGGGTTACTTGACCAGAACCACCACAAGTTCCACATGTTTTGTACGTGGTTCCTGGCGCTTTAATTTTTCGCTTAACTTTTATTTTCTTTTCAACACCTTTAGCGATGTCTTCTAAAGAAAGTGTAACACGAATTCTAAGGTTAGATCCTTTAACGACACGTTGTCTACCGCCGCCGCCAAAGCCGCTAAAACCACCGCCGCCGAAGCCACCGCCACCAAAGATATCACCAAATTGACTGAAGATGTCATCCATATTCATGCCACCGCCGCCAAAGCCACCTCCGGCACCACCTTCAAAGGCTTGGTGACCAAATTGGTCGTAACGTGCTTTTTTGTCTGCATCACTTAAAACCTCATAAGCTTCTGCTGCTTTTTTAAACTTTTCTTCGGCTTCAGTATTATCAGGATTTTTATCCGGATGATATTTCAATGCCATTTTACGATAAGCTTTTTTTATTTCAGCATCAGAGGCTCCTTTACTGATTCCTAATATGTCGTAATAATCTTCTTTCATCAACTAATTTATTCTTGGTATTTTTCTAGAAACGCGTCTTCTTTTGGGCTATCATTTATTGACCAATGACTACTTTAGGGAAACGAATTATTTTTTCTCCCAATTTATAACCATGCTCAACCACATCTATAATTTTCCCTTTTAAATCATCACTAGGGGCTGGAATTTGTGTTATCGCTTCGTGGATATCGGCATCAAAGGCATCGCCTTGGTTTACCTCAATTTTAGATAAGCCTTTTTGACCTAAGGTATTAACTAATTTATTGTAAATTAATAAAACCCCTTTTCTTAATTCTTCTGCTTCTTTATCCTCTTCAATATGTGATAAGGCACGCTCAAAATCATCTAAAACCGGTAGCATTGCAACAACGACATCTTGACTAGCTGTTTTAAACAACTCTATACGCTCCTTAGTTGTTCGCTTTTTATAATTTTCAAATTCAGCAAACAAACGCATAAATTTATCTTTTTCAGCGACTAACTGATCTTGCAACTGCTCTTCTGGAGACTTTACATTTTTTTCTTCTGCTACGTCTGCCTCAGCATTACTCGTAGTTTGATCCTCAATATTAGGATCTTCAACATTTATATTTTTATCTTCTTTACTCATTTTGAGTTCTTTTTTTAACTTTCATTAGTATTGGCAAAATTACTGCCATTATCATAATAATGTCAAAATGTCACAAACATTTTTTTCAACCTAACAAAGTCCTATTTTTTATCTTTGTATTTTTAAATTTTAAAATCAAAAAACAAAACTATGAAAACTATCTTTTTAAATTTCCTTACGCTAATAACTTTTGTGACGCTTACGAGCTGTGGTGACAAAGCTAAAGAAGCAGACACCAATCAAGCTGAAGCTGCTGCCGTAGCAAAATCTGACGCTGTTACTTACGAAGTAAATCCTACATTATCTACAATTCAATGGAAAGGGTTTAAACCTACGGGAGAACACCATGGAACTATTGCTTTAGCTGCAGGAAAACTGAATATGAATTCTGGTGCTATAGAGGCAGGGAAATTTGTGATTAATATGGATGGTATCGAAGTTTTAGATCTCCCTAAGGAAGACGACAATCATGCAAAATTAACAACGCACTTAAAAAGTGATGATTTTTTTGATGTACAAGCGTATCCAAATGCAAAATTTATTGTGACTGGTACAACGACAACTGATGGTCAAACGCAGCTTTCTGGAAACTTAACTCTAAAAGAAACTACAAACAACATTAGCTTTCCTGTAAAATTGACGTTTAATGACAAGGAAAACATAATGACTTTAACAAGTGAAACGTTTACGATTGACCGTTCTAAGTGGAATGTCAAATACGGGTCTAAATCGTTTTTTGATAATTTAGGCGACAAATTTATAAACGACGATATTGAAATTACTATTTCTTTAGTCGCTGAAAAACTTTAAAGCACATAATACAAACTTAAAAAGCAGTCTACTTAGGCTGCTTTTTTTATGAATATTAACCATTAAAAAAGCACCTTTAAAAGGTGGTTTTTCTACTTACTGATATCTCTAAATACCCCTACAATTAATAGCAACTCAGTAAGACTAACATCTCTAGTTTAGTATCTTAAAGTATCTCTTTTTAACTTTTAAATTTTATATCCCACCACCGCTATCCTTCAATTTAATGGTCTGTTTAATCCATATTATTTAAGATTGTAGTGAGTTTTAATTCATCGCGTAACATGCCCCAACCCTGTAACAAATCGCTGGCTTATGGCTTTCTTACCCGATAAAAATACAACAGGCTATAAAACAAAAAAATACCCATTAATGGGTATTTTTTTTGTTTTATAGAATTATCTCCTTCTTAATTTGAGACTACCGGTAAATAGGAATTTTCAGTCCCACATACACATCTGTTGTTTTAGAACTCTCTGACAAAAGGTTCGTAAATACAGAGCCTGAACCTACCGTTAAAGGTCCTAATCTAAAACCACCACCAAAAGAGACATCTCCATATTGTCTAAAACTTAATGGTGCATAAAAGCTAAACCATTTAGTTTCTAATCGTGGTGCTACGGTTGCCGTATTGATAACAGAACTGCTCAACTCTGAATCCTTTTTTGTCATGGACAAATCGGCTTGTGCACTTACAAACCATTTTTTAGACAATCTATAATCTACCAAAAGATGTAAGGCCGTTGGCAATTGTAAAGTGGCTGTTTCATTAATATCAATATTATCGTAATTATCTTCTAAAAACGATTCAACATCTTCTTCATAATTTGCAGTACTTACGGAGGCATTAAGATCGTAACGGCTAATTTTAGCATCATCGTAACTAATAGAACCAATATCGGTCACAGAAACCCCAACTTTAAGTTTATAAGGTTGCTTATACTTTGGTAAACTGTCTACACTAGCATTGTCATACCATTGGTAGGTAAATCCAAGATCCAATCCTACACCAGAGGTAATATTGGAAAAGTTAACATCATCGTTGTCAAAACCTTCACTTGTTCCGTAGTTTAATTGCCCTTGTGTGACTAAAGTTTCTGAACTGGCGGTATATTCCCCTTGTAATCCTGGACTACTTAAAAAAAGGCTTCCGGCCCCCATAAGGTATTTTAGAGTTACACCACCCTTTAAGAAATGTTGGGGTTTATCGACTAGAATTCTTCCGTAGGCAACACCAATTTCTCCCCAAGCATGTATTGTTCCGTTAAGGTGTTCTGAATTAAAGCTAAAGTCCTCGTCAACATCAAAATCATCAACAACAGCTTCATACAGTTCTCCATTGATATCATTAATATTAAGATTTCCTCGTAATCGGCTAATCACTCCAATACTACTTTTCTTTGTTAAGTTGAGCATAAACGAAGGCCCCACAACATCGATATTAAAGAAAAAATTATTTGTATTGGTTGGGAATTTTTCTGCGTCTTCTTCAAAATCAAATCCCCCATCAGAACTTATAATATCACTGAGGTTGATGCCAAAATAATCACTCCCACCAAAGACGCTGGCTGACGTTAAATTAATATCAGTTCGCAACGGCATTCCCACCACATTAGCAGGGTTATAGATCACGCCGTGAATTCCGGAGTAGTTATCTACAGCATAGCCAACATAACTTTGACCAAAGGATAAATTGATTGCGACCATCCCCATTAGAACAAGGCATTGTTTCATTAATTTCATAATACATAAAGATTGATTAATAACGAATTTAAGATAATATTTTTATTATATGAACTTTTAAAAATTTGACTAAACACCAAATTATCAAACCAATAACCCAAACATAAATCTTTTAATACACATTGATTTAAAAAAAATTAAGATATCGTTTTTAAGGTAAAAATTTATATTTAGCTTCTATAGCAAAGCGCATTAACTCCCCTTTACCATGGAGTCCTAAAATCTTAATCATATTTTTACGGTGTGTGTCCACCGTATGAATTCCTATAAACAATTCATTAGCGATTTCTCGAGAGGTTTTTCCTTGCGCCACTAATCTCAAAATTTCAACTTGCCGCTTGGTAAGCACCCCCTTAGATTTTGTATTGCTATTATCTTCAGCTTCTATATTAATATTAGCGTCGTAATACCGATGTCCGTTATACACGGCTCGCACCGCTTTCACCACCTCATCTAAAGGAGAGTTTTTCAGTAAATATCCAGACACGCCGGCTTCTAACATCTGTTTCACTGCGGCTTTCTGGTCGTACATGGTAAACGCTAAAACCTGGGTATGAGGCAAGATCGCTTTAATACATTTTGTTGCTTCAATGCCGTCTAACTTTGGCATTCTAATATCTGTAATCACCACATTAGGCTGCTTCAGTTTTACTAATTTAAGGAGGGCCTCTCCGTCATTAGCCGTTCCTACAACCTCAATATCGTGCTCTTGTTCTAAAAATAATTTTATACCATCAATCAACGACTGATGATCTTCTGCTATAGCGACCCTAATCATACCGGTATATCAATTATTATGGTAGTTCCATTTCCTAATTCAGATTCAATAGTTAAGTTTCCTTCCCAATGTTCTACACGTCGATCAATACTCATAAGCCCCATCCCTTTGGTAGTTTTGGGTAACTGTTTGGGATCAAAGCCAACACCATTATCTTCTATCATTATATTAAGTTTATTATCGTGATTGGTAAGGTGCACAATAGCGTGGGTTGCTTTGGCGTGTTTTATTATATTGGTCACCAACTCTTGAATAATTCTAAAAATCGCAATTTCTAAAGCATTTTCTAAACGCTGATCTAAACCAAAACTCTGCACTTCCACCTTTAAATTATTAATCCCGGAGGCATTTTTAGATAAGCGTTCTACCGCAGGCAATAATCCATCTTTAGCCATAACCCCTGCATTTTTTACATGAGACAAAGCACGGGTTTCATTATAGGCGGTATCTAATAGTGTACTGATTTTTTTTTGTTAAATATTCTGAATCATGAGACATCACTTGCTGTTTCACAAAATATTCGAACTGTAATTTTGCGGCAGCTAAGGTAGCTCCAACACTATCGTGCAAATCCGAAGCCAAGCGTTGCCGTTCCATTTCCTGACCTTTAATCATGGCATTGATGGTAGACAACTCTAATTCTTTAAGCAACTTTTCTTTTTCCGCAATTTGCTGTTCGCGTTCTTGCTGTGATTTACGCTGTTTGTGTTTAGAATTCCGGAACACCACAAATGTTAAAATAGAAAGTGCAGATAAACTGCCTCCCCAAGCTAATACCAAATTAGTTTTTTCATTTTCGTGCTTAAGGCCTAATTTTAGAGTCTTATTAATATTCACCAAACTATCTTTTGTACGGTGATTGTCTATTTTTATTTTCTCTAAAGCTTGTACCGCATGAATATCATCTATAGTCGTTCTTCGATCTAATCTTAAGTCTTGATATTTTATAGTGAGATCAAAATCGCGCTTCGCCTTATACGCTTGAAACAAGAAAAAATAGGCGCCATCAATCATTTCATGATTTGATATCTTTTCAGCATAAAAAAGACACTGATTAGCCGCCTCAATCAATTCGTCATAACGTTTTTGTTTGTAATACATCATGGCAAGCACGCTATAAGCATGGGTTAAGGTATTGTAGTTCCCCTCAGACTCGCCAATTGAAACAGCTTCATTAATGTAACGATTGGCCAACGGAAACTCCTTTTTTTGGATGTAAGCATTACTAATATTAATCAAGCCTAAGGCTATTTTCTGTTTGTGATTTATAGCACGAGACAGTTTTAAACTTTTTTCATAATAACTAATCGCATCATCAGATTTATAGCGCCACCCATAGATATTTCCGATATTGGCTAGAACCTGAGCCATTAAAACCGTATCCCTAACGGTCTCTGCAAGCGCTATAGAACGTTCGTAATACTTTTTTGCTTCATCTAAATTGTACACCTTTCGGTATGACACTCCTAAATTATTTATAGCGTTGGCTTGACCTCTAACATTTTTTAAATCTTCGTAAATTTTTAAACTTGTTCCGAAGTGATTTGAAGCTTTGCTATTTTCACCAAATACATGTTCTATACGTCCTAAAAGGAGCAACACATCGGCTTTTTGCTCCCTAAGCGCTTTGGCATTTATAAAATCTAACAACTCTAAAGTCATAGCATAGGCGCTATCGGTTTTATTTTCAAAATAATATTTAGAAATATAGTTATGATAGGCCGTTGCTCTTGCTGTATCGAGCAACTTGTTATTGTGCCAAACCCCTAATAAGGACGCTTTTGATTGGCTTTGACTGAAACTTAATAAAGGGAGCAATAAAAAGTAAATAATACGACTATAGTAAGTATTAAAACTGGGCATGACATCTTTAGGGTTTTTATAAAAGCACTTCAATCTCAATGAGGATTTATATTAAACAGTATGTGGTTTATTATGATAAACCATATACTGAGTTATCAGTAATAATACTAAGCGTATTCAAAATAAAAAACTTTATACACAAAAGTGCACTTTAAAGCCCCATTATACCATACCCGATACACGGTATTTTCACCAACTAAAGTTATAAAAAAAAGATTGACACTAAAAAACTAAAGCTATGACTTTAAATCCATTACATAAAAATGAATTTTATCGCAGCAATCATACCTATAAAGCCAATAAAAGCAAGAAGAACCCAGAATGTTCCTTTATAGAATATTTTGTGAAGTTGAAGATCTTTTCGGTACTGAAAAGCGATCACAATGACGAAAGCAATAAAAAATAATATTCCAAAAATCCATTGACCAGTACTAAACATCTTCTTATTTTTATGCAAAAATACGGATTAGTACACAAATAAACCAAGAACTATGCAAGACAAAATTGATGCGGTAAAAGCTTTTCATACGGCCTTTAAAATAGGACATCGCGAAACTCCTAAAGCCGACTTAGGCATGGAAAAAAATATGCTTCGTTATAAATTAATGCGCGAAGAAAATGAGGAGTATTTAGAAGCCGCAAATGCGAATGACCTCGTGGAGGTTGCTGATGCTTTGGGCGATATGCTTTATATTTTATGTGGTACTATTATAGAACACGGCATGCAGCATAAAATTGAAGAAGTCTTTGCTGAAATACAACGTAGTAACATGAGTAAACTTGGCGCTGATGGCGAACCTATTTATCGTGAAGACGGTAAGGTTTTAAAGGGGCCAAATTATTTTAAACCTCATATTAAAGCCATATTAGAATCCTAAATAAAAAAGCAGCCTAGATAGGCTGCTTTTTTTATGGACTTAAAGTCTAAATTTATTTTATTTCGTATCTCCAGTTGTGCTTGTCTTCAGAGATATTGTGTTGTATTTCTAACAAGGTTTTCTTGAAAAGTTTTGCGTAAGAGTCTTCAATTTCTGGAATCTCAAATAATTCGCCTTTATGCTCAAAAGCAGAAATAACACTAATTACGGCTGCCGTTCCTGTACCGAAGATTTCTTTTAACTCTCCTTCTTTAGCGGCTGTTTTAATCTCTTCAACAGTAACACGTCTTACTTCGCAAGTAATTCCTAAGTCTTCTGCCAATTGCAACATACTTTTACGAGTCACCCCATCTAAAATACGGTCGCTAGTTGGGGCGGTAATTAACTTATCTCCCACTCTAAAAAACACATTCATTGTCCCTGCCTCTTCAAGAAAGCTATGGGTGCTAGCATCGGTCCATATGATTTGCTGAAATCCTTTTTCTTGCGCTAAACTTGTTGGGTAAAACTGTGCCGCGTAATTTCCGGCTGCTTTAGCAAAACCAACACCACCATCGGCAGAACGACTATATTCTTCAGCAATCAAAACACGAACCGGGGCGTTGTAATACGATTTTGCTGGCGAACAAATAATCATAAATCGGTAATTATTAGCTGGTGAAGCCGAAATTGCAGGTTCTGTTGCAATAATAAACGGACGTAAGTATAAAGAGTTTCCCACTCCTGGTTGAATCCAGTCGCTATCTAATTTAAGTAAAGCTTCTAAACCTTCAAAGAAATAATTCTCCGGAAAAGCTGGCATTGCTAATCGTTCTGATGATTTATTAATACGGTCAAAGTTAGCCTTAGGTCTAAACAAAAAGACTTTTCCTTCATCGTCTTTATAAGCTTTCATCCCTTCAAAAACGGCCTGACCATAATGAAATACACGTGCAGAAGGTTCAAATGTCATAGCCTGATAAGGCATAACTTTAGGGGTTTGCCATTTTCCATCTTCATAATCACAGACAAACATGTGGTCTGTAAACAAACGACCAAAGTCTAAATTGTCAAAATCTACGGTATCGATTTTAGAAGTTTTAGAAGTTTCAATGCTGATTTTATCGGTGTAATGCGTCATGATTATGTATGATTTTCCAACAAAAGTACATAATCAGCAGCTTTAATAAAAGGTTATATTCCCTTAAATTGTCTAAATTTGTGAAACAATAACAAATCAATTCAAAAAATTTTCCAAATGAAAAAAACAATTTTACTTTTCGCAATTACTGCTAGTCTGTTTTCTTGTAAAAACGAAACTAAAACAGCCGAAACAGCTCCTATTGAAACGACTACACCTGAAATTGCTTATGCTTCCTTTGGAAAAGACATAAATGATACCGATGCGCTTTCTGCAGAACGTATGATGGTGCATTATAAAAACTTAAAAGTTGGAGATACGGTAAATGCTAAGATGAAAGGTAAAATTCTTGAAGTGTGTTCTAGCAAAGGGTGTTGGATGACTTTAGATCTTGAAGGTGATGCCCCTGTTATGGTAAAGTTTAAAGATTACGGTTTCTTTATGCCGTTAAATGCTGAAGGAGATGTTGTAGTTAACGGAAAAGCCTTTGTCACCGAAACTCCTGTAGACGAATTAAAACATTATGCTGAAGACGCTGGAAAATCTGAAGAAGAAATTGCAGCGATCACTGAACCTAAATTTGAATACCGTTTTGAAGCTGATGGCGTTTTACTTAAAGAATAAAACCATAACCCTTTCTGGACTTTTATTGTTTACGCTTTTTAGCTGTACCAATAAGGAAGAAAGCAAGGAGGCCGCAGTGCCCAAAAAAGTGCACTACGAGATGTACCAAGCTTCGGAAATGGCTAATTTTATGAATGCCATGTACGCCTACAATATGCAATTGAAAAATGAAATTGTAGCCGGAGAAACCCCAAGTTTATTACCCTTAGATTTGCTGACTTTACACTCAGCAGAAATGACTAAAGGCAAACAACGCCATGAAAATTGGGAGCATTTTGCAACGACTTTTATCACCTCTCAAGAAGCGGTGATAGACACCGTTTTACAAACCAATTTAAAACAGCGTTACAATACAGCCATTACAAACTGTATTAGTTGCCATAAAACGGTATGTACCGGACCTATTCCGAAGATTAAAAAATTACTGATTCCATAGAGTTTGAAAAGAAATATTATTACAACGTCAGATGGTTCTAAAACCATACAAATTGAAGAATGGAACGAGCAATACCACTCCATTCATGGCGCCATACAAGAGGCAAATCATGTTTTTATGAAACATGGTTTGCATTTCTTTTCGGAATCTAGACTTCAACATAAAACTTCAAAAGATTTAAGTATTTTAGAGATTGGTTTTGGTACCGGTCTTAATGCTTTTTTAACTGTTATTGAAGCTGAAAATTTAGAATTAAATATCGATTATGTAGGCGTTGAAGCCTACCCTGTAGAACTTGAAGAAGTCAACCAGCTTAATTATAGCGACTTAATTTCTAAAGCGCATACGGCGATTTTTAACCAACTACATCAAACCCCATGGGAAACACCTTGCGAGATTACTCTAGGGTTTCAGTTAGAGAAACAACAGAAATTCTTTAAAGATATTAGGGCAAAATCGCAGTTTGACCTCATTTATTTTGATGCTTTTGGAGCTCGAGTTCAGCCGGATTTATGGACGGAAACCATATTTTCTATTATGTTTTCGGCCTTAAAAGCTAATGGTGTTTTGGTTACTTACTCGGCTAAAGGTAGCGTAAGACGTGCCATGCAAGCTGTTGGCTTTATTGTAGAGCGTCTCCCTGGACCTCCAGGCAAACGTGAAATGCTAAGAGCCACAAAATCATCTGAAGCCTAAACCTCTAAAGCGCATAAAATACGAACACATAAGTTCTCTTTTTTGCTTAAAATTAGAGAAAACAAACGCATTCCTTTCACTATCAAAACGTTAAATAGAAGGTAAACTTTATCGCACTCCAAACATCATTTTGTACCTTTACCTAAAAAGGAACATGACCGTTTTAATTACAGGAGCTACAGGGTTAATTGGACAAGAAATTGTAAAACAATGTCATGATAAAGGCATCAAGGTTCATTACTTAACCACTTCAAAATCTAAACTAAGCACAGAGGAGCATTATAAAGGTTTTTATTGGAATCCTAGAGCCAATGAAATTGATCATTTTTGCTTTGAAGGCGTGGATGCTATCATTAATTTAGTTGGGGCCTCAATTTCTAAACGCTGGACGGAAGATTATAAAAAAGTTATTCTTAACAGTCGTACTGAAACGGCAGCCTTATTATTAAAAACTGCAAAATTATATAATTACAACATTAAGCAAATTGTTTCTGCGAGTGCCATTGGTATTTACCCAAGTAGCTTAGTTCATTATTACGAAGAAACGAACACGGAAGTTTCAGAAAGCTTTTTAGGAAAAGTTGTATACCAATGGGAAGCTGCTGTAGATAAATTTAAATCTATAGACTGTAAAGTTGCTAAAATTAGAATCGGATTAGTTTTAGCCAAAGACGGAGGCGCCTTACCCCAAATGGTAAAACCTATTTCTTATGGTGTAGGAGCTGCATTTGGTAGTGGAAAACAGTGGCAAAGTTGGATTCATCTTAAAGATTTAGCGGCCTTATTTATTTTTGCTGTGGAAGAACAGTTTGAAGGCGTCTATAATGGTGTTGCTCCCAATCCCGTTAGTAACGAAGAACTCACTAAGATTGCTGCAGGGATTTTAAATCGTCCGTTATTACTCCCTAACATTCCTGAATTCGCTATGAAAATCATCTTAGGAGAGATGCATATTTTACTTTTTGAAAGTCAACGTGTCAGTTCTCAAAAAATAGAAGCTGAAGGCTACGTGTTTAAATATGCCAATATACAACCCGCTTTAGAAGCTCTACTTCATTAACTCGATCTATTTGAGGTACAAAAATTCTTAATCCAATTGGTTTCAATTAGGATATGTATTCCTTACCGAGGGCTTCAGAACAACTCACAATACGTTTTATGATGCTATTAGGATCGTGACGTCGCCAATTGATATACAAATCAACAGTGTGAGGTAATTCTATAAACCGTATCGCTTTATTATTAGCCGACTTAAAGGCATAAGGCAAAATGGAAACCCCTAAAGATTGGGCGACCAAATTGAGAATCACACTTCCAAAATCGGACTCAATTGTGGTTTTAGGCTCCACATTATGTTGCTTAAAAACCTCACGTAAAAGACTTGAAAAATAGGTGGTATTATGTAAGGCTGAAATTATAAAGTTTTCATTTTCAACCATTTTTAAATCCGTAAAATTAGTTGCATTTACCCAGTGACCTTTTGGTACAACCAAGCAAATAGGTTCAGCATACAACTTTTTGGACTGTATGGTAGGATTTAAAATCTCATCACGGCTAATGGCGATATCAATATGATAATCTAGAATTAATTTTTCATGATTTAAATCGGTAGGTTCGGTCAATTCAATTTTTAACTCTGGCATTTCTTGTGTTAGCACACGCATGAGTTGAGGTAAAAAACCAGAAGAAATAGATCCTGGATAGGCTAAAGAAATAACTCCAGACGTCCCTACATCAATTTTTTTAGCTTGAAGATGCAGCCGATCTAACTCATTAAGGGTTGTGGTCCAATGCTCCTTTAAAAATTGCCCCGCCGCCGTTAGTTTTACATTGCGCTTATCGCGCTCTAAAAGTTTTAAGTCGAACTCCTCTTCTAAGGCTTGTATTTGTCGACTTAATGTGGATTGAGAAATGGACAGCTTCTCTGCTGTATTCCAGAAATGTAGAACGTTCGCTAATTCTAAAAAATACCTGATTTGTTGTGTTGTCATAATTAATGCATTTTTAGCATTAGTCAATCAAAAATATGTATTTTTTAAACGCTAACAAAGCATTTCCTTTGTCCGGAATAATCACATCATTTAAATGGATTCGTTATGGGTATCGAGAATTTTATCACCTTTTTAGTTACGGCATTTATATTTACCATTACTCCAGGTATAGACACCTTATTTGTTTTAAACAAATCTATCAGTCAGGGAAAGAAATCTGGAATACATGCCACCTTAGGCATCAACTCAGGAATCCTAGTCCATACTTTATTTGCCGCTTTAGGGTTTACGGTTTTAATGGCAAAATCGGTATACGCCTTTATGATTATTAAATATTTAGGCGCACTTTACCTTTTATATATGGGTATTATTAGTCTAAAAACACAGCAATCTCTCCTCGCTGTAGAGTCGGAACTTAAACCCGTAAAAAAGCAGAAAAATGATTTTTGGTCCGGATTTATTACCAACCTCCTAAATCCGAAAGTTGCATTATTCTTTTTAGCGCTATTTCCGCAATTTATCAATCCTAATGCCTTAGAAAACCCGATTCCTTTTATGCTATTAGGGCTTAGTTTCGCCGCTATCGGTGTGGTTTGGTATCTGTCTTTAACCTTCTTTGCAGGCCAATTTTCCGAACAATTTAAAAGGCACCCTAAAGCAGGGGTGCGTCTAAATCAAATTTCAGGTTTTATATTTATCCTTATGGCTTTACTAATTGCATTCAACTAAAACCTCAACGTAAGTTTTAAGGGATTTTTTTTCAACAAAAAACAAGACAGCCACAAGTCATGACTACGACCAAAGGCTTTGTCTAGTTTTTGAAGCTTTAAAAGTGAGGCCGGTTTCGTCTAGTTCTTATAGATGAAGCGGTCTAAAGCATAAGAATTGTCTTTTATATGATGACTTAAGTAAGCTACAAAAGCCACATGAACTAATTGCGCTGTAATGGCGCCCCAGTTTTCAACCAAAGTAGACCCAAAAATTAAAGCGAGTAAAATAGCCGCAATACCAAGAACGGCAACTCTTGTAAAGAGTCCGATAACAAGCAAGGCTCCAAAAATAAGTTCCCCAAAGGGTAAGATGTAACTGAATGGTAAGGTAAGAACCTCGGGCATCATGGAGTTTTCAAAAGATTTTACAAGACCTTGACTAAAGGCTTCTAACTTGGGTAACCGAACTAATCCATGTCCGAACATGCTCAATCCTAGAGCTAATCTTACTATTAAATACGATGTTTTGCTGTGCATTATTTTTACAGTTTTATGAGATAAATGTATTCTTAAACTAATGTTGAAGCCTTTGGCAAAAGCTGTACTACGCGTTTAAAAGGCAATACCCTATTAACTTTAGTACTTGTCTCTATTTGGTCTCCTTCTTTCGCATTTAATTTCACTTCACTTAAAAAAAATTAAATGCTTAACATTTTTTTTTCTTGTCTAGTAACCAAGGCTAACCTCAAGTTTAAAGTTTTAAAGATACCCAATATTTTAAGAAATATATGACATCCACTTATGAACACCTAAAATGCAAAACTTTACAAAACAGCATCATTTTAGTGCATAAAAAAAGCACTTACAATCCTGTAAGTGCTTTTTAAAATTTTAGAGCTAGACTCGTTTTAGTTCTCTACAGGAAGAAAACTATAGTCCTTACTGTAATTTAACATCTGTCCCGCAAAAGTTTCAGGTTGTGTAACTTTTATCGCTGTAATTTCACCTTCACTATTCGTTTCAGGAACTAACACCGGATTTACAAATCCGCTATATGGTGGCGAAGGAAATTGTTTATTACGCTCTAGAACTTCAGCGTGAATCTCCTGATCAACCTTAACCCCATAACCTTCAACTAAAGCTTGTACAGCTTCGTAATCACCTTCAGATTTAATACGTTGCGTTTCTCTTAACAAGTCACCAAAAAGCTCATGTAACTTTTCGTAATCATTGATATTAAAATAGGTTTTTCCGTCTTTAGTTACTTTTTCAATAACATTCTCGTCTTTACCTTTTTCAAAGGCCCAAGCTGAAACCCATTGTCTGTTTCTCATATGTGCTTCTTCCACATCATCACCTAAATCTAAACGAATTAATTGTGTCATCAAGCCATTTCTAATGTAACCGTCATAAGCCGCTTTACCAACTTTTTTCCAGTCTTCAACCAAACCTAATTCTTGTAATTTAGGATTGTAAAGAAAATACAAACCAACTAAATCAGCACGTCCTTCTTCTAAGGTTGAAGCATAGGTTTTAAGAGTTTCTTTAGTTTCACCAACACCAGGATTTAATTGTCCAGATGCATGACCAATAACTTCGTGCAATGCCGTGTGTAATTTATCCGCTAATTGCCCGTATTCTTCTTCTAACTGAACTTCTTCTTCATCATGAGCAAATTCTTTTAAACGTCCTGTACCCCCTGCATTATTATACGCATTAATGATATTTCCTAAAGACACCGATTTACTTCCAACCGCAGCTCTAATCCAATTGGCATTTGGTAAATTAACACCAATAGGCGTACTTGGAGAGGCATCACCAGCTTCACCAGCCACATTAACCACCTTATACGTTACCCCAACAACACTATCTTTTTTGTGGGCTTCCATTAATGGCGAATGGTCCTCAAACCATTGTGCATTTTTAGAAAGTACCGCCATTTTTTCAGACATATCAAAATCATTGATTTGAATAATGCTTTCATAAGACCCTCTGTATCCTAAAGGATCGTTATACACCTCAATAAAACTATTAATGTAGTCTATATTTCCTTCTGTTGCCGCAGTCCAAGCCACGTTATAATCATCCCAAGTTTGTAAATCACCTGTTTTATAGTAGTCAATTAATAAGCCTAAAGCCTCAGCTTGTGGCTCATTTTCAGCAACACCCTGAGCTTTTTCTAACCATTTTATTATTTCATCAATTGCAGAACCATATAAACCTCCTGATTTATAAACACGTTCTTTTACTACACCATTTTCTTTTACCAACTTAGAATTTAAGCCGTAAGACAATGGCTTTTCTGGATTTGGAGAAACCTTAGTTTTATAAAAATCCGCAACATCCTTATTGGTAATATCTGGAGCGTAAAAGTTCACCGCAGATTCTAAGACATTATCCACACCTTTAGCTTGGTTCACCTTTTTGCTATCTTCAGCATTAAACAACACATCAAAAGCTTCACCTTCTAAAGTGGTATCGGTTGCCGCTAGTAATTCTTTTAAATAGGCTGCCGTAAAATCGGGCTTCATTTTAGCATTAGAATAATGATGGTGAATACCATTACTAAACCAAACACGTTTTAAATAGGTTTCAAAATTAGCCCAATCGTCTGTAGACTTATCCCCGTCATAGCTACTGTAAACATTTTCTAAAGCGGTTCTAATTTTTAAATTATGACGGTAATTTTGATCCCACATAATATCGCGCCCCGCTAAACCTGCTTGCGTTAAATAATAAACGAGCTTTTGTTCCTTTAAGCTTAAGTTGTCCCAACCTGGGATTTGATATCTTAATATTTTGATATCCGAAAATTCCTCAACCGTATAATCAAAGTCTACTTTTTCAACTTCAACAACCTGAGTGATTTCTTCTTTTGAATCTTTGACTTCATTTTTACATGCGACTATAAATAAAGCCAAAAGACAAATTTTCAATAATGATTTTAAATTCATTTGATACATTTTTGGTTATTCACAAATGTAATACTAATATCACATATCATAAAATGACTATATTTGATAAACTAGTTAAAACCATCCCTAGAAATGAAAGCATTGAAATACATCTTATTGTTAGTGTTAATCTTAGTTATTGGCCTCTCTATCTATGTTGCTGTACAGCCCAATTCTTTTGAAGTAAGTAGGACGAGAACAATAAATGCCCCGCATGAGGTGGTGTATGATAATGTTATTGATTTTAAAAACTGGTCCGCGTGGAGTGCTTGGATTGAAGAAAATCCGGATATTAATATTGTTTTAGGTGAACAAACTCAAGGTGTTGGTGGTTCTTATAAATGGAATGCCGATGGCGAGCAAGGACGGATGGAAACTACAGCCGCTAACCCAAAGCAGTCGATAACCCAAGAACTACAATTTGGAACCTATCCAACGTCTAATGTGCATTGGGAATTTAAGCCTAATGATGATGGAACTACAGACGTCACATGGCGGATTTCTGGAAAGGATTTACCTTTTGGATTTAAGATGTATATGGCCTTCTCTGGCGGAATGGACAAACAAATTGGTCCGGATTATGAAAGAGGACTTGAAAAGTTAGATAGTGTTGTGCAAGCGGAGATGAAAGTTTACAGTATTAAAGTTGAAGGCCTCACCCAACATAGTGGCGGGTATTACCTTTATAATACCACCTCTTGTAAATTAAGTGATTTTGAAGCAAACATGAAAACCACCTTAGGGCAGGTTGGGTCTTATGCTTTAACCCATAACATTAGCAGAGCAGGACAACCTTTTATATATTACCACAAATGGGACGAAGACAATAACGCTGTCATTTTCTCGGCTTGTATTCCTACAAACTCACGTGTTATTTCTGAAGCGCCACGTATTTTAACGGGCCAATTGGAATCTTTCAAAACCGTAAAAACTGTTTTAACTGGTGATTATAGTCATTTGAAAGCCGCTTGGGAGGCGACCATGACCTATATAAAAGAACAAAATTTAGAACTTGATGAAAGTGGACCAATGCTTGAAACGTATCTTACAAGTCCAGACACCCACCCTAACCCTGCTCATTGGAAAACAGAAATTTACGTTGCTGTAAAATAAGTCTCCTATCATTAGGTTTGAAACTCCATAATTCATAAAATATTGAAACAATTTATCCTTGTATTTCTAGGTGGTGGTTTAGGCAGTGTCTTGCGCTTTATCATCGGAAAATGGCTTAATAGTCCTGAAACCGGAATTCCCTATGGCACTTTTGCGGCTAATATTTTAGGAAGTTTACTTATTGGTATCTTCTTAGGTTTGGCGGCTAAAAATGAAACTTTATCTCAAAGTCAAACCCTACTCTTAGCAACCGGATTTTGCGGTGGGTTTACCACCTTTTCTACCTTTGCTTATGAGAACCACATATTCTTAAAAACTGGTGATTTCATGACCTTTGCCCTCTACACTATTGCTAGTTTTGTAGTTGGCTTTTTAGCGGTGTTTTTAGGGGTGTTTTTGGTGAAATAACTTTACGCAGCGCCACTCAAAGATTGCGCAATGATCCGCAGAGGATTTAACGAAAATTTTTAAAACCTTATTTTAATTTTACTGTGAATTATGGATTATGAAGACAACTAATTTTTCTTATAAAATCCCTTCACCTTCACTTTTTCTAGTGCTTTTAATATTGAAATGAAAACCACATCATCAATAGCCACGAGTGTTTTATAACGCAAGGACTTTACAACTTTACGTTTTTCGCTAATTAAATAAGGATCCCACTGTTTAGGTAAGTGTGCAGCATGCCAAAAACCAACATCCACAAAATCTTTACTTTTATGGAGATAACAAATGGGCTTTTTTTCAATATAATAACAAGGCATACCCCATTTGTACAGCAACTTGGCTTCAGGCAGTGTGTGTTCTATTAAGATCTGCAATTGCAGCATAATAGATTTATACGGCTCTTCTTGTTTTAAGATATGGGCTTCTGCTAGATTCAAATCCTTGTCATTTAGAGATCGGTCTTTCAAATTTAAGACGAATTCTTAGCATAAAAAAACCTCATCTCGTATTAAAAGATGAGGCCTTTTTTAGTTTTCATCATAAGCTTGATTTCAACTTTAATCGCTTAGCCACATTTAGAGTAGCCGCAGCTTTTACATTTTAAACAACCTTCTTCATAAATTAAGCCTTCAGGGTCTTCGCAACTCGGACACTTTTTATCCACAGCCTCTGCCCCTTCGGGCACAAATCGTTTTAAAGCTCTTGCTACACCATTTTTCCAAGTGTTAATATGACTGTCGTATAAATTTAAATTATGAATTAAATCCACCACATACGGTATTGGCATACCATGACGCAGGACGCCTGAAATGAGTTTGGCGTAATTCCAAAACTCTTTATTAAACGATCGAGACAAGCCTTCAATAGTAATTTTATACCCTTCTTGATCGATATATTGAAAATCGTATCGCGATGACCCGTCCTCATTACGTTGTTTTATCACCCAACCATGCTCTACCCATTGTGGCAAATTAAAAGCGTCTTTCATTTGACCTGTAAAAATTTCATACGGTCGGCCATCAACTAAACCAATAACCGCTAACCATTGTTCGGTCTCGTTATTAAACCGAACTATTTCAGCTTCAATTTTAGTTGGTCGTTTGGCAATTAAAGTTGCTGTAGACTCCGATGATTTTTTTTCAGCCTTATCATCAGTCGTTGCAACTAAAATACCACTACGAGAGCCATCTCTATAAACGGTAATTCCTTTTAAACCTTTTCGCCAAGATTCTATATAAATCGCTCCCACCAAATCTACACTCACATCTGCCGCCAAATTAATGGTTGAACTTATAGAGTGTGTGGTATATTTCTGTACCAAAGCCTGTAATTCAACGCGTTTTTTCCAGTCAATTTCTGTGGCCGTAGCACCCGCATAAGGGCTTTCAGAAACCGCTGTTTTGCCAGTAGTCTGCATCCAAGTTTCAAACTTTTTATGATAGACGGTAAACTCTTCAAAAGCATCACCTAAATCGTCCACAAAATCCACTTTAGCCTTTTCATTTTGGGTATTTACTTTGCGTCGTCTTACATAAGACAGTAAAAATACAGGTTCAATACCAGAAGACACTTGAGCCAACATACTTAAAGACCCTGTAGGGGCCACGGTACTTAAGGAAATGTTTCGGCGACCGTGCTCCATCATTCTTGTATAGATTTCAGGAAAGTCGCTAGCCAACATTTGCACAAACTCTGAAGTATCCTCAATATTTCTATTAAACGCGTCAAACGCGCCTCTGGTAATGGCCATATCAATACTACTCTCAAACTCCGCCGTCATTTTAGTTTTCATAATTTCTTCAACAACATCTAAGGCAGTATCAGTGTCAAATTTAAGACCTAAAGCAGCAATAGCATCTGCTAAAGCAGTAAACCCTAATCCTGTTCTTCGGCCTTTCTTTCCGGTTTCAGCAAGAAGATTCCACAGGTCTTTCTCATTTCGTTTTATGGCATCTGGCTCCGGATCGGCATTAATTTTATCTAAAATTCGTTTTACGGCCTTCAGCTCTAAATCCACCAAATCATCCATAAGGCGTTGTGATTCATAAGTAATTTCGTAGAATTTCTTAAAATTGAATTTCGCCTTTTCAGTAAATGGATCCTCAACAAAACTGAATAAATTAAGGGCAATTAGACGGCAACTATCACCACCTTGCATGGCAATTTCTGAACAAGGATTGGTGGAGCTATTTTTAAATTCAGGATATACGGAAGACGTAGAATAATGGTGTTGGCGGTCCCAAAAAATCAATCCCGGTTCTGCGGTATTATGGGCACAAGTAATAATCTTTTGCCATAAGGTTTTGGCCTCAATCACTTTGGTGTATTCTGGCGTTTTACTGGCAATAGGCCATTGCAGTGTAAAGCTTGTGTTGGCTATAACGGCTTGCATAAACTCATCGGACAGCCGGATGGAGATGTTAGCGCCTGTAATTTTTGATAAATCTTGCTTTACGGTAATAAAATCTTCAATATCGGGATGTTTTACATCCATAGTAAGCATTAAAGCTCCTCGCCTACCGTTTTGAGCCACCTCTCTTGTGGTGTTAGAAAAGCGTTCCATAAACGACACTGCTCCGGTGGTGGTCCCGGCGGCATTAGAAACCAAAGCGTCTTTGGGTCTTAACTCGGACAAATCGACACCAACACCACAACGGCGTTTAAACAATTGCGCCAACTGCTCATCAGTATGACATACGCCACCATAGGAATCTAAAACAGAAGGCACCACAATACAATTGGATAGGGAAGCAATCACCTCCTGATTCCCCAAACCAAACATAACGCTGCCTTGTGGTATAACGTATTTAAAATCTTTAAAAAGCTCGTAAATTTTAGACTCATCCAAAGACCCTCTACGTTTTCCGTAGGCCGATAAATTTTCTAAACTAGTTTCTTTCTGCCTGTAGTGCATTTCAATTTTACCAAATTCTTTAGCCATACGCTTATGCATATTGTCTGGCGATTTTTCCAAATAATGGCCCTGCCTATCCTTTAAGCAATACTTGTTAATCCAAGTCGTTGCAGCAAGTTCATCTTGATTAAAATACGCTAAAGTAGAATTTAAAACATCTTGATAAGAAATTGATTTTGAGATTAAAGCAGCATCATGCATAACCGAATATATTTTGAGTTTTTAAATAGGATACTTACAAAGCTAGGGATCCTAAAACCTCAAAACATGACAAAAATCATACTTGTTAATAAGTCAAATAGAATGTTGAAGACTTAAAAAATCTGTAGTATTCCGATGATTAAAAGGGCTATTCCGATGATGGCCTTAAAAGGCATAAGTTTATCTGAAATTTTATAAAGTGCCGCTTCTAACGCAGGCACTTTACCAAAAACATGGGTAAGTAATAAGATTCCGCCTAAGATACTCACCACATTAAAAATTAAGCCATCCCAAAACTCTAAGAAGGCTAAAATGATCAGCCCTAGTCCGATAACGGTATCAAAAGGCGCTAAAAATCCGGCAATTTTATTAAAAAAATCACTGGCACCATCCCATTTATCTAAAGTGGTTAATCCTAATAATAGTCCTCCTGTGATATTGGCTATGGCTAAAAGTAATTCAATCATAATACGCGTTTTTGTGATTTCTTCAGGTATAAATTTAAGGAAATCTAAAAAATATATTTGTTGAATTGGATTTATTTAATTTACTTTGCTTTTCAAAGTACTTTAAAAATGAGTCAACAAGATTACTTAAACGATATTAGCGAGATTAAAAATTTGATGCATAAATCTTCCCGGTTTATTTCATTAAGTGGCTTATCTGGCATCATGGCCGGCATCTATGCGCTCATTGGCGCTGCCCTGACGTACTACCTTGTAGACACCTATAGCTACGGCACCTTATTATTAGATGGATGGATTTTTAGAAGTGTAATGCTCGTGTTATTCTTTGTGGCCAGCTTTAGTATTGTAACGGGAATCATTTTAACCACAAGAAAAGCTAAAAAGAACGGTGAGAAAATATGGAACCAATCGTCGCGACGCTTAATTTTTAATTTCCTTATCCCACTAGTCGCAGGTGGCTTATATATTTTAATCATACTTTCTCAAGGGCGCTACGGTCAAACCGGAGGACTCATGCTTATTTTTTATGGTTTGGCCTTAGTAAATGCGTCTAAATATAGCCTTGGCGATATAAAATATTTAGGATTTATTGAGATGACTTTAGGCCTTATTGCCACGGCCTTCCCTGGATATGGATTTTGGCTTTGGGTTATGGGTTTCGGATTTATGCATATTATTTATGGCATCTGGATGCATTTTAAATACGATACCAACTAAAGCAGAAACGCTAGCCGTATAACCATGCGCAGTCTTGTTCTTATGATTATCTTTGTCCCGGTATTCGTTTTAAGACCTCCCATTGAACAAAATCAATCTATTGCCACTACTATAAACCGTAAACAAAAACTACATCACTATTAATTTTTGAAATTTGAGCATCATAAACAACATAAATAAGCTTTTTGACCATAGAATTAGACTCGGAATCATGTCTATTTTAATGGTTAACGAGTATGCCGATTTTAAAATGCTTAAAGAATTATTAGGGGCTACCGATGGCAACCTTGCTAGCCATACCAAAGCTTTAGAAAAAGCGGAATATATTCTTGTTGAAAAACAATTTATAGGCCGAAAACCCAATACTCGCTACAGCGTTACCCCGCTTGGTAAATCAGCATTTAAAACACATATTGAAGCCTTAGAAAAACTTATTCATAAAACCTAGGCTCCACGAGAACTATCTCTTTTTTTTGCCTTTACACTTTGAAAAACAAAGTACTTTAAATAACTAAAAACAAAATTATCATGAATCACACAGACGACCAAAACAACGTTCCAAAAGCACCACATCCGCAACCTAACAAATTTTCACAATGGTTAAAAACCTCCATTACAGCACGCATGATTATGGTGGGCTGCTTAGTCCTTATCCTTCTTATACCTTTAAGCTATGTGAACAGTTTAATTAGTGAGCGTTCGTACCGGCAGGACGACGTCGTTAATACGATTAATAAAAAATGGGGCGAAGACGTTTTACTTTACGGTCCAATACTTAAACTTCCGTATAAAACTTATACGGAAACCTCTACCTTTAATGAAAACACAAAGACCTATCTGAAAGAAACAAAAACGGAAATTAATTACGCTTATATTTTTCCTGAAAAGCTACACGTCAATGCCGACGTTAAATCTAAAACCATGTATTTGGGCAATTTTGAATCTGCTGTATTTACTTCAGATATGACTCTTTCCGGAAATTACAAGCCTACAGACCTTAAATCTAAAGGCATTAAAAATGAAGATATTATATGGAATAAATCTAGTATAATCCTTAAAACGAGTAATCTAAAAGGGATTAAAAATGAAATGGCTATTGAGATTAACGGAACTGCTTATCCGTTTGAAACCAACTTTAATAACAACCGTTCTCAAGGCCATTTAGATGAACTCGAAACGCCTTTTTTAAACGCCACATTTCTTGAAGCATCTTTTAAATTTAATATGAAGGTTAGCTATGATGGCAGTGAACAAATACAAGTGATCCCTGTAGGAAAAACAACCACTATGGCCATGGCTTCTAATTGGGCCGACCCGGGATTTATAGGAAACTATGCTCCCGACGACGAAACTAGAAGCCTAAGCGCCTCTGGATTTAAAGTGAACTGGAAAGTTTTATCTATAAACAGAGCGTTTTCGCAACAATACCTCAACAACATTCCTAATTTAAATGCTTTTGCTTTCGGAACCAAATTTGTGGTGTTAGTAGATGAATATCAAAAAAGTGAGCGTGCGGCTAAATACGGCTTCCTAGTTATAGGGCTTACGTTTTTAATCTTCTTTTTAATACAAACCATGAGCAATATACCGATTCATGCGTTTCAGTATTTAATGATTGGCTTAGGCTTGGTGATGTTTTATACCTTGTTGGTGTCTATTTCAGAGCATAGTAATTTCTTAAAAGCATATGTCATTGCCGGTATATCTGTAATAGTACTGATCAGTTTATACTCTAGATCCATACTAAAAAACTCAAAATTCTCGGCTTTAATAGGCATCTCGCTCACCGCGTTATACACGTTTATCTACGTCATTATTCAGCTCGAAAACTATGCCTTGTTAGTAGGCAGTGTAGGTCTATTTATCATCCTAGCCGCCGTAATGTTTGTCTCTCGAAAAATTGATTGGCACAACAACTAATAATCATCTTTTAAGCTTGCTATGCTATTAATATTCATAGCGGGCTTTACTTTAATTCTTTATCATGAAATTACAATTGAACAGCACTTACCTTCTTATGGCCTTCATTTTATTTTTAGTAGAATTGACTATCGCTGTTATTGGAGGTTCCGGATTTATCCGTCATACCCTTGGCGATTATCTGGTGGTCATCTTGCTCTATGCCCTACTCCGAGGCTGCACAACTCTTGGGGTTTGGTCTTCAAGCCTAATCGTGTTATTGTTTACCTATACTGTAGAGCTCCTTCAACTCACTCCCTTTTTAAGATACTTAAATTTAGAACAACATACGCTTGCGAAGCTGATTTTTGGAAGCACTTTTGGAGTCCTCGATATAGTTGCCTATACCCTTGGCGTTCTTAGCATCTTAATTCTAGAAACCAAGGTATTTAACCCAATAACATCTTAAAAAAACAATATTATGGACGCTGTAAAACACCTGCTCCTCACCCGATTTAAAACCTTAACTCTAATCCTTGTGGCTATCAGTTTTAGCCTTGTTTTACTGATGCTCCGCATGAAACTTCATCAATCCTTTTTCTTTCTTTTCTTAATTTGGAATTTATTTCTAGCCTTTATTCCCTACCTAATTACCTAATACCTTAGCACTAAACACCATTTAAGCCTATGGACTTTTATATTTGGGTTTATGGTATGGCTTCTATTTTTACCCAACGCCCCTTATATTATTACGGATCTTATTCATCTTAGAAAGACTAATGTCGCTTATTTGTGGCTAGATATTTTGGTTGTCCTCTCTTTTGCCTTAAGTGCTTTATTTTTATTTTATCTCACGTTAATAGACATGCAACACCTTATAAAAGCTAACTTTAAGATAAAGCTTCCTATAGCGACTCTGACCAACGGATTCCTATTTTTGTGTAGTTTCGGGGTTTATTTAGGGCGATTTCTGCGCTATAATTCTTGGGATATTATCAGTGCGCCACAGTCCCTTTTCACAACCATTTTTAACATGCTAAAGGCCCCTTACAAGCACCAAGCCATATGGTTATTTACCCTAGGTTTCGGTTGCTTTTTAAGCCTTGGGTTTTGGATGTTTAAACATATAAGGTCACCCCAACAAGAGCAGACAAATAAGAGCGCTAATGTTTAAGGTGACCTTATAAATTATAGGTAAAACAAGGTACTGAACCTTAAGCCTTACCGGCAACAAAATCTTGTAAATACTGAAAACCTGGCGTTAAACCTCCGTTTTCAGTCATTTTGGCCCGTTTTAAAATACCATTTTCATCACCATTAAAAAATGCAGGAATCACATGGTTTAAAAAAGCCTCTCCAAACCCTTCACTGGCATCTTTAGGCAATTCGCAAGGTAAATTATCTACCGCCATAACGGTGATTGCACCTTCCGCATCAAAGGCGACTTCTTGTTCGGTTTCTCGGTGATAGCCATAAAATGGATCTGCTATAGTTGAAGGTCTTAGGGTACTTGCCACAGGACCATCGATATCGCAAGATATATCTGCTATAAGGTTAATTCTAAAATCAGGATGTTTGGCATCTTCTCTTGTAAAAAAGAAAGGCGCATTATTACCATAAAAATGGCCTGCAATAAAAAAGTCCGTCGCTTTAGCATAAGGCATAAAATTGCTTTCGTAACCCGATGGATCTTTATAAAATTTAAAGCGATCTCCTACCTTACCGTCTTTTCGTTTGGCGTATTCCATAACATCTGCCATAACATAAACCGGTTCCGTAAATTCTGAAGTGAGATACAAGGCATCGCTAATTTCTTTTATACCTAAGTGGTCTAAGATTTCCTTTGCGCCATAAGCCACTTTTCCTGTTCCTGTGAGTAAGATTTTTAGATTAGGAATGCTAATTTTATCCAATTCGGCTTTAACCTCATTTAAATCGGCTAAGGTTTCTACTTTAGGGAGATTGAACAATCCTTCTCTGAGACCAAGGGCTCTAAATCCGTTGTATGCGCCAACTAAGCCTGCATAACGCCCAAAACCAATAAGTCTGGCACCGTTTTCTTTAACTATAGTTTCATGGTCGTACATTTCTATGTTCTTCTCTAACATGGCCACTAATAACTTTCTGTTATAGGTTTGTTTTTTAATAGTATGTGAGAAATAGAAATATTTTTTATTCGGAATTAAATCTTCAACAGGAACTTCTTTCACCCCAATCATCACATCGGCATGAGACACATCTTCTAACACGTCAAACCCTAATTTTGCATATGCCTCATCGGGGAAAATGCGAATATCTGAGGATTCTACTATAAATGTAGCCTCCGGAAATTGTGCTCTAGCTTCAGCTAAATGTTCTGGTGAAAATACCACACGTCTATCGGGTGGATTTTTACGTTCTTTTATAATGGCGAATGTCATAGCATGATTGTTTAGGTTTGGTAGTGACCAATAATGTCATTTTTACGAAAATAACGTGATTAATATTGATGAGCAAATTAATATAAGAAACTGACAATTTACCATCGTACTGTTATAAATAAAGTAATGGTATAACTTTTGCATTAGTATTTTTTGTAAATTTGCAGCCCTAGAAACTTTACAATAGGTTTCTTGGTTTGTTGCGTTAGGGATAGAAGCGGCATCCTTTTGCTTTTTTTAGCAAAAGATATAGCGGATAGCCCGACCTGATAAGGGAACGCCCAAATAAAAATAGCATTTATGGATTGATGAGTTCCCGAAGCAAGTTCAGGATTAATTCAATGACGTAAATTAAAAATTTACTATTTTATTAATGGGGTCGACTGGTTTTGACAGCGAGATTAAGTGAATGGTAAGCACGTCGTGTAATGGCATTGAAACACGTAAAAGGCTAGACCAAATTTTAAACGGCGAGAATAACTACGCTTTAGCTGCATAATCTGAATCACAGTAAGATTTCGTGCTCATTCCTACAAGGTAGGAAGGCTAAATGTCTCCGAAAAGCCCTAGTCAGTGGCGTTTCTGCATGAGGCATCGTAAAAATTGACTAAGATTGGGTAGTGCTTTGATGCCCTTTCGAGATTAAAAAGCTAAGCGTAAAGTGGGTTGTCTTTAACCAGCTTTACGTCTAAAACCTAAGAAAAGACTAAACGTGTAGAAAGCCCTTTGGTTACTTGTTTGGACGAGAGTTCGATTCTCTCCGACTCCACAATTTTAAAACACAACATCTTAATAATTAAGATGTTGTGTTTTTTTTTACATCACCTTGTACAAATTATGTACGATAAGAAATTTACGCTTTGCTCATCCATCAGTTTTAGACTTTAGTGTAAGTATTTCACTACGAAAATTGCCCCCTTTGAGCTCTAAAATCGTAGTAAAAACAGCCTTAACAATGCTATTTTAGAGCTGTTTTTTTGTTTTAGACCAACATTTATAGGCTTTTACACGATATGAGACTGTTTTTGATTGAATAAAGCAAAGTAAATTTGCACGAATGTTTTAAATTTGAAGATCACCTAAAGCCCTAAAAATCATGATGAAAAAATTACCACTACTTTTTTTAATACCTTTTTTAAGTTTAAATTGTTTGCTCTTACAAGCGCAGGATGGAACATTTACTAACAATAATGGCACAGGAGATGGCAATTGGTCTACAGCAACCAACTGGACTGGAGGCATAATAGCAGGTGATACTGGTATAGCTACGCTAGAGGCTAGTGTAGACTTAGAGACCAGCTCTATTACTGTAAAAGAGATAGTAATTGGTGGTTCAGATATTACAGTTTCTAATGGTACTTTAACCATTGCTAACACCACCAATAATAATAGCATTGGTAATAATGTTGCTAATACTACAACGACTTTTAATTGTAATTTAATTTTTGATACCACAAAGCGAATAAGAAATGTTGCTACAAGTACTCTTGTTTTTGCTAGTGAAAAAACCGTTACCTTTGGATCTAACAATATAAATTTAAATAACTTATCAGATACAAATCCTATAGAGTTCCATGGAAGTGTATCTGGTACTGGTACTTTGGGATTACGAGGCAGAATTCTATTAGGAAGCGATTCTAATTTCACAGGCTTTATAGGAACTTTTAATTTTGCTGGTAATAATGCTGCCAAACTAATTGTAAACAGTACAAACAATATTAATAGCTCAATTACTTGTGAGGCCAATGCATCATCTGAAGTCTTATTTAATACGAATCAAAATAGTATCGGTAACCTTTCCGTTACTACAGCATTAGCTTTAAATTTTGATTCTACTGTAACAGCAGTGCAGTTTTCTGGAACTGGTACGATGACTGGTGTGGTGGATTTAAAAAACTATACCTCAGGCGTGCTTAAAATAGGAACTTCCATTCCTCATACCGTATTAGATACTTGGCTTGTTGACGGTGTAGCTTCTAATGGCACAATTGTACAAGATATCGATGGCTCTATTATAATACCAACATATGCTTCAAAAACAGGCACAGTTACAAATCTAGATTGGGACTCTACAACTACTTGGGTAGGTGGCAATGTCCCTCCTTCTGACACGGATGAAAAAATCTATATAAAAGGTAATTTAAATATAGATTCTGATGTTTCAGTAAAGAATATCACTATTTTAAATGATGGTGCTGTAACGGTTAATCCTGGAAAGTCTCTTACGGTGTCTGGTGAAGCTATTACAAGTGATAATCTTTTCGCTGAGTCTAGCGCAACTAGTTTTAGTAGTTTAATTTTTAATGGCACGGTAACTGGTGAAGTGGGCTATAATAGATGGGTCCATACAACTCCATCTAACGACCTAATTTCGGCTCCGGTCCCTGAAACTTTTGGAGATATTGAAGCTAGCCTTCTTGCAAATCCTGCTACTTTAACGCAAAGAGCGTTTGGCCCATTTGATAATGTTTCTGGTTCGTATGTAAACTGGGATACCTCTACAAATGGTAGTGATCCTTTAGTGCAAGGAAAAGGGTATAGAGCAGCGAGAGCAAGTGAAGATGGTACTATCTTATTTCAAGGAGCACCGGTTTCACCTGCAGTGGATGTAGTAGCTACGCTTAGCGATGGTGGTAACACCACTTATGGTTTATGGAACTTAATAGGTAACCCTTATCCTTCTTATTTAGATTTTGATGAATTTTGGACTGAAAACTCAGGTCAATTAAACGGAGGCAGCGGAGCATACCAAGCCGTTTATGGTTATTCGGGTTACGCAAATTCTTCTGATAATTGGACAGTATGGAATAATATAGAGACTAATAATGGTTATAAAATAACCCCAGGCCAAGGATTCTTTGTAAAAACTACAGCTAGTGGAGGCACTGTAACGTTTACACCAGCAATGCGAACTACGGGAAGTTCGGATGATTTTATAGTAGGAAGAACAGCTACACCAAATCATGTTCTATCAGAATTATTTTTATCGAGAGAATCATCGCAGCATTCCACAAAAATATACTTTGTAGACAACCAAACTAGAGGCTTAGATCCGGGGTATGATGCTGCGGCTTTTACGGGTTCTTCAAGCCCTATCTATACGCATCTTGTTGAAAATAATGAAAACATTAAATTTGCTATTCAGGCTTTACCTTATAACGATTTTAATGAGGTCGTTGTACCTCTTGGGGTTAATGCTGAGGCGGGTACACAATTAACTATTGGTATGAATCCTGAAAAGGTTTCAATTCCTGAAACGGTAACCGTATATCTTGAAGATAATCTAACTAACACTTGGACACTTTTAAATAATAGTGATTACGTCTTTACGCCATCTGATGCCTTAAATGGTACCGGGCGTTTCTATGTACATTTCTCTGCAACCACTTTATCTACTGACGATGCCTTAATTAATGGTTTACACATCTATTCTAATCAAGCTTCAAAAACAGTAGTGATTAAAGGGCAATTACTTGCAGATACTACAGCCGTATTATACGATATGCAAGGTCGATCAGTGTTTCAACAGGTCTTAACGAGTTCAAACACAACGCAAACCCTTAATGTTAGTTCGTTAAAAGCGGGTGTTTATATCGTAGCGTTAAAAACCCCTACACAAAACAAAACTCAAAAAATTATCATTAAATAAAACTAGAATCAATTTCTAATTTTAACGATTTAATCGCTTATAAAAAACCGTAATATCTCAGTCATATTACGGTTTTTTTATTGGTGGTATTTAATAAGCCTATGACGGATAATGCTATTTATAATACCTGCTTTATTCTGATAAAAATACGATGCAAAAACATTATATTTAACCAAAATAAAAATGTATCTAAAACCCATGAATAAACCATTTACACCTATTCTGGCCTTGCTCTTAATGCTTACAACGGTTTCGAGTTGTAAAGATGAAGCCAAACCAACCGCTACTGAAACTAAAACGGTTAATCCTGTAGCTCCCCCTATAATCCCTGAAGCTCCTGAAGGTATGGTTTGGGTAGCAAAAAAAACATTTCTACAAGGCGCCAAAGACACCGACCAATATGCGATGCCTAGAGAAAAACCTGCGCATATGGTAACTGTAGATGGCTTTTTTATAGATGCTACAGAGGTTACCAACAAGCAATTTAAAGCCTTTGTAGAGGCAACCGACTATGTTACTATTGCTGAACGCGAGATTGATTGGGAAGAAATGAAAAAAGAATTACCTCCTAACACCCCAAAACCTCATGATTCTATACTGCAACCGGGGAGTCTTATTTTTAATAAAGATGTAAATGCTGTTGCAAATATGGAAAACTACGGACAATGGTGGACATGGAAAACGGGAGCAAACTGGAGACATCCAGAGGGTCCGGAATCTACTATTGAAGGCAAAGACAACTTTCCTGTAGTGCATGTCGCTTACCAAGATGCTATAGCGTTTTGCGAATGGGCTAACCGACGTTTACCAACGGAAGCCGAATGGGAGTCTGCTGCACAAGGCACAAATGAAAACAGCATTTTTACTTGGGGAGATAATCCTGCGGTTTTAGATGCTAACGCCAATACGTGGCAAGGTGTTTTTCCGACTAAAAACGACTCTAAAGATGGTTTTGAATTTATTTCGCCTGTAAAGTCTTATCCAGCAAATAGTATTGGGTTATATGATATGGCTGGAAATGTATGGGAAATTACGAATGACTTTTTTAATATAAACTATTATAAGGAATTAGATAGTTCTCAACCTATTGTAAATCCTAAAGGAGCTGAAAAGCATTTTAACCCGAACAATCCTTATCAAGTAGAACACGTGATGAAAGGAGGTTCTTTTTTATGTCATGCGTCGTACTGTGCTAGCTTTAGAATTTCGGCTAAAATGGGGGTTTCTATGGATTCTGGATCAGATCATATGGGCTTTAGAACCGTTGCTACGCCAGAGATGCTGAAGTCTGAAGAATAAAAAACTTGAATATTTATTACAAGGCCTTTAACTACGAATCCGTATTAAAGCTTATGTATTTAACGTTTAACACTAAAAAAAGGGAAAGTAAACTTTCCCTTTTTTTTATTTTATAAAGTGATGTGTAACACCACCTATGTTTGTTATATAATCCGGGACTAATCTATTAAAGAAAAGTCTTTAGAGACTCTAGTGACTCTCATATAAAAAGCTCCCCAATCTTCATCTTCATCGGTTGTAAACCATGCACTCATATCGGTTTCTCCTTTGGTAAAGTTCCCCGTAAAACTAATCACTTTAGCGTCTTTAGTTATAGCTTTTGTTTGCTCCCAAGCGCCGATTTTTACACCACCAGATTTAAAATTCATGGTTCTTCCTGCTGCAATAGCTTCGGTAGAAATGGTACCTTCCTTACCTTCAACAGCGGCATTAATAGCTAAACCAGCTTCAAAAGGCCATCTGCTTAATTCAATGGTGTAGGTTCCCGATTGCTCAAAGGCTACGGTAAACTCACCTCCTATTGGGTTCTTTTGTGCTTCTCTGATATAATTTTGATTCCATGGAATTTTAGAATCGTGCACATGCGTATCATGACAGGTTAATTCAATAGGATTCTGCTGATCTGACCCTAAAACGATAATTGGAAACTGGTTAAATTCTGTTGAAACAGAGCTCCACCATTCGTTATAATATCCACGCATTTGCTCCACTTTCTCTGGGAATTGTGCAGCTAAGTCATGCTCTTGCCCTGGATCTTTAGACACATCATATAATTCTTTCCCATTAACCAATCGCATTTTATCTGACATCACGGCACTTTTTCTCCATTTTATAGGACTCTGCACACGTTGCGAATCTGTAATAAGATAATCTCTACCAATACTATCTTTTTCTCCTAAAAGAAGTGCTGAAATATCTGAACCATCAATTTCCTTTTGACGCTCTGGCAATTCTAAATCACATAAAGTGGCTAAGGTTGGTAAAATATCTAAATGTGCCGTAAGCGCCTTAACATCTCTTCCGCCTTCAATATTTTTCTCGGGATACTTAATAAAGAATGGTACTCGGTGTCCACCTTCATATTCACTATTTTTTGTGCCTTTCATTCCTGCATTATAACCGTAAAGCTGCCCTTTAACTTTCTTATACCCTGAAGCCGTTCCGTTATCGGTCATAAAAATAACAATGGTATTATCTGCTATTTTTAAGTCTTCTAATTTCTTTTGAAGTTTCGCAAAATTATCGTCTACGTTAGTAATCATTCCGTAGAAGATTTTTTGAAACTCCGGAATATCTAAATCTTTGTATTGCTTATAATAGTCTTCAGGAACATTATAAGGTAAGTGTGGTGCATTTGTAGAGATGTAGGTAAAAAACGGTTGGTCTTTATGTGTTTCAATATAATCTATAGCCTCATCAAACCAGACATCAGTACAGTAACCTTTGTACTTTGTAGGCACGCCATTTTTAAAATAAGTATCATCAAAATAATCATTATCCCAATAATCTGGTGTTTGGCCAACACCACCTCCACCATGTGTAACGGTGTATTCAAAGCCTTTATCTTGTGGTCTAGAAGGATAAGTATCTCCCAAATGCCATTTACCAAACATTGCTGTTTCATAGCCATTTTCTTGAAATACCTCAGCCATGGTCACCTCATCTTCTCTTAATAGAGATACACCACCTATAGTATGCCAAACGCCAACTCTATTGGCATATCTTCCGGTCATTAAACCTGATCTTGAAGGTGCACAAGTAGGACCAACATGAAAATCGGTTAACCTAACGGATTCGTCATGAAACTCATCTAATGCTGGTGTTTTTACCAAGGTATTACCATGAGCACCAAGATCTCCATAACCTTGATCATCGGTTATAATTACAATGACGTTAGGCTGTTTCGATTTTTTCTTAGTCACTGTTTTTGTTGATTGAGAGGTACATGAAAATGCAAATCCCATAAGCGCCATTAATACTATTATTTTTTTGTTCATTTCAATACTATTTTTTGAAAGTCTATGGTGTTATTAAATTATTTTTAAGCGTTATTTAGTTATTCCGGAAGTTCTTTTTTCCAATCGTACCAAAGTTGTTTAAGTGTATCAACACGTTGTGGATTCGCTTTAGTAACATTATTGTTTTCCTTTGGGTCTTCAGAAATATGATAGAGTTCTTCTCTTTTTATTTGGTCATTAAACAATAGTTTCCAATCGCCTTTTCTAACGGCACCTTGTGCCCAATGATTGGTGTTTTCTCTAGGAAAACGCCATTCCCAAAATAAGGGTTTTGTTCTTGTAAAACTATTGTTTTCTAAAATTGAACTTATATTTTCTCCATCAATTGGATAATCGTTTGGTAATTCACTTTGCGCTAAACTGGCAAAGGTTGGTAATAAATCTACAGTGGAAAGCACACTAGTAGAATCTACCTTATTTTCTTCAACATGATTTTTCCATTTTACAATAAAAGGCACCACCACCCCCCCTTGAAAGATATCTACTTTCCGTCCTTTTAAACCTGCTGTAGAACCCGCTTTTTTAGAAGGTCCCCATCCTGCAGGACCATTATCACTAGAAAACACAATTAAGGTGTTGTCATCTAATCCCATTTCTGAGATGGAATCTAATAAACGTCCTATATGATAATCGGCATCTTTTAAAACCGCATAATAGGTTTCTTTGCTTGGCGACAAGCCTTTAAACGGTTCGCGCTGTGCCTCGGAAGGCCATAAAGGTGTATGTGGATCTTTTAACCAAAGGTTTACAAACATTGGTTGTTTGCCTTTATTTCTTTTGATAAAGTCGATAGTTTCGTCTACAGCAATTTTACTAGAACTCTGCACCCATAGCGTATCGGTATCCATAAATCTTGTGGTTGGCCATTTTTGATCGCCTTTCCAAGTTGGACCATTTCCGTTCCAAACCCTAGCCTCATCATAGCCATACACTTTCGGTTCTGGTGCTGAAGGATCGCCATGAGGTTTACCGCCACCACCTAAATGCCATTTCCCAAAATGTGCCGTTGTATAACCTGCTTTTTGCATGATTTTAGGCAAATAAACAGGCAAGGAATCGGTTAAATAATTGGGCATATTACGTTTGGCATTGACTTCATTTCCCGCAAAATGTCCGTGCACACGGTGTCTTGCTGGAAAATGACCAGTTAAAACCGAAGCTCTGCTTGGCGAACATACACCACTAGTCACATGAAACTGTGTATATCGCGTGCCTTCTGAAGCCATTTTATCTAGATTAGGGGTCACCACTTCTGAATTTCCATACACGCCTAAATCTCCATAACCCCAATCATCTGCAAAAATGAAAATAATGTTTGGCCTTAAATCTTCTGTTTTAGCTACAGCTCCATTATCAGCTACAGTTTTCGTCTTAGTCTCATTATAAGAATAAATTGCAATAGCAACCCATAAAAGTGTAATATGTTTTAAATAACGCATTCTCATTTCGGTATTAATTTTCAAAGGTTTCTTTTTTCTGTTCGTCATGCAATGCTGCTGATAATTCCCTCACTTTTTCTGGAAACTGGTTTGCTAGATTGGTATTTTGCCCAATATCGTCTTTAAGATTGAAGAGCTGAACAGTATCCGTAGCGGTATTAAAACGCTGCCCTTCTTCAAACCATTTTGGTATTCTGGTGTGATATCCATCTTTATTATTAATATACAACCAATCGCCCTTTCGTATTGCATATTTAGACGTCCAGGTATTGTGAACAATAGTTTCTCTTACGGGTTCATCTGTATTAGTTAACCATACGTTAGAAAAATTAAAACTATCATGCTGAAATCCTTTTGGTAAATCGCTATTGGTAATAGACGCTAACGTATGTAAAAGGTCTATTTGACTGAACAATTGATTGCTCTTTGTTCCTGGTTTAATTTGGTTTGGCCATTTTACGATAAAAGGCACGTGATGTCCGCCTTCATAAACATCTCTTTTAACACCTCTAAATGGATGAGAACTATCGTGATTATAATTTTTAAAACGGTCATAAGCATAACGTTCTGTCCCATTATCTGAAGTAAAAATAACAATGGTATTGTCATCGGCATTAATTGCTTTTAAAGCCTCTAAAATTTGCCCAACAGCATCGTCGGTTTGGTACACAAAATCGCCATAAGGTCCTGCATTGCTTTTTCCTCTAAACTCTTTATTGGGGATTATTGGGGCATGAGGCGAAGGAAATGCCATATACAAGAAGAAAGGTTCTTTCGCTTTTTCTTGATTTTTTATAAAAGTTACTGCTTTACGAGTTACGGTAGGCAACACTTTATAAAAATCCCAATTTTCAATAGCCGGTCCTGGTCGTAATTCCCAGTTCCCTTCTAATGCAAAATCTTCTTTAGGATGTTGTAACGTTATGGTTGGTATTTCTTTTACTTTGTCATTTTCTATCCAAGTATAAGGTGGAAAGTTAATGGTACCATCACCAAAATAAGAATCAAATCCAATAGATAAAGGACCATTAGGTATTGTTTTTTTCCAATCATAAGCTAATGCTGGCCAAATTTCAATTTCTTTTTTGCCGTGTTTCGCTTTTACTTTTTGAGTAACCTCCTTTTTTCTAATTGCTTCCCAGTTCCACCCTAAATGCCATTTCCCAATAGCTGCTGTATGGTAACCGTTATTATTAAGAATACGAGGTAAGGTTACCTGATTTTCTTTAAATACAGATTCGCCCATAGCATGTACGATATCATTAAAATCTCTCCAATGATAGCGACCAGATAGCAAGGCATAACGACTCGGCGTGCAAACTCCTGAAGAACTATGCGCATCCGTCATTAAAAGGCCTTCTTTGGCTAATTGATTTAAATGAGGTGTGGGTATTTTAGATTGTGGATTTTGAATTTCTAAATCACCAAAACCCATATCATCTGCATAAAATAGGATGATGTTGGGTTTATTGACTTGGGGTGTTGGTTTTGTTTGTTCTTGACAAGCGGTTAAGCACACCAACATTATCAAATAAAAGTAGGCGCTTATTTTCATGATTTTAGTTTTGTGTTTTCCAATCTATCGTTGCTTTTTTGTTTTCTAAATCGACCCAAATATTAGCATGTTCATAGTTTCGGGTTAAAATCCAACCGTCTACTTGCATCTCGTTTAATGGTTTACCTAAGGGTTTATCAAATTCCGGATACCATAAGAGTGAGCCCATACCTAAACGATACCCCCAATTGTAACTAATATATGAATGTTTTTGTGCTCCGGCTAAAAAAGAAGCTAAGGCAAAGTTTAAGTGCTCTTTGGCTATTTCGGCTTTTTCTTTTTCAGATTTAGCCATAAAAGCTTTGTTTACCCAAGCATTCTCTGGCCAAGTCTTAAACACTACAATTTTACCACTTTTACCAGCTTTTTCCATTTCTTGGATATCTTTGAGCATACTTTCTTTTGTTTTACTATTAAAATATCCGAAATGTTCAATCATTATGGCATCTGTAAACTCTGGAAAGTCATTTTCGCTATTTCTTATTGGTGTGGAACGAATGCCGTTATAAACGATTAATTTGTCATCACCAATTTTAGCTCTAGTTTCTTTAATTAGGTCTTTTAAACCTTGTTGTATGGCATCAAACTTTTCAGCTCCCCATAATTGTTTATTTCTTGGATTGGTAACTTGGACCAAGGCATCAAAGAAAACACCATCTATGTTTTCATTATTTAAATTGTCTTTAGCGACATTAGACCACCAATCTCTGAGTTCTGGATTAGATAAATCATAGCGCTTTAATTTACCATCTTTTAAATCTAATTCTCCTGTTTTTGTTTTTAGCCACCAGTCTGATTTTGTTTGGTAATCTTCATGTGCTTTATACATATTGTAATCTAAAAACGCATTCCAATAGAATACCACTTTCATATCTGGGTTTAAATCCTTTAAGACTTTAGCATCTAAAGCAATTGCTTCTTCCGAGTACTTGTATTTGGGATAACCATGAGCCTTTTCTAAAACAGTAAAATTTGAACGAGCTGCTATAAATTCGGCTTCAGACTTGGTAAGCAAATCTCCTTTTTTCCCAAAGTGAAACGCAACAGGAACCTTGTCCCAATTAAATTTTGGATAATGCTTATCATTTTGTGAAAAGGCAGTATATACCGTAAAAAGAGCTATTAAAAATGAACTTTTATGTAGAGCAGCTAACTTCATGATAATCTGGCTATTTTATAGGTGAAATTTTAATAGATTTTAAGCTCGATGTTTGCGCATCTCCTTCAACTAAAGACGTTTTTATAGTATGATTACCCGCAGTTTTAAATTCTAAAATTCCCATTCTGCGGTACGCGTACTTATCTGTTGCAGCTTGTTGGTTTTGTACTTTAACGCCTTGATCTGTTGTGGTTTTCCAGACTAAACGTCCTTCACCTTTATATTCTAAATCTAAATAATAGTAACCTGGTTCTTGAACGTTTACTTCCCAGCAAACTGTACCATCTTCTTCCCAATTACTAACTTGGTTGGCATGTTTCCATTCCCCAAATTTCTCCATCCATCGTACATTTTTTTGTTCTGCACCTTCAACCTCACCAAATTCCGTTAGTAATCTTGTAGGCACATTCGGGTAGATTCCGAAATGCGATTCTACTACAGCTTCTGCATCTTCAAGTTCTACTTCAATTACAGAAATCAATTCTTCAGGTGCTTTATAAGGCACGTCGATAACTAACCAATCCTTATCTTTAGAATATTTAAGTGAACTCTTTTTGTCACCATTTAAAACGGATATTTTTTTGACTTTAGATTTTAATCCAGGTAAGTATAATTTACCATTAGTTGGCCATTCGCTTACAGATAAATAAAGGGATTTATCATTAGTAGTAACATCTCCCCAAGGTAATGCATAGCCCCAAGGTGAATTACCTGCAGCGTAAACAACTTGTGGGTATTTTTGAATCCAACGACCAGACTCTTGTAAAAATTCTATACCAATACTCGGTATTGCGCCATTACTATCTGGACCTACATTAAATAAATACGTACCACCTCTTGCTACAGTTTCAATAACACGACCTAAAATCTTTTTAGGACTTTTAAAGTTATTATCATACCATGCATATGACCAAGAATCGTTGTTGGTATCACAAGTTTCCCATAGCCCTTCTACATTTCGGGTAGGCACTTCCATATCTCCAATGCTCGCATAATCACCCATACCATATCCTACGCGACTACACATCATAGCATTGGGTTGTAACTCTCTTACCATATCGGCTAATTCTACCACGTATTCTTTTGGCATATCGCCAGGTGTGTCAAACCATACGAAATCGATGTCACCATAATTAGTACATATTTCTTTTACTTGAGGTTTACATTTATTGTAGAAATAATCTTTAAAGTCCATCTTATTTCCATTCTTGTCATATTCAGGACCTCTAGTACCTCCTGGCGCCGTCCAGTCTTGATTATGAGAATAATAAAATCCGAATCCAAGTCCTAATTCTTTACACGCTGCAGATAACTCGTGCATGGGATCTCTACCAAATGGTGTAGCATCTACGATATTAAAATCACTAGCTTCAGAATCGAACATCGCAAACCCTTCGTGATGCTTACTGGTAATAATAATATATTTCATACCAGCGTCTTTTGCCAATTGTGCAATCTGCTTAGCATCAAATTCTATTGGATTAAATGTTTTTGCAGTTTCCATATATTTCTCAGGAGCAATATTAGCAACACGTTTGCTCATTAACCATTCCCCAATACCGTAATACGTCTTATCTTCCCAAACTCCACCTAAATTTGAAAATAAACCCCAATGGATAAACATGCCGTAGTTGCCTTCGTCAAACAACTTCGCCTTTCCACTTTTTAAAGCATCACCAGAAACCGTTGTTTCTCCCCACATTTCTTCCATTCCTTTTTTGTCTTTCTCTTTTTCTTGAGAATGGATATAGGTAACGCTAATAAGCATTAAAAAAACGGTAACTATTAAATATCTATTATTAAACATATGCGTATTATTTTTTTTGATTTGTAGCTAGCAATTATTTTTCACAATGTAAAGTGTTAGAGAAACTACCTACATTTTTATAAATTTTCAATTAACATGAAATACAATTCTATAGAATTATAATCTATATCTTAAACCAATTTTCCAGGTTGGAGTTCTACGGTAATACGAAGTAAGGTTTTGAGGATCATCATCTATATACCTGCGAGTATCTTCACCTGTAAGGTTACTTACTCCTGCACTAACTTGTAATCCCTTTAATATATTATACTTTAAATTAACACCTAATAAAGTGGTTCCTTCGGTGTAATGTGTTTCGTCAGCACGTGTAGATCCGATACCTCCAAGATTACTTAGGTAATTACTCCGGTAAGCAGCAGTAAATCTAAAAGAGAAACCGTATTTTTCATAGTACATTACCGTATTTAGGTTATGTTTGGAAGTTCCTGGAAAGCCATTAGTAGCATCTCCGACAGCACCATCAAAATTACTTTCTACAAAAGAGTAATTCGCACGTAAACCAAATCCACTTGCAAAACCAGGTAAAAATGTAAAGTGTTGATTAAATCCTATTTCAAAACCAAAGAGTTTCGCATTTGTAATATTAATAGGTTTTGAAATATCAAACAGCAAATCTTCTTGACCTTCTGGCAGTGCAACCCCTAACTCTTCTATTCCTGGGTAAGCTTGATCATTTAATGTTTGCCCTCCTATATAATTCTTGATATCTTTAAAAAAAACACTACCAACAATAGCCCCTCCATTATTACTATACCATTCAAATGTGGTATCATACATCCATGCACTGTAGGGTTTTAATTCTGGATTTCCAGAAGTTATAGTTCCTCTGAGTAAACTTTCTCCTAAATTTGGCTCGTAATCTGGTGAATTAGGATTAAATATTTCAGACTCTGGATTTAAATATACCACTTCATTACTTGGTATAATATCTATAAATCTTGGTCTTGATACCCCTTTAGCAGCACTTATACGCCAATTAAAATTTCTTCTTATTTTAAAATTGGCATTAAAGCTAGGTAATACATCCCATCTAGAGTTTTCTACCTCATGGTACAAAGCATCATTTACTACTTCTACAGTTTGAGCTATAGGATCAAATTGTTGGACTCCAGTAAATCCTCTAGATTCATTTATTGTATTTATAGCTCTGACCCCAAAATTTAATATAACTGGAATATCAAATACCTCTGTTATAGCATCAGCTTGTGCATAGGTAGAATAACTTCTTTCGATAGCTCCATAAGAATTAGGTGAATTAAATTGTAAATCTCCTTCTTCTGAATTTAATTCATCTATAGGTTTATCAAAATCAAAAATACTTCCACCATCCAGATCATTAAATCCTGGTGTTAAATCTAGTACTGCATTCCCAGGAATATTTATCCATTGATTTAAACCTGTCTCTCCATATAAAAAATCTCCATCGGTAAGATTATTATCTCCAGATATTAAATTTGTAAATTGAAGTTGTTGTTCATCTGTATAATCACCGTATATTTCATCTGTATTTAATTGAGCCTCTCTAGCCTCAAAATCCGTTATTGCTGCTCTTGCTCCTAAAGATAATTTAACATTTTGATTTAACTCATACTCTGCATCTAATCTAGAGGCATAATTATAGCCCTTTGTTCTAATATGTCTCTTCGCTGCACTTATCAAATTTATTAGTGAAGTATCAAAAATTTCATCAGGAACTCCATACAATGGAACATTACCTCTTAAATCTATACTAAAGATACTATTATCATAATCTCTGCCGTCTAATCTTGCTGTTATTTGCGTTAGGTCTTGAAAATAATCCAAATCTGAATATGACAAATCGAAACTTAATTTTAATTTTTCAGATTGCTTATATGCAGTATTCAATCCAATAATATTATTTGTGGTATTATTTGTATAAAACTGATTTTTATTTTGAATATTTACTCGAGACAAATTCGCTCCTGCCGCATTTATAAATGCTAAATTATTTCCATTAAAACCAATGCTCTCTGGCGTAAAAAAATTATTAACACCAAGCAATCCATTATTACCTCCAGAAGCCATTGTGAATTGAAATTGTTGTCTATCGGAAAAATTTTTTAAACTAGTAAAAGTATAATCTAATAAAAACTCTAATTTCTCATCGGGCTTGTACTGAATTGCTGCAGATAAAGCTAGTTGCTCTCTATCGTCTTTTCTAATAGCATTGTTTATTGTAGCTGGAACAAGGATACCTTGGTATACAATCTCTCCATCTTCAAAAGCACCATTACTATTTGTATCCTCATAAAAATCTACATTTCTGTACCCTCTCATACCAGCTTCTTCCCGTAACCTAAAATCGTCTGTGTAAACTGTAGAAACCGCAACTCCTAATTTTTCATTTACTTTACCTCCAAAAACACCAGATAACCTAGTATCAAAATCAATATCTTCAAATTCAGCTTCACTATCACCTCTAACATTCACACTAGCAAAATAATTTTTTCCTCTTTTATATTTTGTATCTAATGGCCTTAAAGTTTGAAAATCCACAGTTCCACCAATCGCTGTGGATAGCTCTTTAGCTTGAGTTGATTTTTGAATTCTAGCTCCATTAATAATTTCAGTGGGTATAACATTTAAATTAAATTTCCGAAAATCAGATTTCCCTTCATTTCCTGCAGAAATTGGAGTACGGCCATTCATAGTAATCTTTACAAACTGAGGGCCAATACCTCTTATAGATACTCTATCTCCAGAAACACCATCATCATTTCGCTCTATTTGCACACCAGCAACTCTTTGTAAGGCATCCGTAACATTACTATCTGAAAAACTACCAATATCTTCAGGAGTAATAGCTTCAATAACCGTAGCTGCCTCTCGTTTTTCCCTTACAGCATTCAATTGCGAACTTCGAATACCTACAGTAAGAACAACTTCATCTAAAGCCTCAGAATCTTCTTTCATTATCACGTTAATTACTTCTTTTCCTTTAGTGGAAAATTCTACGGTCTTAAATCCCAAATAATGAAATACAAGTATCGCATCAGGATTCTTTAATTGTATGGAATATTCTCCATCCATATCATTCATTATTCCATTGGTAGTACCTTTTTCTATAATACTAACACCCAGAAGCGGTACATTATTAATGTCTGTAACTATTCCTGTTACCGTCTGATTTTGTGCAAAACCTAAAAAGCACTGAATTAACAATAGAAATAGTAAAACCTTTGAATTATTTTTTTTCATGACGTATTGAGTTAGTTCGTATGACCACAAATATGTATCAAATAAGACTATTTAGCTTGCTCTGTTCGTTTTTAAATTTTCTCTAATCAACCAACCCCTTATGCACTAAGCGTTCGAAGGTCATTTGAATTTTTACAGCAACAAAATGACAGAATAGAGAAGCCTTGCTAAATTACTAAACGGTTACTTTGTATATACCCGATAAATGGATTCATATGTCTATTAAAAAACTTACAACCCTCTTTTTTTTAACATTAAGCACTTCTTTTGTTTTTAGTCAAACGCAATCGACTAAAAATACAATTGACGCTAATTGGGAATCTATGGCTGAGCATTATGAGGTACCTGAATGGTTTAAAGATGGTAAAATAGGGGTTTGGATGCATTGGGGAATTCCTTCTGCAATAGACGAAAACAGAATAGAGGATGGTTCGCACTACGGGAGACGCATGTATGGTTCAGACGCCTATGATGCAAGAAACGAAGCAGACCGTATAAGAACTGAAAAATTAACAGAATGGCACACGAAACGGTATGGACATCCATCAGAATTTGGTTACGAAAAATTTATAGCCAATTTTAAAGCTGAAAATTTTGATGCTAATGCCATAGTAAAGTTTGTTAAAGATTGTGGTGCACGTTTTATTATGCCAGTCGCCACACATCATGATAATTTTGATATGTATGATTCCTTTTTTCCTTGGAATGCTGTAAAAATGGGGCCAAAAAAAGATATACTTAAGGAATGGAAGAATGCAGCCTACCAACACCATTTAAAATTTGGAGTATCCACACATTTATATTGGTCACCACGTTTTTTTAGAACCGCCCGAAAATTTCAAAAAGAAGGCACTCCAGAATGGGAATTCTTCAATATGGATTACGATACTGCCGCATTTGCGAGTCAAGACAGTTGGAATCAACATTGGTACAAACGCTCTTGGGATTTAATTGAAAAATACGATCCAGACCTATTTAATAACGACTCACCATATCCTACTATAAAAACGGGTAAAGGATTGGGTGTAAAACTATTTTCCGACTATTTAAATAGAGATTTAAAAGAAAACAATGGCAAACAAACCACGGTTTTATCCTTTAAAAATGCCAAAGAAAATAAAGCGGCATTTACCTATAATTTAGAACGTGGTATGTTTGGCGAACAGCAAAAATACCCGTGGATTTGGGCAACCGATTTATCTGGAAGCTGGTTTTATAGAAAAAACTCATTTACTAAAATGTCCTTAGATGTGTTAATTGGTAACGCCATTGATGCCATAAGTAAAAACGGAATAGTAATGATTAATATAGCTTTAAAAGGCGATGGTACAATCCCTGACAATCAAAGGCAAATGCTCAGTGATTTTGGCACTTTTGTAAACATTAATAAAGAAGGTATTTACAACACTAGACCATGGAAAACTTTCGGCGAAGGACCATTAGAAATCGTAACCAAACGCGCAGGTGAGAATTTAAAACCGTTTTCTGAGAAAGACATTAGATTTACCAAAAAAGGAGATAATCTCTATGCGTTTGTTTTAGCACCACCAACAAAAGACATCCTAATAAAAGTATTGAAGACAAAAGGCCTTTTACAAAAAAGCATAAAAGACATACAGCTATTAGGTAGTGATAAAAAAATTAACTGGAAACAAAATAGCGATGGTTTAGCCATTAAGAATAATTTTAAAGCGATAACTAATCAATCTGCTATTTGTTTTAAAATAATAACAGAATAATAATTAAGTAAACAGACATATAGATGCATTTCAAAACGACATTACTAGTGCTTTTAATAGCCGTTTCCTTTAGTGCCTGTTCGGCTCAGAAGTTAGAAACAACCGCTAATGAGACACAAATACAGCCTGAGTTCTCATGGGATAAAATACCATTGTACATGCACTTACGTAAAGCAGACGCGTTTACAAAAAAAGAGGTGAACTACCTTTCAAAATTCCCATTAATAACCTTCGAAAAAACCACAGGAAGTAAAACGTTTGGTTCTACTGAAAAAGGTACCATCAACGCTGCTAAAGCTGTAAAAACCATCAATCCGAATGCTAAGATATTATACTATAAAAATGTGGTTATCAATTGGGGAAGTTACCAAGAAGACAAACAATTTTTAAACGAACATCCTGAAGCTTTATTAGTTAACGCAAAAGGCAAAAAAGCCTTAATGCCTAATGGTAAAACAGGTTTTTTTGACATTTCTCAAGATTTCGTTAGAACCTATTGGATTAACCATATCCAAAAGGTTATAGAAAGCCCATTTATTGATGGTGTATTTTTAGATGCTAATATAAAAGTACTCGCACCTGTATTTTTTAATAGTCGTGTTGGAAAAGAAAAACAGCAGGCTATTAAATCAGGTTATTTGTCTATGATGGCTGATTTAGATGCCGAAATAGGAAAAGACAATTTACTTATTGCAAATATTATTCGTGTGCGTCCGGAATTTGAAGACTCTGGGAGAGAATACTTAAAATTCTTTGACGGATCTTACATAGAAGGTTTTGAACATCAAAGTTTTGGCATGACTTATGAAGATTACCTTGCACAAGGCATAGAAGCCGTACAAAAATCTGCTAGAGAAGGAAAAATCATTGCAATGTCTTTAGGGATAGGCAAAGCTCTAAAAAATGCAGAAGCAGGTATTGATGATGTAAGAAAAAAAATTGATTTCAATGAAGATTTTACAGAACGTTTAGACTATCTATTAGCTATATTTTTAGTCTGCGCAGAAAAATACAGTTATGTCTACCCTCACGATGGTTACAATACAAAAACATCTACGGTTTGGCTAAAAACGTTTCCGCAATACGAAAAAAAACTCGGTGCACCAAAAGGCTATGCAAAACGTGAAGGTTACATTTATACACGATCATTTGAACATCTCGATGTTTGGCTCGATATCAAAAACAAAAAAGCCCAACTGAATTGGAAATAAATAAAAACTTAAATTTTACACCACTAAAATGAAATCACTATTAGCAATACTTACAATTTTATTATGTGTTTCTAACCCTACTTTTAGTCAGAATAAGAAAGACCTAATAAAACCCAATATTATTATATTTTATGCAGATGATTTAGGTTGGCAAGACATACAACTCAATGATTTAGACGAACCTTGTGCATGGGACACACCAAACATTACAGCGTTTGCTAAAGATGCTATAAATTTTACAAATGGTTATTCACCAGCACCTACTTGTGCGCCCTCTAGGTCTGCACTCTTAAGTGGATTACATCCGGCTAAAACAGGGATTACCAATGTTAATGGTGGAGGCATTCCTAAAGCTAATAAAGCCGATAAATATATTAACCCATACTATCCTTCGGGCTTAATGCCTGATAATTTTACTATCGCAGAAGCTTTAAAAATGAATGGCTACACCACAGGACATGTTGGTAAATGGCATGCAGGCTCTCTAGAAATCCAATCGTCTAAGAATCAAGGTTTCGATTTTGTACACGAGTCTAGAGGAGCACATCAAGGCCCTAAAGGACAGCATAATCGTACAAATAATTTTGCTACAAATTCAAAAAATGATCCTTACCGTTTAAGTGAAGAAAAATATTTCCCGTATACGGACGCTTCACCTAATGGCATTTCCTATCCAACAGATGCAGTAACAGAACATGCTTTAGAGTTTATTAAAAACAGTAAAGAAGAACCTTTTTTCTTGTATTTAGCACATTGGATGGTACACTACCCTATTCACACCAAAAACCGTGAATTATTACAATATTACTGTGATAAATTAGGAATGGAATTTCCAAAAGAAGACATTCCTATGACCGCAAAGGGACAAAACAATCCTTATTTTGGAGCTATGGTAACCACTTTAGATTGGAGTTTTGGTCGCGTTATAGATTTATTAAAGACCACCGACGACCCTAGAAATCCTGGTAAAAAATTATACGAAACAACCTATATCTTTTTTTCATCAGATAATGGAGGAGCAGAAAAACGAAAAACAGAAATAATGTCTGATAATGCACCATTAGATAAAGGAAAAAAATATACAGAAGAAGGTGGTATTAGAGTTCCGCTGCTTGTTTCTGGGCCTAATGTTTTAAAAAACACAACAAAAGATGTTTTAATTAATCAATTAGATTTTTACCCAACAATTTTAAATCTAACAAATAGTACAATTCCTTCTCAATTTGATTCAGAGTTAGATGGATTAGACATTTCAAATGTATTACTAACCGATAAAAAAGAGGTTAAAGATGAAAATGGACATGTGAGAACAGATTTGTGGTGGCATTACCCTTATGGCGACGACACTAAAAACCAGTCTGCAATAAGGTCTGGAGACTATAAATTATACAAAAACTTTAATTCAGGTAAATATGTTTTACACCGTTTGTATAAAAATGGTAAACGTAATGATTTAGAAGAAAAATACGATTTAGCCGAACAAGAACCTCAAATTGTAAACGATTTGGCCACTAAATTAGAAAAATATCTTAAAGATTACGACGCCAAACTACCCTATAAGAATCCTTTAAAATTTAAAAATGCAAATTCTATTCCTACTATAATAAGCGATTCTTTTGATGAAAAATCTCGTACTGTTTCAATAGCATTAGAAGCCGGAAAATCAAAAGTAATTGAAAGTTTTGCGCTTATAAAAATCTCAGATCAACCTAATGGAAAAGGAAAACGAAAAAAAATTAAATCTACCTATATCAAAGTCCCAGTAAAAGTAAGTAGTAATGCCTTAGAGTATTCCTTTACCATTCCACAAGAGGCCAAAGAGTATGGTTTTATCTTAATTGATGAAAATAGATTTATGGTAAAAAGTAAATTTCATACAATAAACTAATTAAATATATAGAATTAAACTCATCTAAAAATGAAAAATAACATAGCATTCTTCAACGCAATATTGCTTACTCTTTTTTGTGCGTTGTCCATTAACGGTCAAGAAAAAAACGAAATAATAAAACCAAACGTTATCATTTTTCATGTTGATGATTTAGGTTGGCAGGATACAGAAATAAACAATTTAGACGAACCTACACCGTGGGAAACCCCTAACATTGTTGCCCTTGCAAAAGACGGAATTAACTTTACAAATGGGTATTCTCCCGCTCCTACCTGTGCACCTTCTCGATGTGCATTGCTAACGGGCCAGCACCCAACTAAAACGGGAGTTACACATGTTGCTGGAGGTAAGCTTCCTACTGCATCAGGACGTTCAATTTACCTTCACCCATTTTTTCCTGAAGGATTAAGTCCAGAGCATTTTACTATAGCTGAAGCTTTAAAAATGAATGGTTATAAAACAGGACATGTAGGAAAATGGCATGCTGGCAGCCTTAAAGCACAAGCATCTACAAATCAAGGATTTGATTTCGCTCACGAATCTAGAGGCGCACATCAAGGCCCTAAACACCCAAACAATCGTTTAACCAATTTTGCGACACATAATAAAAACGATGCGTACCGTTTAAGCGAAGAAAAATACCCGCCTTTTACAAAAGATGCACCAAATGGCATTTCATATCCATATGATGATGTAACTGAAAATGCACTTAAGTTTATTAAAGACAGTAAAGAGGAACCTTTCTTTTTGTATTTAGCACACTGGTTGGTACATGCACCAATACACACTAAAAACAGAGAATTGCTACAATACTATTGCGATAAATTAGGCATACCATTTCCTGAAAAAAATATACCTATCACTACAGGTGGCCAAACCAATCCTTTTTACGGGTCTATGGTAACCACTTTAGACTGGAGTCTTGGTCGTGTAGTAGATCTATTGAAAACTACGGATGACCCTAGAAATCCTGGTAAAAAATTATACGAAACAACGTATATTTTCTTTTCCTCAGATAATGGAGCGGTAGAAAAGGCAAATGGAGATATTGTTACCGATAATTTTCCACTAGATGAAGGTAAAAAGTATGCTCAAGAAGGAGGTATTAGAGTGCCATTATTAATCTCAGGACCAAATATCCCAAAGGGTAAAACATTTGATGGTTTGGTTAATCAGCTAGACTTTTTCCCAACAATTTTAGACCTTACCAATAGTAAAATACCGAATCAATATAGCTCAGATTTAGATGGATTAAATATTGAAAATGTCTTACATCATAATGCAACGGTTATTAAAAACACCAAAGGCGAAGTAAGAGAAGATTTATGGTGGCATTTCCCACATAATAAAGATAACCAAATGCAATCTGCAATAAGACGTGGCGATTATAAATTGTATAAAAACCATGTGAAAGGAAATTATGAATTGTATCGTTTGTATAAAGATGGAGAGCGCGCTGACTTAGAAGAAAAATACGATATCGCAAAAAGCGCACCCGAAGTTGTTAAAGATTTATCTACAAGACTAGAAGCGTATTTAAAAGCTTATGATGCTAAGTTACCGTATAAGGAGCCTTCAAAATTTAAAAGCGATAAGAATGTTGCTGCTATTCCTGTGATTACTTCGAATACATTTAACGCAGCATCGCGTAAAGCAACAGTACAATTAGAACAAGGAAAATCTAAGGTGATTGAAAGCTATGCGCTTGTAAAAATTTCAGATCCTATTAAGAGAACAAACAAAGGCAAGAAGAAAAAAGTAAGGTCTACCTACTTAAAAGTCCCTGTAAACATTAGCAATAATGGTTTAGAATATAACTATGCCGTTCCGGAAGAGGCCGTAGAATACGGACTCATTTTAATTGATGAAAACCGTTTTATGGTAAAAAGTCAATTTCAAAAAGTTAAATAAAATAAGGATTGAAGAGGACAACGGGAATCATGAAAAATAGTGTTAAGCTGTGGCTTGTGCTTCCTGTTTTCTTTTATAATCAATATCCATAACAAGAGACAAACATCTAATTTATAAAGTATCAACGCAAAGCAGCCCAATAATTGAACGTTTTTCAATCTTACCAACTCATTCCAGCGACTACTAACACTATGAATAAAGCAAACCATTTTTCTAAAGATCTTAACTTTCTAAAAGCGCATACCAACATCATTGTGTTGCAAGAAGGCGAAAGTGCATTAGCCATTGCACCACAATTTCAAGGGCGTGTAATGACCAGTACAACCAGCGTATCAGAAGGTCCTAGTTTTGGTTGGATTAACAAAAAAGTTGTTGAAGCAGGTTTTTTATCCGAAGAAGAACGCAAAGGCCGTTTAGAAAATCAGATTTATGTGTTTGGTGGCGAAGAACGCTTTTGGTTAGGTCCTGAAGGCGGACAGTTTTCACTCTTTTTTAAGCCGGAAGACGATTTTGAATTCTCAAACTGGAAAACACCTGCTGTTATAGACACCGAAGCATTTACCTTAGTGTCGAAAACGAATAATACGGCAACATTTGAACACCAGTGCGAATTAGTAAACAAAAGCGGAGCCGTTTTTAAAATGAGAATTGGACGTTCCATTTCTATTTTGAATAAAGCGTCAATACAACAAATTATTAATAAAACATTTTCAGACAACATTGCATTTGTTGGCTATCAAACCAACAATAAAATTACAAATATTGGTAAAAAACCTTGGCTTCCAGACACAGGATTACCTTCTATTTGGCTATTAGGTATGTATAAACCTTCCCCAGAAACCACAATAGTAATTCCTTTTAAAGCTGGTGAAGATGATGATTTAGGACCAAAGGTAAACGACACTTATTTTGGTAAAGTTCCTGAAGCTTATTTAGAAGTCAATGAAGACGTGTTATACTTTAAAGGTGATGGTACCAAACGCAGTAAAATTGGGATCAACTCAAAACGTTCAAAAGGGATTGCCGGGAGTTATGATGCCGTAGGGAAAGTTTTAACCTTAGTGACGTATAATGCGCAAGATGCCTCTAACGGTTATGTTAATTCGGCTTGGGAATACCAAGATGAACCCTATGCAGGCGATGTTATAAATGCCTATAACGATGGCGCTCCAGAACCAGGCGTTGCACCTATGGGACCATTTTATGAATTGGAAACCTCATCCCCTGCCGCAGCCTTAAAACCGAATGAAACGATGGTTCATATTCAAACTACCATTCATTTACAAGGTGATGAAGACGAACTCAGCGCCATTACTGAAGCCACATTAGGTGTGCGTGTAGATGCTATTTTAAAATCGCTAGAAGGATGAAAAACAACAAACTATTTAAAGTTTTTTCGGTGAGTCTATCGCTTTTAGGTTTGCTCGTTCTGTTTTCTGGTTTTATCCCAAAGGACACTATAGAAAAACCCAAGATTAAACAACCAAACATCATCTACATTCTCGCTGATGATTTAGGCATTGGAGATTTAAGCATCTATAATGAAAACAGTAAAATACAAACACCGAATTTAGATCAAATGGCTAAAGAAGGCATGCGATTTACCGATGCGCATACCTCTTCTGCGGTATGTACACCAACACGCTACGGCATTTTAACCGGACGTTACAATTGGCGCACACCTTTAAAAGAATTTGTGACTTGGGGAAACTCACCTAGTTTAATTCAGAAAGGCAGATTAACAGTTGCACAAATGCTAAAAGATAAGGGTTATAAAACAGCAAATATTGGTAAATGGCATTTGGGTTTAAACTGGACCATGAAAAACAACAGCCCAGAGTTTGATCATTTTTCAGACAAATCCAATCGTTTAAATTTCAAGGAAATTGATTATAGCCAACCCTTAAAATTTGGTCCTTTAGATATGGGATTCGATTATTCGTTTATGATTGCAGCATCTTTAAATATGCCTCCTTATGTGTATTTAGAAAATGATAAGGCCACGATGCTACCAACGGATAAAACCGAAAGAAATAGAAAAATACATCCGTTTAGCAGTTGGATAAAAGGAGACATTGCAGACGATTTTAAACATGAAGACGTCCTACCAAACATTGTAAATAAATCGATTTCTTTCATAAAGGAGAATGCCAATAAAGACCAACCGTTTTTTATGTACATCCCCTTGCCTTCTCCTCACAATCCAGTATTACCAATTGCACCATGGAAAGGGCAAAGTGAAATCAAAAGTCCTTATGCCGATTTTGTAATCATGATTGATGATTTAATGGGCACTATTTTTGAAACGCTAAAAGCACAAGGCATCGATGAAAATACCATGGTGATGTTTGCAAGTGATAATGGTTTTGCAACTACCAACGATTTAAAAACCTTAAGACAAAAAAAACACAGTCCAAGTTACGTGTATAGCGGCTACAAAGGAAGTTATTTAGAAGGTGGTCATCGCGTTCCATTTTTAGTGAAATGGCCAGAGAAAATTAAACCAAATTCCATTTCTGATGCCACAATATGTACAACAGACTTTATCGCAACTTGTGCAGATATTATAGGTTATGATTTTAAGGATAATGAAGCTGAAGATAGTTTCAGCATAATGCCTTTATTAACCAATGAAGGCACCTATTTAAGAGATGCTACTATTCATCATGACAAGTATGGTGTTTTTGCTATTAGAAAAGGAGACTGGAAATTAATTGTATCTCCAAACTCAGGTATTATGGCGTCTGGAGAAACAAAAAAACACAAAGGTGTTTCAGCTGAAGAAATTCTATACAATTTAAAAAAGGACGTCAAAGAGAAGAATAACGTTGCCGATCAATTCCCGGAAAAGGTTAAAGAATTAAAAGAGATTCTAATTCAACAAATAAAGGACGGCAGAAGTACTCCTGGAAAAGTTCAAGAAAACGATGCTATATCTGGCGAATGGCCTCAAGCTAATTTTGCGTTTAAAGACTAATTTAAAGATGAAAAATAGCTTAACATTTTTTGTATTACTCTTTGGTCTCAATATCTATGCTCAGACTGAAAAGCCGAATATTTTATTCATTTTTTCAGACGATCAAACTTTTGAAACCATAGGCGCAAACGGACAAACTATTGTAGAAACGCCTAACTTAGATAAGTTAACCAAAAGCGGGACAACGTTTACACATGCCTACAATCAAGGATCTTGGGCAGGAGCTGTATGTATTGCGAGTAGATCTATGATCATTAGTGGTGCTAGTGTTTGGAATGCGCAAAACACCATTAAAGATATTAAAGCTAAAAAGAAACGTTCTTGGCCAGAATTGATGCAAGAAGCCGGTTATACCACCTATATGAGCGGAAAATGGCATGTGCCCATTCCTGTAAACTCGGTGTTTAATGTCGTTAAAAATGTTAGAGCTGGAATGCCTAAAAGCGTTAAAAAAGCGTACAACAGACCTGTTCAAGGAGAAAATCAAGATACAGCTTGGTTACCATGGGATACAAAAAATGGTGGTTTTTGGCAAGGTGGAGCACATTGGAGTGAAGTCTTAGCCGATGATGGTGTTGAATTTATAAAAAATGCTGCTTCAGAGGATAAACCATTTTTTATGTATTTGGCATTTAACGCACCTCACGATCCAAGGCAAGCACCAAAAGAATATATAGATAAGTATGCTTTAGATAGCATCAAACTTCCTGAAAATTATCAAGATTTATATCCAGATATGGGAGACAATGCCATACCTAAAATTAGAGATGAACGATTAGCACCATTCCCTAGAACACCTTATGCTATAAAAGTACACCGACAAGAATATTATGCCAGCATTACGTATATGGATGCACAAATCGGTCGCATTTTAGAGGCGCTTGAAGCCTCAGGAAAAGCTGATAATACCATTATTATTTTTACATCAGATCATGGTTTGGCTGTTGGACATCATGGCTTAGTTGGTAAACAAAATATGTATGAGCATTCTGTTCGTGCGCCGTTTATTATTTCCGGACCAGGTATAAAAGCAGATCATAAAATAGAGACGCCTATTTATCTTCAAGATGCGATGGCAACGTCTTTAGAACTAGCGAAAATTTCAAAACCCGAGTATGTCACCTTTCAAAGTGTACTTCCATTACTGCAAAATGAAAAAAACAATCCTTATGAAAGTATTTATAGTGCTTATTTGGGAACACAACGCATGCTCATTAAAGACCATTGGAAATTAATTGTTTACCCAAAAATTAAAAAGAAAAAACTGTTCAACCTTTTAAAGGATAAATTTGAAATGAATGATTTGGCAAACAGTGCTGAATATAATGATAAAGTAATTGAAATGACGCATTTACTTGAAGCTAAAATGGATAAAAACAATGATCCTATGACCTCTTTAGAAGCTGCAGATTATTCGGTATCTAAAAAAACAAAACACTAACAAAAAACGATGAAAGTAAAATTGAAGATTGTATTAGCAGTATCATTTGTGATTTTATTTTATATAATTGGAAATTCCCAAACCGATGATCAATCAAACGGAACATATCGTGAGATCTACATCAAAAAAAATTGGGATAAATTAGATACAAACAAGGATGGTCAATTTTCAGAACGTGAAAACAAACGTAGATGGAAACCATTAAAACGATTGGATAAGAATGCCGACAATCAGGTGAGCTATGAAGAATTCTCTTCACTTCAAATCCCCTATTTAAACACAGGAGGTGAAAGAAAATTGAACGTTTTATATAAAGAAACAAAAAAAGGAAATTTATATCTTGATATTTACTATCCAAAAGACAGAAAAGTAGATCAAAAGTTACCTGTAGTCATTTACACACATGGTGGCGGTTGGACTGCGGGAAGCAGACATGGCGCGGCCAATGCGTCTTTTAATACGGTGCATACAGCGCTTTTAGAAAAAGGCTTTTGTGTGGTATCTGTAAGTTATAGACTATGGGAAAACGGAGGAGAAACATCTATGAGAGATTGCGTAATAGATAGTAAAGATGCCATGCGTTATCTATCTAAACATAATGAGACATTAGGAATAGATCCCAATAGGTTTTTCTCTTTTGGAGATTCTGCTGGAGGGCAAATAGCTCAAATGCTACTATTAAGTGCGACAGAAACGCTAATTGGCGATCCTAGTTTAGCGTCATACACCTATAAAATGGTCGCTGGAGTATCGTGGTACGGTCCTTGCGATTTCGAAGATATAAGTTTGTTTAATCATGATGATAGTTCGGTTTCAAAAGATAGATTTGGTCCTAGAATAACAAAACCAAATACCAAACCAAAGGAAAAATTAGCGCTTTATAGAGAAATGAGTCCTATTAATTATTTACATAAAAACAGCGCTCCGCTATTAATGATTCAAGGCGACAAAGACACCACAATACCTGTAATGCATGCCTATTATATGAAAGAAAAAGCTACTCAAATTGGCGCACCTGTAACAACAGTCATCGTTAAAAATGCAGGTCATAATTGGCGAAAAGTAGGTGCAGATATTAACCCAACACGAGAAGACATAATTAATACAACTGTAGATTATTTCATCTCTCATTTAAAATAAACGGAATACTATTTAGATCATAATTCAATTAAAAACGACACTAATACATTAATAAAATGAACAAATTAAAAATAAACACGACCTGCCTAGTCTTAATATGTCTTGGCCTGTTTACATGGTCGTCTAGCGCTCAAAAAAAATCTAAAAAACCTAATATTGTTTTTATTGTATGTGATGATTTAGGCTATGGTGATGTGCAAAGTTTAGCACCAGAAACGAGTAAAATAAAAACACCTCACATCGATCAACTGACTAAAGAAGGCATGACATTTACAGATGCCCATTCTGGCTCTGCAGTATGTACACCAACGCGTTATGGTATTATGACAGGACGTTATAGTTGGCGTTCAAAACTACAAAGTGGAGTTGTTCAAGGCTTTGCCCCTAACCTAATTGCAAAAGACCGTCCAACAATTGCGAATTTCCTTAAAGACCAAGGCTATCATACGGCTATTATAGGAAAATGGCATCTTAACTTTCAGTATGTAGATTCGATTTCAAATACACCTATCGCTAAAAAATCTAAAAAACACTTACCTCCTATTGGATCTACCATACCTGATGGTCCTATACATCGTGGTTTTGATTATTATCATGGATTCCACCATGCTAAAGACATGAAAGCGGTGATTGTAAATGATAAAGTTGTGCTTTATGATGATGAAATTAACATGCTACCACGATTAACAAATCAATCTGTAAAATACATAACTGATCAGGCAAAGAATAAAGACGGAAAACCATTTTTCTTATATGTGCCTTTAGGGTCTCCACATACACCTATAGTACCTTCAAAAGAATGGCAAGGTAAAAGTGGACTTGGAGATTATGCCGATTTTGTAATGCAAACAGATGCCACTGTGGGTGCTATAACTGAAGCGCTAAAAGCAAATGGATTATCTGAAAACACATTGGTTATATTCACCAGCGATAACGGTACGTCTAAAGCGGCAAATATAGAAGGACTTGCTGAAAAAGGTCATATCGTAAGCGCAGGCTATCGTGGTTCAAAGTCCGATTTATGGGACGGAGGTCATCGTGTGCCTTTTATTGTAAAATGGCCGAATGAGGTTAAACCTAACTCTACAAGTGATGAGTTAATTTGTTTGACGGATATTTATGCTACATTTTCTGAAATTACTAATATGGCTGTTCCTAGTAAAAGTGGAGAAGACAGTGTCAGTATCTTACCTGCTTTACATGGCGAAGACATCAATAGCACGCGAGCTGGAGTCATACACCATTCCATTAGTGGTCATTTTGCTTATCGCTTAGGAAAATGGAAATTGTTACTCGCTAAAGGATCTGGAGGTTGGTCGTCGCCAAGAGAAAGAGAAGCTTCAGACATGCCTATTGCACAACTCTATGATATGGAAAATGATCCTGCGGAAACTGAAAATTTATATGAAAAACGGCCTGAAATTGCAGAACAACTTTTAAAGCAATTAGAATTAGATATCAAAACAGGAAGAAGTACCAAGGGCGAATTTGCTGAAAATGATGTAGATAAAATTGTGCTTTGGAAAACAAAACCGAAACGTAAAAAATCTAAGAATTAACCATCCTACTTTCATGAAATTTAGTCTTTCTAGTATTAGTATCTTCTCAATTGTTTTATTGTTTTGTTCATGTAAAACCGCTCAAATCCCCTATAAAATAAGTGACGGTAGTACTTTTGAAACAAAATCATTTTATCCGAAATTTAGTTGGGAAACTACACCAATGTATTATATGTTTGGGGATCCAAAACGCGTTTTACATCCAGAAGAAGTCGAATTTATTGCAGAACGAACAGACTTTATTTGTATTGAAAAATCACATGGACAAGAGGAATTAGGAGCTGCAGAGTTAGGCGCAAAACATGAAGTTGCAGCCTTTAAAAAGGTAAAGCCAGATATGAAAGTGCTTTTTTATTTTAATTCAGCTTATGCCTGGCCTTTCACTTCTTACAACAAGAATTTCACGAAAGAAAACATTAACAACTACCCAAAACTAAAGGCCTTCTTGATAGAAAACCCTGAAACCAAAGCCTTAGAAGAACGAAAAAACGTTTTTTATTTTGATGTTTTAAATCCGGATTTTCGGGAATGGTGGGTAAATATTGTAGCTGAAGGTGTTCAATTTTCTGGTGCTGATGGTGCTTTTATAGATCAAATGCATGGTTTTTCATGGTTACGCCAAGATAAAGCTCAAGACGTTCAAAAAGCTATGGGAGCTATGATGAACGCTCTAAAAGAAAAACTAGGCCCTGATAAAATAGTACTCGGTAACAATGCAAATGCTAAATTGGCACAATATGTATTTCCATCTATAGATGCCAATATGTTTGAACATTATGGTGATAAGATGTTAACCAAAGAAAAACTGCTTGCAGATTGGGAGGACATGCTTAAAATTTCTAAAGCTGGAAAAATGTCAATATTTAGAATTGGTGTGGAGTATAACAGTGTAGCGATCGCCAATCCTTCATATTATAAAGGCAAAAAGAGAAATGAACGTTTTGCAAAACTCTCTAAAGAGAAATTAGAATATTATCACGCTTGTTATTTAATAGGTGCGCAGCCCTATTCTTATTTTCAATATGGTTGGGGTTGGCAATTGGCGCATGGCTCTTTAATGGAATATCCTCAATTGCAAAAACCATTAGGTGCTCCTAAAGGTGCATATCATAGAACCTCAACGACAGGTTGGGAGTTTACGCGCGAATACGAACATGCTTCCGTTTGGGTGAATACCGAAACTAAAGAAGCTAAGATCACATGGCATTAAAAATGCCCTTGAATGAAACTTTCAAGCCTTTACTTTACTTTTTATGACGTCTGTTAAAATACTTCTTACGACATTCTTAATCGCTTTTTCTTTTACAGTAAAAGGTCAAGTTAATTTTGTCCCAGACAGTACTTCAATCTATAAAACCACAGCGCAAGGCAACTTAAACATGCATCTTTTTAAACCTTCAAATTACAAAGCTTCAGACCAACGGCCTGTAATAGTTTTCTTTTTTGGAGGCGGTTGGGTTGGCGGTCACCCAAAGCAATTTTACCAACAAGCAAGATATTTTTTAGATCATGGCTTTCTAGCTATCTCTGAGGCATACAGGGTTCGTGGCAAACACAATACCACACCTTTTGAATCGGTTACAGATGCAAAATCTGCTATTCGCTTTTTAAGATTACACGCTGATAAACTCGGAATTGATCCCAATAAAATCATAGCCTCAGGTGCCTCTGCAGGCGGGCATGTAGCAGCGTGCACAGGTGTCATTAAAGGTTTTGATAAAACAGGTGAAAATTTAAATATTAGTTCTGTGCCTATCTCCAAATGATCATATTGAAGAAGGCATTCCACACACATTCATATTCCGTGGCAGCGCAGACCAAACTGTTCCTTTTGAAAATGTTGAACGCTTTACTAAATTAATGACTGAAGCTGGAAATACATGCGAATTAATTCCTTTTGAAGGGAAAGGTCATGGCTTTTTTAATGGCTCTTTTTTTCGCAAACAAAAAACGGATACTATTTTTAATAAAACGATGGATTTATCTATGGAATTTCTTGAAAAACTCAGTATCAAAGGCATAGAATAAACAATGCTTATATTCAGCAAGCTTTTGAACGAATAGAGAAAACAGCTTAAAAGATTCTATTCTATCTTTATATTTAATCTTATATACCTTAATAATGAATCTATATAGACTATTTAAATCCACCTTATCGTATCTGTTGTTTATGTTTTGCTTTACGCAAATTATGCAAGGACAAAATGTCGATTTTAAAGTCGATTACCAGTCCTTTTTAGCTAAACACGATATGCTTTGGGATATTATGCCAGACAAATGGCAAACCGCACCTTATTCTGGAAATGGAAATGTTGGTTTTTTATTGTATCAAAGTCCAGAAGAAAAAGACAACGTGATTTCGTTGCATATTGGTCGACATGATTATTACGACCATAGAGAAGCAGAAACTAAAGCTGATGAAATGCTTTGGATTAAACGAAGCCGATTACCATTGGGGCATTTTAAATTAGCCTCTAAAGGAAAAATTACAGGTGTAGATATGCGCCTAGATTTATGGAATGCCAAACTTACAGGAACGATAACAACCACAGAAGGGTCTTATAACATTAAAGGACTTACACATAGTACTAACGATATTATTTATTTTGAAACGGACGCTAAAAACGAAACGGTAGCAATCACATGGCATGCTGAAGCCCCTATTCCACCAGTTTACGAAGTTCTACAAAAAGGAGGCGGTCCAAAAGGAGGTACTTGGGATAAAATGAGAGCCGTGACTTTAGAAATGGCACCAAAGGCAGAATTGAGTAAAAAAGATGGTTATAATTTCTGCTATCAAGCCTTATTTGATAATAGAGGAGAAACCACTACGGGTTATAAGATAACAGGTAATGCTTCTAAAAAACAACAATTAATAGCGAGTGTACATCATACCTTCCCAGAACATAATTCATTAGATATTGTTACTAAAAACCTAGAAACTGCTGATGCGATTATTAAAGATGGCAACTTTATAGCAACGCACCAAGAGTGGTGGCACGCGTATTATCCGTTGAGTTTTATAACCATCAACGATGCCGAAAAGGAATCGTTTTATTGGATTCAAATGTACAAATTAGGCTCAGCCTCTCGTGGTAACGGACCGATTTTAGATTTAATGGGGCCTTGGTACAACAGAACGTTTTGGCCAATGGTTTGGGGCGATTTAAACGTGCAACTCATCTATTGGACGCATTTAACGGCCAATAGAATGGCTATAGGCGAATCTTTACCCAACAACATTGATAAATACACCGAAAACCTAGAAAACAATGTACCTAAACATTGGAAAAACAGTGCGGCCGTTGCGGCATTAATGCCACAAGATTTAATTGCTTATAATGGCGGAAAGGTTCCAGATATGTTGGCATGGATTCTAAATGATTATTGGTTGCATTGTCAATTTGCAGGTGATGATGAGCGAATGCGCGATAAGTTGTTTCCGATTTTGAAAAAGACCGTAAATAGTTATTTAAACTATATTAAAGATAATCCTGTAGAGGACGAAGACGGTAAAATTCATATTAAATACAGTTGGTCGCCAGAATACAAACCAGGACGTGGTCAGGATATCAACTTTACCTTGGCTCTAATTCGTTGGAGTTGTCAAACCCTTATTGACATTGACAATGAACATCACATAAACGACCCGCTTAAAAAAGAATGGCAACATTTATTAGATAATTTGGTAGAGTTTCAAATTGATGAGAATGGCCTTATGGTTGGAAAAGATAGACCTTTTGCTAATCCTCATCGTCATTATTCGCATTTACTAGCTTTTTATCCTTTAATGGTCATTACACCAGAAAAAGAGGAAGACAAACAATTATTACGTACCTCTTTAGACCATTGGTTAGATGTTACATTTAATAGTGGTAAAAAGATTAAAGCAATGCCAGTAACCGGTTACACGGCAACAGGAGCCTCTTCTATGTATGCCAATTTGGGTGATGCTGAAAAAGCATATTATTACCTTGATTTCTTAATTAAGCACAAGAATATCTCATCTACCACGATGTATTCTGAAGGCAAAATAAATCCGGTAATTGAAAGTCCACTGTCCTTTGCTACAAGTTTACACGATATGATGTTACAAAGTTGGGGAGGAAAAATTCGTGTATTTCCGGCCAGTCCTAAAAAATGGAAAGATGTAGCCTTTCACGATTTTAGAACACAAGGTGCCTTTTTAGTAAGTGCGAAAAAAGTAGAAGGCGAAACGGAATTTGTGTCTGTTAAAAGTTTAAAAGGCAACGTATGTACTGTTCAAGTTGATTTCGAGAATCCGAAATTTTATAAAAATGCAAAATCAATTTCAGTGGAAGAATCTTCAGACGGCTTTTATACGATCGATTTAAAAATCGATGAAACCGTTGTTATTACTTCAAAATCATTAAACAAAACCGATTTAAACATTGAAGAATTACCAAAATCGGAAGATGAGCAAAACCTTTTCGGCTATGGAAAGAAAACAAAACGTTTACCAGGTCATAACTATTACAGTTCTTATTAATTTATTATGAAACGAGCATGCTAAAAATATCATCACCCAACAGAATGATTAATAGCGAACAGCATGTGACCACTAAAAAACAATAAAGACAAACACATGAAAACCTTTTTATACAGTCTCTTTATACTTACGTCATTCTTCTCATGCACAGCACAGGAACAACCGAAGAAGCCAAATATTATTTTTGTGTTTTCAGACGATCAACGCTTCAATTCGTTAAGCATGACAGGCGATCCGGTAACGGAAACTCCACATATAGATCAGCTAGCAAAAGAAGGCGTCTTTTTTAATAACGCTTATATTACAAGTCCTATTTGCGGACCAAGTAGAGCCAATATATTTACAGGCCAATGGGAACGAAGAAATAAAATCGGCTTTAATTATATCTCTAAAAATATCATCACGGAAGAAACCTATAAAAAAAGCTGGCAAGTGCTTTTAAGGGAAGCAGGCTATTCTACAGCATTTATTGGTAAAAGTCACACAAAAATTGGTGATAAACACAATACACCTTTAAACGAAAACACAGACTTTGCTTACTATGGCAATGGGCATTTAGGATTTTATCCTGCAAAACGTCATAAGCAATTTTCAAACCTTAAAAACAAAACGCAAATTGAAGGGATGTTAGAAGCTACAAAGGCGTTTTTAACTCAAGATGATAGCTATGATTATTTTTATGAAAATGCGCAGCCTTCTATCAAAAAACAACTCAACAAAAGAGATCCGAACAAACCTTTTTCGGCTTGGATAAATTTAAATCTACCGCATGCGTCTAGTATTGGAGGAATGGGCACGCAGCCAGACGATCCGGAATATTACAAAACAAAATACGAGGACGTTAAATATCAGATTGAATTACCTGAAGGGTATCCACAAGACATTAGTTTACCAGACAATGTTTATGCCACAAAGGATTTAATGAAATACTATGTGACCTCTAATAAAGGGAAGTTGCTCAACGAAAAACTAAAAATGGATCGTGCTGTTTATGCCATTGACCTAATGCTTGGGGAACTACGCGCATTTTTAAAGGAAATCGGCGAAGCTGAGAATACTATCATTGTCTTTTGTTCAGACAATGGTTTATTTTTAGGTGAACATGGCCTAGGCGGAAAAACCATTTTATATGATGAATCTGTACACGTTCCTATGATTGTGTATTCGCCATTTTTTAAGGATAAAACCAAAGGAAAAGTTATTGATGATTTGGTAGTTGGGCAAGATATTCCTGCTACTATTTTAGAACTATGTGGTATGGAAACACCAGAATCCTATCAAGGCCAAAGTGTACTACCTTTAATACACGATAAACAAATTGATTGGAGAGAAGATGTCTTTTTAGAAAATCTATTTACAGACCAAGGCTACCCAAGACAAGAAGGGGTTAGAAGTAAACAGTTTAAATACATTCGTTCGTTTAGTAAGGACAATGACCGCTCTAAATATGTTCCTAATCAGACTGTAGAAACGGATGAACAACCCATTTACGAGGAACTATACGATATTATTAACGATCCTAAAGAGCAAAATAACTTAGTGGGAAACAAAGATTATCTTGAGGTTTTAAATCAATATAGAGAACGATGTAAAACATTGGTATCGGAACTCAACTAATTTAAATTCGCTTGTAAAGAACAGTTCAAAATTCATTTTTCTTCTAAAAGGAGTCTTAATTTCATGGCTCTAATTTAAAATTCACTAAACGTCAAAACGCCATCTCAGTGCGTTAATTAACGGCTAAACGGACTTATGCATAAAAAGAGCAAGCATTTGATAGAATAAAGAATCGTTTTTTCAGATAAGTATGAGATATTTGAAAACATATTAATACTAATTTAAACTTTATGAAAACTCTCAAGTATATTTCAGCTATTCTCTTATTGTTTAGCATAGCCTGTTCAAATGATCCGGACTACGACCCCGTAATCGTACCAGAACCAAGTTCATTTGGTGTAAACGAATATGGCACCGTAGATTTCAAAACGGTAGAAGGCATAGAAATAGGCGTAGATACTTCAGTAGAGTTAGAAGCCTTACACGGTACGCCTGAAGAAATAACTCAAGCCGTAGATGGAATAGTAAGATGGCAGTATTTATCTGAAGGAATAGGGTTTGGTGTAAACACTACAACAAATATTATTGATAAAATATATTTATACTCTGACTTATACGAAGGTTATACCACTAATTATCCGCGTCCGCTTGAGGAAGAATTGCAATATGCATTTGGAACCTTAAAAGCCAAACATCCTACGATTAGAATTGATGATGCCGATGGTAATAACTGGCCATATGTTACGGAAACGCTAATAGAAGCCACTAATGGCGAAGCAAACGGTGTGTATTCTTTCAATTTTGAAAACCTTGGTAGATTTATCTTTATTTCTGATAGTATTGATAATACAGAAGGGTTTGTAGTACAAATCATCTTAGAATCAGATGTTGATTACGGTGATGGTGAAGGCGGTGGTGACGAACCTACTAACCCAGAAATTTTATTTGATGAAGCCGGAGCGAATAGTCAAACATTCAATGTAGGACAAGAAGAGGACGATGATCTTAACCAAGATATTATTACCGTAGGTGGAACAGGAACACTTGTTGAAAACAATGGTTTTATCGGGGTTTCTACTAACGATCCTAGTGATGATGGCGCTACCGCTGTTTTCACTTTTGACATTACAACCAATGCAACGACTGCATTTGATGCTACATTAAACTTAGAGCTAGCAAAAAGAGCAAAAGGTAGCGTTAGCGGAACCGTTTCTGTGACCGGTTATCCAGATACCCCTTTTTCTTATGAGGCTACATCAACGGTAAATGGTGGAAGTGCTCCAGCAATCGATTTTGAATTTGCATCAATGATTTCACTAGTTTCAGGCACACCGCTTACGGTGACTATTACACTAGATGAGATGTTAACTGAAGGCAATACCACAAATCCTATTTTTAGATTATCTAAAGTAACTTTAGACCGTGACATTAGTAATCCAATCAACCCTAATAATATTTCATTCGATATTGCGGGAGATAATACGCAAACCTTTAATGTAGGAAAGGAAGATGACGATGATCTTAATCAGAGTATAATTACCGTGGGCGGCACAGGTGTACTTGTAGAAAATAATAATTTTATAGGTGTTTCTACCGAAGACGCTAATGATAATGGTGCCACTGCAGTTTTTACTTTTGACGTAACGACCAATGCAACGACTGCATTTGATGCGACATTAAATTTAGAGTTAGCAAAAAGAGCAAAAGGTAGCGTTAGTGGAACCGTTTCTGTCACAGGTTATCCAGATACACCTTTTTCTTACGAAGCTACTTCAACGGAGAATGGTGGTAGTGCTCCAGCTATCGATTTTGAATTTGCATCAACGATTTCATTGGTTTCAGGAACACCACTTACGGTAACGATTACTTTGGATGAGATGTTAACTGAAGGGAATACAACTACCCCTATTTTTAGGTTAGCAAAAGTAATTATAGATAAAAATTAATGTTAGGGAGTTAATGGTCCTCTTCAAACTTTAATTAGTTTTAAAACCATAAAAATTAGAAAAAACACCTTGTAAAAAAAGTCCTTTGTTAATTTTTAACTCAGGACTTTTTTTATATTTCAAAATGAATAACTGTACAGTTTATAATGACAAATACTATAGACGTATTACTAAAAGACAAGCTTTAAAATGAAATGATTTCAGGGATCAACCAAAAGCATTTTTAAGAAAACTTAGCTCCCCCTAGCTTCTATTTAACAGAAACATGAGTTTTTGTTTTCGATTATTATAAATGATGTTTTAGAGCAAGTATTTGACTATTTTAAGAAACGAGATTTCCTATTCAGCATATATCTTTGGTTAACTAATGTAAGCTAACTCTTTAAAAATGAACAAATCTCTACACGTTTTCTTTATTTTACTTTTTTTCGTTCAATTCTCTAATGCACAATTTGTATGGTACGAAAATGAAACATCGACCTTTAGAATTGAACAAGAAAGTACCAGTTCAGGAACATTTATTAGAGAGGTTTCTAATCCAGACGTTACCGGAATCAATACCAATGCAACCGTTTCTAATTTTAATAGAGCTCAAGGTCAAGACGCATTTTTACAATTCGATTTATATAATCCGGTTAACGATTTCTCAGGATATGCTGTAACCTTTAAGGCTTATATTGATATTCCTACAGTGTCATTAAACGCCAATAATTCAAAAATAAGTGTGCATTTATCGCATACTTCAATAGATTCTGAAAGCGCCCTAGAACTCAACTTTACCGTTGGGCAACAATGGGAAACCTTTACCTTTAATTTTAACGGGACTGCAATCCCTAACGCTATTATCGATGCTGGTGGTTATCAGCAAATTGCTATAGGTTTTGCCAATGGCACAAGCTCAGTACCGGCCACCACTTATTATATAGACGCTATTAGTGGCGCTACAGACCAAGTTGTAGATGTTGCTTCTCACCCAGCCTCATGGTTATCCGGTTCATGGGGAATTACCTTTCCTGTTTATGGCGGCGAACGTTTAGATTCTGAAGTCGCAGGCGGTTATGATCTTCCTGCTGGTGCTCAAGAAGTGGTCGATGAATTACCTGCTGTAGGGCACGTTATTACCAACTTATCGTACTTTGCCCATTCTCATTATTTCTCGCTTAGACAAAATAGCAACGTCGATGTAGCAAATGAAATCCATGAAGCCTTAGTGCCTAGTGTAGCCAATCAAAACATCCTTTTTGAAGTCATGCAAAAATTCAAAAGCAACGGCAAAAAGGTCATTTTATACATCTCTACCAATTATTTAGATAGAGCCATTGATGACGGTGCAGATATTGAAGCCGCTTGGATCAATTACTACACTAACAATTTTGCAGGTGACGAATATGCTGCTTACAAGGATTTAATTGAAGGTTTTGTACTAGAAGTTAAAGATTATGCCGATGGGTATTGGTTAGATACCACTTCAGAACTTCTTAATGATGGGCATTTAGAAGATTTTGCGCTAATGATAAAAAATACCGATCCAACTGCCATTATAGGAGCACAACCTACAGGCCTTTATTTTACAGATGAAAACGGCAATAATCTTTTAGTGGATTCTGATGGTATTGATGATGAAGATGATAGCGACTATAGAATTATAAAATTTGAAGCCAATAGCACCTATCAAGATTTTACCAAAGGACATGTAACACCACTTGGGCAAGGCGCACCACCAAACTCTTGGGCTTATGAAGAGTATACCATACCTAATATGGTAGAAAACCCATGGTCTATGTACCAAGGAAATACCGTATTAAAACACGCGTGGTTTCCTATTAGAGAAAAATGGCATGTATCTTCTCATCCCATAGTCTTTGGTATTGAAGATGCCTATAGGTTTACAAAGCGCTTGGTACAAGCCAATGCTGCCGTAACCTTTGCAACAACTATTGATGATACGGGAAGTGACAAAGGGTATATGATGGATGATGAGATGCTAATTATGAAAACTATTAACGACAGGCTTTTAGCAACTCCTATTGCCGAATGTGAACCTTACATAAGACCTGAAGGTGCACATTTAGTAGGTGAAGAACCTTTGTCTGTAACAAGTTTTAATTCCTCAGAGATTAAATTCTACCCCAACCCTGTCACAGATGTATTAACTATTAATCGTCTTACCACAGAGGTCAATTACATCTCTATTTTTAGTACTATAGGAGCCAAAGTAATGGAAACCGTATGGAACAATGGTACGACCACAACACAAATAGACATGAGATCTTTAAATAAAGGCATTTATTTTGTAAGACTTACAGATGGTAATAACCTCAGCATCACCAAAAAAATAATCGTATCTAAATAACACTTATATTTTCAACATTAATAAATAATAAAAAGCAACAAAAGGTATATGAAGCATATCATTTTATCATGCATTTTCAGCATTATTACGGCAAGCAGTTTTGCTCAAGACAGACCAAACATCATCTTCTTGTTATCGGATGATCAAACCAGTATTGCAACAGGTTGTTATGGTAACGACCAAGTGGTAACCCCAAATATGGATGCCTTAGCGGAAGAAGGGGTATTATTTGAAAACCATTATAATACCACAGCCATTTGTATGGCAAGTAGAGCGGTTATTCTTACCGGAATGTATGAATATAAAGCGGGTTGTAATTTTGAACATGGTCCACTTAGAAAAGATAAATTTGCAAAATCTTATCCTGTGCTTTTAAGAGAGCAAGGGTATTATACCGGATTTGCAGGTAAATTTGGTTTAGCCGTTTCTGATGATGGCAATAGCACAAGTCATAACAAATGGGAAGACCTTCCTATTGATGATTTTGACAATTGGGCAGGTGGCTTAGGGCAAACCAGTTACCGAACAGCCAAAAATAAATACATGGCTAAATATGCCGAAAAATATCCGCATAGTACTAGAGCATATGCGGCTTGGGCAGAAGATTTTATTATAGAAGCTAAAGCTACGGGTAAACCGTTTTCTATGTCCATTAGCTTTAAGGCACCACACATGCCTTTTTCACCAGATCAATATTTCGACTATGTTTACGAAGGAAAAACATACAAGAAACCTGATAATTACGGAGCAGAGAACGCAGAACATTTAGCGCCTCAACCAAAAACCGGACGACAGTACAACAGCTACGACTTTTGGCGAGATTCTGAAGAAAGCTACCAAAAAACGATTAAGAAATACAACCAATTAATCCATGGTGTCGATTATGCCTTGGGTATGATTAGAAAGACTTTAGAAGAACAAGGCATTGCCGATAATACCATTATTATTTTCACGAGTGACAATGGTTATAGCTGTGGGGCACATAGTTTTGGAGGGAAAGTTTTACCTTATGAAGAAGCGTCTAAATCTCCACTTATTATTTACGATCCTAGAGTACCAAGTAAAAAAAGAGGGGTACGTCGTGAAGCCATTACTGCAAATATTGATTTGGCACCAACCATTTTAAAATACGCAGGTTTAGAAGCACCTGAAAACATGGATGGTGAAGATTTAAACCTATTAATTGAAAAACCAAAGAAATTTAAACGTGAAACTGTTGCTCTCACCAATATGTGGGGCAATGATGAAATACAAGCTATGGGCGTGGTTTCTCAAGATTGGAAATACATTTTTTGGCAGTATGAAGATGATCGCATGAATCCTACTGAAGAACTTTTTCATATTGGAGAAGACACATTAGAAATGACCAATAAAGCCAGCGATCCTTCTGCAAAAAAACAGCTTGAAAAAATGCGTGCGATCTATGATGAACAGCTCGAAAAGTTGCGAAAAGAAGCGACTGCAGATAATCATTATCAAAAATATGGTGTGCTATTTGATAGAAATGCCACAGCTGAAGAGAAAAAACCTTATTTAATTGGTACCTATGAGGAAATTTTAAAAAGAGCAAGCAACAAGAAGAAAAAGAAAAGAAAGACAAAGAAGAAGAAAAACTAATCCTATAAATCAATAGATCTCATAAATTATTACTTTAATACAATGTATAAAATATTCCTACTTTCATTTTTTGTACTGTCTAGCATCCCAACAACATGCAGCAGTCAAAATCATGCAGACAACGAAAGACCAAGCAAACCTAATGTATTACTAATAGTAACCGATGATTTAGGTTGGCAAGACGTAAAATGTTATGATGTTGATGAACCATCTCCATTTGAAACTCCAAACATTGATCAACTCGCTAAAGAAGGTGTCATGTTTTGGCAAGCCTATTCGCCAGCACCAACCTGTTCGCCGTCAAGAGGGGCCATATTATCGGGTAAACATCCTGTACGTTTAGAGCGTACCAATGTTAGAGGTGGTCATCCGCCTTTACCTTTCAATCATGGTTCTACTTTAATTAGCCCTTGGATGCGTGGCGCTTTAGATGCTTCTGAAGTTACTATTGCAGAATCGCTTCAGACTAACGGTTATAAAACAGGACATTCAGGAAAATGGCACGTCGGTGCTGCACGCTCGGATGAACCTTTACCTAAGCAACAAGGGTTTGATTTTTCTAAGCATGGCTTCGGATCACATCAAAAAATGAAGGATAGAACAACAGGATTTGCCACTACAGATCCTTCAGATCCTTTTTATTTAGACGAAGAAGGTTTCCCTTTTGATGATATTACGCAAGATGGTATTGACTTTATGGATGCCTCTAAAGCCGATCCCTTTTTTCTATACTATTGTTCGCGTTTAGTGCATACACCTATTCATACAAGAAGTGAGGCTTTATTAAAGAAATACTATCAAAAATTAGGTATAGACTACCCAAGAGAAAGTGATGTTTGGGACGAAGCAGGTCAAAGAAATGCGTACTATGCAGCCATGGTTGAAACCATCGATCATTATACAGGTTTACTACTTAAATACCTAAAAGAAACAGAAGATCCAAGGTGGCCAGGACATATGTTAATTGAAAACACTTATGTTATTTTCACCTCCGATAATGGCGGTATGGAACGCCATACAAAAGAAGTTATAACGGACAACTATCCTTTAGATAAAGGTAAAATAAATGCCAAAGAAGGTGGTGTTAGAGTTCCACTTATTATAACCGGACCTAATATTGATTCTAATATTGAATCTAACGTCATCGTAAATGGTATTGACTTCTACCCTACCATATTAAGCTGGACAGGTACTAAAAAGCAAGAGAATCAAATTCTTGATGGTGCTGATTTATCTACGTTATTAGATAAAGACCCAACGGACTCTAAATTGGTCATTGACCCTTGGACAGGAGCATCTAGAAACTCTATGATGTGGCACTTCCCTAACAGTTCTATGCAATCGACTTTACGAATTGGAGATTATAAATTGGTACGTAACTATACCGACACTAAAGAAAGAACGACGCTAGATTTATACCAACTGTATGAAAACGGATCGAAACGTGTAGATATTGAGGAATCAAAAAACTTAGCCTTAGAAATGCCTGAGAAAGCGAAAGCCATGAATGCATTGTTACAAGAACGCTTAGATCAACTTAACGCGAGATATCCTTACTTCAACCCAACGAGTAAAAAAGCTTTACCTAACCAATCCAAAGTACCGACTATTGCAGATCATGGATCTGATGGTAATACCGTTTGGGTTAGCTTTAAAAATAATGGTGCTAAAGTGACTAAAGCCGAACTTATTTACACTACAAATGGTGGTATAAAAGGAGAGATTTGGTTTCCTGTACCTATGACATTGAAAGGTAATAAAGCTTATGTGACTTTACCTGAAGGCACAACACACTATGTCTTTAATCTAGTTGATGAAAACAATTACTTAATCAGCTATCCAGATACTGGATATCAAAAACTAACTAAAGTATTTGCAACCAAAGCTATTTCTGTGGATTAGTAAAATAGACTTCCATCCAAGAAAAAGCACTAAACCATCTTATGATTTAGTGCTTTTTTTATGGATAGATCTCAAGGAAAACAATCTTCCTCAAAATCATACCCTTTATACCTTCAGAATACGGTCTACAGAATAAGACTACTCGTTTTTAAAGAAATAGCATCAAAACGATGGAAATGAGAAAGGACTTGATGGAAATTAGAAACATAAACCTTGCTATTACTAGTAATTTTACATCAAATCAATTCCATATGAAAAATACAATATTACTCTTTTTACTCAGTTTACTTTTAATTCCTCAGTTATATGGTCAAGCTATAGACCGACCTAATATACTAATTTTCTATGTTGATGATTTGGGTTGGCAAGACACGAATCTAAATAATGTAGGCCCCCCAGTGCCGTGGGAAACCCCTAATATGGAAGCATTAGCTGCAGATGGCGCTAAATTTTCACAAGCCTACTCTCCTGCGCCAACCTGTGCCCCTTCTAGAGCAGCAATGCTAAGTGGAAGGCACCCTATAAAAACTAAACTTACGCAAGTATCTGGTGGTAAACTACCTAAATTAAATAACGCGCAAGCGGCTAATAAATTAATAGGTCCTTATTATCCAAAGCGTTTAGATGTTGATGAATACACCATAGCAGAAGCCTTAAGTGCTAATGGATACCACACAGGCCATGTTGGTAAATGGCATATTGATGGCGCCAATGGCTTTCCTGTAGCTGTAGATCAAGGTTTTGATACTGAATTTACAAGTAGAGGTGTTCAACAAGGTATGAGTGACCGATATGATATTTCAAATTTTGGTGGGAATGACCCCAATTATCCTTTAGATGCTGATGGCATACCCTATGATTCTGTTACAGATGAAGCTGTAGCCTATTTAGAAGATAGAGTAGCTGCTAATGGCGGATCGGGAGAACCTTTTTTCTTATATATGGCGACTTGGTTAGTACATACACCAATACAAACTAGAGATCTACCAATGTTACAAGACATAACGCAAACCTTAGTCGATGCCGGTGAAATAGATCCAGCTGATGTTGGTCCAAATGGTATACCAACGGAAACAACACCGTTAACTGCGGCAGGAGAACATAATCCATTTTATGGGGCTATGGTTCAAACTTTAGATTGGAGTTTAGGGAAGCTCGTTGATTATTTAAAAGCAACAGATGATCCAAGGCATCCTGGAATGAAATTATTTGATACAACTTATATTATTTTTTCTTCAGACAATGGCGCTTCAGAACAAAATAATGCGGATAACGGTTATGAAGTTGTAGCGGATAACTTTCCTTTAGACGAAGGAAAAACAAGCTCTAGAGAAGGTGGTATTCGTGTTCCTTTAGTGATTACAGGACCAGGTATTGGCGTTAACGAATTTGACAATGTGGTTAATGGATTAGATTTCTTTCCAACAATTTTGTCTTTAACTGATACCACTCTAGATAGCGAACTTAATGCTGATTTAGATGGTGCAGATTTAAGCGACTTACTAAAAGGGAATTCTACCATAGTAGAACAAACTATAGGAGGTGTAGCCACTGAAAGAACCGATCTTTTTTGGCATTATCCTAGTGTTGGTAGTGATATTAAAGCAAAATCATCGATAAGACGAGGAAACTACAAATTATATAAAAAATATATTGACAATACTTACGAAGCGTACCAATTGTATGATGGTGGAGATACTTTTGTTGACATCAATGAACAAATAGATGTCATAAACACTATGGATCAGACGTTGAAACAAGACATGATTAATACTTTAGAAGCTTATTTAGCCAGTAATGATGCAAGATATCCATCATGGAATCCTGATTATTCAGAACCAGATGGACCTTTACCTAATCAACTTCTAGTCCCTGCAATTAACTTAGTAACTTATGATGAAAACTCAGGAGTAGCAACGGCTATTATTGCAAATGATTCTGGTGAAGCGGGAATTAGTTATGGGCATTTGTTGTATAGAAAAAATGAACCAAATGTAGAGTGGTATGAAGCTGGAGCGGTGACCATTAATGATAATGTTATAACAGCAGACGTCCCTGATGATGCTACTGGAATTGTTTTTAATTTAAGAGATGAAAATAATTTCTTAGTCTTATCTGAAGAACTTGAGATTATTAATATCACTAAAATCACATTAAACACGGTTGATGAAATACAGTTATTTGAGCCTGAAAGTTCTGATGTATATGCAGAATTAGTGGGAAATACTACAGCAAACTCGGCATTTGTTCAAATGCGAACTGTTGGTGGTGGTGATGGTTTTAACATCAATGTAAAAGCTGAAGCTCCTGTATTATGTGAAAAGATTGTTTTTAGAGTAAGATCTCGTGAAGGAGACACCGCTAATTTTGATGTCACTATTGGAGAAACCACACATAGTTTTGAATATACCAGTACTAGAGATGCCGATGATTTGTATTACGAATTTGACACGCCAATTACCTTTACGGAATCTGCCAAGGCCATGGAAGTCATGGTCACAGATTTAGTGAATGCCGATGCCGATGTAGTCCCTAGATTTAGAGTTTACGATATTTCATTTCATTTAGATTTAGAAAGTTTAGGCGTTGAAGAAGTAAAAGATACGTTTCAAAACCTTTTAGTATTTCCTAATCCAGCAAAAGGCGTTTTCAGCTTAAATAAACCTATACAATCAGGGGTTTTATATAACATCCATGGTGCAAAAACATTAGAGTTTAAAAATCAGCATAAAAATATAGACATCTCCCATATAAAATCTGGAGTGTACTTTTTACAAGCTATTGAGGCTAACGGAAATAAAACAACCCTAAAACTCATCAAGAAATAAATTTATAAGATTCAATCCTATAGGATTAGCTTCAATTCAAGAATAATTTGTCATTCCAAACAACGCACAAACAAAAGAATCTTTATTAAAAGACGAATTTGTTATACAGCGTTTAGCTTAAGCGCGATTTGCGCGGCATAAAACAGGAATGGCAAATTATTTTTTTATACCCTTTAGAGACTTCGTTTCGCAAATAACAAGCCGAAACTACAGAGTTCCTGTTCAATCTAAAACTACAGAAAAGACTTCTGTAAACCACTAGCCTATTAGTTATTTCTCTTATTCCTTTGCCCTAATCTGTAAGTATAACTTAAAATAATATAGCGTCCTAAACTCTCTGAGGTCGTTTCCTCAAAATAATTAGTGGTACTTCTTCGTTCAAAATCTACATTTTTATCGAGAAGATCAATTAAAACTAATTTTACAATATTAGAACTGTTTTTAACGGTATAGGAAATCGCCATATTCCATAAAGGAAGATGCAGATTGGTAGCAAATTGATTGTCTGAAAACACAAAATAATCAAACTGGGTATTAAAGTTCAGTTGTTTGGTAAAATCATAATCTACAGACGAAAAATAATGTTGCTTGGTATAGGTTCTGTCAAGGTCTTGTTCTATAGAAAACGAGGTGTTATTCACACTGTATTGCGTTCCTAACTTTAAGTCCATAGCGTTTTTATTGCTGTTTTCTAAAGTCAGTCCCATTAAATGCTCTTTAGCAACAACATCATTGAGTTGTAAATTAACCAATGCGGTATAGGCATCATAAAAACTATTCGTCTTAAGGGCATACTGCACCCCTAACCCCTTAATTTTTTTACTAAAATTAAAAGCTGTCGTTAGTCGCTTTCTATTGCCACTATTAATGTAACTTCTTGTTTTAACAAATTCATCATCAATAGCAATATTGGAAATAATAGCATCTTGAGAATATTGGTATTTCACCGAACCCGTAAAATTGAGCGACGATTTATAATTATAAATGTTAGCTAATAGCGAAAAATCGTCATTTTTTTCGGTTTTTAAATCCGGATTACCACGCCTAATAAAAAAAGGATTAAGGTCATTAATAACCGTCGAGCTTTCATTAGTTCTAGGACTGCGTATAATTCTTTTATAGACAAATCGGTATTTTACGCCTTGTGTGGGTTTGTATTGTACGGTTGAAAATGGGTTGACATAAAACTGACTACTCGTGAAGTTATCTTGGTTTACCACACCAAAAGAGCGATCGAGTTCTTGAAGTTCAACACCAGTAAACACATTCAATTTTTTCGCACTATAACTGTAAGCCATTCGGTTTTGATAACACCCTTCTCTGTTATTGTATTTATACACCAGAAGCTCTTCAGCATTAGCATCCGTTACTGTAGTTTTAAGTTGATAGATGTCTTCCTTTTGATTTAACACCTTTAAAAACGATTGAAATTTAAAATAATGATACCCACCTAGTGGCTCTGTATATTTAAAATTGAATTTATATTGGCCGTTATTAAAAACTTCGTCCCTAAGGGCAAGAATTTCACTATTGGAGAGATTACCGCTACTAATGTTTCTTGTGATAAAGGTGTGTTGCGTATTATCTTTTTCTTTTTGACTTATATTGGTATTAAAACCAACACTAAAGCTACGTCCTGCTTTTTTTAGTTTCTGATAGTAGTTTACATTAAAAAGTAATGCTTTTTTAGTGTTCTTATTTCGGTACTCTTGAACGTTTGTTGTTTGTAAAGCCTCCTCTTCATCATAATAAAAACCCGATTTAGAGGTATTTTGAAGAACATCATCGGCATTTAAACGTCCTCTAATAATAAGGCTATTGGTTTTGTTGGATCTGTTTTTATAATTGAAATTAAAATTGTGATTTTTAGAAACTTTGTTAAACGTATTTTCGGCTTCGTAATCAAAGTTATTGGTGTTAGAAAACGATATTCGTTTGGAAAAAGACATCCCTCTGTTATCGGAAAGATTGTAGAAATAATCAGCATTGAACACTTCTTTTTTGTTAAACTCATGACCAAAATTCACACCACCAACCCCTGTTTTTAAATAACCACTTAAGCTTTTTGAGGCTTTTATATGACTATCGTCATCATCAGATTCGTCTGCAATACCATCGGCATTTTCTAGAAAGCCTTGAATGTTAGAGCCCGTAATATTGATATTATTGAGTTTACCAATCACGGAAAACTGCGTTTTAGGCGAAAACTTATTGTAATTAAAATTACTAAAATAGCGACGATCTAAACCAATACCTACGGAAGCCTTACCGAAACCTTGATTTTTTTTTGATGCTTTAAGCGTAAAATTAATCACCACTTGCTTATTCCCATCGGCTACACCTGTAAGTTCTGCTTCATCGCTTTTTTTATCAATAACTTCAATTTTTGCTATAGCATCTGCCGATAAATTTTTTAATACAATGGCCGGATCCCCACCAAAAAACGCTTTCCCATCCACATATATTTTGGTGACTTCATTGCCTTGCGCTACAACTTTACCCTTAGAATCGATCTCTAAACCGGGTAACTTTTTTAATAGCATTTCTAAATTATCACTCGAGTTAACTCTAAAAGAATTGGCATTAAAAGCAACCGTATCTTCTTTTATTTGAATTGGAAGTTCTGCAGATATCGTCACCGCTTCTAATTGATACGTGTCTTCTTTAAGGCGGATTTCACCAAGTTCTATAGGTGTATTGGTGTAAGCAACAGACTCAAAATAGGATTCATAACCTAAATAAGAAAATTGAAGCAACAAGGAATCTTTAGGAGCTTCTTGAAAGGCAAATGCTCCGGTTCCATCGGTAAGTGTATAATTGATATATGTAGAATCCTTCTGCTTTAAAAGGGCTACAGAAACTTGTTCTAAAGGCGTCTTGTTCTCATTAACAATACGACCTTTAATTGGTGGTGCAGTCTGACTAAATACAAGCTTAGACAGGAGCAGCATTCCTATTATCACATATGTATTACTATTCATAACCTCATGAAGCTTTGATGGCTTAACCTAATATTTAAGCTTCGGTAAATATGATTTCCCTTATCCTCGTCTCTATAACTATATCACCTTAAAAAGGGAATTTACGAGAAGACATTAAGTATTAAACAAAAAAAGGTAGCAATTTTACTTACTACCTTAACTAAACAAACAATAATCTAAGCAACTATGGTTACTACAGAAATGAAGGTGTAGGATTATTTTTTTATAATTCTAAGTGTTTTAGAACCTAATGCCGTTTTAATATTTACAAGGTAAATCCCTGAAGATAAATCGTTAATATTATAATTTACTTCTTCTCCATAAGTTCTAATTAATTGACCTGTAATATTATATAAAGCCACTTGTTCTATACTATTGTTAGAATCTATTTGGAAACTATTTTGAACCGTATTAGGATAAACTTTAACGGTTAATTCTGTACGGTTAAAATCTTGTGTAGATAGCGTCCCGTTTACGGTAACATCATAAATTCTTAACCGTACATTATTAACCCCATTCTGAGCTAATTCATCTACTGTAAATGTAATGTTTGTTGCTACCGGCGATAAATTAAGTACATATGGATACTCTAAAGTACGCTCTACTAAAGCATTGTTAGATCCATCTTCTGCAGAAGTATCTTCTAAATTATAGATTACGTCAGCTTGTCCAGGTGCTGAAATTCTTAAAACTCCAGTCATAGCTGCTCTTTTTCTATACGTAAACGTAAGCGTTCTTTCTGTACTACCACTATCGGTATCAATACCAAAACTTTCGCTTACAGAACTTCCGCTTTCAACTTCAGAATTATAACCGATAAAACTTGCACCTTGACTGAAGTCTGATCCTGAAAGCGCATAAATACCAGCGGTAGAACCAAACGAAAATGTGGTGCTTTCAGAACTTGAACCTGTAAAGGTAAAGGTGTTAGATTGTGCCGAAGCTACAAAGATAGAAGCGACGAATGCTAATGTAAAAAGTAATTGTTTTTTCATAATATAGGTTATTTAATAATTAGTACTTCAAAACTAGTTAAGGAATACGAAAAGCGGTTGCTTAATTCACCCAAAAGCAGTCTCTTATCTTGCAAAAACACCTATAGACCAATACACAAGCCCTATTTTAATTTTTTTAAGGTTTTTATGTGAGACTTAAACATTTTGTAGAACATCCTGTTGAGCCTTAATTATCATCATACTTAATTCTGAAATAATTGCTGTTTACAGCTCTAAAAACGAAAAAGAGTTTCTTAGTTACATGAACTAAGAAACTCTTTTGTAATAAATTTTATAAAATCGTGGTCTTTACTCTTTGATCACTTTTAAAGTTTTAGTTCCTAAAGGCATTTTTACCTGAGCAAGGTAAATTCCTGATGGTAAATCACTGATATTATAATTAGCTTCACCTTCAAATGTTTTTACCAAACGTCCCGTAATGTTATATAATTCTACGCGCTCAACGTTTTCATTGGCTTGAATTTGAAAACTATTTTTTGCTGGATTAGGAAAAACATTCGCTATGATCACTTGCGTTGAAACATCTTCAAGACCTAAAACGCCATCTCTTTCAAGAACTACATTTTCTAATCTAAAAATAGAAGTCGCTACATTATCCACGTTTAACATCTCATCTAAAGAAATGGTCACGGTAAGCGGCGAACCATTAACAAGAGATAAAATTGATTCAAATTGAATCGGTGTATCCATTACCGCTGAAACATCAGTTCCGTCCGTAGCAAAAGCGTACGACATGTTTGTATAACCTGAAACAGAAACCGTTCCACTAACACTACACCCTGGACGTTTTGCCATATCTAAAAATAAGGTTGTATTTATTGGTGTAGTAGACGCTGTAGAGATTGTAAAAGTCCATGTCCCTGTGGCACCATCATCAGTAGGGGTATCTGATCTTATCCCCATAAAACTATTGTTAGGCACTGCTACTCCTGTTCCGGAGACAGCAAGAATACCTTCATCAAGATCATCTCCATTTTGTTGTCCTACCGTAAAAGATTGGATATCTGTTCCTGCTTCATCAAATAAAATCTCAGTTTGTCCTGAAGCGAAAGTAAGCGCTCCAAAAAAGGCTAAAGTAAAAAGTAATTGTTTTTTCATAGTTTATCGTTTAAAATTTAGTTCACCCAAAGTTAAAGCTATCCTATTAAAATCCTTTGCTCAAATCCATCAAAAACATACTAATTTCTTGTAAAACATATCGCCCCCCTATTAAACAGAGTTTAACTATTTAATTTAGATCCTATTAAAAATTCAATTTCGATAAAGCATCAGCTATTTCAGTCCACTCAAAGCATAGTTAGAATATTTCTTTTTTGCAGATTTAATGGATCTTGTCGGTGGTATTTCTGGGTAACTCACTAAGAAATTATGCTCGTCAATGAGATTGAGAATATAGTGTGTTGTTCCGTTTGGCAATAGCGCTGTTACGGTACCATTTGCATTTAATTGCGCATCGGTTTTAAACCACTCTTCGTAACGGTGTCCTCCGTTGGTGGTATAAATTAAATTGGCCTTAATTACCTTAGCGCCATTTTCTTTATAAGTAAATGTTACCTGTTGATCTGCTTTGGTAACCCCTAATACGGTGGGTACATTTTCCTTAAATTCCATCTTTCCTTTATAAAAAGGATTATAAAACGGGTAGCTGGCATTCATTTCTGTTAAAATGTTGGTCAATTGCGTGTTCATCTCTTGAACCTTATGAAGTTCTGACTGGGCAAGATTATGAGCTTCCTCTATATCGATACGTTTAGCAGTACCGTTCTGAGTATCGTATAATTGATACAATTCAAATTCTGGGGTTGTGGCGTTGTTCTTAAAATCGTAATTTCTAATCAGTTTAAAATCACCAACGCGTAGCGTACTTTGCGACGCGGCATGTGGAAAATGCCACATCATGCTTGTGCGCTCCTCCCCTTTTTCATTTAAGACTAATTTAGAATCGGTAGGATCATTTAATAACAATGTAGACAAATCAGCACCATCTAAATGCTTCTCCTCAGGCCTATCGATACCTAATAACGATAGAATTGTTGGGTAAAAATCCAAACCATTAACAACCACATCAGATGTAATGCCTTTTTTAATTCCTGGTCCTGAAATAAATAACGGTACGCGCACACCACCTTCTTTGGCGTTTATTTTTCCTTTATCTAAAGGATAATTATCGGTCACAATATCACCATGGGCTTTTTCCATGCCTCCATTATCTGAAGTGAAAATAATATAGGTGTTTTCAACTAACTTATGCCCTGGCCAACGGGGATCGTCTGTGGTTTCTAAATAGTCAAAAACCTCACCAACATAATGGTCTAACATTTCTACCATAGCAGCGTAATACGGGTTGTTTTGTCCTTTTACGTCCCAATGCTCCGGATCTGTAGGATAAGGAAGTCCTAACTTTTCGCAGTATTTTTCTAACAGTGCTTTACTTCGTGTATGAATTGGTGCATGCACTAAAAATGTGGCATAATACAAAAAGAAAGGCTCCGCTTTATGTGTTTTTAAGAAGTTTAAAGCGTCTTCGTTATTTTGATGAAACGGAAAGCCTTCCTCATCTAATTGATAAGGATCATTGGCATCTGCAGTGGCAAAATCGGTAAGACGGTGAGGAACTTGCGGACTTGTTGCCCCACGGTTGGCTGTGGTAACATCAAAACCTTGATCTTCTGGTTGCGGATATGCGAAGTGATTGATAGCCATATGCCATTTTCCGGCATGTCCGGTGGTATAACCATTTTGTTGTAATACGCGAGCCAAAGTCATTTCATTGGCAGGCATACGTCCACTATACCAAGGATCCATTATGCGCTGTGAATTTTTGTTTGAATGTACTGTAGGAGGTGCACCACCAACAACATGAGTTTTCTGCGCTCTTGCAGGATGTGTACCACTCATAATAGCACAACGGCTAGGTGCACAAGTTGGTGCTGGAGAATAGGCTTGCCAAAACTGAACACCCTTTTTTGCTAAAGCATCAATATTTGGCGTTTCGTAAGGCGAAGGCGCATCAATATCATAAGCTTTTACATCTTGCCATCCCAAATCATCCGTAAGTAACAACAATACATTAGGTGTTGGACGCTCTGTTGCTGTTGCTAAATTTGACACTTTCGAATGCTGTGTATGACAACTCAGACACAACATTCCGATGAGAAAATAAACTATAGAATTAGAATACGTCATTGCTAGGATATTAATTTATTTTAAGTTGTATTAAAACCTGATTAAGTTCTTAGCGAAATAACAAAACTATAGCCTTATCCTCTGTCTCAAATGGCTTCAAATTTTGCTTTAATCTATCAATTCTATTTAAACCTGCCTTTTAAACCTATTTTAATCCATAACGACTGCTACGAAACGTCTTGCTTTCAAAAAAAAACATAAAAATCTGAATACCATAAGCTTTACAACCATATAAATTGACAGATTACAGTAAAAACCTGATGGATTAGAGAATGAATTAGTACCTTAAATAATCTACCTTTATAACCCCATCTCCCTGAACCATAAAACACAAGCGGTTCTAACCTACAACAACAAACCTGAAGATTTAGCTTTGCAGCACCCCCTTAAAATGATGGTTTATAACTAGAAAATCTGATTGGCCCTAAATAGGGTAAATGCGTAATATTTTAAAATTAAAATCCCTCTAAAGTATGAAAACCGATGTCCATCTAGAAAGCTCAATAAATCTTAAAACGGTTATTTTATTCCTTTCTCTATTTGTAAGTTCATTCACATTTGCACAGGTTGCCATAGGCAATACCAATCCTAAAGCGTCCTTAGATATTAGTGCTTCTAACCAAGCCTCTCCATCTTTTGATGACGGACTTTTAATCCCAAGAATAGATACTTTTCCGACTACTAACCCGACCTCAGATCAAAATGGAATGCTAGTTTACCTTACCACCACGATAGGAACCTCCACTAGAGGATTTTATTATTGGAATAACGGAATTACGGAATGGGTTAGGTTTTCTAATATTGAAAAATTAAATGATCTTTCTGATGCTAAATCAGATGACGATGGTTCTGAAAATGGGTCTTCTATCTTTATTGGCGAAAACGCAGGTGCTAATGATGATGCCACTGATAATAACAATATTGGTATTGGCTATAATGCCTTACAATTAAATACTGATGGGAATCATAATACCGCTTTAGGCTATGCCACCTTAAAATTTAGTACGGGAAGTAACAACTCTGCTTTTGGTTATGTGGCATTAGAAAAGAACACAACAGGAGCAGGAAATTCGGCATTTGGAAAACGGGCCTTAGAAGCGAATACGAGCTCTAATCATAATACCGCCATGGGTTCTGATGCTTTACGTAACAATACCGGAGCTACAAATACAGCCCTTGGAAATGGTGCCTTGTTTACCAATACTACTGGTGACGGTAGTGTTGCTATTGGGCACTTGGCCTTACGCTTAAATACTACTGGAGCTTATAGTACAGCGATTGGTACAGAAGCTTTAACAAACAATACCGTTGGCGAAAATACCGCTGTTGGGTATCGTGCTTCATTTCTTAATAACGATGGTGAACAAAATACAAGTGTTGGCTATGAAGCCCTATATTCTAATGTTTCTGGAAACAATAATACGGCTTTTGGTTATGGAGCCCTTAGATCTAACACGGCAAATAATAATGTGGCGTTTGGAAACAACACCTTATTTAGCAGCACATCTGGAACTTCTAATGTAGCTATAGGGACAAACGCAGGAAGCGGTAATACTACAGGAGCAGACAATGTCCTTATTGGTTTTAATTCTGGTTCTTCTTTAACAGGAGGCTCAAAAAATGTGTTTATCGGTAAAAACACTGGGCGTTATGCTACAGGAAGTAATAACGTCTTTATTGGTGATAATGCAGGTTTGCATACCAATTTCTATACGGTTAATCATTCCCTAGTCATTTCAAATAACAACGGACCTATACCTCTAATTTATGGAGAGTTTGATAACGATATACTAAGAGTTAATGGTGAATTACAAGTAGCGGATCCTAGTGGAACGGGATTTGCATTTCCAACAGTAGATGGCACCGCAGATCAAATATTAGTGACTGATGGTGCAGGACAATTAACTTTTGAAGATCAAACCCCAGATATTTCTACCTTTCCAATTATAAGAGCCACAATGAGTGCGAATCAAACTCTCGGAACGGCTGGTTGGGAAAAAATTAATTTTAATACGGTAATGCTTAACGCTACTAATTCTTTGGAATTTGATACGGCAAACAACCAATTTGTTGCAGCAAATACTGGTGTTTATAGAATTAATGCTAGTTTTCATACTACGGCATCACAAGCAAACACGCAATATTATGGTATTGCGGTGTATATCAATGGTACAATTTATCAAGAATACACGCAGAATCATTATTATAATGGAACAAACGCTAGTCCTGTGGCACGACAAATTTCTTGCATCGCTAAAGTTAATGTCGGAGAAACCATAGCGGTTTTTGTTCAGAACTACCAAACTGGAGTAGTTCTAGATGCTTATGGAGGTAAAACACATTTTACTATTGAGCGAATTAGATAGACTTAATTATAAACCTTCCAGAATAATTAAACATAAAAAAATCTCAGATTACATTTAAATCTGAGATTTTTTTTGTCTCCATAGTTTAAGCGTTACGGCTATAACAACGGATCAATTATCTTTGTTAGCATACTCAAACTGCGTTTGGATATCAATACCATAACTAACTTCTAATTCTTTAATGCTTTTTTTATAATATTCAGTTGGCGGTGGCAGATTAAAGTTTTCCCAGAACTCGGCATTATATTTTACCTTAATTTCTTCCATCTTCATTCTATACACATCGGTAAAGCCCACATCTATCTTTTTCTTATCTGTTTCTATACCTAACACTACAACCTCATTCCGTTTAGACAATTTAATTTGTTGCTTTGTCGTTTTAAGAATTTTTTGATGTTCTTCGGTTAGATCCATAAAGCGTCTGGTATAATGATTATGATAACTTAAATACAGTTTTCCATCGTCATTTTTTTTATAAATATACACCACTGTATTAGACGCATTAGTGGTTTTATATACCTTATAACTATCAATGCCAATAAATAAAATAGGATCTAAATAAGGTTGTCTTTTTCTGTTGTTTATTTTACCACGAATAATTACAATAGCTTCTCCATCATATGAGGTATCGCCTATTTTAGACCAGTCATAATCATTTATGTTTATCCCTCTTCGAAGCGGATCTATTTTAGTCATAAAATTTATGGGATAAATTCTGCCAATATTGGCATTTTTATAACTTCTAAAATCTACGGATTGCCGACCTTCTTCAACACCTAATTTCCGGACTTCTTTGCCACCTCTAGGACCTACGTCTTTAACTTTTACATAATGTTCTACATAAAACTTAGCGATGTCATCTTCTACAGCAAAAAACCGATTCAGAATCTTTAACTCATGTACGGTACTTACGGTATTATCCTTTAAATTTTTAAAAGCGAGATTAACATATTGCTTAGGATTCATGATATTAACTTCATCAAGAGACACCACATCCTCATTTAGTATAATCACTTTTTCCTTTAAAGCCATAAAATCTTTGACTACTATTTTATACGTCACAAAACCGATACTAGAAACTTCTAGCGTATCTAAGCGGTTGTTCTTAGATAATTCTAGGTAAAAATGACCATCTTCATTAGTTGAGGTTCCAAGGTATTTGGACGTAATACTCACAGCAGCATACGGTATACTTAAATTGTTATCATCTAAAACAAGGCCTTCAATATTTAATGATTTTTCTTGCGCTTGCAGAGCGAAACTTAAAACAATTAGAATTAAATAGGGTTTAAATGTATACATGTCATGCTATTGAGGTGATTAAATTTTTATGCTCAGTAATCATTTATATTGATGCTTAACGAGATACAAATTATAAAAAAATCATGTCCTCTGTGTGTATTTATTAAATACTTTTAGAGGATATAATACTAATGAGATATTTAGCTTAAGCGAACTTAACATTAAAATAAGACAAATTTGTCGCAGTGTTAAACGATCATTTATTTCTTAAAAAATATAGAATTTAATTTTTCTTCTTCTTTTTCTTCTTTGATGCTTTATCCGTACTTAAGAAGCCCTACTGCAGTTATAGAAAGGACACATTCTATTTAATTCTTATTAAAACAAGATTTAAGAGCATAAAGTAACCTGCACTAAAAGGCTTAAATTAATACAAAGATAAAGTCCATTAAAAGTATCGTAAAACACCTTTAATGGACTTCATAGTTTAAAGACCTTAACCTAAAACAAACTTTTATAAGACGTCCTAAAAGAATAGACGTATAGCGGTCTGTTGTTTAGATTAAGAAAAAACGCTTAGTTTTTCTTTTTCTTCTTTTTACCTTTTTTATTCTTTTTAGCGGCCATTTTTATTTCCTTAGCACGCTCTTTTCCAAAGGCTTCTTTTAACGCTTTTCCATAGCGCTTATTGTTCTCTTTTCGCTTTGCTTTAAGCTCTTCAGAACCTTTTTCATACGTATCATTAATTTCTAAGCCTGCTTTAGCATGCTCCGTATTTAAAGATATTAACGTTGCTTTTTCTTCACTCGTAAGTGTTATTTTACTTTCTACTCTTGTAATATAAGCTTCTACTTTTTTATCTACATCTTGTTGCGCAAATAAAGAACTTGAAAGTGCAATGCTAAATACGAGTAATAATATTGTTTTTTTCATCTTGATAAATTGGTTTAATATTAATTAATAATTTGTTCAGAACAAACTTAAATAACTTGGTGATATTCGCTGTTCTATAATTCACCATTTCCTTGCTAAAACCTATCATTTTTGGCGTTTAGAGTACTCTGAAGGCGAGACACCATGTAATTTCTTAAATGAGGTAGAAAAGTAAGAGTTAGATTCAATACCGATTTGATACATCACTTCTGCCACATTAAATCCACTGTTACTATCTAATAATTCTGCCGCCCTTTGCAATCTAAAGTTACGCAAGTAAGCATTTGGAACCTGGCCGGTAAGTTGTTTTAATTTTCTGTAGAAATGAGACGAACTTAAGCCCGCTTCTTTAGAAAGTTCTTCAACCCCAAAATTAGAATTTGATAAGTTTTGTTCTATAATTTCCGTTATATTTTCTAAAAACTCAATATCACGTTTAGAGAACCCTAATTCCTTCTTATTCTTTGGTGGTAAACTATTTTTAGAAAAATGCGCTTTAATTTTAACATTGTTTTCAATGAGTTTCTGTAATCGCAGCTCTAAATGTTTTAATGAAAACGGTTTACTGATATATTCATCGGCCCCAAACTCTAAACCTCTAATAAGATCTACATTATCACCTAATGCTGTTAGCAGCAAGACTGGAAGCTGACAGGTTTCAGGATTAGCCTTGATACGTTTACACAATTCAAAACCATCCATTTCTGGCATCATAACATCACTAATAACAGTACTAAATTCTTTATTTTTTATCGCTTCTAAAGCTTCCAATCCATTATTAGCGATAGTAACATTATACGTATCAGACAAAGCGCTATTAAGAAAATCTTGAATATCCAATTCATTTTCAACCACTAAAATATTATGCTGTTTTTTCTCGGTTGTACTTTTATTTATTTCTATAACGTTATTAGACTGTAAAGGCACCCAATTCTTTATAAAAGATTTTTTGGTTTCTTGGTCTTCCATATGAATGTCTTCTATCGTAGAAGATGGTATAACTACTGTAAATCGGGTCTCCTTATTTGGTTTACTTTTCACTGAAATACGTCCATTAAACAGTTCTACTAAAGATTTACAGAACGATAATCCAATACCACCACCACTGACATTACCATCTTGATTTCCTAATTGGTAGAAACGTTCAAAAATAGTATTTAGACTTTCTTTAGGGATACCTTTCCCCGTATCTATAACATCTATCTTAATGTTTTTCACCCCTTCTTCAAACACGATAGACGCATCTATACTTATGGTTCCCTGCACTGGTGTATTTTTAAAGGCGTTAGACAGTAGATTAAAAATTATACGTTCTAACTTTTCTACATCAATGACGATCTCTTCATTAGGCGAACTGATCTTGTAATAGAAGTTGATGTTTTTTTCTAAAGCATAATTTTCAAAAGCCTCTGTAGTAGGATATAAAAAATCACCTAAGGTAGATTTAGTATAGTTAAGATTAAGATAGCCTTGTTCGGCTTGTCTAAACGTTATTAACTGATCTATTAAACTTAAAAGTCGGTGGGTATTACGCTTAATAATGGCTAAATAGCGTTCACTTTCTGGAGAAACATTATTTTGAATAACTCGATCTAAGGGTCCAGAAATTAAGGTTAGAGGAGTTCTAAACTCATGAGATAAATTAGTGAAATATTTAAATTTACCCTGGTTAATAACTTCTACCCGATCTTTATCTAATTGTTCATAAATTAATTTTTGTTTTAATTTTTCATGCTGAACAAAATAAAATACAATACCCACACCAATTCCTAAAAAGATAATAACTAACAAGGTATAACTCCACCATGTTTGGTACCAAAGCGGTAATACCACTAAGGTTAGTGTCTTAGATGAATCACTCCAAATGCCATCTCCGTTAGCCGATTTAACTTTTAGAGTATATATCCCATCTGCAAGATTCGTATAGGTGACTGTAGATTTTCCTTCATCAGTTTCTACCCAATCCTTATTAAAACCTTCTAGCTTATAGGCTATTTTATTTTTCGCTGGTGCTGAAGTATGTTCAGCAACCAAATTAAACGAAATAATACGTTGACTTTTTGAAATAGTGATAGTATCCGTCTCAGAAATGGCTTTTTCAAGTACCGTAATATCATTGAATTTCTCACCGATTTCTACGGGTTTATTATTGATTAACAAAGAGGTAATTAATACCCTTGGCAACTGCTTATTTAGAGCAATTTTATCAGGATTAAAAATCGTTAAACCATTTAATCCTCCAAAATACATATAGTTAGAATTGCCTAAATTATATGCCGATTGCCTAAAGTTATTTTGAAGTAAACCATCACTAACATCAAAAACATTTACCTTATTAGTATCCGTATTAAAGCGCACTAAGCCCATATCGGTACTGATCCACAAATTATCGCTGTCTTTTTGAGGCAAAATCCCATAAATAACATCATCTGGTAAGAGGTCGTTTTTCCTGAAATAAACCATCTTTAAGGGGTTATTGTTATCATCTAAGGTTAATTTGTTTAAGCCACCCCCAAACGTTCCTATCCATATATTGTGTTTTTGATCTTCATAAAGCGAAAACACACTGTTATTACTTAACTGGCTACTGCCCGTTTTACCACTGTGGTAAGTGTGCAAAATTTTAAGCTCGCCATCAGTATATGTACATTGTAATAAGCCATTATCGCTTCCAAACCACAATTGTCCCTCATCATCTCGAAGAAAACTTTGAATTCTATTGGCTTCAATTTTTAACTTAATTTTATACCTAATTTTCGGTTCGACAGCGTTATCTATTGTCTCCCAAGGGTTTTCGATCACAAGAATTCTATTTCCCGCTAAAACAAAATCCGTATCATTTATTTGGGCTATTTCTCTAAAAAGAAATACGGAAGACTTTCCGCCGGAAGATACTAACTGTAAGGTTTTAAATGCTTTTTTTTGAGGGTTATAAACTATAACCTTTTTATCTGTACCAAACCAAATGTAATTTCTTTGGTCTTGATAAATACAACGGATAAAATCGTTTGCATCAATCGGTAATTCTGCCTCTAAAGATTCAAACTTAATTTTATCAACACTGTTTTCATTGATAACTTCGGTACTTCTAAACAGCTTCTTATTATAACCAGAAACCCAAACCTCACCTGTATTATCTTCTAATATTGAAGTGATTAAGTTATCGCCTATAGAAAACGGATCATAAGGATTATTAGAATAGGAATGGAATGGCTTTTGGTACAAATCTAATTTGTTAATCCCCCCTTGAGCGGTACCGACCCAAAGGACATTAAAACTATCTTGGTAAACGGCATTCACCTGATGACTACTAATACTATTTTTGTTTTTAGCGTTGTGATTATAATGTTTAAAGGAATTTAGAATAGGATTAAATTTGAACAGCCCTTGCGTTGTGGTGCCTATCCAAATAACGTTATTATGATCTTTAAACAGACTGTTTACAAAAATGGTAGAACCATTATGAGGCACCTTTATTTTCTTAATTAAATAATCTGTATTGGCATCTAGATTAGAACTGAATAAGCCTTCTGTGGTACCGACCCAAAAGATATTATCCGTCTTTATAATTTCAGTAATTTCTTTGGTTTTGAAAAATTCAAACTCATCAAAAGTCTGAATTAACAACTTTACGGATGGCCCTTCAGCTTGATATTTTACTTTTTTTAAACCTTGATTGGTCCCTAAAATAATAGCGGCATTAGAACCAAAAGCAAAGGTGTTTATTGAGGTGGACTGGCCTTTTAAATCCAAAATGTTTTCAACCACTTCAAAGGTGCCGTTATTCACATCTTTTAATTGACAACGGATTAATCTATTTGGTGAAGTTACCCAGACATAGCCATCGCCTCTAGAGGCAATTTTATTAACATCAATATTAGCCTTTAAAGGCACAGTAAAAAAACGTTCTAACCACGGCACATAAACGTGCAGTCCAATTTTAGTCCCAATCCAAAGTACCCCATTTTTATCATTAAATAAATAGGTGATATAATTACTGGCAAGCGCATATTCATCTTCAGGATTTGCACTAAAAGTTTTGAACTCATAGCCGTCGTAACGAATTAATCCGTTAGGCGTTGCATACCATAAAAACCCATATTTATCTTGTTCTATGGCATTAACGGTATTTTGATTAAACCCTTCTTTGTTAGAGATTCTTTCGAAGTTTTGAGAATAAGCTTGTTGAATGCAAAGTGTTACAAGAACACCAAGAAAGCATATAATTCTACGCATGTTTATTTAGTTTGGCACAAGAATATAAGTATTTTAATTTATTGTCTAATAAATTCTCGTAATTTTTTCACCTTAGTCCAACTTTCCTCGTTACAAGATTAGTCGTATTCGGGGTTTAAAATGATAATAAATCTTAAATTCCGGAAGTATCCCTGACTATAAAATACAGTAGATTGCACTAAAGTTACGCACAACTATGGGCTCAATTTCCAGTGTGATGTTTACCTTAATAATTCTTATTCAAAGGCTTTAAAACCTCTTCAATAGCTTCAAAAATAAGACTTCATCATTAATGCGGCACCTAAAGCACTTTCGTTTTTACAATCGGAAATATGGATTTCAATATCTGTTTTCAATAATTTTAAAAAGCTTATAAAAATCAGATTTTTATTAAAACCACCCGAAATATAAATGTCTTTAATCGCTGAATTTTCATCTAAAATTAAATCTATCCCTTGAATTACTTTTTTACTTATTTCAAAAACCAATTGGTAATAAGCAGCTTCATAAGTCTTGTAATTGGTTAAGAGATAAGGATGGGCTTCAAAATCACTATCAATCCCTTCAGATAAAAACACACGAGCGTTAGTATTAACTAATTCTTGACATAATGTTTCATTTAACTCTAAGTCTAAATGGGTATCAATATCCACTTTAAAATACGTACTTAAAGCTTTTAAATACACTTCGTGGATTTTCCCTAAAAACTGCATCGAAGATTTGATTTGCTGTTTTTGAGGGGTCATAAAACACAAGCAGTTATTTTTTAACTGGTGGTGTGTTAAGGTCTCTTTACTAAAGGGATTCATGGCAATAATCCAGGTCCCCGTTGATAAGAGAATAAATTCTTTTTCTTTTTCGGTTTCTAATATAGGAAGAATAGAAGACGAACTATCGTGTAACCCTGTCCCAACTACTATATCTTGACCGTTAAAATGAGTAACTATAGCGTCTTTACCGTTTTGTGGTGTAGGTAAATTTAACTTATAATCTGAAACCCATTTATGGTACTGCATGGTATCAAAATCCCAAGTCGCTGTATGAGCTCCAACAGAGGTAAAATCTGCTGTAACCTTTTTGGTAAACAGGTAACTTAGGTATTGAGGGTAATGTAGAATTGTATGGACTTGATTCCAAAATTCTGGTTTTTCTTTTTGTAATTTTAAAATTTGAAGTCCGGTGTTTAGCATTCCATAAGCTGGAGAAGCTGTTTTCCTCGCAAATTCTTCTTGACCTCCATAACCATCATAAAACTCATGATAGTCATCTAAATCTAAAGGCTTTAAGTAATTGTATAAAGGTGTAATTCTGTCGCCGTTTTTATCAAGATAAACTAGGCTAGCACCATGTGTAGAAAAGTTAATAGCCTTTATCCTATACGTGCCTTCTGCTTGAATTCGTTTTATTTCATTTTGAATCCAGTTTTCAATAGACGCGATGTCATCACAAGGATCGCCATCTTCATCTTCAACCTCATCAAAACGTGTTGCATTTCTATAGACCACTTCAAACGCTTCATTAAACAAGAGTATTTTCTTATTTGTTTTTCCTATATCAATTACAGCAATTACATTCACCATCACAGTTCAAAAATTAAAAAAAGGGGTGAATTGCCTTAAAAGCCAATCACCCTTTTATAGTTATTCTAATTAGTTTTTAAATCCGTATAACGGACCATAATTTTCACAAGCTCTATAATCTGCACCTTCTAAACTTTCGCCAAAAGCAGACCATGCACTTGGTCTAAATACATCATCTTCGCTAACGTTATGCATATTCACAGGAATACGTAACATCGCTGCTAAAGAAATTAAATCGGCACCAATATGTCCGTGAGAAATGGCGCCATGATTTGCACCCCATTTAGCCATCACCGTGTACACATCTTTAAAACAACCTGTTCCTGTAACTCTAGGTACAAACCAAGTTGTTGGCCATGTTGGGTTAGTTCTTTCGTCTAAGACTTCATGTACATCTTCAGGTAACTCTACACTCCATCCTTCAACAATTTGAAGTACAGGTCCGATACCTTTCACCAAGTTTAATCTACACATGGTCATTGGTAATTCTCCTCTCGTCTTAAACTGTGAAGAGAATCCACCACCTCTAAAGTATTCAGCAATTGCAGCTGGCCATTTGGTGTTATCTAAACATCTCTGAACTTCTTCTTCTGTAATATCCCAGAATGGTTTCATGGTTGGGTTACCTTCAGCATCGGTTTGTTGCGCTGTAGCATCTAAAGTTGTAGAACCAGAATTGATAAGGTGAATAATTCCGTCTTTAGCAATTCCTGTTAATTTCTTACCTGTTACGCGCTCTACAGATTCTGGACTCCAGTACGTACGTACATCTGAGAATAATTGTGCTTTATTGGTTAATAAATGTCCAAACAACATAGAAATAGCGTTTAAACAATCGTTTTCTGTTGCAAACGTGTAAGCTTGACGGATTCCATTCCAATCAAAAGACGAGTTTAAAATAGACTCTGTAAAATCGGCATTTGGTTGGTAATCGGTCCACTGACGTTGCCCTTGGAAACCTCCCATAATGGCATTTCTACCTTTAGATTCTTCACCGAAGCCCATGGCTTTTAACTTAGGGTTTCCGTTCATTAAATCTTTACAGATTAAAGTCATTTTCACGACTTTTTCCCATTCAGCATCTTTTACTTCTGCTGATTTTTGAGCTTCAGGACTGTTATAATCTTTTCCTTCTTTACAGTTTTCTTTGGTCCAAGCTAATGCTTTTTCATATTCGTCATGATCGTAAATACCTTCATCCATACGTCTTAAAAGCTCTACAGACTCTACAAACTCCGCTCTTACACCTAAGTAATCTTGTAAAAAGTTGACATCTACCATAGAACCTGCAATACCCATAGAACTGTATCCTATAGATAAATACGATTTACCTTTCATTTGAGCCACTGCTAAAGCGCCTTTTGTAAAACGTAATATTTTTTCTGAAACATCTTGAGGAATGGTTTGATCACCTTCATCTTGTACTTCTTTACCATAAATTCCAAAAGCTGGTAATCCTTTTTGAGAATAACCTGCCAATGCTGCTGCTAAATACACAGCTCCTGGGCGTTCTGTTCCGTTAAAACCCCATACCGCTTTAGGCGTTAAAGGATTGGTATCCATAACTTCAGTTCCATAACACCAACATGGCGTTACTGTCAATGATACTTCTACACCTTCTCTTTGAAATTTATCGGCACATGCTGCTGCATCTGCAACTCCACCAATAGTAGTATCTGCAATGACAACCTCCACCGTTTCACCACTAGGGAAACGTAAATTATCTTGTATTAATTTTGCGGCTGCTTTAGCCATGTCCATCGTTTGAACTTCTAATGACTCTCTTACCCCTAATTCACGTCCATCAATCACCGGGCGAATGCCTACTTTTGGTAATCTACCTATTAATCTACTCATGATTTATTCTATTTATTCTATTTATTCTATTTTTTCTATTTTTTCTATTATGTAAATTGCTCTAATTCTGTTAACTGATCATTTGAAAGTCCTGCTGGTTTAAACCCTGCAGCCCAACACATCATTAACATTTTAGCACCTTTATTAGCAACATCTAAAAAGTCCCACGCCTGCATTACATCTGGAGCTGTGGCGGTTGCCCCATGCTTTTCCCACAAGGAAACATTTCTTGTTTTAAAAGCTTCCATCGTAACTTCTGCTAAAGCAGCCGTACTCGATAAAGCGTATGGCGTACAGTGAATTCCTTTAGGAACAAATACTTTAACCTCAGGACACATCATCCAGATTTGTCTGTTTAATTCCTCTTCATTATCAAACAACTCGTGATGACTCATACAGATTAATTCAAGTGGATGTGTATGTACAACCGCTAAATTTTCTGGATGATGAATAGAGTTAAATAAATGGATACTTGCATGAGAAATTAACTCACAGGTTGGTCCGAAGTTTTCACGCTTACCTCCCCAAATAATAGAATAAGCTGTAGCATCTTCATTGATGTATAAAATACATGAAGCTTCTTCAAGCTTATCAACTAAATCTCTTAAATAACAACCTGTTCCTGTAATGTAGATTACAAACCCAGCAGCACCTTTTGGAAATTCAAATGGCACCTCTGTTCCAATACCTTGAACTTCTTCTTTTTTAAAGTAAGAGGTTAAGTTCATTGAAATATTACCTGCATTACGTTCTGCCCATTCACGTTGCCATAAATAACCAGCCACCTCAGATACTTTATTTAATTCTGCTTCTACCTGTACGGGGAGTTTTATCGTTTTCATTTGTTTGTGTTTATTATTTATTAGTACTCAAATGGGGCACCTCTATGGATCTTAACTTTTTTATTATGTTTATAGTTAGAGATGCTTCCTATTGCTTTAAATAAAATTGTTGAAACAAAATTAACGACAGAACCTAGCTTATTAGATATTCAAAATCTGTATTTTTGTATCTAATTCAAACATTAGTAGTTTATGAAGTTTGTAAAACAAATAGAATTAGGAGACCCTTCTGCCAATCATCAGAATTTTATTGACCTAAAACTAAAGATGTTATGTTGCCGATATTGGTTACTCGATTTGTGGGATTGCCATGAAATGGTTTTTCCGTTTTGGAGGTTGTATTGGAATAAAAACACCGGCGGACAATTAATACATCAAGATTCGGTGATAGACATGGATCCTGATTACATCTATATTATCCCCCCTTTTACATCGTTTTCTTCTCGTTACACAAAAAACCACATTTATAATGAAGGCATTCGTGTTTCTGGAAAACAAGTTAATACCCAACATAACGAAGCCGATTTAGAGAATATGTTTCTCATTCATTTCTTTGCGCATTTTAATTTAGGGGTCCCTTTTGATAGTGTTTTTCCCGGAATCTTAAAAATAGAATTAACCGATTACCTAAAGGATCGTTTACATTATTTAACCAACCGCTTAAAGGTAGAAAACAAAGATTTCAAACTTACTTTCAATTTAAAACTACAGGCTTTTATTAAAGAAGCCCTTACTAATATAGGTCCTGAATTATGGAAGACTATAAATATAGACGAACGCGTTTTAAAGGTGATTCGTTATATTGAAGTTAATCTCGATAAAAAATTAAGTAATTCTAAAATGTCCTCGCTTGTAAATATGGCGCCAAATTCATTTGCACGATTATTTAAAGAGGAAATGAATGTCACCTTACATCAGTTTGTTCAAAATAGAAAAATTGCAAAGTCTTGCGAGTTATTTGAACACACCAATAAGTCCATAGAAAATGTTGCTTTTAATTTAGGCTTCTCTGACCGCTATCACTTTTCTCGTGTTTTTAAATCGGTGACTGGTTTAACACCTGCCTCCTACAAATCGGGGAAATATACCTAAGCCTTTTTTTCTTCTTTACCTGCCCTGAGACACTCTATACACCGTATTTTGGATCTTATGCAGATTTTGAGCAAGCAATTGACGGATTTGAGAAACGTACTCTATCCTAATATATGATTCTTTGTAGTGACCAAGATTTCTTGGTTGTGCGTCAAAAAATATTTACAACAATGTACCGTTTTTTCTGAGCTAAAAACAGCTTAAAACTTAAACACAGAATTCTTCTATGTTTAAATTATACATATTATTGATTAATATGGATAAATACAAAATCCACATTGACGTATATGTTTGTTGACCATATTTATAAATAAAAATTCAACACTTTGTTTAATTACAACAAAAACCTTGAATTTATTAGATATATCACAATATAAACTAAACGTAAACACTCATGAAAGAATTTAATCAATTTATAAACGGAAAGTTTGTAAAGTCTACTTCTTCCGAAGTAACAAAAGTACTTAACCCATGTACAGAAGAAGTATTATCTGAGATCCCACAAGGTTCAATTGAAGATGCTAATAATGCATTAGATGCCGCAAAAGAATCACAACATGCTTGGAAATCTCTAACAGCTATTGAACGTGCTAATTATTTACACAAAATGGCGACTGTTATTCGTGAAAACCGTGTGTTTTTAGCCGAAACGTTAGCGTCAGAACAAGCTAAAGTCATTGGACTTGCACAAGTAGAAATTGATGTTACGGCCGATTATTTTGATTACTATGCCGGTTTTGCAAGACGTATAGAAGGTGAAATTATACAAAGTGACCGTAAAAAAGAACACATCTTTTTACACAAAGCACCAATTGGTGTTGCTGTAGGGATCTTACCTTGGAACTTCCCATTTTTTGTAATGGCTAGAAAAGTTGCTGGTTCTTTAATTACAGGAAATACTTGTGTTATTAAACCAAGTTGTATTGCACCGAACACTATTATGGAGTGGGTAGATTTAATTCAGAAAATAGAATTACCTGCCGGAGTTTTAAACGTTGTTTGTGGTACTGGACCCGTTGTTGGAAACGCTTTATCTAAAAGCCCAATTACAGGTATTATCAGTTTAACAGGTAGTGTTTTTGCTGGTCAGAAAGTTATGGAAGCCGCTTCAGAAAACATCACTAAAGTATCTTTAGAATTAGGTGGTAAAGCCCCAGCTATTGTATGTGCTGATGCTAACTTAGAATTAGCGGTAAATGCCGTAGTAGGTTCTAGAATTATTTATAGCGGTCAAGTTTGTAACTGTGCAGAACGTGTGTACGTTGAAGAGTCTATTCATGATCAATTCTTAGACATGGTAACGGCTAAAATGAAGGCTTTAAAAGTAGAAGATGCTTTTTCTGATAACAATCCAGATATGAGTGCATTGGTTTCTAAACCTCAATTAGATAAAGTAGCTGAAATGGTTGAATTTGCTAAAAAAGAAGGTGCAGAAGTTTTAGTTGGAGGAAATAAATCTTCTCAGTTTGACAAAGGCTATTTTTACCAACCTACATTATTAACCAATGTAAGACAAGACATGCAAATTATTCAAGAAGAAGTTTTTGGTCCTGTTTTACCAGTAATGAAATTTAGCACCTTAGACGAAGCTATTGCCTTAGCAAATGATTCAGAATATGGTTTAACCTCTTCAATTTTCTCAGAGAACTTTAATAAAGTTATGCATGCTGCTGAAGAATTACAATACGGAGAAACCTACATCAACAGAGAACATTTTGAAGCTATTCAAGGATTCCACGCCGGATGGAAAAAATCCGGAATTGGTGGTGCCGATGGAAAACATGGTATGGAAGAATACCTACAAACTAAAGTGATCTATGCGCAATACCGCTAGATATTGACCTTAAATAACTAAAGCACTATTCCATTTTAGCTATTAATTTGGATGGTGCTTTTTTTCTTCGCAACTAAAAAAATAAGACTAAATGAATAATTCAACTAAAGTACCCGTAGTCTCTAAAGAGGTCTTACTACCTTTTATACTCATTACCTCGTTATTCGCACTTTGGGGCTTTGCTAATGATATTACCAATCCTATGGTCGCTGCCTTTGCAACGGTTATGGAGATTTCAACTGCAAAAGCAGCTTTGGTACAATTAGCCTTTTATGGAGGTTATGCCACTATGGCAATACCTGCAGCGCTTTTTGTTAGAAAGTATAGTTATAAAAAAGGAATTCTTTTAGGGCTAACCCTTTATGCCATTGGGGCCCTATTATTTTATCCGGCTGCAAAATTTGAAGTCTTCGGATTCTTTTTAGGCTCACTTTATATTTTAACCTTCGGATTGGCATTTTTAGAAACTACTGCAAATCCTTTTATCCTCTCTATGGGTGACGAGCGCACCGCAACACGTCGCTTAAACCTTGCACAAGCCTTTAATCCTATTGGCTCTTTATTTGGCATGTTTGTGGCTTCAAAATTTATACTTGTTGCTCTTGATTCTGATATCCGAAACGCCGCTGGCGAGCTTGTTTTTAACACCTTAAATGAAGCGCAAAAAGCAGTTATCAGAACTCACGATTTAGAAATTATTAGAAACCCCTACGTTATTCTTGGCTTTGTGGTCATTGCCATGTTAGTTATCATAGCGGTTACTAAAATGCCTAAAAGAACACAGAGTCAAAACCCAACGAGTGCCGCTTCTTCTTTTAAACGATTATTTAAAAATGGAAAATATAAAGAAGGGGTTTTAGCCCAACTTTTTTATGTGGCAGCTCAGATTATGTGTTGGACATTCATTATTCAATATGCAGGTAATTTAGGGATTTCAAAAGCAGAGGCTCAAAACTATAATATTATAGCAATGGCGATCTTTTTATGCAGTAGATTTATTAGTACGTTCTTGATGAAGTATGTCAACTCTAGAAAACTACTTATGATTTTTGCACTCTGTGCTATGGGAACCATGTCTGGAGTCATCTTAATTGAAGGTATTGTTGGACTCTATTTACTCGTAGCAACTTCAGCATTTATGTCTTTAATGTTCCCTACCATTTACGGAATTGCCTTAGATGGCTTAAGAGAAGATGATACGGCTATTGGAGCCGCAGGTTTGGTTATGGCCATCGTTGGTGGGGCTTTAATGCCAATATTACAAGGCCTAATGATAGATACTGAGCAAATTGGCCCCTTTTCTGGAGTTAATTTCTCTTTTATTTTGCCTTTTATTTGTTTTTGCTTTATCGCAATTTATGGATATCGAACTTTAAAGATTTATAAATAAGAAAGCGTAATTAAAACTTTAGAAATTTTAATATGGAAATAAAAATAAATCCCAAATATCCTTCAGTAACAGATTTAAGAAAAAGAGCAATGGTTAAAATGCCAAAATTCGCTTTTGAATACTTAGATGGTGGCTGTAATGAAGATATCAATTTAGATAAAAATCGAACTGATCTACAGAAAATTGAATTGATGCCACAATATTTATCAAAATTTGATAAATCTAATTTAAAGACAGAATTGTTTGGGCATACTTACGATGCGCCTTTTGGAATTGCGCCAGTTGGTTTACAGGGGTTAATGTGGCCAAATTCACCAGAGATTTTGGCGAAATCAGCTTTTAATCACAACATTCCTTTTATATTAAGTACTGTAACCACTTCTAGTATTGAACGTGTTGCAGAATTAACCGAAGGAAAATCTTGGTTTCAACTCTATCATCCTGCTGAAGAAAAAGTAAAAAGAGATTTATTAGATAGAGCGGCGCATGCAGGCACTGATGTTTTAGTCATTCTAGCAGATGTACCAACATTTGGTTACAGACCTAGAGATGTTAGAAATGGCTTAGCAATGCCACCATCTATGAGTCTAAAAAATATTATTGAAGTTTTTAGAAAGCCAGATTGGGCTATTCAAACTTTAATACATGGACAACCTGCTTTTAAAACCATGGAAAAATATATGCCTAAAGGACTAAATTTAAAAAAATTAGGCGAATTTATGGATACTACGTTTTCTGGTCGATTAAATGAAGACAGAATAGCTTCTATAAGAGATCAATGGAAAGGGAAATTAGTTATAAAAGGCGTTGTAAATGAAATAGATGCTCAAAAAGCGATTAATTTAGGTGTCGATGGATTAATTGTGTCTAATCATGGTGGGAGACAGTTAGATGCTGGTCAATCTTCAATTGTACCCATGACGCATTTGGCAAAAAAGTATAAGGATGAGATAAAAATCATGGTAGATTCTGGTTTACGTGGTGGTCCAGATATTGCAAGAGCAATGGCAAATGGAGCAGAATTTACATTCATGGGACGTAGTTTTATGTATGGTGTTGGAGCATTAGGAAAAGAAGGCGGAAACCATACCATTTCTTTAATGAAACGTGAATTTCAACAAGTTATGGAACAATTATGTTGTGAAAATGTAGTAGATCTACCAAAGCATTTAATTGTAGAATAAAAATTTAACCCTACTGAATCTCCTCATTAAAACTAGTCCTTGTTAGTATAAGGTTGATTCTTAAAATCAGAAAGCCGCTGTTATCAGCGGCTTTTTGTATTTGTATTAAATCACTTCTATTAAAATTCGCCCCAAGACACTTATTTCAAAAATAAAACTGGGCGATTCTCTTTGGCAAACACGCATAAACTGCACCAAATATCAGGGTCTTGTTTAAAACCTAAACTGTAAAATCTACTTTTCAAAAAGATTTTTTTTAACTCTATATAGAGACTTGTTATTGGGTATAAGCTTCACCTAAAACCGGCCTTTAAAAGCCCTCTAAAAGCCTTATGATTTTTTACTGACATATATCATGAATTAAAATATATAGGATTTGTAATTTTACAATTGCAACAAAATCGCTTTTAGTATAGCGTAATTAAAGAATTCAACATATATTAAGCGAAATATGCAGTTATTTTTTGCAATTAAATAAACATTTTAACCTTTTATCACGTTTTAAATAGTACTAAACAATCATGTCTAAAAACATACTTTTACCAACTGATTTTTCTGATAACGCCTGGAGTGCTGCCGTCTACGCTATGAAGCTTTACAAGAATGAAGTCTGTACCTTCCATTTTCTGTATTCCTCAAAAATGAAAGTATCGTCTATGACGAGTATATCAAATAAGTTGGTTGAGGCGATTGCTGAAAATGCCAAAGCTGATTTGGCCGAATTAAAGGCTAAAGTTGAAAAAGAATACCCTAATCCCAATCATAAATTTGAAGTTATCTTAAGCACAAATATCTTGCAAAATGCCATTGATGTGCTTGTTGAAAAGGAGGCCATAGATTTAATTGTGATGGGGACACAAGGTGCCACATTAGCCAAAGAACTTATGTTTGGTAGCAATACTGTAAATGCCATAAAACATAGTAAAGCTTGTCCCCTTTTAGTGATCCCAAATGAATTTAGCTATGTAGCGCCTAAAGAAATTGCTTTTCCAACGGATTACAACCGTAACTACGGAGAAGAGTTAGACGCCTTAAAAGACTTAGCCGATTTATACAATTCTGTAATTAGGATTGTTCATATAGATACAGAAGATCATCTTAACGCTACCCAGAAGCAGCATTTGGCGCTGTTAAAATTAAGCTTAGAGGCTTATGAATGTAGCTTCCACTGGCAACCCCAAGAAGGTAAAAAAGCCAAAGCCATTCAAGAGTTTACAAAAGCCCTTGAAATTAATATGCTAGTAATGATTCGTTACCAACACAGTTTTATAGAAAACCTTATTAAAGAACCTATTATTAATTCCATAGGATTTCACCCTAACATCCCATTTTTAGTAATTCCTCAAAACTGATATTAATCATTTCAAAATTGAACATCACCTTATAATTTTGTTGTTATAAGGCATTATTAAAAATTATGAGACACCACATATTATTACCAACGGATTTTTCAGACAATTCATGGAGCGCGATAAGCTATGCATTAAAATTGTATGCTGATGAAGCTTGTACGTTTTACTTTTTACATGCTTGGACCTTTTCTAATCCTAGCTCTAGAACCTACATTACGTCTACTTTTATAAACATACAACAGGAAGAGACTAAAGAAAAGCTTTCGGCCTTAAAGGACAAAGCTCAAGGAAAAAGTTCTAATACTGAGCATGAGTTTGAAACGATATTCAGTACGCAGCCTTTAATTAGATCGATAGAAAAAGCCTTAAATGACTTTCCTATTAGTCTTGCCATAATGGGAACAAAAGGGGCCACTGGTGCTAAAGAATTTATTTTTGGTAGCAATACCGTCAATGTTATCAATAAAATAAGAGTTTGCCCTGTTTTAGTGGTTCCTGATGCTTACACCTATGCAAAACCAAAGCAAATTGCATTTCCAACGGATTTCAATCACTTTTATGGCGACGAATTATTGCCTTTAATGCATCTTACCAAATTGCACGATGCTAAGATAAGAGTGGTTCATATTACTGAAAAAGATCATTTAACAGAAAAACAAAACTATAATTTATCCATGCTTAAAGCCAATTTAGAAGACTATCCATCGTCTTTAGAATGGCGACCAAACTTTGGAACAAAAGAGCTTATTATTAAAGAGTTCATCCAAGAATTTGATATTAATATTGTAGCAATGGTAAACTATAAGCACAGCCTTATAGAAAGTATTTTAAACGAACCTGTTATACAGAAAATAGGCTATCATCCTGTAATTCCGTTTTTAGTGATGCCTGAGTTGAACGCCTAAAATGCGAGTCTTAATCCATTTTTTAAAATAAAAAGCCCTGTGAAATGAACTTCACAGGGCTTTTTGGTTTCTAAATCGCTAGACTTATTTGATCTCAACTAATTCTAAATCAAATACTAATTCTTGTCCTGCTAATGGATGGTTTCCATCAACAATAACGTGATCTTCATTCACCTCAACGATTCTAAATTGGTGCTCATTACCTTGTTCATCTCTAGACGCTAAACCTAAACCAACTTCAGGAGTAATCTCTGCTGGTAACTGAGCTTTATCAACTCTATGGAATAATTCTTTTCTCACATCACCGTAAGCTTCTGCTACAGGAATATCAACAGTTTTTTTATCATTCACTTTCATATCGATAACAGCGTTTTCAAAACCAGGAATAAGCATCCCTTGTCCTAAAGTAAACTCTAAAGGCTCACGCTCTAAAGAACTATCAAAGACTTGTCCGCTTTTTAATTTCCCTGTATAATGTACTTTTACCGTATCATTTTCTTTTACTTGACTCATAAATTTCTTGTTTTCATTATAATGAGCCGCAAAATTATCGTTTAATAGACACAATAAAGAATGAATTGCCATGTTTTCCTGTCGATTTAAGAAAAACTTAACGTCGGGTTGTGGTTACAATTCGTATTTTATCCCTCTTAAATTGTAAAATCTCTCTCATAAAACCAAATTGTAAGCGATTGATAAACTTTTCGACTACCTTTATGAATCATAAAAAAGAAAGCCCCTTACCATGTTAACTTGGAAAGACATCATTAATTTTACTGTTAATGGAAACCCTAGCCCGGACCGTCGCGTAGAGAAATCTGAAGCGGAATGGAAGGCGCTATTAACAGACGAACAGTACAGAATTACAAGACTTAAAGGCACGGAACGCGCCCATACTGGCGAACATTGCACCACGTATGAAGAAGGCAAATACAATTGTATTTGTTGCCAAAATCCTTTATTCGATTCTACCATAAAATTTAGTTCGGGAACGGGTTGGCCAAGCTTTACACAACCCATAACATCAAACGCAATTAAATACGAAAAAGATACCGCTTACGGGATGGTCCGTGTAGAAGTAATGTGCAACACTTGCGATGCGCATTTAGGTCATGTATTTCCTGATGGTCCTGAACCTAGCAGACTACGGTATTGTGTGAATTCTGAATCTATGATTTTAGATCCTAAAAGTACCTCATGAAAACAAACAATATACAAACGGCCACTGTAGGCGGCGGTTGTTTTTGGTGTACCGAAGCTGTTTTTGAAGCCGTAAAAGGCGTACAAAATGTACGTTCTGGTTATGCCGGAGGCACCGTTCCTGGACATCCTACTTATAGAGAAATATGTTCAGGCCTTACCGGTCATGCTGAAGTGGTCCAAATTACCTTTGATGCAAATCTTATCAGCTTTAAAGATCTCCTCATTATTTTTATGACCACTCATGACCCGACGACGCTGAATAGACAAGGTGCAGATCGGGGAACGCAATACCGTTCAGTGATTTATTACCATGATGAGACGCAAAAAGAAATTTCAGAACTCGTGCTTAAGGAACTAGAGCACTATTATGATGCGCCAATTGTAACCGAACTCTCGCCGTTACCACCATTTTATGAAGCGGAACGCGAGCATCAAGATTTTTATAAAAACAATCCTGATTATGGCTACTGCGGATTTGTTATCGATCCGAAATTAGCGAAACTCAGAGCCTTACATTCCGATAAGCTAAAAAGCCCTAGTTTTTAAAACTATTCTTAATCTGCGACCACCAAAAAGTCTTAAATTTACAGCAGAATTAAGACAAAAATGAGCAGCACTAAAATAGGATTAGGGTTAGCCGCTTTAGGCAGACCCGATTATATCAACATCAGACCAAAGCAACCTATAGATAAATCTGTAGAAACGTTTAGAGATACCGCCTTAACCGTTTTAGACCAAGCCTATCAACTTGGTATTCGCGATTTTGACGTGGCACCTTCTTATGGTTTAGGAGAATCCTTTTTAGACTTTTGGAACAGCTCTAGAGCGCATAACGACGTTACCTTATCAACCAAATTTGGCTATACCTATGTGGCCAATTGGGAACTAGGCTTCTCAGGAAAACACGAGATTAAAGAACACTCTTTAGAGAAATTAAATGCCCAATGGGAAGTGTCTAAAACCTTACTTCCTAATTTAAAAATTTATCAAATTCATTCCGCAACGCTAGACAGTGGTGTTCTTACCAATATCGCCGTTTTATCACGATTATTTGAACTAAAACAAAAGCATCAATTGCAAATTGGGCTTTCTTCTAGTGGTACCGAACAAGTTAAAATTATTGAAGAAGCCATAAAGATTAAATTTGAAGGACAAGCCTTATTTGATAGTTACCAAGTCACGTTTAATATCTTTGAACAATCTACTTTTGATATCTTAAAAACATTAATTTCAGAAGGCAAAACCATTATAATAAAAGAAGGTTTAGCAAACGGACGCGTATTTCAAAACGAAAAGTTTGAAGCCTATATGGAAGCTTACCATTATATAGCGGAACTTTCCAATAAATATAAGGTTAGAAATGATGCCATTGCCCTACGTTTTATAATGGATGCTCTAGAACCTAAAGTTGTTTTAAGTGGCGCTTCTAACCCACTCCAACTCACCGAAAATTTAAAAGCCTTAGATTTTGAATTAACAGCAGCTGAAATAACCCGTTTAAAATCGTTTGCCGTCTCTAAAACCCATTATTGGGAGGAACGCAGTGGATTAGCTTGGAACTAAAACTTACTTTTCAAAATTAGAAATCCCCGCTTTTAACCAAGCGTTATAAGTATCGATATCTGGCGTATAAGCCACCGGCTCAATAAGATTTTCTTCGTTATGATCCATTAAGACGTAATAAGGTTGTGTATTGGTTTTATACCTAATAGTTTGAAACTCGCTCCACAGTTGTCCTTTATTCCTAAGCTTTTTCCCTGGTCTTAGTTTAGACTCTGGTGCCTTTCCTTTTGGGAATTTAATCTGCTCGTCCACGTAAAGTGAAATAAGGACCACATCATTTTTTAATTTAGACAACACCTTTGGTGCCACCCACACATTCTGTTCCATCTTACGGCAGTTTACACAAGCCCAACCTGTAAAATCTAACATCACGGGCTTCCCCACTTTTTTAGCATAGGCCAATCCGGTCTCGTAGTCGTTAAACGCTAAAATATCATGTGGCGCTAATAAATGAGCACCTTCTGGAATATCGTTTACTGTCTTTGCTCCACCACCTCGAGAGTTTCCTACACCATAAGGAGACTCGCTATAATCTAAAGGCGGAGGAAAAGCACTTATAATTTTTAAAGGAGCTCCCCATAGGCCAGGAATCATATAAATAGTGAAGGTGAGGGTTAAAAGTCCTAATAATAATCTTCCTACTGAGATATGTGGTAAAGGCGAATCGTGTGGCAACTGAATTTTACCAAAAAGATATAAAGCCAAGGTTCCAAAAATGGCAATCCAGATGGCTAAAAATACTTCACGCTCTAAGAAGTGAAGTTGCAAGACCAAATCGGCTTGCGATAAAAATTTGAATGCCAATGCTAATTCTAAGAACCCAAGCACCACTTTAACGGTATTTAACCAACCTCCTGATTTAGGTAACGAATTTAACCAGCCTGGGAAGGCTGCAAATAATGCAAAGGGTAAGGCTATCGCAGAAGAAAACCCTAACATCCCAATGACCGGAGCAATACCTCCCTTAGAAGCAGCTTCCACCAAAATAGTACCTACAATAGGTCCTGTACAAGAAAAGGATACAATTGCTAAGGCTAATGCCATAAAAAAGATGCCTACAAGTCCTCCTCTATCGGCTTGTCTATCGGCTTTATTTGCCCAAGAATTTGGCAATACAATTTCAAAAGCGCCTAAAAAAGAGATCGCAAAAACAACTAAGAGGATAAAGAATATAAGGTTAAACCATACGTTTGTTGCTAAAGCATTGAGCGCATCTGCACCAAAAATCGCCGTAATGATGGTTCCTAAAAGCACGTATATAATAATAATTGATAAGCCGTAAATAATAGCGTTGCGGATTCCTCGTGCTTTAGACTGACTTTGCTTTATAAAAAAGCTTACCGTCATAGGAATCATTGGAAACACACATGGGGTCAATAAGGCTACAAAACCTGAAAAGAAGGCGATAATAAAAATAGACCATAAGCCTTTGTTTTCCGCTTCATTATTAGGCTCAGAATGTTCAGAAACATCAGAAGTTGCTTTTACAGACTTGGATAAATCAAATTCTAAATCTACATAAGTTGGTGCTGTACATTGCGTATCATTACAAGTCATAAAACTAACTTCAGCTTGTACTGTAGCAACGGATGGGTCTGTAACTTTAATCTTCTGTCTAAATTGGGCCTTATTTTTAAAGTATTTAATCTTCATATCGAAGACTTTGTCTAGACTTTCTTTCCCTTTTTCTTCATGCGTCTTACCAATGAGCTCAATCCCCTTATCAACTATATAATTGAAACTTGTTGGAATTGGTCCTCCGTCTTCAACATTTTGCGCATATAACTTCCAGCCTTTATCAATAGCGGCAGAAGACACTAAAATATAATCTGTAGCATTTAATTTTTCAACTGAAGTTTCCCATTTTACAGTTTCCACAAGGTTTGGTGTCGTGGCTGTAGGATTAAAACTAACCCCTTGCCCTTGTGGTGCTTTAAGTTTTTTTTCAGCTTGATTCAGATTAAATTCAAGATCAACATACGTAGGCGGTAAACAGCGTTCATCATCACAAACCATAAACTCGACTTCACCTTTAACCAAATCTAATTCTTGATTTAAGACTTTAATACGTTGTGTAAATCGAGCCTTATCTCCAAAGAACTTAATCCTCATGTCAAACACCGGATCGTCAATGGTTTTCCCTTCGCCTTCTTTGGTATCTCCTAAGGTTTTAAAGTCGTCTGAATCTCCATAGGCAAAGGTGGTCGGTATTGGTCCACCATCAGGAACTTGTTGTGAATACAAGTGCCAACCTGGCTCTATAGTCGCAATAGAAATAAGCTTATATTCGGTCTTGGAGATTTTTTCAACTTTGGTTTCCCAGGTTACAGGATCTACAACTTGAGCGGATAGATTTAGAGATAATGCCAGCAGGCAATAAAGAAATATATTTTTAAAATTCATAGAGGACGAGTTCATTTTTGCAAAGGTAACAGTTGTGTTTCTGTTTCGCGTTAACAGTCGTCTAAATTATAAAAATCTTAAGACATAAAAGAAGAGAATTTGGGGTATAAAAAAACCGAACATTACGTTCGGCTTTGTGTTTATGATTTTACTTGGATTTGAATATCGTCGGAATGTTCCCATTTGGAGATCCCTCCTTTTAAATCGTATATTTTTTTGAAGCCAGCGGCCTTCATTTTTTGAGCACACTTTGCGCTACGTCCACCAGACTTACAATATAATATTACCGGCTTATTTTTATCTAACTTGGTAATATCATCATCAAAAGTAGGCGACATAAAATCAATATTCTGGGCATTAGCAATGTAACCGCCATCATATTCTTTTGGTGTTCGCACATCTATTAATTGTACTTCTTCAAGCTCTAAAATAGATTTCATTTCTTTAGCGGTAATCAACTTTACTTCACCGTCTTCTAAAGTGCTGTTAAAACAACTCGTAAAAAAAGAAAAGCTCAGTAAAAAACAACCTAATGCAATAACTCTATTCATACCCATGCCATTTAAAAATTAATCGTTGTGAACAACATCACCCTGCCATTCATTAAAACCACCTTCAAGGTTATAGGCGTTTTCAAAATCTAATTGGTTCATAATATTACAGGCTTGACCACTACGATTACCCGATCTGCAATAGACGTAATAATTCTTTGTTTTATCAAGTTCCTCAATTTCATCTACAAAACCTTGTCCTTTGTAAATGTCAATATGTATCGCGTTAGGAATCATGCCTTCATCAACTTCTGCCTGTGTTCTAACATCTAAAACTACAGCATTATCATCAGCTTTTAATTGTTCCGTCCATTCTTGTTGTGATAAATCAGCCATCTTATAAGTTTAATTTTTTAGTAAAATTAATATTTCATTATGAAATAAATGCAAAAATTCTCAAAGTGTTACAAAAGGACTCGTTTTTTTAACATATATCACCTCAAACTTAAGCGAAAACATCTTTATTCGCTTAGCTAAAGAAGAATTCACCACAAGCTAAAGATAGCCTTTACCAAAATGATTCACAACCACTTACCCTTCAAATCAACCCTATGCCCTACCCGATTATAAATTTGACACCTTTATTTTTAACAAAATATTAAAGCTACATCTCAAAATTAGCACTACATTTGTACATACAACAATTGTATATGAAAGAGTTGAATAAAATTTTAAAAACAGACGCAAAAATGCCTTTATCTAGAGCTTCTGTGATAAATATTTTTCAGACCGCATCTTGGATGAAGGACGACCTGTCCTTAACCCTTAAACCCTTTGACATCTCTATAGAACAATTTAACGTCTTGAGAATATTACGTGGGCAGAACGGTAAGGCTATTAATTTGCAAGACATACAAGAACGTATGGTGAGTAAAATGAGTAACACCACCCGTTTGGTTGATAAACTCATCAAGAAAAATTTTGTAGAGCGTAAAATATGCCCAACAAATCGCCGTAAAGTTGAAATAAGCATCACCGATTTAGGCTTGTCTACACTAAAAACCTTAGACCCTATTATAGATGACACCGAACACGTTATGATAAAAAATTTAACTCAAGAAGAGTTAATACGATTAAATAGCCTTTTATTAAAATTAAAAAACAAAACCCTATGAAAAACAGAAATTTACAACTTGGAATGCTAATTATTTTAGCCCTATCATTTATGTCTTACAACACTTTAAAAGACAAAACCGTCAACCTTAAAGAAAGTACCGTGATATGGAAAGGGTATAAAGTTGGTGGAGAGCATACAGGAACGGTCAATTTAAAAAGTGGCGTTCTAAGTTTTGACGGATCGACCTTAACCGGTGGAAATTTCACTATTGACATGACCAGCATCAACGCTACAGACTTAACAGGCGACTATAAAGAAAAATTAGATAACCACTTAAAATCTGATGATTTCTTTGGCGTAGAAGAATTTCCAACCGCAATGTTAGTCATCACCACTGTAAACGGAACAAATGGTAATTATACTGTTGAAGCCGATATTAACATTAAAGGACAAACAGAATCAATTTCTTTTCCTTTAACTTTAAGAGATAATACGGCAACAGCGACTTTAAAAATCGATAGAACAAAGCACAATATCACCTACAAATCCCCTACGCTTCTTGAAACTTTAAAAGACAAAGCCATTTATGACGACTTTGATTTAACTGTTACATTAAAGTTTTAAATTTAGAGACCCATGTTTTCAAGAACGGCACACGGTTTTGAAAATATTTCAGAAACAAAAACATTTTTTTCTTAAAGTGTTTGAAATCTGAATTTTGATTTCTATCTTTGATGCATAAATGAAAACAAATACAACTCATACTTGGTGGTGGAATTTCTCAAACTTACGTTCGTGAAGCACCCTTGTTATGTATAATTTATATAGAAAAAAAGGCTTGTCAATCACGACAAGCCTTTTTTTATTTTAACCCAACACTGAAATACATTCAGCAACAATGAAAACATTTAGTTTACACACCCATTATAAAAAGATCCTAGCAGACACCATTACACCTGTTAGTATTTATCTTAAAATTCGCGATAAGTTTCCCAACAGTATTTTACTAGAGAGTAGTGACTATCACGCCAATGACAACAATTTTTCATACATCTGTTGTAATCCAATAGCGTCTATTAAAGTGGAAGGTACAACCATTACCCAAACGTTTCCTGACGGAAGCGGTAAGAGTAATTCTATTGAAAGTGTAGGCGTCATTGAAGAAATCCATAAATTCACACAACGCTTTAAAGTTGACGGAAAGAAAGATTTCAAATTTATTAATAACGGTATTTTTGGTTACACGGCTTATGATGCTGTAAAGTACTTTGAAGATGTCCACATCTCTAAAAAGGACAATTCTGTTAGCATCCCTGAAATTTATTATGCGGTTTACCAGAACATTATTGCCATAGACCATCAAAAAAATGAGGCCTATATTTTTGCACATTGTTTTCATAGTGATAATAATATCGATGAGCTCTTACAGCTTATTCAAACTCGACAATATGCGTCTTACGATTTTAAAACAAAAGGTGAGATTACTTCAAATTTAACCGACGAAGACTACAAAGCGCATGTAGAATTAGCTAAAAAACATTGTGCTCGAGGTGATGTCTTTCAACTGGTATTATCGAAACAGTTTTCACAAGAATTCAGTGGAGATGAATTTAATGTCTATAGAGCCTTACGAAGTATAAACCCTTCCCCTTACTTGTTCTATTTTGACTATGGTAATTTTAAAATTTTTGGAAGTTCGCCAGAAGCCCAACTTGTGGTGAGTGACGGAAAAGCCGAAATACACCCAATCGCCGGAACTTTTAAGCGTACCGGAAATGATTTAAAAGATGCACAATTAGCTGAAGAACTCATCAAAGATGACAAAGAAAACAGTGAACATGTGATGTTAGTTGATTTGGCGCGTAACGACTTAAGTAGAAACGGAAGTGCTGTTACGGTTGAAAACTATAGAGAAGTGCAATTTTTCTCTCACGTTATCCATTTGGTAAGTAAGGTTACAGGCACCATTCATAATGCTACAGACACCATGCAAGTTGTTGCCGATACATTCCCTGCCGGGACCTTAAGCGGCGCTCCAAAACATAAGGCCATGCAGCTAATTGAAAAATATGAAAAAACAAGTAGAGGCTATTACGGTGGAGCTATAGGATTTATGGATTTTAACGGCAACTTTAATCACGCCATTATGATTAGAACCTTCTTGAGTCAAAACCATAAATTATTTTGGCAAGCTGGAGCCGGATTGGTCGCCAAATCTAATCCCGAAAGTGAACTACAAGAAGTCTACAATAAACTTGGCGCATTAACCAAAGCTATTGAACAAGCTGTTGAAATCTAAGTAGAGAATAAAAGTTGAATTAAATAAGATACCTGCTGAGCCAGGCCTTGCGATGAAAAAAATATTAGTTATAGATAATTACGATAGTTTCACTTATAATCTTGTGCATTACCTAGAAGATTTAAACTGTGAGGTGACTGTAAAACGAAATGATAAACTGACCCTTGAAGAAGTCGATGCCTTTGATAAAATTGTCTTATCTCCTGGCCCAGGAATTCCCGATGAAGCCGGATTATTAAAAGAGATTATAAAGACCTATGCTCCTACAAAAAGCATTTTAGGGGTTTGTCTGGGACAACAAGCCATCGGTGAAGTTTTTGGTGGTACGCTAGAAAATTTAAATAACGTCTACCACGGTGTAGCCACAACAATTACACTTAGTGTTACGGATGAGGCGCTTTTTAAGGGATTAAACACTTCCTTCGAGGTTGGCCGCTATCATTCTTGGGTGGTCAACCCCAATTTACCAGACTGTTTAGAAGCCACTTCTTTTGATAGTAATGGGCAAATTATGTCCTTACGCCATAAAGTATACGATGTAAAAGGCGTACAATACCATCCGGAATCGGTTTTAACACCAGATGGAAAACAAATATTAGAAAATTGGGTAAATCAATAATATATCTCTAAATACAAATTAAACGCCACCCTGATTGAGGGCCTATTATAATGAAACAACTATTAAACAGACTTATTAATCAAGAAAGCATCACGAGCAAAGAAGCCAAGCATGTTTTAGTTAATATTTCCGAAGGAAAATACAACCAAAGCCAGATTGCTTCCTTTTTAACCGTGTATATGATGCGAAGCATTACAACGGAAGAACTTCGCGGTTTTAGAGATGCCCTTTTAGCCTTATGCATTCCGGTGAAATTAGACCAAGAGAATACCATCGATTTGTGTGGTACAGGTGGTGATGGCAAGGATACCTTTAATATTTCTACCTTATCATCCTTTGTTACTGCAGGTGCTGGCGTTCATGTTACTAAACACGGTAATTACGGTGTGTCTTCAGCTTGCGGATCGTCTAACGTTATGGAATATCTTGGGATAAAATTCACCAATGATACCGATTTTTTACAGCGTTGTATTGATAAAGCTGGAATTTGTGTGCTTCACGCTCCCTTATTTCACCCTGCTATGAAAAATGTAGCGCCTATAAGACAAGAACTCGGTGTAAAAACCTTCTTTAACATGTTGGGACCTATGGTTAATCCGGCTTTTCCAAAAAGTCAAATGGTTGGGGTTTTTAATCTTGAATTGTTACGATTATACAGCTATTTGTATCAAGATTCGGATAAAAATTATGCCATTGTCCATGCCTTAGATGGTTATGACGAAATTTCTTTAACCGGAAAGACAAAAGTGGTTTCAAATACTTCGGAAGTCTTATTTGATCCTTGCTACTTGGGATTACCACAAATTCAACCTTCTGAAATTTTCGGTGGAAACAGCGTAAAAATGGCGGCTGAAATCTTTAAAAGCGTCATCAGAAACGAAGGTACGGAAGCCCAAACTAATGTGGTCTGTGCAAACGCCGGATTGGCCATTGCCACAGCAAAACAAATTTCGCATCAAGAAGGGTATGAACTCGCCAAAGCATCTTTAGCCAGTGGTAAAGCACAACAAAGTTTAGAGACCTTAATTGCCTTAAGTAAATGAATATCTTAGATAAAATTATACACGACAAGCGTAAGGAAGTAGAATTGCGTAAATCCTTAATTCCTACCAATCAGTTAGAACACTCTATTTTGTTTGAGCGCGCTACCATTTCCTTAGCGACACAGTTACGACAAAGTACGTCTGGTATTATTGCAGAACATAAGAGACGCTCGCCTTCTAAAGCCACCATTAATCAGAACTTAAATGTTCAGGATGTTGCTATAGGATATGAAAATGCCGGGGTTTGCGGCATGTCAGTTTTAACAGATGCTAAATATTTTGGCGGGTCTTTAGATGATCTACTACTTACCAGAGCAAGTTCTAACTTACCTTTACTTAGAAAAGAGTTTATTATTGATGAATATCAAATCTTAGAAGCTAAAGCTTATGGTGCCGATGTTATTTTACTCATCGCCGCTGTGCTCTCAAGCGAGGAGATTAAACGTTTTTCTGAATTTGCCAAAAGCTTAAATTTAGATGTTTTATTAGAAGTCCATAATGAAGAAGAATTGCAAAAATCATTAAGACCTTCTATAGATATGCTCGGCGTAAACAATAGAAACCTAAAAACTTTTGAGGTGAGTTTAGACACTTCAAAAACCTTAAGTTCATACATTCCTGATGATTTTGTAAAAGTTTCTGAGTCTGGAATCAGTTCCATTGAAGCCATTAAAGAATTGCAGCCCTTTGGTTATAAAGGCTTTTTAATTGGTGAAAACTTTATGAAAACAAATGCCCCTGGTGAAAATGCCGCTAAATTTATTAAAGACCTTACCGCTTTATAAATCCTAGCGGGTTGAAAATAATTAAAGAAACAAATAGATTCCTGCCATAGCAAGAAAAATAAAACTTATGAAATTAAAAGTCTGCGGAATGAAATATAAAGACAACCTAGAGGCTGTTGCACAACTGCAACCCGATTATCTAGGCTTTATATTTTATGAACCTTCTAAACGTTATTTTGAAGGTACAATTCCTCATGTGCCCGCTACGATAAAAAAAGTTGGGGTTTTTGTAAATGAAAGCATCGAGACGGTTTCTGAAACGGTAAAAAGGCATAATCTGCAAGCCGTTCAATTGCATGGTAATGAATCTCCAGAATTTTGTACCGCTCTAAAAACCGAACTGCAACAAAGCCTTGACAATACTTCTATTGAAATCATTAAAGTTTTTAGTATTAAGGACAATTTTAATTTTGAAGTTTTAGCACCGTTTGAAACCGTTTGTGATTATTTTTTATTTGACACCAAAGGACAACTTCCTGGAGGAAATGGCTATACCTTTAATTGGGATGTTTTAAACGATTACAACTCGAGCAAACCTTATTTCTTAAGTGGTGGAATAGGTGTCAATGAAGTTGAAAAAATAAAAGAATTTAAAAACAGTTCAGCTTCAAAATACTGTTATGCATTAGATGTAAACAGTAAATTTGAAATAGAACCAGGATTGAAGAATATTGATGAATTGGAAATGTTTAAAAACAAGACCATTGGCGCTTAGTTAAATATTAAACATGGGCAAAATCAGGACGTTCTAAAAACACATATCCTTTTAGCGATTTCCTTATTTTGATTGTGAGTTTTGAATCCTTTATTTACGGATACAAATTTTACGGAGCTTATAATATGCTTTGCTGTTTGCAGCATAACGAATGAAAAATTAAAAAAGAAACAGATTGCTACATCACGAAAGAAGGTGGAATTAGCAATGACGAATAACATAAAAACAATGAGTTACAATATCAACGAAAAAGGCTATTACGGTGAATTTGGTGGCGCATACATTCCAGAAATGCTCTATCCCAATGTAGAAGAATTACGTCAAAATTATCTCAAAATAATGGCAGAACCTTCATTCCAAGAGGAGTTCAATCAACTTTTAAAAGATTATGTTGGTCGTCCTTCTCCCCTTTATTTTGCCAAGCGCCTTTCAGAAAAATACAACACTAAAGTTTATTTAAAACGTGAGGACCTCAACCATACGGGAGCTCATAAAATAAATAATACCATTGGACAAATTCTAATGGCAAAACGCTTAGGTAAAAAACGAATTATTGCTGAAACTGGCGCAGGACAACACGGTGTTGCCACAGCAACGGTATGTGCTTTAACGGGGATTGAATGTGTGGTGTATATGGGAGAAATTGACATCGCCCGTCAAGCTCCAAACGTGGCACGAATGAAAATGCTTGGCGCTAAAGTGGTCCCAGCTGTTTCGGGGAGCCGTACGCTAAAGGATGCCACCAATGAAGCGATTAGAGATTGGATTAATAACCCTGTGGATACCCATTATATTATTGGTTCTGCTATTGGTCCTCACCCCTACCCGGATATGGTGACGCAATTTCAATCTATAATTTCTAAAGAAATAAAATGGCAACTGAAGGAAAAAGAAGGAAGAGAAAACCCTGATTATGTGGTGGCTTGTATTGGTGGAGGAAGTAACGCCGCTGGAACTTATCATCATTTTCTAGATCAAGAAGAGGTGGGTATTATTGCTGTAGAAGCTGCCGGAAAAGGCATTGATTCTGGAGAAAGTGCTGCAACTTCGGTTTTAGGAAAAGAAGGGATTATTCATGGTTGTAAAACCTTATTAATGCAAACAAAAGATGGTCAAATTACAGAACCTTATTCTATCTCTGCAGGCTTAGATTATCCTGGTGTAGGCCCCTTACATTCGCATTTGTACAAATCTGGTCGTGGTGAATTTTATTCGGCAACAGATGATGAAGCTATGGTTTCTGGTTTAGAACTCACAAAATTAGAAGGTATCATTCCGGCTATTGAAAGCTCTCATGCTTTAGCCATTTTTAAGCATAAAACCTTTAAACCCGACGATATTGTGGTGATAAGTTTATCGGGTCGTGGTGATAAAGACTTACAGAATTATATCGATTACTTCAACCTATAACAATCTGAAATGTCTTGCCTTTATCCTTTGTTCTAAGGGAAGAAGGCAAGACTTTATTTTTTTCGGAACAGTTTTATGCATTGGTATCACACCACATTAAGTGTCCCGAAACGTTTTTCAGCGTATTTCCAAAAACGCAGAGCAACAACAATCCTTTTAAAGGAATTAAGAATTTTAGTTTTGCTTTTGAAATTTTAAGCAATACATTTACACTTAGCAATATTTATATCTCTATTATATGTCTGATACGGTTTTAGAACTAAAAGATGCCACCATTTATCAAGGTGACAGCATGGTGCTTTCTAAGGTGAACTTTGAAATGAAAAAAGGTGACTTTGTTTATCTTATAGGTAAAACAGGAAGTGGTAAAAGTAGTTTTATGAAAACCCTTTATGGCGATTTACAACTTACCGAAGGCGAAGGATCTATTGTAGATTTCAACTTAAAAACTATGAAAGAGAAAGATATTCCCTTTCTAAGACGTAAGCTAGGTATTGTATTTCAGGATTTTAAATTGTTGCCCGACCGTACTATTCTAGGGAATTTAGAATTTGTCCTTAAAGCGACAGGTTGGAAAGATAAAGACCGTATAAAAGAACGTATTGAAAAGGTTTTAGATAAGGTCGCCATGAAAACGAAAGGTTTTAAGTACCCACACGAATTATCTGGTGGAGAACAACAACGTATTGCCATTGCCCGTGCCCTACTCAACGATCCGGAATTAATTTTGGCCGATGAGCCTACAGGGAACTTAGATCCACAAACTAGTGTTGAAGTTATGGAGGTGCTTCAAGATATTAACAGAAATGGAAACACCATCTTAATGGCCACTCATGATTACGCTTTGCTACTAAAATATCCTAGCAAAACCTTAAAGTGTGATGAAAATAAAGTTTTTGAAGTCGTACAACGTAAAAGCTAGACCTAGTTTTTATCAATAAGAATCTTCCTTTGGACGACCACGATATTTGGTGATCTATAAAGGATGGAATGGCTCTAATTAACTTCAAAATACATTCATGCTAAAAAACATCAATCTACCTTCCACATAAAAGGTAATGCTTGTTCATCCGTATAACGACATCAGTGTATTCCTTAATACATTTAAACATTGTATTTCAGAGTCATTTATAATTTAATTACTTTGTATATCATTAAAATACCCTATTAACTTTGAGCGTTCATGAAAGTCATTAGCTTCAGTACATTTGACAAACATTCTAGATTCTATTTAGATATTGAAAAGCAGCTTAAAGCTAATCGTCCTTCAGAAACGGTAAATTTTAAAATGTACAGCATCTATTTAAGTGGATTTTTGTATGCACTATTACGCTTAAAACATAGCAATTGGATTCCGGTTACATCTTGGTTTAATGCCTTAAAACATAGACAAAAATATCTAAACCTCCTGTCGACAACCAAGACCTACAAGGGTTTAAAATTTAAAGACTTTTGTAAATTTCACGTGGCTCTAAATAAAAGCACGTCACAACAAGACTTACAGCTTCAGGCCTTAGCCTATATCGATCTTATTGATCATATTTTTAATACTGAACAACCCGATTATCTCATATGCCTCGGGGATTCTAGAATGTCTATTGAAATCGCTATTGCCTTAGCGCAATTAAAGCAGATTAAAGTCTATTATATTGAACAAGGCCCCTTTAATACCACGTTTTTTGATCATAAGGGCGTTAACGCAAATATTAGTTTCCGTGAACAAGCCTTAAATTTAGAAAACACAAAAACTCCTAAAAAGACGGAAGTACAACAAGCACCTAAAAAATACCGCCGTTCTCCAATATATCGTGCTTTAGATATGGCGCTTATGTACAGCTTACAAAAGACCAAAATTTATCCGCCCGATGTAAAGTATACCGACTTAAACAGCTATAGAGCAAAACGAAAAAATCCAGATACAACACTGCATACAGAAAAACCGATGGTCTTGTTAATTCTACAGGTTCCGCTAGATGTTAACATGATTTATCACAGTCCACATTTTAAATCTCATACAGATATTGTTTCTAGTGTCTATGCTGCCTTACCCAAGAATACGGATTTGGTTATTAGAGAGCACCCGCTTTTTGTGGGTAAATATGAAGCGTCACTCTATCAATTGGTCAAGGATCATCACATTCGTATCGATAATATAAGCTCGTTAAAAGGCAGTATTGAAAGTTCTAAATTTGTAGTGGTTAATAATTCTACCGTAGGTCTTGAAGCCATTTTTTATGGTAAAACCGTTGTGGTCTTAGGCAATGCGTTCTATGATAATTCTGAAGTCTGCCTAAAACTAAAGGAAAAAACAGCTTTAGTAGAACTTTTAGAAAAGGCGATGAATCACAAGCCTGATCCCCTAAAAATTGATACTTTTAAAACGGCGTTGTATAATAGTGTATTATTGCAAGGCGGAATTACAGACCAACACCTAAAGTCTACAAAAACGATAGCACAACACCTTTTAAACGATAAGTAATATGCCCTTTTTTTCTGTTATTATTCCGCTATATAACAAAGCAAAATATATAGTAGCATGTTTAGAAAGTGTCTTAAATCAAAATTATAAAGACTTTGAAATTATCATTGTAAATGATGGCTCAACCGATGCTAGTGCAGCAGTGGTTGAAGGTTATTCTTCAGATAAAATAAAGCTCTACCATCAGCAAAATTCTGGAGTGAGCAGTGCTCGAAATCATGCTGTGGATAAGGCTGAAGGGGACTACCTCGCTTTTTTAGATGCTGATGATTTATGGAAACCTGAGCATTTACAATGTCTTAGGGAAAGCATAGAGGCCTTTCCTAATGCTGGACTTTATGGTAATAATTACGAAATTAATTACAATAATAGTGTGGTACAGCCCGCACAATTTAACTTTAATTACGCCACACAGCCTTGTATTGTTACCGATTTTTTTAAGGCAAGCATGAAGGACACAATCATTTGGACTTCAGCAGCGGCACTCTCTAAAAAAACATTTTTAGATTTTGGAGGATTTAACACCGCTTACACTACAGGGCAAGATTTAGATTTATGGATTCGCATAGCCTTAAAGCAGGCCATTGTTTTTCATCCGCAAATAACCATGTGCTATAATAGGTCTATAAGTGATAGTTTATCTAAAGGTGAATTAAATGGGGTACGTTTTCAATTTTTAAATGCGTACCAAACGGTTGAAGCCACCAACAAAAGTCTAAAACGCTATTTAGATTTAAAGCGTTATGGTTTGGCCTTAAGAACAAAAATAAACGGAGAAAGCACCTTGTCTAAGCAAACTCAAAATACCATAGATTTCAGTAATTTAACCAAGAAACAAAAGCTGTTATTACAAATGCCCACAGGCCTATTAAGGCTCCTCAATACGGTTAGACCTTACGTGGTAAATAATTCGATTTACTTAAGACTTTTTAAAGCTTAAAAAAGCATTGAATTCTCTAATATAATCTAACTCATCGTATTCTTTAGAAGCTAAGACTAAGCAGACGCATCCTGAAGAAAAATTATCAATCTCTCTCCAAATTCCTGGAACGAGCAACAAGCCTTTATGTGGCTTATTAAGGTTGATCGTTTTACTGCGCTCCCCATCCTTAATTAAAACATCAAAGCTTCCGGAAAGTGGAATAATTAATTGGTACAATTCCTTATGCGCATGGCCACCCCTAAACGCATCCGATGGCACATCGTACAAGTAATAGACGCGTTCAATTTTAAAAGGAATTGTGTCTTTTTCTATAACCGCTAATAAACCGCGTTCATCATGAACTCTTGGAACTTCAAGAATAGCTACATCGTTAATTGTGGTACCCATTAATTATCAATTAAATTTTGCCATTGTTTAGAGATGCTCTCTACCGAAAAAGAGCCGACACTCTTTTTAGTATTGGCCTTGCAGCGAAGATATAATTTTTCGTCATCAATAAAACGATTAAATGCATTTCCTAAAGCCTTAGCATTATAGTTTTCTACCAACAAGCCGTTAAATTCATGTTTAATAACGCCATCTTCATAATTTTTATACTTAACACTGACCACCGGAATTTCACAGGCTAGAGATTCTAAAACTGTCATAGGAAAACCCTCATAATGACTGGTTAATACGGTGAATTTAGATTGATAAATATAGGCGAAAGGATTCTTTGAAAACGGTAAAACCTCAATATGATCCTGAAGCCCTAAAGTGTGAATAAGCGTTTCTATTTTTTGCTTATCCTTCCCTTGTCCCATCAGTAAAAGTTTAATTCCTTTTTTTGAAAGTTGAGATTTACTGTAAGCTTCAACTAAAAGACTCACATTTTTTTGCTTCTCTTCAAAACGACCGTACCAAAAAATAAACGAATCTGAAGCGGTAATAGCTTGGGTTTTTAACTGATTTAAATATTCAAAATCCACGGGATTATAAATGGTTTGTACCTGCTTAAAATTATAGTACGCTTCAACCTTATTTTTAATATGATCAGAGACCGCAACTATTTTTTTACTTCTGCCATAACTCAGTTTCGTTAACCATTTAAACGGTGGAAAATAGCGGTTAATGGTATAATTATGCACCATATAAATTGTGGCTTTCGGGTATATCAATCCAGAAATAATATATTCTGAAAAAGCTTTGCATCTCACACGATGGTCAATAACAAGGTCTATCGCATTGTGATTTAAAAACTTTTTTAAAATGAGCAAGCGCTTAAAACGGCCCAAACGCGTATCATCTTGTTCCTTTATAGCACCTAAATTCAGGAGTTTTCCGCGGTACGGATATTTTATACTATTAAGTATGCTTACCACGAAAACCTCATACCCTAAATCAGTCAAAAAAACAGATTGCATTGCTGCCACTCTATCGGCACCACCTTCACTAAGTGAGCGCGAGACAATACAAATTCTTTTTTTATGATTACTTTGCATATCCATTATTTAAGTGGTAAAGATATTAAATGAAACCTCAATAAATGAAAGTTTTACTATTTGGTGAATTCAATAGAGCGCAATGGAATATAAAGCAAGGGCTTGAAGCTCTTGGGCACGAAGCCATACTTGTAAGCACTAGAGATGGCTTTAAAAAAGTCGATGTTGATGTTGAAATTGTTAATCCTTACACCTCTTTTTACAGAAAGAAATTTAGAAACTTAATTAATCGATTGTTCCATATAGATCTTACTGCGGTTTCTATTAAGCGCCAAATTAAATCGAAGAAACACCTTTTGTCTGATTACGACCTTGTTCAGTTTATCAACGAAGCACCGTTTGACTTTAAGCGAAGCGACCAATTAGACATTTTTAATTGGCTAAAAGCTTGGAATAAAAATGTGTTTTTACTTTCTGCAGGTTTAGACTACCCGAGTGTTCGTTATGCTTATGACAAAAAATTTAGATACTCTATTTTGACTCCTTATTTTGAAAATAAAGGTTCTAAAAAAGACTTCTCACCTGCTTTAAGTTACTTAACAGAAGGCCATATCAGTTTGCATCATGAGATTTTTAAGTCGATTAAAGGCGTTATTTCTAACGATTTGGATTATCATATTCCCTTAATCGGTCACACAAAATATTTAGGGATGATTCCGCATGCTATTAATTTGAGTCTTCTGCAGTACCAACCCCCTAAAATTGAAGATAAGATTGTCATCTTTCATGGGATCAATACTTTTAACTATTATAAAAAAGGCAATGATATTTTTGATGCGGCTTTAAAAATTATCACTGAAAAATATCCTGATAAAGTTGAAGTCATAGTGGCTAAAAACCTTCCTTATAAAGATTATATACGAAGCTTTGATAAAGCCCATATTTTACTCGATCAAGTATATGCATACGACCAAGGCTTTAATGCCTTAGAAGCCATGGCTAAAGGTAAAGTTGTGTTTACCGGGGCCGAGCAAGAGTGGTTAGATTATTTTAATATTGAAGAAGATACTGTGGCTATAAACGCCCTACCAGATGCCGAAGACATCGCCCAAAAATTAGAATGGCTTATTCAACATCCAGAAAAAATTACTGAGATCTCTAAACAATCTCGAGCGTTTGTTGCTCGACATCATGACCATATTTCTTGCGCAAAAGCTTACCTTAAAACTTGGCAGGAACAGATTAAGTAATCTATTAGGCCTTATTTTTAGTACTATAATAGTTTCGGACGACAAATACCACTAATAGTAAGTAAATGATATAGCGCACAAAATGAGCTAACACCACACCTTCCGTTCCATAAAAAGGAATAAATAGCTTAGACAGGCCAAAAAACAAGCCTAAGGAAATCACTTCAGTCAGCACAAAACTTTTAACCATACGCTTTGCTAAAAATTGATGCGATAAGATCAGTGAGGCCAATCTAAAGAAATCCCCTAACAATTGCCATTTAAACAAGGGCTCCATGCCGGTAAATTCAGGATAGATTAATTGGATAATCAGTCCTCTAAAGAGATACACCAAAACCATCCCTAAACCAAAAATAGGCAGAATGGTTTTATAGATATTAAGCACCTCATCTATAAAGTCCTGCTTGGTATGGATACTCGCAAATTTTGGCAATACATATAAGGTAAAAAGACCGGTGGCGAATACCATATAGTTCTTAGAAATAAACGTAACGGCCGTCCAATACCCGGCTTCATTAACATTGATTTCATCAGCGACTAAGGTTCTTATATTGAGTTCTACATAATTCAGAAAAAACGTAGAAATAAAAGACATCAGTGTAAAGGCCAATAATTTATTTTTATATACAAGGCTTAATGAAATGGACCTAAATTTCAGATAAGTGGTAAGGGTTTTTCCGAAAACAAAAATCAAGACCACTAATTGTATAATTGGAGCAATAGCAATAGCAATTAACACCCCATTTAAGTCTGACTTATATAATCCTATCACTAAGGCAAGCGTCCCTAAAAGGTAGCTTAACAATTCTATTTTTGCATACCTTTTATAATCCGATAAACCACTTACCACAGCATGAACCAAACGCCCCATAGCTATAAACGGCACAATCACTCCGAGTAAATAAAACAGATATACCTGATCTAAAGTCCCAAATAGATAGTCTGACAAATACGATGCGCAAAAAAATAATATTGCTGAAGACCCCAAAGTTCCTATCAGCCCAAAAACGATAACGGTAGAAAATATTTTATGAAGTTCTGACGGCCTGTCTCTAAATTCTGAAACATACTTTACCACGCCATTAAATGCCCCCAAAGTCGAGGTGCTCGTTAACATGGCAATTAGATTTCTTAACTGCCCTATGCTGGCAATACCGGCTTCTCCAACCATAACGGCCAGTAAGCGTTGTATAAATGCGGAGACCACTAATCTAATCCCGATTACCACAGCATTTAGCGAGGTAATTTTAAGAACGGTATTACTGCTAATGAATTTTGGAAGTTTCACGGAGCTTAATTTAAAAATCGTCTACACCTTCTTCACCAATAACTCCAAATAACGAGCTACTAAAGAGCAGTAAAATGATACCGAAATACATAATATAACTAAGACAATGCCCCATTACAGCTCCCTTGACACCAAAGGAATCGATAAGATAAATACTAGAAACATACTTGATAACAAATAGGAAAATCTCTAGAATTAAAAAATGGGTAAACATGCGTTTGGCTAAAAATTGATAGGCAATTACTAAAGAGAGTACGCGTGCAATATCTCCTAATATTTGGTATCCAAAAAGCTCTTCAACAGGTCTAAAATCTTCCGTAAACAAAATGGTAATTAATAACGATCGGCTTAAATAAATGATTAAGAGGAGCACCAAAAAGGCCGGCATTATGCTTTTATAAAAACTAAAAATCTCTCTTCTAAATTCCTTTTTAGTGTTGATTTCTGAGAATCGAGGAAGAATATAAAGTGCCATTAAGGAGTTAAAAAACATGAGATAGTAGTCCGATACCCGTGTCATCGCCGTCCAATAGCCTGCTGATTTAACGCCTACCTCAGTAATTAAATAATTTCTAATGGTAATCATTACAATTGGTAAAGCAATAGAGCCCACTAAAGCCATAAACATATAAGGGCTTAATTTTTTTATTACTGAAATGCTAATCTGGGTAATTTTAATACAGGCCATAAGACTGCGCCTAAACGCAATCCCTACAATAGTAATAAGGAGGTTTAGAGCCGGAGTAATAACAATGGCTAATAACGCACCATCAATATTTTCTTGACGTATTAAAAGTAAGGTTACTAATAACCCCAGTACCTGCCCTAGAATATTAATAAGCAACAGGTATTTGTGCTTAGAGAACCCATTCATAATAGAAAAGGTGAACATGTTTAGCGCATAAAAAGGCAAAACTATGGCTAAAGTCTTTATGATATAGGTATAATTATATTGCTCTGAAAAAATGAGATTATTAATGGACTCTGCGTTATAATAACAAAGAAGTGCTAAAATTGAAGATGAAAAGAATCCAATATAAAAAACAGTAGAAAGTACTTTGGTGAGCTCTACAGCATCATTTTTAACTTGACTTACATATTTAACCACCCCTTTATAAAGTCCGGAAATGGATAAAGATTGTAAAGCACTAAAGAAATTACGTAAGTTTCCAATTAACGCCATCCCGGGTGCACCGATATAGATGGCAATAAATTTAGAAATTAAAATTCCAGCAACAATTTTAAGGCTAATATTAGCCATATTTAAATTTGCTGCTTTAATTAAAACCTCAGTATTTATATAATTAAAAAACTTTTTCAATTAGTAGGTATTTAAAACGTCTATAACCTTTTTAATCTCTTTATCACTCATCACGGGGCTGATAGGCAAACTTATAACTCTTTTATGAATCTTTTCAGTTAATGGTAAAATATAATCTGAAAAAGTCGCTAATGCCTCCTGTTTATGAGGTGGAATTGGGTAATGAATTAGCCATTCAATATGATGAGTACTTAAATAGTTTGAAAAATCAGCTCTATCTTCAACTTCCACAACAAAGGCATAAAACACATGATTTTCCGAACCATCATAAAATGGCAGTTTAATTTTAGGGTTCTTTATCTGCTTTAAATAGGTTTTCGCTAGGGCTCTTCGTCTAGTGTTATCGGCATCTAATGCCTTTAACTTAATCCTTAAAAAAGCGGCTTGCATATCATCTAAGCGACTATTACAACCTATAATTTGATGCGTATATTTAACAAGGCTTCCATAATTACGCAATAACCTAAGGGCTTTTACCAATTCGGCATCGCTAGTGGTTATCGCTCCACCATCTCCTAAAGCTCCTAAATTTTTACTTGGATAAAAACTAAAAGCTGCTGCATCTGAAAGATTACCAGCTTTACGCCCATTACTTGTCGCTATGGCGCCATGAGCTTGAGCTGCATCTTCAATTAATAACAAATTATAAGTTTTTGCTATTGCTTGTAGCTTTTCAACATCGGCTAGCTGTCCGTATAAATGCACCATCACAATGGCCTTGACCTCTTTGTAAACCGATTGGTCTTTGGCAACAAGAATCGTGTAGGTTTCAGCATCAGGTTCTACGAGAACAGGCACTAATTCTGCATGCAACACCGATAAAATAGTTGCTATAAAAGTATTAGCTGGCACCATCACTTTATCGCCTTTTTTCAGCTTCCCTATTTCAATATAACCTTTTAAAATAAGGGTTAGGGCATCTAAACCATTCCCGGTACCTACACAGTATGTGGTACCACAGTAGGCGGCAAATTCATTTTCAAAATTACTAACGTTAGTGCCAAGCACAAAGTGGGCTTGCTCTAAAGATTTGCTAAATGACGCCTGAAATTCAGCCTTAAAGCGGTTATTAATTTTATGAATGTCTAAAAATTTTATCATATAAAAACGGCCTCCAAGTGCTTATAATTTTTAGTTGCTATTTTATAAAATCCTTGTGGTATGGATTGTGCTGAAAAGCCTTCTTTCCAATATAATAATCCTTCATTAATATGAGCTCCTGCATCGATATTAGAAGTTCCGAAATCAAAGTACTTTTTATCGGAATACACCTGCTCTAAAAGATATTGGTGTAAAACATCTAAACTTCCTAATTCATTCTTATCGGCATTCCCAGAAATATATTGGCTATGCGCTACATTCTCAGTTTCAAAAATAGTTGTTCCGGCTACAAGCTTATCATCTAAATAAACGTTAAACTGCCTAATATTATTAGGGAATCTAGATTTTAATAATGTAATTTCGTCTAAAGAGTGCACCGGTTTCACGCCATGTTTATGCCCTAAATTAGGGATTAAAATTTCATTCCAAAAGGCCTCAAAAGTCGGAGATTCTTCCACCCTTAAATTCGCTTTTTGTCCTCTCTTTATACCTTTCTTTCTACTCTTTGAATAGGCTTTATGACGCATATCTATAACCGAATGTAAATCGACACGACACAAACTCGCTTCAGACTTAAACAACACATACTGCAAAGGATTATTACTACTATTATGTAGATAAATACTAAGAAGTTCCTTTAACGTTAAACTCCCAATATTTTGATTATGTAAAAATTCTAAGAGGACTTTAAAGATAGCAATATATTCAGAGGTTTTTAGAGTTTTAGCATGAATAAGTCCACCATAAGTCAGTCCAAAATGCGTATAAACAGCATCGCCTTCCCGATGTGCAGGTAAGAGTGCCACCAAGGTCTCATTTTTATAAACCATCAATGAGAAGTCCTGAAAACGATCTTTATGGTAATCCATAAAATCGCGCTGAAATAAAAAGCTATCTTGATTGCTATGAAGCGCAAAATGATTCCAAAGCTCCTTCTTAGAAGTATGATACAAGAAAACGTTGTAGTAAGACATTAATCAAAAATAATTTTAATTTTCTATTAAGCTATTAATCAATTGGGAAAATTTCTTAGCTCCAGAAGCATTTAAGTGATCGGCATCATAAAAATCCGCTGCGCCAAACGTTTTGTCAGCCATAAAATTATAATACCTGCAATTTTTATACGTTTCTTCCATTTTAGTTCCTGCCTTAATAATAGTTTCTAATTGGGTCGTATTTAAATGATTTCTATAGCTTTTATGGGCTGGTAAGGTAACCAAAAGCACTTCAACACCCTTATTTTCACATAACTCCACTAACTGTTTTAAAAAAAGCGTATTCGCTTTTACTAAAGCCGAAGACCTTAGGGTATGTTTTTTTGCCGCATATACGCCTAAATCTTCTAGGGCTCCATTGGCGTGTTCGTTTTCAAAATAGCCCCAACCCGATTTAGTCACGCTGATCATGTCTTCATCATTCACATAATAGGCTTTAAGTCGTGATAGATTATTTTTTAGCTTCACACTTAAAACTTCACTCTTATATTTTAATTTATTAGATACCTTTAGATGATGGTAAAGCTGGTAATCTTTTAATCGCCATGCTTCTGCACCTTCACCCAATTGCTCGTGTAAGGTGGTGTAAGAAAGCCTCACCACCACCGTTTTTAATTCGGGGAGTCTATCGATATATGCTTTAAGCATTAAATAATCGAGATCTATAGTTTCTGAAATATGACCTAAATTAAAGGTTTTTTTAGTGAAGTATTCCGGATTCATCCCATACATACTGTGCGAACTTCCTAAGATTAACGTTTTAATAGCGTCTTTTTGCAAGGTGATTTCAGAATGTTTAAACCTATAATCATTAGGAATATGCCTCAAAGCAATTTCTAACATTGCAATAAGAATTAAGACAGGAACGACAAAGGCTAAAACTTGTTTTATAAATTTTTTCATCTCTAGAATTGAAAGTAGATAAACTGTTGCTCTTCTCCATTAAAGTAAAATATTAAGAAGACAATTGCATAATAAAACATGACTCTATAGGTCCGTTTTGAGGTCTTAAATATATTTTCAAGGGCATGGGCTTTATCGCGACCGAACCATTCTACCCCAAACGAAAACAAAATTAGAATAAACAGGGTTAACGCTTGCTTATTACTTGAAAACTGAGGCCATTGAAACAAGGATTGCGAAAACAAATGCTTTAAATAGCCAATAGCATGGGGTAACGAGTCTGCTCTAAAAAAGATACGCGCAAAAATTAAAAACAAGAATGTATGGAACATTCCGAAAAGTTCTTTTCTATTTGGAAAGAGCCGATTCTCAGCTACAACAGCGGCATATTTTGTGTTTTTGCCTCTAATAATGTAGGGTACAAAATGTAAGGCATTTATTAATCCATAAACTACAAATTTCCAATGGGCGCCATGCCATAAGCCAATAACCATAAAAATGGCAAAGGTGTTTCTTAATTGCATCCATTTACTACCACGACTTCCGCCAATAGGAATGTAAAAATAATCTTTAAACCATGTGGTTAAGGAGATATGCCAGCGTCTCCAAAATTCGGCGATGTTCCGTGCAAAATAAGGATAAGCAAAATTCTTTTTCAAATTAAAACCAAACAATCTAGAGACCCCAATGGCAATATCTGAATACCCTGAAAAATCGCAATAAATCTGTATAGAAAACAAGAAAGCGCCAAAAAATAAGGTGCTTCCGGAGTAATTGCTGTAATCTTCAAAAATAGCATTGACAAAAAATGCGCAATTATCAGCAATGACCATTTTTTTAAACAGTCCCCAAAGAATTTGTTTTAGACCATCGGTTGCTTTAGCATAATCAAAAATTCTTCGTTTTTGTATTTGTGGTAAAAAGTTTGAGGCCCGCTCAATAGGACCTGCAACTAATTGTGGAAAAAAGCATATAAACGACGCAAAAGCAACAATATCCTTGGTTGGTTTTATCTTCTCCCTATAGATATCTATGGAATAGCTCATGGTTTGGAAGGTGTAAAAACTAATTCCTATAGGTAAGATAATATGAAGATAATTGAGGTCTATAGCTTTACCAAAAAGCATGAAGGCATCATTAAAATTTTCAATAAAGAAATTGTAATATTTAAAGAAGCCCAAGATGCCTAAATTGAGTAGAACACTCAAGAGCATCAGGTATTTTTTATGTTGTTTCAATGAGGCTTTTTCAATCGCTAAGCCCATACAAAAATCAATACATGTGCTTAAGATTATTAATCCTAAAAAACGCCAATCCCACCATGCATAAAAGACATAACTCGCAATGAGCAATAATACATTCTGACTTTTTAAGGATTTAAAAACAAACCAGTATAATATAAATACAATTGGAAGAAAAATTGCAAAATCTATGGAGTTGAATAGCATTAATTTGTTTTAATAGAATAAATCGGTGTAAGATAAAATAGATTGCGTTATTATACTAATAAAAAAAGAGAGACACTTTTCAGTATCTCTCTTTTCAATATTATAAAACTTATAGATCTAAAACTTGTTACGCTTACGATCTGTTTCTTTTAAGTAGATTTTACGTAATCTTAAGTGATTAGGTGTAACTTCTACGTACTCATCTTTTTGGATGTATTCTAAAGCTTCTTCTAAAGAGAATTTAATTGCTGGTACAATCTTAGCTTTATCATCTGCTCCAGAACTACGTACATTACTCTGCTTTTTAGCTTTTGTAATGTTTACAGCCATATCATCTTGACGAGAGTTTTCACCAATTACTTGTCCTTCATAGATATTTTCACCTGGCTCTACAAAGAACTTACCTCTATCTTGTAATTTATCAATAGAATAAGGAATTGCAGTACCATTCTCCATAGAGATTAATGATCCTGAAATACGTCCAGGAATATCACCTTTCAATGGTTGGTATTCTTTAAAACGGTGTGCCATAATAGCCTCACCTGCAGTAGCCGTTAATAACTGGTTACGTAAACCAATGATACCACGAGAAGGAATCATAAACTCACAAACCATACGGTCTCCTTTTGTCGTCATACTTAATAACTCTCCTTTACGCATGGTTACAAACTCTACAGCTTTACCAGATACGTTTTCAGGAAGGTCAATGGTTAACTCTTCAATTGGTTCACATTTAACACCATCAATTTCTTTGATGATTACTTGTGGTTGTCCAATTTGTAATTCGTAACCTTCACGACGCATTGTTTCGATTAATACCGATAAGTGTAATACACCACGACCAAAAACCATAAACTTATCTGCCGTTTCAGTTTCGCTTAAACGTAAGGCTAAGTTTTTCTCTAATTCCTTTTCTAAACGATCTTTAATATGACGTGATGTTACATACTTTCCGTCTTTTCCGAAGAAAGGCGAATCGTTAATTGTAAATAACATACTCATTGTAGGCTCATCTATAGCAATAGATTTTAAACCTTCAGGGTTTTCAATATCAGCGATAGTATCTCCAATTTCAAATCCTTCCACACCTACAAGCGCACAGATATCACCTGTTTCAACACGTTCTACTTTTTTACGACCTAAACCTTCAAAAACAAAGACTTCTTTTACTTTCGTTTTGGTTATAGTTCCATCTCTTTTTACTAAAGAAATTTGTTGTCCCTCTACAATGTTTCCTCTTTGTACTCTACCAATAGCAATACGCCCAGTAAAGTTAGAGAAATCTAAAGAGGTGATTAACATTTGCGTTGATCCTTCTGGAAATACAGGTTGAGGAACATGCTCTATAACCATATCTAATAACGGCTCAATGTTCTCTGTTTCATTTTTCCAATCATCACTCATCCAGTTGTTCTTTGCAGAACCATAAACGGTTGGGAAATCTAATTGCCATTCTTCAGCACCTAGCTCAAACATTAGATCGAAAACTTTTTCGTGTACCTCATCTGGTGTACAGTTTTCTTTATCCACTTTGTTTACAACGACACAAGGTTTCAAACCTAAGTCAATCGCCTTTTGTAAAACGAAACGCGTTTGTGGCATAGGACCCTCAAAAGCATCGACTAATAACACAACACCATCGGCCATGTTTAAAACACGCTCTACTTCACCACCGAAATCGGCGTGACCAGGAGTATCAATAATATTAATCTTAGTGTCTTTATAAATAACGGAAACGTTTTTAGAAGTAATAGTAATCCCTCTTTCACGTTCTAAATCATTATTATCTAGAATTAAGTCGCCAGTATTTTCGTTTTCACGAAACAGTTGACAATGGTACATAATCTTATCAACCAATGTTGTTTTTCCGTGGTCGACGTGGGCAATAATTGCGATATTTTTAATCTTAGTCATAACTAGTGCTGATTTTAAGCGTGCAAATGTACATCATAATTTGCTCTTATCGTTAATAATATGTTATATTTTCGTTTTCAAGCGCTTTGAAGTCGTATCTTTCGTTAAATAACTGATTAACAGTCAAGGGCCTCTATCTTTCATCACCCCTTTTAAAGGCTCACATTGCGTCCTATTTTAAACTGTTGTTAACCCCTAAAACAAAACCAGATGCACACTTTAAATAAATACACCAAATACATCCCATACCTTTATTTTTTATCTGTTATAATCTATTGGTTTACAAAAACAAATCAAAATAACGGACTTTCTGCTTATCCTATTTTATTATTTGGCATTCCTTTTTTATGGCAATTACTAAAACCTAGCCGACAACTAAATTTTTCTTTAGGGATTACCTTTGTTTGCCTATCCTCTTATTTAATCGTGGCCTACTTAGTCGATGCGCTTCATATTATAAATTGGGCAGAATCCTCCCAAAAACTACTGCTCTATGGTGGACTTTTTGTGTTAATTAATTTTGTGATGTCTCTATGGATGATTCGTAATAGTCTCAGAAAAAAGTTTTAACCCTTTTTATGGTATTACTCCTAGTTAAACTTGTTAGGGCTTAAAGCTTATAAGCCCTGAAAAACAAAACATTAAAACCTAAAGATTCATATAGACGTATGGCGCTACAATATCCTTAATAGATTGTTTCAACTAAACATTCAAAAACGTATCTTTGTGCCCTAATAATTTTAAGTCTATAGCTTTGATCACTATTCCAAAATTAAAACATACCGATTCTAATAACTTCTTTTTACTTTGTGGACCTTGTGCCATTGAAGGCGAAGATATGGCCCTACGTATTGCTGAAAAAGTTGTTAGTATTACAAATAAACTTGACATTCCTTACGTTTTTAAAGGAAGCTTTAAAAAAGCGAACCGAAGTAGAATTGACAGTTTTACAGGAATTGGGGATGAAAAAGCCTTAAAAATTCTTAGAAAAGTTTCTGAAACTTTTGATGTTCCTACCGTTACCGACATCCATGAAGTTAGTGATGCGGCTAAAGCTGCAGAATATGTAGATGTCCTTCAGATTCCTGCATTTTTAGTGCGTCAAACGGATTTAGTCGTTGCCGCTGCAGAAACAGGTAAAGTGGTCAACTTAAAAAAAGGACAGTTTATGAGTCCTGAAGCAATGAAGCATGCCGTGCAAAAAGTAAAAGATGCAGGAAACGAGCAGGCTTGGATTACAGACCGCGGGACGATGTTTGGTTACCAGGATATGATAGTAGACTTTAGAGGTATCCCAACCATGCGCGAATTTGCCCCTACGGTTTTAGATGTTACACACTCTTTACAACAACCTAATCAAAGTATTGGAGTTACCGGTGGACGCCCAGATATGATAGAAACTATTGCTCGTGCGGGTGTGGTTAATAATGTAGATGGCTTATTTATTGAAACACATTTTGACCCTGCTAACGCGAAAAGTGATGGTGCAAACATGTTACATTTAGATAATTTAGAAAGCTTACTATCTAATTTAGTCGCCATTAGAAAAACAATTACTCAGCTTTAATATTCAGATTTCATCTTGAAAACTACTATAGACATAAGACCGGCAACCGCCAATGATGTTCCTGAAATCACCACGATTTTTAGAGACACCATTACCCATATTAATGCTGCAGATTATTCTGAAAAACAGATTATAGCATGGGCATCGGGTGCCGATAAAATTTCGGAATGGGAAAAACGTATTAAGAAATTTTATTTTATCGTGGCTGAACTTGAAGGCCATATCGTTGGATTTGCCTACTTAAAAAATGGCAACTACTTAGATGGCTTGTTTGTTCATAAAGATTACCAACGTCAAGGTATAGGTTCTAAATTATTACGAATTATGGAATCTCATGTTATTATGAACGATTTTGAAGTTTTAAAATCGGACATTAGTAAAACCGCACTTCCTTTCTTTGACAATAAATATTTTGACGTTATTAAAAAGCAAAAGAAGAGTTTAAAAGGAGTTGTCTTAGAAAACTACCTTGTAGAAAAACAACTGTAACTTGACTATTTATAGTCTTTGACAAAGGCTTTTACTCCCGCTTCCACATCTAAATCTAGGTAATTCACCATAGGAACAATTGGGCACGAATATTTTTCATCATACGCACAATAGGGATTATAAGCGGAATTAAAATCGATTTCCATCGTATCACCTTCCGGTATATTTAAATCTATATAACGTCCGCCTGGATACGTAGACTCGCCATTAGTATTATCTACAAACGGTAGAAACAAATACTGTTCAAATCCTTCGGTTTGCATTAACTCTTCTCCTTGATACACGTTAAGTTGAAATGACTTGCCTTGCAATTCAAAATTTATAACCCCAAAAACGCGTTCTTTAGATAAACGGTCTGTAGTGGTTTTCATTTGAAACCATTCTGTATTTGGGGTACGCTTTAAAGTGGCTTGCACCAAAAACGTAGAGTCGTAAGGAAAGAAATCTAAGCCTTCAAAGTTTTTCAGGTCCTTAGCTTTTAAGGGCGATTTAGACGCGTCTTTAAATTCAGCATTTTTTTTTCTCTGAAAAGGTGTTAAATCTGTTGCTATTATTTTTTTCTCATTACAGCTTACAAAACATACTATTGTAAGTAAAACAATTAAAAATCGCATATCTTTCAAGTTTAAAATTCAAAAATACAATATAAAAATGGCCTAATTATTTTAAGAGATATTTAATAACATACACTTTACATATCCCTCTAAAAAAAGTAATTTTAGACTCTATGAAAAATTCAGAATTAGATGTACTCATCATTGGTGCCGGCCCCATAGGAATTGCCTGTGCCTTAGAATGTAAAAAACAAAAGCTTAACTACGCGGTTTTAGAAAAAGGAGCTTTAACCAACTCTTTATTCCACTACCCTTTGAATATGACGTTTTTTTCGACCTCAGAAAAATTAGAAATAGATGCCATTCCATTTATAAGTAATAATCCTAAACCCACGCGTAACGAAGCTTTAGAATATTATAGACGCGTGGCCACCTCTAACGCTTTAGAAATTTATCTCTATGAAAAAGTTGAAGCCATAAAACAAACAGAATTGGGCTTTAACGTTCAGTCTACAAAATCTCTATATACCGCAAAAAAAGTTATAATTGCTACCGGATTTTACGATCTTCCAAACCTCTTAAATGTCCCTGGCGAAGACTTACCTAAAGTTGTTCATTATTATAAGGAAGCACATCCGTTTACGCTACAAGATGTGGCGGTGGTTGGCGCTAGTAACTCTTCAGTAGATGCAGCCTTAGAAATTTACAGAAAAGGAGGCCATGTTACTATGGTTATTAGAGGAGAAGCCATTGGAGAACGAGTAAAATATTGGGTAAAACCAGATATTGTAAATCGTATTGAAGAAGGAAGTATTAAAGCTTATTTTAATTCTGAGATTAAAGAAATAACACCCTCGCATCTTGTCATACAAACTCCTGAAGGTGACAAAACCATAGCCAATGATTATGTGGTGGCCTTAACCGGTTATCATCCTGATTTTACCTTTTTAAAAACTGTAGGCATCGAACTCTCTAAGGACGGTAAAAGCATCCCTAAATACCACCCTGAGACTATGGAAACAAACGTGAAGGGGCTGTATTTAGCAGGCGTGATCTGTGGTGGTAAAGAAACCCACAAATGGTTTATTGAAAATTCTAGAATACATGCCAAGATTATTGTAGAGCATCTTAAAAAACAGATTTAAAAGTGTTTATTTTAGTGGTGGTTTCACCTCACTGTATTTTATAACATGAGACAAAACTATTTGGGTTTTGGTTTCGCCATAAGTGATTAGTTGATCAATAAATGTCTCGAGGTGTTTTTGATTTTTTAAAACCACCTCCATCACAATATTTTCATTACCGGTAATGCGATAACAATTCACCACCTCATCATAGGTTTTCACCTTTTCTAAAAATGGTTTAAGCATTCCCATAAAAGCTCTTAAAGTAATTAGAGCTTTGAGTTGATACCCGACTTCAAAAGGAGATACAAATGTGGTATACCCTTGTATGACACCCGAATCTTCCATTTTTTTAATCCGTTCTGAGACCGCCGGAGAAGTAATCCCAACACGCCTCCCGATTTCAGCATTAGACATGCGCGCATTCTGCTGCAGACATTTTAAAATCTTCCAATTCAAGGTATCGATGCTCATTTTAATAAACTTTAACGATTTCTACATCATTATTAAAGCAAAAATACAATTTCACCTTAATATCTAAAGCACTGTTTCAGTATTAGTTCTTAAATTCGTAGTAATTGCTATTGAAGTTATGAGTTACAATTTACCTTCACCACTATCTCATTTGCCTATTTACGAAAAGGCCATGGATATTCTTGCGCTTTCTAGACGGATTTCTAATTATCTCAATCATGATTTAGCAGCTTTAAATTCCGATGGTAAGGAAGATGACCATATTTATTTTTCTGGCGATATTGTACAACAATCTACCCATCTTGCTCCGGAAATTATAAATGTAGAACGCGAAGCATGTTCTTATAAGAAAAACAAACATTTAGAGCGTTTAGATCGGCTCACCGCACGCTTGTACCGCAACTGCAGAAGATTAGAAAATGCCAATAGTAACGGCAAGGACTACTTACCGATTCTTCGTGGTGAATTAAAAAAATTTAAAACTATGCAGCGGCATTGGATGATGACCTTTTAAGGTCTTAACGCCCTTTTATAAGCTGTGCATTACTCATAAAGGCGTTCTGATAATTCTTAATTTTTGAATTCATCTCTTCAGCCATAATCACAAACTGACATTTAGCTAAGCTTTCTGATAAACGCAAAATGTGATTATAAGCATTATGACGCCCTAAATAATCTGCATCTTCAATCGCAAACATCTGAATTTCACCTAAATGAATACCATTTAAAAAATAAAGCTTACTTAAACGTCCAGGGGTCGCTATAATAATATCTTGACCGTAGTAAACCTCCTCTTTTTGTTTCTCTATGTCGTACTCATCATAAAGCGCATAAACTCTTAAATCTGTCGTTTGCGTAAAGCCTTCAAAAACCGCTTTTAAGGCTAAGGCTTCTTTCTTGTCTTTTACAATAACTAAAGCTCTCGGAGAATCTTCAAAAGCTGCTGCTTTTAATTTATGAATTATTGCAATTATTAATGCTGTTGTTTTTCCGCTGTCTTTCGGTGCGATAACATAAGCGTCTGCCCCACCTTTTAATACGGGTAATGCTTTTTTCTGAAAGGCATTAGAGGTTTCAAATCCTAAATTCTCTAAGGATTCTTTTAATAAAGGGTGTAGTTTTTTGAAAGACATCTGCGTATGTAATAATAAGGCTCTATTTTAGTATAGAACTGTAGGCGCCAAAGGTACAATTATTGACAAACTTTACAGTCTGCTTTGTCTTGTATTTCTCCTACAAGATGCCCATCGGCATTCATTTTAAATCCACAACAGTCCATAAAACCTTGAGCGATTTGTTTTCTAGCACGTTGAATCTGAGATTTAACCGTAGGCAAAGCCAAATGCAATTGTTGGGCCACCTCTTGCTGTTTAAGCCCTTTAATATCCGATAAAAATAGAGGGTCTCTATATTTCTTAGGTAAGTTGAGCAAAATACCTCGTAAGCAATCGTGCTCGGTATGCCCTTTTGGCCCGGGCTCTGATGCTATTTCTATATCGTCCGTGGGCAAAGTTAATTTGTGGACTTTGTAATAATCTAAAATGGTAAAGCGTGCAATTGAAAACAACCAAGCCTTCAACTTATCATCATCCTTTAGCGTGTGTAGTTTGGTGTGGACTTTAATAAAAGTATCTTGTAAAATATCATCCGCAGCTACGACGTCTTTTACTTTGCTTAAAATAAAACGTCGGATATCTTCTGAATAGTTTTCCCAAACACTTTTTGTCGTCATATTCTAAATGTAACAAAAATCAGTCCGAATACAAAACGTAAGCATTCGGACCAATTTATATTTAACAATTGCAATTTGTACATGTACAGTTTTCACATGTACAGTTTGAACAATTTCCTTTTGAGCAACCTTCACAGTTGCAGTTACAATCTATAGTTTTCATCATTTTACGTTTTAAGGTTCACTTAATAGACGATACAGAAGCAAAAAAGATGCAAAAGCAACAGATTATTTTTTCAAAAGATCTTAGGCAACCACTATAGTGGCGTTATGAACAATTTCGAAATTGCAAGAATTCGCTATAAAACAAAGGGCGTTAGCTTTTTCATGAAGTTGAAGTGCGATTTCTTTTTGGTCTGAATTTTTAATGGTCACCACGGGTTGTAATCGTACTGTTCTAAAGCTTCCACTTCCATTTGAAGCTACTTCTAAATCGCCTTCAGCCCTATCTGAGTAGTGTAACACTTCTATATGATGCTGAGCACAAACGTACAAGTAAGACATCATATGGCACGAGGTTAAAGCGGACAACAGCAAGTCTTCAGGATTATACAAAGCCTCATCTCCTCTAAAGGGTTTTGCTGCAGACACTTGTAATGGCTGTGTTTTATGAGCGATTGTCACCTCATGGTTTCGGCTAAATGTTCTAGGATTCTTGGTACTTTCTTCGGCCCCTAGTGTCCATTGCACTGCGGCTTTAAACGTATGCTTCATAGCTGTTCTTCATTTTGAATTAAAAAAAGCGTTCCATAAAGAAACGCTTTTACAATTATTTATGACTTTTATAATCGCTGATTTATAAGGTTGTTATAAAAACCGTCTTCCATTTCATGACTACATATTTCTTCGGTATTGCCCACCTACCTCAAATAAAGCTGAAGTAATTTGACCTAATGAACACACTTTACAAACTTCCATTAAGGCTTCAAAAATATTTTCATTATTAATGGCCTTACGTTGTAATTCGCTTAACAACGCGTCGGTTTGATGTGCGCTATGCAAGTTCTCTAAGGTTTTAATTTGAAACTGTTTTTCTTCCTCAGTCGCTCTAATCACCTCAGCGGGTTGCACCGTAGGAGAGCCTTTACTGCTTAAAAACGTATTAACACCAATAATTGGAAACTGTCCGTTGTGTTTTAAGGTTTCATAATAAAGACTTTCCTCTTGAATCTTACTGCGCTGGTACATGGTTTCCATGGCACCTAACACACCACCACGTTCTGTAATACGATCAAATTCTAGAAGTACAGCTTCTTCAACAAGATCCGTAAGCTCTTCGATAATAAAAGAGCCTTGAATTGGATTTTCATTTTTAGCTAAACCTAATTCTTTATTGATGATTAACTGAATAGCCATAGCTCTACGCACAGACTCTTCCGTTGGGGTTGTAATAGCTTCATCATAAGCATTGGTATGCAATGAGTTACAATTATCATAAATAGCATACAACGCTTGAAGCGACGTACGAATGTCATTAAAATCAATTTCTTGAGCATGCAAACTACGGCCTGAAGTCTGAATATGATATTTTAGCATTTGCGCTCTGGCATTAGCCCCATATTTATGCTTCATGGCTTTAGCCCAAATTTTACGAGCTACACGACCAATAACCGCATATTCCGGATCAATCCCGTTAGAAAAGAAAAAGGATAAGTTAGGTCCGAATTTATTAATATCCATCCCTCTACTTAAATAATACTCTACATAGGTAAATCCATTAGACAAGGTTAAGGCCAATTGCGTTATAGGATTTGCCCCTGCTTCTGCAATATGATACCCTGAAATCGATACCGAATAGAAATTACGAACATTATTTTCAATAAAGTACTCCTGAACATCCCCCATTAAACGCAATGCAAATTCCGTAGAAAAGATACAGGTATTTTGCGCCTGATCTTCTTTTAAAATATCGGCTTGCACAGTACCTCTAACTTGAGCAATGGTGGTCTTTTTAATTTCGGCATACACCTCAGCTGGGAGCACTTGATCTCCAGTAACCCCTAAAAGCATTAAGCCTAAGCCATTATTACCTTCTGGTAAAGCACCATTATATTTAGGACGTTCTTTATCCTTATAAATTTCTGCAATTTTAGCTTCTATTTCACGTTCTAAACCTTGTTCTTTTATGTATTTTTCACATTGCTGATCAATAGCTGCATTCATAAAAAAGCCTAATAGCATAGGGGCAGGACCATTGATGGTCATACTTACCGAGGTCATTACGTGAGCCAAATCAAAACCAGAGTATAATTTTTTAGCATCATCCAAACAACAAATAGACACCCCAGCATTTCCTATTTTACCATAAATATCAGGTCGTAAATCGGGATCATTACCGTAAAGCGTTACACTATCAAAAGCAGTAGACAAACGTTTAGCGGGTAAGCCCATACTTACATAGTGGAAACGTTTATTGGTACGTTCTGGTCCACCTTCTCCAGCAAACATCCTAGCCGGATCTTCTCCGGTTCTTTTAAATGGATATAAACCTGAGGTATATGGAAATTCTCCTGGTACATTTTCTTGTAAACACCATCTTAAAATATCACCCCAAGCCTGGTATTTTGGCAAGGCTACTTTTGGTATTTGACTGTGCGATAAAGAGGTGGTATGCGTTTCAATCTCAATCGTTTTTTCGCGAACTTTAAAACTATAAATTGGCGCTTTATAACGATTTACTTTTTCCTCCCAACCGGTAATAACTTCCCAGTTATAAGGATCAAGGTTAAGCTTTATGCGATCAAATTCAGCAATAAGCATTTTTACAAAATCCGCATTACCTGCCGCGCTAGAATTTAATGATTCTGCGGCGATACCCGATTTATCCAATTCTGGTGTTAACTCGCAAACCGAGGCAATCGTTTTATAAATACCGTATAATTTCTGAGCCACTTCTACTTGGGCTACCGCTGTTTTGTCGTAAGTACGGTTGCTTTCTGCAATTTCAGATAAATAACGTGTACGAGAAGGAGGAATTACAAAAATCTTCTCGCTCATTTCTTGTGAAATTTCAAACGTAGATTTTAATTCTGAATTGGCCTTTTCTACTAAGGTATCCATGATTGCTTTATAAAGCGTGTTCATCCCTGGATCGTTAAACTGAGAGGCAATAGTACCGTAAACGGGTAGATCTTCTTGCGGGATATCCCAAAGATTATTATTACGCATGTATTGTTTTTTAACATCGCGTAAGGCATCTAAAGATCCACGTTTATCAAATTTATTGATGGCTACCAAATCGGCAAAATCGAGCATATCAATTTTTTCAAGTTGTGTTGCAGCCCCAAATTCTGGTGTCATAACATATAAAGCCACATCTGAATGCTCAATAATCTCGGTGTCTGACTGTCCGATCCCTGAGGTTTCTAAAATAATTAAATCGTACTCCGCAGCTTTAAGTACCTCTACAGCTTCATTCACATATTTAGACAAGGCTAAGTTAGATTGACGTGTTGCTAAACTACGCATGTATACGCGCGGTGAATTAATAGCATTCATTCGGATTCGGTCCCCTAAAAGCGCGCCTCCTGTTTTTCGTTTTGATGGATCTACAGAAACTAAACCAACGGTTTTATCCGGAAAATCGATTAAGAAACGACGAACAAGTTCATCCACTAAAGACGATTTACCCGCACCACCAGTTCCTGTGATTCCTAATACCGGCGTTTTTGAATTTTTATTTTTCTCATGAATGGTTTCAAGGGCTGTTTTAGCCACGTCAGGAAAGTTCTCAGCGGAAGAAATTAATCTTGCAATAGCTTTAGAATCTTTTTGAGTTAAGGTATTCACTTCATCATGAAGCTCCTCCCCAATGGCGTAATCCGATAACTGAACCAAATCGTTAATCATTCCTTGTAAGCCCAAACTGCGCCCGTCATCTGGAGAATAGATTCTTGTGATTCCATAATCCATAAGTTCTTTAATTTCTTCTGGAAGGATAACACCACCGCCACCACCGAAGATTTTAATATGTCCAGCTCCTTTTTCCTTAAGCAAGTCGTACATATACTTAAAATATTCAGTATGCCCGCCTTGATAAGAGGTTAAGGCAATAGCATTGGCATCTTCTTGTATGGCCGTATTTACCACTTCTTCAACACTGCGATCATGACCTAAATGAATCACTTCTACGCCTGTAGATTGAATTATACGACGCATAATATTTATAGCAGCATCATGCCCATCAAAGAGGGATGCAGCGGTGACTATGCGGACTTTATATTTTGGTTTGTAAGGTGCAACTTGTTCCATTCGTAAAATTATAGCTTATATGAGGAACAAATTTAAGGAATATTCAAAAAAATTTAGCATCAATTAATAAATATCTAAAACTTATCAAAAAACGCTAAAGCATTCAATTTTAATTACTTTTATCTCTTCAACCAATATTAATTTTATGCAAAAAATTACCTTACTCATAAATTGTGAAGATCAGCCCAATATAATTGCAGGCATCACCACCTTTATGGCTTCTAATGGTGGAAACATTGTTTATATTGACCAATATGTTGATAGAGAGCAAAATATATTTTTTATGCGTCTAGAAAGTGAATTTACCTCTAATGATTTTTCCATAGAGGCATTTAAAACGGTATTTAAGGATGCCCTTGTTGATAAGTTTAGTTTGAAATGGCGGATGTATGCGGCTGAAAAAAAGCCCAAAATGGCGCTCTTTGTATCTAAATACGACCACTGTCTTTACGATATTTTAGGACGCTATAATTCCGGAGAGCTCTTCTTAGAAATTCCTTTTATTTTAAGTAATCATCTGGATTTAAAGCCAATTGCAGATAGTTTTAATATTCCTTTTTATCATGTTCCTGTTACCAAAAGCACCAAACAAGAATCAGAGGAGAAGCAATTAGAACTTTTAAAACAACACAAAATTGACTTTATTGTTTTAGCGCGATATATGCAAATTGTATCTAAGACGCTTATTGATAAGTACCCGAATAAAATTATAAACATTCACCATTCATTCTTACCTGCCTTTGTTGGTGCCAAGCCTTATCATTCTGCTTATAAGCGTGGGGTAAAAATTATTGGTTCAACAAGTCATTACATTACAGAAGAGCTTGATGCGGGTCCTATTATAGAACAAAATGTAGCCCAGATAAGCCACAATAATTCTATAAAAGATTTAATTGCCAAGGGACGTGATTTAGAAAAAATTGTACTTTCGAACGCCATAAAACTACATACCATGAGAAAAGTGATGGTATATAACAATAAAACGATTATTTTCTCTTAAAAAAAGTGACCCTTACCCCAAATTAGGGTCTATACTATTATGTTAAACTCCTATTAAGGTTTATTTTTCCTTTAGGAATGTTAAAACCTTATAAATTATATTTGACTACTTAAAAACAAACATTATGATCAAAAAGATTTTAGCCTTATTAATTGTTTTCAATTTCATGGCTTGCGCAGAATTACAACAAGTTGTAGATTCATTACCACAAGGAACAAGTGATGTTCTTGGAAATGCAGATATCGCTGCGGGATTAAGAGAAGCCTTAGATTTAGGTATTGAAAAACAAGTTTCTAAACTAACTGCTGAAGATGGTTTCTTTAAAAATGAATTAGTAAAAATTGTATTGCCAGAAGAATTACAAAAAGTAGACAGTGCGTTAAGAAAAGTAGGCTTAAGTAGCTTAGCTGACGAAGGTTTAAAGGTCTTAAACAGAGCTGCCGAAGATGCGGTATCTGAAGCGACTCCTATTTTCGTTAATGCTGTTAAGGATATTACTTTTGATGATGCTAAAGATATTTTATTAGGCGATGATAATGCGGCAACCACCTATTTAACCACTAAAACGAAAACAGAGCTTTACGCTAAATTTAAGCCTGTAATCAACAACTCGTTTAGTAAAGTTGGTGCGGATCAAATTTGGTCTAACCTTATTTCAAAATACAACAATCTTCCGCTTACAAATAATGTAAATCCTGATTTAACCGATTACGTAACTACAGAAGCTCTTGAAGGTGTCTATACTATGATTGCCGTTGAGGAATTAGAAATTAGAAATTCAGTAGCATCTCGTTCTACAGATTTATTAAAGAAGGTATTTGCCTTACAAGACTAATTACTGATTAGTCAAAAATTTTATATTTTTTAGATATAAAATTCAAAAGTTCTAGCTAAATTTTAGTAATTTAATATCCTAATTATTAAAATTTAGCCGTGAACTATTCAAACCGACTTCTAAAAAAAAGATCCAAGCTTAAAAAAAAGTACCGGCAACTTATTGAGGACGCATACAATTTTAGGCAAAGCGATCATGCTTTGAGTGACTTTTCAGAATACAAAGCCACAAAAGTACTTCACAAAATTAATAAGTTAGAATTTGTGGTTAGAGACCGCAGATCCCTTTTGTCATGACGACTTAGGTATTAAGCTACATTTAATCATTAGCTAACATTGTCGTAACCTCTACAAGGTATAAAGTTAGCATCTTTGCAAAGCAAAAGTTTGAGATTAGTTAAGTCTTGATTCAGTTAGTTTAGAGTAAAGTCGGTATTATAGTTAGGTATCGACTTTTTTTATGCCTTTTAATGAAGACTTTTAAAATAAGTATAGGCTTTTAAAAGGCGACTTCCATACCAAGAAAACATTTCGCCATCAACAATTTTTACGGATTTCTCCGGAAATTTTAATTGAAACGCTTCTACATCGCTCGCTTTAAAAGGAAAGGGCTCACTAGAGAGGAATATCACATCTGCTGCCTGTAAAGCCGGGTGCTCCAAGTCAATCTCCGGATAACGCCCTTCATGCTTAAACGCGTTACTAAAACCAGCCTCATTGAGCATAACATCAATAAAATTATCTGAAGCTGCCACCATCCAAGGTTTTTTCCAAATAAAATAAGTGGCTTTTGGTTGATCTTTAAATTGATATTGCAGTTGAAAGGCCTTACGTTCCACTTGAATATCTGCTATTAAATCTTCAGCAGAAGCTGCTACCGAAAAAAGCTCGCCATACATGGTAATTAGCGAAAAGGTATCTTCTAAATTATATATCTCACTAATATGAACCGGCGCAATAGCCTCGAGCTCTACAATCATCTCCTTGGTATTTTCTTCCTTATTACAAAGAATAATATCAGGATTGAGCGCTTTTATTTTATCGAAATGCACCCGTTTAGTGCCGCCAACCACAGGTTTTGAGATACAAAGGTGCTTAGGATGCACACAAAATTTAGTCACCCCTACAAGGCGCGCTTCTAAACCTAAGTCTACTAATAATTCCGTTTGAGACGGCACCAAAGAAACAATCCGTCTAGGTGTAGACTCTAGTTGAATTGTTCTTTGCAGCTGATCTTTATAGGTCATAAACTTAGGTTTAACACAACACTAAAGGCTGAATTAACGTGTCAATTCGGCTTGCATTTGCTTTTGAAGTTCCTCTGCCTTTTGAGCGGCAGCACTTGCAAAATTAACATCTTGAGACGCATAAATAATACCTCTTGAAGAATTAATAAGTAAACCTACCGTATCTGTAATTCCGTATTTACACACCTCTTGAAGGTTACCACCTTGAGCTCCTACTCCAGGCACTAATAAAAAGGCTTTAGGAATAATTTTTCTGATATCGGCTAAATACTCGGCTTTAGTAGCTCCAACAACGTACATTAAATTTTCAGAATTCTCCCATGATTTAGAGGTCTCTAGAACTTGCTTATACAATTCTACTCCATCAACATGCTTGGTCTGAAAATCAAAAGCCCCTCGGTTAGAGGTTAAGGCTAATAAAATGGTATGCTTATCTTTAAAAGCTAAAAAGGGCTCTACAGAATCTTTCCCCATATAAGGCGCAATGGTGACACTATCAAAGCCTAAATCTTCAAAAAAAGCTTTAGCATACATGGTACTAGTGTTTCCTATATCGCCACGTTTAGCATCTGCAATGGTATAGATCTCCGGATGCTCTTCGTTTAGGTAATTAATCGTTTTCTCTAAAGCTTCCCATCCCTTTATTCCATAAGCCTCATAAAAAGCCGTGTTAGGTTTATAGGCCACACATAAATGGTGTGTAGCATCAATGATAGCTTTATTAAAGGCGAAAATAGGATCTTCTTCCTCTAATAAATGTTTTGGGATTTTATTTAAATCGACATCGAGTCCAATACAAAGAAAAGACTGTTTTTTATGGATTTGCTCTACTAGTTGTTGTGTTGTCATAGTATAAAAAAAGCCTCTAAAAAAGAGGCTTCAATTTAAATGGTATCATCGTTAGCCTTTAATAACTCTGTATTTTCAGCTAACATTAATTCGTCTATTATTTTTTGGATATCACCGTTTATGATATTAGATAAATCGTAAAGGGTTAAACCAATTCTATGGTCTGTAACTCGGCCTTGCGGATAATTATAGGTTCTAATTTTTGCAGATCTATCACCAGAACTCACCATACTCTTACGTTTCTCTGAATCGGCAGCTTGTTGTTTTGCTAATTCTAAATCGTATAAACGCGAACGTAATACTTTGATGGCTTTTTCTAAGTTTTTATGTGATGATTTCTGATCCTGACAACTTACAATCATTCCCGTAGGTTCGTGGTGTAGTTTAATGGCAGAATACGTGGTATTTACGGATTGTCCTCCAGGACCTGTAGATGTAGTACGTTCTATACGCACTTCTGTCATGTCTAATTCATAGTCAAACTCCTCGGCTTCTGGCAATACCATTACGGTTGCTGCACTAGTATGCACACGCCCTTGAGTTTCTGTTTGTGGCACACGTTGTACACGGTGCACACCGGCTTCAAACTTTAAGGTTCCGTAAACATCTTCTCCTGAGACTTCAAAAATAATTTCTTTAAATCCACCAGAAGTTCCGTCACTCTGACTTACAACATCAACTTTCCAGCCTTTGTCGCTACAGTATTTGGTATACATACGGTATAAATCACCCGCAAAAATACTAGCTTCGTCTCCCCCGGTACCGGCTCTCACCTCTACTACAACATTCTTAGCATCGTCTGGATCTTTAGGAATCAGCATAAAACGAATCTCTTCTTCTAGCTTTTCAATAGTTTCCTTAGACTCTTCAAGTTGCATTTTTGCCATTTCAACCATTTCGGCATCAGAACCATCTGCAATAATTTCTTCTGCTTCAGATACATTTTCTAAGGCTTCACTGTAAATGGCACCTTTGTCTACGATAAGCTTAAGGTCTTTGTATTCTTTCATCAGCTTGGTATAACGCTGCTGATCTGATATAATATCGGGTTGAATAATAAGGTCATTCACCTCATCAAACCGTTGTTTTATAATCTGGATTTTCTCTAACATCTCTCTTCAAAAATTATCGTTCAAAAATACGATAAATTATGGATTTTGAAACCTTGGTTTTCAGTACATTTTAACTTTGAAAGAATAAATCACTAAAAAATTACGTTTAAGAAATGTTATGTATAAATTTTTAGCCATCCTCAGCTTTTATAAATCTTTTGCCACGTGGTCTTTTATTGTGACTATTTTCATTGCCCTTTTTACACCACAACTTATACCGGCTACCTGCATAAAATTCTTCTTAATCCTGTTTGCTTGGTATTACACTAGTGAAACTTCAGAAAAACGAAAATTAACATTGTATAAAAATCTAGGAATCTCCTCGCTAACACTCTTCTCCACCCTTTTTATTGTAGACCTGATTCTAACATTTTTATTCTTAACTTTATTCACCGAATTTGTTTAAACCCCACCGCTATTTTGATATTTGAATTGGATAACGTAGAACTTTATTTTAAAAGCCATCGTGTCTTAAATGGGATTTACTTAAAAGGTGAAACAGGGAAAGTTAGTGGTTTATTAGGGAGAAACGGAAGTGGAAAAAGTAGTCTTATGGATATTGCTTTTGGTATCTTAAAACCTAAATACATGCTTATCCGTTTAAATAACAAACCGCTACAACAACCGCTCTATAAGTTGAAAATTGCCAAGTATATGCCTCAGTATAACTTTATTCCAAGTTCTATGAAGGTGGCATTTGCATTTCAACTTTATCGGGTAGATTGGCAAGCATTCGTTACCTTATTTAATAATTTTGAACCCTACAAAGATTTAAGAGATTATCAGGTGGAGAAAGACGACTTATTGAAGTCTACTTAAGCTTAAAAACAGAAAGTAAAATTACACTACTCGACGAGCCCTTTTCACATTTGGCCCCACTTTATGTTGAAATGATTAAAGCTTTAATTTTAGAAGAGAAAAAGCATAAAATAATTATAATTTCAGATCACTTATACTCACATATTTTGGATATTTCTGATACCCTATATCTTCTAAAAAATGGAACCACAAAACTAATCAACCAGCTCACAGAACTTGAAGACTACGGATATTTATGATGAAGCTTCGCTTTTAATAAGGTTATCTAAATCTACAACAACCCCAACACCTAATATTTGTTTCCACTGTAATTTTGGCCCCACAATAACCTGCTCTTCGTTTGTTATTTCATTAGTTTCTACCTCAACCTTAATATCATCATCATATCTTAGATGTGAGCCCAATGTCGCTTTTACATACCTATTCACCTTCATATCAAAGTTAACTTCCCATTCAATATCAACGTTACCAAAACTATTGATATAATCGGTATAAAGCTTTAAAAGACTTGTGACATTGATGTTTTCAAAAAGATCTTGCTCATATTGGCTGGTCAGTAAAATCCCTAATTCTTGACGGAACTGTTTGCCTTCTCTTAAAATATTTCCTTCTAAATCGTAAATAGCCGGATCTACCCCAAAGGCTCCTTTATTAGCTAAATCGTCATCAAGAACAAAGGTTGTTTTTAATGTAAAAGGTGAAGCGTAGAATGACAAGCGATCAATAAAGCGACCATACTCCATACCTACACCAAAAAACATATAGCCTGGTGCTAAAAATTTGGAAATAGCCTCATCTCTATCTGGGTAATTAAACCCTTTTGCTAACTGGGTATTAAAACTAAACTTAGACGAATAAAACCAGTTGCTTTGTGGATCTTTCTCTAATCCAATATTAGAAATCACCTCAATAACATCTTCAGTTTTTCTTACATTATAGTCTTCTTGTTTATTTAATCCGTAGCGGATATTAAAATTAGAATTCCAATACCATTTTTCTTGTTTGTACTTCGCTTCTGCCTTTGCCGTTACAATTCCGGAAATAGAATTGGATCCCCCGGCATTCCAATTGGTAAAGGATACTTGGTTTAAACTTAGACCTATTTCTTTCTTTGTTTTCCACCCTAACGCAATAGGCTCTTCCTTTTTCTTTTGAAAGAATAAGGAATTAGGTTGTGCTGAAAGCAACGTAGAACATAATACAAATACACTAAATAAGAACCACGAATAATTTTTCATGTAAACAACATTAATAAGTAAAGGTCCCGTAAGTACTCTCTATTGTTAACTTCTTTTCGCTAGAAGCTTCAACTCTACCTATAATTTTTGCATCAACATTAAAAGATTTAGAAATCTCAATAATCGCATCTGCAACATCAGGCTTAACGTACAGTTCCATACGATGACCACAGTTAAAGACTTGGTACATTTCTTTCCAATCGGTTTTCGATTGTTCTTGAATGAGTTTAAATAACGGCGGAACTTCGAACATATTATCTTTTATAATATGAAGTTCATCAATAAAATGAAGAATCTTGGTCTGGGCACCACCACTACAGTGTACCATACCATGAACAGACGTGCTATCATAGGTATTTAAAATGGCTTTTATAATAGGCGCGTAAGTTCGTGTTGGTGATAATACTAATTTTCCGGCGTCAATAGGCGCATCTTCAACAGCATCGGTAAGTTGAGTGCCTCCAGAATACACTAAATCTTCTGGTACAGCGGCATCAAAACTTTCTGGATATTTTTCAGCTAAATATTTAGAGAAGACATCATGTCTTGCAGAGGTCAATCCATTACTCCCCATTCCACCATTATATTCGGTTTCGTAAGAAGCTTGTCCAAACGACTCTAAACCAACAATAACATCACCTGCAGCGATATTAGCATTATCAATAACATCCGATCGTTTAAGACGTGCCGTTACTGTAGAATCTACAATAATAGTTCTTACTAAATCTCCGACATCTGCCGTTTCACCACCTGTAGAATGAATGGTCACTCCAAAAGATTTTAAATCTTCTATTAACTCTTCTGTACCATTAATAATTGCAGAAATTACTTCTCCTGGAATAAGGTTTTTATTTCTACCAATTGTTGAAGACAACATAATATGATCTGTTGCTCCGACACAAAGTAAATCGTCAATATTCATAATTAAGGCATCTTGAGCAATACCTTTCCATACCGAAAGATCACCTGTTTCTTTCCAATACATGTAGGCTAAAGACGATTTTGTCCCCGCGCCATCAGCATGCATGATAAGGCAGTAATCTGAATCATTAGTTAAATAATCTGGAACTATTTTACAAAACGCTTTAGGAAACAAGCCTTTATCAATATTCTTTATCGCATTATGAACGTCCTCTTTAGATGCAGAGACTCCTCTTTGCGCATATCTTTTACTCACCGAATTACTCATTGTTGGTTTATTTGTGTTGGTGTTGCAAAAATAAGGATTGCGTTTAATTATAAGGAAAGATTCGGTTGGAATTATCTCAAACTGCTTTTTTCGTCTTAAACGTTGTTTTAGAATCCTAAAAGCAAGCCTATAAATCGCTTAGAAGAAAAGCATTTAAAACGGGCACAAAAAAAAAGATAAAATTCAATATTGAATTTTATCTTTTTTTATCTGCGGTAAAAGTTTACCGCAACACTTTAACGTCGCTTAGTGTCTAAGATCTAATGGTAAGTTCATTTGAACGCTTACCACCTCATCTGCACCAATGTTGTCTAAGTCATTTGAATCATCCTGTGATAGCACTAGGGTCGCGCCAGCAAGAATCACCAAACTTAGTAATAACTTTTTCATTGTACGGGGTATTGATTAATAGCCCTACAAATATACAAAACAAAATCATCGACAAAGTGCAGAAACACAACAATTTAGCATCATTCAAGCGTTTTTTCGACAACTCGATTAAACTTATCGACAAACGGTAAAATCAACTGAATTGCAATTACCATACATATGGATAAACACGTATTTCATCGTTCCATTTTTTCTAAATACGGTTGTCTGTTTTTTTTAAAGGCGTTTATTTAGTAAACAAAAGCTCTCTATACTTGGTTAGCGGCCAAACTTCATCATCAACTAAAATCTCTAACTTATCGCAATGGTATCTAATAACATCAAAATGCGGTTTTACAGTTTCGCAATAATCTTCCGCTTTTTGCTCTAGATCGTCATGTTTATTAGCCGTTTTACGGGCTTCAGTCATATCTGTTACCGCCGTATTTATGGCTTCAATATGTTCTGAGATCAACTCTATAAGTCCTAACTGAGCTTTAGCATAGGTTTTAAATTGATCGCCGTAAATACCTTTTAAACCTTGTACATTTTCAATTAAAGTATTTTGATACCTAATAGCCGTTGGAATAATATGATTTCTTGCCAGATCTCCAACCACACGACTTTCAATTTGAATATGATAGATATAATCTTCTAACTCAATTTCATAACGCGCCATAGACTCTACATCATTCATCACCCCTAAACTATCAAAAAGGGCGATGGTTGATTTTGCCTTCTTAATTTTAAGGGCTTGCGGCGTGGTCTTATTATTACTTAACCCACGTTTTTTAGCTTCCTTCTCCCAATCTTCACTATACCCATTACCTTCAAAAAGAATTGCTTTCGATGTTTTAATATATTCCCGAAGCACATTAAAAATGGCATCGTCTTTCTTCATACCCTTGTCCTCAATTAGCGCATCGACCTCCTCCTTAAAATCCATAAGTTGTTTCGCTACGACGGTGTTTAAAACCGTCATTGGCTTAGCACAATTGGCCGTAGACCCCACAGCTCTAAATTCAAATTTATTTCCTGTAAAGGCAAAAGAAGAGGTTCGGTTACGGTCTGTATTATCTAATAAAATTTCAGGTATCTTACCAACAACATTCAATTTTAAATCGGTTTTCTCCTTAGGCGATAATTTACCTTTGGTAACGGTTTCTAACTCGTTTAAAACCTTAGTTAACTGCGCCCCAATGAATACAGAAATAATGGCTGGCGGGGCCTCATTTGCTCCTAAGCGATGGTCGTTACTTGCCGAGGCAATAGCGGCTCTAATTAATTCTTCGTGCGTCTGAACTGCTTTTATGGTATTCACAAAAAAGGTTAAGAACTGAAGATTACTCATTGGTGTTTTGCCTGGCGACAATAAGTTAACACCTGTATTGGTACTAAGACTCCAGTTGTTGTGTTTCCCGGATCCGTTAACCCCAGCGAATGGTTTTTCGTGCATAAGCACGGTAAAATTATGACGCTTGGCTATTTTTTGCATAATATCCATTAAAAGGGAATTATGATCTACCGCCAAATTAGCTTCTTCAAAAATAGGCGCGAGCTCAAATTGATTAGGCGCAACCTCATTATGACGTGTTTTTACAGGAATTCCTAACAACATACTCTCATGCTCTAAATCGCGCATATAAGCCATCGCTCGTGCCGGAATCGACCCAAAATAATGATCATCTAACTGCTGCCCTTTTGCTGGTGAGTGTCCAAAAACCGTACGACCTGTAAGCTGAATATCGGGACGCGAAAGCGCCAAAGCAGAATCGATTAAAAAATACTCTTGCTCCCAGCCCAAAGAAGCATTTACTTTTTTTACATTTTTATCAAAATATTTACAAACTGCAACTGCGGCATTATCTACAGCTTGCAAGGCTCGTAATAACGGCGTTTTAAAATCTAAAGCTTCACCGGTATAAGAAACAAAGACTGTTGGTATACACAAGGTTTTATCATAAATAAAGGCCGGCGACGTTGGGTCCCAAGCTGTATATCCTCTGGCTTCAAACGTATTTCTTATCCCTCCGTTAGGAAAACTAGACGCATCAGGCTCTTGCTGTACCAATTGGTTACCTCCAAACTTTTCAATTGCTAAACCATCACCAATGGTTTCAAAAAAAGCGTCGTGTTTTTCGGCCGTTGCCCCTGTTAAAGGCTGAAACCAGTGCGTATAGTGTGTAGCCCCTTTAGATATAGCCCATTCCTTCATTCCTGTTGAAATATGATCTGCTACAATACGATCTATTTTAGTCCCTTTTTCAATGGCTTCAAGCACACTATTAAGGGCTGTTTTTGTTAAATATTGGCGCATAGACGCCTCATTAAACACATTCTCTCCAAAAATTTCTGAACGTCGTTTTTCCTCATTTATCTTTATTGGCTCTCTCTTTAGAGAGGCTTTTACTGCATGAAATCTAAGTGTTGACATATTATTATTATTTTGAGTTAAAAATACAAATTATTTAAAAATACCCAGCAAAAAATAGGGGTATTGACATTAATTAACACCCTTAAATCTTTAAGCCCCTATTTTTTTTGATGCTAATAAAAAAATAGTCATATTTGTAACATTACATAAACAATAACACAACACATATTAATTATGAGTAAATCCAAATTAGAGTATATATGGCTTGATGGTTATAAGCCAACTCAAAACATGAGAAGTAAAACCAAAGTTGAAGATGACTTCAGTGGTAAATTAGAAGATTGTCCAGTTTGGTCTTTTGATGGTTCATCAACACGCCAAGCTTCTGGTGGTGCTTCAGATTGTTTATTAAAACCTGTTGCTATATATCCAGATCCAGCCCGTAAAAATGGGTATTTGGTTATGACAGAAGTTTTAAATGCCGATGGTACGCCTCACGAATCTAATGGTAGAGCGACTATTGAAGATGAAGACAATGATTTCTGGTTTGGTTTTGAGCAAGAATACTTTATAATGGATACCCAAACACAATTACCTTTAGGTTTCCCTATTGGTGGTTATCCTGCTCCACAAGGAATGTATTACTGTTCTGTAGGTGGAAAACATACTCACGGTAGAGATTTAGTTGAAGAGCATGCTGATCTTTGTATTGCTGCTGGTTTAAACTTTGAAGGCATTAACCAAGAAGTTGCTTCTGGTCAATGGGAATTCCAATTATTTGCTAAAGGTGCTAAAAAAGCTGGTGACGAAATTTGGGTTGCCCGTTATTTATTAGACCGTTTAACTGAGCAATATGGTTACTATATTGAATACCACCCAAAACCATTAGGTAAGGACATGGACTGGAATGGTTCTGGTATGCACGCTAACTTCTCCAACTCTGTTTTAAGAACTTGTGGAAGCCAAGAGACTTACGAAAAAATATGTGAAGCATTTAGACCTGTTGTAAAAGAACACATCGCCGTTTACGGTGAGTTTAACGACCAACGTTTAACTGGTGAGCACGAAACGGCATCTATTGACGATTTCAGCTATGGTGTTTCTGATAGAGGTGCATCAATCCGTATCCCTATTATTACTGTTGAAAAAGGATGGAAAGGTTGGTTAGAAGACAGAAGACCTGCTTCTAATGGTGATCCATATAAAATTGCTGGTAGAATTATTAAAACCGTAAAAAGTGCTAATATTTCTTAAGCCAAGCGCATAACAATTTTAAAAGGTCGTTTAGATAATTTTCTAAACGACTTTTTTTGTATTTATACACCTCCTGTATATTAAAGAAGAATACGCCCCTAATAGTAGTCCTCCACCTTCAACTTAAGCCTACTGTAAAATGTTGTAAAAATCGAGCATACCGTTCATCGAACAGCCTCAAACCAAAAACAACACGCGCCATACTATTTCCTCTCTAAAACGAGCTAACTACCAAATCAGGAACATGAACTCCAATCCATTCAACAAATTAAACAATATACTGATTGTCAATTAACTAAAAACGTATCCACAGCAAAACATAGGCGACAAAAACAAGATTAATTTAACAACCGCAAAAAAGTTGCCTTTACAAAACAATTAAGTATTAAAAATTGCGCCTTAAGAAGTATACACCTCTACCTCAAAGTATTACCTTACGTCGATGAAATTTGTTTTTGGAGGGGAATTCTGTCATTTTATCGAGTATAAAGGACTGTCTTCGCTTTTTTTAGGGGATGATTAAGGACCTCACTAATATTGTAGTGTTATTAATCAAATCTTAATACTTATGAAAAATTTTACGAAGCACCTGCTTCCTATTCTATGTGGAGCAGCTACCTTTATGTCAACCCAAGTACATGCTTTTCAAGAGAGCTGTAATGCGGTTGAAGTTATTGAAACCACACAAGGGTTAAGCTCAGATGGTTCTGCAGTAGCAGCTAGCCGTTCTGATGTTAATGCGGCTTTAGGGATGCCAGACATGTCTAACGCAGCAGGTGGATTTTATTCTTTAGGAATTAACGGAAGCATCACGCTTGCTTTAGGAGGCGCTGTTTACGATAATGCCGGTACTGATATTATTATTTACGAAACTTCATTTTCTGGAGACACATGTGGACGTTCTGATGACGAGCATGCTTTTATTGAATTATCTGAATACGGAGATACTTGGGTATCTTACGGAAACGTTTGTCGTGATGGCCATATTGACATCCATGGTTTAGGCTTAGACTTTGTAACTCAAATAAGAATTACAGACATGAGCACAATCTCAGGAGACGGTTATGATTTAGATGGTATTAACCCTGTAAATGGATGTAAAGAAATACCAGCACGTTATTGCTACGGTGCTACCGTTTCTGACTATACACCAGGACCTAACAGTTCAGGAACAGCATTAGATGTTACAGAGCGTATGGATCCAAACCAAGCTTTAGGAACACCAGAAGATGATGATACTTTAAATTTCGTATCTTTAGGTTACGGTGGTGAAATTACCATTGGTTTTGATGGCGTGATCTACAATGAAGCTGGTCCAGATATCGAAGTTATTGAAACTTCATTTAACAATGCGTCTTTCTCAAGTTACCCAGAGTCAGCAGATATTTATGTCACTCAAAACGGAATTGATTTTTACTTAATCGGTTCAGTACTTACTGACGATGGTGGAAACTTAGATATTAGCAACGCACCTGTTGCCTTATCTTACATTACACAAGTAAAAGTTGTAGATACAACACCAAGCGATTCTATCTCTGAAGATGGTTTTGACTTAGACGGAATCATTGCTTTAACAGGATGTAACGAAGCTATCTCTCCAATTCCTGCAGGATGTTACCCAGTAGATTACATGAACTATGTAGAAGGTACAAGACGTAATGGTGGTGTTATTGATGCTATTAGAACTGAAACTCCAGAAAACGTATTAGGCGCTCCTGAAGGAACAGACGAATATGTATTTACAACACTTGGTTACGGTGGTGAAATCACTTTAACATTTGGTGGTGCAGTTTACAACCAACCAGGTCCTGATTTAGTTGTTGTTGAAACAACATTTCAAAACACATGGGGTTGTGAAACTTACGGAGAGTATGCTGACGTATATGTTTCTGCAGACGATATCAACTACCACTTTGCTGGTACAGTATGTAAATCTGACAACGCTATTGACATTTCAGATGCTGGTAATTTTGATTTCATCTACTATGTTAAAATTGTAAACAACAACGAATTATCAACAACTGATGACGCTTACGATCTTGATGGTGTTATTGCAATAGGAACTTGTGTACAGTTTAGCTACCAAGAATACGCAGAGCAATTATACGCTACATTAAGTACAGAAACTTTTACAGCTGATGAATTAGGAATTAGAACTTACCCTAACCCAACAAACACAGTTTCTTACCTTGAGTTTACACCAAAAACTACAGGAAACGTATTAGTAGAAGTATTTGATATTAACGGACGTCGTATGGACGAAGTTTTCAACGGTGAAGCTTACCCTGGACAAGTATACAAAGCTGAATTTAACGCTAAGAACTTAGCTTCTGGTCTTTACATCTATAAAGTAACAACTGGAAACACAAGCGTTACTAAGAAGTTTGTAGTCAACAAATAATTAGACTGATTTACAACCTAGCTTAAGCTAAAAAAAAGCCTCCTGAACAATGTTCAGGAGGCTTTTTACTTTATAAGCGATAGCTACCTTCTACATACTCAAAATTAACAACTAAATCACATCCATTAAAGGATTATAAAGCCCTAATAGATTTAACGTAGTGCAACATATATAAATACCAAATACGCACCAAATAACAGCATCCCTTTAAGGCGTCCCATTTCAAAACGCTTAGGGATTAACATTAGCGGAATTAAAATAGCCGCAAAGCCAATCATCCAAAAGATATTAGTTGATAAAATCTCTGGCGTATTAGGATTTACCTCTATAGGTTTTATCATAGCCGTTAGTCCTAAAACAGAAGCAATATTAAAAATATTAGATCCTATTAAATTTCCTAAAGAAATGGCTTTCTCCTTTTTAAGTGCTGAAATTACCGAGGCCGCTAACTCAGGCACACTCGTTCCTATAGCAATTACAGTCACTGAAATTGCATAATCACTAATCCCAATGGAAAGCGCCAATTGCTCTGCACCTTCTACTAACCACAACGATCCATAATACAAGCCTAATGCCCCGATAAGCAACCAGATTATAATTTTAAAATTAGAAACCACAGAAAGGGTTTCATCCACTTCCTCTAAGTTTGCTTTAGAAGATTTTCTTGAAGCTCTAATTAAAACCACTAAGAAAATAATTAATACAAGCATTAAACTAAAGCCTTCCCATCCAGAAAGCACCTGGTCATTCTTTAAAAAATAATATAGCGCGAATGATAGCAACATCATCATTGGCCAATTCAGCTTATAGAAATCCTTATCCACCGTTAAAGGCGAAATTATTGCGGTTATCCCCAATACCAAACCAATGTTAGCAATATTAGAACCAATAACATTACCTAAGGCAATGTCTGAAACGCCTTCTAAAGCCGCCTGTAAACTCACTAATAACTCTGGAGCCGAAGTCGCAAAAGACACCACCGTCATCCCTATAACAAGCTTTGAAATTTTCAATTTAAATGATAAGCCTACAGACGCTCTCACTAAAAATTCCCCACCAATTACTAATAACGCTAAACCGGCCAACACCAAAACTATACTCATCCTATATTATTTTATATCTTTATCAATACACGAAGATAATACTTCATTTTCACACTATGCAAAAACTAACCCTTCCTTAAATTAGTCTACTATTAATTTTTACAGCATCCAAATAGCGCCGTACAACAGCCCCCTTAAAACCAAACCATGACACAGAAAAGCCAAACTGAGCGGAATCAGTTTGGCTTTTATTCAATTAAAATTTTAAGCGTCCTTAATCAATAATTATCTTTTGAATAAAAGAACGATTTTCACTTGTCAACTTTAAAACGTAAACCCCTGCTGCAACTTTCAAATCCACATTATCAGACTGAAGCTCTAACGTTTTTAGAAGTCTACCATCTAAAGCATAAACCTTAATTTGAGCGGCTGTATCTAAACCTGAAACATAAATTTTCCCTGAACTTGGATTAGGATACACGCTCACTCCTAATAATTCATTATCTTCAACACTCAGAGCTTGTTCCCATGGCTCACCGACATTTGTTCCCCAGATATATTCAATTAAACCGGGTTGATCTATAAATGGATTTCTATTGAATTGCCAATTGTAAACAACATTGTTTCTGTTCATTTCAAAATCATCTGGCGGATCATTTCTATGCCAATCTAACAAGGTTGCTAAATCACCAAAATCCCCAACACTTCCTTCAGGAAATCCATTTACAATTTCTAAACCATTATAACGGACGGCCATATAAAACACACTTCTTGCAACATCACCTTTAAATTTACCTGCTGTTCCCGTTGGACCATTATACTCCCCATAAAACTTATTGTTTCTTGTACTATTTTCAGGACCATCTACAGCTCTTAAAGCATGCGCATCCGAGTTACCATGACGTAAAGAATCTGCCGTTGTTGTCCAATAGATATCAATTCCGTCTGCAATTTCATCATCCTCTATACTATCAAACCCACCACGAGATCTGGGAAAGGTATGCTCTCTATTCCATTTACCGGTGCTTAAAGAACTTGTTTGATAATCTAATTTTGCACGCCCTTGTTCTAAATACACCAACCAAACTTCATTACTGTTTAAAGGATTCTGATCGGCTTCTTTTAAGATATCAATCACATCCGTATAAGTTTGTGCCCTTACCACAGATGGATCTGCAATGATATCTTGTAAGGCCTGTCTTAACTCTGAAGCCGCCAGACCATCTAAACTATCATAATACCCTTCTGGCTGTGTACTTTCTACTACGCCATAAGTCGGCTCTAAAGGTGTTCCCCAAGGCGCTACGGTAAAATCATTATCAACGACTCTAATTTCTATATCACCATTATTAGCGATAATAGGTTCAACTAAATCTAGAAATCTAATTTTTAAAACCTCATCACCTTCATCCTCTGCATCATCCACAATGCTAATGCTTGTCGTCGCCGCATTTTCACCACTTAAAATAGTGATCGATGTATTTCCGGTATAATCAGCAGTATTAAAACCGATATTACTTAAGCTTATATTAAAATTCAAATCCGAACTCACATTGGTATCTGCGGTAAACGTAATTTCAAAAACAGCACCTTCATCAAGCTGTGTTTCTTCAACAGAAATTGCAATAGCATTTACATCAATTCCAGAACCATCATTCTCTCTTCTTGGCGTTGGGGTTACAGATTGAAAAGTGACATTCCCTAAATCATCTACAAAACGTTGAATTGATTTAGGATTCGCATTGGTACCACTATCATTATGCTGCGTGGTCTCCCCTAATTTATTTAACAAACCTGTAGCATCAGAATCGTTAGTACCGTATACCATAGCGTCGATTAAATTCACCTGTGTCGCAATGGTCTCTTCAGGAAAATCCGAAAGTGGAGCTTGATAAATTCCAACGGCATCGGCGCCATTCTGAATTACATTTTCAGACATCAAGGCTTGTGGGAAAGGCGTAATATTTGAACTTCCTATCACCAAAAGTCCATTTATATCCGTAGTAAGCCCATTTAAATCATAGGTAAAATAACTACGATCTCCACCGCTACTAGACCCGTTAAAAAAGACTAAAATATAACCATCTGTTGAAAAGTTTGGAGTTTCAGATTTTAACTCAATAAACTCATGCGTATCTATACTTGGAGAATCCGGATCGAGTTCATTAATTAATAAAATCTGAGACCAACTGAAACCCGATATGAGCATCAGCGCTAAAAACGTAATTTTTTTCATTTCTTAATTTTTGCACAAAGATAAGGTTATTATCATGCCGGAAGTTAACTCAGAATTAATTACAAAAAATCCCTAAAATAAAACATGAATTTTATCATGCCCATCGGAAAAGAAAAGATGAAAACCGCCAATTTCCGCCTTTTTAAGACAAAATTCCTCTTGAATTTTCATTTTACTAACAAAAAAGCTCTACAAATGTAACATATTAAAACCTTATTAATACTTTTTAGTATTAATATAAAACTAATTCATAGAGCAGTCACAAAATATTAAAACAAGATACATCCTTATAACTATAAATACAAAGTTAATTTCGCCGATTTTTATAAAATCACTTGGAACATAGTATGTTGAAAATATATATTGAGAATTCAATCGAAAAAAATAATACTAACCCTCTAAAACCAAACCATTATGATCACATTAATCTCATTCGTTATTGAAGTTATAATTTCAACCTTTTAAAATTGAAACGTCTTAATTTCTCAATTAAAACAACAGTAAAACTTAGTTCTAGAATAAGTTTTACTATTTTTACAATTAAAGCCTGAACCTTAAAACCTAATCGTCTTTGTTACCCTCATAACTTATGAAAACAGCATTCTTTAAATTCATAGCAAAAGTTAACAAAGCCCTTTTACCGAGCTACTCTAAACAGCAGTTAGACCTTAGCAAAGCCAACAAACTACAGATGGCTATTATTGCTTGGCGCGTTTACGTGACCAAAAATGCTATTGAATAGCAGCCTTGCATAAAGTTATGCAACATACCTTTTTTTTCTTAAGACCCTAGATTCCAAATCTCATAACAGATCCTTATTTACCATAGCTCTAAGGACATTTTACTAAAATCGCACAACTTTCTATTACAAGCTCACCGTTCTAAACCCACCTTTAAGATTTAAAATTAAAGGAAAGCTCTATTTATTACGTATAAGCGCCATACACTGTAACAATATTGCGCAACTCCTTTTTATAATTTGTAATGCTTTAACACCTAGGACCAGTATTAATCTAAAGCTTTTAGAAGTGTTTTACCTTATAAGGATCTCTAAATTTTTAGCACAAAAAAAGCTTCCAATATCTTGAAAGCTTTTTTAATATAGTGACCTCGACAGGATTCAAACCTGTAACCTCTTGAGCCGTAATCAAGTGCGCTATTCAGTTGCGCCACGAGGCCATTTTTTGTGGGTGCAAATATAACACTTTTATTTAATTACAACCAAATTTTTTTATTTATTTTTGAAATATGATTTCTAAAGATTTATTACAGCCCTTTCAATACCTCTTCGATACTGAATTAATTGAGAGTATTGCTCACGTTGCACTTTTAAAAAATTATCAAAAACTAGATATCATTATAGACATTGGTCAAGAATTAAATTTCATTCCTTTATTAATAAAAGGAAATATCAAAGTCTTAAGAGAAGATAATAATGGCGATGAATTGCTTTTATACGTCTTAGAATCTGGAGACACCTGCGCCATGTCTTTAACCTGTTGTATGGTTAAATCTGTAAGCAAAATAAGAGCTATCGCAGATGACGAGGTTACCGTTATTATGATTCCTATAGCCCAAATGAAATTATGGTTTAATACCAATGAGAGCTGGCGTCAGTTTATTCTTCAGAGTTACCAAATTCGTTTTGACGAGATGCTAGAGACTATAGATACCATTGCATTTATGAAAATGGATGAGCGTCTATTTAAATACCTCAAAGATCACGTAAAACTAACGGCCTCTACCACTCTAGAAATGACGCATCAAGAAATATCGGAAGATCTTAATACCTCTAGAGTTGTCATTTCGCGTTTATTAAAACAACTAGAGCGCGAAGAAAAAATAGAACTCGGACGCAATAAAATACGTGTTTTAGAATTTTAGTAACATTTATTGCACGGTCTAAAAAACAGTCCTTTATTTTTGCATCAAATTAAATTTATGGAATATATTTCTCAACCTTGGCCATGGTATATCTCTGGCCCTAGTATTGCAATTATCATGTTTTTGCTTCTTTATTTTGGAAGAACCTTTGGGATGTCTTCAAACCTTAGAACAATGTGTGCCATTGGTGGCGCAGGGAAACGTGTTGAGTTTTTTAAGTTCGATTGGAGAAATCAACTTTGGAATCTTGTTGTTGTTCTAGGCGCAGTTGTCGGTGGTTTTATAGCACAATACGGCTTAACAAGTCCTGAACCGATAGATCTTAGCGCAAGTACCATTAGCGATTTAGAGGCTTTAGGCTTTAATAACGCCGGAGCTAATCTTTTACCGCCTGAACTTTTTAGTTGGGATGCGGTTTTAAGCTTTAAAGGTTTAGCAATTCTTCTTATCGGTGGATTTCTTGTAGGCTTTGGAACACGCTATGCTGGTGGATGTACCTCAGGCCACGCTATTACAGGCTTAAGTAGCTTACAGCTGCCCTCTTTAATTGCTGTTATTGGCTTTTTTGTTGGCGGTTTAATTATGATTCACTTAATTTTTCCAATCTTATTTTAGTTATGACCAAGTATATAAAATTCTTTATTGTCGGTATTTTTTTCGGTATTGTTTTAGTGAAATCAGAAGCTGTATCTTGGTACCGTATTTATGAAATGTTTAAATTTCAATCTTTTCACATGTACGGAATTATTGGAACTGCCGTAGCTACCGGGATACTATTATTAGCCTTCTCTAAACGTAAAAATATACAAACCCTAGAAGGAAGCACCTTAAAAGTTCCTTTGAAAAATCGAGGCTTAAAGCGCTATATCTTTGGCGGTACTATTTTTGGATTGGGATGGGCCTTAAGTGGCGCTTGCCCTGGTCCTATGTATATCTTGGTTGGTACAGGCGCTTTTTCTATTTTAATTGTGATTTTTGGGGCTTTATTAGGTACCTACGTTTACGGGTTACTCATGAAAAAATTACCTCACTAAATGGAACTTATTGAAATTTTAGGATATACAGGTGCACTTATTGTAGGTTTAGTATTAGGGCTCATTGGAGGTGGAGGATCAATTTTAACGGTTCCTATCTTAGTGTATTTCTTAAATTTCAGCCCTATTGCAGCGACTGGCTATTCATTATTTGTGGTAGGAAGCACCTCTTTAGTGGGAACGTTACGAAATCTTAGAAAGCGAAATATTGATTTTAAAACGGCTCTTATCTTTGCTGTACCCTCTATAATTACGGTATTTATGGTAAGAAGCTTGGTAATCCCTAATTTGCCAGAAGTCTTATTTTCTATAGGTGGATTTTCACTAACTAATTCACTTTTTATCATGTTGCTGTTTGCTTTTATTATGCTATTAGCCGGTTGGTCTATGATAAAATCGAAGCAAGTTAATGACGATTTTGTTATTAAAACTTTTGATAACACCCATTATTTTGCCATTGGTACCCAGGCCATTGGCATTGGAGCCTTGGTAGGACTTGTGGGTGCTGGTGGTGGATTTTTAATTGTACCGGCCTTAGTATTACTGGTGAAATTACCGATTAAAAAAGCGATTAGCACCTCGTTATTTATTATTTCAATTCAATCGCTAGTTGGGTTTTTAGGCGATTTAAAGACCTTAAGTATCGACTGGAAGTTTCTTATTACTTTTACGACTATTTCTATAGTAGGAATTTTTATAGGACTTGCCCTATCGAAAAAAATAAGTGCTAAAAAATTAAAAAGAGGCTTTGGCTATTTTACCATATTTATGGCCACTTATATTGTATACAAAGAGCTCTTTTAAGGCCAATTGTATCATTTATTACGGTTCAAAAATTTGAACTTTATTACCTTTACATTAAATATCTTATTATTTATGAAAATAGAACAATTATATACCGGCTGTTTAGCACAAGGGGCTTACTATATAGAATCTGAAGGCGAAGTTGCCATTATAGATCCTCTTAGAGAAATACAGCAATACATTGATAAAGCGGATAGCAACAAGGCTAAAATTAAATATATTTTAGAAACGCATTTCCATGCTGATTTTGTGTCAGGACACGTAGATTTAGCACAAAAAACAGGCGCTACTATCGTTTTTGGGCCTGGTGCCACTACGGAATACGATATTCACTCCGCTAAGGATGGCGAGGTATTAAAATTAGGAAAAGTAAGCATAAAAGTATTGCATACTCCTGGACATACTTTAGAGTCTGCCACCTATTTATTAATTGATGAAAACGGAAAAGATCATGCTATTTTCTCTGGAGACACCTTATTTTTAGGCGATGTAGGACGCCCTGATCTGGCTATTAAATCGGACTTAACGAAGGAAGATTTAGCAGGCATGCTTTTCGATTCGTTACGTGAAAAAATTATGCCATTAGCCGATGATGTTATTGTATACCCGGCACATGGTGCTGGTTCGGCTTGTGGAAAAAACTTAAGCAAAGAAACTGTTGGTGTTTTAGGCGATCAAAAGAAAACCAACTACGCTTTACGTGCAGACATGACTAAAGCTGAATTTATAAAAGAAGTTCTTGATGGTATTGCCCCGCCTCCACAGTATTTTGCACAAAATGCGATGATGAACAAAATGGGTTATGATGCTTTTGAGTCTGTGTTAAAAACAGGAAACGTACCGCTTCAACCTGAAGAATTTGAACGTATCGCCAATACTGAATCGGCCTTAGTCTTAGATGTAAGAACACAAGCTGATTTTATAACCGGACATATTCCCAATTCAATATTCATAGGACTCAACGGACAATTTGCTCCGTGGGTTGGTGCTTTAATAAAAGACCTTAAACAACCTATTGTTTTAATTGTCCCTGAAGGAAAGTCTGAAGAAGCCGTGACGCGCTTATCTCGTGTAGGCTATGATAATACCTTAGGTTATTTAGAAGGCGGATTAAACGCTTGGAAAGGTGCCGGTAAGGACGTGTCTAGTTTAGAATCTATTTCTGCCGAAGACTTTGCCCAACGTGCTAAAGCTGATTCTCTTCATATCTTAGATGTGCGTAAAGATGGCGAATACCAATCAACGCATTTAGAGGACGCCACTCATTTTCCATTAGATCTTATTAACGATAATATGGATGCAATTAACAAGGACGATACCTACTACGTACATTGTGCTGGAGGTTACCGTTCTGTTATAGCCGCTTCAATTTTAAAAGCGCGAGGTTATAATAATTTGATTGATATTGCCGGTGGTTTTGGAGCCATTAAAAAGACCGACCTTAAAACAACTGATTTTGTTTGTCCGTCTACCTTATAAAATGATCCATTTTAAGCTATAAAAAAATCCCACTTTAAGTGGGATTTTTATTTATACTATTTCTGCACTGAGTCCGGCTTGTAATAGCTTAGAACATCGTGGTTTTAAATCTTCGTAAGATCCTGTCTTTACCGTACATTTTCCTTTATAATGCACTAAAAGCGCACATTGCTCGGCTTGTTCAGGGACATGGTCGCAAGCGTAAATAAGTGTATCTATAACATGATCAAAAGTATTGACCTCATCATTAAATAATACAATTTCATTCTGCTTTAATTCTACCTCTTCTAACAAGAGCTCCTCTGCGTATTTTTCTTTTGTCATAGCGTAAATGGATTTTAGCATTTACTCGGGTAACTACATCACAATCAACCCAATAAACTCAATTATTAACTTCTACTAATTTACAAATTTTAGGGAAACCCAAGGACCTTTTTGAAGAGTTTCGCTTAATTTTAACATGTTTTTATTGCATTCTGCCTCAATTAAAGGAATATCTTCTTCATAAAAACCACTTAGAAATAAAGTCCCATTAGGGTTTAAAGCTTTAGCATAGGCCGCGATATCCGCTAGTAATATGTTTCTGTTGATATTCGCAATAATGCTATCATAGTGCTTACCGTCTAAAAGTTTTACATCCCCCTCGTATACCGAAATATTTTCACATTGGTTACGTTCAACATTTTCAATACTATTTAAATAACACCAGTTATCAATATCGATAGCGTCTAATTTGGCAGCTCCTACTTTTTCAGCTAAAATGGCTAAAACACCCGTACCACAACCCATATCTAAAACTGATTTTCCTTTAAAATCATTTTTTAAAATATGCTGAATCATCATATGTGTAGTTTCATGATGTCCGGTTCCAAAACTCATTTTAGGTTCAATAACCAAATCGAATTTCGTGTCTGGCTTTTCATGAAACGGTGCACGTACTGATACCAAATCATCAACAACAATAGGATTAAAGTTCTTCTCCCATTCTTCATTCCAGTTGGTTTGGGCAATTTCTTCAAACGTATAGCTTATTTCAAACTCATCGGAATTAAGGATATAAATATTATCCATAATATTTGCCTCCCATTCTTCCTTTTGAATATAAGCAATAACGCCTTCTTCATTCTCTACAAAACTTTCAAAACCAGCATAACCTAATTCTGCAATTAAAATTTCTACCGCAGGTTGTAAAGGACTTACCTTAAATGTATAACCTATATATATTTCAGACATTATTCTTTTTTTTGCAAATTTACTAATCCTTGGCGGAGTTACGTCTATTTTTAGGCTAAATTAAAATGTAACCCCTAAGGCTGAACACAGCACTATGAACAACCCTATGCATCATATTCCAATTTTATAAGACTAAATAACGGATAATATAAAAACCCAAACCGCAAGCCAAAGTGGCGTCATTAGGATGAAATCAAGAGCTCTGAAGGACGTAAACTATAAAACGCTAAAAAGTCCTTAACACTCAGCAACAAACCAAAGCATTAAGGACTTTTTAATAAGAATTATTGTGATTCTGCTATTTAAAACGCATTAACAATTGCAAAGAAATCTTCAGCATTTAACGCTGCTCCTCCAATAAGACCACCATCTACATCTGGCTTACCAAAAATCTCTTTAGCATTAGCTGGTTTTACACTTCCTCCGTATAAAATAGAAACAGAATCTGCAACAGCACTTCCGTACTTATCTGCTAAGGTTTTTCTTATAAAAGCATGCATATCTTGTGCTTGCTCTGGGCTTGCCGTTTCACCTGTACCAATGGCCCAAACAGGCTCATAGGCTAAAACGATATCTTTAAAAGCATCAGCTTCTAAATGAAACAAAGCATTTTTAATTTGTCCTTCTACAACCGCTTCGTGGTTATCAGACTTTCGGTCTTGAAGCTCTTCACCAAAACAAAAGATTATTCTCATGTCGTTTGCTAAAGCCGCATCAACTTTTTTAGCTAATGTAGCATCTGTTTCATTGAAATAAGCACGACGCTCACTATGTCCTAAAATAACGGTTTTAACACCAACACTTTTCAACATTGCTGCACTAATCTCTCCTGTATATGCTCCATTTTCAGCAAAGTGCATGTTCTGAGCAATAACTTCAATAGTATTATCTTTTAAAGACTCAAAAGCTTGTTTTAAATTTGTAAAGGTCGGCGCAATCATAACTTCAGCATCTGAGGTTTTATTTTGCCTTAATAAATTAGTTATTAAGAGTTCCGATTGTGCTAAATCGTTATTCATTTTCCAGTTTCCGGCTACGATATGCTTTCTCATAATATATGTATATTGATTTTAAAAAAATTCTCTAACAAAAGTAATACTTTAAAGGGGAAGTTTTATTGACATTTCTCAGTAATTCGTTAGGATAATTTAACCCGCGGATCTAACCAAGCATAAATAATATCTACAAAAATATTAATGGTTATAAATAGGATTGCTATCACTAAGACGGCTCCCATAATTACCGGTAAATCTAGGGTATTTAAAGCGTTTACAATTTCTTTACCTAAGCCATTCCACCCAAAAATATATTCCACAAAAACGGCCCCAGCGAGCATTGAGGCAAACCAACTAGAAATGGCCGTTACTACAGGATTTAAAGCATTTTTAACGGCGTGATTTTTTATCACCTGAAATGCTGTTAACCCTTTAGCTCTCGCGGTTCTGATATAATCTTGATTTAAAACATCGAGTAAAGAATTCCGCATCAACTGTATCACTACAGCCAAAGGTCGTATACCCAATACCACAGCAGGAAGTATAAGATTTTTCCACTGTATTGTCATTTCTTCTCCAAAATCATCGAGCTCATACAAACTTCCTGTCATCTCTAAGCCTGTATATTTATGCCATACAAATCCAAACAGCCAAGCAAATAAAATGGCACTAAAAAAGGAAGGCACACTCATCCCCAAAGTACTTAAGACCTGTATGCTTTTATCTATCCAAGTGTTTTTATACAAGGCTGAAATAATTCCGAAGATAATCCCTAAACATATCGCTATGATAATTGCTGAAACCGCTAAAACAAAAGTATTAGGAAGCGTTTCTCCTATAACTTGAGTGACTTTTTTTCCTTGTTTTGTAAAGGACTCACGTAAATAAGGTGCTTTTAATACCGTGATGGTTTGTCTCATTTGAAACAATTCCGTTGCTGTATATTTATTGGGCGCCAAATAGGTATAATCCATTGGGTTTATTGCGTGAAACGACAGCGGAGATAAATCGTTTAAATAATATAAAAATTGGGTTCCTATTGGTTGGTCAAATCCGTATTTCTGTTTCACCGCTTGCACTTGAGCTTCAGTTTGATTTTGCCCGAGCATCATCTTAGCGGGATCACCCGGCAAAATGGTAAACAAAAAGAATATTACAGTAACCACCCCCAACAAAGTGATGCATGCGTAGCCAATTTTATGGAGGAGATAATTAATCAATAGAAAGCAATTATTTAGATATCATTTTGAAGTATTCATTTTAAAACCCACGTAAACCGTTATAGTTCTATATCGTCAAGATCATTCCAATGCGCTTTATTAACCACGGTTCCTTGGTGTAATACAATAACACCTGGATTAGCGCGTACAATGGTTTTTACGACTTTTTCATCACAGAGGTAAGTTTCAAAATCATAACCGTATTCTGCTTTTGCTTGCGCTTTATCTACAGCTCCAGACGAAGAGAGTCCGATAACCGTATAACCTTTCTTACTGGCTTTTTCTGTAAAGGCTTTCAACTTCATCATCCCTTCAGCTTCTCCTTTCTTCACGTTATACATAGTCACCATGATGAGTTTGTCTTTTCCTAAAAAATAATCGGTTAGATCTTCATCATCAGATTCAATAGAAAAATCTTGAATAGCAGGAACGTAACCTTCATCAATAGTTTCGGTTTCTACCCCAACAAATTCACCATCAACACTAGGATAACTCCCATTGGTAACAAACTCTTCCTCGTCCCCATTCACCTTAAAAGTCCAGGTGTATTCTAACACCGGTTTAGGCGCATTTTCTGGGGTTGCCATTTCTTCAGGTAAATTGTTTCCTATAGCATAAGCTCTAAAATCTATAGCCGGTAAGTGCATGAGCACGTGGTAACCAAACCATAATGAGGTTATAAAACTCAATAGAGCGATCACCGTTGTTGGAAGCTTAGAAAATAGAGGTTGAATGTATTTAACTCCAAAAAATAAGATAAGCACCAATACTAATAACACAAGGTCTTTAGTAAAGCTTTCCCATGGCGTTAATTTTAATGCATCTCCAAAACAGCCACAATCTTTTACTTTATCGAAATAGGCCGAATAAAAAGTTAGGAAGGTGAAAAACACAATCATTAACAGTAAACTCCACACGGTAAATTTAGACTTGTAGCCAATGAGCAAAAACACCCCCAACACCACTTCGAAAACCACAACAATTACGGATATTCCTAAAGCATAAGGGATTAAAAATTCTAAATTTAAGACATCAGCACCAAAGTACTCTACCAACTTATACGAAAACCCCAACGGATCATTGAGTTTAATGAATCCGGAAATGATAAATAATATTCCCGTGAATAGGCGACTAAGGTGGACTAAGTATTTCATAGTGTGATGTGTTATTCTTGACAATTCAAGAATTTCTTTTTAATAATATTAGTGTTGTACAGGACTCTATTTCAGAAAAATTAAGCTATTAATTGGCTTCATTCAAATGAATTAAAGCAAAAATAGAGTAGTTAATCATGTCTTGATAATTTGCATCAATACCTTCACTTACTAGGGTTTTCCCGGCATTATCCTCTATTTGCTTAACCCGTAAAAGTTTTTGCAAAATTAAATCGGTTAAAGAGCTAATACGCATATCTCTCCATGCCTCACCATAATCGTGATTTTTATCGAGCATTAATTGCTTTGTTAGTGCTATTTTCTCATCGTAAAGCTCAGTAGCTTCTTCGGTATTTAAATCGGGCTGTTCTACAACACCTTTTTCCAATTGAATAAGGGCCATAAGGCAGTAATTAATAATCCCAATAAATTCACTCACCTCACCTTCATCTACTTTTCTTACGTCATTTTCTTGTAAGCCTCGTATACGTTGCGCTTTAATAAAAATTTGATCGGTTAACGACGGTAACCTTAGAATGCGCCATGCACTTCCGTAATCGGACATTTTATTGACAAAAAGGGCGCGGCACTTAGCGATAACGGCATCGTATTGTTTTGAAGTATCTTGCATTTATTACATTAAAATTTCCGTAAATTTCGGACAAATAAATTAGAAGTTCAAGGTTTGCTCTTATTTTGTTTCTCGTAAAGGAATTCCGCCTTCAGACGGGATTTCTCATTGTCATCAGATTACAAAACAACGCCAGCAAAAACACCTTTAATCTCTAGATTTTAAACTTAGCATTTTTTAACCATATGACAATAAATTGTAAAGGTCAACTCATAGATTTAACAACACCAAAAGTGATGGGGATTCTTAACGTCACCCCGGATTCTTTTTTTGATGGTGGAAAATACAAAGCTCCCGATCAGCTATTAGCGCAGGTTGAACAGATGCTAAATGCTGGTGCCACTTTTATTGATCTCGGTGGTTATAGCTCGAGGCCTAATGCAGATTCTGTTTCTGAAGCCGAAGAATTAGCTCGTGTAATCCCAGTCATTCAATTGATTTTGGACCATTTCCCTGAAACCTTAATCTCTATTGACACGTTTAGAAGTACGGTTGCTAAAGAGAGTATTAGTGTTGGCGCGGCTTTAGTCAATGATATTTCAGCTGGAAAACTAGATAACACCATGCTGGCTACTGTAGGCGCCTTAGGCGTGCCTTATGTAATGATGCATATGAAAGGAGATCCTAAAACCATGCAACAACAAACGGAATATAGGGATTTAGTCAAGGATCTATTGAGCTATTTTGCCGAACGCATCGCTGCCGCACGCCAGGAAAACATCGTAGATCTTATTATTGATCCAGGCTTTGGTTTCGCAAAAACAAGAGCACAAAATTTTGAATTGCTCAATACATTAGAATTGCTTCAACTCACCGATTTACCCCTTTTAGCAGGCCTTTCTAGAAAATCAATGATTTACAAAACGTTAAACAACACTCCTCATACAGCCTTAAACGGCACTACGGCTTTACATATGGTCGCTTTGCAAAAAGGCGCTAAAATTTTACGCGCACACGATGTCAAAGAAGCGATGGAATGTATTACTTTATATCATAATCTTATATCTCAATAACGCTATGCGCCCTCTTATAATTCTTGTTTTATTATGCTGCTTTAGCTGTAATAACGAACGTACTTTACTATTACCTGAAATTGAAAACGCCGAGGTCACCGAAGTTCTAGACGTTTCCCCTGCTTATATTTTTTATGACAAAACCCTACCCGATTCCACGCTTTTAAATCGTAAGAATCTAATTAGCACAACCAATTGGTTAATTAATGTTGATAAGCGCTTAACACTAAACCAAGCCATCCCCAAGATTGTATTAATGCAAAATAAAAAGCGTAATGCTAAAATGCATAAAAACGAAGCTGCTAAAAACTATTTTACCTGTAACGATACAAGTATTGGGAATTTAAGTTTTTTGGAGTTTACGGATGTGTATTATGAATTTACAGAAGCCACTGATCCATCTACAACTATAGCCCTTATACCACAAGAAACAAATCAGGACAGCATCGTATCTAATTACCATCTGCAACTTCCCATACAAATTAATAACTCTAATAAATTTAAAATTGTAGACGAAGTAACTGAAATGATCAATGGAACACATTCTTATTCTGAAGAGAAAAGAGTCACTGAATTTTCAATACAGCTCTATTTTGATAAAAATCTAAGTTTTCAGGATTATATTTCCGTTAAATCTCAATTTCGAGGCATTGAATTAAATCAATTTAATATAAGTTCTACCGAATACGTGTATTAAATAAAACCGTTCACCCTATTTGTTAGGTTAGCCTTAAAATCCACACAAAGAACAATACAAGAAAATTCAGTTTAACAAGTATCATCCTCAAAAGATTTTGAAGATATCTGTTTTTTATAATCACTCTGAATGCCTATAACAATCCAAGATTTTTCTTCGTGACTAAACATAAATTGTTAAATTAGCAAAAAGACGACACTTTTGGAAAACTTACAACTTTGGGATTTTAGATTTATTGACTTTGTAGATGTCTTCCTTGTGGCCATATTACTTTACTACATCTACAAACTAGTAAAAGGCACGGTTGCTATTAATATTTTTATAGGAATTCTTGTTATTTATTTAGCTTGGCGTTTAACCGACTATCTAAATATGTACATGCTTTACAGCATATTTGATGGTTTTATGAAAGTGGGGATTATTGCCCTTATCGTGGTGTTTCAACCAGAAATAAGAAAATTTCTTTTAATGGTAGGCTCTACAAATTTAGGTGGAAAACGCAATTTATTTAAAAACTTTAAATTTCTTAAAAACGACGATTCTACATCAACCGACATTGATGCCATTATTAACGCCTGTACCAAAATGGGCGCTTCTAACACCGGTGCATTAATTGTTTTAGAACGCAATAATAATTTAGATTTTTTAACCAATACCGGAGACGAAATGAACATTTTAGTCTCGCAACCTATTATTGAAAGTATCTTTTTTAAAAATAGTCCCTTGCATGATGGGGCTATTATTATTGATAACAATGTAGTGAAAGCCACCCGTGTTATTCTTCCTGTTAATAACGAAAAAAATATTCCGGAACGTTTTGGATTACGTCATAGAGCAGCGATTGGTATCACCGAAAAAACAGATGCGGTTGCTCTTTGTGTTAGTGAAGAAACCGGACAAATTTCTTATATAAAAAATGGAGAGTTTGAGATGTTTAAAAACACCGATGAGCTTAGAGAAAAAATTAAAAATGATTTAGGCTAGTGAAGTGTAAAAACTGCCAATCCGAACTCCGAGTTGCCCAAAAATATTGTGGGGAATGTGGCGCAAAAGTTATTTATAACCGCTTACAACCGAAGGCGCTTGTTCAACAAGTTAATGCCCAATATCTTTCTATTGATAATAGGCTACTACTCACCTTTGTAAACTTATTCAGACAGCCTGAAGATGTTATTTTAGGCTATATTAATGGTACCCGAAAGAAATATATTGATGTTCTTCAATATTTTACCGTAGCCTTAACCCTTGCTGGAATTCAAGTTTTTTTAATGAATACTTTCTTTAAAGACTCCTTAGGATTTAGTACAGATTTAGCCAATGAATGGTCGCTAACGGCAGCTGATTTTAAGAATAACCAAAACCTGTTTACACCAGATTACTACACAAAATACCAAGGTCTGTTTTATATTATTACAGTTCCTTTTTATGCTTTAGGGACTTGGCTCACTTACTATATTATTAATGAGCGCCATTATAATTTTACAGAGCATATGGTGATCAGCTTATACTACTCGGCCCAAACCATCATTATCACAGCCCTTACCGGAATAATTTTAATGCTCTTTGGAGTTGATTACATTATCGTTACAAGCTGCTTATCCATTCCTTTTTACGTTTATCTATTTTACATTTTAAAACGACTTTTCAAATCTACTTTTTGGGAAACTTTTGCACGGTTTATGCTTGTTATGACCCTCTTTACAATTAGCCTATTGGCACTTGTAATGGTTGTAGCCCTTGCTGTAGCTGTAATTAAGTTAATGGCTTAAACGGATTACGCAAGTACACCGAAAATATTCCGTTATGACGAGACTCATACTCTAAGTGTCGTTATGTTGAAGTGCTATAAATTTTTCTTGAAATAAAATTTAAACGGCTTCAGCTTTTAAAAACTGTACTTCATATAGATTTTTATAGTAGCCTTGCTCTTTCTCTAATAAGGATTTGTGCGTCCCAATCTCCACAATTTCACCAGCATCCATAACAATAATTTTATCAGCTTGCTGTATTGTAGCCAAACGATGCGCAATAACAATAGAGGTTCTACCTTCGGTAATTTTATCCGTCGCGTCTTGTATTAACTGTTCAGAATAAGAATCTACAGAAGAGGTGGCTTCATCTAAAATTAAAATACTTGGATTGGTCACGTAGGCTCTTAAAAATGAAATTAATTGGCGTTGCCCAGAAGATAACATAACCCCACGTTCTTTTACATTATAATGATATCCCTTGGGTAAACTGGCAATAAAATCATGAATTCCTATGGCTTTAGCCGCATTCACTACATCTTCCTCGGTAATACTTTCGTTATTTAAGGTGATATTATTTAGTATCGTATCGGCAAATAAGAACACATCTTGCAAGACCACGGCAATCTGACTTCGTAATGACGTTAAGGTCATCGCTTTAATATCGGTATCATCAATTTTAATGGTCCCAGAATTGATATCATAAAAACGATTCAGCAAATTGATAATGGTAGATTTTCCGGCCCCTGTAGCACCAACAATAGCGACAGTTTCTCCGGCATTAACTTCAAAAGAAATCCCTTTAAGTACTTCTTCATCTTTTACATAAGCAAAACGCACATCATTAAAAGAAATCGTTCCGTTAAAATGTGTAGCTTCAATAGTTCCTGAATCATCAATATTAGAAGTTGTATCTAATACTTTAAAAACACGATCTGCAGCCACCATCCCCATTTGAAGGGTATTAAATTTATTTGCAATTTGGTTTAAAGGTCTAAACAACATAGGAATAAACATCGTAAACGAGATTAAATCTCCTAAGCTGGTTTCTGGCAGCGCTGAAATGGCATCAAAACCACCAACCAAAATGACCATGGCCATTGTTAAAGACGCTAAAAATTCTGCTATTGGAAAAAAGATAGAGTTATACCATACTGTTTTTAACCAGCCTTTTTTATGACGCTCGTTAATAGCTTTAAAGCGTTTATACTCGGTATCTTCACGCGTAAATAATTGCAGGATTTTCATGCCTGTTACACGTTCTTGCACAAAGGAATTTAAGTTAGAAACCTCAGTACGCACATCTTCAAAAGCAATTTTCATATACTTCTGAAAAATTTTAGTCGCAACCAATACGATAGGCATAGTGACAAAAACGATAAGACTCAACTTTAAATTTATAAAAGCCATGAAGCCTGCCACCACAAGCATCTTTAAAATATCGCTAAAAATCATAAAAAGCCCTTCCCCAAAGATATCGGCAATACGCTCCATATCTGTAACAGCTCTTGTTATTAACACCCCCACGGAAGACTTATCAAAATAGGTCATTTTAAATTTAAGCATATGCCTAAATAATTTCACGCGAATATCTTTTACCACAGACTGGCCTAACCAACTGGCATAATAGATAAATAAGAGTTGCGAGACCACTTCTAAAATGAGCAAGCCTAACATAATGCCCATATAAACCATAAAACCGTCATAGGCTTTATTCGCAATCTTAACATCAATGGCTTCTTTAAGAATATATGGACGTAAAGCTCCAAATAAAGCCAAGCCCACAACGCAAAATAAAGAAATTACAAATACAGAACGGTAAGGCTTAATGTACTGTAGTAATCTTGCAAACAATGAGGTATCAAAAATTTTTTTTTCTTTTTCTGCCATTTTTATGCGGAACTTAATGCTATGTATTCCCCTTGCTATTTTCGGAAAATATAATGTCTTTATTTATCTATTTTAATCGTTTCGGGATACACAATTTTCACCAAATATAGGCCCTGTGCCGGTACCGAAAATCCAGCTTCACTTCTATTTTTAGAGGCAATAATACGATGTAAATCTTCAAGGTTTAATTTTCCTAAGCCAATATTTACCATCGTCCCTACAATAGCTCTAACCATATTTCTTAAAAAGCGATCTGCCGTTATGGTGAACAGCAATTGCCCGTTGTGCTGCGTCCAAAACGCCTCTTTAATATCACAATGATACGTTTTTACATCTGTTTTTGTTTTAGAAAAACATTGAAAATCCTTATACTCAAATAATATTTTACAAGCGGCATTCATCGCTTCAACATCTAAAGGTTGGTGAACCAAATACGAATAATCGTAATCGAACACATTCTTTGTTGTTGAAATTTTATAGTGATACGTTCGGCTAGTCGCATAGAACCTAGCGTGCATTTCGGGCTTAACTTCAAAAATGGAAGCTACAGCAATATCCCTAGGTAAGAAAGAATTTAACTTATAGACCAAATCCTTAGATTCAAAATGCGCCTCGTAATCAAAATGGGCAAACATTTGTGAAGCATGTACTCCGGCATCGGTTCTCCCCGCCCCCATGATTGCTATTTTAGTTTTCAAAATAGTGGATAAAGCCTTTTCTAAAACCTCTTGTACAGAAATAGCATTAGGCTGATTCTGCCACCCATGATAAGCCCTACCATTATATGAAAGTTCAATGAAAAATCGCAATAGAAATCTTACTTTTGTTGAAGTGCAAAGTTACTGTTTTAGTTGCTAATGAAAACTTAAAATACAAAGTTATCCCTTTTGGCAATTTTCAGGACATTATACGCACAAAACCGCACTACTTAATTAATTCTCAGCTTAGATTTTCAACATGAAAAAAATACTCTTATTATCCGATACCCACAGTTATATTGACGATGCCATACTAAAACATGTTAAAGCTGCAGATGAAGTTTGGCACGCCGGTGATATTGGGGATTTAGAGGTTACGGATAAAATTAAAGCTTTAAAACCCTTACGTGCCGTTTATGGTAATATTGATGGTACGGAAGCACGCGCGGAATTCCCCCTTCATAATAGGTTTATGTGTGAAGGCATGGATATATGGATCACTCATATTGGGGGTTACCCTCCTAAATATAACGCCACCGTTAAAAAAGCCTTAGCTCAAAATCCGCCCGATATTTTTATTGTGGGCCATTCTCACATCTTAAAGGTTATGCCTGATAAAAAGTTAAATCTTCTTCATATGAACCCTGGTGCTGCTGGCAAACATGGGTTTCATAAAGTAAGAACAATGTTAAGGTTTAAAATTGAAGGTAAGACTATAAAAGACTTAGAAGTGATTGAATTTGACGCATAATGTTTAGGCAAGAGACCGTTATTTTTTAAACCTTTTTATGGCATATAAACCACTTAAAAAGGCAGTACCGAAGCCAACACTCATGGCATTCTCAATGGGAAAAGAAGCCAATTTATAAAGTAAAATACTTAATAACACCGCTCCTCCAAGGTGTATTAAAACTTGTTTTTTCATTCTGAAGTATTAAAATAGTTACTATTTATAGTCCCTAATCTTGAAAGAAATAAGAACAAAAAAAAACCCAAACGGCAGCGTTTGGGTTTTTCACACTAATACTACTAAGATTTTAGGTTCATCGTAATCTATCTACAGATTTTACAAGATCTTCATCCTTTTTAATAGCCTTGTTAGCCAAGACTAAACACACAATAGAAAAAATAGGAAGAAGCACCCCAATACCTTTCTCAGAAACGTTAATTTCTCCAGATAAGCTTAGAGACTGATATACAAAGACTCCTAGTAAAATAAAGTTTAATATGATATTCAGTCGTCCCAAAACAAATTGAGACTTCCTGTGTTTAAATCTAAATATTGAAATCAAAGATAATAAAGCTGAGGCTAAAAACAAGCCTAAGGTCCAATAATTATCTAAAGCATATACTTTTTCACCCTCGCTATTGGTCCACAAATGAAACACGAATATTAAGGCTGAAGAAATTACAGCGGCTAAAAATAAATATAAGGTTTGAATGCGTTGAATCATATCTTTTACTCTAAAACGAATGCAAAATTAGGAGTTTATTTTTTAAAAAGATAGAAATTGTTTTAAAATAAAATTGTATTATTGCAATAGAAAGAACTAACACACTGACGTGCATCTTTCTAATCTTCCAAATTAATCTCACTTTTTTTCTTTTTATTTCATTTAGAAAATATTGAATTAATAATATCATAATTATAATACATTATACAACATACGAATGTTTGAAATTTCACAGTTAAAAGCTAAAAAACTTCCTGAATTACAGGAGATAGCGAAAAAACTTAACGTACCAAAATACCGTACACAAAAAAAATTAGACTTGGTATATCAAATTTTAGATTTCCAAGCGGCCAACCCTAATGATGTAAAAGCAAAGGTGGCCACAGAAGCTCCAGAAAAAAAAGAAGAGCCTCTAACAAAACCTCCTCAAAAACGTACACGAATTTCTCAGAAGTCTAAAGCCGCACCAGCCACAAAAGACACTAACGAACAGAAATCTTTAGATTTAGAGGATAAAAAAGAAGAGCCTAAAGCAGAACCACAAGAACGCAAGCCTAGAACTCGAAAGCCTGTAGAGCGTAAGCCTCAAGCTCAAAAAACGCAAAGCGATAAAGCCGTTACTACAGAAGCTTCTACAAAAGACAGCAAGCCTGCACCAAAGTCTCAAGACCAAAAGAAACCAAATCCACGTAAAGACGATAAACGCCGTTCTCAGAACAATGATAACCGATCGTCTCGTGGTAAAGATGGTAATACACACAATAGCAATTCTAAAAATAATGGCAACAAAGATAGCAGAAACCGCTACCGTGAGCCAGATTATGAATTTGACGCGATCATTGAAAGTGAAGGTGTTTTAGACATCATGCAAGATGGTTATGGATTTTTAAGATCTTCGGATTACAACTACCTTTCTTCTCCTGATGATATTTATGTTTCACAATCTCAAATTAGATTGTTTGGATTAAAAACTGGAGATACGGTTCTTGGACACGTAAGACCACCTAAAGAAGGTGAAAAATATTTCCCATTAATAAAAGTGAGCAAAATTAACGGCCAAAACCCTAATGTGGTAAGAGATCGTGTAGCTTTTGAACACTTAACTCCATTATTCCCAGAAGAAAAATTTAATCTTGCCGACAAGCAAGCTACAATTTCTACGAGAATTATGGATTTGTTCTCTCCTATAGGAAAAGGACAACGTGGTATGATTGTATCACAACCAAAAACAGGAAAAACCATGCTTCTGAAAGATGTGGCCAATGCTATTGCAGCCAACCATCCTGAAGTTTACCAAATGATTTTATTAATTGATGAGCGTCCTGAAGAGGTAACGGATATGCAACGTAATGTACGTGGTGAAGTTATCGCCTCTACCTTTGATAAAGAGGCTCATGAGCATGTAAAAATTGCAAATATTGTTTTAGAAAAAGCAAAACGTTTGGTAGAATGTGGCCATGATGTGGTGATTCTTTTAGATTCTATTACACGTTTAGCAAGAGCTTATAACACCGTACAACCCGCTTCTGGAAAGATTCTTTCGGGTGGTGTAGATGCCAATGCTTTACACAAACCAAAACGTTTCTTTGGTGCGGCCCGTAATATTGAAAACGGAGGCTCATTAACCATTATTGCGACCGCATTAACGGAGACAGGATCTAAAATGGATGAAGTTATCTTTGAAGAATTTAAAGGTACAGGTAATATGGAATTACAGTTAGACCGTAAGATTTCTAACCGTCGTATTTTCCCAGCTATTGATTTAACGTCATCAAGTACACGACGTGATGATATCTTATTAGACGATAGCACCATTCAAAGAATGTGGGTAATGCGTAAGTACTTAGCCGACATGAACCCTGTTGAAGCTATGGAGTTTATTAACGATCGTTTTAAACAAACTAGAAATAACGAGGAATTTTTAATTTCTATGAACGGCTAAACCCGGCCAAACCGTATTGTATAATGTAAAAAAACCTTGAATAGTTTTATTCAAGGTTTTTTTATAGGCTTATTTTAAGGAATCCTTTGATACATTTTGTAGGCTTAACCTTATACACGCGGTTTAGGAAGCCCTCTATCGTATAAAACAATGCTTCCGGCTACAGCGACATTTAGACTAAATTCTGAAGTGAATTTCACTAAAAAATGGCTTTTTTCAATGGCTTGTCTCGGTAAACCATGATCTTCTGCCCCTAACAAATAAACGCAGCGTCTAGGATGCTGAAAGGTTTCTAAAGGAATCGCCTCATCCGTTAATTCTACTCCGACCAGCCGTGCGCCCTTAGGAAGGTTATTAAAAAAATCTTCAAATGTATCGTAATGAAAATACGGCATTGACTTTACGGCGTTATGCGTATCACAGGCTTGCTTAGCATACCGATTACCAATGGTAAAAATAAAACTAGCCCCAAGATTTTGAGCCGATCGCCAAAGCACCCCTAAGTTTTCGGGTGTTTTTCCATTTTGAATTCCAATACCAAAGAATTCATTTGTAAAATTATCATTCATAAATCAAAAGTATAAATTTCATTTTATCTTTTGTTTATAATCAGAAAGAGGTTGTGTAAATGACCACTTATAGTGATGCAATACACAACCTCCGAACTTAGAATTTAGTATATATTATGCTGTTGCAGCTAACTTAATGTTTTGTTTGTATTCTATTGGCGAACAGTTATACTGTGCTTTAAAAATCTTAGAGAAATAACTTCTACTAGAAAATCCTAAAGAATACACAATTTCCGAAATGTTTAAATCTGTATTTTTAATTAATTCTTCAGATTTCTTAACTCTTACATATCTAATGTAGTTGTTTAAGGTTTTACCGTGCATTAACTTAAAGCCTTCTTGAACTTTAGCAGGACTAATAGAAATTTTAGCCGCAAGCTCTGTAACACTTAAGTTGGTTTCTGGGAAATTGTTAATGTAATCTGATAATTCTTTGACCTGCTTTAACTCAAAGCTAGTTAAAGATCCGGTTGGGTTTTCAGCACTTTTTAAATCGATAGAATGCTGCTCTATTTCCATAGCTAAAATGACATTCACTAAGCCTTGTATTAATAAGGTTCTTACAACACCACTTTGCTTAATAGCTTTTAATTGATTAATGCTATCTGCAATTTTTAAATTATAAGATCCGGTATAACTGTAATCTTCTGTTCTGTTTTTAATGAAAATTTCTGACACCATTTGGTTAATAGGGTGTTCTCTAGAGCTTGTTTTAGACGTATTTACAGATATGATGGCAGAATTGACGTAAACGTCTTTATAGAAGCTTATATGGTTTTCATTGGTGGTTATATTCGCCGAAATCCCAGTCTGAAATGTTTCAACCGTTTTTGTTTTGTTTGAATTTATAAAAGAGTGTGATAACTTTCCTTCTTTACAATACAAGAAATTGGCGACAGCTCTTTGTGGACTTTTTATCGCAAATTTTACATCTTCTTTAAATTTAATATCAAATTCTACAAAGATGGTATCTCTTTCTAACTCTATACCTCTAATGAATCCTTTGCCTAATCCATTATCAATATATAATTCTCCTTCATTACGCTGAGATTTAAATGTTCCTCCTATGGCACCTTTTAAAGTTTGGAACATGGCTTGCAAATTGGTGGCTTTAATATCTATAGTTTTCATGAGTATTGGTTTTTGGTTAGACTGTTAATTAAATGATGTAAAGTAATTTTTAGTATAAGTAAGGGAGCTTATACCAATTGCTTCTTTAATTTTGGGTTCTTAGGACTTGCCTCTAAATTAGAAACCCCTTGCAATGTTGGCTTCGGAAATATTTTTCCGACTCTAGCAAATTGCTTTTGGATTAGTTGTGATGAAAATTTCATAAGTAATTCGTTTTAAGTTCGATTTTGTTTTGACAAAGTAACGAACAGAAGCAGCTTAACCTGTTATACAATTCCTCAGTTTTGTTACATGATTACGATTTATTGTTAAACAAAACTTAATTCTGAAAGATTTACGGCGCTTCTAAAAATAAAAAAACCTCATATAAACACATCGTTTACAAAAGGTTAACCCTAACTACGACATTTAAAAATGTCTAAAACCTAAATTTGGAGCGTATTAAAAATTTGGAATTTTTTTACTGATGGCAATTAAAATTACAACGGCAAAAACAAGGAGCAAATGGATTTTAGAATTTAGAGAAAACACAAAATATCCGAATGCCCATGTAATGACAAGCAATACCAGAAATATGTAAAGTAGGGTTTTCATTGCGGATAAAACATTTTTTATTAAAGTTATTAGCTTTAACAAAATATATAAATCTAAAAAAAGGAGGGTGCGATAAACTTAATATGATGAGAGAGCAAAATAACTACTCACAAAGTTCTTACAAGACGTGATAAAAGGTGTTATACAATTTTCATTTTTTCTTACATGATTTCAAGAAAACCAGCAATTTTACTTTATAAAGGGCAGATAAATAGTAAAAGTAGCTCCTACATTTGGTTCACCACTAGCCACAATGACACCGTGATGATTTTCAACAATCTTTTTACAGATGGCTAGGCCAATCCCTGTACCAGAATATTCAGATTTACCGTGTAATCTATTAAACAATTCAAAGATCTTAGAAGCATAAGCTTGCTCAAAGCCAATGCCGTTATCTTTAAACACTATTTTATGATGGTATTTAAATAAGGACTTCTTAAGTAGCTTAACATCGTTAGTGAGCACTTCTGAGTGTTGGATTTCAATCACTGGAGTTACTCCTTCCCTAGAATATTTAAGCGAATTACTAATTAAGTTAATAAACAGTTGTTGTATTTGAAAGGCTACCACATCTAACATGGGTAGGGTATCACTAATAATTTTAGCGTTTTTATCTTCTATACTATCCGAAAGTTCTTGTTGGGCGTGGTCTAAGAGCTCATTCATATCGGCAGTCTTAAAATCACTTTCAGAATTATTGGTACGCGAGTATTGCAGTAAATCTTCAATAAGCATTCGCATTCTTGATGAAGACGACTTTATTTTATCTATATAAAACTGTCCTTTTTCGGATAAATTCTCTCGTTCTTTAGCTTCTATACGCGAAATAAAGGTTTGAATTTTCCGAAGAGGTTCTTGTAAATCATGACTGGCCACATAGTTAAAAGCCGATAATTCCTTATTGTTACGTTCCAGTTCTAAATTACGCTCTTCAATAAGTTTGAAGTTATTAAATTCATCTGTAACATCTAAGGTTACCCCTAGTAATTGTTTGCCTTCAAATCCATTTTCTATCAGCTTCGCATGGGCTTTTAAGTGTCTAATTTCTCCATTAGGTTGCACCACTCTATAACTTACAAAGGGTAAGGCTTCATACTTAATCATACGGTTAACCTGTTGCCCTAAAATGTTACGATCTTCTTCATGGACGTATTCAAATAGATTTTCTAGATTAGGTTCAAAACTATTAGGCTCCGCCCCCAAAAGTTTATACAAGTTATCTGAAAAATGATAGGTGTTTTCGTCAATATTCCAAATCCAAGTACCACTTTTACTTACCACCTCAGCTTGTTCTGTAAGCTTCTTAAAGACGTTTAGGTCTTCATTGGTTTCTCTTAACACCGTTAAATCTCTATTAATTTTGGCATAAGCCACAAGGAGAAGCACTAGGGTTAAAATTAAAATACCGTATAAAAATAAGGGTGTAAGTCCTAAGGCCTGTTCACTCTTCTTTTGGTTTTTGAGAAGCAATTTATTCTCATAGACCAGCATCACAGAAATATCATTTCTAATGCGATCCATTTTTATTTTACCATCATGCAATAAAACTAGTAAGCCTTTACTTAAGATGAGCTTATCTTCTGCAATATCAAAAGACTTATCAAAAATTACAAAGCGTTTAGCAATGTCCTTCTTAAGTTGCTCAAAGTTTTTACGCTGAATTTTATTCTTAACAATTAAAGAATCTAATGTTAATAGACTGTGCTCAACTTTCTTTTCACTTTGAAAGTAAGGTTCTAAAAAGATAGAATCGTGAGTTAGTAAATAGCCTCTATGCCCCAGCTCAGCGTCCTTTAGGTTAGAGATTATTTTCTCTAACTCCACTCTTAATTTGTACGTTTTTTTAACGATTTCTGTAGACTCTGACAAAGCATCAATGTGTTGGTAGGTAAAACCACCAATACATAAAATAACAAAGAGTCCTACACCAAATACAATTTTTAAAAGACTACTAGGAGTTATGAACATAGATTATAAACGTAATAAAAAGTTTTCTTTATTTAAACCACTGGTATGATACTGCCAATTGGTGGTCACCACCTCTGAGAGCACTTTCTTTAATTTCTCAAAGTCATTAGGCTTTTTAATATAAATATTGGCACCTAGAACGAAGGTTTTTTCTACATCTTCTTCTGAAGAGGAGGTGGAATAAATAGCAATGACAATATCGTTAAATTTAGCATTGGCTTTAATGTCTTTTAAGCATTCTATCCCAGATTTCTTAGGCATATTTAGATCTAAAAAGAGCAAATCTGGAAGTAAATCTGTGGCTTCTAAATGCGTCATTAATTCTATCCCATCCTTATAGGTCGATACTCTATTTTTTATTTTTAATTCTTCAAAAGCTTCCGTAAAAAAGAATCTATCATCTTCATCATCGTCGGCTAAGGCTATATTGATGTATTCCTTATTCATAGTTTCAAACGTATTTCTTCTTAATTAGTCTATTCTGCTTTCTTTCCGCTTGGCTATAATACGTTGAAAGGCTGAAGGGGTGATTCCCGTAGTGTTTTTAAATTGCTTACTTAAGTGTGCGACACTTGAATAATTTAATTTATAAGCAATTTCTGTTAGTGACAGTTCCTCATTGATTAATAAGGTTTTGGTATATTCTATTTTTTGTAAAATGACATAATTCTCAATGGACGTATAGGTCACCTCTGAAAACAGATTAGACAGATAACTGTAACTTTGATCTAGTTTCTCGGCGAGAAACACAGAAGTTTTCACATTTATATCGTTCTCTTCATTAAACACCATATCAGTAATAGCGTCTTTAATTTTCTGAACCATAATTTTCTTGGCATCCTCAATGACATAAATACCATAATCTTGAATACTTTTATTAAAAACTTCTAGCTGTTGATCAGTGATTTGTTCTAAGATCTCCACTTCTCCAAAAGCGGTTTGTTGGTATTTAAAATTGCAAGCGTTTAACTTTTCTTCTAAAAGCACGTTGCAAATTTTAGTAAAATCAAATTTTAAAAATAATTTCATTCTTTAATTTATAACATTGCGTCACTAAATGCTTGAACGCTCCTAATTCAAATTTAATATTAAATTTCGCATTAATCACTATGTTATTTTAATCAATTAATAAAATGAACTTAAATTTTTAGCAATATGTTCTACTACATCGTTGTAATATTCCTAGATCCTCTAAATTTAAATTAACTTTTGTAAGCTTTTTTACCACTTATAAAAAGCAAAAAAAGCCTTTAGCTTAAGGCTAAAAACTTTAAAAAGCTTGTGTTATGGCGTGCAAAAAGCCGATTGAAACAATCGGCTTTTATCATAATTATTGGTAAACGGTTATATCTTAAAACTCTGAATAACTAAATTTTTGTCCACCTACAGAGGCATCTGCCATAGCGCCTGCTTTAGATTTCGCAAAGATTACAACACCATCATCATAGTTTGCTTTTTTACTTGCACCTTTATCTACAATAACTGCCTTAGCTTCGGCTGAAAATTCGAAATTTTCATTTTTAAATTCATCTAAAGCCGCTTCATTTTCAAAAAAGATAACTTGAGTATACGCTTCTCCTCCAGCTTGCATCCCTACATCTAATTTTTTCATTGATGCCATTCCGGTAGCCACTCCATTTTCATATAATACTCCGTTACCCGATGCTGCCCCGACGATTAAGGCACCTTCACCTACATTAGGAAAAATGACATATCCCGAAGATTCTTTGAAGAATTTTTCTAATCCTTTATCGGCACTCTTTAAAATCATCTTTGCTTTTTTTGCGTCTTTCATTACGCGCATATCATCTTTGTTCTGAGCGAATGTAAATACCGTGGCACACATTATCATCATCGTCACTATTGTTTTTCTAATTCTCATAATTTTCATTTTATAGATTATACATTGATTAAGTGAACTATTAGAGTTCAACCGTTGTGCAGTTACTCCGTTTTCACAATGTAAAATTATGATTACAAACACATTAGATTTGACGCATTTCATTCAATCTTTGATGCGAATACTGATAAGAAAATGTTAATACCATAGCGTTAAGCCATATAAATATCTGAAAATCAAAATCTAAAAAACGTTTTATTTAAACCCTATTGCTGCTTTAAAACACGAGCGGATTCGCCTCAAACTTTTTTAATACGGCAAGTAGATCTGTTAATGAAAGCGCTATAGAATAGGTGCCGGTATAGGAAGGACAGATAACACAATCGTCAAAATAAAACTCCACATAGGTGTCATTGAGCACAAAATTATCTTTACTGAGTAAAAAATCATCCAATGAAATCTCCCAACAATCGTAGTACATATTACTGGCTAGAATTTCCTTTCTAATGGTTTTATTAATAAGACGTACCAGCTCGACTTCAGAATCTTGTAAAAAGAAATCTTTAAAGCTCATGAAGACCCCGCGTTCAAAATCAAAATTAAAAGCTTCAAAAGCATAGGTAGGATACACACTTCCGGAATAAAAATTCTCCTTGTAAAACAATACACTTACTAGCTGATTATTAACTTCATAAATTTTATAATCTATAAAGCGTTCTTCTCTAAATTTTGAAGCTTCAATACTATCGCACAATGCTCTATGTTGTAAAATATCAGTTTCTGTTTGTGCGATATTAGCATAATAGGTTTGAATAAATTGATTAAAATTTTGACTCCTCGGATACAATTGTTCACTTAAAACAGGGTAAGTAAAATTAATGGTATAATCCTTTTGCTTTATGTATTCCATTTTACTAATAATAAAAGCCTCAAGATCATGACTTTCATCCTCTTTTTCAATAAGTTCTTTTTGCTTAAGTTCAATAGTGAACGTTTTATCTAAAACTTTCATATCCTTATCCTCAAATGCTGTGGTATCCACTTTTAAAGAGTCCGATATTTCCTGAAGCGCTTCGTGAATAGCCGGTTTAGAAGTAGGGTCATTTTTACAGGAAAATAACATTATGGCGACACTAAGAATATAAAAGTATTTCATAATTTTACGGTATTAACTCTAAGAACACAACAGTTAGGCTATTTCAACTACTGTTCACACACCACCTAACAAATTCATATTAAAATAAATACAACAGACAGTATACTCTAAATTTAGAGTTTTTCTAGGGTTTTAATTATGAGGAATATCAGTAATCTTAGACTGTAGAAAAGTGGCATTACACTAATCGTTCTTAAACCCTAACAAGCGCAAAGCATTTAGCACCACCACTATGGTAGAACCCTCGTGTAAAGCCACAGCAACACCAATACTAGTCCACCCAAAAATCGTTACCGGCACCAACAGAATAACCACACCAAGACTTATAAAAATATTCTGATTGATAATTTTCTTAGAAGCCCGACTTAACCCAATTACAAAGGGTAAATTTTCAATTTTATCAGACATTAGAGCGACATCTGCCGTTTCTAAAGCCACATCACTTCCTGCAGCTCCCATAGCAATACTTACAGTACTTAACGCCATAGCCGGTGCATCATTAACACCATCGCCTACCATGGCAATTTTTTTATCACGTTCTATCAATTTTTTAATTGATGCCACTTTATCTTCTGGCAATAAATTGCCTTTGACTTCAGTAAGTCCAATTTGTTTAGCAATGGTATTGCCCACATTTTGATGGTCTCCTGTAAGCATTATCATGTGTTTAATACCTATCGCTTTTAAACGTTTTAAGGTTGAAGCCGCCGTTTTCCGTGGCACATCCATAACACTAATTAAACCAATTATTTGATTTTGAAGTGCCACCAACATAACGGTGTGCCCACCATGAAGCAACCCCTCCATTTCAGCTTTTACAGCATCACTCACGTCGATTCCTGAGGTTTCCATCAGTTTTAAATTACCAATATAAACGTCTTGACTTTCAAAAATTGCCGAAACTCCTTTTCCTTGGATCGCTTTCATTTGCGATGCTTTATCGGTAATTTCTAAATTAAACTTCACCTTTAAATCTACAGCAATGGCCTTCGCCAAGGGATGGTTACTAAGACTTTCTACCTCTAATACCACTTGCGCTAAAGTTTCTATACTATAATTTTGAAAAGGAATGAGGTGAGTTAACTTGGGTTTCCCTTCTGTTAAGGTTCCGGTTTTATCAAAAGCAATAGTTGAAATCACCCCTAAATCTTCAAGCGCCTTTCCGCCTTTAACCAATACGCCTTTTTGCGCCGCTCTCGCAATACCGCTTAAAACCGCACTAGGTGTAGAGATGGCAAGAGCACAGGGACTAGCTGCTACTAAAACGGCAATTGCTCTATAGAGACTCTCATTAAAACTTTCAGGCAGAACTAAAAACGCAAAACACAATATAAATACGACGGAAATAACTATGGGGACATACCATTTTTCAAATTTCTTAGTCCGGCGTTGGGTTGGCGATTTCTGAGTTTCCACCTCACTAACCATTTTCACCAAACGCGATACGGTAGAATCTGCACTTAACTTAAGGACTAAAATCTCAAGACTTTCATCACCATTAATGGTTCCGGCAAACACCACATGTTTACGATCTAAATCTTCAAAAGCGGGTAAAGCCTCAACATTTGTGAAACTCGTCTTATCTATAGGCATACTTTCTCCCGTAATCGGAGCCTGATTAACACTACTCGCCCCCTTTATCACCACACCATCTGCCGCAATTTTGGTATGGGGCTTTACCACAATAACATCTTTTAAATTTAAAGTCTCAATAGGCCGTTCTTTTAAATGACCGTTCTCTTTAACAATCGCTGTTTTTGGGGTCAGATTCCCTAAAGCTTGAATGGATTTCTTGGCCTTATTCATGGCATAATGCTCTAAAGCATGTCCTAAACTAAATAGAAAAAGCAATAAAGCGCCTTCTGCCCAACTCCCAATATAAGCCGCTCCAACAGCCGCTGCAATCATTAAAAAATCAATATCAAATTCGCCTTTAGGAAGTTTTTTTATAGCCTCTACACTAATAAAGAAACCACCAAAAATATAGGCTAGAATATAAGCCACCCCAAATACCACAAAATCTAACGTCGTCCATTTTTCTAAAATAAAACCGATGATTAAAAACACGCCGCCTAGAATTGCAAAATACAATTCTGTTTTTTTTCCGAAAATTTGAAGCGCTGCAGGTGTTTTATGTGTTTTGGTGCTCATGGATAATAAAGCGTTTAGGTTTCAGCGTCATAACGCCCCGATTTTTAAGCTATCTATTGATCTTATTAGCTCTTATAAAAATAAACTTTTATACGTAGAATCTGTTGTTTTTTATGAGCTAATCTTCTGAGAATACAGTGCTTTAAAAGTTGTGTAGCCGTATAGCCTTGGGCTTGTAAATCCTAGCTATAACTTTTACACCGCATTGCTATATTCAAAAGAAAAAAGGATCACTTCTCAATTTTAATACAACCATGAAAGTGTCTTAGTTGTTTTGATGGGCGTCTAGTTTGTTTTTTAAAGTTCTAACCTCATCTTGTAATTGCTCAACTTGTTTTAGGAGATTGTGTATGGCATCTATGCCTTCTAAATTAATATCTAAATCGTAATGCAAGCGCATCATTTTTTCGATGGTATGGAGTTGGTTGGTATGTAAGTAATGCTCTTCTTCGGTAATGGTAAATTCTATTAAGCCATACTCATTTAAGGCCGTTATAAACTTTAAAGGCACATCGTAATAGATACAAAATTGGCGAATTGAAATTAACTTGGTGCTGTTCATAATTATCGCATTTTTGAAAGTTCTGTAAATAATTCTTTTTCTTTAGCGCTCAGGTTCTCGGGGAGTTTCAGCTTATAGGTCACAAATAAATCACCAAATTGGTCTTCCTTTTTATATTTAGGAAAGCCTTTTCCTTTTAGTTTTACTTTAGTACCACTTTGGGTTTCGGGCTTCACCTTCAACTTCACTTTTCCATCAAAAGTAGGCACCGTAATTTCACCGCCAAGCAAGGCTGTATACAAATCTAGATCAACGGTAAGATATAAATGTGCCCCATCTCTTCGGAATTGCGAATTATTAAGCACAGAAAATTCTATATACAAATCGCCATTAGGCCCGCCATTAACACCCGGCCCGCCGTGACCTTTAATTTTAATAACCTGACCGTTCTCTACCCCAGCGGGAATGGTAATTCTTATATTTTTATTATTTACCGTTAATGTTCGCTTATGGGGTTTATACACATCTTGAAGGTTCAGTTGAAGCTGGGCATTAAAATCTTGTCCTCTAAAACGCACCTGCTGACTTCCACCTTGAGACGAGGCCCCACCAAACATATTCCCAAAGAAATCTGAAAAATCTTCTTCAGTATAACTTCCATAAGCCTGCGAGTCTTGGGTACTTCGGTGTTGCTTTTGCTGTTGTTTAGCCGCTTCGTAAGCTTCAGCATTTTGCCAATGTTCTCCATATTCATCATATTTTTTACGATTAGCAGGATCACTCAACACTTCATTAGCTTCATTAATCGCTTTAAATTTTTGCTCAGCCTCCTTATCATTAGGATTTAAATCAGGATGAAATTTTCGCGCAAGTTTACGGTAGGCTTTTTTAATAGCACTCTCTGAAGCATTTTTTGATACGCCTAAGACCTTATAATAATCTATATATGCCATTATTTTAGGTTATGATTTTTTAGATACTGTTTTAAAATTTGCTTAAGTCCATTGAGATAGTCTTGCATAATAGCTCTCGTAATATTTGGATACGAGTAAGAAACAAAGGGGCTTGGAGATTCCTCTAAGGATCTGTAAAGCTCCGGATAATTAACTTCAATATTGGTGGTTAACTGAACAATTTGGGTCTGTATATCTTGTAAGGTTTTCATAACTGCGGTTTAATTATACTTCCATATAAACTTTGGTTTATCTTTATCTAAAACACTTTTAGTGAGCTTAAATACAGTAAAACATAATTGGTTTACTACATCTATAAAATCTGTGCTGTGGTCTTCTAATACCGCAAGTTCCGTTCTAAAAGCCTCCTCATCTAGAGCTATAGAACTATCTAAAAGATCTATAATATGTGTCATGTGTGTTTGCGTGCGCAGCAATAAGCGCTTCGCTTGGATACGAACATTACGTAAATCACCCTGAAGCACAATTAAATCGTCTAAATTTTCTTGCAGTAATAATTTTATAAAATAAGTTTCAATAAGACGCTCTAGAAATTCGATTTCCTGTTCTTTAAACTCAATGGTATGCTTCCATTTCTCTATTAAAATATATAAATCTTGCCATGAGGCTTGCTCTATATATCTTCCTTTAGGTCGTGTTCTAAAACTAATCAAAACGTTATAATTTAAAATTCACAATCTAAAGATAACACTTAACTCTAATATTATCAATGATATATATCACAACATTTAGTTTTAAGAACGTATAATACCATCCTCCATTTCAATAATACGATCAGTTTTCTTAGCAAAATCCTCATCATGGGTTACAATCAACAACGATAAGCCTTGCTCTGTACATAGCGTTTTAAAAATATTGAATACATTTTGAGCATTATGGCTATCTAAATTTCCTGTCGGTTCATCTCCTAAAATAAGAGTCGGGTTATTGATTAAGGCTCGGGCAATAGCGACACGCTGTTTTTCGCCACCTGAAACTTGAGAAGCCTTTTTATTAGCCAAATGTTCAATATTGAGCATTTTTAATTTTTCTAAAGCATTTAATTCTATCTGTGGAAGGGTGAATTCGCCGAGTTTTTTAGCCGGAAGCATCACATTTTCTAAAACTGTAAATTCTGAGAGCAAATAATGAAACTGAAAAACAAACCCAATATGTTTATTTCTTAAATAAGCCAAATGCTCCTGATTTTGTTTGGGGACTAATTGGCCGTTGAGATACAATTGACCTTCATAATCGGTATCCATGGTAGAAAGAATATAGAGTAAGGTCGATTTTCCACACCCCGATTTCCCCATTATAGATACAAATTCGCCTTTTTTAATTTGAAAACTAATAGCCTTTAACACATGAAAGTCCACGGGTTTTCTAAAATATTTGTCTATATGTTTAGCTTCTAAAACAATGTCCATACTACTGCCCTCTTATAATTTTTATCGGATCTATATGTTTAGCTTTTAATGCTGGGAAATATCCCGCAAGAAAGGTTGAGAACATAGCAAACAAAAAGCCAATTATAAAGTACAACGGATCCTGATTTATAGGATAAGTGCTTATAGTTGGTAAGGCTTCGGTATTAAAAGGTACATGATCTATAAGGGTTGTAAGTCCCCAACCAATTAACAAACCTAAAACTCCGCCCACTAAGCCTATAATCATAGCTTGACTTATAAAAATGAGCTGTACATCTCTACCCGAAAATCCGGTTGCTTTTAAGATGGCGATATCATTCATTTTCTCATAAATAAGCATATTTAGAATATTATAAATCCCAAAACCCGCAACGATCAATAGGGTAATGGAAACAGCATAAGTAATTAGATTCCGGATGGTGGTCCCCGTTTCAAACTGTGCATTTGCCGTTTTAATATCAATCGCTTTAAGTTGAAACTCTTTTTCAATATGTTGCGCTAAAGGGATGGCCTTTTCAATATCATATAATTTCACATTAATATCTGTAATATAATTATTAGGTTCGCCTAAAACACGTTGCACCGTTTTTAAGGTTGTAAAACTTTGTACCGCATCTAAATCGGCAATACCACTTTGGTACAGTCCAACAATTTTTAGAGAAAACACACTGCCATTTACAGGACTTACCTGCACGCGGTCTCCCACCTTTAAAGCCATTTTTTCAGCAATCCCGATACCGAGTAAAACGCCATTTTCTGTTTGGTTTAAGGCGTCGGCAGATCCCGCAACGATATAGTCAGCCATATTAAAAAATTCAGCTTCTTCAAGCGGGTTGACTCCAATAAGGGTACCTCCAATATCTATAGATCCGGCCATATAAAATATTTGCGATTTCACCTGAGGAAGCGCCCTTCTCACCTGCTCATGATGGTTTAAATATTTTATAATAGGAAAAGCGTTGTGGATTTTTTTCTGAGTTAATTTGGGTCTAATGGACCGCACCACATTAAGACTTTGGCTAAACTCTTCATATAGTGCAATAGGCTGTACTTTTGAAGGCTCTATTTCATTATAAATATGAATATGCGGGGTTTGATTCAGCATTAAATTATCGAGCATGGTATTTAATCCCGTCATAAAACAGACTAAAGTAATATAGGAGCCAATACCAAAAGTAACGCCTAAAGCCGCAATAAAGGTTTGCTTCGCTTTGGTTAACAAATGGGTTTTAGCGATGCTTAATATGATACTCCAATTGTTCATGGCTCGGGTTTATAGACCGTAGTCCTTTTTGTGAGTCCAGATAAAATTTCAACCGCTTCTAAATTTTGCATTCCCGTTTTCACCTCCACAATCCCTGCATCGGTTTCTACCGTGTTGTCTGCTCGTAAATACGCTTTAGGTATGGTAAGGACGTTCTTTTTCTGGGTTATGATAATATTAGCCTCTCCTGAAAGACCTGGATATAAAATTTTTGGAGGTTGGTCAAAAACAGCTTCTACAATAAAAGTTTGATTACGTTCATCTTTTTTGGGGTAAATTTTAGACACCTTCCCCTTAAAAACTCTGTCCACATAGGCTTCTAAGGTAATCAGCACATCTTGTTGTGGGGCAATCTGAACAATATCAACCTCATCCACTAATAATTGAATTATGAATTGATTCACACTCCCAATAGCGGCAATCGGCGCTGCGGTGGTCACAATTTCTCCAGGTTCTTTAAATAGGGCATACACTTTGCCATTCATCTTACTCTTTACCAAAAAATCATTCGTCGTAACCACTGTTGCATTGTAATGGATCTGCGCTTGCTTTAGGGCCACCTGCAAGGCATTCTTTTTACTATTATAATTATTTCCCATGCGTTTCAAACTGCTTAAAGCAAGCCCATAGCGCAACTTTTTATTATCATAATCTTGTTGGGAGCCGATGTGTTTTTCCCAAAGATTTTTTTGTCTAAAAAAACTTACAGAGTCATTTTTGTATTGCAATTGTGCCATGGCAATATCTTCTTCAAGACTGGATAACACGGCTGCATTTCCGCTGTAATTATCCTTAGCCAGTTCAAGCGCATATTGCGCGTTGTCGTTATTTAATTTTGAAGTTTTATTGGTGATCTGAATTAAGGGCTGGTTTTTAATCACCACATCCCCTTCTTCCACTAAAACCTGATCTAAAATTCCAGAGACCACCGCATAAACTTGATACATGCTATCGGGCTGAACCATTGCCGAGGCATAAACGGACGCTGTTAATGTTTGTAACTTGGGTTGAATATTATCGCGCTGATTTGTACAGGCTACGATAAAAAAAAGACTACAACTGTAGAGTAATACCTTCATAGTTTATACGTTAATTTAGTTTGCAGGGCAATGTATTCGTTCAGGTTTATAGTATCTATAGCACCAATCAATCGCCCTTGATGCACTACAGGAAATAAGGTTTGTTTATGCGCATAAATCAGTGGGTAAACCACGCTAAGATCATCTAAAGCATTGACGGTTTTAAATTCAGGATCCATCACCGCTTCAACCAATACATTTTTTGCGGAATGCTCTATAATTTTTCCGTGGTTTAATAGCCCTTTAATGTGCCCAGATTCAACAACAATAAAATTAATTTCAGTGCCCGAAATAATCGTATTGACCACTAGATCTATAGAATCCTTGGGCTTGAACGTGGTTATATTAAGGAGCATAGCTTCCTCTACGGTATGCCCTTTAAGTAAGGTGGTATGTTGAACATTTAGGTTTTCGGTATAAGCGCTAAAAAATATAAATAGCGCTATAAAAATCAATACCGGATGATACAATAAGCCTAATAATAAAAACGCAATTGCAATGACCTGACCAAGACTCGTGGCAATCTGTGTTGCCTTAGCGGGTTTTAATCTTAAGTCTAGTAAGGCTCTTAACAACCGCCCTCCATCTAATGGAAACGCAGGCAACATATTAACAAGCACTAAACCTGCATTAATGAGGAATATAAAAAATAGAAAATTTTGAAATGAAAAACTTGCAAACACCTCGTAAGCATCTGTAAAACTCTGACGGTATAAGCTGTGTATTGGAATGGTAAAATACAAAAGGAGCGCCAAAACCAAATTAACGAACGGGCCTGCTAGTACAATTAAAATTTCATGTTTTGGGGGGATTTCGCGTGGGTTCCAATGGGCAATACCACCAATAGGAAGCAAGGTGATTTTTGTTGTTCTCACTCCAAAGCGTTTAGCCATAAACGCGTGCCCCAATTCATGTAAAATAACACCGATAAAAATAGCCAGAACAAGGGCGATATTAAAAAGCACACTTGATGCATAACCTCCGCGTTGAAGCTCATGGACTACAATCCAGATAATGAGGAGAAAAAAAGTCCAATGCACCTTGAGTTGCGCTCCTAAAACACGACCGATATTTAAGTTTACATTCATGCTTAGCAGATTTATATTTTTTTCAGCTCCATATCTAATTTAGCCAGAAGACTTAATTCCGATTTATTAACCCCAGAAAAGGCATAGGCAATAGCCGTTGCTGTTTCCATAATGAGTTTTCTTACGGGTTCTGTAAACAAATGGCCTTGCGCTCTTTTATAGCTTACAAAGTCTTCAAAACAGGTTTGGGCCTCAAAATTTTCAACTTCATTAAGCCAATCAAATACAATTTCTATTTGATAAGCGGCATCCGTACCAAAGGTATCTTCAATAGCATCGACTTCCAACCAGTGGGATTTAACAGCCGTTTTTAATTTTGTAAATTCTATTGGGTTCACCTCTCCATCAACAGCAGCAATGGCATAAAAGAGCTTTCCTAAATTGCGATAAAACGATATAGTCATTTTCTTTGTCATAGCTTCTCTAGTTTAATAACACTAAATGTAACAGAACCAACTGATATAAAGAATGATATAAGTCAGTTCCCTTAAGATTTAAATATCATCCCCAAAACCTCCTTAAAACCTCAGCTTTCGATTTCACCTTATAGTATTAAGGACACTAAACACCTATTAATCATTACTTAACCGTGAAGATCAATTGATTTAAAATTTCCTTCTATTTGTGTGAACACTGATATTTATCATACTTTATTTACCGCCTTTGCGCTACCTTCATAAGGTTATTTAAGTATAACGTTGATTGTTGGATTGTTATCATCCAATTGCTATTAATCAGGAAAACATCCAACATATCTTGTTGGGTGTTTTTTTTACGCGCCTTTGTAGCTTGTATTTCGTTACGGACAATTTAATGCTTTGACGTTTTGCTGAAGATTTTGAAAATATCCCGACTGACATATATCATATATTTATGATAATCAATTCATTATATTTATACAGCTACTAATTTAAAACCTTGTATGATGTTATCAATCTTATTTCCTACCGATTTTTCAGACAATGCAATGAATGCTATTTCATATGCTTTAGAATATTTTAAATATCAAAAAGCGGTGTTCTATTTTATGCATGCCTATCAGAATGAATTTTATGATCATGATGATCTAACATCTCGTGAGTTTTTTGATGACGTTCTACAACGCGTCAAAACGCAGTCTGAAGCCGATTTAGCGCAACTCCTAAAAAAAGTGAATGCAATGTCGCCAAATCCTCATTTTACTTACCATACCATTTCTGCTAATAATACGCTTGTAGAAGAAGCTAATCGTATTGCCGATTCTAAAAATATCGATCTCATTGTTATGGGCACTAAAGGTAAATCGGATGCACGCAATATCTTATTTGGAAGTCAGACATTTCAGGTTTTAAAATATGTACAATGTCCGGTATTAGCCATCCCATCCAATTACAACAATACGCAGCCCAAACGAATTTTATTCCCTACAAACTATATGATGCCTTATAAGCGACGAGAGCTTAAATTGCTATCTGTATTTGCCAAATCTTACCGCAGCAGTATAGACGTTTTATATGTCTCTAAACATCAAAAACTATCCTTACGCCAAGAAGACAATAAGGCCTTTATCGCAGATACATTGGCCGACAATGCTGTTAATTTTATTATCGAAGACGGTAAAAGCATTGCTGAGACCATTACCACCTATATAAAAACCCATAACATTGATATTATCACTATGGTTAATACCCAGCATTCATTTTTAGAAGACATGTTATTTCCTTCTCAAATAGACAAGGTGAGTTTAGGCTTAGATATTCCGCTTTTAGCCATGCAAAATACAGCACGTTGTTAACCCATAAAACATAAGATCATGAGACAGATTCTTTTACCCACCGATTTTTCAAAAAATGCTTGGAACGCGATCACTTACGCTATACAATTATTTAAAGATGAAGCCTGTACGTTTCACATTTTGAATGTGTACACGCCTATTATTTACCATTTAGAATATGTTGTTGGTTACCCTGAACAATTTGGTTTAGTTGATGCCGTAAGAGATACCTCTAAACGTCACTTAGAAGAAACCTTAACTAAAATAAGAACGACGTTAAACCTTTATGAAGGACATGAATTTAAAACCTATTCTAAGTTTGATACCGTACACGCCGGCATAAAAACAGCTGTTGAAGATTTAAATATTGATCTCATTATTATGGGAACCAAAGGCGCCACAGGGGCTAAAGAAGTACTTTTTGGCTCTAATACCGTTCATCTCTTTAATGCGATTAATTGTCCTATTTTGGCCATTCCTTCTCAATTTACGTTTGAAGCGCCTCACGAGTTATTATTTCCAACGGATTTAGAGCTTAATTATGAAGCTGTACCACTTCAGGTTTTAAAACATATCGTTGAAAAAAACCATGCCCGATTAAATATAATGCACGTCTCTACGGGTTATGAGCTTACCGAGAAACAAGAACAGAACAAAGCCACTTTAGCCGCGCAATTTAAAAATCTGGCGTATTTATATCACGATATACAACATAATGAAATTCCCAAAGCTATTAACGAATTTCAGGTTAAACATAAAATCGATCTCCTTGTAATGATTAATAACAAGCATTCGTTTTTTGAAAATTTATTTTTCAAAAAGACCTTACATCAAATTGGATTCCATTTAAACGTTCCCTTTTTAGTATTGCCATCTGCGTTATAAGTTGGCCTGATCAACCCTTTTAATTCCTAGAAATCATGACTACAAATATTATTTTCCCAACAGATTTTTCGGATAATGCATGGAATGCTGTTGTCTATGCTTTAAAACTATTTACAGAAGTGCATTGTAAGTTTTATTTTTTACACAGCACGGCTCAAAATTCATCTAGAACCTCTAAATCCTGTTTAGAAGAACTTGCAGATTTAAAAGACATGGCAGAAAATTCTGACACGAATGCCAACCATAATTTCGAGATTATTTTAAGTAAAGCGCCTTTAGAAGACGCCCTGAATAGGGCCATTGAAAATTATTGTGCCGATTTTATCATTATGGGCACCAAAGGCGCCAACACCACCACGAGAAAACTCTTTGGGAGTGTCACTCAAAAAATGATTAATGCCATTGACCAGTGCCCAATATTAATTATCCCTGAAGATTTTGAATTTGAGTCGCCTTTACAAATCGCCTTTCCTACCGATTTTAATAGAGTTTATGGGGCGGAACTAAAGCCGTTAATACAACTCGCAGAAATCCATAATTCTAAAATACGTATTGTTCATATCAATACGGAAAAACAGTTAAGTCCGCAGCAAGAACATCACCTCAGCCTTTTAGAACATCAATTGCTTAATTATCCCTGCAGTTTTCATTGGATGCCTGATTATGCGAGTAAAACAGAAGAAATAAACAGCTTTATTGAAACTTTAGGCATTCAAATTTTAGTGCTCTTCAAAAACGAACATTCTATGCTTTCAAAGTTAACTCGAGAACCTGTAGTGACAAAAATTGGAGATCGCCCGGTGGTTCCCGTTTTAATTATTAAGCACTTAAAATGACATATATCAGCGAGTTATAGATAATAATTCATTATTTTTATAGAAAACAAGTTCAACTCCCTCACCAATGCGACATAAAATTCTAGTGCCGACAGATTTTTCTCAAAATGCTATAAAAGCATTTCGCTACGCTATTGAGTTGTTTAAACATGAACGCACGGACTTTTACCTCCTTAATGTTTTTTCTATTCAAGGAAATATTATAGAAGGGCTTATAAACTCAGAACCTGGAGGAGAATGGTACGAAACCCGAAAATTAGAATCGTCCAATGGTTTAGCCGAATTTTACGGCAGAATTGTACTAACCGAAGACAAGAACCCGAAACACAATTTTAAAACCATATCGGTATTTAACAACACCCTAGACGCCATTAAAGACGTTGTAGAGCAGAAAGATATTGAAATGATTGTGATGGGCACTCGTGGTGAAAATTATTCGGATACCAATGTGTTTGGAAGTACAGCGACCTACGTGATGGAGAAAATAAGAAACTGCCCCGTCATTGTTGTGCCACTACATGCCAAAACGGTGATGCCAAAAGAAATTGTTTTTCCCACCGATTTTAAAACCTTTTTTAAAAGTCGAGAATTACGTGTTCTTATTCAAATTGCAAAAAAATCATTAGCAACTATTGCTGTATTACACCTTTCTAAATCGGCAACACTAGATAAAAACCAGAGTAAAAACAAAGCCTTATTAGAAGACATTTTAGAAGACACGTCTTACACTTTTCATTTTTTAGAAAACCATAAGTTAGAAACGGCTTTAAATGTTTTTGTTGAAAGTAGAACCAGTGATATGGTGGCTTTTATTAATAAAAAGCACAGTTTTTTTGGAAGCATCTTAACACGACCTTTAGTCAAAACCATTTCATTTCATTCTAAAGTACCTATACTCGTGATGCACGATTACAGGTATTAAATCAAGTTAACTTAGGGCTTTAAACGGCCTTAACAGCTATAGCATACCACGCTTAAAAAGTGTACAAAATCGTTTTTTAAGTCTAACCCTTTATTCCTTGAACCATGAGTACTTCAGAGCTTCATATTATTAAATCTTCAGGTGAAAAAGCGCTATTTTCAGTCGACAAATTACGAAACTCTTTGGCCCACACTGGTGCGGACACTACCCTTATAGAAACCATTATTGCTCAGGTTAATGAAGAACTCTACCCCAATATTTCAACTCGAGAAATCTACAACAGAGCCTTTGCACTTCTTAAAAAGAACAAAAGTCATTTGGCTTCAAAATACAAATTAAAGAAAGCCATTTACGAACTTGGGCCCACCGGTTTTCCGTTTGAACGTTTTGTAAGTGCCATTTTAGATTTTTCTGGCTACAGCACTAAAATTGGTCAGATTTTAAAAGGAAAATGCGTTTCGCACGAGGTGGATATTACAGCGACTAAAAATGATGAAACTACGGTGATTGAGTGTAAATTCCACAGTGAACAAGGCCCTAAATGCAATGTAAAAATTCCGCTTTACATCCATTCTAGATTTCAAGATATAAAAGCCAATTGGCCTAAGATAGCACCTCATAAAAGTCGGTTAATGAAAGGTTGGGTGGTTACCAATACGCGGTTTACCAAAGATGCTTTGCAATATGGTAAATGCTGCGGCCTGTATTTATTAAGTTGGGATTACCCCTCAAATAATGGCTTAAAAGATAGAATTGATCGTTTAGGCTTATACCCTATCACGGTTTCTACACTATTAAGCCAAAGAGAAAAACAATTTTTACTTAGCAGAACTATTGTACTCTGTAAAGATTTAATTAACGACAAATTTTACTTGGACCATTTAGGAATCTCAGAGCCACGTAAATCCAAAATTTTAAACGAAATAACCCACTTATGTCTTTAATACTTTATCATTATGGAAAATTATGTACAAATCAGTTTTTTAGGCGCAGCAGGTGTCGTAACAGGATCTAAATTCCTCATTGAAACCTCCGAACACAATATCCTCATTGATTGCGGGATGTTTCAAGGCTTGAAAGCCCTACGCGAACGCAATTGGAAACCCCTTCCTATTGATGTTGCCGCCATTGATGTGGTGATTTTAACCCACGGGCATTTAGACCACGTCGGGTATTTACCGCGATTGGTGCAACAAGGATTTAAAGGAAAAATTAAAGGGACGGCGCCCACCTTAGCTATTGCAGAAATCATTTTAAAAGACAGTGCTAAAATCCATGAAGAAGAGGCTAAAAAAGCGAATAAAGAGCAGTACAGCAAGCATCAGCCGGCCATTCCGTTTTATACCGTAAAAGAAGCCGAGCATACCATTAAACAATTTGAGGTTGAAATAGAAGCTACCTGGCTGCGCCTTACAGATCATATTTCGTATCGTTTTCAGTACAACGGACATATTATTGGGTCTACATTTATAGAAATAGACATCAATGCCAAACGTTTTGTATTCTCGGGAGATGTTGGAAGAGGAGACGATTATTTACTCAACGATCCAAAACACCCGGAATGGGCCGACTTCCTCTTTATGGAAAGTACCTATGGTAATAAATTGCACCCTAAAGACAATGTGGAAGATTTAATAACGGCTATTATTTTAGAAACCTTAGAAAAAAAGGGTAACCTCATCATTCCTAGTTTTGCCGTAGAACGTTTACAAACCCTGATGTACATTCTATGGAAACTCTATAAAGCACGTAAAATCCCTAACATTCCAATTTTTATTGACAGTCCCATGGGCAATAATGTTTTAGACGTGTTTAGACGTTTTCCAAAATGGCATAAACTCGCCATGACGGACTATGAAGCCATGTGCAACCATATGCACATTATTCAATCGTATAAGGAAACTTGGGAGACCATTGACAACCCACGCTCTAAAATTATCATTGCCGGTAGCGGGATGGTTACCGGTGGTAGAGTGCTCACCTATTTACAGCAACTTATAGACCAGGCGCGCACCACGGTGTTGTTAGTGGGCTACCAAGCTGAAGGCACCAGAGGCCGACAACTTTTAGAAGGCGCGCATGAAATTCGTTTTTTTGGGAAGTATTACCCCGTAAAAGCGACTATAAAATCTATCGATAGCCTTTCGGCCCATGCAGACCAAGACGATTTACTACAATGGGTTAAAGGGATTAAAAATATTCCTGAAGAGGTGTTTCTAATACATGGAGAACCCACAGCATTAGATGCGCTAAGGGTAAAACTTAAAGCCGAATATAACTGGAACGTTAGCATCCCAAAACTTGAAGAAAGCCTCCGTATTAGGATTTAAAAAAGCTTTCAAAACTGATAATTATCATTCTATTTCAAGGGGTTAAAGACTATCTTAGAAGTGTTAGATAAGGACCTTTAATTTAAAAAGGACACTGTTATTCTATTTCAGCAAAGCGCTTGCTCCTATGGCTTTTGGCTGTAGAAACAGATTAAGAATACAACCTGACTAAGAAATTAGAATGGAAACATCTTAATCAGATTTAAACCGCTTTTCGCTTAGACCTAACACCACCTTAGATAACCTATTTATATTGAGTTGGTTTTATACAAACCTGGATAACAGGATGTTTTTTGAGGGGATTACATCCTGTATATCCAATTAAAACACAAGATGATGAAAAAGACAGCAAAAGACTTACAGTATGTAAAATGGCTCAGTGCAGAAGATATGCATTTGGCCTCAAAAGGATGGTTATCCGAATTAAATTTTATAAAAGACGAACATCGTTTTTTTGAAGATGTGATTACCACATTTACTTCGGAATTGGTGGCTTATGGCGATTTTTCAGATAGTTTAGAAATTATTGATGCCATTAATCAGTCTGAAAAACAAAGTCAGACTTTATTACACGCCATTAAAACCCACGAAAGCAAACTCAGCATTATGGTTGATGGAATTGACCAAATTGAAGAAGAAAAGGCTTATGCCCAAGAGCATCGTGACCTTATTGTGGCCATGACAGCTTATTTAAGCGACTATAAATCCCTGAAGTTGCAATTATTTGAAATTATAAAATGTATAAAAAAAGACAATAAAAACGAGCATTTGATAGATAGACCTTAAGAGGAATCCCTATAGAGTTAGCCTTCAGGTTTCTTTTAGTCCGTTACAGAAATTGCGCACTAACAAGTGCTCTTTTAGGGCGGTGTTTTAATCCTAGGGATGCGGTAAGACATATTGCCTTTTTCATTATAAAACCGTGTATAAACTCTTATACACGGTTTTTATTGTTGTTATTTGGAGGTTGATTTTTATTCAAACTTCCATCTTAGAATATCTGAATCTTTCCCTGTAATTATAGCCTTAGGCGTTCACGTAGATTTCGGAAGTCTAAAATCCCGAAGTGTATTCAAATTATTCCATTATCTTTATTTTCTATCCTGAAAAGGATTTGGCTGAATTGCTATCACTAGGCATAAGTATGTTTGTCGTTCATTCGCGCTTAAGGAAGGTTAGGCAAGCCTAATGTTGCTGCTAAAAATAGGTTTAGAGACACCTAAAATGCAAGTTCAATTTTCACCTTTAGACCTTTAGTACGTTTAGGGATAAGACTATAAAATAGTATGACAATAAAACCTACAACCCCTTACTATTATGCCAGTATCATACTCTATGGCATGGCCTTAACCCAAAATGCCTTCCTATTAAATAACGAAGACGGACAATACGGCTATTTAACCTTAATCTTTGGCTTTTACGCGGTTTTGGATACCGGTATCTCTTGGTTGGCCAACGTATTAATTCTATTGTCATGGGCTTATAGAGATCGAAAAGCTGCTTTATACTTTAGCGTAATCGCCTTAGGTTTAGGGATTTCATTTTTGGCCGTGGATAACATAGTGATGGGCACGCATAACCAGTACGGAAAAATAACCGGCTATGATACGGGGTATTACCTTTGGGTTTTGAGCTTCTTGGTGATGACTATCGGACAGATTGTAAATTATAAAAAACAATTGATCAACACTGTTACCCCTAAACCATCTTAAGCCTTGCTTCACTCCAAAAAATTAACCCATCAAATCCATACCTACAATCCATTATAACTATTGAAACTATGAAATATACAGCCCTCTTAACGCTACTCATTTTAGTCTTGGCTTGTAAAGCGGAAAAGGATCAGGATTTTTTCGAAATAACTCTTAGTGAAAATGCGGTTGTGGGTATTGCACCCGATTCTATTCAAATTGAAGAACTCAAACAAGCCTATGGAGAAGATGATTTCTATACCGTTATGGACGACATCATGAGGTATAATGGGCAAACGCTTGAAGTCATTGACCGTTTAAACATCAATTCTATTCACACGGACAAAAGGCGGGTTAAGATTATAACTCCTATTGCCAGCATTAAAATAGATAACGACACCTCTCAAGTAAAATGGCGCTATATCTATTTTAACGGAAAAGAAATTCTTGAAAACGAGGTCTTTGAAATAATCGACCTTAAAAAATTTTATGACTAACACTCAAGGCTAGAACTCCTAGGGTTGGATTTGACACCTTATGTCTTGTTTACTTGGTAATTCCTCTTAAATCGGCCATTTATTATAAATTCAGGATTACACCCCTCCACAACCTGTAACCAAAAAGTTTATTCTCTTTTTAACGCAACCAAAATCAAATTTCAACATCTAAGTAATAAATGAAACGATGAAAAACCTTATTTGTATCCTAGTGTTAACTTTTGCGCTGAGTTCTTGTAGTACTACTGATGATGAAACCGCTATTAGCAATTCAGATTTGGTAGGATCATGGCAATGGACACAAACTGCTGGAGGCCTCTTTTATTCTGAAGAAACTCCTGAAACCACCGGAAAAGAATTAGAGCTCAGCTTAACCGATGCTAATAATTTTTCAATCGCTGAAAATGGAACTGAAATCGCTAATGGCACTTACGCCTTAAGCCTTGAAACCTCTATTTATAGTGGAGAGACTGCACGTTTTATAACTTTAGAAACCATAGACCAACAAGATGTAGGATTTGTAAAAAACGGAATTATAAAAATAAGCAACAATAATCAACTTAAAATAGCTGACAACAACTACGATGGCTTTTCAAGTTCATTTATAAAAATGGAGTAGAAAAAGCCCACGCTCCTATTTAAAACCATCTTCGTTTTAGTTCAAAGCAATACGAAAGCCTAAGGCTAGCATCTAAAGTGAAGCCTTCTCCTATCTTAAGCGAGACCATGTAAAACCAGGTCGTAACACAGCGCAACCAATTGTTTTAACAAAAAACGAGGTTCTAGGGCCATCACTACATAAAGGCCTGCACAAAAAATCCTTCAAAATTTTCTATTTGTATTATAATGTCTAAATTACCCGCTGAATTAAAATATAACGCTTAGCCTATACTTGTCATTTACGAAATACAAGCACCAAAGCGCGAAAACTATAGAGGATGGAAAACCAATATGACGGCGTCATTGCTTTTGCTATTGTGGTCTTAGTACTAATCATCTTATGGGTTATTCCCATTTGGTTTGGTTTAAAATGGGCAAAAATTAAAGGTGTTTCTAAACTCTGGATGCTTTTTGGCATTCACCCCATGACCGGTTGGATTGCCTATTTAGTGTTAAGGTTTGGTATAGACCCTAAAAAACAATGCGAAAAGTGTAAAGAATCCATTAAACTGCGAGCGCAAATTTGTCGTTATTGTGGTAACCAAATGAGCCAAGAGGCCATAAATCGCGCTATAGAATATTACAATACCCGTAAAAAATAACACTCTTTGTTTTCTCCATTTAAGCCTACCTCTTCTATGAAATCCTTAACCTTTGTATTCCGTATCGTACTAGTGCTTTTCTTGGCCCAATCTTGCAAGTCTAGCGCCCTTAAAACCAAAAATCTAAGGCCTCGTGAAACGGACATTATGGTTTATCAAAACAGATCTGAAACGGTGGTACGGGAGGTTTCCGAAACTGTAAAAATTGATCGTAAACCCTTTTCTATCCGCTTCTTTAATAAGCTTTCCGATTCGCCCAACGGCATATTCCATGCCGCACGAATTGCAGCCTTTTCTCATGACTCTTTGGTAAATACCGTAAAATTTGGAATGTCTGAACAAGACTTTTCATTTTTAACTCCGAGTTCTGGAATTGCCTCTAGTAGAAGCGGACGCTATGACTACCTATTTTTGGACCAAAAAGGACATCACTATTTATTTAAAGATGCCACTAGCCAAAGATTAAATCGTATTGCAGATTCTAGCCGCACCCCAAAACTAGAATTCGAAATAAGCAGCTTATACTACAAGGACCAGAAAATAAATATAGAAGCGACCCACTTAAACCAACTGTATTTGGTTTGCTTTATAGACCGTAACCTCAACGGCATCATTGAAGAAGGCGAATTGCACAAACTTACCCTTGATCTAAAATAAAGTTAGGCTCTTGCCATAAATTTTCAAAACATCTTAGTTTCATCACTCTAAATAACACGATAACTTGTTATTTTTAAAAGGAATCCCTGATTTTTTCTGTAAAACAAAAATCCTAGGGATTTTTTTAATTAAAAGTTTATTTTTATGAAAAATATGGGATAGGATATATCCTGTTGTTGTAAACCATTTATGCGAACGACAATACACACTACTAAAAAACTTGAAAAGTTGATTAAGAAATTAATTTCAACTGACGAAAAAACTGAATGTGGAATACTTGGAAAATGGAACGCAACCGTATTTTATGTTGACAGAAAAAAATGCTGGTTAATCACAAACGGAAAAACAAAATATAACGTAATATTGACTGACATTAAATCAACGGATTTAAAAAATATTGAGCAAATTTTCAAAGAGGCTTTATACGCGCAATTGACTTACGATGGAATAATAACCGACTTTGACTATTTAAATTCTATAATCGGAAAAATTGACTTTTTGCCAACTGACAATGACCGAAAAACAACTGGATTTCAAAATGCAAATTTACAGTCACTAGATTGGTGGAAAGCGGAATATGGAGAATTAAAAAATATGCCAATAAAGGACTTGACAAATCGACTAAATAATATTCCAATTCATATTGGAGAGAGTAAAAAAATGTCTGATTTTACAAAAGCACTAAACGAAATGAGAAAAATAATAAATGAATAAAAAAACGGTGTACAACAATGTATAACCGCAATTACGGCGGATTCGACTACGTCCGAATCCACTCGGAATAGCTAAGGTCTGTACCAACCCGAAAATTAACGCATATTAACCCGTAACTGACGGTTATACGAGACCGTTGTAAAATTTACACCCAACAAAAACTGATAGAAAAATATAATGACTAATGGTAAACTTACCCCTACTCATTTTCTTCAATTTTAACAGAAATGACATTTACAATTTTGTAATCAATGCAATGGAAAACCAAATATTAATTGATGCTCTTACTTATAAATTCCAATTGAGTTATACAGGTGAGCAATTGTTAATAGAAGATGAAATTGGGTTTGATGCAGATAGCATGCTATTAATTTTTAATAAAATTGAATAAAAATCTAATTTTTACACCCTATCCAATTTTTATATGAATGTGGATTATAGAACCCATCAGAACCTGAGGAAATTATTGAAGCCTTAAAAACCATGTCTAATTAAACAGGGCGCGCTTTGTAGCCTTTCTAATTTTATTAAATACTTTATTAGCTTTGTATTTTTTAATGCAATCTATAAAGCATTTTTTCATTGACTTTTATAGTGACTACTTTTAAAACAATCATTTTTATATTTACATCGCTATACCAACTATTTACAGTATTCTAAATTAAATCTGCAAATCATAGAAGTTTGAACTCTCACCAAAGAATTAAAAAGACCATACACTAACAGCTTTTACCTCTAAAAATCCGACATTCTAAAAAAGATCAAGCTTTGAATAAAAAACCTAAAATAAAATTAAAACTAAGTACCACCGATAAAATGCTAGAATTAATCAGTTGGGTTTTACTTTTTGGTTTGTGGGTGTTGGCCCTCACACAGTATTCAGAATTACCTGAAACCATTGTAACGCATTACAACCTCAAAGGAGAAGCTGATGCTTATGGTAACAAAAAGACCCTATTTTTCCTTCCCGTTTTAGCCACGTTAATAGGTGTTGGTTTAACGCTTTTAACAAAACATCCGCATGCTTATAACAATTATCCGGTTGACATAACACCGAGTAATGCTGAGTTTCAATATAAAAATGCAAATCGGATGCTGCGTTATTTAAAACTAGCCGTGCTCCTTATTTTTGGCGCATTAACCTACCAAACACTAAAAAATGACCCTATAGACGATCTGGGCCTTTGGTTTATACCCCTTACATTAATCCTAATTTTTATACCGATTATCAATTTTAACGTGAAGGCAAAGAAGCCATAAATCGCGGGCTATAACCCAGGGTCGTGATTTGTCATAGTTTACCCCTTCCTTGTATCGACATGATAAAGGAAACAAATGCAAAACGGAATACACTACAAGCCAAATTTAAAAAAGCAATTAATGGATGAGAAGCCAGTGCATAACACCATGCAATGATAGGTTCCGTCTTAGCGACTTAACGAGAAAGTCTTAAAGGATTTTCATAACAAGTCATTATTCACTAAATTAGTTGTTTACCACGTATTCCCCCTTTACCAAACGTTCTGAACGATAAGCGATTAGCCCCTGAACAACCTTTAAAACATAAATATAAGGATGATTGAAGCTGAAATAAAAAAAGCATTAAAAAAATTAGATGAAGAGTTTCCGATCAACCCGAATGGTGTTGGTGCGTTAGTGACAACAATTAGAAGAATGAAGGCGGAAGAAGAGGTGGGTTTACCTTTAATATGGCGAAAAGGCTCTGCCATATCCGTAAAAACAGGAAAACGGGCTAATAGAATGACTGAACCTGAATGGAACAAGTTTTATTCCGATTTATGTGAAAATCTAAAACGAGATTATTCCTCATTACACGATAGCCTCTTTCCTTCAAATCAATAACAGTGACAACAATCTAGCTATGGCATTGCTTAAATTTTGCCTCCTATAAAATTCTATTGGCATTCCCACTCCAAAAGTCCTTTTTTCGCTACCTTGGCTTTCTAATCGTGCAACGAACCTTTTACCAAACACGGCAACAATTACGCAATGAAGCATCCCCTAAGACTCCTCGCTCTACTCTTTATTTTTTTGTTTAATTCTTGTGGATACCAACAAACAGAGGAGGATAAACACCCCGAAATCCCTGTTTTTCCTGAGCATACCAATAGTAAAATCGCCATATCGAAATTTCCGTATACCTTAACCAATATTAAATACAACCAAAACCATATTTTTGCGAATGATGAAAATGGGGATTGGATCATTTTAGATCGAAAATTCAATGTCATAAAACAACTCGGTAAACCTTCAGGCTATACGCATAGTTATATGAGTAATGACGGAACGCTTTACACGATAAAGCCTCACGATCAACCCGAATTAAATGTAGTCTACCAGAGGTCTATGCAAAACGATTTCAAAAAAGAACCTCTAAAACCTTTAATCCTAAAAATTAGAGGACGGATTAGCATAAAAGATTCGTTACAATCCGTTTATAAACATGAAACGAAAGCACATATAGATAGTTTAACGGCTGTTATTTATAAAAAAGAAGAAAAAAGCCTAGCCGAAAGCCTTAAAGCATTACACACAAATTTGGTTTCAATTTTTCCATTAACCCATGAAGTCAGTGTTTTAAAATACAAAAACAAAACAGTGGCGCTCTGTACTGCGTACGATCACAGTGATGCATTTAAAGCAATTTTAGAACAAACACAACTTAAGGCATTAAAACCGATATGGCATTTAGAGAAAAGTCCAAAATCCTTTGGTAAGGTTGTTTTAGGGAATTCATTTTCTGGTAATCATTACGTAGGCGGTTATACTCCTTATGGCTATAATTACGTAGAACTTTCATTACATGATGAGACCACACGGTTTAAAGCAAAAAATGCAAACAACGGAAATGGGGTTCATATTTTGTATGAAAGCAAAGACACGATTATTGTAAAAGATGTTCAAAAATTATATCACATTACCTTAAACCATAACTCTAAATCGTTATGACTGCTAGCCTCCTAAGTCTCCTATTTATTATCGTTTTATGTGGCCATTTCGTAGGCCTTATCCTAGGGTATAAAAGGCGAAAAACAACTTTGACACTAGCCTATGTGAATGCTATTTTTGTGGTCCTTACCTTTATTTTTTGGGTGATTACTAGCTGGAGTAACAACCATTATAATATTGACATTTACGAAGGATTGTTAATCTGTTTTGAAGCTTGTATTTTAAGCTCTTCGTTGTATTCCATTAAAGGTTTTGGCTACAAAACCTATGTAAAAATCATAAACAGCATAGGCTTTGGAATACATGTATTGGCCCTCATGGCTATGCTGTATTATATAAGGCTATTTCAATTTGATCAACTTTTTTAATACGAAAATAGATTCCACATGATGCTTTTTAATAGGAACTTATGGATTGTCTTATGCTTATGCTTTCAAATTAATAGCTATGCCCAATCTGAAAAAGGCATGAGAATTATACCGCTAAAACCGGAAAGAATCCTAGGACATCTTTTAAAGATTTAACTCTAGAACCCGCCTATCTCTTTATACAATCCGACCCCATAGATCAGAATTCGCCACAGATCCAACTTCAATTACATATTGTAAAAAACGACACCAAATACACGATGGTTCTATGGTATTATGAGGCGTCTGTAGATGCTATAAAAACAAACTTCCCAAAAGCTTATCTCAACTATTCATTTTCTTTGAAAGTGGACAAGCAGGACGTCCAGTTGGTTGTTAAAACATTAGACTTTGAAAACAGCATGTTTATAGATTTAAGGCAAACCGCAGTTATAGGAAACCTTAAAATGACCTACGAGGCCTGTGTGAGTGAAAGCTCAATTGCTATTAATGGTCAAGAGGAAGCATCGTTTAACACCTATACGCTGTCACTCGCTGACGAGGATTCCCAGAAAACCTTTTCTTTACCTCCATTCCTATACAGAACGGAAAAACAACATGGATAACATGGAAGACTTACAAGATCTTTATTTTGGCGACTTCTGAAGACGCCTTAAAATTAAATGTCTTTAAAACCGATTTGTAAACCCTACGGATGGGCAAGCTTATTTAAAATAAATAGCAGTGTAATACAGCATAAAAATGACACGACTCCTTTTACATATTTTGCAAAACAAAAATCCAAATGATTATTCAACTAAAAGCATTACATTTATAAATAAATCATAAGCAATTGGTTATGTGCTATGGTTACCACACATTTGAGAATGACGCAAAAACAACGTAAAATATTCTACCCAGTAATTTTCTTTCTAGGAGCAATTTTAATTATTTGGGAAATTAATATTTACAGAGAAACCATTATCAATTTGATGATTCCAATCGGAATTATAATGGTTGTTGGAATAATTGCATTTATTCTCGATTTTAAGAATTATAAGAGCACTTATGAATATAGTGGGGACTTTACCTCTATTCCGCAATGCATTATGTAATCGGATTTGGATTTATTACTTGCTCAATCTTTATGTTATCGAATTATTATTTCGCTGACCAAAATACAAGAACTGAATCGTATGAGATTATTCGGACTTCCTCACTAGCTTCTGGAGGAAAATATAGAATTGACGTCCGAACACCAACGTTTAGAATTAATTATAATGGAAAAATAAAAGAATTAGTCTTTTCATCTGAATTTTATGAAAAAAGGAACTTCTACAATAATGTGGAATTGGATATTCGACAAGGACTTTTTGGATTTGACATTTTAGAAAACAAAAAACTGAATTGAAAGCAACGGAGTTTTTAAAAATAAAGACAAATTATATCGGAATTGGAATTAGGTCAATTCTTTTTTTCGGAATTCTGTTACTTTTGATTTTGATTGAGATACTTACTTTTTTCCTAATGTTTGGTTCGGGAGCTGGTGCAAGTCGAATTTCGGAATTATGGTACGTTGATTTAATTTTTAATTATTTACCGATTTTACTCGTTGGTGGATTTTTGGTTTATAGAATAATAAAAGAGTATCGTAAACAAGAATATGTGAAATTCAAAACGAATTTAATTACACTTTTGATTTTGATTTTTCTATTCTCAATTAGGCATCAACTCGAACGACTGATTTTCTGAATGGAAAAATAAAAACGTGTGGTAACACCGTGTATAATTAATTGCTTTTTAAGTGCTTACTTGCGAAAATTCCTGCGGAATTTTCACGGGTTCGTAAAAGTTTGCTAAATTAGTTGCTTAACCACGCAACTAACCGTACACAAAACCGTTAACCATAATGCAAAACCACCTTCATAAAAATTGAACCATAAATTTTATAATAAGACTAAAAGAGCGCAAAATAACATCTTAATTGCGATAGCGTTTTGTGCTCTTATCCTTATCGTATTATCAGTCATTATATCCTTCTCTTCAGGACTATACCTCATTGGAATTTTAACCTTTGCAATAAGCCTTTCTATAATTGCACCTTTCTTCGATATGCCTTCCTTAAAGAAAAGTGGAAAACTCATTTATTATTCATCTTTATTCATTGCCGAGACACCTAAAAACGGATTTATCAAAATTCACGGCGGAACATTATTTGATTACTATTTTGTAATTGACAAAACAATGAATGGCAAACAAAGAACCGATTTTATCATCCAACAGTATTTGGATGGACTATTGCGCCTTATTGAAACGTACGAAAAGGACCCCACCATGACCATTAGAGGAACAAGCTATATCCTAAACAAAAGAACAGCAGAAAAAATGGGGTTTGAAGTTGTGGAAACTGACGTTTTGCAAAAAATAATCCTAATGTATAATTACTTCAATATTCTGATTTCAACTTCAATCGCTAAAAATAAATTAGCCTTTCCGAAATTAAATAATATCAAAACGTTTGAAGCTAATGTGAGTCAATTACTTAAACGAAAAGAATATATTGAGACCTTAAACAAGGCCTTAAAAAATACTAGGACTAACAATGCATACAGTTAACTAACGGATTCAATTAGAAACTGCATACCAAAAGATTCAGGCAAACCTCAAATGAAAATTCAGTAAGGTTTATTTAATTCCAAGTAATCTGTTAAAGGCTTTTAATTCACACTGGTAGAATTGCATCCATTTTTGTTTAAATGATCTTAACAAATTTTTCATAGTTTAAGGTATTTACGTTTAATTGTAAGACGTTAAAATATTGAATTTGTTACAGATATGTGATTAATGACAAATAGGAATCAAATTGAATCTAGCATTTAGCATGCTTCAAAATTCCGCCCTTATCCTGTATTGCTTTTATTTTAGAATACCCCGTTACTAAATATGGGCTAAATTACACAACAACCCCTATACAAACACCTTAGCAAGATTCTTCAAAAAAACGCTTATAAATAAGGTTTGTAACGTTTATGACTAAAAGCCAACAAATACTATTAGAATCTGTTTAGACCTGATTCTTTATTCAGACTCAAGCTCAAAAAAACGTAAATAATCAAAACCTTTATGACGAAAAAAAACAAATTAGCTCGTGAAATTGCAATTGGAACCGCGGTTGGCGTTGCCACTGGAAACCTAGGCTTATGGCTCAGTGTAGGAATAGCCCTTGGAGTTGGAATTGGAACCACACTTGATAAAAAAAATAATTCAGAAGAAAATGATAAATCTTAATCGCGTTTCAAATAACTGGAGCTAACAAGGTCTAAAACTAATGACGAGGTTCAAGCCTACTGCCAACAATTCTTACAGAATTTTACGGGTTTAAACGGGCTTGAGCAGGTTTGTTACCTTAGTTGTAGCACCACCCAATAAACCCAATACCAAAGCTTGGCACTAAGATAAAACCACAGGGAGCTAGGAATATTTCTCTACCACTAAATCTCCCCAATCTGCTATAGATTGAATTAAAGGAATCAAAGTTTTTCCGAAATCTGTGAGAGAATATTCCACTTTTAAAGGTGGTTTTGATGTATACACCTTTCTTTTTAGTAAACCATCTTCTTCTAAAGCTTTTAGCTGTAAGCTTAATGTTCTTTCGGTAACGGCTGGCATGGCTTTTCTCAATTCGTTATATCTCAATTTTTCATTCATCAAATGAAAGAGAATAACAGTTTTCCACTTCCCCCCTATTAATCCCATGGTTAAACTTGCACAGCAAGGATATTCTTTTCCTTTAAATTTGAGCATTTGTGGTGGTTCTGATTCCATATAATTTATACTATCATTTTTGACCGTTATTGCAAAGGTACAAAACTATACTTATTTTTGCTACTATAATAAATATAGTATAATAAAACAGCTAAAAAATGAACTTAAAAGAAACACTTAACTGGAGGTACACCACTAAGGAATTTGACCCAAGTAAAACAATATCGGATTCCGATATGAATGAAGTTAAAAACCTATTGAGAATGAGTCCATCTAGCGTAAACCTACAACCTTGGCATTTCATTATAGCCGAATCAAAAGAAGGTAAAGAAAGAATTGCAAAAGGAACGCAAGGTTTTTTTAATTTTAATGAACCCAAAGTTTTAAACGCTTCTGCAGTGGTCGTTTTTTGTTCAAAAATTGATGCTGATGAAAAGTATTATCAACATATTGCCAATACAGAAGATGAAAGCGGAAGATTTCCGAATAAAGATATTAAAAATAGATTTTTAGGGGCAGTAAAAGCCTTTTCAGAAATTCATAAATTTGATTTGAAAGACTTGAATCATTGGATGGAAAAACAAGTTTACTTAAACCTTGGAAGTTTCTTATTAGGTGTGGCAAGTCTGGGAATCGATGCGACACCAATGGAAGGCATTGATGTAAAAGCCTTAGATGAAGAATTTGGATTAAGAGAAAAAGGTTATACGTCTTTAGTCGCTGTTTCTTTAGGTTACAGAGCAACTTCTGATTTTAATTCTACTGACAAAACACCAAAATCTAGATTAGCCGAAAGTGAAATACTCACCATAATCTAAACATAGAAATACTAAAAAAGTATTCCATATTTCTCATTTTGAAAATAGTGAACACTTCCAACCCTCAAACATAAGAAAATAGAAAAACAGCACATACAGTATCTGATCTTATAAAACACATAACGATCAAACTGGTTTTAAGCTGCGAAATAAAATTTGTAAAAAGTTTTTCTTCACCATCGCATAGTTAGAGATAAACTATAAGGCTATTTTGATGAAAAGGAATTTTAATCATCAGAATGTATAAGCAGAACTTATACGGGTGAAACTAGGTCATTTTTGGCCACAACTAGAAGTTGAATCCTTAAGAAAATGTATAATAATAGCGGTTTAGGTCCAAACTTATACCGCTTTTTGCTTTGATGAAGTATTTTTTTTAAAACGAAAGTTGTCGTATACTATACACACCACGCCAACATAAAAGCGCTCTAGATAACTTAGACATACCCTAAGACAAGATCATTCAACCCGAAATGGACAAGCTTATCTGATCTATACCTTCTAAAATTAAAAATGTTAACCTGAGCTTCAACACAAAAACAAATACAGCTCAAAATCGACATAAGCACTCCTTATGCCAAGATTAGCCCAGACATAGAATTCCTATCTCCATAAGCGTATAATGCTCCTAATCGCCATAAAAAAACGTCATATTCATCTCATAGTCCTGCTATGGGAATAAATCCTAAATGGAAACTTCTTTACAAAGATTTAAAAACGAATCTTTAAGTCTTCAAGCATTTTCTACATGAATTGATAAAACGTTTATACTGTGATTACGAATTAATCTTTTAAAGTTTGTACTTTAATCACCATCGCTTTTTCAAAAGCTTGTCTTTTTAATTTTTGAGTTTTGGGATCACGATACGAATACTACACCTACCAAGCTTTAGAAAGCGCTGCTTTTTGTTCAGACTTTTTTTAGTGAAGACCATTTAGAGACGTCAACACCACCTGTGTATATTTTAGGTTCTGTGTAGGTTAATTTCATCGGGTAATCGTGTACTGTATCGTGTACTGCACGCAAAAATACGGAAAACGAAGACATAAAAAAACGGATTGTGAGACACAATCCGTTGATTTTAATGGCTTTCGCCTTGTAGCGGGAACTGGACTCGAACCAGTGACCTTCGGGTTATGAGTTTGATATTTTTTTTCAAAAATAACCCCTGTAGCCTTTCCGCTATAAAATCGTGTACTGTATTGTGTACTCTGATTTATATTTAATTATACTCTCAAATATACATTAATTGTAATACATTCTTACATTTTTAATACTTTTTAAAAATCTGTATTATATTATTTTATTTAAGCTTAAAATGAACTCTAAAACCTTGCTTTATGGTTTTCAAGACTCAATATTTAGAATATATTTTAAAACAATGCTTAATTCAACTTATGGAGGTGTAATGATTTTTACCATACACGTATCTTAGAACGAAATCATTACTACATATTTTTAAATGATTTGAAATTAAAATGAGCCAACAACTAGAAGTCGCTTGATGTAACAATTAAACTATGTTGAATACAGAAAAATTCTGTTACTAACTTTACACATTTCGACAAACAAAAATCCAAAGGATTATTTAAATAAAAACATTACATTTATAAATAAATTATAGACAATAGGTTATATCCTTTTGTTGCCAGTAATTAAAGAAAACCTGCATAGTCTATCAAAAACCGAAAATAAATGAATTTGAACGAAATAGATTTTTACGAATTATGCCTTGACGAAGGCGGAATTTTTTACAATGAAATCTATGGACTTGAAAAGGATGTTTTTAATCAATGGGTTAGAGATAATTTGCAAGAAATCAATACAATAGAATCTTATAATGATGTAGTTCCAAGTAATGAAATGTTAAATGGAATTACTGACCTTGGATATGAACATATTCACTATCAATGTCACTATTCGGCAAAAGCTTCAACAATTGCAGATTGTAATTTTACATATTATACAGGCTTTGTATCTCGTAATACATTCCCTTACCCGATTATTACGCATAGTTTTAATACTGTAGATGGAAACATAATTGACCTAGCCAGAATTGAGGATGCTGAAGACCCATTTAACGAAGAGAATGATAGTTTACCACACACATATTATGGAATTGAAATTCCAAGAGATTTTGTCTTAAATTATGAACAAGAAACTATAGAAGAAAAATCAATGAAACCATTACTTTACGAATGGTTTTTACATAATAACTAAATTCAAGTATAGAATATGGCTAGTTTAAAACACCCAAATGGAGTATATAAATGGAATGATTTAACAGGTTGTGCTTTTCATCCAAACGGAGTTCAAGCTTACAATAATTTAACTGGTAGTGCTTTCCATTCTAATGGAGTTCAAGCCTATAATAATTTGACTGGAAGTGCCTTTCATTCTAATGGAGTTCAGGCTTATAACAATTTGACTGGTAGCGCCTTTCATTCCAATGGTGTACAAGCATATAATAATTTGACTGGAAATTCATATACTTCAAAAGGCATACTAAAGAAAACTAAAACATTTTCATTTAGCCTTGGAGAAGGAATTGAACTTCAAATTTTTCCGATTAAAATATCAGTTTATGGAAGAAAAGTGAATAAATAACTACTGGCAACAACGTGTATAATTCATTGCTAATACTTGCCTACTTACGAAAATCCTCGCGGATTTTCTATTCGGTTTGTATTTGCTAATTTAGTTGCTCAAACACGCAACGAAATCATACACAAAACCGTTAGGTTTCATGCGAAAAAACCAATCTCCTCCAATAAAATCAGCTAAATGAAAATAAAGAAAATTGAAATTCAAAATTTCAGATTATTAGAAAATATAGATTGTAATCTTGAAGATAACATGACGTTAATAGTCGGAAAGAATAACACTGGAAAAACTTCTTTTTTTGAAGCACTAAAACTAGCTACATCTACTGATAGCAAATTTGTTTTTGAGGATTTTTCTCAAAGCTCTTATGTTATTTTCAAATCTATTTATAGTAAATATTTAGAATCTAGAAAAGACGGAATTACAGAAGAAGATAAAGAAAAAATAGAGTTAGAACTAATAGCCGAAATCCCTAAAATTAAAGTCAATTTTGAAATTCAGTACAATAAAGAAAATAATGAATCATTAGTTGAACTTAGTGAATTTATAACTGACTTAGAAGATTCTAGAAATGATGCTACAATTTGTATTTCTTTTGAGCCGAAAAATACTTTAAAGATATTTCAATCATTCGATAAGAGAGAAGATACAACGATAGAATTAATAGAATATCTACATAAAAATATATACTTCTTATACGAAACTGTTTGTTACGCAATAGATAAAGAATCTGAATATCATAGAAAAATTGAAGATAGCTTTAAAACTAAAATTCAAAAAATAGTACTTTTTGAAAGCATAAAAGCAATGAGAGTTTTAGATGACATAAAAGGCGATTCTAACAATGCATTATCTCTAGGTTTTTCAAATTACTATAGTCATAGAGATAAAACAGACAATAAAGATGTTGAAGAATTAGAAGATGCTCTTAAAGTAGTTGCTTCTGATTTAAAAGAAAGATATAAGAAAGTATTAGAAAATATAATGCTTGAATTAAAGAAGTTTGGAGCTAATACACCTGTTTCAATACCTCCTATAGAAATTGATTCTATATTTGATTCTGAAAAAGTATTAAAAAACAATATCCAATATTTATATAAACAAAATGAAATAAACTTACCTGAGAGCTATAACGGACTAGGTTACAGTAATCTAATTTATATGATTTTAGAATTAGCTAGTTTCATTGAGAAATTTAAAAACTCTAAAGAGGAAAAGCTTTCAAATTTTCTTGTTGTACTTATTGAAGAACCAGAAGCTCATATGCATCCGCAAATGCAACAAGTATTTATTAGTCAAGTAGCGGAACTTGTAAAAGAAGCCAGAAATAAATATAATATTCAGATACAGGTTATAATTACAACGCATTCTTCACATATACTTTCAGAATCAGGGATTGAAACAGAAAGAGGGTTTAATAGAATTAGATATTTCAATAGATTAAAAACAGCATCTGGAGGATATAAAATAACTAATCAAGATTTTAATAATTTAAAAATTAAAGATGATGCACGAACTTTTAGATTTTTAAGGCAATATCTAACACTTCATAAATCTGATTTATTTTTTGCAGATAAAGTCATATTAGTTGAAGGAACAACTGAACGTATGCTTTTACCTCAAATGATTAAAAAAAGTGCTAAATCATTATGTAATGAATATGTTTCTATACTTGAAGTTGGCGGAGCGTATGCTCATTCTTTTAGAGAAATGTTAGAGTTTATTAATGTAAGAACCTTGATAATTACTGATATTGATTCAAGTAATAAAAAAGATGGCAAATGTCCTGTTTCTAAAGGTGAATACACAACTAATTACACTTTAATAAACTGGTTACCAAATAAAACTACTATATCTGATTTAGTAAATTGTAAAGTTGAAGATAAGATACAAGAGAACATTCGTGTGGCTTATCAAACAAATGAAAACAGTTATAACGCAAGAAGTTTTGAAGATGCTTTTATAAATGCAAATAAAGATTTCTTTTTAACCGAACATCCTATTGATAAAAGAAAAAAAATAAAGGATGAATTTTCTTATTTAAGAAAAAAGAAAATAGATATTTCTAAAGAAATACCAACTAAATTTAATTCAAAACAAAAAACAGAGTTTACATTCGATATTATGTCTTTTAATGAAAAGGAATATGGAGAATGGAAAGTTCCAGCATATATAAATGAAGGTTTAATTTGGTTAGCTGAAAACGATTAGAATGGTAGCTATAGAACAAATTAAAAAACATATAGAAGAAAACAAAAGTTTTGTCCTTGAAGCTGGTGCAGGTTCAGGAAAAACGTATACTCTAATTCAAACCATAAATTACGTTTTAGAAACTAAGGGAGAAAGTATCAAACTAAACAACCAAAGAATTGTTTGTATTACTTATACCAATGTTGCAAAAAATGAAATTATTGAAAGACTTGAAAATAATCCTTTAGTCATTGTTTCCACAATTCACGAATTTTTGTGGGATTGCATCAAAAGGTTCAATAAACAACTAATTATTGAATTAGATGTTTTAAACGAGTTTATGATTGCTAATAGTAAAAAACCTGAAAAATATAAAACTGGATTAAAAGATAGGATTAAAACAGATGTGAAATATGACGATAGTGGTTATAGAGATTTTGAACAAGGAAGTCTCCATCACGATGATGTAATAACTTTATCATTACAGATGTTTAGAAACTATACTGCTTTAACTCAAATCTTAGGTCAAAAATATCCTTATATTTTTATAGACGAGTATCAAGATACAGCTAGTGAAACTGTTGATGCTATTGTAAATTATCTACTTGAAAGAAATAAATCAAAACTATTAGTTGGTTTCTACGGAGATTCTTATCAAAAAATCTATGATGAAGGAGTTGGCTCATTGCAAACTTATATTGATTCAAACAAACTTGAACTCGTAACAAAAGATGATAATTATCGTTCTTCTGAAAATGTGGTCAATCTTTTAAATAACATACGAGATAATATAACTCAGATTATTCCTGAAAGTAAAAAAAGTATTGAAGGAATTGTTCAGTTTATTAATTGTATAAATGCACCAATACAACCAAAAGAAGGTAAAAGGGCTTATTACGAAAGAATTGCACCTAAAAAAAATACAGACTATGACAAAGTCGTTTCAAGTTTAGAAAAAAATGGTTGGGATTTTTCAGAGTTTGGGGATGATAAAATTTTAATAATAGCAAATAGTAAAGTTGCTGAAAGAGCAGGTTTTGGAAAGCTATACAAAACGTATTCTAAAAGGTTTTATGACCCTAAAGCAGAATTATTAAATAGAGAAAATCATTTTGCTTCATACTTCTTTGGTTCTAAAGATAAAAAAACTTCTAAAGAACGAGAAACGGGAATAGAACATTTAGCTTCATTTTGGGAACAGAAAAACTATAACAGAGTTATAAAGTACTTAAAACAACAGGGTATTTTTAGTTCTCTAACTAAACATTCTGATAAAAAAGAAATAGAAAATAAATTAGAGGAGTTAACTAAATTAAGAACGACTGGAACAGTTCAAGATGTTTTTGATTTTTGCCAAACAAACCAATTATCGTTATTTTCTAGGAACTTACAACGGTTTCTAGAAAAAATAAAAATAGATATAGAAAGTATTACAGATGATGAGGAAAAGAAGAGAGCAACTAAAAATAAAGCATTCTACGAATCATTAATGCATATTAATTATAATGAGATAATTTGTGCTTTTAAACATATTCAAGAACAAACTTCATATTCAACAAAACACGGAACAAAAGGAGAAGAATATAGAAATGTTTTAGTTGTAATTGATGATGCCAGTTGGCCTCAAAAATATAATTTTCAATACTTTTTTGATGGTAGTGAAACAAACTCAGATAGAGAATTAAGAACAAAAAATTTATTTTATGTTTCTTGTTCAAGAGCTAAAGAGAATTTAGTCGTTTTAGCTCTTTCTCAAATGGGAGAATCAGCAATGAATAAAATAACTGAATGGTTTGGTGTTGTAAACGTAGAAACACAATAAAAAAGCACAAAAACCTAACAATGTATATAAAAAATAGGGCTTTTGTGTTAACTCCAAAGTTCTGTGTTTATTTACAAAGTCCGCTAAATATAAAATTTGGCATTTAAACGAAAAATAAAAGCAAAATATTTATATTTAGCTAAGTCTTAAACCCGAAAGTAAGTGCTTATTAACTGCCCTACTTTTCATATACTAACCGTTGGGCTTAATTTAAAAAACCAAGTTTCAAGCTAATGAAAAATACCAATAGATATGACTTATCTGATAGATTAATTCACTTTTTTAGAGAAGTAGATACAGAAAGTAAAGATTATGTTACTTTTCCTGAAAATTGGGGATTTGACCATTTAGCTGAAGAAAATATATATAACCCTTTCTTTCTACTACGAGCTGCAATTCGTCATAATAAAATTTTTGCAACTTGGTCTATAAGAAATAATTATCGGACTATTTATGGAAATAGACCAGCAATTTGTTTTACTGAAATGCCATTAGCAGCTTTTCTTGAAACATCTTACAAAAGAGAAAAACTAGGTCAAGCAATTAGTTCTTATGGTTTATCTTTTTTAAAATCAGAATTATTTAAACTTGGAGCAAGACCTGTGATTTATGGGTTAAGTTCCAATGACTTAAATGTTAAAAACACTAAAAAAAACGAAAGGATAATTGACCAAAGTGTTTTACCAATGCTTGAACAATACAGATATGTAACATATAATCCATCGTCCACAAGAAAAATTGATTGGACACACGAAAGAGAGTGGAGGTATCCATACAATGAAAGTATCGTTGAGTTTGAAAAAGAATTGGAGGAATTTGGAATCGTTTCTGAAGTTGAGGATTTTCCTGGATTAGAAATACTAGAACAAGGAATTTCAGATATTGGAGTAATCGTAAAAACAAAATCGGAAGCTGAATTAATTTTGTGTGATATTCTAGCAATATTTGATAGAAATAACTATTCTCCATTTAGATTTATTTTTTACACCGAACAAATCGAAAAAATAAAATCAATTTTAGAGCCTAGTCAAGAAGAAAAAGAGATAATTAAAAGTACAATTGATTTATCAATATATATAACGCCAAATAAAAAACGAGATGATAAAATATATAAACAGTTTACTTCATTAGTAAAAGAAGTCGAAAATAATTACCAAAAACCTGAACAAGGGGAACTTGGAGGTTGTTGGCTATGGATTTACGATAGTCTTAGTGATTTGGCAAGAGCATTGATTAATAATGAAAGAGTGGAATTAAATAAAGAAGGAAAATATCTTTGTTTTCCTTATGAGTTTTCTGACTCCAGAAGTCTGTCTCAAAGAGAAGATATGACCAAAAAATTGGCAGAAAAAATTAAAAACACTTTTGGAGTTGATTGTGGATATTATTCAGTTTTGAACTCTGACAATTATAATGAATTACCTTTTTATTGTAGTCAAGATTATGATAAATATGAAGATAGACTAATTAACAAATTAAAAAACTAAGCCCAACAAAGTACTGTGGTAAAAAGCAAGTAAAAATGCATTAACTTTTCACTAAAATACTTCTATATGAATCGTCATATATTAAACCAGATTTTACGATAGCAAAAGCCTGTTTTAGAAGCTTATTACACACAGCTATTAAAGCCAGTTTTTTACTCTTCCCTTTTGCTACAATTCGTTCATAAATATCT
>NZ_QPJO01000001.1:769202-1132290 GCF_003337305.1 Winogradskyella arenosi | reverse complement strand
TCTAAATGATTTATTCTCTTGTTTTTAATTAACCGTTTCCAGTTAATTTTTACGCTGTCAATTCAATATGTTAATGAACTTATTTCTTTACTTTTACTTAACATTGTTTTGTTAAGCGGGTGCAAATATACAACCCTTTTTCTTTCTCGCAAGCCCTTTTTAGGTTTTATTTTTGTTTAATTTTTAAAGCCTTAAAAACCTGCGATTTAAAACTAAATAAAATTATAGCTTTTCTATAGGTTATGGTATTCTTGCTACTCTACCCCTATAAAATGATTTGTAAACCCCTTGTTTTACGGTTTCCTTTTTTTCGCATTAGCGGTAGTAGCGGCATCCTTTTTTTTGAAAGTATCATTGTTGTTATGTAAGCTCTTGTTATTTTAAATCCTAAAGCCTGCTTTGGTCTTTATATGACCCTAAAAAAAAGATACAGCGGATGACGCGGCACTTTTGCTGCTGAAAAGCAAAAGTGCAATGCCCAAACTATTTTATAGAAAGAAATCCCAGACTAAACCAAAACGAATGGTAAGGTCTCTGTATGGATTATTGGGTGCCGAGAAATAATCGTAACCTGTGATAGAGGAATTGAAATGTTCTAGCTTAAAGAAAATACGAGTTTGTCTGACCTTGGCGTTGATAAAAAAGTCTAATCTTGGAAAGGCGCCAATCTCTGTTGTGTTTTGTGTGTAGAATTCTGCTAGCAATGGATCGTAACCATCCATATAGTACGTTGTAAAGTAATTTAATGTGACCCCGGTTTGAAACTTTAGAGATTTTTTAAATATTTCATCGGAATAATAAAGTGTATTCCTAGTAATGAAATCTGGGACATTAAGAACATCTGCATTACTAACGACGTTTTGATACATGATTGTATTGTCTAAGCCGAATTTACCAAACTTAAATTCTTTCTGAAGTTTAAACCTTAAGTATTGTAAAGGTTCTGTGTATTGATTTGGTCGGATAACGTTAACATCATCTACGGTTTCGTCTAGATTGAAATAGGTATAGTTGTCGATATTAGAAATGTCTAGACTTGCGTTGAACCATTTATCGGATTGCAACTTAATATTTAGTTGTTGGGTATTAACATTTTTGAAATCTTCTAAGTTATACCAATTGTAGTTGACGTAATCACTTTGATACAGTAAGAAATTATAATTGGCTAATCTGGAATTGATGGCTAATCCTCCCGAGAGTTGTATATCGTCATTGAGTTTTAAACTTATATTACCGTCTATATAACTGCCCACAAAACTGTCTGACAAATTAAGGGCTGCATTGGCAGAGAGCTTAAATCCTTTATACGTTTTAGCGTAAGTCCCTTCCACTCCGAAATAATTGGCTTGAATACGGTTGGGAATGGTTTCTCCTGGGAATAACACTAAACTATCGTAACCGTAATTAAGATCGGTATAGTTTAAGGCAAACTCCACATCTCCTACTATATTATTTGCATATTGAAAGCCTACGGATGTTTTAAAGTCTTCTAGTGTTACCTTATCATAGATACTTGTGGCAAATGCATCGCCATAGAATGAAGTTGCAGCTGAAGTTTGACTGTAACGGTAATATTTATCTTCAAACGAGATTTTATTAAACAGGGTAATTTTATTTTGCGCTAAGGAATCTTGTTTCTTTAACAAATCATAAGAATGTTCTAAATTAAATCTTTTCCCTTCTAATATATTCTCTGCATCTTCAAATTGTGGATCGAAAACCGAACGATCTAAAAATTCTTCATTACCCGAGGTAAAATTAACCAGGTCTTCTGTTAATAAGCCTCCATTTTCATTGTTTAGTAAATCTTGCATAACGATATACCCTTTTGCATGGTATTTATCGTTTTTAGAATTGTAATTAGAGGTAAATCTAAAATTACCTGTACTTGTTAACACGTTTTGATAATTCCCTAGCGATCTTAATCCTTTATAGGCAATAGAGAAGTTAAATTGTTTGGTAAGGTTAACGGTAAAAAAGGCATCGAGGAGCTGACCTTGTTCAAATGCTGTTTTGTAGGTTAGACGTGTCCAAGGTGTTGGTACTTCATAAAAGTAGATATCCTCGTGTTCTAAGTAATTAAAATGTCTAGCCCGTGCTGCAAATTGAGGAGCAATATGATTAGACCAAGCATCGAAACTAAGGCTATTATAAGTTTGTCCCATGTTGGCAAAAGGCATAAGTCCAAAACTATCTTCTTGCAGATAATTAAACTTATAATCTTTCTTTAGCGTTAAGGTTGTGTCTACCGCTATAGAGTCTGCAGCATTTTTAAACTTCAGATACATATCTATTCTAGCAACATCTTTATAAGCCTTTGATTTTTTAGTTGCCGAGGTATCGGTTCTATTGGGTGCGTTTCCTGTTGTTAATTTAGTTTGTGCCGCGACAGGAACTAAAAACAAACAAAAAAGGATAACATATAGATTTTTATGATGCATTTAAAACTTTATAAATTTCAAACAAAGTAAACTATAAAATATTGTTTAAGAATAAAAAATTACAAATTAGTTAACAAAAAAAACGGCCAACAAATAGATTGTTGGCCGTTAGTTAGCAAAATGCTTTACTTAGATTATTCAATAATAATCTTCTGAGACGTTTTATTAGCGCCTTGAGCGATATTAGCAACATAAACTCCAGAAGCAACTCCTGTTAAGTTTATGGTTTTATTAAACTGTCCGTTTACGTTTGCAAAAGTATTTTGATACACTTTACGTCCACTGATATCATAAATATCAATAACAACATCTGAGGTTGTTGCTAAGTTAGAATCGAAACTGATTGTAAACTCACCTTTATTAGGGTTAGGATACACCACTAAGCTGTTGGAAAGTGCATTTTCTTCTACACCTAATGTAAGATTATTACCCGTAACAATTAATGAAAAGTCTTGACTTTGTGGATCAAAAGGTCCTCCTACATTTCCTTTAAGCGTTCCTTTATGCGAAACCGTTAAAGAATAAACTCCAGATGATGGTGCTTCAATTTCAATAATTTCAATATTATCTGCAGAATTATCTCCTTTAGAATTAGAGAATCCTGAATCTGCAGAATAATTTAATTTCCAAGGCATAAAAGTAGATCCATCTTTAGATAATCTCAAATCTAAATCATTTACCAACCTAGCGGTTGGATCGTTTAACTCACCTGTAGAAACAGGTCCAACCTGGTCAATCCAGCATATACTCGCCTTTAAAATATCTCCCGCTTCTGCAGAAAACGTCAATGTATAAGTTTCATTTTGCATTAAATTCAATTCATCCATGATAGCCTCTCCTGTTGAAGCTGCTAAAATAGTTTCTGCCGAAACTTTGGCGTCTAAAAATCCCCAACCAAACTTTGGATCAGGCCCTTCTTCTGAAAAATCATCTACTGCAGTATGACTCACTAAACCTCTTAAAGTAGAAGAATCCATATACTCCCCATTAAGTTGGTTATAATATTGTTGTAACAAAACCAAGGTACCAGTAGTGTTAGGTGCTGACATAGATGTACCAGTCATTTCTGCATAACTATCCGTAGGGACTGTAGATAATAAACCCGTTCCGTCTGCAGCAATATCTGGTTTTATTCTTAAATCGTCAGTTGGCCCCTGACTACTACTTGAGTTGATACTAACTGGCTCCAAATCATATGTAAAAGGTGCTAGAACCGGGCTAGCGTTGGCTATAATTAAACTATTTTTTGCATTTTTATCTGTAGTAAGTTTATCATAGCCTGGATAAAGTCCCCCTTCATAACTGCTCTGTCCACTATTTCCTGCGGAAGCCACAATTAAATATTTAGGGTTATTAAGCGCAATATTATCAATACTGGCAGCATCTTGGGTATAAGCTCCCATATACCAAGACGGTAAAGCACCGTCATCACCAATTACAGGAATACCATAAGAATGATTGGATAGAATAATAGGATTAGAAGACGCGTTAACAGCTGAAACCATTTCAGAAAGATCATTTGTCCAATTATAAGACTTGACAGAAACATTAGTTGCCATACCTTTAGCTCGTGGATCTACTCCAATAGCAGCAATTGTACCAACAACGTGTGTTCCATGACTACTAAATGCTGATTCTCCTTCTGTTGTAATATTATCGATAACCGTTATACGTGAATTTGTACCTTCAGTATTAAGAAATTCAACGTGAGTATTCTGAGCAGGTCCTCCGTCCCATACACCAACTGTCATCCCTGACCCGTCTAAGTCTAAATTTAATTGTCCGCCAACTTGTAGATAAGAAGTTTTAGTTGCGCGTCCCGCATCTAAATTATCAGTAGATTTGTATAATACTACACCATCTACAACATCATAAATATGGCTATAATTGAAACCATCTTTGAAGCTTACTTTAGTTTCTGGGTGGGCCTTTAGATATGAATCTATTCTAGCCAAACGGTTTGTTTCCTCTAGCTTAAATTGCTCTAATAATTGAAGATTTCCTTGTGAAAGCTTACTGTCAGCAGGGTTTTGACTATAACTTTGATTGAAAGCAACCAATAAGGCTATAGATAGTAAGTATTTTTTCATATTTTTTTAAATAAATTTATTGGCAATATACAGGTTTTTTATATTAATTCATAACAGATATAAGTAACAAAAAAAGCCACCATAATAAATATGGTGGCTTTACAATAAGTAATAAAAATAATTATTCTATAGTAAATATGTCTGATATGTTAGTAACAACAGGATAACCAGAACCTGCATCAGGAACAGAACCTTCAGATAAAACAATATCTTCACCTTTAATTGAAACTGTATAATCAGTTCCACCATCACCATAACTATCATATACTGCAATACCATAGTCACCATCATCTAAACAAAACCTATGCTCATAGGTTGTTAAACCACTAAAGCTTAGTTCATTACGACTATCATATAGTAATACTGCTGATCCGCTTGAAAAATCAACTAATTGGAAATAAGCCTCTCCAGGATAGTCATCAAACTCTAGCACTACACTAATTAATGTTAACTCACATAACTCAGTTACATTTAATGTTACAGGATTACTAATATTTAAACCTCTTTCACCTTCCCATTGAAAAATCAATGTTTGATCGAAATATTCTAAAGTCTCATCATCTGTTAGTACAACATCAAAAGACCCAACATTGGTATTAGCAGGAATCGTTACCGTCTCAGGCACTTCATAATAAGTTCCTAAAGTAGATGCACCATCAACATAAATAGAGTAAGTACGATCTGAACTTGAAACTTCAGATGCGGCCACCTGTACAGTCTTGGTAAAAAGACTATCTTTCTTTATTTCAACAGGCAAATCTCCTTGTTCAAAACCTACATAATTACTTAATTTAGATTCATCATCCGCCTCACAATTAAACATTGCGATGGCTGCGAAAACCGCTAGATATTTATAATATTTTTTCATTTTAATATTTTTTAGTTTTGCCCAGTAATACTTGGGTTGTTAGTTATTTCAATTTCAGGAATCTGGAATGACATTTCATCAGAATCGTAAGAAAAAGACTCTCCAGCTCTAAACACGTGGTTACTACCCCTTGTCACAGTTGCTTGGTTACGCTTCATAGCGAAATAAGATTTACCTTCTCCCCATAATTCAATACGAGTCTGTAAGTAAATAGCATTTTTTAACGCTTGGCCTGACAACGGTGACACGTATGCTGTAGCATCAGCGCTTCCCATACGGTCCGTTAACATAGTTAATAAGATTGCTTTAGCAGTAGCATCATCTCCAAGATTAGCAGACGCTTCAGCACTTAATAAGTACATTTCTTCAGAACGCATAAGAATTAAATCTGTAGAAATTACGTATTGTCCTGCAACCGTTCTACCCGGATCAAAAAACTTGTTGATTGGTTGTAATGGTGCAGCACCAGTACCGAACTGATCTTTTCTTACATCGCCATCTTGAATCTTTGAATACAATAAATCATCAATTGATTTTGTATCTCCGGCCCAAGCATAACTATATGTAAAATAATCCATTTGTCCCCACCAGTCTATTAATTGGTGACCTAAATCTTCAGTTAAATCATAACCCCAAATCCATGACGCGGCGTTAATATCATTAAACCCTGAACCTGCACCAGGATATGCTAATTCTCCTGTTGTTGTTAAAGGATAACCTGCATTAATTACAGCATCAGCATAAACTTTAGCGTCTGCATAGTTCCCCATAGCAGCGTAAGTATAGGCTAAGAAACCTTGTGCTACTGTTTTGTCTAACTGATTTTTAGACTCACGAGTATACCCATCTAAAAGACTAGTTGCATCTGTTAAATCAGAAATAATTTGATCATAAATAACTGACGCTTTTACTTTTTCTAAGCTATAAGTATCGATGTTATAGAATGGTAAAACTTCTTGATCTGGATCGTAAGCTCTCTGGAACAACTGCACTAAATTATAGTAAGCATAAGCTCTGTATGCCTTAGCTTGTCCCATAATACGCTTTGCATCGTCAGTCTCAGGAATAGTTTCATTACCTCCACTATTCTCAATAACTCCATTCGCAATTTTGATGATTCTATAGTAATACTCCCAAATTGTAGAGTTAGTATCATCTGTAAAATCTACGGTTGAAACTAAATTTGCTGGTGCATTATACCATCCATATGCACTTGCAGATAATGCTACATCACCACATACGATATCCGTCCAAAGATCAACACCTTTCTGACCAAAGTCATCATGGCTATCACCAGTGATACCAAACGGCTCAATAATTAAACTGGTAATACCGTTAAGCGAACCATCTAAGAGCGCAGTATAAGTATCAGAATGTTCTGCAATACCCTCAGCCGTTAATACACTTGTATTTTCGCCTTCTAGGAATTCATCATTACACCCCATAAACATTAACGAGGATAATACTACTGAATAAATTAATTTTTTTCTCATAATCATTTTTTTTTTTAAAATTCAATTTTAGCACCTACACTAAATGCAGTTCTAGGCATATATATACCTGAATTTGACGTACCAATGAATGTTGTAGGGTTAAGACCGTCTCTTGCTGATAACATCATAACATTATCACCTGTTACGAAAATGTTGAAACGTCTTAATTTCATAGCTTCTACAGCATCACTTGGTAAAGAGTAGCTTAATCTAATGTTATTTAATGATAAATAATCTGCTTTAGTTAAGAAACGAGAAGAAGTAGCACTGTAATTTACATCTGTATCATACCCAGCAGATAATCTTGGTACATTAGTAATATCACCTACCTCAGACCATGCATTAGCGGCATCTGTATGGTAGTTATTAGTACCTATTAAACTTCTATTATTCATTAACGTTGCATAACCTGTATCATAAACATATCCACCGATACTATAACCGAATTGTGCAGATAAGTCAAAGTTTTTATACCCTGCATTTAAACGGAAACTACCTCTTATTTTAGGAATAGCTGATTTACCAACGTAAGCTTCAGTAGCTCCTAATGTAGTTTCATCAGAGTACGTATAAGAAGATGTAGTTGTTTTTACGATATTAGCATCTGGGTTCGTTGATTGGTATAATGTTAAGTTAGAAATACTTTCATCTCCGTTAGCAGAGTTAAAAACACCATCATTATCAACATCATTATAGTATGCACTCCATAAACCAGCTCCTGTTGCAGGATCGACACCAGCCCATTCTCTCATATTCCATTCGTATAAAGATCTTCCTACAGATAAGTTACCATCGATAACTTTATCTACTCCTGTAATGTAATCTATTGGCATTTCAGTAATTTCATTATCAAACATCTCACCATTTACATTTAATGACAATCTCCAATCTTCATGGTTTTTAATAATAAATACCTGAGCATCAAATTCAAGACCTTTGTTTCTCATTTCACCGTCATTATATCTGATGAACGAATCTCCAGGAGATGTTGGTAATGCTTGAGTGAAGAATAAGTTTGTTGTATTCTTAACGTAGTAATCAACATCTAAATTTAAATAACCATCAAACCAAGTAGTTTCTAAACCAAACTGAGCAATTTTAGAAGTTTCCCATGTTAAATCTGGGTTTGCTGCCTCACCACTAGGTGAATAAGATATAGACCCGTCAGCTGTTGTATTAATTGTGAAGAAATTGTATCCGTAAAGTGTATTTACACCTTGATCACCAATAACCCCGTAACTTCCTTTAGCTTTTAAATAATCTAAGAAATCTACATTAGCAAAGAAATCTTCGTTTGAAACAACCCATCCTAAACCAACAGATCCGAAAGTACCCCATTTGTCTTGGATAAATCTTGAAGACCCATCACGTCTAACAGATCCTGTAAAGAAATACTTTTGATCATAGTTGTAGTTAAACTGTGAAAAGTAACTATCTAAACTTTGTCTTAATGTATAACTAGAGGCTTGACCTACTGCAGTTGTGTACTGATCTAAACTTGTAGATCTTGGAATAATAGCTGTTTGAGCAGCAGCAGATAAATAGTTATATCTGTTTACTGTAGATTCGTGTGCTACGAATGCTTCTACATTATGACTTCCAAATTGTTTCGTGTAACGTAACATTTGTAAGAAGTTCTGGTTAATGTTAGTAGATTCTCTTTTAAATAAGTAACCTTGACTAGACGCTCCACTTCCATAATATGGGTTAGACATTGATGTATAGTTAGAGGTGTTAATTTGACCACTGTAACGTGTTTCAAATTTCAAGTTCTTAGTAATATCAATACCAACATTGAAGTTACCTAACATTGTTACTACATCTGTACGTGCTAAATCGTAAGTAGCATCACCAATACCATTGGTAGAGTTCCATGCTCTTCTTCCATACTCAGAACCATAATCAAATTGGTATCCTCCATAAATAGGATCGGCAACCAAATCACCATTAGCATCTCTTAAATATACATCGTAGATTGCTGGTGTTGTATTTGTTAAAGCAAAAATGTTTCCAGAACTTCCTGAAGATCCTTCATCACTAGAAGAGTTGTTATACTTACTTCCTGTAAAACCAACATTAGCTCCTATTGTTAACCATTCTGCTGGCTTATCTTCAACATTTAATCTTGTTGTGTAACGGTTATAACCAGAGTTGATTGTAAACCCTTCATCATTTAAATAACCGAAAGATGTAGAAAAACGTGTTCTTTCATTACCTCCACTAAGTTGTACGTTAGCTTCAGTTCTAATTCCTGTACCAAAAGCAGCATCTGACCATTTAGTTGGTGTGTACCTACGATTAACACCTGAGTTAAATTCTCCAGTAGCAGGATTAATTAAGTTAGCTCCATCTGCATCCCAGATATTGTATGCACTATTGATACCTTCTGCAGTACCGTATAAGTTGGCACTTGCCCAAGCAGCAGGATCTGACTGCCCTAGTAATGCTCCTTTATTTTTAAGTGCTTCCCAAGACAATTCAATATATTGCTCTGGAGACTCAACAATATCATACTGAGGTAATGATAATGTGTTAACACTTGTTTTAAAATCCACAGAAACAATTGTTTTTCCAGATTTCCCTAATTTCGTAGTAATAACGATTACACCGTTAGCACCTCTTGAACCGTAAATAGAAGTTGCCGCAGCATCTTTTAATACAGTCATGCTTTCGATATCTGCAGGGTTAATTGAAGAAAGGTCACTCGCATAAGGAGCACCATCTACAATATATAAAGGATCTGAATTTCCATTTACAGAACCGAAACCACGAATTCTAATTGTAGCATCCGCTCCTGGCGCACCACTATAAGAAATTACGTTTACACCGGCAACCTCACCTCTAAGCGCTTCAGAAACGTTAGAAACAGCCTTAGCTTCTACATTTTCTGTCTCAATACGAGTTGCAGTACCTGTGTATGCTTCTTTAGTTGTTGTTCCATAACCTACAACAATTACTTCATCTAAAGCACTATCTTCTTCAATTGAAACATCATATGTGCTCCCTGAACCAATAAGAACTTCAGCATCTTTCATACCTACGTATGAAACTACTAAAATATCTCCTTGACTGACTTGAATGGTATACTTACCATCAAAATCTGTTTGTTGACCTCTAGAGGTCCCTTTTACAATTACACTTGCACCTGGAAGAGGTAAACCATCCGAAGCCGTTGTAACTGTACCTGTGACAGTTTTCTCTTGTGCAAAAGAAAATTGCATCACGAACGCCATAAAAAGCGTTAATAACCATGTTAACTTTAATTTCATAAAACAATTATTTGAGTTAGTCTAGTTGCAAACATCTTAATTAAATATTAAATAAGCAAACGTTTTTGCTAAAAAAATGTTAAGTATGTTACGATAATGACAACAATTCCAACAATACAATTTTCTACTGTTTTCGTGGATTACTCACTTCTTAGATGTAAAAAAAGCAAAAGGGTTGCGTTAAAATTTTAACTTTGTTCAAAAATTAACATTTTGGCCCTAAAATTTCAATATTCAAATCATAAAATAGAGTGCGGAACAGATGAAGCTGGTCGCGGATGTTTAGCAGGTCCGGTTACGGCAGCCGCTGTTATTTTACCTAGACGATTTAAGAACAGCATCTTAACAGACTCTAAGCAGCTCTCAAAATCTAACCGAGCATTACTTAAGCCCTTAATTGAACAAGACAGTATCAGTTTTGCAGTTACCCATATTTATGAAGAAGAAATTGACAGCATTAATATTCTTAACGCTTCTATTTTGGCCATGCACCAATCTATTGAGAAATTAGAAATATCACCTGAGTTTATAATTGTAGACGGCAATCGGTTTAAGCCTTTTAAGAACATCCCTTATGAAACCATTGTTAAAGGTGATGGAAAATATATGAGTATCGCGTCCGCGTCCGTTTTAGCTAAAACCCACAGAGATGCCTACATGGAAAAAATACATGAGGAATTCCCTATGTACAATTGGAAACAAAACAAAGGCTACCCTACCAAAGAACACCGTGCCGCTATTGAAAAATACGGGATTACAAAATACCACCGTAAATCCTTTCGCTTATTACCCGAACAATACGAATTAAATTTATAAGCGAAAGTAACCGTATTACCTTTAGCTTTACTATTATTAATGCGTCGTTTTAAAATGAGACTCCATTTTACTTTTTATATTTGTCCTTTAATTAAAAACTCACTTTAATGAAGCGACTTGGTTTTTTATCTATTTTACTCCTTTTTATGATTTCGTGTCAGAAAGATTATAATAAAACCAAACACTCCTATCAATTTATTCCACCGAATGCTGAAGCCGTTATTCAGATTAATGAATTAAATGACTTTTTAAACAGTATTACTAACAATACCATTCTTGAAACTGTTTACAGCGACAACCTTAAAGCTGTCTCTCCAATTTTAAAACAGTTTAGCACCACAGCACCTGTTTATCTTACCTATAAAGATTCTACCGTAACGGATTATCTTATTCTAACAAAACACGACACTACCTTATTTGTTATAGACAGCCTCCCAAATCTTATTTCTGAAACTTTAGCGAATTCTAAAATTACAAAGACCCAAATCGATGAATCCGTCATTTACCATACAGTCATTGGCAATACCTTTGCAGGTTCTAACGATTTAAACCTCTTGAAAAATTTAAATGCTGAAAATGAAAATACCGCATTAAGCCAACTTATTGAAACGACCGATACCAAAGCGGTCGCCTCGATTGTTTTTAAATCCGCAGCCGTTAATTATTCAGAATTATTGTTTACACCGCTTATAGAGGAGGATCATTCTAACTATACGGTTTTAGATTTTACCCCACACAACAAAAGTCTAAGCTATCATGGTATTTTAACCGCGAAGGATTCTATAACGAATTTTATGGATCGTTTTAATTTCACTATTCCACAAAAAATTAACACACCACAAATTGCACCAAAAAGCACCAAGTCCTTATTGAGTATTACCTACGACGACTTTTCGGTATTTCTTAAAAATAATTCGTCTACGGAACTCAATTTAAACCCTGAAACGCCAACATTTTTAAACTTTACAAATGAGATTTCGCGTACCGATGAAGCTCTGATTCTTCATTCTTTAGATCCCAAACTTTTGGTTGAAGCTATAGAGGAAAAATCACATTTTGAAACCTTTAGAGATCTGGATATTTTCAATTTTGAGAATCCTGATTTCTTTAAGACCATTTTAAATCCTTTTATCACGTTTGAAGAAGCTAAATATTTCGCTGTTTTTGAAAACTTTGTCATTTTCACAGCCGAACCCGAAGCTTTAAAATCTATTCTGGTTAATGCGCTCAACCGCCAAACCCTTTCAAATTCTGAAGCCTTCATTAACATGCAAGCCCAACTCAGCGACGAGGCTTCCTTATTTATATATAAAGACTCAGACGCCCTATCTTCTTACCTTGATGCATCTTTAAAAGGTTATGATGCCAATGCTGTTCAGTTTATTCATGAAGACCATTACACCCATGTTCACGGTATAATTCAAAAATTTAAAAAGAGATCAGCAACAAACTCCGTTAATGAAGCGTTTACAACCACATTAGAGCACCCCCTAATTTTGGCGCCACAAGTGGTAAAAAATCATATAACCAAGACCTACGACATCGTAGCACAAGACGCAAACAATATATTATACCTCATTTCTAATACCGGAAATATTCTTTGGAAAAAACAATTACAAGGTCAAATTTTAGGCGCTATTGAACAGATAGACATGTATAAAAATGGCCGATTGCAATTGGCTTTCACCACTCCAAAAAGGCTTTATGTTTTAGACCGTAACGGTAACGACGTATCTCCTTTTCCTTTAAAATTTAACGATCCTATTACTCAACCGCTTTCTGTATTTGATTACAACAAACGTAAAGACTACCGTTTATTAGTGACGCAAGGCAAGCACTTACTGATGTATAACGCTAAAGGCCAACCTATAAAAGGTTTTAAGTATAAAAACAATGGTGCAGCCCTAAAAACTCAACCCCAACATTACCGTATTGGCACAAAAGATTATATTGTTTTCGCGGCAGGTAAAGATTTAAAAATCCTAAACCGACAAGGGCAAAACAGAATTAACCTTAAGGAAGGCTTTCAATTTTCTGACAACTCTATTTATTTGTATCAGAATAAGTTTACCACCACCAATACCCTAGGACAACTTGTACAGGTAAATACCCGAGGAACCATCACTAGAGAAAACCTTAATTTAACGGATAATCATAACCTAAATACCACAAGTAAAACTATGGTAACCCTAAATGAAAATAAGCTTACCATAAAATCTAGAACTATAGATTTGGATTATGGCGATTATACCGCCCCAAGAATATTCTATTTAAACGATAAAATTTATATTACAACAACAGATAAGCAAGCTAAAAAAGTTTACTTATTTGATAGTCAAGGGAAACCGATTCCTAATTTCCCTGTTTTTGGTGTAGGTGCTGCCACATTAGAAAAACTAGACGATGAACGAGATTTAGAACTCATTTCGCAAAGTGATGACCAAACGATTGTGGTCTATAAAATAAACTAAGATCAAAATTGTTTATTCTTATTTCATAATAATTAATACGCTATAAAGCCGCAGATTTCCCATGATAAAAAGACAAAAAGCTTCCATAAAAAGTTGCATTATTCATAAAGTAGGTAACAAATTTAATGGCACTAAAAATGCATTTTCAGATGCTGTTGTAGATTTTGACGAGGCGACCTACCACCTTATGCTTCCTTACCTTTTAAAACCTTTTGTTAGTGTGGCTGAGAGCTATCGTTTTCACCATCATAGCGATGTTGCTTTAAACGAAATTAACACTTATAGCGAACAATTGTTTAAAGATGATGCCGATTTTGTAGACCTTTCTAAACATATTGTTAACCATTTGTTTGAGCAGAGTAACTCGGCACAAATAAAAACGGGTGATGTTCTTATTTGCCATTTTGACAACATTCAGTACGAAGACTATTTTACGGATGCCATTGGGATCTATAAGATTGAAAATAAAACTGAATTTTTTCAAACGTATCTAGAGGACGGTAACAACTACGACATTCTCGTACAGAAAGGTATTCAAGCTAAAAAAGTAGACAAAGGCTGCTTAATTTTGAATACTTCCGATATGGAAGGAAAAATTGTGTTTAGTGTAGATAACAATAGCTACGACACGCAATATTGGATTAAGAGTTTTTTAAACATAAAATACCCTGACGATAGTAACCAACACACAAAGAATTGTATTGAGTTATGTAGAGAGTTCTCTAAAGAGGTTCTTCAACCTAATTTTGGCGGTCAAGAGCAAAGTAATTTCTTAGCTAAAACGGTTGACTTTTTTAAAGAAAACGAAATTGTTAATATAGAGACCTTTAAAGAAGAAGTTTTTGAGGAAGAAGATAAAATTCAGCTATTTGAAGACTATAAAAAAACCTACGAATTAGACAACAAAGTCCTGATTAGAAATCAGTTTGACGTTTCAGAAGTCGCCTTAAAAAAGCAAAAACAGAAGATTAAAACTGAAATAAAACTCGACACGAACATTCAAATAAAACTCGATGTAGATGCTCCTGATGCTTCTGCTGAATATTTAGAACGCGGTTATGACGAGGACAAGAAAATGCATTATTACAAGGTGTTTTTTAACGATGAAAATTAAGCCTTAATCATAAAAATTGAGCGTCATATTTCACCCATAAAACCCTAATTATTACTGAAGGTATAACTACAAATTAAAAACCCATGTTTAGACACCAAGGCACTAGCAGAACCTTAATACACAACCTGCGGATTGCCACGGTATTATCTTTTGTGGCCGGTATTGTTAATGTTTCTGGTTTTCTAGCCTTTAGTCAGTTAACCACAAACGTTACAGGCCACTTTGCGTTTTTTATTAGTGATCTTGCCAATTTTGAATTTTGGAAAGGAACCATCTACGTAGTCTATATTTTCTCTTTCCTAACAGGGGCTTTTTGCTCAAGTTTTTTAATTGAACGCTTTAGAGAAAGCAAGAAACTTAATGTATTTGTATTACCTACACTCTTAGAAGTTGTTATTCTTATTTCTATAGGTCTATTCAACTTAGAAACCCTAAACACCGTTGCTAATCTTGTTGTCTGCGCCCTCTTATTTGCTATGGGACTTCAGAATTCATTGGTAACACAGATCTCTGATGCCGTTGTAAGAACCACACACCTTACAGGCTTATTTACCGATTTAGGAATCGAATTATCGCAGCTCTTTTTTAAGAAATACAAGGCAAAGCATCAGGCCTTAAAAGCCACTATAACCTTAAGACTATTTATTATCGGCTTCTTTTTTTCTGGTGGCTTAATAGGAGGCTTTATCTACTCTAAACTAGAGTTTAACATCCACACGCTAATTATAGGAGCAATTATCCTACTGATTAGCTTATTCTATGACGATTTTAGGTATCAGTTTATCCGCACAACACGTAGGCATCAACAACGCAAAAACCAACCTACTAATCCGCCTTCTTAGAATTAAATTCAGCTTCAAAAAGGGTACTAAAATGTTTTAAAATTTTAGCTTTTACAGCGTCCTCATCAACATGCTCTACTCCTAGTTCGTTATTTAAAGTCGTAACCGCCTTCCCTTTAATTCCACATGGAATAATATTATCAAAATAACCTAAATCAGCATTGACATTTAAAGCAAAACCATGCATGGTTACCCAACGGCTCGCTCTAACTCCCATGGCACATATTTTACGGGCAAAGGGTGTTCCTACTCCTAACCAAACCCCGGTTTCACCAGGACTACGTTCAGTCTCTAAACCATAGTCTGCAAGGGTTAGAATAATAACCTCTTCTAAAAAACGTAAGTATTTATGGATGTCTGTAAAAAAATTATCTAAATCTAAAATGGGATATCCTACAACCTGTCCAGGTCCATGGTAGGTAATATCTCCACCCCTATTTATTTTGTAAAATGTGGCTTCTTTTGCCGCTAATTCAGCTTCAGAAAGCAATAAATTAGACAAATCTCCACTTTTACCTAAAGTGTAAACATGTGGATGTTCTACAAACAAAAAGTGATTCTGAGTCTCCAAGCCCAAATCCTCTCTTCTGTTTTTAATCTTCGTATCTAAGATGGCTTTAAAGAGGGTTTCTTGGTAATCCCAAGTTTCTTTATAATCTTTTCTTCCTAAATCTTCGAGCAGTATGGTTTTGTTCAAAATAATATGATTTTAATCCTCTAAAACAACTTCTATATCCTGCAGTTCAGGATTTTTAAGCATCTCTAAAAATCCAACTTCAAAGCTTACCGTTTTTTTATCTAAACTATACATAGCGCCCTCTTTTGAAAAGGATTTAATAGCCTTAGGAAAATGGTATTCAATTTTATATTTAGACGATGCAAAAATCATTTCAGACTTACCTAAACTATCTAAAGCTTGTTGATGCTTCTCGGCGTCTAAGATTTCCGCCTTTCGTTCAAAAAGCCTTCCGTCGTAGGCATAACTCACCGCTGTTGCTCCGTCATTTCCTAAGTTAGAAAAAGGACTAAATGCTGCATTTTCACTTGCATTTTCAGCTCCCTTAAAATCATTAAAACTATTCATCGCTTTAAACATATCTCTCAGCTCATTGGCATTCTTAAAATCGGCCTCGATATCAAATAACATTTTATCCTTATCCGGATCCATCACCATATGAAGCTTGTAATCTTCCATGGCTTTTATCTTTTCTTGTTCCACCGGAGAGAGAGACGCAATACTGTCTTTATACGCGACTAAAAATTCTTTAAAGATAATTGTAGAATCTACAGCCTTATCCATTCCTTCTGAAGCATCATCGCCCATTTGCCCCATAAAACCCATCATTTCTGAAGCGTCCATAGAAAATATAACCTGACCACTACCATCCTCATTGATGTAGATCTTTTCTGAAAATTGACAACTTGTCAACAGCATAAAGGCTAAACCTGTAACTAATGTAACTATTGTTTTCATTGTAGACATAAAAAAATTAAGACTGCAAAGGTAGGCTTTTTATCGCTTCGGATTATTAAGAATAATCAGTGCGGCAATAACCCCAGGAACCCAACCACAGAGCCAAAGGAGAAAAGTAATGATAATAGATCCACAGCCTTTATCTAAGACTGCCAAAGGTGGACAAATAATGGAAAGAATTACACGCCAAAAACTCATATCTAGGGATTAATAAGATTGTTATAACTATTTAGACGAAGGTGATCGTTAATTGTTACATATCTGAATAAGAAACCCCGAATTAAGAACCTTTAACCTCACCATTGGCCTTAGCAACTTAAAAAAAATGAACCTAGAGCTAAATCAAAACCAAAAGGAGCTCATTAATTTTTCTAAAAATTGTAATTTTGCACCTGCTTATCAAAAAAGTGGAGATAAGCCATTAAAAATCAATAAGAATGCAACTTTCAGAACAAGAATTGGTAAGACGCCAAAAGTTAGAAAAGCTAAGAGCTTTAGGGATTAACCCTTATCCAGCGGATTTATATCCGGTTAACCATACTTCCAAACAGATTAAATCTGATTACGAAGAAGGTAAACAGGTTATCATTGCTGGTCGTCTAATGGCTATTAATATTCAAGGTAAAGCTTCTTTTGCTCAACTACAAGATAGTGAAGGTCGTATTCAAGTTTATTTTAACCGTGATGAAATCTGTGAAGGAGAAGACAAATCACTTTACAACGACGTTTTTAAAAAGCTTTTAGATTTAGGTGATTTCGTGGGTATTGAAGGCACACTTTTCACAACCCAAGTTGGGGAAAAAACAGTAATGGTTAAAGATTTTAAACTTTTAAGCAAAGCTTTAAAGCCTTTACCTATTCCGAAGCAAAAAGATGGAAAAACCTATGATGCTTTTACGGATCCGGAGCAACGTTACCGCCAGCGATATGCTGATTTGGCTGTAAATCCGCACGTAAAAGAAGTTTTTATAAAGCGTACTAAACTTTTTAATGCTATGCGTCAATTTTTTAACGACGCTGGGTATTTTGAAGTGGAAACACCAGTACTTCAACCCATTCCTGGAGGCGCTGCAGCACGCCCATTTATAACACACCACAACAGTTTAGACATTCCATTATATATGAGAATTGCTAATGAGTTGTATTTAAAACGTCTTATTGTAGGAGGTTTTGATGGGGTTTATGAGTTTTCTAAAAACTTTAGAAACGAGGGTATGGACCGTACGCACAATCCAGAGTTTACCGCTATGGAAATCTACGTTTCTTATAAAGATTACAACTGGATGATGAATTTCTGTGAGCAACTTTTAGAGCATTGTGCTGTTGCTGTAAACGGAACTTCTGAAGCGACTTTTGGAGAACATAAAATTAATTTTAAAGCCCCTTATAAGCGTATCACAATGCGCGATTCTATCCTAGAATTTACAGGATTTGATATTTATAATAAGACGGAAGATGAAATAAGAGCCGCTGCTAAAGCCATGCACATTGAAGTGGATGAAACGATGGGGAAAGGTAAACTTATCGATGAAATCTTTGGGGAGAAATGTGAAGGTAATTATATTCAACCGACCTTTATTACGGACTACCCTAAGGAAATGAGCCCGTTATGTAAAGAGCACAGAGAAAACCCAGAATTAACGGAACGTTTTGAGTTAATGGTTTGTGGTAAGGAAATTGCCAATGCGTATTCAGAATTAAATGATCCAATTGATCAGAGAGCGCGTTTTGAGCACCAATTAAAATTAGCTAAAAAAGGGGATGATGAAGCCACAGAATTTATCGATCATGACTTTTTACGTGCTTTAGAATACGGAATGCCTCCTACATCTGGAATGGGAATTGGAATGGATCGTTTAATTATGTTCTTAACCAATAACCAAAGTATCCAAGAAGTATTATTCTTCCCACAGATGCGACCAGAAAAGAAAAAGGTAGATCTTAGCGATAATGAAAAAGCCATCTTAGAGGTTTTAAAATCTGAAAAACGCATGGATCTTAACGTTTTAAAATCACAATCAGGATTAAGTAACAAAGGTTGGGATAAAGGCATTAAAGGTCTAGGAAAACACGGACTAACTAAAGTAGAAAAAACCGACGACGGCTTATTTGTTGCGTTGGTCTAAAGTCTAAATAATATATCCATTACAAAAAGAGAATCCTTCAAACGATTCTCTTTTTTTTGGTCTCACCTCACCTGTACGCCGCTGTTGATAAAGTTTTTACTAACTTAGCAACACACTATAGATCAACAACTCACCACTCATGATTAGAAAAATTGGCTTATTATCTCTGCTTTTTGTTTTACTAAGCGCTTGCTCTAATGACGATGCCGACCAACTTATTGCAGCTTGCGATGCCCCTACCGATGTTACTGCCACAGCCATTTCTCATCATTCCATAACAATCACTTGGGCGGCAAACGACACCTCTTCATCTTACCGGGTAGAATATGGCCTTTCTGGGTTTACCGTAGGTAATGGAACGGCACTCATAACCAGCAATACTACCGTTCTCATTGACCAACTAGAACCTAATACTTCTTATAATGTTTATGTGCAAAACCTATGCGACACCGATAATGAAAGTCTGCGTACCGCATTATATAATTTAAGTACCACAGCAGCTCCTGTAATTCCTGAGTTTAAACCCCAATTATCTGAATTAAATTTATTTCTGGGGCCTTTAAACTCACTCAGTATATCACCACAAGCCATTCCATACGAACTTAGCACACCGTTATTTACCGATTATGCCCATAAACAACGCCTCATCGCCTTGCCCGCGGGTACAACGATGGCATTTAACGGTGACGGACTCCCTATTTTCCCGGACCAAACAGTTATTGCTAAAACCTTTTTTTACAATAATGACGAACGCGACCTCAGCTTAGGCCAACACATTATTGAAACACGAATTTTAATTAAAATTAACGGCACTTGGCAAACCGGAAATTATATTTGGAATGAGGAACAAACAGACGCTACATTAGACTCAGAAGGCAGCACCCTTCCCGTATCTTGGATAGATCTAGAAGGAACCTCCCAAACAGCGAACTATAAAATTCCATCAAACACAGATTGTTTTACCTGCCACGCTAATGCCAATACGGTGAAGCCTATAGGTCCAAAATTAAGATCATTAAATTTTGACATTGATGGTACTAATCAATTAGAACAATGGATAAGCAATCAGCAGCTATCAGGAGTTTCAAGTAGTGCTTCCGTACGAAGCCTTCCTAAATGGGACAACACTAGTGTTTCCCTAGAAGAAAGAGCGAGAGCGTATATGGATATTAATTGTGCCCACTGCCATATTCCTGGTGGGCATTGTGAAGATTTATCAACACTCAATCTGGCTTATGAAACCCCTTTAGAGGATAGTGATATTGTAGAACAAGCTTTTCTTATTGATTATAGAATGAGCTTCTATTTAGACGGAATTAGCATGCCACTAATAGGCACCTCTATGCAGCACACTAAAGGCGTAGATCTTATTCAATCTTACCTCAATACCTTAGATTAAACCGCGTTAAAAAAATACTAAAGTCAGGCCCGTTATTAACATAACATTAATAGAATATGTATTTTCAACCGAATTTAAAAAAATTGACTATCTTGAAACACCTAAACTTAAGGCTACTCCTTGTAGTTACTACTTTTTTAGCATTTTCGTGTTCTACGGCTAAAAAAGCTGGCAAATCTAAAAAAGATGCCACCGCAACCACCCAACACTCAGGTAAAAAACCTGGAAAAAACGACCCTCAACCTTATGCTAAAGTCATCACTAAAGATGCTAAAAGCGACCAAGGTTTATTTACAGTACATACTGTAGACGACAAATTCTTCTACGAGATCCCAGACTCACTTTTCGATAGAGAAATGCTTATGGTGACTCGTATTTCTAAAACTGCATCAGGACTTGGTTTTGGTGGAGGAAAACTAAGTGAGCAAGTCTTACGATGGGAAAAGAAAAACAAAAAAGTGCTTTTACGTATGGTATCTCACCAAGTTGTAGCAGCCGATTCTTTACCTGTACATGAAGCTGTTGAAAACTCTAATTTTGAACCTGTTATTGCAACCTTCCCAATTAAAGCTTTTAGTACAGATTCTTTAAATACTGTTATTGATGTAACAGACTTATTTGCAAAGGATGTAAAGCCACTAGGGTTTCCACAACGTGCCAGAAAACAATATAAAATTTCACGTTTAGATGCTCAGCTTTCATTTATTGAATCTATTAAATCTTACCCAACTAATATTGAATCTAGAACGGTAAAAACGTATTCTGCAGGATCACCACCATCAAATTCTAACACCGGTGCTATCTCAGTAGAAATTAATAATTCAATGATTCTTTTACCGGCTAACCCAATGAAGCGCCGTTATTTTGACGAACGTGTAGGTTGGTTTACAAGTAGCCAAACTGATTACGGATTAGAAGACCAGAAGAGTAAATCTGTTGCGTTCTTAGACCGTTGGAGACTAGAAGTTAAAGATGAAGATATTGAAAAATTTAAGCGCGGAGAACTTGTTGTTCCTAAGAAACAAATTGTTTACTACATTGATAGAGCCACTCCAGAAAAATGGAGAAAGTACCTGAAGCAAGGTATTGAAGATTGGCAAGTTGCCTTTGAAGCTGCTGGTTTTAAAGAGGCTATTATCGCTAAAGACCCACCTTCTATAGAAGAAGATCCAGAATGGAGCCCTGAAGATGCACGTTACTCTGTAGTACGTTATTTAGCTTCACCTATTCCAAATGCCAATGGGCCTCACGTTAGTGACCCAAGAACTGGTGAAATCTTAGAAAGTGATATCAACTGGTACCATAATGTTATGTCTTTACTACGCGGATGGTTCTTTGTACAAACAGCGGCTATAAACCCTGATGCACAGAGTCCACAGTTTAAAGATGAAGTTATGGGACGTCTTATTCGTTTTGTATCTGCCCATGAGGTAGGTCATACATTAGGTTTACCACACAACATGGGAAGTAGTGTTGCTTATCCTGTTGAAAAATTACGTGATGCTGAATTCACTAAAAAATACGGAACAGCACCATCTATTATGGATTATGCTCGTTTTAACTACGTGGCACAACCTGGTGATGAAGGTGTTGCTTTAATGCCAGAAATAGGAACCTATGACAAGTATGCTATTTCTTGGGGTTACCGACCAATTTTAGACAAAACATCAGAAGAAGAAAAGCCTGTTCTAAACGAATGGATCACTAAGCATGAAGGTGACCCAATGTACCGTTTTGGACACCAACAAGCTGGTGATGTAGTAGACCCTAGCTCACAAACAGAAGATTTAGGTGATGATGCTATGTTAGCTAGTGAATACGGAATTAAAAACTTAAAACGTATTGTACCTAATCTTATTGAATGGACTACTGAAGCTGGTGAAGATTATGACGATTTAGATGAAATGTACGGACACGTTGTTTCTCAGTTTAACCGTTATATGGGACATGTTTCTAACAATATTGGTGGTGTTTATGAACACTACAAAACCTCAGAGCAAGAAGGTGTAGTTTACACTGCTGTACCTAAAGCACACCAGAAAAAAGCGATGGCTTTTATTCAGAAGCAATTGTTCGAAACACCAGAATGGTTAATAGACAAAAACATTTTTGACCGTATAGAGTTTACAGGTTCTGTTGAACGTGTAAGAGCGATGCAAGCAAGAACCTTAGACAACATTTTAAGTCTAGGAAAAATGCAACGTTTAATTGAAGCTTATACTTACGATAATAAAGCTTACGCTTTAACCGATATGATGAGTGATCTTCGTCAAGGGGTGTGGAGTGAATTACGAACTGGTAAAAAAATAGATACTTACAGACGTAATTTACAACGTGCTTATATTGACCGTTTAGAATATTTAATGACTGCGGAATCTCCAAGACAAAGTAGAAGATCTAGTGCTTATGTAAAAGTAACACCAGTAAACACAAGTCAATCTGATATTAGAGCCGTTGTTAGAGCAGAGTTAACGACTTTAAAGAATCAATTACGTTCAGCTCGTGGTGGAGATACAATGAGTAAAATCCATATCGCAGATGCTATAGAACGTATCAACCTCATTTTAGACCCTAAATAGATTTAATACCTTATTTACTTTATATAAAGACTTCAAGTTCGCTTGGAGTCTTTTTTATTTACGTCTTTTTGTACGTGCCACAAACCTCATAAAAACGCCCCTACTAGCCGGTTCTAATTTATTACAGACTGTTAAATTCATTGTTAAAATACAGTAACGCATTAAACGTTTTAACATTTATAACATCTAAACAGATATAACAATAAAATAAAACAACATGAAAAAATTAGTAATTATTGCCCTAGTATTGGTTACTGCTACCGGGTTTGCACAGAGAAAAGACCGTAAGAACAACGATAAAGGAACACGTTCAGAAATGAGAGAAACAATGTCTGCTAAAGATATTGCGGACCTTAAATCTAAAAAACTCACCTTAAAGCTAGATTTAACCGAGGCCCAACAATCCAAAGTACAAAAGGTTATTTTTAAGCAAGCTGAAGCTAATGAGAAGTTAAGAGCTGCTCATAAAGCGGCAAGAGCAGAAGGAAAACAAAAACCTACAGCTGAAGAGAGAGTTGCTCGTGAAAATCACAGACTCGATCAGATGATTGCCATGAAGCGTGAAATGAAATCTATCTTAACCGAAGAACAATATGCTAAATTCGAAAAAATGAAACCACAACGTGATCAAAAAAGAAGAAAGCATGACGGCGATCGCAAGGATCGAGGAGATAGAAAATAAGGTATAGCCCATTAAGCTAAAAGAAAAAAGTATCGTCAATGGCGATACTTTTTCATTTTATTGAATTAAATTGTTACTTTAGTCTTCTAATTTCAAATAATTAATCCATAATGAGAAAAATAATTACGCTTTGCCTATTTGCTTTTGCACTTTTATTAGGAACACAATCTGCTGTGGCACAAAACAGTAAATTAAAAAAAAACACGGAATTAAATTCTATAATCAATGCTAAAGCTGTTCAGAAAACAGAAAGTTTAGCAAAAATGATTGAGCTTGAAAAAGAGCAGTTAGATGATGTTTACGATGTTGTAAGAACTTACACTTACGATTCTTACATGATTCATCAAACTAAAAACGAAGATAATAGAGAAGCGATTGCTGCTGTTGAAGCACAGTTTGACTCTGGTATGGAAGAGGTATTAACACCAACACAATACAAACGTTATAAAAATTTAGTGAACCACTAATTGTCGTTTCACTCATAAAAAAAAGTCTCGCCAATGGCGAGACTTTTTTTGTTACAAGGTTTTAGCAATATCCTCTACGGCCGCTATGGTTTCATTTAAATCCTCATACGATAAGGCATCGGTTATAAACCAAGTTTCAAAGGCACTCGGTGCAATATAAATACCACGATCAAGCATTCCATGAAAGAAAGCTTTAAACGTCTCATTATTGCCTTCTGCTGCGGAGTCAAAATCCGTGACTGCCGTTTCAGCAAAATGAACCGAGATCATTGAACCTATACGGTTAATGGTATAGGTAACATTATTTTTATCTAAGGCCTGAGCCATCCCTTCATGAAGGTATTTGGTTTTTGCTTCTAGCCTTGTCATTAAATCAGCATCCGCATGAATCGATTTTAGCATTGCCAATCCGGCTGCTATAGCCAATGGGTTACCACTTAATGTTCCGGCTTGATAAACCGGACCCAAAGGCGCCAAATGATTCATAATTTCATTCCTAGCAGCAAAAGCTCCTACTGGTAGGCCACCACCAACAACTTTACCAAAACAAACGATATCGGCATCTACTTGCATTAATTCTTGCACCCCACCTTTAGCCAATCTAAAACCGGTCATGACCTCATCAAAAATTAATAAAATATTATGAGCATCGCAAAGGGCTCTTAACCCTTCTAAAAAGCCATCTACAGGTGGAATACAACCCATATTACCCGCAACAGGTTCTATAATAATGGCTGCAATTTCATCTTTATTTCCTTCTACAAGCGTCTTTACATTATCCAGATCATTATATCTTGCCAATAACGTATCTTTAGCTGTGCCTTCAGTCACACCAGGACTATTAGGCGTCCCAAAGGTTACCGCACCACTTCCGGCAGCAATTAAGAACGAATCGCTATGCCCATGGTAACAACCTGAAAATTTTATAATTTTATCTCTTTTCGTATAGCCACGCGCCAATCTAATAGCACTCATACAAGCCTCTGTACCCGAATTTACAAAGCGAATTTTATCAATATTAGGAACCATAGAAACGGCTAACTCAGCAATTTCAGTTTCTATCGCTGTAGGCATTCCAAAAGAAGTTCCTTGTTTTGTTTTTTCTACAACAGCATCGACAACAGGTGGAAAAGCATGCCCTAATAACATAGGTCCCCAAGAGTTTATATAATCTATAAAACGGTTACCATCTTCATCGTAAACATAAGCCCCTTTTGCAGACTTCGCAAAAATCGGAGTTCCACCAACAGCATTAAACGCTCGAACCGGAGAATTCACACCTCCAGGAATAACTTCTTGAGCCGCTTTAAATAAAGCACTACTTCTTTGATATAACATAAATTAATTAGGAATAATAAGTTTCTGACCTATGGTTAGGTCATTTGATTTTAAATTGTTTTTGGATTTTAAAGCCTCAACTGTTGTCTTATATAAACGCGAAAGCGAATATAAGGTATCGCCTTTGGCAACAATATGACTCGACGTTTTATCCTTTTTAGACCCTTCAATAAGGGTTGTTGATTTCCGACTTGAAGTTCTCTTAGTTCCACTCAACACTTCTTGGTCATATTGATATAACTTATAGCGTTCAATTAAACTGATTAACTTTTCTGGGTATTTTCTATCGGTAGCATATCCCGCCGCTCTTAGGCCTTTAGCCCAACCTTTATAATCGTCTTGATCTAATTGAAAGAGTTTAGCATAACGACTGCGCCCGGTAAGAAATAAAGAATGATCCTCATAAGACATTTCGGCTTTATCATATTTTCTAAAACACTCTTGGGAGCGATCATCATCATGGTAAATTTTTGCCCCTTTCCATCCGTGACATTTAATTCCGAAATGGTTATTTGCTTTTACAGCCAAGCGCCCACTACCCGATCCCGACTCTAAAATTCCTTGAGCAAGTGTAATACTTGCCGGTATCTTATGACTGTGCATTTTAGACTTAGCGATCTCAGCATAAAGACTAATATACTTCTCTACACTACTTGGTGGTTTTGATGTGGTAACAACGGTTTCTTTTGGCGCTGTAGGTTCCACAGTATTATTCGTTTCTTTAGCAACGGTTCGCTGAGACGAGCTACTTTGTTTCTTTTTGGTTACAATTCCTTTCTTAGGACCACAACTCATGGCTAAAACAGCCATCACTAAGATTACAGACTTCAATTTCATATTTTATACTTCAATTAAGGGGCGATTTTTACGTTTCAACATGTTATTAACACCAGCTATTCCTTGTAAACCTCCGGTATGAATAGCCAATATTTTAGAATCCTCAGGGAAATATCCGCGATCTATTAAATCGAAAATACCGAAGAGCATTTTACCTGTATAAATAGGATCTAAAGGCAACTGATGGGCCTTCTTAAAGTTATTAATAAACGTTACCAATTCAGGCTTTATTTTACCATAACCTCCAAAATGATAATCCTTGATCAGGGTCCAATTTTTTTGCGTTGCAAACTTACGAATATCTTCTTGCAAAAAATCACCTTTTAAAGCCGGAAAACCCAATATTTTCTGATGCTTTTGAGAAGCATTTATCAGTCCTGCTATCGTACCACCAGTACCAACCGCACTACAGATATAATCAAATTGTGCATCTTCGGGCGTTAAAATTTCTTCGCATCCTTTTACGGCCAAGCTATTGGTTCCACCCTCAGGAAGTATATACACGCCTTTAAATTCTTGTTCTAATTCCTGTAAAAACTCAGGATTCATTTTATTTTTATAGACCTCACGCGTCACATACTTTAATTGCATCCCACAAGATTGTGCAAATTCTAAAGTAGCATTTAACTTACGCTTGGTCGCTAATTCCTCTCCACGGATAATCCCTATGGTTTTTACGCCGTAGGTTTTACCAGCATAGGCAACGGCCGCAATATGATTAGAGAAGGCGCCACCAAAAGTGAGCATCGCTGTTGCGCCTGTAGCTTTAAGGGCCTCTAAATTGTATTTTAATTTTCGAAATTTATTTCCGGATATAAAAGGGTGAATTAAATCTTCACGTTTAATAACAAGTTCTATAGACGAGTGCTTAAGCTTTAAAGCTTGATTTTGAATGGGAAAGTGAAACAAACTATTAGTATTTTACGGCACTTGAATCTTCAATGCTGTAACCTTGTAACACCATCTGAACCCAATACAACCTCAGGATTAAAACTCAATTATTTTTCGCCTTAAAAATAAGATTTAAATTTGAAAACAGGTCTAGATTTTAGATACTCAAAATCTTTTTCATGGGCATAAGCCTCACGCTCAAAGCTTAAATTCTTGTAAGCACGCTCCCCATTTTTGTAACGGATTAATCGTATTAAAAATTCCAACGAATAGATTAAATAAAAAGGCAATACCAATAATTCCAATTGTTGCCTAAGATGAATCCGTTCATGATTAAGAAGAACCTTATTTTGTTTTAAGCTCCTATCTTTTAAAACAATAAATGGAAATAGTGTAATCCCCACATACCCTCGTGGCACCAAAAATTTTGAAATTACAATCATACACTTCAGACTTCAAAAATTAAACCATTCTCTAAAAAACAAGCTAAAGCCCTGTAAATACCTGTCTAAGACGCCCTCCATTTTTTCTTATAATTAGCGTATCTTTGTTTACCTATGAAAAAATATGTTCCTATTGAAGACGGCGACTATTATTTAACCCCTGAAGGCTACCGTTGCTTTACAGAACAATACCACTTAAAACGCGGGTATTGCTGTGAAAGCGGTTGTAGACATTGTCCGTACGGGTTTAATCCATCGACGACACTCAAGGCCAATAAAAATACCATAAAAAAGAAGTAATGCAAAGCACCAAATTATCTTTTAAAGACCAAATATTAGAAGGCATTCCTAACATCTTACCAGCGCCAAAACCTTATGACGCTGCTATGAACCACGCGCCTAAGCGCAAGGCTATTTTATCTGCTGAAGAGAAAAAATTAGCTCTTAAAAATGCCTTACGTTATTTTGCCAAGAAAGATCATAAAACCTTATTACCAGAATTTAAAGCAGAATTAGAGACCTATGGTCGTATTTACATGTACCGATTAAGACCGGATTACAAGATGTATGCGAGACCTATTTCTGAATATCCTGCACAATCCTCTCAAGCGGCAGCCATTATGCTTATGATTCAGAATAATCTGGATTATGCCGTTGCACAACACCCGCATGAATTGATTACCTATGGTGGTAACGGTGCGGTGTTTTCAAATTGGGCGCAATACCGCTTAACGATGAAGTATTTAGCGGAAATGAATGACGAACAAACCTTGGTGATGTATTCTGGTCATCCCATGGGACTGTTTCCATCGCATAAAGATGCGCCTAGAGTTGTGGTCACTAACGGGATGATGATTCCTAACTATTCGCAACCCGATGATTGGGAAAAGTTCAATGCCTTAGGCGTTACACAATACGGCCAAATGACGGCAGGAAGTTATATGTATATTGGACCGCAAGGTATTGTACATGGAACAACCATTACTGTACTAAATGGTTTCAGAAAAATTAAAAAACCCACCAAAGGCCATCTTTTTGTTACCTCTGGTTTAGGTGGTATGTCCGGTGCACAACCCAAATCCGGAAACATTGCCGGCTGTATTACGGTTTGTGCTGAAGTGAATCCTAAAATCACACAAGTACGACTCGATCAAGGTTGGATAGACGAAAAAATTACAGATTTAGATGCGCTTGTCGCCCGAGTAAAAACAGCGAAAGCTCAAAAAGAAACCATTTCTATTGCTTACTTAGGTAATGTTGTAGAAGTTTGGGAAAAATTTGATGAGGCAGAGATTCATATCGACTTAGGAAGTGATCAAACCTCTTTACACAATCCATGGGCCGGTGGCTATTATCCGGTTGGTCTTTCTTTTGAAGCGGCCAATGAAATGATGGCGCAAGACCCTGATCAATTCAAAGAAGCCGTACAAAACTCTTTGCGCCGCCATACCGATGCCATCAATAAACACACCGCTAAGGGGACCTATTTTTTCGATTATGGAAATGCTTTTCTCTTAGAAGCTTCACGCGCAGGTGCAGATATCATGGCTGAAAATGGTATTGATTTTAAATACCCAAGCTATGTTCAAGATATTATGGGCCCAATGTGTTTTGATTACGGTTTTGGACCCTTCCGTTGGGTATGTGCTTCAGGAAAACCAGAAGATCTAGCCAAAACAGATGCTATTGCTTGTGCCGTTTTAGAAGAGATTAAGAAAAATTCACCTGAAGAAATTCAGCAACAAATGGCTGATAATATTCAGTGGATTAAAGGCGCTCAGGAAAATAAACTCGTCGTAGGCTCACAAGCTAGAATTCTCTATGCTGATGCCGAGGGACGTATGAAAATTGCACAAGCCTTTAACGATGCAATTGAAAAAGGTGAAATAGGCATGGTTATTTTGGGTCGTGATCACCACGATGTCTCAGGAACCGACTCTCCTTATCGCGAAACCAGTAACATTTATGATGGCTCGCGTTTTACAGCAGATATGGCCATTCAAAATGTGATAGGCGATAGTTTTAGAGGTGCGACTTGGGTGAGTATTCACAACGGTGGTGGTGTAGGCTGGGGCGAGGTCATTAATGGAGGTTTTGGTATGGTTCTTGATGGTACTATGGAAGCATCAAAAAAATTAAAACAAATGCTGTTTTGGGACGTTAATAACGGAATTTCTAGACGAAGTTGGGCTAGAAATGAAGGGGCTGTTTTTGCAATAAAACGCGCCATGGAGATTGAACCAAACTTAAAAGTTACTTTGCCTAATTTCGTTGATGATGGACTCTTAAATTAAGTATAATTAAATTCAAACCCATTATGAAAAAACTACTCAAATTCACTCCAATGTTTCTTTTATTCATAGGATTAGCCTCGTGTAGCTCCGTTAAAGTGGCTGCAGACTACGACCGAGAAGCTAATTTTGATAATTATAAGACCTTTGCTTTTTTTAAACCGGGTATTGATAAGGCCGAAATAAATGATATTGATAAACGCCGCATCTTAAGAGCCATTGAAGCAGAACTCATGGCAAAGGGGTATACCAAATCTCAAAATCCAGATATGCTTGTTAGTATTTTTACCAAATCTAACCAACGTGTAGATATCTACAACAACGCTTGGGGCCGTGGAGCTTGGGGCTGGGGTGGTTATGGCGGTTGGGGCTGGCGTACCGGTTGGAACAACAACCAAGTTTCTACAACTACGGAAGGCATGCTTTTTATAGATCTTATAGACGCCGATAAAAAGGAATTAATCTGGCAAGGCTCTGGAACAGGGTCTCTTGAAACCAGAAATATGGAAAAGAAGGAAGCACGGATTAAAGAGTTTGTCTCAGAAATGATGCTCCTTTTCCCTCCAGACAAACAGTAATGATACACACTATTTTTAAATAAAGCATTGGAACCATCCAATGCTTTTTTTATTTGAAGACATCAGTTATTTTAGATTAAATTCAAAAAGTCTACCTTTGCCGACTTTTAAAAGCAAAAATTATGTTCGGTCAAAACACCCTGAAAACCTTCACCAAAAACCCTAAAAACGATATTCTAGCGGGTATCACGGTATCTTTAGCAATGATTCCTGAGGTGGTTGCCTTCGCCTTTGTGGCGCAAATAAGCCCTATTGTGGCCCTTTTTGGTGCCTTTATCATCGGTATGATTTCTGCACTTTTTGGTGGAAGACCTGGATTAATCTCTGGAGCCGCTGGAGCCGTTGCTGTTATTTTTGTTCATATGATTCAAGAAGGACATGCGAAAGGCTTATTATTTGATTCGCCTGTGGAAAACATGGGTTATTTCTACCTCCTTGCCGCCGTTGTCCTTATGGGAATAATTCAAATATTAGCCGGTGTTTTTAAGCTTGGTAAATTTGTACGCTTAATTCCGCATCCCGTAATGCTAGGTTTTGTTAACGGTTTAGCTATCGTCATCTTTATGGCACAGTTAGGTATGTTTAAAGAAAATACCAAAGACCTCTTTGGTCAGAACATGCGCCAGACCGAGTCTCAAGAATTAATTTATAATGTTAACAACAACAGTGTAAACGATTTAATTTCAGACACACAGTTATTCTCTATTGACGGCCAAACTGTAAAAAATAGTACTACCGGCGAAGCGGTGTTTATCATTTCAGACCATCAAGTCTACGATGTAAACACTAAAAAAGTGGTGTTTAATTATGAAGACAATGGTTTTTATTCTGTAAAAGACAGCGGGGTTGTAAAATCAACGATGCAGGGTAAAAAATTATATATTATGATAGGCTTAGTACTCTTAACGATGCTTATTATTTGGGGTCTACCACGACTTACTAAGAAAATGCCAGCGGCATTAACCGCTATTTTAATTGTGACCTTAATTTCAATTTTTGGTGGTTTAGAATCCATTAATGTTGGTGATTTCATTAGAGATGGTGGAGGTGCTGGTTTAAATGGTTTTGATGAATTATCTAGCAAACTTAACCTAGGAGAACTTTGGAGCCACCTTCCATTCAATTTAGATACCTTAAAATTTATTGCTCCTTATGCTTTTTTAGCGGCTTCTGTAGGACTTATTGAAACCTTAATGACCATGAATCTTGTAGACGAACTTACCGATACAAGAGGTGATGGAAACAGAGAGTGTGTGGCTCAAGGCGCAGGAAACATGGTTAGTGGTATTTTTGGTGGTACTGGTGGTTGTGGAATGATTGGACAAACTGTTATTAACATCAACGCTGGTGGCCGAGGCCGTTTATCTGGTGTTATGATGGCCGTGACACTTCTAACATTTATTTTATTTGCGGATAAATATATTGAACAAGTCCCTATTGCCGCCCTAGTTGGGGTGATGTTTATGATGGTGATTGAAACTTTTGCTTGGTCTAGTTTCCGTATCATGAAAAAAATACCGGTTTCAGATGCTGTAGTGTTAGTCATTGTATCCGTGGTTACTGTAATTTTCGATTTAGCCATTGCTGTTTTCGTTGGGGTTATTATCTCGGCATTAGCCTTCGCTTGGGAAAATGCTAAAAAGATTAGAGCGCGTAAACGTATTCAAAATGATGGCACTAAAACCTATGAAATCTGGGGTCCTTTATTCTTCGGAAGTATTACTGCGTTTAACGAGAAATTTGATATTAAAAATGATCCCGATAATGTAGAGATCGATTTTGTTGAAGCGCGTGTTTCCGACCACTCGGCTATTGAAGCCATCTTTATTATTGTTGAAAAATATCAGGCTGAAGGTAAAACCATTCGATTAAAACACTTGAGTGAAGATTGTAAAATATTACTCTATAAAGCCAATCCTAAATTCAAAGATGTTATTGTTGAAGCTATTGATGATCCGCGTTATCATTTAGCAGCTAACCCAGAAAAATTTACAAAACCCTTATCTGAATATAACGTTTAAGATTAAAACCGCCTTTAAATAGGCTAGAGTGCAGGTTCTGCAAATTTAAAATAAACCTATTAAAATAATTGAATTTCAATTAATTACACTACCTTTGAGCCTTAATTTAATATATTTTAATATGAATACTGGTACAGTAAAATTTTTTAATGACTCTAAAGGTTTTGGATTCATAACAGAAGAAGGAAACAATAAAGAGCATTTTGTACATATTTCTGGTTTAGTCGATGAGATTAGAGAAGGTGATAATGTAGAATTCGATTTAGCTGAAGGAAAAAAGGGTTTAAACGCAGTTAACGTAAAAGTTATCTAAGCATATATCTTACAATCTTTTTAAGAATAAAAGCCTATCTATTTTAGATAGGCTTTTTTTATGCTTTGGCTTAAAGACCATACAGCATTTTCATTTACAACGGCAGGCCATTCTGTAGATTATAAAAGACAGCATCTTTAAGTCGATCTTTTAAATATGAAATGGCAACACCACTTCGCTTTCCGGTTTTACAATACACCACCACGGGCAAAGCTGTATTAATATCTTGATACCGTTGTGGCAAATCGCCTAAAGGAATATGTTGCCCACCTATATGGTGTACTTCTCTTTCAGCATCTTCTCTTACATCTAATACGTTATAGTGTGCTCGGTTTTTTTCTAATTCACCATACGTGATATGCTGTACCGGGACAATTCCGCAGAACCCCTCATAATCTTGCTTTAAATCCGTAATACGTATAGTCGTATCTTTTTCAAAATTTAAAACCTGCTGCTGCATACTTAAGGCATCAAACAGCAACAATTTATTGGTCATTACCGTACCTAGTCCTGTAATCATTTTAAGGACTTCATTAGCCTGTAAACTTCCTATAATCCCTGGTAGCACCCCTAAGACCCCTATCTCTGAACAGTTAGGCGAATCTTCCGGTTTCGGTGGCGTTGGGTATAAACACCTGTAAGTAGCACTTCCTAAATAATTAAAGACACTCACCTGCCCTTCAAACTTAAAAATAGCGCCGTAGACCAAGGGTTTATTGGTTAGCACTGCCGCATCATTGACTAAATAACGTGTAGCAAAATTATCACTTCCGTCTACGATAATATCATATTCACCACATAAGGACAAGGCATTGCCAATACTAAGTTTTTTGGCATAGGTATTAAAGTGTACAAAGGGATTTAATTTCGATAAACGTTTAGCTGCAGTTCCTGCTTTGGAGCATCCAATATCCTCCATGGTATATAGAATTTGACGTTGTAAATTACTTTGATCAACAACATCATGGTCTATAATCCCAATGGTGCCTACACCAGCAGCCGTTAGATATTGTAATACCGGACAGCCTAAACCACCCGCTCCAATAACTAAAACCTTAGCTTGTTTAAGTTTTAATTGCCCGGATTCCCCAATTTCTTTCAGAATAAGATGGCGGTTGTATTGTTTTTGTTCGTCACTACTAAGCGTCATGATCATTATATGTTTTCAAAGTGTTCCCAATCTTTCCAAACAACTTCCAAGCCTTGATTTTTTAACATGTTAACAATGGCTTCCGTACTGCGTTCATCTGAAATTTCAAACTGCTCTAACGACTGAGGTTCTACCGTATAACCTCCAGGGTTTGTTTTAGATTCGGCACTAATGGAAGTCGCCCCCAATTGAACCACATTGTTCCTAAATATTTCATTTTCCCGTGTAGATAAAGACAACTCTACATCCTCATCGAGAAGACGAAAAGCACAAATTAACTGCACCAAATCCTTATCCGTCATTTCCACTTTGGGGTCTAAACCACCTGAATGCGGTCGTAATCTCGGAAAGGAAATAGAGTACTTTGTCTTCCAATAGGTTCTCTGTAAATATTTTAAATGTAAGGCGGTAAAAAAGCTATCGGCACGCCAATCTTCCAAACCAAACAAAGCGCCTAAACCTATTTTATGAATTCCCGCTTTTCCTAACCGATCTGGCGTATCTAAACGATAATTAAAATTAGATTTCTTTCCTTTAGGATGATGTTTTTTATATTCGTCTCTATGATAGGTTTCTTGGTACACTAAAACCGCATACAATCCATGTTCTATTAACAACTCATAATCCTCCTGATCTAAAGGCTGCACTTCTATAGTAATATTAGAAAATTGATCACGAATTAATGCTATTGCATTCTTAATATACTCCACGCCAACCGTTCTATTAGCTTCCCCAGTTACCAACAAAATATGATCATAGCCTTTGGCTTTTAGAAACGCGACTTCTTTTAAAATTTCAGCATCCGTCAACGTGCGCCTAGGTATTTTATTGGTCATACTAAACCCACAATAGGTACATATATTTTGGCACTCATTACTTAAGTACATTGGGGCATACATTTGTATGGTATTACCAAATCGTTTTTTAGTTAACCTACGACTTTTCTGTGCCATTTGCTCTAAAAAGGGCTGAGCAGCCGGAGAAATTAAGGCTTTAAAATCTTCTAAATCTAGCTTTTCTTTTGCCAAGGCACTTTCTACCTCAGCTGTAGTTTTACTAAAGATACTTTCTAGGGTATTATCCCAATTATAGGTATCAAAAAGTGTTTTAAAATGAGCCATAATTTTAGTTTAAGAAACTTGTTAGAGGACTACTAGCCTCTGCTTTATTTTGAATCGGAGCTAGTTTAGCTTCGTAAGCCATACGCCCTGCTTCCACGGCCATTTTAAAAGCTTTTGCCATAGCCACTGGATCTTGAGACACAGCAATTGCGGTGTTGACCAAAACGGCATCGGCTCCTAATTCCATCGCATAAGCCGCATGCGAGGGCGCCCCAATACCCGCATCTACAATCACTGGCACATTAGACTGTTCTATAATAATCTCTAAAAAGTCTTGTGTTTTTAAACCTTTATTACTACCTATAGGCGCGCCTAAAGGCATAACACATTGCGTCCCCACATCTTCTAAACGTTTACATAACACCGGATCTGCATGAATATACGGCATCACAACAAATCCTAATTTCACTAAAGCTTCTGCGGCTTTTAGCGTTTCTATAGGATCGGGTAATAAGTATCTAGGGTCAGGATGAATTTCTAATTTCACCCAATGGGTTCCTAAAGCTTCTCTCGATAATTCTGCCGCAAAAATGGCTTCCTTAGCGGTTCTAACCCCAGAGGTATTGGGTAATAAATTGATATGAGGTTGTTTTAAATGGGTTAAAATATCATCGTCTTTATTTTGAACATCCACCCGTTTTAAAGCCACCGTTACAAGTTCACTTTCAGACGCCAATAAGGCATCCTTCATTAAGCCTGAAGTGCTAAATTTCCCTGTTCCTGTAAACAATCGTGAGGTAAATTCTTTATCTGCTATTTTTAATCTCTTATTCATTTTATTTTTAGTTCTGAATTCCGACACCCTTTTTTGAATTCGGATTCATAATTATGCCCTAATCAGCCCTTACTACTATGGGTATCGTATAAATTTTGAGCTTTACTTGAAATGGGGCTTACTTAATGTATGACTTAGTTTAACAGCGCTTTAAATTTAGAAATGCAGGTCATATCCTTGGTAATGCTCCCCGAAACAGCTACGCCATAAATACCCGTTTTAAGAAGGCCCGACACATCTTCTAAACCAATACCTCCAATAGCAATTATAGGCGTCGTCTCATTTAAATTAGTGAGAAGCTCCTTATACCCTTCAATGCCTAAAATGGGACTTAAATTCTTTTTTGTTTCCGTAAATCGGAATGGCCCAACGCCCATATAATCGACATTCTTTTTCACTAAGGTTCTACAATCCTCTAAAGTATTGGCCGTTCCTCCTATGATAAAATCATTTCCTAAATAAGCTCTTGCAATTAACGGACATGTGTCTGTTTTTCCTAAATGCACACCATCGGCATCCACCGCTTTCGCTATTTTATAATGATCGTTTATAATAAGTTTTACTTTAAATTTCCGCGTCATGTCTTTAGCTATTTTAGCGGTTTCTAAAATGCTTTCCGTTGGCAATTCTTTTAAACGAAGTTGTACCCATTCTGCACCGTGTTCACATGCTTTTTGTATGTGTTCTAAATGATCTTTTGGGGTTTCTCCCTGAGAGATATAATGTAATTTACTAAGCATTATCTGTGTATTTATGTGTTCCTAGCAAGGATTGGTTTGAATTTAAAAACTGTTCGGTATACCATTTTACATTTTTACAAGCCTCCTCTATAGGACGTTCTTGAAGTATATTTGAAACTAATGCTGCCGATAAAACACAACCGCTTCCATGTTTTTGATAGACCGATTCGGCGAAAGGCGGAATATTAAGTTTTACGATTTTACTGTAATAAACCTCATCCCATCCTTGTTTATCGGTTCTATGACCTCCTTTCAAATAGATATTGGTTCGCTCTGAAATAAATTCGATGGTCGCTTCAATAGATTTCTCCGGAAATAAAGCTCGAATCTCCTCGTAATTTGGCGTGATAAAATCACAGTTTTTTAAAACCTCTTCTAAAACTTCTAAATCTTGATCATTATGAAAACTAAAGCCTGCACTCGCTTTCAACACCGGATCTAATATAATTTTGATACTAGGATTGTAGGTTTTTAAGCTCGTAACAACCTCCCTTAAAACAGACCAAGATTCAATGATTCCTATTTTTACCGCAGTAATGCTAAACCGTTGAAACAAGAGTGCTATCTGATTTAAAATAGTTTCTTTTTCAACCCAAATACAATCTTTGAATTCGATATCATTCTGGACCGTAATGGCGGTACAAACGGATAAACCGTACAGACCATGGGCTTCAAAGGTTTTAATATCTGAAGTAATTCCGGCACCACTCGATGGGTCTAAACCTGCTATTGTTAAAATGTATTGTTTTTGATTCAACTGTTTTCGTTTTAAACCTTAATCGGTTACTAATTCCTTTTATGTCTTGGTGTTATTTTGATAGGTTTCTTTTATCTGTTTGAAACGCTCTAAGGGCTGTTTTGAATTCCAAACACCACCTAAAACCGCAATCCCCATATAACCTAATTTTAAAGTTGGAGCTATGGTTTCTGGAACGATACCTCCAAGACCTATGATGGTTTTATTTATAGCCTCAACATCAAAACCCCTTCCCTTATACCCTTCTTTAGAAATGGATGAAAAAACAGGACTTAACAGATGGTAATCAAATTGAAAAGGGCAAGTCTCTAAATCTTCCGGGTCATGAAATGAAGCGCTGATTGTTTTATGCAATAGGTTTAAATTTTTTAAATAAGCATCGAGATGATCTCCATGATTTTTTCTTGTTTGTTCTTTAAAATGAATGCCTTTTAAATTAAAATCGTTAATAAGTTCATGACATTGATGCACCACAATTCTATTGTGGTAAGCACTATCAATATCATTTAAATACGACAACAATTGGTTGTCGTTTTTACCCGGTTTTCGTAAATGATAGCAGGCTAATCCTTCTTGAAACAATTGATGTAACATTTCAATCTCATTGGGAATGTCATTTTCTGGAGCAATAAGAATTATCATAATTTCTATTATTAAAAGCACCAATAACAACGTCGTGCTACCAAGGAAAGTCACCCACGCTTTTTCTATAAGCGCGGGAACGTCCTAATCATTTTACAAATAGACTTCAGATCCTTTTTCTTTAAACTCTTTAGATTTCTCCTCCATTCCTTTTGCAATAACCTCGTTATCCACAATATTGTTAACAGCCGCAAAATCACGTACCTCTTGAGAGATTTTCATGGAACAGAATTTTGGACCACACATAGAACAGAAATGCGCAATTTTAGCTCCTGCTGCCGGTAGAGTTTCATCATGATACTCACGTGCACGTTCGGGATCTAAACCTAAGTTGAACTGATCTTCCCAACGGAATTCAAAACGCGCCATACTCAAGGCGTTGTCTCTATGTTGCGCTCCGGGATGACCTTTAGCCAAATCGGCCGCATGCGCTGCCAATTTATAAGTCACCACACCTACACGAACATCCTCTTTATTAGGCAAACCTAAATGCTCTTTTGGAGTCACGTAGCACAACATAGCGCAACCGTACCAACCAATCATGGCAGCACCAATTCCCGATGTAATATGATCGTAACCCGGAGCAATATCTGTGGTTAAAGGCCCTAAAGTGTAAAAAGGCGCCTCATCACAAACTTCAATTTGTTTTTCCATGTTTTCTTTTATCATATGCATTGGCACGTGACCTGGACCTTCTATAAAACACTGTACCTCGTGTTTACGCGCAATCTGCGTTAATTCTCCTAAGGTTTCTAATTCTGCAAATTGGGCTTCGTCATTAGCATCGGCCACAGAACCTGGACGTAAACCATCTCCTAAAGAAAATGCCACATCATAAGATTTTAAGATTTCGCAAATATCTTCAAAATGGGTATATAAGAAACTTTCTTTATGATGTGCCAAACACCATTTCGCCATAATGGAACCCCCACGAGATACAATCCCGGTAACACGATTCGCGGTCATTGGCACATAACGTAACAAAACTCCTGCGTGAATGGTAAAGTAATCCACACCTTGTTCGGCTTGCTCGATTAGGGTATCACGGAAAATTTCCCAAGTTAAATCTTCTGCAACTCCGTTTACTTTTTCTAAAGCTTGGTAAATAGGTACGGTTCCTACTGGGACAGGTGAGTTACGGATAATCCACTCGCGTGTTTCATGAATATTTTCTCCAGTAGATAAATCCATAATATTATCAGCCCCCCAACGGCAGGCCCAAACAGCTTTTTCTACTTCCTCTTCAATAGACGAGGTGACGGCAGAATTACCAATATTCGCGTTTATTTTCACCAAGAAATTACGACCTAAAATCATAGGTTCTGCTTCGGGGTGATTAATATTTGATGGAATTACAGCACGACCTCTTGCGACTTCCTCCCGAACAAATTCTGGTGTTATTTTTGCCGGAATAGCCGCTCCAAAATGTTCCCCTTTATGTTGCTTACGTATTTCGGTCATTTCATCGATACGCTGGTTTTCACGAATAGCGATGTATTCCATTTCTGGTGTGATAATCCCTTGTTTGGCGTAATGCAACTGCGTTACATTCTTACCTTTTTTGGCACGTAATGGTTTTTTTAGAAGCTTAAAACGCATATGATCTAAGCTCGCATCATTTAAACGCTCATTGCAATACTGAGAAGAAAAGGAGTCTAATTCTTCTACATCCCCACGCTCTTTAATCCACGGTTCACGGATGCGCTCTATACCGCTGTGTACATCTATGGTTTTGTTAGGATCTGTGTACGGTCCGGAGGTATCATAAACCGTAACCGGTTCATTTGAGGTTTTCTTTTTGGTCATGGCATCTACCGTATCGCTTAAGCTAATCTCGCGCATGGCCACTTTAATTTGCGGATAAATTTTTCCGCTCACATAGATTTTCTTAGAATTCGGAAACGGCTGTCTTGTAATACCGTTTTGTTTTGGTGCAGTGTCTTTGTTCTTCATTTGATAAGTGGTTTCTTTTTAAAATAAAAATCATCCTCCTTGAGTAGATTTTATAATTAAAATATCATCGTTATTCTGAAGTAATCTTGAAGACCAATCTGTTTTTCTCACTACAGCATTATTTATAGCAATAGCGATTCCGTTTGTTTGAATTTTTAAATTTTCAACAAAGGCTTGTAAGGTGGTGTTTTCTAAAATGTGGTGGACTTCTTGGTTTACTTTTATAGCAATCATATTTATAAAATATTACTGTAAACCAAAATGGTAGTATCTCGATATAAGATCGAACATAACTTTTTCCTACGTTGGTATTAACCAAATCAGGTTCTAAGGATGTTTCTCAAACTAATTTAATAGCTACTCCTAAAGTTTACACTCCAAATATAGAAGATTATTTAGGACTTTAAAATGCTTTTTAGTTAATTTTTAAAATCGTCGGTTTTTGAAAACCCCAATTCTAGGTCCCGCTATGACCGTAACCATTCTAATCATTTAAGGCTCTACAAAAGGGCTTCATCATTGTAGATCACAGTGATGAAGCCCTTTAACATCTCTTAATTAAAAGTCGTTATACTATTGACAATTAATAATTCAGCAAAGTTTCAATTTTAGCTTTAACTTTTTCTGTTGAAGGAATCATGGTTTGTTCTAAAGTAGAATTCAATGGAATGGCTGGCATATTCTCACTACCTATTGTCATCACTGGCGCGTCTAAATACTTAAAGCATTCTTCTTGAATTTTCCCTGATAAGGCCCTAGCAAAACTATTATTAGAAGGTTCTTCTGTCACCACTAAACACTTTCCTGTTTTCTTTACCGATGTCATAATCGTGTCTTCGTCTAAAGGAAATAAGGTACGTAAATCGATGACTTCAATTTGGTCTTTCATGCCTAATTCTTCACAAGCATTCATTGCCCAATGTACGCCCATACCATAAGTCACAATGGTTAAGGTTTCTACATTTTCTTGCTTCCAAATTTCTTGTAACACCCATGCTTTTCCAAAAGGTAAGACATAATCTTCACTTGGCTCTACAGAGGTTGCGCCTTGGGTACCTGGTACTTTAGACCAATACAAACCTTTGTGTTCTAAAATCACCACCGGATTGGGATCGTAATAAGCTGCTTTCATTAAACCTTTTAAATCGGCTCCATTACTTGGGTAAGCAATTTTAATACCTCTAATATTGGTAATCACAGATTCTACAGAAGATGAATGGTAAGGTCCGCCACTTCCATACGCACCAATTGGCACACGTAAAATCATAGACACTGGCCATTTTCCGTTAGACAAATAGCAACTTCTACTCACTTCGGTAAATAGCTGGTTTAAGCCAGGCCAAATATAATCGGCAAATTGCACCTCAACAATAGGCTTTAATCCTACTGCACTCATCCCCACCGTTGAACCAACAATAAACGCTTCTTGTATGGGTGTATTAAAAACGCGGTCGTCACCAAATTTTTGTGCCAAAGTTGCTGCTTCTCTAAAAACGCCTCCTAGACGTCCACCGACATCTTGTCCGTATAATAAGCATTCTTTATGCTTTTTCATCAGTTCTTCTACCGCGAATAAAGCACAATCTACCATGACTACTTTTTCGACACCTTCTGGTGCGCGTGTACCTTGTTCTTCGGTTATGGGTGTTGGTACAAAATCGTTAGTAAATAAATCTTCCGGTTTTGGGTCTTCGGCCTGTAAGGCTTTTTCGAAATCGGATTGTACTTCCGCGTAGGCGGAGGTCTCAATCTCTTTGACCTCACCCTCCAAAAAACCAGCGTCTAATAATTGCTGTTTAATTACAGGATAAGGATCACGAGAACGTGCTTCGTCTAAATCGTCACGATACCATTCCATTCTTACACCTGATGTATGATGGTTTAGTAAAGGCACTTTAGCGTGTACTAAAAATGGTCTGCGTTCTTTACGAATGGTTTCTATTACGTTTTCTAAAGCTTCATAGCTTTCTATAAAATTAGCGCCATCTATAGAAATCGCTTCAAGGCCTTTAAAACCTTGTGCATATTCAAAAGCACTTTGTGCTCTTGTTTCTGCGGCGTTTGCAGAAATATCCCAACCGTTGTCTTGTACCAAATACAAAATTGGCATTTGTTTTAATGCAGCCATTTGCAATGCTTCTGCAATTTCGCCTTCGGTTACGGAAGCGTCGCCTAGAGAACACACGACAAATGGCAAGTCTTTTAGGTTTTCATCATCTAAACCTTGTAATTCTTTGTACTGCATCCCCATCGCCACTCCTGTTGCAGGAATAGCCTGCATACCTGTTGCCGAAGATTGATGTGGAATTTTAGGCTTATCGGCATCCTTTAAACTTGGGTGTGAATAATAGGTGCGTCCACCAGAAAAAGGATCGTCTTTTTTGGCCAATAATTGCAACATTAAATCGTATGGTTCTAAGCCGAACGATAATAACATGGCATCATCTCTATAATACGGAAACGCATAATCTTGAGGTAGTAATTGCATTCCTAAAGCGATTTGAATAGCTTCGTGACCTCTGGATGTGGCATGCACATATTTTGAAACTTGTTTAAAATTAGCTTCGTATAATTCTGCCATCGCTTTTGCTGTGCAGAGTTTTGAAAATCCTTTTCTTAGTGTTTCTTTTTTCATATTCATTTCCCATGACAGTGGGAATCCCTTTAATTATACTTATTCTTCTATTCTGGCCGCCAGTCCTAGCTAGAATGACAACTTCTCGTCAGTTCGAGTGAAATTGCTTTTTCTGCAATTTTGTATCGAGAACTTTTTGATTAGCTTCTCGATACAATTTGCTCATGCTTCACAAATCACTCGAAGTGACGTTATTTACTGCTGGACCGTTACTTCCGCGTTAGCGATTGATGTGGCATCCTTTTTTGCCCTTAAAAGCAAAAAAGATATAACGGAAAGCGCGACCCTTGTGGTAACGCCCAAATTATTTTAAACTAAAACACTTTCTACTTTAGTAACCCAATTAAATTTATCTTCAATCTTTCCAGTTTTAATGGCGTTTAAAGTTTCATTTATCTCTAATCCTACCGGACTCTCATCAGACACATGAATGATAGTTTCACCCACACCGATATCTTGAATATAGGCAATCCCGACTGCTGTACCGGTTCCGAAGGCTTCTTCTAAGGTGTTATTTTCGGCTGCTTCTTGAATCTCATCGAGCGTAATGGCGCGTTCTGTAACCTCGTAACCTTTATCTCTTAAAATGGTAATAACACTCATACGCGTAATCCCGTCTAAAATGGAACCATCGCGCTTTGGGGTTATAAATTTACCGTCAATTTTAAAGAAAATATTCATGGTCCCAACTTCTTGAATGTACTTATGCTCCACAGCATCTAACCATAAAACTTGGTCAAAACCTTTCGCTTTTGCTAATTCTGTTGGACGTATGGCCGCCGCATAATTTCCAGCTGCTTTAGCTTCACCTGTACCACCATTGACGGCACGGATATACTGCTTTTCTGCCCATAATTTAATACGCTTACTAAAAAAAGGTCCTGCTGGTGAGGCCATGATTATAAACTTATAATGGGTGGCGGCACGCATCCCAATAAAAGGCTCATCGGCATACATAAAAGGTCGTAAATAAAGTGCACTTCCGTCTGTTGGGGGAATCCACTGACGCTCTAAATCGACCAACTGTTTTAAACCCTCGACAAATAAATCTTCCGGAAAATGGGGCATTCCCATACGGTCTGCACTAGTATTTAATCGTGCCGCATTCTTATCGGCTCTGAACAACATTGGATTTCCTTCTTCATCTACGGTAGCCTTCATCCCTTCAAAAATAGCTTGTCCGTAATGCAAGGCCATAGCTGCTGGATGTGTTGGTATTGGTCCCATAGGCACAATCCTTGGGTTTACCCATTCGCCATTATCATAATCGCAAATAAACATGTGATCGGTGAATGTGGTTCCTAACGGTATATTACTGAAGTCTAAGTTTTTAACTTGTGATTCGGTTACTTTTGTGATTGAAATGTTGTGTTTCATAATCTATATCATTCTTGCAGAAGCAGGAATCTATTTTATTAATTTGATTTTTTTTGATTCCGTAATACACGCGGAATACCAGTATTATTTAAATTTTATTGATTCGAGTGGAATTGTTTTTTTTACAATTTTATATCGCGAAGTTTATCATGTGCTTCTCGATACAATTCCGATGAAAAAATCGGAATCACTCGAAGTGACGATACATCTTATATTTCTCGGTTTACATCAAACTGTTCGAAATAATCAGCGACGCGTCTTACGAAGCTTCCGCCTAAAAAGCCATCAACAACTCTGTGGTCGAATGATAATGATAAATACATCATACTACGAATAGCGATTTCGTCGCCATTTTCGGTTTCGATAACTTCTGGTCGTTTCTTTATGATTCCTAAAGCTAAAATGGCCACTTCGGGTTGGTTGATGATTGGCGTTCCCATTACACTACCAAAGGTGCCTACGTTTGAAATGGTGAAGGTGCTTCCTTTAATATCGTCTCCCGCTAATTTATTTTCTCTTGCTTTTCCTGCTAATTCATTGACGTTACTAGCAATCGTTTTTAAATCTTTAGTATCTGCATTTTTTACCACAGGAACAATTAAGTTTCCACTTGGTAATGCCGTTGCCATTCCAATATTGATGTCTTCTTTTACAATAATATTATTCCCATCTACCGAGGCATTGATGTTAGGAAAATCTTTTACAGCTTTAGCAACAGCCTCTACAAATAACGGCGTAAAGGTTAAGCGTTCGCCATACTTTTCTTGAAAGGCCACTTTGTTGGCATTACGCCAATTGACCATATTGGTTAAATCTGCTTCTACATAAGCGGTCACATGAGGTGAGGTGTGTTTAGAATACACCATATGATCGGCAATCATTTGACGCATGCGATCCATTTCAATGACTTTGCCTTTGCCCTTATCGAATTGTAATTGTGGAATGCGATAGGCTGTTGGGTCTTTTTCGGCAACTGGTTGTGCGAATTTGTACGGTCTACCGTCTTCTATATAGTTGAATACATCGCTTTTGCGTAGTCTACCTTCGTGACCTGTGGCAGGAATTCGGGCTAATTCTTCAAAACTTATGTGGTGTTCTTTTGCTATTTTAATGATTAATGGTGAAAAGAAAGTGTTGGTGTTTGAAGTTGAAAAAGACGTTGAAGTTTGCGGAACTGGTTTTGGTCTTTTTTTATTGGCTTTGTTCTCAACTGCGCCCGAACTGACAGCTTTAGTCTCTGCTTTCGAGTTCATATTCGAATTCGATTTCTTTTCCTCTGATATTTCAAGAATTGCCAAAACTTCTCCAACAGGCACCACATCTTTAGCTTGGAATAAAGTTTTTACTAATGTACCAGAGGCTGGTGCAGGGACTTCGTTATCGACTTTATCTGTAGCGACTTCTAGAATAATATCGCCTTCTTCAAAGGTTTCCCCTTCAGCAATTAACCAATTGATGAGGGTACCTTCGGTTATACTTTCGCCCATTTTAGGCATTTTTAATTCAAAAGTCATTAGGCTATATAAATTTATAATTCAAGAATTAAAGATAATACATACCCTTATTAACAATTGTTAAAATCTATATTTATCACTTTAAAAAGGATTATATTCTTTAAAATAATATAACTACAGAAAATATAACTTTTAATTCTTAAATTTACCCTGTAAACCAAATAATTTCCTCATGCCGCATACGCTCGATAAAATAGACACGCAACTCTTAGATATCCTTCAAAAAGACAGCAATAGAACGACGAAAAGTATTGCTGAAGAACTCGGTATGAGTACTTCACCAATATTTGAACGCATTAAAAAATTGGAAAAAGAAGGTTATATTGAAAAATATGTGGCGGTTTTAAACCCTAAGAAAATTGGATTAAAATTGACCGTTTTTATCGGGATTACCTTACAAGGGCATACCCGAAGTTACTTGGAAAAATTTGTAAAAGAAATCAATGGTTTTCCAGAGGTTGTAGAGTGTCACAGGGTGAGTGGTAATTTTGATTATCTCCTAAAATTGGTGGTTGAAGATATTGAAGCTTATGAGACTTTTATTATTTCGAAACTAACCTTACTTCCTTATTTGGGCAATGTACAAAGTTTGATTGCGATGTCTACCAGTAAGGCAACTAATGCTATTGATTTGAGTCAGGTGTTGTAGTCTTGGAAGCTTTCAAAACCTAACAGTCTTTATTTTTGAATATTAAATTACCGCTTCTCGATACAATTCCGATAAAAAATCGGAATCACTCGAAGTGACGTGATGCTATTTCTTAAACGTTTCACGAAGCGTTTTATACACCTCATCTTGAACTTTCATGTTTTCAGGAACTTCACGAAGTGGTTCTACTTCCTTTAGAGATTCATGACAATCTGAAGGTAATTGCTGATATAATTGTGTGCCTTTTGTTTTCCATGCTATCATTTCGTCGGTAACACCACGGATGATTTTTGCAGGATTTCCTACAACCAAACTTCGATATGGAATTTTAGTTTCAGCTTTTACAAAAGACATGGCTCCAATGATACATTCATCACCTATTTCTGCATCATCCATGATTACCGTGTTCATACCAACAAGGCAATTTTTACCCAAATTAGCACCATGAATTATCGCTCCATGACCAACATGTGCACTTTCTTTTAACGTGATGGACTTGCCAGGAAACATATGTACGGTACAATTTTCTTGTACGTTGACGCCATCTTCTAAAATAATTTGTCCCCAATCTCCTCGAATAGCTGCTCCTGGACCAACATAGCAATTTTTTCCAATGATGACATTGCCTGTTACTGCGGCTAAAGGATGTACGAAACTGGATTGGTGTACGACTGGTGTGTATTTTTTGAAACTGTAAATCATAAGTTTTGAGCTGTGAGTTATTAGCTGTGAGTTGGATTACTTTTTTAAATTCAGTTTTCTTCTTAAAGCGGAAATCATTTTTCCTATTTCTGTTAACATAGCACGGTTTGATTCAAATTCTTCTTTAGAAATATAAGCTCTTAAATAGGCTTTTGTATTCCATGTTACACACTCATGACTACTATCCCAAGCCATTTTTAAATACCTATTAAAATTAGCATCCGTACTTGCCGAACCTTCAGATATATTTGCTGCTATAGAATCTGCTGCTCGTGAAAATTGAGACGTTAACCTAAACATTTCTTTTTTTTGGAAAAGTTTCTACTAACTTATCAATATCTTCTCCAAAAGTAATTGCTTTTTGATAGACAATTAAATTTTCAAAACTAAAATGATACTTGCTTTCAAATTCCATATTATAATTGTTTTTGAATAAAACTTCTCTCAACTCATAGCTCAAACCTCATCACTACTTAAACCCTTTCAATTTCTCTTTTGTAAAATCACTCAGCACCAATCGTCCACTAGTTGCTGCGCGTTCTGCCAATAAAGTATCCCAATGGTCTGTTCCTTTCCAGAATACTTTTTTCATTTCTAGCATCGCTTCGGTATTGTAAGTACATAAATGTTCTGCTGTTGTTTTTACAGCTTCGTCTAAAGCTTCAGTGCTATCAAAAACATGAGTATATAAACCTTTGTCTTTAGCAAATTCCGGTGAATAAAATGTATTCGCATCTATGGCGATTTGCGACATGGCGCTTAATCCCATTTTACGCTCGATGGCTGGTCCGACAACAAATGGTCCGATACCAATATTTAGTTCGCTAAGTTTAATAGAAGCAAATTTAGTAGCCATACAATAATCGGTTGCAGCGGCTAAACCAACACCTCCACCAACGGTTTTTCCTTGTACGCGACCAATGATGAATTTTGGACATTTACGCATGGCATTAATTACGTTTGCGAATCCTGAAAAGAATACTTTACCTGTAGCTTCGTCATTAATATTGATAAGTTCATTAAAACTTGCTCCTGCACAAAAGGTTCTATCGCCTCCACTTTTAAGAACGATTACTTTAATAGCATCGTTGTCTCCAGCAGCTGTAATGGTTTGTGCTAGTTCTGCTAATATATCTCCTGGAAGAGAATTGTGTGCAGGATGAAAGAATTCGATGTAGCCTACTTCTTTTATTATTTCTAACTTAACATAAGGGTCTCTCATATTTTTATTTTTTACTATCACTCCTGCGAAGGCAGGAATCTATTTTTAGTATGTCAATGCGCAAGTGTTGCGCATTCGTATTAATCTTTGTTCTTATTATATTTAGAAAGATTCCAACCTAAACTTAAATACATCCATTCAGGATTCATTTTCGTTATTAGGTTTCTCTTCCAAACTTTTTTCCATTTCTTAATGGTCTTTTCTCTTTTGATGGCGATTCGTATATCGGAATGCGCTTCAAAATAAACTAATTTTTTAATGTTATAATGTCTAACATGAGTTCCAAAAGTTGCTGCTTTATGTTCACTCATTCGTCGTTCTATATTATTTGTTACACCAACATAAAAGATGTGATTTCTTTCGTGAGTTAAAATGTATGTATAATATTTTTTAGACATTGCGTTTCAATTTAAGCGAATGCGCAACGCGTGCGCATTGACCTTATAAGAGACCAAACTGCTCAAAGTGATGATTCAAATGCTTTCGCTCTAAAAGGTACGCTTCATATTTGTTTAATTCTCCGAAAACCAAATTTTTCAATCTAGCTTCTGGATGCTCTTTATAATATTCTATATATTTTTTTCTTTGTTCCTTAAACTTCTCAATAGCTGTTGCTAAATCAGGATGTTTTAAAGGCTCTAAAGTATCTTTTTCTAATTGTGGAAATTGACTGTTCTTCGGAAATTTATAGTAGTTATATAAACTATGATGCACTTTATCTAAAATGGTTGAAGGTGTTGCAATTTCAAAATCTTGAATTTCTCCAGATGCAATTTTATAAGTATATTCTAAATGCTCAATCATATGCTGAGGCGTCATAATTCCCCATTTTGGTTTTGCATCTTCTTGTAATTTAGAAAGACATTTCTCTATTTTTTCTTCTGTCATTTCCACAAAAGTTTCTTGCTTTTTCTCTACCATCGTAAGAATGGTTGCAACAGCTACTAACGGACTATCTTTTTCGGTTTTCTGACTTTCGGGACGGTTTTCAAAATTAGCGTCAAAAACTTCCACATGCCATTTTACAATGCCGCTAGGATGTTCTGCTGAAGCGACATCTCTATCTACTTTTTCTTTACAGGTTAAACGCACATAAATAGTATCGTTATGATATAAAGGTCGTAAAAAACGGATACTATCTAAACCATAATTAGCTGCTACAGGTCCTTTATTTGGATACACAAATAATCCTGCTGCTGCAGAAATTATAAAATAACCATGCGCTGTTCTTTTTTCGAAAATACTTCCGTCTAAAGATGTAATATCGGTATGTGCATAAAAGTGATCCCAAGTTAAATTGGCAAAATTCTGAATATCCGTATCTGTTAAGGTACGCTTGTGGGTTTTTAAAGACATTCCTGGTTGAATATCTTCCCAATGGTATTGAAACGGATGCTTTTCTGCTTCCTTATATTTTGCATTTTGTTGGTAAACTCCAGTAATTTCAGTAATAGTTGTTGGCGAACCTTGAATGGCTGTACGTTGTAAATAATGTTTAATTCCACGCATACCTCCCATTTCTTCTCCACCACCAGCACGTCCTGGACCACCATGTACTAAATATGGTAATGGCGAACCATGTCCTGTACTTTGCTTTGCACTTTCTCTATTTAGAACTAAAATTCTACCATGATGCGATGCTGCATTTATAACATAGTCTTTAGCAATTTTATCATCGTTGGTTGCAATGGAAGACACTAGTGAACCTTTACCCATTTGCGCTAAAGTTATAGCTTCATCCAGATTTTTATAAGGCATGATGGTACTTACAGGACCAAATGCTTCACGCTCATGAATAACGGTATTTTGAAATGGATGGTCTGCTCGTAATACAATCGGACTCATAAATGCGCCTTTTTTGGCATCTGCTCCAATGGTATTAATTTCGTTTAAATTACCATATACAATTTGTGCTTCTTTTGATAAATCGTTTACCGAATCTCGAACGGCTTGTACTTGTTGACGACTCACTAAAGAACCCATTCTAACCTCTTTTAATCTTGGGTCTCCAATAGTTACTTTATCTAATTGTTTTGCTAATGCAGTTTGTACGTCATCTACTAATTTCTCAGGAACAATGATGCGTCTAATGGCTGTACATTTTTGTCCAGCTTTAACGGTCATTTCCTTTCTAACTTCTTTGATGAACAAGTCGAATTCTGGTGTTCCAGGAACCGCATCTTCTCCTAAAATGGAAGCGTTTAAAGAATCGGCTTCCATAGTAAAAGGTACCGATTCTTGAATTAATCTTGGATGCGCTTTTAGTAATCGTCCAGTTTGTGCAGAACCTGTAAAGGTTACTACATCTTGAGACTCTACAGTATCGAGAATATTTTTAACTGTTCCGTTTATGATTTGTAAAGCCCCTTCGGGTAAAATCCCGGAATCTATAATGGTTCTTGCAACGGCTTCTGCTAAATACGAAGACGAAGGTGCAGGCAACACCACAGCAGGAACTCCTGCCATCCAGTTTACTGCGCATTTTTCTAACATTCCCCAAACTGGGAAGTTGAATGCATTAATATGCACAGCAACCCCTTTTTTAGGCACCATAATATGATGCGCCATAAAACGTCCACCACGAGACAAATCGATAGCATCGCCTTCTACATGATAGGGTTGATTAGGGAATAATTTACGTAAGGATGCGTTGGCGAATAAGTTTCCAAAACCACCTTCAATATCTATCCAACTATCAACACGCGTTGCTCCTGTTCTATAGCTTAGCTCATAAAACTGGTCTTTTCTTTTGGTAAGATATAATGCTAATTTTTTAAGCATGTTTCCACGCTCTTGAAAGGTCATTTTACGAAGGACTTCTCCTCCTTTGGTTCTTCCGTAATTTAGAATTTCGGGAATATCTAATCCTTCAACAGCAATACTTGCAAATTCCTCACCTGTTACAGCATCAAAAATTGACTGTCCTTCTTCTTTTCCTGTGGTCCATTGTCCGTTTACATAATGTTCAATCTTTCTCATAAACTTAGTGTTTCATTTGATAAGATTTCCGTTTTCACGGAAACAATGTGTTCTACTTTTTTCATCTTAATGCCCACGAAAGTGGGTATCTGTTAAATTAGACTTCTATTCTTTTATGACGTTACCTAAAGGTCGGGCTTTCCGCTATATCTTTTTTACTTGTTCTCGATACAAAATTGCCAAAAAGCAATTTCACTCGAACTGACGTAAAAAAGGATGCCACTTTAATTGTGCAACACTCACGAATTCCTATTTAATAAAATAGAATAAATGAGTAATCCCTAACGCACTAATTTGCTATCGTTATTAACTAACCCAAGCTATTTTCTTATCGTTCCCGAGACATCGGAAACCTATTTTCTTTACACCCCTAAAGTCCCCTCAAGGAGACAATACTCCGTGTCGAGTTTTTCTATTTATTCGCATTTTCTATTACGCAAGCGTAACCTTGACCAACGCCAATACACATGGTAATTAAAGCGTATTTTTTGTTCTGTGTCTGCAATTCTAAAGCTGCTGAATAGGCAACTCTTGCTCCTGTCACACCTAGCGGATGACCAATAGCAATAGCGCCTCCGTTGGGGTTAATTCTTGGGTCGTTGTCTGCCAATCCCCAAGCGCGAATGCACGCTAAAGCTTGTGCTGCAAAAGCTTCGTTAAGCTCGATAATATCCATATCGTCCATGGTTAAACCTGCTTTTTCTAAGGCTTTATTAGAGGCTTGTACAGGTCCAATTCCCATGATTCTTGGTTCGACACCAACCACTGCAGAACTTACAATTTTTGCTAATGGTTTTAAATTGTATTTTTTCACGGCATCTTCACTAGCAATAATGGTTGCTGCTGCGCCATCGTTTAATCCGGAAGAATTCCCTGCGGTTACGCTTCCGCCTTCTTTTTTAAAGGCTGCTCTTAGTTTTCCTAAAACTTCTAAAGAAGACGTTGGTTTTACAAACTCATCTTTTGAAAAAAGGATAGGGTCTTTTTTACGTTGCGGAATTTCAACGGTTACAATTTCTTTTGCTAATCTTCCGTTTTCTTGTGCTTTGCTTGCCTTTTGCTGACTCCAAAGCGCAAATTTATCTTGGTCTTCGCGAGAGATATTATATTTTTCTACTAGGTTTTCGGCAGTCATTCCCATACCATCTGTACCATACATCTCGTGCATTTTCGGATTTACAAATCGCCATCCAAAAGTAGAATCGTATAGTTTAGAATCACCTCCAAATGCCGATGATGGTTTTGCCATGACGTAGGGTCCGCGAGTCATGTTTTCTACTCCACCAGAAATAAACACATCGCCATCGCCAGCTTTTATGGCTCTGTTTGCGTGAATAATTGCCGATAGTCCTGAACTACACAATCTGTTTACGGTTTCTCCAGGAACGGTAAATGGCAATCCTGCTAATAAAGATGACATACGCGCTACGTTACGATTGTCTTCTCCAGCTTGATTTGCACAACCCATTATCACATCATCATATGCTTCTTTTGGAATGTTTGGGTTTCGTTTTACAATTTCTTTGATGACTAATGCACCTAAATCGTCTGTACGAACCGCCGATAAGGTGCCTTTGTAATTTCCTATTGCTGTTCTTATGCCGTCTATTATATATGCTTCTTTCATAATTAATGCCTGCCCAAACAGGTATCTTATTAATTCCTAATTATTTATTTTGGCGTTACCTAAAGGTCGGGCTATCCACTATATCTTTTTTACTTGTTCTCGATACAAAATTGCCAAAAAGCAATTTCACTCGAACTGACGTAAAAAAGGATGCCGTTACAATTGTGCAACACTCACGAATTCTTATTTAATAAAATAGAATAAATGAGTAATCCCTAACGCACTTGCTTGCAATCTTGTTTCTTATTCCAAACTCATTTTTTATTTGCTAAGAGAATTCTGCCTTCGCAGAAATTTTTAGTTTAATAAGGCCGAAAATGTATCTCCATTTCTAATATCGCCAGTGTTGTAGCCTTTCATAAACCACTCCATACGCTGCTCTGATGTTCCGTGTGTGAAACTGTCTGAATTGACACTTCCGCTCATTCGTTTTTGAATGGCATCGTCTCCCACTGCATTGGCTGCACTTAACGCTTCTTCTATATCGCCTTCTTGTAAATATTCTTTATTGTGGTGTGCCCAAACACCAGCATAGAAATCGGCTTGCAACTCTTGAGCTACCGATAATTTATTGGCTCCTGTTTGGTTGGTCTGACTTTGTAATTGTCTCACTTTATTAGATGTACCAAGAATGGTTTGAATATGATGTCCGACCTCATGCGCTGTTACATAAGCGATGGCAAAATCGCCACCTTTTGCTCCGAAACGTGTTTTTAGTTCATCAAAGAAAGACATATCCATATATAATTTTTGATCTGCTGGACAATAAAAAGGACCTGAAGCTGCACTTGCATTTCCACAACCTGTACTTACGGCATCTGTAAATAAAACAAGTTTTGGTTCTTTATAATCACCTAGGTTATATTCCCTAAAAAGTCGATTCCAAACATCTTCTGTATCTACCAAGACTGCGTTCATAAAATTACCCATTTCAACTTCTTGACTCGTTAGATCTCGTTGCTCAACTTGTTGTGTCGTTTGACTATTGGCTACTTGCTCTATAATTGGCGCTAATTGTTGTCCTGTTTCACCTCCAAAAAGTTGCAATAGAATAACGACAACAGCAATGACTCCTCCACCTGCAGCTAACTTGCCCTTGTTTCCCATTCCACGTTGATCTTCAAGATTCCCGCTTTTTCTTCTACCTTGCCATTTCATAATTTAATATTTTTATTTTATTCCCAATCTTTTTGAGTTCTATAAACGACACCCTTAAAAAGTGCCACTAATTCTTCTCCTCGTTTTACTTCAATAATATTAAAGCCTAATCTATTTTTTACAGATTCTATTACAGATTCTGCAACTATATAATCACCTTCATCCAAAGCTTCGATATGATTAATACTTGTTTCTATAGACACGGCATATTTACCATGTGTATTTGCTGCAAATCCGAAAGCTGTATCTGCTAATGAATAACTGATACCACCATGTGCTTTTCCCATACTGTTTAGCATTTCCTTTCTAATGGTCATTCCGACTTTACAGCGTCCGATTTCACATTCTAGAATTTCTATGCCTAGCCAGGTGCTGTAGGCGTCTTGCCTTAACATTTTATGTGGGATTTGTTCTCCTGTCATATGTATTCTTTCGTCACTTCGAGTGATTTGTGAGTTTCGAGCAAATTGTATCGAGAAGCCTCACTTGTTCTCGATACAAAATTGCAGAAAAAGCAATTTCACTCGAACTGACGTTATATTAAAAAAACGTTTTATTTTCTTTATTCATTTTACGTAACAAAGGACTACAACGGTATCTATCTTCATGATATTCGTTATATAATGCATCTAATGTAGACACACACCAATCGATACCTTTTTCGTCTGCCCAAGCTAATAAGCCTTTTGGATAGTTAACGCCTTTGGTCATGGCATTGTCTATGTCTTCCGCGGAAGCGATATTTAAAAATAAGGCATCTGCTGCTTCGTTGATGAGCATGACGAGGACACGATTGAAAATGGTTTCTAATAACTTTTCATCATGAGATTCTACACTATCGTTCTGAATGACACGCTTTCCATTTTCATCATAATCATAAAAGCCTTTACCTGATTTTCGTCCTAAATAACCTGCTTCACTTAATCGTTTCTGAGTAAAGCTTGGTTTGTATCTTGGGTCGAAATAAAAAGCGGTAAAGACGGTTTCTGTTACGGTGTAATTGACATCGTTTCCTATAAAATCCATCAATTCAAATGGTCCCATTCGGAAACCACCTAAGCTTTTTAAACTGTTATCGATGGTCGCAAAATCGGCTATTCCTTCTTCGTAAATACGTAATGCTTCCCCATAAAAAGGTCTTGCTACACGGTTAACAATAAAACCAGGTGTGTCTTTAGCGACTGCGACTACTTTTTTCCAATCCTTGATGGTTTGAATCGACTTTTCTAATACTGCTTTGGAAGTTTGAATGGCAGGAATAACCTCAACCAATTTCATTAAAGGTGCTGGATTGAAAAAATGAATCCCTACACATCGTTCTGGTTTTTTTAGCGATGCTGCAATAGATGCTATAGATAAACTAGACGTGTTTGAGGCGATAATACAATCCTCAGCAACATAACTTTCTAATTCTGAAAATACTTTCTTTTTAATCTCTAAATTTTCAACAATAGCTTCAATAGTCAAGTTAGAGTCTGCTAAATCTTTTAAGTTGCTGACGTATGAAATGTTAGATTGAATTCTATCTTTTTCAGTAGCATCTATGCGTCCTTTTTCGATTAAACGATTTAATATTTTCTCTAAACCGCTTTTTGCTTTATCTAAAGCTGCTTGATTGGTATCGTATAATTTCACTAGGCAACCCGAAGTTGCAGCAACTTGTGCAATGCCGCTCCCCATGGTTCCTGAGCCTATTATTCCAACTCTATTGATTTGAGATTGTGGATTAACGATTTCTGATCTTTGATTTTTACTCATACCTGATATTCCATCTATATTTTATGATTTCGACTTGTTTGAAGCTGTTTTAATACTAACAACAAAAATTGAAATTAATTCATCATTTTCTTTTAATATTTTTTCTAAAAATTCAAAGTCTTTGATAAGATTAGCTCCTTTTAATATTCTTAAGTTTATAAAAGACTCTCTTAATTCTTTTAAGCAAATTTTCATTTTATGAAGAAAATCTCTTGTAGATTCTCCACTTCTAGCTTCTCCATAATTTAAAGCTGAAGACGTTGCCGAACGTATTAATTGTTTAGCTAAATGTTCTGATGCAAAAGATTTATCTATTGTTTTACACAACAGAATAATCTCAATTGACAATTGAATCAATCGTTCTTCTAATTGATTAGGTTTCATCTTTATTCTGTTTAAGTTCAATAATCATAAATCTTCAATCGTTAATCAAAATGGTAAATTTCTAACATCTACATTGCCGCCAGAGACTATAATGCCGACATTCTGATTTTTAAATTCTTCTTTATGTTTTAATACGGCTGCTAAAGCCACGGCACTTGAGGGTTCCACAATAATCTTCATGCGTTCCCAGATTAATTGCATTGCCGTTATAATTTCATCTTCTTCAACACAAATAATCTTCTCAACGTGTTTTTGAATGATGGGAAAATTACAATCTCCTAAATGCGTTCTTAGACCATCTGCAACGGTGTTAAAGCTGCTATTCATTTCAATATGACCCGAAATCAACGACCGATAGGCATCATCAACCGCTTTGGGTTCGGCTCCGATAACCTTACAGTTTTTAGCAAAATGATGCGCCGCTAATGCTGTTCCGGCAATGAGTCCACCACCACCAACTGGTGTTATCATCACCTCTAAATTCGGTTGTTCTTCTAGGAATTCTATGGCTGCTGTACTGTTGCCATAAATAACCTCCTTTTGGTTCGAGGGATGTAAAAATGTTGCGCCTTTATCTTCTTTTATTTGATTGGCTGTAGCTTCTCTTGCTTGAGGGGTCGCCTCGCATTCAATAATTTCACCACCATAGGTTTTCACGGCATTTTTTTTGACTTGTGGTGCATTTTCTGGCATCACAATATATGCCTTCACACCTAAGGTCTGAGCCGCTAATGATACTGCTTGTGCGAAATTCCCTGAAGAATGGGTTACGACTCCTCGTTGGCGTTCCTCTTCAGAAAGCGATAGAATGGCGTTTGCTGCGCCTCGCATTTTGAAGGCGCCCATTTTTTGAAAGTTTTCGCATTTAAACACGATAGTAGCTCCTATCATTTTATTTATTAAGCTTGAACTTAAGACGGGTGTTTTGTGAATAAAGGGTTTTATTCGGTTGTGGGTTTGTATGAGGGTTTGTTTGTTCATATTGTTCTCGATACAAAATTGCAAAAAAGCAATTTCACTCGAACTGACGTTCATTTAAATGTAATCAGAATTTACGCTTCGTTCTGAATGATAATCAATTTCCTTTAAAATTTGGTTTGCGTTTTTCTATAAAGGCTGCAACACCTTCTGCATAATCATTGCTTTGTGCTGCTTCGATTTGTAATTTAGATTCTAAGGCTAATTGCGATTCTAAATCGTTAGTCATGGACTTATTAAACAATTCTTTGATTAAACCTAAAGCCTTAGTAGGCATATTTGCCATTTTTACAGCAAGCATAGTAATTGTTTCTTCAAATTCTTCAGTTGGTACACATTTATAAATCATGCCCATGTTCTCGGCCTCTTCTGCAGAAATCTTATCGCCGAGCATGGCTAATGCTAATGCTTTTTGAAATCCGATAAGTCTAGGTAAAAAGAAGGTTCCAGCGCTATCTGGAACTAAACCTATTAAACTAAAGGCTTGAATAAAGCTCACTTTTTCGTGCGCTACCACAATATCACAAGCTAAAGCAATATTGGCTCCTGCTCCTGCAGCCACTCCGTTGACTGCTGCAATAACGGGTTTTTTAATAGCACGAATTCTGGTGATAATTGGGTTGTAATGTTCTTCTAGTATTTTTTTGAATCCAGGGTTTAATTCTGGGTCTGTAACTTCTTTTAAATCTTGACCAGCGCAAAATGCTTTTCCATTTCCTGTAAGCACAATCGCTCTTATGTCTTCATTTTTCTCACAGGCATCTAAAGTGTCTTGCAGTAAAAATGCCATTTCACGATTGAAACTATTGAATACTTCTGGTCGGTTTAGCGATATGGTTGCTATTTTGTTTTCAATTTTAAGCTGAATACTTTTGTTCATATTTCTTTATATTGAGACCTTTCGACTGCGCTCAAGGTGACATTTTATTTCTATTTATAAGATTCCTGCTTTCGTAGGAATGACAATGCTTTGATATGTTCTCGATACAAAATTGCAAAAGGCAATTTCACTCGAACTGACGTTAATTTATTTTAAACATTTAAAATAATCAAAAGGCTCCTGGCAATCGTCGCACTGAAATTGTGCTTTACATGCTGTAGAACCAAACTGACTTACTAATCTGGTATTTGTGGATCCGCATTGTGGACACTTTACCATTTTTTTTCCTTCTAACAATACACTTTTATCTGCTTCGGCATCTAAAGGTGCTGCAATACCGTATTCCTCTAAAGCTTTTCTACCTCTTGGTGTTATCCAATCGGTTGTCCATGCTGGTGCGAGAATTAATTCTATTTCAGCATCATATCCTGCTTGTTTTAATGCTGCTTTGATATCATCCCCAATAACATCCATTGCAGGACAACCACTATAAGTGGGTGTGATTTGCACCTTTACCAACTCATTTTCTATAACAGCTGTACGAACAACGCCCATATCCATAATGGATAATACTGGAATTTCGGGATCTGAAACTTTTTCCAAGATTGGAATTAAGATATCGTCTATGTTTTGTTCTGTTGTCATATTCATTTCCCGTGAAAACGGGAATCTTGTTTTATTGCTTCTCGATACAATTTGCTCATGCTTCACAAATCACTCGAAGTGACGTTTAGCTTCAATTATGAGATTTCCGCTTTCGCGGAAACGACAAAAAAGTCGATTTCTACCATTCCATATTAGGATATGCACGTTGCATGTATTGTAATTCTGCTAGCAAATACCCTAAATGTTCGGTATGAATCCCTTGTTTCCCACCTTTTTGAAACCATTTAGATTCTGGTATTTCAAGTGTTGCCTCTTCTAAAACAGCATTTACTTTTTCATAATAAGCTTTCTTTAATACCGTAACATCTACACCTATCCCTTCTTGAACCATAACTTTATCGGCTTCGGTTTGATGAAATAGCTCGTCGGTATAGGTCCATAAACTATCTATAGCGTCTTGCATTTTTGCTTTGCTTTCTTCGGTACCATCACCTAATCGTTTGATCCAATCGGTAGAAAAACGCAAATGATAACTCACTTCTTTTATAGATTTATTAGCTATTGCTGCCAATGTTAAATCTTTGCTTTTCTGTAATTCTTGTAAAAAAAGCAAGTGATATACATCAAATAAAAACTGACGTGCCATGGTATAGGCAAAATTTCTATTGGGTTGTTCTACCAATAAAACGTTGACGTATTCTCTTTCTTTACGAAGCATAGCGATATCATCTTCGGTTCTCTGGTCTCCTGCAATTTTTGCTGCGTATTGAAAATAGCTTCGTACTTGACCAAATAAATCTAATGATATATTGGTACAAGCAATATCTGTTTCTAGGCTTGGTTCATGACCTGTTAGTTCTCCTAATCTTTGTCCTAGGATTAGAGAATTATCGGCAATGCCAAGGATGTATTTGTATAAATTGTTATTCATCTTAATGGCCCACGAAAGTGGATATCTTTTTAATTACTTCTCGATACGATTTGTTCGTTTCTCACAAATCACTCGAAGTGACGTTTAGTTTCAATTTATGAGATTTCTGCGTTCGCAGGAATTTTACATGTGTTTTACCTCATCTGGTAAATCGTAAAACGTGGGATGACGATAGACTTTGTCTTGAGCGGGCTCAAATAGTTCGCCGTTATGTTCTGGATTAGATGCTGTGATGTGTTTAGATTCTACCACCCAAATACTGACGCCTTCACTACGTCTTGTGTAAACATCTCGAGCATTTTCTAATGCCATTTCTTCATCTGCGGCATGTAAACTTCCGCAGTGCCTGTGTTCTAATCCGTTTTTACTTCTTACGAAGACTTCCCAAAGTGGCCAGTTTTTTTTGTTTGACATAATATTATTGTTATTTGATAAGATATTGTTCTCGATATAAAATTGCTAAAAGGCAATTTCACTCGAACTGACAACACTTTTAAACTACTCGTTTTTCTTTTCGTTCTTGTTTCTTTTCGGCATAAGCCATAGCGGCATCACGTACCCATTGCCCTTCTTCCCAGGCATCAACTCTTGCTTTCATACGTTCTTTATTCATTGGGCCATGCCCTTTTACCACTTGCCAAAACTCATCCCAATTGATTTCACCAAAATCGTAAACGCCTTTTTCTTCGTTCCATTTTAAATCTGGATCTGGAATGGTAAGACCGATTAACTCGGCTTGTGGTACGGTTTGATCTATAAATTGCTGACGTAAATCGTCATTTGACTTACGTTTTAATTTCCATTTCATGGATTGTTCAGTATGAATAGACTCGGCATCTGTTGGGCCTAACATCATAAGACTTGGCCACCACCAACGGTTTAAAGCGTCTTGCGCCATTTCCTTTTGTTCTGCTGTTCCGTTTGCCAATTTTATCATGATTTCATAACCTTGACGTTGGTGAAAGCTTTCTTCTTTGCACACACGCACCATGGCTCTAGCGTAAGGTCCGTAAGAGGTATTACACAAAGGCACTTGGTTGATAATTGCTGCACCATCTACTAACCAACCTATAGCTCCCATATCTGCCCAAGTTACTGTTGGATAATTGAAAATAGAAGAATATTTAGCTTTACCAGAATGTAATTGTTCATAAAGTTCTTCACGAGAAACCCCTAAGGTTTCGCATGCAGAATAGAGATACAAGCCATGTCCTGCTTCGTCTTGTACTTTTGCCAATAAAGCTACTTTACGACGTAAGGAAGGTGCTCTTGTAATCCAATTGCCTTCTGGAAGCATCCCTACAATTTCGGAATGTGCGTGTTGCGACATTTGCCTAATGTGCGTTTTACGATATTTTTCTGGCATCCAATCTTTTGGTTCGATCTTCTCGTCTCTAGCAATACGTGCTTCGAATTGCGCTTCTAGATTTTTTATTTGTTCTTCACTCATAATATATAGTTGTTAGTGAATCGTATTTCATGATTAGTGGATTCCTGCTTACACAGAAATGACAAATTGTTGAAACTCCTTGTTTCTAAAGAATTTATTATACATCAAAATCAACAACGACTTTATCTGATGTTGGTACAGCCTGACAGCTGAGCACTAGGTTTTGTGATACTTCTTTATCATCTAGTGCGTAATTTATTTTCATTTCAACGCTACCTTCTTTGACTTCACATTTACAGGTGCTACACACACCGCCTTTACAGGCAAATGGCAAGTCCGCTCCTGCGCCTAAGGCTGCGTCGAGAATATTATCATATGCTGTGGTCATGGTGAACGCAAATTCTTTTCCACCATCTACAATGACAACTTCTGTTCCTTCTACATTTTGCTGCGATAAGCGCTCAGCTCTTTTAATGTCTTCTTCTGAAAGCCCAGTTATAAAGAGTTCAAAATGCACTAATTCTTTTGGCAATCCTGCATTTATAAGATACTCGCTCACGTAGTTGACCATCTTTTCTGGTCCACATAAAAACACTTCACTTGTATCTGGAATATCGATAAAGGTTTTTGTGAGGACTTGCATTTTATCGTCGTCAAATCTTCCGTTAAACAACTCGATATCTCTACGCTCTTTGGTTAAGAAATAATAGATTTCTAATCGACCAAAAAAGGTATTACGCAATTGCTCTAGTTCTTCTTTAAAGATAATGGATTTTGCGGTTTTATTGACATAAAACAACTTACAAGTTGCATTCGGTTCGGCTTGTAAATGCGCTTTTAACATGGATAAAACAGGTGTAATACCACTTCCTGCTGCAAAAAAGAGATAGTTTTTTGCTTTATTAGGATTGCATTCCACACCAAAAGTTCCGCTTGGCGACATCACTTCTAGTTCATCTCCTGCCGTTAAGCTTTCATTAATATAGGTTGAAAATTTACCCTCTGGAATTGCCTTTACTGCGACTTTCCATTCTTGTTCATAAGGGCTTGAACAAAGCGAGTACGAACGACGAACATCTTGTCCATTAAGGTCTGCCTTTAAGGTTAAATGTTGCCCTTGACGAAACTTAAAAGTCTCATATAATGCTTGAGGAACATCAAAAGTAATCACCGAAGTGTCTTTGGTTTCCTTATATATTTCTTTAATCTTTAGTTTATAGAACTCTGCCATACGAATGTTTAAAACATAAAACTAACACTTGTTAGTCTATTAGACAAAGTTAAGAAATAAATTTAATTCTCCTTTATGATGCCGTTTATGAGAATTTCACTCAGGTTATTTGTTAATTCTTCAAGATGAATCACCTCCTTTTTAGGAATCCATAGGTATAAGGAACGTAGGGTTGTGAGTATGGAGAACATCATAACATCAGGTTTAATAGGGCTAATTTCTCCTGCCGCTATGCCTTCCTTTAAAATCTCTTTAAAATCATTTTCGTAATCACTACGCAACTTTTTATAAGGCCCCAATTGCGCCTCTAGATGCACCCAATCATGATTTAGAGCTGCCATACCATAGATATTCTGACTCGACACCTCAACATGAAGTGCTATGATTTTTTTTAATTTTACGATACACGAATCATTACTAGATTTTACAGTGGTCATTCCGACTGAAAATTTGCGAGCAATCCTCATGATAATCTTTTCTAAAATCTCTTGCTTAGAGTTGATATGATTATAAAGACTCGCGGCTTTCATATTCATGGTCGTCGCTAAATCGCGCATGGTCACCGCACTATAGCCTTTTTCCTTAAAAAGCTTCGCAGCAACTCTTATAATCTCCTCTTGTCGTGTTTCGTTTTCCATAACTATTTAAACCACTAAAATAGCAAGAAATTTATGTGCCACGTTATAATAATGTAACTTTGGTTACCAATGCTTCCGTGAACTTTTCAGAAGTTTGCCAAAAAATAAATACTATGGGATTATTAAATGCTCTATTTGGAAAATCGACAAATAACGTTGCGGAATATGTTGCAAAAGGTGCAGTGCTGTTAGATGTAAGAACGGCAAGTGAATACCAAGGTGGCCATATAAAGAATGCCATTCATATTCCGGTTCAGGAGTTAGGACAGCGCATTAACGAAGTGAAAAAATTAAACAAACCCGTGATTACCTATTGTGCCAGTGGTATGCGTTCTGCTAGTGCAGCTAGTTTATTAAAATCTAAAGCTGTTGATGCTATAAACGGAGGAGGAATTGGTAGCTTACAGAGAAAATTAGCCTAACCCTTACTGAAGTATAGCGTCTATATTATTAAGTTCAGTTAAATTAGAAATCGGTTTTTGGTTGTATTCTAGCGTCCAACCCAGCGAACGCGTTACTATAAAAAACTTGGAAAGTTCACTGATAAGCCGATTTTGAGCGTTAGATTTTAACTCGGACGCTACGACCTTTTTCATTAAAGACTCTCGGACGGTCTTCTTAATACTATTGTAGTCTTTAGCTTCAAACGGATTAAGGTAATCGGCCTGCATATCGTAATATTCAAAATCTGGACTAATTTTTATTTCTTCTTCAGGAATCCTTAGAATTTGAAGTGTTTTATTCACCTCATCAATATGGTATTCAATTTTACTTAAATCGTAACCTATAGTCACCTCTGCATTGACAATGACAACGGCTTTCTTTTCTGCTGAAATTAAATCTCCAAAAACACCTTTAGAATTCTTATAGGTAAACACCTCACTGAAGTGACCTTCTGTAACCACCAATTTACCAACATTTTTTATTTGCTCTTGAATGAGCGCACTGCTTTCTTTGAGCATAATTTTATCTTCTTGTTTGTTTTCACAATATCTAAATGTGAATACAACAACGAGACTAATAATAACACCTAGTAGTATTTTTCGCATAAGCGAATGTACTAAAATTAGGAGTGAAATTATCTTAAAATCGTCTAAACACCCCTCTTTTTTAGTCATTATTAGGTCATAAACAGTCGGTTATCTATTAAATAAACCGAACATCTTTAAAATTTAACATTTAGCCTATTGTTTTGTAACTTAGGATATAAACTAATATAAACCCCTACAGTGGGCGTTTCATACCTCTATTCTCTAACCCCTAAAAGTGAACGTTATGATTAAAAACATAAGCACGCTACTTATTCTGTTATGTTCTGTATTTAGCTTTAGCCAGAACGCCATTTTATTAAAAAACACAAATCCTAAAGCTAAAGAGTTGCATCATGCTTTAAATGCGACTAAAGATAGTTTAATATTACGCTGCTCGAGCGCCTTAACAAAAGTGGATATTTTCAATGAAGAATACGATAGCAGTATTATAGTAAACACCATGAATACTAAAGTTCCCCTAAATGATCTTCCTTCTGGGAAATTTGTAATTGAAGTACAACTTCCGGATAAAATTATTAGCATGAATCTGGTAAATCGGGGTAATGAAGGCCCTTTATCAGCCTTCAAATCTGAACCTATAGCAGAAGGCATGGGCATGATGCTTGACGAGAATTTGAAAATCGTTAAAGCCTCTCCCCATAAAAGTATAGAGTTTCTGCTAACACGGACTAAAAAATCGCCTCAGGCGCCAAAAGCAAAAAAATATTTTTGGATTGAAAGCCTAACGGTAAATGAAGTGGGCTCGAGCAAAACCATGAAACTCGCCGATCAACAACTCGTAGACAAATTGATTTTAAAGCATCAACTAGAAATAAAATGTTATACCGGGAAACAAAATACACTAACGGTATGGGAAGTTTACAATACTAGAAAATTTATAGAGCATCAAATGACTAATTCAAATTTTGTGTATTCACAATCTACTGAAGTATTTAACCCTACGCCATATTACAAAACGCGTACAAAATCTATTAATTTATAATTTTAGAAAACCCAAGTATCCAGAATGTAATCTTGTTCTTGTAGGCGGTAATGCCCTTATCATCGCAACGGCTTTATAAACGATAATACTTAATGTCAACAGACGGCTTACATTTCTGCCTAGATTTTTGAGTTACATCGATAGCCCCAACAACTTAACCATAAAAAGGGGTTACACATCTGATTTACAATGCGCTTAACCCTTTACCCCCTACTTTTGTAACCTATTAAAATTACAAAAGATAACGGCATAGTATTCATTTGTTAACCAAACACTTAAAATCCTACTCATGAAACTATTATATACATCGGTGTTCCTACTTTTGACCACATTTTTGTATGGTCAAAAATCGGTATTGCTTAAAAACACCAATTCAAGAGCATTAGAATTAAAACATTATTTAAATATCTCACAAGACAGTATTGTTTTTGAAGGCGAACGCACTATTTACGAGGTCATGATTTTTAATGATGATTTTGAGCGTATTATTAAAGTTAAAGACTCTAAAGCAAAGCTACTTATTGGAGATATTCCTGTGGGACGTTATGCTATAGAAGCCGTTTTAAGAGACAAACTGATTGTTATCACTTTACTAAGACACGAGATTTTCTCTAATATTCCTCCAGCTCCAGAGTTACAAATAGAAAATCCGGATCTCTTAGCTAGCAATAGCTCCTTTAAACCGAATAAACCTAATACCTCTCATAAACAAAAGACAACAACAGCCTTACCTAATGATCTTACAGCTCCTAAAACCAAGGCTTATGGTTCTGAAAACGCGACATATACCAGCGATTTAAGGTTAGCTGGAAAAAAAGCCAATGTTCTAAATTCAAAACACTTGGCGACGCCTGCTAAACCAAAAGTATCCGCTGTTAAATATTGGATTCTTTATAAAGTGAACAATGGTTCTAGCTCGGAGACCTTATTAAAAATGGCAGACCAAAAGACGGTAGATCGTTTAATCCTGAAAATAGAAACGGACATGAAAACGACCACAGGGCGCAATAATGAACTAACCGTTTGGCAAATTTACGACCCTACTAATTTTTTCATCCATAAAAGAAGGCATAAAAAAAACTATTTGAATGTAAATTCAGATAGTTTTGATATTCAACCTTATTACAAGGTGACTAATGCGTTGCGTAAAGACTTAGAGTAATTATTGCTTTTTAAGCTCTAATTTTTCCGCGAAATAATCACAAAAATCCTTCATAGTATCGGTCATTTTCTGATCTTGAGTCGCTCTAAAAAACGAATCACTCATGGTTACTAAGGTTTGATGAAAAAATAATTTCATTTCATCTACGGGCATATCTTTAGTCCACAAGTCAATCTTTAAGGTCTCTTGAGCCTTACTATCCCATACGGATAACATAACGGCCTTTGCCTCTTCGTTATTGACGCCTCCATCTTGAGCCGACCAATTTAATTTTTCTGGCACTCGGTTTTCATCAAGTTCCACGTTGAGTACGATTTTAGATTTTATAACTTTAGACATTATTTCTTTGGTTTAAATTTAGATTTTGTAAAAATTTCTTCAGGTTCTTTTTGTAAAATGGTCATGAGATCTTCACCTGTGGCATCGGCATAAGCTCTTACAATTTGCCAGCCTATATATTGCCCCACTTGACCAGGAGATTCGTTATCTAATTCTAAATAAAATTTAGAAAAAGGTGCATCCGTTATAAAACGACTTAGAAGTTTATTATCGGTATTGTACAATAATTCTTTCTCTATAAAATAACTCCACATAGGACTTTCATTAGCTTCTGCCCAACCCAGCTGATCATTAGTATAACCTATTTTTTCAGCATCAGATTTAAAAGGAATCATTTTATCTTTAAAGTAGAGTAATTTACCATAGTAGATCATTTCATCTAGCAAAAACTTTCTTTGTTGCTGAAAGGTGTATTTTTCAGCATAAGCTTCTGCCAAATCCACCACAATCTGTTCTTGTCTAAAATTCTTAGATAAATATAAGGGGATGTTACCATCGCGATAAAATCGGTGATCTTCTCCTAAATAATTATCCAATGCAATAAGCGCTATGGTATCCGTTACAACAACCTTATCTCTATATTGTACATAATTGGTTAAGGTGACTACTCGAGGCACAGAGAATACAGGGTCATAGTACTTCAAATGCTGAAATAAACTTTTAAGCTCTGAACTCGTTTTATCAAAGTTAGCATACTTACGGTTCACCTCCGTTAAAATTTCATCATGTAGCGTATCATTTAACTGCTCTACCCAAACAGAATCTGGAATACGTTTAGAAAACAGAAACGGATAGTCGGTTTTCAATTGTGGTAAATCCTCGGCTTTAGCCTTATAGAAATCAGTATCAAAACGCTCCACCTTAAAATCAACCTCAATGTTGGCAATCGCGGCTTCTACTTTAGATTCCTCTTCACAAGCCATAAAAGTAAACGCCAGGCATAAAATAATATAAATTCTTACTTTCATTTGGTAAAACATTTTTAAACTTAATACGTTTCCGCTATTTTTGTTACGCAAAGGTACACTTCTTTGTATTAAAAATTAAAAATTATGCAGACAGAAAAGGTTGTAGAACATATTGTAGATTGGCTAAAAGATTATGCAAACAGTGCAAAAATGAATGGATTTGTAATAGGCGTATCTGGCGGAATAGATTCTGCTGTAACATCTGCTTTGTGTGCTATGACAGGTTTGGACTTGTTGTGTTTAGAAATGCCTATTCACCAAGCTCCAAGTCAGGTTAACCGTGCCTTAAATCATATTGAATGGTTAAAAGCCAAATACCCTGCTGTTAGCATGACTCCCGTAAATCTTACTCCAGTATTTGATCAATTAATTTCTGAATTACCAGGTGTAGACAATGAAGAGAGTCGTTTTATGGCCTTAGCGAATACTAGAGCACGATTACGAATGACCACACTCTATTATTTTGCTGCGTTAAAAAAATATCTTGTTGCTGGTACCGGAAATAAAGTTGAAGATTTCGGTGTTGGTTTTTACACTAAATATGGCGATGGCGGTGTAGATTTAAGTCCTATTGCCGATTTACTAAAAAGTGAAGTTTACGAAATCGCTAAGTTCTTAGGAATTAACCAAGAAATTATAGACGCTGCCCCTACCGATGGGTTGTGGGGTGATGACAGAACGGACGAAGATCAAATTGGAGCGACCTACCCAGAGTTAGAATGGGCTATGCAAATGAAAGACGAAGGTAAAACTGCCAACGACTTTGAAGGACGTCAACGTGAGGTTTTTGAGATTTTCAAACGCTACAATACCGCTAATAAACACAAGATGATCGCGATCCCCGTTTGCGATATTCCTAAAAATTTAAAATAATTATTGCTTTTTATTAATAAAAAGAGTAAATTTAATAAAATTAGTTAATTTATTACTATTTTTATACATATCCCCTTGCATTGTATTGAGATTATAAATTACCCTAAGCATTTAAACCCATAATACAATTGTCATGATACAGATTTTGATTGTTGACAACCACCCCATTGTCAGAACCGGATTAGAATTATTTTTAAATAGTAAGCCAGACCTCAAGGTTATTGGTAGTCTAAGTAGTGGAATAGAAATTTTCGAATTTGTACGCCGCCACAATGTAGACGTTATTATTTCTGAAATAGATTTACCAGAACTTAACGGAATAACCGCTCTTAGAGCCATAAAAAAGGAGAACAAATCCGTCCAGGTTTTGATGTTCAGTCATCAACCTGAAGAAATTTATGCTATAAGTACTATAAAAGCGGGAGCTTCAGGCTACTTAAATAAGGAAGCCAGCGTAGAAGACATTGAAGCGGCTATCCGAAAAATTAGCAACGGTGAAACGTCACTTAGCGAGAAAATGGATAAACATTTCCGTTATGAAGACACCAGGAAAAGCCGAAGCCGTATGTTTAAAAAACTATCTACGAGAGAAGTTGAAGTTTTAAAACTACTTTCTATTGGTAGAAAAAACAAAGAGATTGCCGAGGAACTAGACATTAATGAAAAAACGGTAAGCACCTATAAAGCGCGCTTATTCAAAAAATTAAATGTCACTAATGTTGTCGATTTAATACACCAAGCTAAACATCATAATTTAGCTTAACCCTAATCACCTATTTAACCTACTACTTTCCCCAATTTACGCGATAATAACATTTTAAGACCTACGTAGTCTTTTACATCTTCTATAATAGCCCGTGTGTCTACATTTTCTTTTAAGGTCTCATTTTTATACTCTATCACCTTCTTGTCAATAAGATGACAACGTAAACTCAAAATAGTCTGACTCACCAGTTGTGCTACGGAATCTTTTTTATTCTTAGGAATAATTAGATTGCGTTCCCAATCATGGAGGTAATAGCGCTCGTCTTCCATTAAAATACTGGTTACAGCACTGGCCGAATCTTGATCGAGTTGATTGATAAAGTTTTTAGTTGAAAAATTTTCATCTTGATTTAATTTATCAATAATCGCGTAATAAAGGGCCTTAAACTGTGGGTTAGAAAATTGCATTTCATCCTCTTGAAGGTCTAAGTATATTTTTTCAAAAACTCTAGCCTCATGTTGGGTCGGTTTAGACACCAAATCGCCAGTGGCTTCATCGACCTGCAAGACCACATCTTCAAACTGCTCTACTCGATCGCCGTAAAGCATCAGGATCTCAATTATTTTGCGTTCAAGTTCATACTGAACATCTATTTTTGGTTTATGAGTAGGCTCGTTTTTAACCACTTCAAATGGTGGTGGCTGTTCAGCATTAAAAGACCTTGATTTTCCAGAATTCACTTGCGCACCTTTATTATTAATTTGCGCTAAAGTGGTGAACAGTACGTTCTCACTAATATCCATAATACGTGCACATTCTTGAATGTAGATTTCACGTTTTATTTGATCTGGAATTTTAGCAATGCTATTAACAATTTCGCGAATAGTCTCCGCTTTTTTAATAGGATCGTTATTGGCTTCTCGCACCAATAAAGACGCTTTAAACTGAATAAAATCTTTAGCGTTCTCCTCTAAATAGGCTTTGAGTTCTTCTAAGGTATTAGATTTTGAAAAGCTATCAGGATCTTCACCATCAGGAAATGTACAAATCTTCACATTAACCCCTTGCTCTAGGATCAAGTCAATTCCACGAATTGAGGCTCTAATTCCAGCGGCATCTCCATCAAAAAGCACGGTAATATTGTTGGTTAACCTATTGATTAATCGTATTTGATCAGGAGACAAAGCCGTCCCAGAAGAAGAAACCACATTGGTAATTCCGGTTTGAGAAAACTGAATAACATCCGTATAGCCTTCAACCAAATAACAATTATCTTCTTTTGCTATGCTTTGTTTGGCATGGTACAACCCATACAGAATTTTACTTTTATGGTAAATTTCACTCTCAGGTGAGTTAAGGTATTTAGCTGCTTTTTTATCATTGGTTAAAATTCGTCCTCCAAAACCAAGAACACGCCCACTCATACTATGAATAGGAAACATGACACGGCCTTTAAAACGATCAAAACGCTTTTCGCCTTTAACAATCGTTAAACCTGTTTGCTCTAAAAACTTAAGCTTATAACCTTTACCCAAAGCATCATCTGTAAAGCCTTGCCACTCATCTAAGGCATAACCAAGATCAAACTTTTTTATGGTCTCTTCAGTAAAACCACGCTCTTTAAAATAGCTTAAACCTATGGCTTTACCAGGGTTTGTTTTATGTAATACATTTTGAAAATAACTACTGGCATACTCACTGACCAAATACAAACTTTCGCGAGTATCTGCTTGAGCTTTCTCTTGGTCTGTACGCTCCGTTTCTTCAATCTCAATATTGTATTTTTTGGCGAGGTATTTTATGGCCTCTGGGTAGGTAAAATGCTCGTGCTCCATTAAAAATGTCACCGCATTCCCGCCTTTTCCACTAGAGAAATCCTTCCAAATTTGCTTTACAGGAGAAACCACAAAACTCGGAGAACGTTCCTCACTAAACGGACTTAAGCCTTTAAAATTTGTCCCGGCTTTTTTAAGCTGAACAAAATCGCCTATCACCTCTTCCACACGAGCGGTTTCAAATACTTTTGCTATAGAATTTTGTGATATCATAGGTTTGGTTATTCCTTTAGAAGCAGAAATTTAACGGCGTCTTTGTGGGGATTTTTAACCCCTAAAAGACTCGTAAAAAACAAATTTAAGCTAAAGAAATTGTTTTAAAAATTTATACTCTTAATAAACACGTATTTTTATCTTAAAGGCATAAATTAGAACCTTTATTTTAAAACCTCTAAATTTTATGAGTTGGATTTTACTAATTATCGCAGGACTGTTTGAGGTAGCCTTCGCCACCTGCCTCGGAAAAGCCAAAGGCTCTACAGGCCTAGAGACAACCTATTGGTATCTTGGATTTTTAGCCTGTTTAACCATGAGTATACTTCTCTTAGTAAAAGCGACGCAACAACTTCCTATAGGAACTGCTTATGCTGTTTGGACTGGTATTGGCGCTGTAGGCACCGTGCTTGTGGGTATTTTTATATTTAAAGAGCCTGCCACATTTTGGCGCCTTTTCTTTATGTCTACCCTTATTATTTCAATAGTGGGATTAAAATTAGTAACGTCTTAAAACAAAAAAGGCCTTTATCTATAATAGATAAAGGCCTTTTCCTACTCAAAAATTGATTGATTGATTGATTGATTGATTGATTGATTGATTGATTGATGAGCTTAATCCATATCAAAACGCAAACCCACAGAAATATTATTCTGATCTACAGTTTGATTATTAAATAACGGATTAAGATCGTATTTAGCATATAAAGCAACCCCGCCTAATGAGATGTAGCCACTGACCCCGTAGACAAATTCATTCACTTCAAATTTATTACGTTGCTTATCTTTCTCACGCTTACCATTATCCTTATATTTTACTTTTTGCATGTTCCCTAAATTAACTCCGGCATAACCTCCTAAACCTATTTTCAAGTGTTCACGGGTAGAATATCTAAAGTAATTTTCTTTTTCAATCTTAGTAGAAGGCCCAAATTCTAAGTGCATTGGGAACACTAAGTTTGTAGTTCTAAATTTCACTTTATTAACATCAGTTGGATACTCTTGTAAGGCAATAACACCATCCGTGTTCACTAAATACTTATTGTTTTTAATATTTAATTTATTCCACTGAAATGAAAATCCATACTTTAATCGCCAAAAATTAGTATTCTCAAAAATTCTTGTTTTCCATGCATAGCCGAGTTCTATAAAACCAGACCCACCAATTTTGTAAGGAGAATCGCTAAGTGATTCGCCTTCAATTAAGGTATTATTAAATCCGAATGCAAAGACAATATCTGTAGAAGTCCGCTTGTCGTATTTTCTATTTTCATCGCCTGAAGGTTTGCCAAGATAAATAAAACTATCACTTATTTCCTCATTGCCTCCTATTCTCAGGGTATAGCCTTCATCTATAGTCTCAACCGAGTGATCTCCTCCGTATCCATTGCGTTCTAATAAGGCTATTCTTTTATTTAAAATATCAATGCGATTTTCAATATTTAAGACTGCGACCTTGGCTGCCTCTTTCTTTAATGTTTCTGCTGTTTCAGCCGTAATTTCTTTAAGATCTAATTGCTTATTTATTTTAGCAATTTTGCCTTTTAAAATCTCCCGTTCTTCTTCTTCTATCGTCGATTTTTGCTGTTTTAAATGTTGAATTTTAACTGAAACTTCTGCCGATCTAATACTATCTAACGGGATCGTTTGCGCCTGTAATTTTCCAAAAAGGGTTATTAAGATGACGTAGGCTACAACTTTTGTAATGGTGTTCATAAATGTTCGTTTTTTGATTAATGATGATGATTATGATGAATTTTGATTGAATTGCTTATCGAACTACAGTCCGAGTTCCATATTATAATCCTTAAGAAAAAGCTTATTAGTGATTACGTTGTGCCACCGCTGTACGTACCGTTTCAAAACTTTCCTTTAAAGCTTCAAAAACCTTGGTTCTAAACGACTGTCCCATTTCAGCTTCTACAAGCTCTAACAAACGCGTGGCATCTGCAGTTTGAATCCTTTCAGGTTCCAATTGCTCCTTAAAGAGTTCTTGACTGGCTAGACTTAACAAAGCATCTATTTCAGCATCTGAAACCGCACTATGCTCTAACTTTATAGCCTCCTTAGCGCTTCCTATAGCCATTTCTATTTGCGCTGCTCTTAACAAAGCTTCTGTTTCATCGTAAAGTAAGCTATCGTCAACGGGAGACGTTTGAGTTTCGGAGGTCAATTCTAAAGACGAAGACGCTTTTAGAGCTGCCGGAGTCTTCCTTTCTAAATTTGAAGGTTGCTCACGGTTGATACGCACTTTTTTAGCCTGCTTTAGTTTAGCATCCTCTGTGACATCTACTGGAATTTGCTCAAAACTTAAAGCCTTAGGCGTCTCTTGTGTTGGTATCGCTATTGTTTCTTGCACAACCACCGGAGCCAATTGCTTAGTTTCCTCTTTTTGCAACCACTGCACAGAAACAGCAAGCATTATAAGTAAACTTGCAGCGATACTCCACCACCAATACTTCGATTTTTTAGTGGACTGCGTTTCCGCATCGAGCCGATCAGACAATTTTGTCCATGCTTCAGCCGAAGGACTTAAGCTACGCTCTTCAAGCTTAGATTTTATAGTATCTTCAAACTTAAGGGGTGCCATAATTTGGGTTATTTAATTCAATAATTCGTTTTTGAAGCATTTGTCGCGCTTTAAATAATTGCGACTTAGAGGTTCCTAAAGAAATTTCTAATAGGCTGGCAATTTCTTGATGCTTATACCCCTCTATAGCGTACATTACAAACACAATCCGATACCCTTCAGGTAAATTATCAATGAGTTGTTGAATTTCAGCCAACTCAATACGTGTATTTATATTATTTGAAGTTTGATCTGTTTCTAAATAATCAGCCTCTACAGGAAACTCAAGATTTTTTTTCTGCCTTAAGTACGAAATGGCTTCTCTGACCATAATACGTCTTACCCAACCTTCAAAGCTCCCAGTATTCTTAAACTTTTTTAAAGATTGAAACACTTTAAAAAAACCATTTAACATGACCTCTTCCGCCTGATGTACGTCTTTAATATAATACCGACAGACACTAAGCATTTTAGGAGCATGCAACTCAAAAAGCAGATGTTGCGCTTCACGATTGTTTTTCGCTGCCCTTTTTAAGAGTTGAGTTTCATCTTTATAAAGTTGAATAACTTTCATTTTCTGTCAGTACAATTACGCTTCTATTTATAAAGACGCAATTTAAGGATCAAAGGTTGCCTAGGGTATAAAAAAAAGATCAAAATAAAAAGCAAAACCCTGTAATACAGAAATATAAAGTTTATTTTTTTCTATCAATTACGTAGTCCACCATAAGTTTTAGTGACGCTTTATAAGCTGAATTTGGATAGGCGGCCAAGATATCTAAAGCCTCTTTCTGAAATGCTTTCATTTTTGCAACGGCATATTCTAAGCCTCCTTTTTCTTTTACAAAAGCAATGACTTCTTTAACCCGCTTCTTATCCATATTATGGTTTTTAACGGAGTTAATTAGCCAAGACTTTTCCTTTTTTGTGCAATGATTAAGCACATAGATCAGCGGCAAGGTCATTTTCTGTTCTTTAATATCTATTCCGGTAGGTTTTCCTATGGCATCATCTCCGTAATCAAATAGGTCATCTTTAATCTGAAATGCCATCCCTATCAATTCACCAAACTTTCGCATGGTTTCTACTTCTGGTGAATTAGGCTTTACAGAAGCGGCACCCAAACTACAGCAAGCGGCAATTAAGGTGGCTGTTTTTTGTCGGATAATTTCGTAATAAACAGCTTCAGTGATATCTAGTTGTCTAGCTTTTTCGATTTGAAGTAATTCGCCTTCACTCATTTCTCTTACCGCAACAGAAATAATTTTTAAGAGATCAAAATCATTATTATCAATGGAGAGCAGCAGTCCTTTAGACAATAAAAAATCACCGATAAGAACGGCAATTTTATTTTTCCAAAGCGCATTAATAGAAAAGAAACCCCGCCTGCGGTTACTATCATCCACCACATCATCGTGAACCAAAGTTGCCGTATGAATAAGCTCAATAACGGAAGCCCCTCTGTAAGTCCGTTCGCTTACCTCACCATTATTCATCATTTTAGCGACCAAAAACACAAACATAGGTCGCATTTGTTTCCCTTTACGGTTTACAATATAATGCGTAATACGATTAAGAAGCGCCACCTTACTCGCCATAGAAAGTTGAAACTTTTGTTCAAAAAGATCCATCTCGTAGGCAATAGGAAGTTTTATTTGTTCGGTTATTTTCATTAAAATATGATAAACGCTACTGTTGCAATATTACAAAGAATAATGCTTGAATATTATCAATAAAAAAATAATACTAAATCTATCTGAATTTTATTACAAAACATCTGATTTCAAACATATTAATCATAATATTTCGAAAAATTAAAAGAAACACATAGATGTTTCTTCTCCAAATGATGATATCCACTTAACAAAAACGGATATTATTTTAAAGTAAACTTCAAGACAATTAAATTTATAAAAAACTATAACTAGTTTTAAAAACGACTGTTTCTTTTAATTATAATCTATGCATTCTTTAAAACCACAGAGGACTTAATAAATTAAGTCCTCTGATATATAATTAATAAGAAAAAATAGTAATAATGTTATTCTTTAATAAATTTCTTTGTTTGTGAAGCACCATCAATTGAGTTGATAGTCATAATATAAACCCCTGAAGTTAGATTAGAAATATCAAATACATTCGTATTACTAAAATCAGAATTTTTAGTAAGAACCACTTGACCTAGGCTATTAAAAATTTCAACATTTTTAATTGAAATATCTGAAGCTAGAGTAATTGACTCTTTTGCTGGATTTGGATAAAGACCAACTGAATTCAATTCAAACTCTTCCGTATTCAATAAAGTATTACTTGCTGTTGCTCTAGCCTCATAATTATCAAAAATCATAGTGGTAGAAGCTGTGTTTGCACCTCCAGCTGTAGAACCTCCTGGGGAAACAACAAAATCTACTTCTGCCGGTGTGTCAACCGCAACATTCGTTGAAAGACCTAAAGGACCATCCGTTATTGCATCGCTATCAATTAAAACCTGTCCAGTAATTGTGTTATAACTAACACCAACTTTAGACCAAGTATTAGATGCTAACGCCAAACCTGGAGCTGCTGCCAAACTATAGGTAAAATTAGCTGGCGATAGCTCACCTGTAGGGAGACTATATGCTATAACTGATAAAGTATTAGTATCAGCGTCGACAATAAAACCAGCTAATACTTTAGTATAGTCAGCGTTATAAATATAAACACCAAAAGTATTTTTTGAAGTTCCTCCAATCGCTCCAGGATTAACTGAAACTTCCACTTCAACTATATCGTTACCTATTGTTCTTGACGCCCAAGCGCCTGCAAATCCATCATTCCAGACAAATGCTGATCCAGAATCACCATTTGGTCCTGTAATAGTAAAACCGTTAGTGGAAGCAACACCTCCTGTTGTTACAGCTAAATTAGCTTCGGTCATGTTGGTCGTCGAGCCATCACCATTGCTAATTAGGCTTTGCCAACTACCTTGTCCTGAAATACTCCCTAAAGCTAATCCATCAAAATCTTCAGATTCAATAGTTTGCCCAAATGAAAGAAATGGAACGATAAATAATAAATAAAGTAATTTTGTTCTCATAATATATGTGTGTTTTTTTTAAAATTAGAACTAAAGGTAAAATAAATTTATAATATGCAATAAAAATACTACAACTTTAACTTTTATTAGCCAATTGCCCACAAGCAGCATCAATATCCTTACCTCTACTACGTCTTACTGTAACTGTAATGTTATTAGCTTCTAGTACCGAAACATACATGTCAATAGCTTTTGAACTGGCTTGTTGAAATTCACCATCATCTATTGGATTATATTCAATGAGATTCACTTTACTTGGTGCAAATTTGCAAAACTCCACTAAAGCTTCTGCATCTTTACGTTTATCGTTAATAGCATCCCAAACCACATACTCGTACGTAATTCTATTTTTTGTTGCAGCGTACCAGTATTGCAAAGCCTCTCTTAAATCATTTAATGGAAACGTAGCGTTAAATGGCATTATAGATGTACGAATCTCGTCTATCGCAGAATGCAGTGAAACGGCTAACTTAAATTTCACCTTATCATCTGCCATTTTCTTAATCATTTTTGGCACTCCAGAGGTTGAGACCACAATTCGTTTTGGAGACATGCCTAAACCTTCAGGAGACGTAATTTTATCGATGGCTTTAAGAACGTTATTATAGTTCATAAGCGGCTCACCCATTCCCATAAAAACGATATTACTTAATGACCTGTTATGGTATAATCTACTTTCGTTGTCTATAGCAACGACTTGGTCGTAAATCTCATCTGGATTCAGATTGCGCATACGTTTTAAACGCGAGGTTGCACAAAACCTGCAATCTAAACTACAACCTACTTGAGACGACACACAAGCTGTTGTCCGGGTTGCTGTTGGTATAAGCACAGATTCTACAATTAAATCATCGTGAAGTCTTACAGCGTTCTTAATAGTACCATCAGCGCTACGTTGCATCTGATCTACCTTAATATGATTAATTACAAAATTAGCTTCTAGCATTTGCCGTGTTTCTAAAGATATGTTAGTCATATCTTCAAAACTATAAGCCGATTTTTGCCATAGCCACTCGTAAACCTGATTGCCTCTAAAAGCCTTATCTCCTTGTTTTACAAAGAATTCTCTGAGTTGTTCTTTTGTTAAGGCGCGTATATCTTTCTTTTTTACTTCCATCTTATGCAAAAGTACTTAAATGAATTTTGATTTTGTTATAAATAAAAAAAGCCTCAATGAAGAGACTTTTTTATGATTCTAATAACTACGATTAGATGATTAACATGGCATCACCGTAAGAGTAGAACTTATATTTTTCTTTTACCGCTTCTTCATAGGCTCTCTTTATAAAATCGTGACCCGCAAAGGCTGAAGTCATCATCAATAAAGTAGATTTTGGCGTATGAAAATTGGTGATCATACAATTGGCAATGCTAAAGTCGTAAGGCGGGAAGATAAACTTGTTGGTCCAGCCTTCAAACTCATTTAAGCGCCCGTTAGAAGATACCGAACTTTCTATGGTTCGCATCGATGTTGTACCCACGGCACACACGCGTTTTTTATTTTCAATAGCATCATTAACAATCTCTGCAGCTTGCTTGTTAATAATTATTTCTTCACTGTCCATTTTATGTTTAGACAAATCTTCTACTTCAACAGGATTAAACGTTCCTAACCCCACATGTAAAGTCACCTCTGCAGTTTTTATACCTTTAATTTCTAAACGCTTTAATAAATGTTTAGAAAAGTGCATTCCTGCGGTTGGCGCGGCTACTGCACCTTCATTTTTAGCATATATTGTTTGGTAGCGCTCTTCGTCTTCCGGCTCTACTTCCCTGTTAATATACTTAGGTAATGGTGTTTCTCCAAGTTCCGTTAATTTCGCTCTAAAATCAGCATAAGATCCATCGTATAAGAAACGTAAAGTTCTACCTCTAGAGGTTGTGTTATCTATGACCTCAGCAACTAAAGTTTCGTCATCACCAAAGTAAAGCTTATTTCCTATTCTAATTTTACGTGCTGGATCTACTAACACATCCCAAAGACGTTGTTCTTGGTTAAGCTCACGCAATAAGAAAACCTCAATACGCGCACCAGTTTTTTCTTTGTTACCAAATAAACGTGCTGGAAACACCTTGGTATCATTCATGATCATTACATCACCTTCATCAAAATAATCTATAATATCTTTAAATTGTTTGTGTTCAATAGTTTGTTCTGCTCTATTTAACACCATCAATCTTGCTTCATCTCTGTGTTCTGCAGGGTGTTCTGCTAATAATTCATCTGGAAGCTCAAAATTAAAGTGGGATAATTTCATGTATTAGTTTTAATAGATTAATTGAATAAAATGAAACTTAGATAGGCATATAAGAAGACTTTGCTTCTCCCCTGCTTTAGGTTTCAAATCTGTAATTTTATCTCGAACTGCAAATATACAATCTCAACATAGGCCTTGTCAAGTAAATAAAGGTTTATTTTACTTTACAACAAGAGTCTTACTGCTATAGCAACGTCTAAAAGCAGCCTAAATTCTTATGCTTTTTTAGGCCCATTGAAAGCCAATAGTTTCTAAATCTTTCCAAAATTCTGGATAGGATTTACTCACTACATTGGCATCCTCAATAACTAATGGTACTTTTAATCCTAAAGGCGCAAAAGCCATAGCCATTCTATGATCGTTATAGGTTGGTATTTTCACATTAGCATTGATGCTCTCAGAAGCTTTTAGATGCAAGGTTTTATCCGTAATATTGATCTCCGCACCTAACTTTTCTAATTCTGTTTTAAGCGCCACTAAACGATCGGTTTCTTTAATTTTTAAAGTATGTAAGCCTTCCATAAAACATTCTAAACCTAAGCCAAAGGCTGTAACGGCAATAGTTTGCGCAATATCTGGTGCATTTTTAAGATCACGTTCTATTTTAACGCTAGCCTCTACAACGCTTTCCTTCTTTAACGTTATAGCATGCCCTTTAAATTGCGTGCTTACCCCAAAACTAGTATAAATATCTGCTAAGACTGAATCGCCTTGTAAACTTTCTTGCGTATAAGAGGCTATTGTAATTTCTGTCCCCACATCACTTAAGGCAATAAGGCTATAAAAATATGATGCCGAAGACCAATCTGACTCTACCGTTAAGGTTTGTTCTGCAATGGTTTTTGGTGCCGGTTGCACGGTTATTACCTGATCTTTAAAGGTTGTCTGTATTCCTATACTATTTAGTAAGCTCAACGTCATATTAATATAAGGTACAGAAGTAATCTTACCATTTAAAGTTAACTCTAAACCATTTTCTAATTTTGAAGCAATAAGCATTAAAGCCGAAATGTACTGACTACTTACATTAGCTTCTAAGGCCACCTTACTTTTTGTCAGTTCTTTACCAATAATTTTTAATGGCGGCACACCTTCATTTTCAAGATAACTTATATCAGCACCTAAGGTTTTTAAAGCCTCGACTAATATTTGTATTGGACGTTCTTTCATCCTTTGAGATCCTGTAATAACGGTTTCTCTTCCCTTCTGAATTGAAAAGTAAGCTGTTAAAAATCGCATTGCGGTTCCGGCATGATGAATATCAATACATGTGTCTTCAGAAACCAAAGCTTTTTGCATGACCTCAGAGTCATCTGAATTCGATAAATTTTCAATACGAATTTGAGGATATAAGGCTTGAAGCAATAAAAGACGATTAGACTCGCTTTTAGATCCTGTAATTTGAACGGTTTGATGGTTCTTTAGCTTTGATTTTTGGATACTGATGTCCATAGTAAATTGTAATAATAAATTGAAGCTACAAAACTACTTTAATTTATCATTATTATGGTGTCTGTTATGATCTCGTTTGGTTTTTAAATCTAATTTTTTATCAAAAGCTGCTTGTAAATCAATTCCGGTTTGGTTGGCTAAGCATAAAACCACAAATAAAACATCGGAAAGTTCCTCTCCTAGATCTTTATTTTTATCGCTTTCTTTTTCGCTTTGCTCACCGTAACGTCTCGCAATAATCCTAGCCACTTCCCCAACTTCTTCTGTGAGTTGTGCCATATTGGTAAGCTCATTAAAGTACCTTACTCCATGAGCCTTAATCCAATCATCAACTTCCTTTTGTGCGTTTTTTATATCCATTTTAAACTTTAGTTAATACAATTTGTTCTGTTTGCTTTTCTACAATTTTACCATAAAAGGCTTTAAAATCTTTGTAGTCTGAAGGCAAAATTAAAGGATTAACGATATCTAATTGGGCTTTAAGCTGAATAAAATTTCCATTTTGTTTTACGAGGTAAGAAAACTTAACATTAGCATCTTTAAACGCAATAACTTCAGAATTTGGTAAAGACTCTACATTATAACCTTTTGGCAACATAATGTTGACCAAGTATTTATCTGAATTAGGAATCACGAAATCTACAGGATACTCACGTTCATCTAATTTAAACGGATTCTCTTTGGTGGCTAAGAAGAATAATGGTGAAAAATATAGCTTATTACCTACTTCATCAATACCATCAGAAAGTTCGTATTCATAACCTATTTTAACCGGCTTTGATACGTCATCGGCATTATTAAAAGTAAGTGCATTAATCTCAATATCTCCTTTATCTTTTTCTAAAGACTTCATATGGTCTTCACTCGTAATTTTCGCATATCTATTTCTGTAGAAATACGCGTTGTAATTTGTAAGTTGCTTAGATAGTTTTCCTGAAATAGAAAAATCGTCGTTAATAGAAACATTAAGCATCGCTGCCATTACCGACATTTTTTTAGGCTGTAAAGGAATCCAACGAGACACTTTATTGTTTTCAATTAAGCGTCCTTGCCAATTTAATACACGTGTTGGTAACACGTTTTCCGTGCTGTACTCTTCAGTAGCATCTAACAATAATTGCGCGTCACCACTTTGCACACTACAAATGACATAATTAAAACCTTCTCGCGTTGGAAATAGCGGAATACCATTATTTCTTGTACTTACTAATACCGGATTGGCATTTACACCTTGAGATCGTAACATAGAGACCATCATAAGGTTAATATCGGCACTATTACCTTCACCTTCTTTATATGCGACTCTTACCCCTTTTGAAGTGTATTTACCATAGCCTTCATTCCATTTCACTTTAGATTTTACTAATTTCTCCACAGCAAAAGCCTTTTCAAAATCACCTTCTATCCCTGCAAGTGCCTTATCTAAGTCCTCTTTATAAATGCTGAATTTCCCCAATTGTCCCCCAAAATGATCGCTTTCATAAATGGTTTTAGATACATCTTCCCAGCTCGTCGTATAAGATCGGGTTAATTGTTTCATATTATTTAAAGTCGCCGTAAGCTCTAAAGCCATTTTACTTCTATAATTGCTGATGCTCCCCGAAAAAGCCTCTTCTCTAATAGCCGGAATATTGTCTTCATTTATAGCTAAAATATTAATCCTGTATTCAAATGGTACTTTCGTATTTTTAAAGGTCTCCTCTATTTGAGGCACAAACTTAGCTCTTAGATTAAGCTGCTTGTTATACACATAATATTCTGGTGTACCCACAGTTACTTCTAATTTGTTAACAGGTACTGAAAACTGAAAAAGAATATCATCAATACTAATTCTTGGCGATGACACTTTATACTTATATTCTATAACAGTCCCTTCCTTAACGCTAGGCATAGTAAAAGAACTTATTTTTGTGTAGTCATTATAATCTTCTTCAAATTTACCATCACTTTTTAGCTTTTCCTTTTCAATTTTTCCATTAACAAGGTTATAACTAACACCTTTTATCCCTGTAATTTGTTCACGCTGATTTGTCCCTTGATACAAATAGACTTTTTTAGTGGCCCAATCAAATCCATCTTTATTATAAACCTTAATACGCATATGCATCTCACGCTCTTGTATAAACCCTTCATTATTGGAATAAAAAAAGCGAATCTCTTCTTTACGATATAAAATAGCTGCAGGTGCCGCTGAATCTTTAGGATGAAATTTTTCTTGTAGTTCTGCTTTAGAAATTTCGCCAAAATCATAATCTTGAGCATTGCTATAGGTTAAGCTCATTATAAATATCAGGGCCGTTAATACTTGCTTCATGTTGTTTAGTTTGGTTGGTTTTTGGAGTTTGTGTTTTGTTTGGGTTTAGGCTTTAGTCAGCACTATTTTACTTTTATCGAGTTTCACGATCTGTTTCCTGAAATCTCTAAAGGCTTTATAATCGTCTTTTTGGTACTTTCCTTTTAATAAAGAGAAGGTTCTTGTGTACTTTAGTCTATTGGCATCTAAAATTTCAAGTTTAAAACTGTAGGTCCCAAATTTGCTTGTTACTTCTTTAGAGTCCGTCATGGCTTCTACTTTTAACCCTTCTGGCAATTGAATAATAAACTCGTCCGTATCTTTAAATGAGCGATCAATTTCAAATTCTAAAGTGCGTTCTCTATAGCGCGGTGGAATCCCCGTAACTTTATTAAAAAAATTAGGTTGTAAAATAAGGCGCGTTCCACTTATAGAGGCATAATTACTAGCCGATAGATTTAAGTCTTCAGTATATACCACGTTGGTTTTATCATTACTGATATTAATTGCATCTATACTAAGGTTGTTAATATCGCCCCAATATTCTTTATAATAGATGTGCTGATCTCTCACTGATTTTTCTCCTATACCCTCGTGTCTACCGTATTGATAACCGGTAGAAGTAATAGCCACCTGCGCTGTAAATCCGCCTTGGCCATCTAAGTCTATGGTTGCAGCGGTATGCTGTACACTATCATCCGCATCGTAGGCTTTAGTTCGTACAATTTCTCCACCTTCAGGCTTTACCAATAGCACATCTCTATCATCGGTCCATCCTGCTGAAAATCCGAAAGGATTAGTTTGGCTGGTACATTCTAAAAAGATATTTTCTTCGCCATTAGGCACACAAAGTATCGCATGGTTTCCTTGAGCTGATGAAAATTCACGGTCAATGTTTAAGATATCACGACTCCCGTATACTAAGGTATAATAGGCCGGTACATCTACAGCTTCTAATAAGGCTTTGGTATAATTGGTTAACCCTTTACAATCGCCATAACCAAGGTCATTAACATCATCGGCCATCATTGGTTTCCACCCTCCAATACCAATCTGAACACTGATATAACGGGTTCTGTCTTGCATATATTTATAGACCAATTTGGCGCGTTCTACTTTATCTTCTACACCTTCCGTAAGTTTTTTAACATCATCAATAGCTTCTTGAGGTAACTCATCCGTTCCGGTTAAAAGCGCTCCATAAACCCATTTTCCAAAATCTTTCCAGTTATTATTCACCCCTTCTACGCCATTCATATTAAACTTTGTAAGGGCTGGTTTTATGTTGGGTGTAAATGTGACTAAAGACGGACTATAAGCTTCGTAGTCAATTGCTGGCAAATCTTCTATTTTAAAATGAAATTCAGACACCTCATTCACTTTATTACCTTCAAAATTTTGCTTCTTTAAGCGTAGTGGAATTTGTGAATTATTCTCAATCTGATATTCGGCATATTCAATCCCTAAATAATAACCATCAATTGGGCGCCATTGGGGAATAAAAGCAGTACTTGAATGCTTAACTTCAGAACTATACTCAATAGTATACGGGTAACTTACCGGCGTATAATCATAATATTTTATACGACTATCAGAATACAAGGTTCCACCACTTACGGCACTATGATCTATAAAATCACTTTTTTTAATTTTCTTAATTTCTTCTCCTCTACTGTCATAAATTCTAGCTTCAATACTTTTAATACTTGCATTATCGCTATAAAACTCCAAAGAATTTGCATGAGAATCACCGTATTTATTAAAAACTGTGACAATACGTTTGGTGTGAACCACCATTTCATCAATGGCATTAATTTCTATTAATTGCTTATCATAACGCACTATAGCATTAGCGTCTTCAATTAAGTCTAATGACACAGCTGAGGCGTTATAAACACTCTCGGACTGCGAAAAAGCGAAATAAGATGTAAATATTAAAAATAAGAAAAGCGATTGGGACTTTAAGCGGATAGTAAGCATGAGTTGATTTTGAAGTATTTAGAAGCACAATATAAGAATGTTATTACAACTCTCAAATTATCCATAGAAAATTTAAATATACATGAGGTAATCTAAAAAGAGTCTTAATAAATCTTACCTATTCTGCCTTGTCACTAAAGTTCCGAAATAGTTTAGCTATACTCTATGCTTAGAATCTATAATAAGTGTTACCGGACCATCATTAACCAAATACACCTTCATATCGGCACCAAACGCTCCGGTTTGCACAGTTTTTTCTAATCCATTCTGAAGTGTTTTAACAAAAGCCTGGTATAAAGGAATGGCAACATCGGGTTTGGCTGCTTTTATATAACTTGGACGGTTGCCTTTTTTGGTGCTAGCATGCAGTGTGAACTGACTCACCACAATAACATCGCCATCGACTGCTTTAAGCGATTTATTCATCACAGCATTCTCATCTGGAAAAACACGAAGATTAATAATTTTATTACACAGCCAATCGATATCCTCCTGTGTATCTTCATTTTCAATACCTAGAAGCACCAAAAGTCCGTTTTGTATGGCCGCTACTTCTTTTGTATTGATAACTACTGAAGCTTCAGAAACTCTCTGTATCACTATTTTCATAAATAAAACAAGTTTTTCTTACGGGGAACACTGTTTTAGGCTATACTAGGCCTCGTCCCAATTATCGGTTCGGTAATGCTCATCTTCACCTTCTAAAATTTGAAGGTAACTACGGTATCTTGAATAGGAGATTACATCGTTTTCTAAAGCATCCTTTACGGCACATTTAGGTTCATTAAGATGGATACAATTATTGAACTTACAGTCTTGTTTAAGGGCGAAAAACTCAGGAAAATAATCCCCAACCTCTTCTTTCTCCATATCTACAACACCAAAACCTTTAATCCCCGGAGTATCTATAATTTTGGCATCGAAGCCTAAATCGAACATCTCTGCAAAGGTCGTGGTATGCTGCCCTTGCTTATGTTGTTCTGAAATGGCTTTGGTTTTTAAATCTAAAGTGGGCTCTATAGCATTAACTAAGGTTGATTTCCCAACGCCAGAATGCCCAGCAAACATACTGACCTTACCTTCCATCAAGGTTTTTACCTTATCTATATTTTTCCCTGTGGCTGCAGAAATACCAATGCACTCGTAGCCAATAGCACGGTATATACTCGCCAAGTATTTCACTTCGAATAATGTCTCCTCAGAGTAGGTATCTACTTTATTAAACAACAAAACGGTTTTAATAGAATACGCTTCTGCAGTAACCAAAAAACGATCTATAAAACTGGTCGATGTTGGTGGACTATCTATAGTAACTAATAAAAATACTTGATCAATATTAGAGGCAATAATATGGGTTTGCTTAGAGAGGTTAACCGACTTACGAACAATATAGTTTTTACGTTCTTCAATACGATTAATGACTCCTGTTTCTGTATTATTCTTAGTCTCTAGAGTAAAGGCGACTTTATCACCAACAGCAATTGGGTTGGTACTTTTAATACCCTCCAATCTGAAACGGCCTTTAATTCTACATTCATAGAATTTACCATTTAAAGTTTTTACAGTGTACCAACTGCCCGTAGATTTATATACTGTTCCTGTCATTACTACAAAGATGAATAATATTGTTTTAATATCGTAAAAAAAAGGCTCGCAAAATTTGCGAACCCTTCTTTAAATTAAAAAATTTTGAATTAATCTTTTACGATTTTCTCTTGGTGGTTTATTGATTCTTGGTGAATGGCTTTAAACATACGTAAAACAAATTCTTCGCTTAAGCCTCTAGATTCGCCTTCTAGAACCATATTTCCTAAAATTTCATTCCAACGCTTATTTTGTAAAACCGCCACGTTTTTCTGCTTTTTAAGTTTCCCAATACCATCAGCAACTTTCATACGTTTTCCTAACAAATCAATAATCTGATTATCAACCACATCAATTTGTGCTCTAAGATTATTTAATTCTGAATTATACTCAGCTTCCGGATCTGACTCTTTTCTAATCTTTAAGTCGTTCATAATCTGCACGAGGCTCTTAGGCGTTACTTGCTGTGCAGCATCACTCCAAGCGTTATCCGGGTCGAAATGCGTTTCTATCATTAAGCCATCAAAATTAAGATCTAAGGCCGTTTGAGAAACATCTAAAATCATATCTCGCTTTCCTGTAATATGCGATGGGTCATTAATTAAAGGTAAGTCTGGGAACCTATTCTGAAATTCAATAGCCAACTGCCATTCTGGAATATTTCTATATTTTGATTTTTCATAGGTTGAAAACCCTCTGTGAATAGCACCTAAATTTTTGATTCCGGCACTATGTAATCTTTCAATACCTCCTAACCATAAGGCTAAGTCTGGATTTACAGGATTTTTAACTAAAACCACCTTATCAGTTCCTTTTAAAGCATCAGCAATTTCTTGCATAATAAAAGGACTTACAGTAGAACGGGCACCAATCCACAATAAATCTACATCGTGTTCTAAAGCAAGCTCTACATGATTTCTATTAGCCACTTCCGTTGCTGTTTTTAATCCTGTTTCTGCCTTTACCTTTTGCAACCATTTTAAACCTAAGGCTCCAACACCTTCAAAGTTTCCTGGACGCGTTCTTGGTTTCCAAATTCCTGCTCTATAGTAATTAACATCTGTATCTTTTAGCTCATGAGCTATTTTTAAGACTTGCTCTTCTGTTTCCGCACTGCATGGCCCGGCAATAACCAAGGGATGATTTAACTTCATATCATCTAACCATGTTCTCATTTCTTTCGTGTTTTCCATTTTTGCTTTTTTTAATCTAATTACTATTGAATTCCTTTTAATATCTCTTTAATATAATTTGTTTTTTCCATCTCATTAAAAACCTCGTTAAAATCTTGGGCTTCCATAAGTTCTTTAAAATGCTTTAAATTATTAATATATTCATCTAAAGCTTCAATCACATTGGTTTTATTTTGGTTAAAAATTGGCGACCACATCGCGGGCGAACTTTTTGCTAAACGCACCGTACTTGCAAATCCACTACCGGCCATATCAAAAATATCGCGTTCATTACGCTCTTTATCAATAACCGTTTTACCTAACATAAACGCACTTATATGCGATAAATGCGACACATAAGCTATATGCTTATCGTGAGCCTTGGGATTCATATAACGAATACGCATACCCAAATCTGAAAACAACTTTAAGGCTTTTTCTTGCAACTTAAAGGCCGTCACTTCTACTTCACAAATAATATTGGTCTTGTTTTTATACAAGTCTTTTATGGCCGCTTTAGGGCCAGAATGCTCCGTACCTGCAATAGGATGCACCGCTAAATAATTACGACGTTTAGGATGCGATTTTACCACCGCACAAATATCTTCTTTGGTAGAGCCCGCATCAAAAACGATGGCATCATCTGAAACCTGATCTAAAACCTCTGGTAAAACTTTTAAGGTTGCATCTACAGGAATAGCAATAATAACGACATCTGCTTTATGTAGCGCCTCAAAATCTGCTTTCTCATCGATGATTCCTAAAGCTAAAGCTTCATCAAGATGTGCTTCAGTTGTATCAATTCCGAAAACCTTACAATCAGGGTGTAATGCTTTTATATCTAAAGCAAAACTTCCTCCAATTAAACCGGTTCCTATTATAAATATATTTTTCACTTTTTTTTCTTTGTTTCGTCCTAAGGTCACATGACCTTTAGATCCTTATACTCTTGAAATAGCCTCTTCAATAAGGTCTTCTTCCGCACATAATGAAAACCGCACATAACCTTCTCCATTGCTTCCAAAGACGGTTCCTGGTGTTATAAATAAAGAATGTTCTTTTAAGACTAAATCTGTAAATTCTTCAGATTTTATATGAGGTGGCAATTTTGCCCACACAAACATCCCTGTGGCTTGGTCATCATAGGTACAATTTAAAGCTTGTGCCAATTTATAGACTAAAGCTCTTCGTCTTTGATAGACACTATTTAAACTTTTAAACCAGATATCAGAACATTTTAAAGCTTCAATAGCCCCTTTTTGTATTCCGAAGAACATTCCAGAATCCATATTACTTTTTACTCGTAATACGGCATTTACAAAATCGTATTTCCCCACTAACATTCCAACACGCCATCCGGCCATATTAAAGGTTTTACTTAAGGAGTTTAACTCTAAACAAACGTCTTTAGCATCTCTGTACCTCATAATGCTATTGGGTTTGTCATTAAGTATAAAGCTGTAAGGATTATCATTTACAATTAAAATATCGTGACGTTTACCAAAGGCAATCACCTTATCATAAAACTTATTAGTTGCATTAGCTCCAGTTGGCATATGCGGATAATTGATCCACATAATTTTAACACGGCTAAGGTCTAAACGTTCTAAAGCACCAAAGTCGGGTTCCCAATTACGATCGGCTTTTAAATCATACATGACCGGTTTTGCTTCTAACAATTTTGTTACTGCCGCATAAGTTGGGTAGCCTGGATTAGGAATTAAAACCTTATCTCCTTTGTTTAAAAACGCCATAGAGATATGCATAATCCCCTCTTTGCTTCCCATTAAAGGTAATACCTCTGTTTGCCCACTTAAGTGCACTTGAAAGTGCTTATTATAAAAACTAGCAATAGCATCTCTTAATTCTGGCAAGCCCTGATAACTCTGATACTGATGCGCTTCAGGCTCCATTAAACTATCTTGAAGCATCATTGAAGCTTTAAATGGAGGTTCTAAATCTGGACTTCCAATTCCTAAATTAATTATAGGCTTCCCTTGTGATTTTAAAAATGCAACTTCTTTTAGCTTTTTAGAAAAGTAGTATTCTTCAACTTTTTGTAAACGTTTTGCAACTTCAATCATCGTTTTGCATTTTTATATTCTCCTAGTACTTTAAAATTCTCAGCCATAATGGTCATTATGGACTTTGCTTTTTCGTAATTTTTATACGCGTCAAAAGTCACATCTACAAAAAACGCATACTTCCATGGTGTATCAATTTTTGGTAAAGATTGAATTTTAGTAAGGTTCAGTTGGCAATCACTTAATACATTGAGTAAGCTCGCCAAACTGCCACGTTTGTGTTCTAATTCAAACTTAAAAGACGCTTTATTAATAAGCGCTTGGTTGTTATTATCCTGAACCCGCTTTACAATAACAAAGCGTGTTTCATTTTCTTTTATGGTTTGGATACTCTGCGCTAAAATATTTAAGCCGTAAAGCGCTGCCGCCGTTTTACTTGCTATAGCGGCAATTCCTTTTAATTGTTGCTCTGAAATTTGTCTTGCAACCTCTGCCGTATCTTTAGCTTCTACCAATTTTATATGCGAATGCGCTTTAAAAAAAGCCTTACATTGTAATAAGGCCATTGGGTGCGAATGCACTTCTTTAATATCTTCGATAGCCTGATTATTAAGCGCCATTAGCTGATGCTGAATATCTAAATAATACTCACCAACAATACTTAAATGGTTGTTATCAATTAAAGCATAATTTGGAATAATAGATCCTGCTATAGAGTTTTCTAAAGCCATTACAATTTCATCTGAATCCTCATCTAATAAAGTTTTAATCACCGTATCAAAGGTCATACACTCCACAACATCAGACTGATTATCAAAATAGTTACAAACCACTTCATGATGAAATGATCCTTTTACTCCTTGTATGGCGATTGGTTTTTTCACAATTATTTTTTTTAATTCTACAGGCTTAAAAAATTTAGGAGGCTTTCACTTCAAAAAGGTTTTAAACAAAAAAAGTCTCGATTAGATCGAGACTTTAAATACTATATTTTAAATAAAACATACTCAGTCTCGTTCCTTTAGCTAAAAAAGAAATAAAACCAGTTATAATATGCTCTAGATATGTTCATCTTAAGGGTCCACTTAGGTGGACAATTTTAATTATAAGGCTAATGTAATTATTATTTTTACAAATCAAAATTGTTGTATTGTTTTTTTCTGAATAAATTTAATATTTTAAAGATTTAACAATAATTGCATTACAATATTCGGAAATAACTACTTTTGAATAAATTCTATTTCTATGTCTATTGAAGTCTCAAACATCACGAAATTCTACAAAGATCAGAAAGCACTTAACGAAGTCTCTTTCAAGGTAAAAGATGCTGAAATTGTTGGTTTTTTAGGACCAAATGGTGCTGGAAAATCGACCATGATGAAAATCTTAACCACCTATATACAGGCCTCTGAAGGTACTGCTAAGGTTAATGGTTTTGATGTTAACACGGCTAAAAAAGAGGTTCAGGCAAGCGTTGGTTATCTCCCAGAACACAATCCGCTTTACACCGAACTTTACGTTAAGGAGTATTTAAACTTTAACGCCAATGTGTATGGTGCTCCGAAATCTAGAATAGACGAGGTTATTAAATTAACAGGATTAGAACCAGAAGCTCATAAAAAAATTGCCCAGCTTTCTAAAGGTTATCGACAACGGGTTGGTTTGGCCAATGCCTTATTGCACGACCCTGAAGTTTTAATTTTAGATGAACCCACAACAGGGTTAGATCCTAACCAACTTATAGACATTAGAAACTTAATTAGAACGATTGGGAAAGAGAAAACGGTTTTCTTATCTACGCATATTATGCAAGAGGTGGAAGCTATGTGCGACCGTGTGATTATTATAAATAAAGGTGAAGTTGTTGCCGACAAATACTTAAAAGATCTTAGAGATGGTCAAGAACAAGTGGTCATTGTGGAGTTTGATTTTAGAGTGGAAGATGCTTTTTTATTAAGATTACCAAAGGTAAAGTCTGTAACCAACACCTATGGCTTTGTTTATGAAATTACCTTTAACACAAAAGAAGACATGCGTTCTCATGTCTTTGATTTTGCCCATGATAATGAGTTGAAAATATTACAACTGAATCAGAAGAATGCCACTTTAGAAAGCTTATTTCAAGATTTAACGAAGTCATAACACTAAGGATTAGGCCCTACTCTATAAATAACTGACCGGTGTAAAAACGTTCTACATCAACCTCTAAAGGTTCGTTTACAGCAATTAAATGCCCGGTTCCTTTTAATTGACCTGTTAAGGACAACTGCGAATTTACAATCATATCATTACTTCCACGATGGTAAACGTTAACATGCTGTGCTACTAAATTAGCCCCTTCAAAACGACCTGCGCCGGAAAAAAAACCGATATCCAAATTTTCAACAGTTCCTTCCATATAAAAAAAGGCTAAATTATTGGAGATAATATTGAGTTGTTCTGAATTAATTTCCAATCTAAAATCGCCTATTGTAAATTCACTTTCAACGTTATAACTTTCAGAGATCAAATTCAATTCTTCATATTGCAATAGACCATCTGAAGAAATATCATACTGTGTTGAAGATCTTATGGTTTTCAAATCTGGAGCTTCAACAAACACTTTTGTTAAACCGTAAGTCCTAAAGTAATTACAGGTATTATTATCTGTTAAGATCAATTGATTATCCACCACCTCAACATTAATATCGGCCATTAAATTCTCACCTGTTTCTACAGTAACTTTGTAATTTTCGGCATGTTTTATAACAACTTCAACATCTCTATGCACTATAATACCTTCAAAACTCGGTACTGTAATTTCCTGTTGTACCAAATCTCCTGAAGTTTGAAAGCAGTCGTTTACCTCCTCACTATTACAAGCAAAGCACAACACAATTCCTAATATGTAGATTAGTTTTTTCATAATCTTAAACCGATTCCAAATTCTACAGCTTCTGCTTTTGCTCCATGAGATTTTAAAGTAATAGCGCCAAAAACACGTTGACCAAAATAACGTTTTAAGCCCACTCTAAAATAGGTTCGGCCTTCAAAATCATAAGGGTAGTATACGTAATATCCCAATTGGGTAATGACTGACATTTTATTAATAAACAACTCATGTCCTAAAAAAAGTCCGACGCGCTTATAATCTTCATCTCCTTGAACATTTTCTTCAGGGAACGATACCGATTGGTAGTAGATCAATTCTTTCAGAAATTGAGAGAAAAACACATCGGCACCAAACTGAATTGCACTCAAAGCACTTAAACGTTTATCGGCATAAGCAGAGACAACATAGAAGGGAAATTGTCCGCTACCAATAACATCACTCTCATTAATACCTGAACGAAAGACCACATTATACTTTACCGATTCTGTAAATTTCTCTTCGTCTTCATTTTTTATATAATCAGGCGTATTTTGATGCATCTGGTAAGTCATCCCCACATTGAAGGCTATAGTATTCACACTTGTATTAGGTGCTCTTACATTAGCGTTGGAATAATGAATAAGAGAAAGGCCGGCTTGTAAACCAAAGAGTTTAAAAATGCGGTCTTTTTTATAATTAAGCATCAGGTAGGTAGAGCTTAAAACATCAGAACCGAAGGCTATATTCTTAGGATTACTAATCTTATCGTAAGGATTGGTATTGTAGGCTAATCCTTGAGCCAAACGCAGCATCATATGCCGTTTAAAAAAGTAAAAATTATAGTGCGCGTAAAGGCCATAACTTTTACCTAAGGTATTGTTCTTAAAATCCTGATACATAAATGACGCCCCATAATCTGGATAATTATAGCGCTGTTGCCAAACTTTCTCACCAAAAGTTTGTTGGTTATAACTTAGCAAAACCCCTTCAGGATGCCCAGTAATAAGGTGAAGAATGTCGTTGTTGTGCAGTGCTATATTTCCGCCGAAATAATTAAAGTCGACATAACTGTACTGTTTTTTTTCTTGTCCAAAAATCGCTAGGGACAAGACTATTAAAACGGCACTAAAAAAATTTCGCATTGCTAAGGATTAAGCCGCTAAAGTAATCAATAATTACAATTTTGACCTGTAGACCACACAAAGTCTGCTATACAAATAGTGTAGCAAGCAGTGAAATAGCCGTTAACAACAAAAGCTGTAACACAAATCTAAAATCTGACTTATATTTATTTATCAATTTCATCATTTTAAGTTTTACCAAAATAAAGTGCTATAGTCTCTATTGGTATTAATACATTACAAATATCGAATTAAAAAAACAGCCCTTTGTTAATTAAAATCTAAGAAATAGTTATCTAATTAAAACGAGGGTAACATTGGCAAAAAATTGCGCAATATTACCCTCGTCTAAAAATTAAGGCGATAAAAAGCTACCTCCATTACAAAACCTTACATAATGGCTTTCACTACGGCTTTAGGCGATTCTTTTCTAGACCCATCAAAGCCATTAATTCCACTCACAGTGGTATATTTTAAAACAAATTTCTTCCCTGGGTTCAATCTTTTATAAGCCGATTGACACATCAGGGTAGCTTCATGAAAACCACAAAGTATGAGTTTTAATTTCCCTTCATAGGTATTTACATCACCAATGGCGTAAATGCCAGGAATATTAGTTTGGTAATCTAAAGTATCGACTTTAATAGCATTTTTTTCAATCTCTAATCCCCAATTACCAATAGGTCCTAATTTTGGAGACAGTCCAAATAACGGAATAAAAGCATCGGCTTCTAGGATTTGCGTTTCACCATCTTTAGTCACAGAAACTCCTTCTAATTGGTTTTCGCCATGCAAGGCTGTAATTTCAGCTGGCGTGATGATATTTATTTTATTCAGCAATTTAAGTTCCTGTACACGTTCTACAGAATCTAAAGCGCCTCTAAACTCATTACGTCGGTGTACCAAAGTGACTTCTGACGCCACATCGGCTAAGAAAATACTCCAATCTAATGCAGAATCTCCTCCTCCCGCAATAACCACTTTTTTATCGCGATACACTTCAGGGTCTTTAATAAAATACGCTAAGCCTTTATCCTCGTAATTTTCAATAGCCTCTAAGACCGGTTTCCGTGGCTCAAAACTTCCTAAACCACCGGCAATAGCAATGACCGGCGCGTGGTGTTGAGTCCCTTTATTAGTGGTTACAATAAAGCTACCGTCTTCTAATTTTTCAATCGTTTCAGCACGTTCTCCTAAAGTAAATCCGGGTTGAAACTGCTTTCCTTGTTCTAATAAATTAGAGGTAAGGTCTCCTGCTAATATTTCTGGAAATCCTGGAATATCATAAATGGGTTTTTTAGGATACAATTCTGAACATTGACCACCAGCTTGTGGCAGTGCATCAATTAAATGACATTTCATTTTTAATAATCCCGCTTCAAATACGGTAAATAAACCTGTTGGTCCTGCGCCTATGATAAGTATATCTGTTTTAATCATAATCTATAATTTCTCTACTAAACCTTTAGTGAATTCATTTAATTTTTCGACTTTCTGCTCAAAGTCACCTTTAATTGTTTTTCTATATATATTGAGATTCTTTACCAAATCGTCAATATTTTCAGGGATAACGTCTTCAAAAAATTGACGTAATCGCTTTGCGGTAGTTGGGGATTTTCCATTGGTCGAAATTGCCACTTTAACATGGCCTTTAGTGACAATTCCTCCCATATAGAAATCGCAGTAGGGTGGGTTATCCGCTACATTGATTAATTTATCTTGCGCTCTACAATCTTTATAAATTTCGATATTAACTTCTGGTACATCAGTAGTCGCAATAACAATTTGGTGCCCTTTTAAATAATGACTGTTATAGCTATCTGTGATGGTCTGAACATCTCCTGTACGCGCAATAGCAAGGGTTCCTTCTCTAAACATAGGCGCCACCATGGTTACCGAAGCATCAGGACTTGACTTTAATAAAAAAGTGAGTTTTTCTTCTGCCACATAGCCACCACCTATAATGAGGACCTTAAGTTGACTTGCTTTTAAAAAAATGGGATATAAATTGTTACGTTCCATTATGAGGCTATTCTATTTTGAGCGGTGTGTTTTATAACATCTGCTTCCTTATAAATCCCTGAGAGATCCACCCGTTGATTCACCACTTCACCAATTATGATGATTGCCGGATTAGCCAAATGCTTTTCTTCAACTATCGATTCAATTGTTGCTATTTTCCCTATGCCCACTTTTTCATTAACCCGTGTCCCATTTTGAATAATCGCAATCGCGGTTTCAGATTTCCCTTCCGCCGTAAATATTTGAACAATTTCAGAGAGTTTACTCATCCCCATTAAGATCACCACCGTAGCGGTAGACTTTGCTGCTAAAACGATATCTCCCGAGATTTGATGCGACTTTGTGGTTCCTGTTATCACCCAAAAACTTTCGGAAGCATGCCTTTTGGTTAACGGAATACCTTGGTACGCCGGCACAGCAGCACAAGATGAAATTCCTGGCACTACAGCGACCTCAATAGCATAATCTTTAGCAAACTCTAATTCTTCGGCACCACGACCAAAAATAAAAGGATCGCCTCCCTTTAAACGCACCACATGACCGCAGCGTAACGCGCGCTCAATGATAAGCTCGTTAATTTGATTTTGCTGATAGGCGTAACATCCGCGACGTTTCCCCACAAAAATTAATTCTGCATTTGGAGACGCATAGCTTAACAACTCGTTATTAACAAGGGCGTCATATAAAATAACATCAGCAGCCTTTATGGCTTTAATAGCCTTAACGGTAATAAGATCTACATCTCCCGGTCCTGCTCCGACTATGGTTAATTTTGGTGTCATAGTTTTAGTTTTTTTCAGCCACCTGACGCGCTCTAAACGCTCTCACAGTTTCTAAGAACTGTTGTGCTGTTTTAATATAATTACTCGCAAATGCTTCTGAAGGCGGATAAGCCTTTATTTGATAAATCAGATCTGAAAACGAAGTTCCTAAATCAATCTGCTTGGTTTCTACAAAATACTCATCAAACTGTTTGATGATTCCCGCTTGTGTATTGGTCTTTATATTTTCTGAAAGTAAAATGGCTTTTGCTGAATTCACCATAGAACGATAGGCCTCATAAATAGCTCCCGAATACACCTTATTAGCATAAGCGGCTTCGGCCTCTTCAATTTTTTCGTCGCTTTCTAAGAATAAAGTCGCTATTAAATCGATAACCACTCCGGCACATTCTCCAATTCCTATCGCTTTAACATAAGCTTCCTCGGTTCCCCAATCAATAAAATCGTCTTGGGTAAGATTATCTATACGCGAAAGATCAGTTAAGAGTTGGTAAAAGTATTTTTCTCCTTGCGCTTTATAATAGTCTACAAATGGAGCTCCATTGGCATGCGCTTCATAATCATCTAAGATTCTACGTAGGGCTTCAGGACCTCTTCGGCTTGGAATTTTAACCACTTTATCTGCAAAAAAGGCCTTACCATCACCTAAATTTCCTCCTCCTAAAAGCACCTGTAATGCTGGTGCCACTAATTTATCTTTAGTTCTTATAGACATCCCTTGAAAACCAATATTGGCCATATTATGTTGACCACAGGCATTCATACAGCCACTAATTTTAATTACTAAGTCCCCGTTTTCTAAATATTGAGGATATTCCGCCTTAATAACGCGCTCTAACTCTTCTGCAATTCCTGTGCTACTTGCTATCCCCAAGTTACACGTATCGGTTCCGGGGCAAGCTGTGATATCTACGGCTTTATTATAACCCGCTTCTACAAAACCAAGTTTCTCTAATTCTGAATAGAAAAAGGGAAGTCCTTCTTCTTTTACAAAAGGAATTAAAATATTCTGACGCAAGCTTAATCTTATTTCCCCTGCCGCATACTGTTCTACCAAATCGGCTAATAATCGGGCCTTATCCGTATAGAAATCTCCTAAAAGAACTTTAATACCAATAGCCACATACCCGTTTTGTTTTTGCGGAATAACGTTGGTCGACTTCCATAATTTGTAAGCCGCTTCATTTGTAATGTTGACCGCTGGAAAATCAGTATCTACAGGTTGTGACGTCTCATAATTAGACGTATCAATAGGCACTGTTTTAAACTCAATGGCCGTTTGTTCTTCTTCTACCAAACCTTTGAAGGCCTCTAAACCGATATCTTTTAATAAGAATTTCATACGGGCTTTGGCTCTACTTTTTCGTTCACCATAGCGGTCAAAAACACGTAAAACCCCTTCCATTAAAGGAATAATTTTATCGGCCGCTAAAAACTCGTAAAACAAATCTGCATATCTTGGTTGCGATCCTAAGCCTCCACCTAACATCACTTTAAAACCTTTTACACCATTTTCAATTTTGGCAATAAACCCTAAATCGTGCATGTAAGACAAGCCGGTATCTTCATCGGAAGCGGAAAAAGACACTTTAAATTTCCGACCCATTTCTTGGCAGATTGGGTTTCTTAGAAAGAATTTAAACAAGGCATCGGCATATGGGGACACATCGAAAGGTTCATTAACATCAATCCCAGCGGTTTCACTCGCTGTCACATTTCTTACCGTATTTCCACAAGCTTCTCTTAAGGTCACATTATCGCGCTCTAACTCCGCCCAAAGTTCTGGTGTTCTGTTTAGATCTACATAATGAATTTGAATGTCTTGACGCGTCGTAATATGCAAACGGCTTCTAGAATACTCATCAGAAACTTCTGCAATACGACGCAATTGATGACTGCGCACTTTACCGTAAGGCAGTTTAATTCTTATCATCTGTACGCCTTCTTGTCGTTGTCCGTAAACACCACGTGCTAAACGCAGGCTACGAAACTTTTCTTCGTCTATCTTACCCTCTTTAAATAGCTCAATTTTTCTTGCTAATTCAAGGATATCCTTTTCAACTACAGGATTTTCTAATTCGGTTCTAAAACTTTGCATCGGTGTTAGGTTTACTGAAAATGTATGCCACATTCTCGGTTAAGGAGTGCTTTTATTGGATCAAAATACTGGTCGTTTTTCGCCAAATTGTTTTCGGCGATATATTGATCTAAGTCGGCATCACTCCAATAGTAAAACGGACTCACTTTTAAAATACCGTCTTTACTATAACTTAAAATATCTTTTTTGTCTCTAAACTCGGTTTGTCTAATTCTGATATTAGTAAACCATACCTCTGGATTTTGTTCTTTTAGCGCTCGCCTGAAGGGTTCTAATTTTACGGCTTCAGAAAATAATTCGTGATTATCATCTTCAAGACTTGGCAAACCAATAGTGTTATCAATTTCTTCCTTAGTATATAAACTCTGGTACCTTTTGATATTTAGTGTATAGGTATCAATTAATTCTGAAGCATGTGCATAGGTGCTCGGTTGGTTATAAAGTGTATCGCACCACACCACTCTAATGTCCTTATCTAGTTTAGACATGGTGCTTAATAAAACGGAAGAGTAAATTCCAAAACTAGTGGTTACAATTCTATTTTCAGACAAGGCTAAAGCCCATTTTGCGATTTCTATTGGCGTTTTATCGCGTAATTTTTTATTCCAAACGTTAATATCTATATCTATCATTTTCCCCATTTTATGTTATTCCAAGTGCGTTCATGAAAAAAGTAAAGCAACATTTTAGTTACTAATTCCACTCCTCCTATAGAAACGGCCAAGGCTAGAGTTCCGGTTATTAAATATGAAATAATAACGGTATCTAAGGTTCCTACAATGCGCCAACTGATGGTTTTAGCCACACTTCGCTTCATTTTCTCTTGACTTGTATCGGACTCATTTTCAACCTTTTTTAAGTGAGAATGAGCATGAAATATACTGTTCATAATATCTAATTAATTCAAAAATCTATTATCCTATAGACTTACTAGGATAATACAAACATAGATATTATTTTTTACTTAGGTCGTTCTTTTAAGAAAAAAATATAAATGAAGGTTTTAGAAATGCCCTAACTCCCATAAGGTTAGCCGCATTTAGCCTAGGCTATGCTTACAATGTCACTTTAGAATTGGATAAATCTGCTAAGCTTGTATTTCTAAAGATTTCTAGGGTATTATCACGAACTTTAAGCATAATTTTATTTACGGCGCAGGTATCTTCATCCGGACAATCGGCACACTTTTCATAAAAATTAAGGCTTACACAAGGCACCATAGCAATGGGACCTTCAAGCAGTCGCATAACGGTAGTCATAGGAATCTCTTTAGGGTTTTTAAGAAGGTAATACCCACCTCCTTTACCTTTTTTAGAGCCTAAGAGTCCGTTTTTTTTCAAGGTTAACAAGATACTTTCTAAAAATTTTTGCGAAATATTTTCCGATTTCGAGATCGTAGAGATCTGCACCGGCATCCGATCTTCCTGCCTAGCTAAGTGCACTAAGGCTTTAATTCCGTATTTTGTTTTCTTTGAAAGCATAGTGTAAATCTAAGACAATTTTAATCATCATAAAAAGTTAAAGCCTTCTCAATTTCAATTTTTAAGGTTTTCTTTAGATAATAAGGTCTTCTGTATAAATTTTAATACGTACTTTTGCCATGAAATTAAAAGAGGAAAAATTTGTCTGATTGCAACCTCTAGTACTGAAACCTTTTCAGTACCTGTTCATTAAGAACAGATTCTGAAATCACTTCAGAATAAAAAATGCTAAAGCAGTAAGTTTTCTACTTCTCTAGCGACCCTGTAATCGAACGGTTTTTCATAACTGAATTATTATATTTTAATCATTAGATTTATGCCATATTTATTCACTTCAGAAAGTGTTTCTGAAGGACACCCCGATAAAGTTGCTGACCAAATAAGTGACGCTTTAATAGACCATTTTTTAGCCTTTGACCCTGAATCTAAGGTGGCCTGCGAAACTTTAGTCACTACAGGCCAAGTTATACTTGCAGGTGAAGTAAAGTCTAAGACCTATCTAGATGTACAGAAAATTGCAAGAGATACCATTAACAAAATAGGATACACCAAAAGTGCTTATATGTTTGATGGCAATTCTTGTGGTGTTCTTTCAGCGATACATGAGCAATCTGAAGAAATTAACCAAGGTGTTGATAGAGCTTCTAAAGAAGAACAAGGTGCTGGTGACCAAGGAATGATGTTTGGTTATGCCACAAACGAAACGGAAAACTTTATGCCGTTGGCTTTAGATTTATCGCATCGTATCTTAAAGGAATTGGCTGAACTACGTCGTGAGAATGCAGACATCACCTATTTAAGGCCCGATTCTAAAAGTCAGGTAACTATTGAATATAGCGATGATAATGTGCCACAACGTATTGATGCCATTGTAGTCTCTACACAGCATGATGAATTTGATGCTGACGATGCTATGTTAGCTAAGATTTATAGCGATATCAAAGAGATTTTAATCCCAAGAGTTATTGCTAAATTACCAGCACATATCCAAGCCTTATTTAACGACGATATTACTTACCATATTAACCCTACAGGGAAATTTGTTATTGGAGGTCCTCATGGAGATACCGGTTTAACCGGACGTAAGATTATTGTAGATACTTACGGTGGAAAGGGTGCTCATGGTGGTGGTGCATTTTCGGGAAAAGATCCAAGTAAGGTAGACCGTAGTGCCGCTTATGCGACCCGCCATATTGCTAAAAATTTAGTAGCAGCGGGATTATGTGATCAAGTCCTAGTACAAGTCTCTTACGCTATTGGTGTTGCTAAACCTATGGGAATTTTTATAGATACCTACGGAACTTGTAAACTTCCAGATTTAACCGATGGGGCTATCGCCAAAAAGGTTGAAAAACTTTTTGATATGCGTCCTGCAGCTATAGAAGAACGTCTAAAATTACGTCAGCCTATGTACAGCGAAACAGCAGCTTATGGTCATATGGGAAGACAACCACAAAGCGTAACCAAAACGTTTCACCAACCTAACGGTGAACCTAAAACTGTAGAGGTAGAATTATTTACTTGGGAACTTTTAAATTATGTAGACCAAGTTAAAGAAGCCTTTGGCATCTAAACATTAAATGACCATAGACCTAAAAATCCCCTAATCACTTTAATTGATTAGGGGATTTTTTTTAGTCTTCAATAGAAGATCTTTTATTGACGCGCATAGGTAATAAATGAAAAGGCATAAGCATGTTTTTCATCGGCCTCATGACGTGTTCTATTCACTTCTTTCCATTGAGAAAGATTAATCTGAGGAAAGAAAGTATCGGCATTATCAAAAGTGGCATGAACTCTTGTAATTTCTAGTTTATCTACTAAAGGCAATGCTTGTTTATAAATTTCTCCGCCACCAATAACAAAGGGTTGCTTATCATAGCGCGCCGCATCTAAAGCATCTTCTAGAGAATTTACAATAATAACACCTACCGGCGCTTTATAATCTTTTTGTCTTGTAATAACAATATGGGTTCTATTAGGTAGTGGCTTCGGAAAACTTTCAAACGTTTTTCGTCCCATAATAATATGATGCCCGTTTGTTAAGGCCTTAAACCGTTTAAGATCGTCACTTAAATGCCAAATAAGGTCATTGTCCTTACCAATGGCATTATCCTCACCTTCCGCGACAATAATGGTTAATTCTGAAGTCTTTTTTGCAGCTTTAGTTCCGACGATGGCTTTGGCTTCATCTTTAACCTGAGCCTTCGCAATTTTCTGTTCCTCTTTAGCTAAACCTTCTTTTAGTTTTGTAATTCGGGCTTCTTGCTGATGTACCAACTTTTCTAATTGCTGCTTTTCCCAATCTTTCCCCATAAATTTATGAGTAATAAAAACACTTATAAAATGATATACGAAGAAAAACAACCAGGCAAAAATAGCATAGACAAACCAATCTATACCTGCCGGAGCAAAAGTCTCCCCGATACCTAAAACGGTATTCGCTACGATTAGAAATACCGCACCGATTACAAAAATCACGAAGTGAATATACAAACGCTTTTTTTGTTTTATTCGTTTTTGAGCATTCTCAATGAGTTCTAATTGCTCTTTATCTATTGTAGAAACTTGTTTTTTACTGCCAAACATAATTGTAATTTAATAAGATAAAGATACTTTATTTTGATTAATATGATTAGGCCAACCCAAAATTTTAAAGTTTTTCAACAACAACCAACATCAGATTGATTATCAAACAAATAAGACCCACTAAATTTACTTATTAGCAAAATATAGACCTTTATTTTACAGCCTTGAAATTAAAAGGATTACAATATTAACAAAACAATAAATCTTTAGTTTTTAGACACTTAAAGATATTAATATCGATGCCACTTTTATATTTTTGTTTATAATTAATTATTCAAAATCTAATATTATGGCCATCAAGAAGCAATATTTAAAATCGAAACCAGTTTGTAAGGTCACATTTTCTGTTCCTGCAGAAGACGCTCAAAGTATCGCCGTTGTAGGAAGCTTTAACGCGTGGGATAGTGAAGCTACAACTTTAAAGAAATTAAAAAACGGATCTTTTAAAGGCACCGTAAATTTACCGAGTGACGCTTCTTATGAATTTAGATATCTTGTGGACGGCCAGGCTTACATCAATGATGAAGAGGCCGATGGATTTGCTTGGAATGCCTATGCCGATGCAGAAAATGGCGTTCTTAACGTCTAAAACCCGATTATAAAACAAATAAAAAGCATCTTGATGCTTTATCAAGATGCTTTTTATTTAGCTTAAATACCGTACCGTCATGAGGCTATTATCTCCTGATGGAACTGTTTTTTTTGTTTTAAGTCACAGCCCTTTTAGGCTTCAACCTAAACTCAACATGTAGTAATCGCTATGCTGTGCTTTTGTCCAGAAGCTTTCTCTTATTTTGTCTGAAGGGCATCTCGTATGACTTCAAAATTACAACTTCAGAACCCCTACTTCAGAACCCCTACTTCAGAACACCCAAAGCTTAGCTTTTCCTCAAGATATTAGATTGCTACTTTCCCTTTAATGTGTGGGTGCGGATTGTAATCGACCAAGGTAAAGTCCTCAAATTTAAAATCGAAAATATCTTTAATTTCAGGATTTAAAATCATTTTTGGCAAAGGTCTTAGATCTCTGGATAACTGTAATTCTAATTGCTCCTTATGATTGATATAAATATGAGCATCACCAAACGTATGAATAAAATCTCCGGCTTCGTAACCACAAACTTGAGCCATCATCATGGTAAATAAAGCATAAGAGGCTATATTAAAAGGGACTCCTAAAAAGATATCGGCACTACGCTGGTATAATTGGCAAGATAATTTACCATTAGCCACATAAAACTGAAAGAAGGCATGGCATGGTGGTAACGCTGCTTTTCCGTTTGCCACATTTTCAGAGAACGATTTTGAGGTGTCTGGAAGTACTGAAGGATTCCAAGCCGAAACTAACATTCTACGACTGTTCGGATTGTTTTTTAAAGCCTCAATAACCTCTTTTATTTGGTCAATTTCTTCATTCGCCCAATTGCGCCATTGATGGCCATACACCGGACCTAAATCGCCATTTTCATCTGCCCATTCATTCCATATGCGTACCCCGTTTTCATTAAGGTAATTAATATTTGTGTCGCCTTTTAGAAACCAAAGCAGCTCATAAATAATGGATTTAAGATGCAGTTTTTTAGTGGTTACCATAGGGAAACCTTCACTTAAATCGAAACGCATCTGATACCCAAAAACACTTTTTGTTCCGGTTCCTGTACGGTCTCCTTTTTCATTCCCTTCTTCTAAAACGTGTTTTACTAAGTCGTGGTATTGTTTCATAATATTTCCCACAACAGTGGGAATTTCTTTAAGTTAAACTAAAATATCGATGTCATTGGATACTGAAAATAACTTCAGCATGACGTTAAGCGAAAATAAAAAAAAAAGCATCAAATATTATATTTTTTGATGCTTGAGTATCTATGAGTAGTTATTAACTATATAATTTCAAATTTTGGATTTCTCAGGAATTGACTAGCCAATAATCATCCCAGCAATAGTTGCTGAAATTAAAGAGGCAATTGTCCCTCCTATTAAGGCTTTCATTCCAAATTTAGATAGTTGTGTACGCTGTCCTGGAGCTAAAGAACCAATACCTCCAATTTGAATACCAATAGAGGCAAAATTAGCAAAACCACAAAGCATGTATGTTGCCATGATAATTGACTTCTCATAAGTTAGATGTGTAGCGCTCGCTGCATTTTTTAAATCTGCTAACTGAATATAGCCAATAAACTCACTCGCGGCTAACTTAATACCTAATAATTGTCCCATTAAGGCCATATCCTCTGAAGCGACACCAATAAGCCACATTAAGGGTGCAAATAAATAGCCTAAAAGAAATTCTAAAGAAAGACTTTCGTATGGTGTGTTTTCAGCAATTATAGTATTTAGAGAGGTAAATTTCCAATCAAGATTTAAAGCCTCACTTGTAATGCCATCAAATCCTGCTATACCTCCTAAGATTCCATTAATCATTGCAATAAAAGCGACAAAGACTAATAACATCGCCCCTACATTAACGGCTAATTTTAAACCTTCAGTAGTTCCGTTAGCTATAGCTTCTAAAATATTAGAGCCAATTTTTTCTTGTGATACTGTAACATCTGTATTGACGTCTTCGGTTTGAGGAAATAAGATTTTTGAAATTACAATGGCTCCCGGAGCTGCCATAACAGAAGCGGCTAATAAGTGTTTTGCATAAAATAATTGCAATTCGATATCATCACCACCTAAAAACCCGATATAAGCAGCTAATACGGCTCCAGCAACTGTGGCCATCCCTCCAATCATAACGAGAAGGATTTCAGACTTATTCATGCGTTCTAAATACGCTTTTATCAATAAAGGTGCTTCAGTTTGCCCTAAGAAGATATTTCCCGCCACACTTAAACTTTCAGCACCAGAAATTCCTAGTACTTTAGACAGTAGCCATCCCATACCTTTTACAACCTTCTGAATTAAACCTAAATAAAATAATACTGAGGTTAAGGCTGAAAAGAATATAATGGTTGGTAAGACTTGAAATGCAAAAATAAAGCCGAAAGACTCAATATCTAACATCCCTCCAAAAAGGAATTCACTTCCTGCTTGGGTGAACTTAAGCACTTCAATAAAGCCTTGACCTATGAATTCAAAAGCTGTTTTTATAAAGGCTATTTTTAATACCCCTACTGCTATAATAAGTTGAAATAATAAGCCTAAGCCTACGGTTTTCCAATTGATAGCTTTACGATTACTACTGAATAAGAAGGCGATAAAAATTAGAGATACCATCCCTAATGCCCCACGCCATAAGCTTGTAAAAGAAAACCCTTGATTGGGTATAATTTCTGTTTGTGTCACTAGCGCATTTTCCTCGGCGTTGTCTTCAACATTAGAAACGAGGTTAAAACTTTTGGCTTTACCTTTTAAAACTAAGGTAGAATCGGTTAACTCTGTGATTTTATAACGCTGAATGGAATTCAGAGAATCGTTTTGGTAGAGTACCAAAAGGTTATTTTGAAACATGTAATCGCCATCTAGATTTGCCCCCTCGTGAGAAGAAAATTTAAATTCACCTTCCAGAAATTCTAACGTGTGATACTCACTTTCCGTAGGGTTCAACTCCCATGTTTTTTCAAGTTCTTGTGCTGTTATTGATGAAAGTCCAAGAAATAAAGCAATAAATGCCTTGAAAAAATAATTCATAAATAATAAGATGTTAATTAGCGTTTAGATATTTCGTCTCTAATATGGGCAGCCTTTTCGTAATCTTCATTATTTACGGCTTCTTCTAAGAGTTGATTTAACTCTTCAAGAGATTTATTTTTAAAACCTTCTTGCTCAACAGATGCGGTTTCAATTTCTTCTACAATAAGATCATCTACAAGAATGCTATCTTGATCTTGTTCGTCTTCCTTTTTAGGATTGACTTTAAGATAGATTCCGGCTTTGTCTAAAATATTTTTATAAGTAAATATTGGGGCTTGAAAACGTAATGCTAAGGCAATGGCATCGCTTGTTCTGGCATCGATAATTTCTTCAATTTTATCGCGTTCGCAAATAAGACTCGAGTAAAAAACGCCATCCACCAATTTATGTATAATGACTTGTTTGACCGTAATATCAAAACGGTCTGCAAAATTTTTAAATAAATCGTGAGTAAGAGGACGTGGCGGACGGATTTCTTTTTCTAAAGCAATAGCGATAGATTGGGCTTCAAAAGCACCGATTACTATTGGCAATTTTCGGTCACCATCAACCTCATTAAGAATTAAAGCGTAGGCACCATTCTGGGTTTGACTGTATGAAATGCCTTTGATATTTAAACGAACTAAACTCATAATTTATAAAACACAAAGAACTGTTTAAATTTGGACTTTACCAACTGCTTTTTACACATTTGGATAAATTTTCCCGATCCTTTAAGTAAAATGCACCTAAAGCAGAGAAATCTAAATTTAAACAGCCCTTAATTAATACCTCCTTAATCATTTACGCAAGGTATTGCATATTACAAGGTAATAAAATTATGCGTTTGCAGCTTTAAAAGCTTTTAATTTTTCAACCAATTTAGGTACAACCTCAAACGCATCTCCTACAACACCGTAGTCTGCCGCTTTAAAAAATGGCGCTTCCGGATCCGTGTTAATTACCACTTTTACTTTAGAAGCATTAATTCCGGCTAAATGCTGAATAGCTCCTGAAATCCCTATTGCAATATAAAGGTTAGAGGCTACTGGTTTTCCGGTTTGCCCAACGTGCTCGCTATGGGGCCTCCAACCTAAATCTGAAACCGGTTTAGAACATGCTGTTGCCGCTCCTAACACTTCAGCTAAGTCTTCAATCATACCCCAATTTTCTGGGCCTTTAAGCCCTCTTCCTCCTGAAACTACAATTTCTGCATCAGCAATACTTACTTTATCTGTGGCTTTATCTACAGAAGTTACAGTGACTCCAGAATCAGGTAAACTAGGAGAAAAATCTTCTACTGTAGCACTACCATCAGCTTCTACAAGTCCAAAAGAATTGTTGGAAAGCCCTACAATCTTAACCTCAGTATTAATTTCAGTGTTCGCAAAGGCTTTATTGGTAAACGCAGAGTGCTTTACGGTAAATGGTGATACGCTAGATGGTGCTTCAACCACATTTGACACATAGCCCGCTTCTAAACCTACGGCTAAAAGAGGTGCCAAATATTTACTGTTTGCACTAGAACTTAAGACCACCACTTGGGCGCCTTCCTTTTTTGCCGCTTGTTGTAAAGTGGCACTATATGTTTTGGCATTAAATTCTTTTAAAGCCTCGTTATTCACTAGAAGAACTTTAGAAGCGCCGTAATTTCCAAGCGTTTCAACGTTTTCTGCATTAACAGCAAGGGCGGTAACTGACGTCCCCATTTGGTCTGCAATAGCTTTTGCGTAAGACACCACTTCTAATGCTGCTTTTTTTAATTTTCCGTTTTCGGATTCTGTATATACTAGAATTGACATAAATTTTTAATTATAAAATTCTTCCTGAACCTAATTCAGGAACTTATTACTACTTCCTTTAACTCATGAGATCCCGAGATAAGTTCGGAACCCTGTAATTTCACTAAATCACTTTAGCTTCGGTATGAAGTAAAGTCACTAAGGCATCTAAATTATCCGCGTCTACTAATTTCACGGCTCCTTTTGGAGCTGGTTTTTCAAAACGTACAGCTTTAGTTTCTGCAGTTACATCCGTTGGTTCAACCACATTTAAAGGTTTTTTACGCGCCATCATAATCCCTCTCATATTAGGAATACGCAGGTCACTTTCTTCAACCAATCCTTTTTGTCCTCCAATAACTAAAGGTAATGCCGTTTTTACAGTTTCCTTACCTCCGTCAATTTCTCTTACTGCTGTGGCATCAGAGCCCTCAACCTCTAAACTAATACAGTTGGTTACAAAATTAGCGTTAACCATAGCGGCTAACATTCCTGGCACCATAGCGCCATTGTAATCGATAGATTCTCTACCTGCAATAACCAAGTCATAGCCCCCATCATTGACTACTTTTGCCAATTGTTTTGCTACAGCAAAACCATCTGTAGCTTCAGCGTTAACTCTAATGGCTGAATCGGCCCCGATAGCTAAAGCTTTTCTTAAGGTCGGTTCTGTTTCTGGTCCACCAACATTCACTACATCTACACTAGCGCCTTGTTTTTCTTTAAACCACATGGCACGTGTAAGACCGAATTCGTCGTTTGGGTTAATTACAAATTGTACACCATTAGTGTCAAACTTAGTATCTCCATCTGTAAAGTTAATTTTTGAGGTTGTATCTGGCACATGGCTAATACATACTAATATTTTCATATAGAAATGATTTATTTTAAACGTCTATTTATTCCTGACGAATATAAAAATAATTATTCGAATTTTTATTATGCGTGCATAATAAAATTTTCATAAAATCATTTTTATTCGTTAAAACTATCAATTTTTCAAAAATTTAAAGATTTTCTGCTGATTATCTAGGTTAATTAGTTGAATAAAATATAACCCCGTAGATAGATTTGAAATATTGAAGCTATTTTCTTCTAAGTGATCTGCTGTGATAATTTGTTTTCCTGCTGTGTTATAGACACAAACCTTTAAAGACTGATCATTTAGGTTGCGGACTTGCAGATACGGATTCCCTTTAATTTCAAAAAGATCGATTTCCTCTAAATGATTCTCAGCTATTGACAGATTATACTCTTCTAAAACTAGCAAATCTGAAGAAAACACCGCTGTCTCCCTTTCTAAAACTAAATGACCGGTATCTACTTCAGAATAAATTCCTAAACCACCAATATTATAACCACTACATTCAACCCCTAGTACTTGATATAGTTTTTCTTCAAAACTATGACACGCTTGCGTGGAATAAGATGATGAAGTTACACCAGGATTGGAATACCATAACTGAACACCGTTTTGAAGCCCTTTATAATCCGCCGAAAAAGAATTACCGCAAGGCGAAGTGGTATCTGCCGTTTCAATAGTCATCAAATCATTTAAATCATCATAACTAAACGTAATAGTGATGTCTAGAGACTCTGGTACGACAACTTCCGTGGACGGACAATACTGACCAACTTCAGGAATATTACTACAAGTTTTGATAACCCTAAACGTTTTACCATCTACTAAACTAATAATAGTATTATTGATGGGCGCTGAAGGATAATCATTTTCAATATGAATAACATCTTGTGGTACCGACTCATGGATTTCATTAATCAGATCTTTATTACCATGACGTATCGTATAGTACTTTAATAAAACCCCATTAGACTCCGGGAAGGTTTGGTAAAAATCATAGATACTATAATTGGCAAAAATATCCGTTATATATTGATCCGGAAATGTTAAAGAAATGGTCTCATCAGTATTGTAGGAGATTGTCGGATTATTATTAGTATCATCAATTATAACCATGTCCGACTGCAAGGGACACAAAATTGTTTCTTGAGCCAAAACAAAATGAGAAATGAGTCCTATTAAACACAGAAAAACGCAATTCTTACCATTCATAGAATTTAAATAATTTATTTGTAAATAAAGTTACATTTTTTTTCATTATTCGATACACATTTAGTGGTATTATATAGACAAGAATTATTATTTTTGCTACACGATTAAAAATAAGAAAATGAAGACAATTCAATTTAGAGAAGCTATTTGCGAAGCCATGAGCGAAGAAATGCGCAGAGATGAGAGTGTTTATCTTATGGGCGAAGAAGTAGCAGAATATAATGGTGCTTACAAAGCATCAAAAGGGATGTTAGACGAATTTGGAGCAAAACGTGTAATTGATACCCCTATTGCAGAACTTGGTTTTGCTGGTATCGCTATTGGATCTACAATGACAGGAAACCGTCCTATTGTAGAATACATGACGTTTAACTTCTCTTTAGTTGGAATTGACCAAATTATCAATAACGCCGCTAAGATTAGACAAATGTCTGGAGGGCAATTTAAATGTCCTATAGTTTTTAGAGGACCTACTGCATCTGCAGGTCAATTAGGAGCTACACACTCACAAGCTTTAGAAAATTGGTTTGCTAACACACCGGGTTTAAAAGTTATTGTTCCTTCTAACCCTTACGATGCTAAAGGCTTATTAAAAGCTGCCATTAGAGATGACGATCCTGTTATTTTTATGGAAAGTGAGCAAATGTATGGTGATAAAGGTGAAGTGCCAGAAGGTGAATACACTGTGCCTATTGGAGTTGCTGATATTAAACGTGAAGGAACTGATGTTACAATTGTTTCTTTCGGAAAAATTATAAAAGAAGCTTACAAGGCTGCAGACACTTTAGCTGAAGAAGGTATTTCTTGTGAAATTATAGATTTAAGAACTGTACGCCCTATGGATAGAGCTGCAATTTTAAAATCTGTTAAGAAAACAAATCGTCTTGTTATCTTAGAAGAAGCTTGGCCTTTTGGAAACGTTGCAACAGAAATTACATATTTAGTACAATCGGAAGCCTTTGATTATTTAGATGCTCCAATTGTAAAAATAAACACTGCAGATACTCCTGCACCATATTCTCCTGTTTTACTAGAAGAGTGGTTACCTAACAGTAACGATGTCGTAAAAGCAGTAAAAAAGGTTATGTACAAATAAATTGCAGATTTCTGCGTTTAATAAACTTCATTAGTGACCCTCAAACTTTTGTTTAGTAGGAGCATTAATGAAGTTTTTTTATTTAAATATGAGACTAAAATTATTTATTACCTTCGTTGTTTTCGGATTTTTATCGGCTTTAGCACAGACTAAAGTCAGTGGCTATGTTTACGATGAAAATAAAGTTCCTGTTCCCTTTGCCAATGTCTTATTTAAAGGTTCAACAGAAGGCACCATTACCAATGAAGATGGTCGGTTTTATTTAGAATCTGATAATAACTGGTCAACGTTAATTGTTTCTTTTGTAGGGTTCGAAGCCTTAGAGGTTCAATTACCTAAACGTGTTAACTACGACCTTTCTTTTACTTTAAAAGAAGAAGCCTCCTCTTTAGATGAAGTTGTAATTGTTACCGGAAAACAATCTAAAAAGGCCTCTGAAAATCCGGCAATTAGAATTCTTCAAAAAATATGGGAACGCAAAAGAGAAAACGGTCTTAGCCAATTTAACCAATACCAATACGATCAGTACGAAAAGGTTGAATTTGATCTCAATACCATAGACAGCGCTTTAATTAAAAGCAAGCTCTTTAAGGGTATGGAATTTGTTTTTAATGAAGTGGACACCTCTAATGTGACCGGTAAAACTTACCTCCCGATATTTCTAAATGAATCGGTAAAGAAAATCTCTGGTGATAATCTTATTGATAAACGCCATGAAGAACTCGTTGGAAATAAAAATTCAGGCTTTAGTAACAATCAAATCATTATAGATTTTATAGATGATTTATATTCTGAATATAACGTATACAATAACTATCTGAAATTTTTTGACAAAAGTTTTGTCAGTCCTTTAAGTCGAACCGGTGTTCAGACCTATAATTATGTCTTATCTGATAGTGCTTATATTGACGATAAATGGTGTTATAACATCATCTACTATCCCAGACGAAAAAATGAGCTCACGTTTAAAGGCGACTTTTGGGTGAATGACTCTACCTATGCTATTAAAGAGATTAACCTTCAAGCTTCCAAAAGTGCCAATATCAACTGGGTTAAAGAAATTTATATTGAACAAGAATTTGAGGTCTTAAACGATTCGGTATTTCTTATTAAGCGCGATTACTTCTTATCAGATTTTGCGGTCAATAAAAAAGAAAAATCTCGAGGGGTTTACGGCAAACGAACCACTATCTATGATAATTATAAATTTAACATCCCAAAGGATCCAAAATCTTACGACGAGGTGGTTTATAATTATGATCAAGATGTGTACAACCGTGAAGATGAGTTTTGGACAAACAACCGCTTAGAAGCTCTAAACAAAGATGAAAAAGGGGTTTATAAAATGTTAGACACCCTAAAAACGGTCAAGAAATTTAAACGTCTTTACAATTTAGGAAGCATTTTAGCCTCTGGTTATATAGAATTTCCGAGTGTGAATTTAGATTATGGACCTATTTTTTCAACCTTTGGATATAACGAAGTTGAAGGTGTACGTATACGAACCGGTGGAAGAACTTATTTCGGACCTAACGATTTATGGCGTTTAGAAGGCTTTTTAGCTTATGGCTTTAATGATGATAAATTTAAATATGGGATCTCCGGAAAATGGCTCTTAGATAAGCGCAGCCGACTTACCGTTTTTGGTGGAAACAGACGCGATATTGAACAAATTGGCGCTAGTTTAACTAGCTCTTCCGATGTTTTAGGCCGTAGCTTAGCCTCTTCTGCCGTTATTGGAACAGGGACTAATGATAAGCTCTCAAATATTACACTTACCAATTTTGGAGCTTCTATAGAACCGTTACGGAACTTTGAAGTCCGCATTGATGGAAGTTTTAGAACTTTAAGCTCTGCCTCGCCGACCTTCAGTTTAGACTATAACGATCCTGATGAGCCTTCTGGTGTGGCTTCTGAAGTACAACAATTTGAAACCCGATTATCTTTAGGGTATTTCCCTAAACGACAAATGACCGGTTTTGGAGTAGAGCGCAAAAATAAGAATGATAACTTTGCACGCCTTTTTGCACAAGTGAGTCGTGGAGATCAAAACTGGTTTGAGAGTGATTTCGATTATACCAAATTACAACTCTCCTACATTCAACCGTGGCAAGTTGGTGGTTTTGGAAGATTAGTCACTTCAGTAGAAGTTGGTAAAACTTATGGAGAAGTACCTTTAGCATTACTTAGCGTAGTACCCGGAAACCAATCCTATTTTTCAATCTATAACACGTTTACGCAATTAGATTATTATGAATTTGTAACCGACACCTATAGTTCAGTGCATTTAGAACACAACTTTAACGGTCGTATTTTTTCAAGAATTCCGTTCTTAAAAAAATATAACTTAAGAGCCATTTTAGGGTTAAGAGGTGTTTGGGGTGAGTTATCGGATGAAAACAAAATTTTAAACCAAACAGGGAACCCAATGGAAATCCCACTGATTGCACCCAATACAAGAATGTATTACGAATATAGTTTTGGTGTGGCTAATATCTTTAAAATCTTACGTCTCGATTTTAATTTTAGAGGAAATTATCTAGACCGTCCAGATGCAAGACCATTCGGAATTACCGGTAGTTTCGGATTTTATTTCTAATTCGATAAAACACATTTCATAAAAAAAGCGATTTACAGTCTGTAAATCGCTTTTTTTATGTCTTATAAACTTCGTCTATTACGCAAATAAATCTGACGATAAATACCGATCGCCGCGATCGCAAATAATACAAACAATAGTTCCATGCTCTAAAGTTTGCGCTAATTTTAAAGCTGCCGTCGTTGCCCCACCACTACTCATTCCGGCTAAGATGCCTTCTTCTTTTGCTAATCGGCGCGTCATTTCTACAGCTTCTTCTCTGCTCACTTCTATGGTTTGGTCTACTTTAGACGCATCAAATATTTTTGGCAAATAAGCCTCAGGCCATTTTCTAATTCCTGGTATTTTAGAACCATCTGTGGGCTGTACGCCTACAATTTGGACATCTTCACTTTGTTCCTTTAAGAAGGTTGACGTTCCCATAATGGTTCCGGTTGTTCCCATCGAAGATACAAAATGGGTAATCGTCCCTTCAGTATCTCTCCAAATTTCAGGACCTGTGGTTTTATAGTGTGCTTGCCAGTTATAAGGATTAGAAAATTGATTGAATGAAAAATAACCTTCCACTTCAACTTTTTGAATGGCGTAATCTCTAGCGCCTTCAATACCATCGGGATGCAAGGTCACTTTCGCCCCATAAGCGCGCATGGTTTGCACACGTTCTTTAGTCGCCGTATCAGGCATTACCAGTTCTATATTCAGCTTATATAAACTTGCAATCATGGCTAAAGCAATCCCTGTATTACCACTTGTGGCTTCAATTAATTTAGAATCCTTATCAATCTGATTGGTCTCTAGCGCTGTTTTAATCATATTATAAGCCGCTCGATCCTTAACACTTCCGCCGGGATTATTACCTTCTAATTTAAAGTATAAATTAACATTCGGATTGGTATTTAAAGCCATTGACTTTACCAAAGGTGTATTTCCTATTTGATCTATAAGTGTCTTATTCATCTGCTTTTTTAATTTTTGAAAAAATTTCAATCTGATGGTTGTGTGTCACTACGGAATGACTTGGTACCGATTTGGTAAGCCAAGTATTACCACCAATTACACTCCCTGTACCAATCACAGTATCGCCTCCTAAAATGGTAGCATTGGCGTAGATGGTCACATGGTCTTCAATGGTAGGGTGACGTTTGGTATTTTGATATTGTTTTTTAACCGTTAAAGCTCCTAAAGTAACCCCTTGATAAATTTTTACACTATCCTTAATAGTGGTCGTCTCACCAATAACAACACCGGTTCCATGATCAATAAAAAATGAAGCGCCTATCTGCGCGCCTGGGTGAATATCAATCCCTGTAACGGAATGCGCATATTCCGTCATTAATCTTGGAATTAAAGGCAAGTTAAGTTGATAAAACACGCGGGCCATACGATAGATAGAAATTGCAAAAAAACCAGGATAGGCCAAGTAAATTTCTTCAATAGACTGCGATGCGGGGTCGTTGTTATAAATTGCTTCAGCATCCATTTTTAAGCTGGCATACAAGTCCGGAATCTTATCTTTAAAATCCTCCCAGCGCTTACAAGGTTTGTCTTTAATCTCAGGACAAGCCCTATTTCTAATCTTAACAAAAAGATGCTCTAAGTCTTGTAAAGCCTTATGGGCATCCGTATCGCAATCATAAAATGCTTTAAACAAGAGTTTGGTGAACTGTTGTGATTCTTCTTTTAAGGTCAAGGACACTTTTATAGAAGCCTTGTGCTGATTGATAACGTTAACTAAGTTTATATCCATAGTGAAATCCCTGATTTTAAATGTCGCATAATACATCCCAACATTACAGATATAACGAAATTAGTGAAACAATATGAACAACAAAAACATGCCCCTATAATTAAAACATTGTTTTAACATGGTAGATTTGTTTCTTGAGGAAGATGTTAAAACAGTAGTCCCTTAACTATTCTGCTTCAAAACAAAGAAAAGTCATCCTAAGGCCGCGATATACGTAAAGTCAAACATATTTAATTGCTTAACTCCAACAATATATTATCTTTGCTGCACTTAAATATTTTATAGCGAATATAATAATGGTTCTAAGAATGTTAGAACTCCCAAATACAATTTAAAACATGTCAAAATCAGAAGAATTAACTTTCGATGTATTAATTGAAATACCTAAAGGAAGTCGTAATAAATATGAATATGATTTCAAACTAAACAAAATTAGGTTTGACCGTATGCTTTTTTCGTCAATGATGTATCCTGGAGACTATGGTTTTATTCCAGAAACATTAGCCTTAGATAGCGACCCTTTAGATGTTTTAGTTTTAGGACACCAGCCAACTTACCCAATGGTGGTTATGGAAGTTAGACCTATTGGTGTATTCCATATGACGGATGAAAAAGGGCCAGATGAAAAAATTATTTGTGTTCCTGTTTCAGATCCTATTTGGAGCAACAACAAAGACATTAGCGATTTAAATCCGCACCGATTAAAAGAAATCGAGCATTTCTTCAAAGTATATAAAGACTTAGAGAAGAAAAAAGTTGATACTGGTGGATGGGGAGATGCTGCTGAAGCAATTAAGATCTACCACGAATGTGTAGAACGTTACAATCAGAGTGAGCACAAGGCCAAAGGCACATTTACCATCTAAATTACAGATTTAAGAATCCTTATTTTTAACAGGTTAGATTATTAAAAAAGCAATATCAAGCAATTGATATTGCTTTTTTCGTAAAAATATATTTGATTTTCATTACTTTTACTAGGCTAGTAACTTACACTTATTAAACTATTATACTATGGAAGTAACAATGATTTATATGCCTATAGTCTTAGCACTATTGGGCCTAATTTACATGCTTATAAAAAAATCTTGGGTCATGAAACAGGCCGCAGGGGATGGTAAGATGAAAGAAATAGCGGACCATATCTACGAAGGCGCCTTGGCATTTTTAAATGCAGAATATAAACTCCTTGCTGTATTTGTCTTTATCGTTGCCCTACTTTTAGCGCTAGTCTCTATTATAGTTCCAACCACCCATTGGCTCATTATTGTAGCCTTTATCTTCGGGGCGGTATTTTCTGCTTTTGCAGGAAACATAGGAATGAAAATAGCCACAAAAACCAATGTTAGAACTACACAAGCCGCTCGTACCAGTTTACCAAAAGCGCTTAAAATTTCTTTTGGAGGTGGAACTGTTATGGGGCTTGGTGTTGCAGGGCTAGCCGTACTAGGTTTAACCGCCTTTTTTATTTTCTTCTTTTGGTTTTTTATGGACAGTACTTGGACCAATAACTTAGACATGACGGTGGTTTTAGAAACCTTAGCGGGCTTTTCTTTAGGTGCTGAATCCATTGCCTTATTCGCAAGAGTTGGGGGCGGCATTTATACCAAAGCCGCTGATGTAGGTGCCGATTTGGTTGGAAAAGTTGAAGCCGGAATTCCTGAAGACGATCCGCGTAACCCCGCAACCATTGCTGATAACGTAGGCGATAATGTTGGTGATGTTGCCGGAATGGGGGCCGATTTATTTGGCTCTTATGTTGCCACTGTTTTGGCTGCCATGGTGCTCGGAAATTATATCATCAAAGATATGGGCGGCGCCATAAATGATGCTTTCGGTGGTATAGGCCCAATTCTTTTACCAATGGCTATTGCTGGGGTTGGTATCATTATTTCGATTCTAGGAACCATGTTGGTAAAAATAAAATCTAACGACGCTAAGGAAGCCCAAGTTATGAGGGCTTTAAATATTGGAAATTGGACCTCCATCATACTTGTAGCTATCTCATGCTTTTTACTTGTAAATTGGATGTTGCCTGCCAAGATGCAAATGCATTTTTTTGGGGAAGGTTTAGTAGAAATCTCTGCCATGCGCGTCTTTTATGCTACTTTGGTTGGACTGCTTGTAGGAGCTGTAATCTCTTCCGTTACGGAGTATTATACCGGTTTGGGTAAAAATCCTATTTTAAAAATTGTACAACAATCCTCAACTGGAGCCGGAACCAATATTATTGCAGGTTTGGCTACCGGAATGATTTCTACATTTCCATCGGTATTGCTTTTCGCTGGAGCCATTTGGTCTTCTTATGAATTTGCGGGTTTTTATGGTGTCGCTTTAGCGGCTTCAGCGATGATGGCCACCACCGCCATGCAATTGGCTATTGATGCCTTTGGTCCTATAGCAGATAATGCCGGTGGTATTGCTGAAATGAGTGAACAAGATCCTATTGTTAGAGAGCGTACGGATATTTTAGACGCTGTAGGAAACACCACCGCTGCAACAGGTAAAGGCTTCGCTATTGCATCTGCTGCTTTAACATCCTTAGCGCTATTTGCCGCTTATGTTACATTCACCGGAATTGATGGCATTAATATTTTTAAAGCGCCTGTATTAGCAATGCTATTTGTTGGCGGTATGATTCCCGTTGTCTTTTCCGCTTTAGCTATGAATGCTGTTGGTAAAGCAGCGATGGAAATGGTCCACGAAGTGCGACGACAATTTAGAGATATTCCGGGCATTATGGAAGGTACGGGAACCCCAGAATACGATAAATGTGTAGCCATCTCAACTAAGGCTTCTTTAAAAGAGATGATGCTTCCCGGGTTATTAACCATAGGATTTCCTTTAATTATTGCTTTTGCGCCCCTTCTTTTTGGAATGAATAGATTACTTATTGCTGAAATGTTAGGCGGTTATATGGCCGGCGTAACCGTTTCTGGTGTATTATGGGCCATCTTTCAAAACAACGCCGGAGGGGCTTGGGATAATGCTAAAAAATCTTTTGAAGCTGGCGTAGAAATCAATGGCGAAATGACATTTAAAGGTTCTGACGCCCATAAAGCAGCCGTAACTGGTGATACGGTTGGTGATCCCTTTAAGGATACTTCAGGACCATCTATGAATATTCTAATTAAATTAACCTGTTTAATTGGTTTGGTGATTGCTCCTATTTTAGGGACTCACAGCACAGAAACAGCTTTGGCATCAACCAATAATACTATTGAAGTTACAGAATCCATTTTTATAGAAACAGAAGAAGAAGAAGAAGAAGAAGGAGAAAGCATTGAAAATTTAGCAAAAGCAACGGTTACAATAACCAAAATTGAAAACGGAAAAAAAGTAAGTATTAAAAAAAGATTTGAAGGAACTTTAGAAGATGTTACCCAAAAATCTAAAGCCTATGTTCAAGATCAAAAAGAAGAACATTAAAAGCTTAGTAAATTTTTATTTCAAAGGATAAAAAAGCCTTCTAATTTTGATTAGAAGGCTTTTTTAATTGAAACGATCCCGTTTTATAAGGTATACGTCAATCTAAACGTTATAAATCTTGGTAAAATAAAGGTTTCAGAACTGTAAACCGAAATATTACTCGACCCGTTATTCACTTCAGAATCTATATTTAATAAATTGGTGGCTTGCAATTGGTATTCCCACTTTGCATCATCATTTTTTCTATATGCTAAAGTCGCATTCCAGGTCTGATACGATTGTGTATCTCCAACATTACTACTCTGACTTGTGTATGAATAGTCCGTTCTAAAAGTTAATGCTTTCCATATATAAGCATCAAACTCTACAGATGGTGCGTTGGTAATAAACTGCGTATCGTTATCTTCTCCCTGTTTTGTATCTGAGATACTAAACTGATATTTTAAACTTACATTAGGCGCTTCTCTAAAATTAGTCCTTAATTCTGGAGTATAGCTCTGAGAGAATGTTTCATTTACAGACCTTACATCTTCTACAAATTGATTACTCTTGCTATAATTGAAGTTAGCACGTAAACTTGCACGTAACTTCCCATATGTTCTTTGTATACGTCCTATAGCCGTTACACTTTCATCTGCAAAATTAGAATTGAAATAAGTATTGGTTCTAATAACGTTATCAAAATTAGTGTAAGATCTTACTTGGTCTATATTTTTACTATAGTTAAGTATAGCAAAAACATTGGTATAATTAAATAAGTTAAAACTAAAATAACGCAAACTTAAATTGTGTGATAAAGCGTTTTGTAATTGAGATTCACCATACTGCAGGCTGTTATAGTTATTTAGTACCAAGCCCTCTGCCAAGTTAGTAACATCTGTAAACGCATTTTTCATATTATAGCGGAAGGTTAAACTCTCACTCTTTTTAAATTGAATTTGCGTTTCAAAATCTGGTAATATTCTGAAGAAATTATCTTCATAAGTCTCAGAAAATTGTGTATTTTTATTACCATAAGCATGCAATGAGAATCCTGGCGTAATGGTAAACTTCCCTGTTTTTAAACGGTAATGAAAACCAAGGTAAATATCACTGAAGTTATATTCCGTATCATTTTCATTCCTTAAAACTTCACCTTCCTCATCCGTTAAACTCGCCGTTGGGTCAAAGTAGGATCCGTCATCTAAGAACTGAAAAATATTAGAGTTAAAAGTCTGCTTGCTTAAAATTGTTCCTAAGGTAAGGTTAATGTTACTCTTAGAATTCAAGATATTATAGTAGTCTAACTTTGCATCTAATTGGTTAGATTTTATACGACGCTCTTGATTTAAGTTGTAATACGATTGGTCCGTATCTAAACCTAAACTCATTGCTGTACTTTCAAAAGTATCTTCGTCTTTTAAACCTATAACATTATAAAAAGGATCTTCATCTTTTATTAAATGCTGTGCTTCTAAAGCAAAAATATTAGTTTCGTTTAATGTGTAATAGTAGTTTAAATTTTGATTGATACTAAATGGCTTTGCCTCATCAAGTTGGTTTGTATTTCCTACTACAGAAGAGTATTCATTTTGCGTTTCAGAGTCGCTAGAAATTCGACCTAAAACGTCATAGTTTAATTGATTATTAGCATTAGGTTTATAGCTAGCACTTAACTTAGCTAATCCTTGATTGGTAGCTTCTCTACCGGTTTGAATCGTTTCTTCATCAGGAATTCCAAGTTCTGGATTAGTATAACGTACAAAGCTTTCTTCTCTTGTATTTAAACGATTGGCGTTATAAATTAAAAACCCACTTAAATCTAAGGCCTTATTTGGAGCGTAACTAAAGTTAACAGCGGCAAGTTTAGACTGTATAGATTGCGAATCGCCCACATTGGTTAAACCACTTAAGCCGTTATCACCAAGATTAAGGCTAGTACCACTATTAGCACTTGGGCTTCTAAAGCCACCTCCAAAATTTCTAATGTCACGTCCTGTTAAAGCCACCTCACCGGTGTTATTTAAATCGCCAATAACATTAATACTGTATTTTGGGCTGTAATAAAATAGCTTTGGTTGCACAAGGTATAACTCGTCATTAGGAGACGGTGCTACACCACTACCTACCGTGACATCACCAAACCAAAAGTTTTCTTTTCCTTCTTTAAGTTTAATATTAATAGCTACGTTGTCTTGGTTGTTTTGCACACCACTTAGTTGACCTACCTCAGCATAATTACGCAGCACCTGAATTTTATCTACCGCATTAGAAGGAATATTTTTAGTTGCTAATTTAGAATCGCCATCAAAGAAATCTTTACCATTCACCATAAGCTTGGTTACCTCCTTTCCTTCTACTTCAATTTTTCCTTCAGACGTAATTTCTACTCCAGGTAATTTTTTAAGAACGTCTTCAAGCTTACGTTCGGTACCACTTTTAAAGGAATCGGCATTATAAATTAAAGTATCTCCTTTTACCGTAACAGGCATTTCGTAAGTTAACTCCACCGCATCTAGCATATTATCGGTGAACATTTCAAAATCTTTTGTAATATCAGCCTCTTGTGTTTCTACCAAAGCGTCTACAGATTTTAAACCGATATAACTCACTTGAATACTATAGCTTCCATTTTCTCCTAAGGAGATCATATATTTTCCATTAGCATCTGTAATGGCGTAAGATTCTAAAGCGTTAGAAGATTTATTAATCGCAATAATATTGGCCAATTCTAATGGCTCTCCAATACTATCTCTTACAATTCCTTGCATTTTAATTTGGGCAAAAGAACTCATAACCACTATTGAAAATAGTAGTGTTAAAATATTTTTCATATTATGTTTTGGCTTAGGTTGGTTAGGTTTAGAGCTGAAATATAATGTGGCTCCACACAGGAATAATGTTTATCTCATATTAGTTTCTGCCACGTCTGCCACCGCGACCATTACGACCACCATACATTTCACGCATTTCTTCCATTTTTTTAGTTGTGATTTCAGTATATTCTGCTTGAGTCACTTCCTCACCTTTTTTAGGTTTATCAATGGTTTCTTTTTCAGCAGGATTTAAAACTATTTTAGTACATAAGATAGTTGTGCGGTCTGCATTAACTTCTAAAATTAATCCTGGTAGTCCCCAATAATCATCGGGCCCCTGGTTTACAGGAATTTGAGGCGAATACCATGCTACAACATTTATAGTTTTAGGCGCTTTTGCCGTAGAATCCTTCTCTTTGTCTTTATCACCACCTCTAGGACCTCTAAAACTTGCAAAATCTACACCTGTTGGTACAATGGTCGTTGTGGCTTTAAAACATGTATATTGACCAATTTTTTTGGTTTCTGTTCCCATGACCCATTCTAGGTTTTTCAAGTCGTCTTTAATTAAAAACTGTTTTCCGAAAAACTCTTGATTCTGAATAACCTCTTTAGTTTGAACGTTTTTATATTTAGGTCCGCCTGTAAAACTTCCGCCAAATCCACGACGTCCGCCACCGGCTCCAGGAGCTTCTAACTTTTCTTCTTCTTTATAAATAGATTCCGATTTTGTAAAGGTTAGCGTGTATTCTTTTTCTAAAAAGCTTTTCATTCGTTCTTGAATTTGCTTCTTACGTTCAGCACTCATATCCTGACCACCAAACTGATCTAAATCTACAGTGGTTTTAGACATATAGTAGGCCTTTCCTTGAAAATCTTGCGCAAATAGGCTAGCACTAGCCATAAATACAGTAAATAATAATGTAATCTTTAGCGGTAATTTCTTCATCTTTATTAGTATAGTCAAACTCAACATTGAATTTGGTTAATCTCACGCAACGTAAGACTCTCGAAATGAAGAAAAGTTAAACGCAACTCTGTTAAACTTATGTTAAGAAAATTAACCACCTATTGAAATATGAATCGCACCATCTTTGGATCCTCTACTTGGAGCGTAACGTTCCATCATTTCTTTGGTTTTCTTTTCCATAATATCATCATATTCCTTTTGCGAGACTTCTTTACCTTTAGTAGGTTCTTCAATCTCTAATTTTTCCTGAGGATTAATAACAATTTTACTACAGATAACAGTTAGTTTTCCATCGTGTATTTCTAAAATTAAACCAGGAAGCCCTTGGTATTTGGCAGGACCATTACTTACAGGAATCTGAGGTGTGTACCAAGCTGTTATAATTCGCTCTTCCATTTCTGGTTCTTTCTCTTCCTCATTTTCATCTTCGATATCTGGCTTACTATTAAAGTTTAAATTCACTTTAGGAACCTGTTTTGTATATGTTGCTTTAAAACACATGTACTCCCCAATATGCTTAGTATTGGATTGTAATTGCCATTCAATGGGAGCAATAGAATCTTTTATTAGGAATTTCTTACCCATAGTTTCTTTTTGGTCTATATAACTTTGATCTTTAATATTTTTATAAAAAACATCAGAACCACTATTACCCAAAGACATCTGAAAACCACCACCAATCTGTGGTTTATCTAACTCAACCTCTTGCTTGTAAACTGAAGATGATCTATCAAAAGTTAACAGGTACGTTTTTTGAAACTGTTTTTTCATCATTTCCATCATTTGCTTCTGCATAGCATCATTCATTTTGGTGCTATCCATTTTAATATCAAAATCGCGATGGGTTTTGTAAGTTGCTACACCTTGAAAATCTTGTGCGTTAATAGATGAAACGGCACCTATTAAAATTAAAATAAGAACTCTAGTAATTGTCGTCATTATCTTCTGTTTTTAAGATTATAAAATTTCAATGCAGTGGCCTTTATTTTTTCAATATTCTTTAGAAATTTTGCTTTTTCATTGGTACGTCCTATAACAGAATACGTCATGCTACCTTTTAAATTATTCTTAACCTCTGAAAAACTACAGTTTAAAGTAAGACTCAATTCTTCATTATTAGTCATCATTTTAAATAGCTCATCTATATCCTCCGGTTTAAAAGTAGATTCGAGGTCTTCAACTGAATCAATTGTAACTTCAATATTAATCCCATCCATTTTTAGTGTATTTTCCTCAACTTTAGACTGACTATATCCAACAACAGTAATTAATAATACTAAATAAGTGCACGCTTTTTTTGGACTAAAATAGTCACGAATTTTTGATTTCATTTTTTATAGTTTTATGATTAATATGTTACAAATATGCCCCCTAAGAACGGGCTTTTAGGTTAACTAGTGTTAACGTGTGTTAACCGTTAACTTTTACTAAATAATATCGTTATACATTTGAAACATCCATATCTAGATTTTGACACCTAATGAAGTAATAATATGGATGTACCATGCGACTGTAAAAAACAATACATATCAACACATGAAACATGAACAATAAAAGATACCAATGGATTTTATACACCATTATTGCTGTAATTATGGCTACGATTGGGATACAAGTCTATTGGAACTATAAAAACTACCAGACCAATAAACAACAGCTAATCAATGACGTGCAGATTAGTTTAGATAAAGCGGTAGATGATTATTATACAGCTTTAGCAGAGCGCACTACTTTTGGTTTTATTCTTGAAGGCGACCGACAAAAAAATGCATTCGAAGATAGTGGTGAGCTGGAAAAATTTTTAAAAAACATTGATGAATCTAATAAAGAGTTCACCAACCTCGATGCTTTGGATACAAATTCGATTGAAGGGATAACAATCTTTAGAGGGCATAAGGCCGATTCAATGTCAGAAGCTCACAATAAAATACACAATCCCGGATCAATAGATCAACTTAAATTAAAAATAGATAGTTTAAAAACCGATGATAAAGACGTTAATTTAAAAAATGCCGAATTTCTGACCTCTAAAGTGATGATTTCAATAAAAAATGACACACTTGACGTAAAGGCTGTTGAAGGATTAATAGCTGAAGAATTAGAACGCAAAAGCATCAATGTCGACTTTTATTTAGATTATAAAGACATCCAACGTGACGTTGATTATTTTAGCGTAAACCGATCCTTACCAGAATTTACCCCTAACCATATGTCTGATGATTATTTGCAAACAGACACAAAATCTAGATTCCTTCCAAAAGGCACATTTTTAACCATTTTATTTACCAACACCACCAAAGCTATTTTATATCGTATGGTCGGAGGCATCTTAATTTCAACCCTCTTGGTTTTAGCCATAATAAGTTGTCTATTCTACCTATTAAAAATCATTAAACACCAAAAGCAACTCGCCGAAGTTAAAAATGACCTTATTAGTAATATTACTCACGAGTTTAAAACCCCAATTGCCACCATTAGTGCAGCATTAGAAAGTATTAGCAATTTTAATGCTATTGACGATAAAGCCAAAACAAAAAAATACCTGAACATGTCTTCGGAGCAATTAGGAAAGTTGAATATTATGGTCGAGAAACTATTAGAAACCGCAACCTTAGATAGTGACAGTTTAGAACTGAACAAGGAAAAATTTGAACTTATCACATTACTTGAAGCCTTAATTAATAGATATAAAATGCAATTTCCAGATAAAACATTTAATAACACTATACAGCTTGAAAGTTTGGTTATTAATGCTGATATTTTTCATATCGAAAACGCATTAAATAATGTGTTAGATAATGCTATAAAATATGGTGGAGATATTATAACCATTGACTTATTGCCAAAGAGCAATAATTTTGACATTCTAATTTCAGACAACGGAAGCAGCTTAACTAAGGCAAATAAAGACCAGATTTTCGATAAATTCTATCGCGTACCAAAAGGCAATACACATGATGTAAAAGGCTTTGGTATTGGTTTATATTACAGCAGAACTATTATTGACAAGCACAATGGGTCTATAAGCTTAGAACTTCATGAAAATTTAACCACATTTAAAATCTCTCTTCCAAATGGCTGATAAAATCAAATTGCTATTGGCCGAAGATGAAGCGGCATTAGGACAAATACTCAAAGAAAGTCTAGAAACACGAGATTTTGAAGTCATTCTTTGCGAAAACGGCGATAAAGCTTTTGAAAAATATAAATCTGAATCCCCAGAAATTTTAGTTCTAGACGTAATGATGCCCAAAAAAGATGGATTTACCTTAGCTAAAGAAATTAGAGCCATAGACGATACGATTCCCATCATATTTTTAACTGCCAAGTCGCAAACTACAGACGTGGTTGAAGGCTTCTCAATTGGTGGAAACGATTATTTAAAAAAGCCATTTAGTATTGAAGAGCTAATTGTTAGGGTTTATAATCTTGTGAGTCGAACAAAAACTCAAACACATTCAGAAGTCATTACTATTGGCAATTACACATTCGATTTTCCTAAACAGCATCTTAAATTTAAAGAGGGTGACCATGTCCAACTCACCCATAGAGAAGCGCACCTCTTGTTTCATCTGATAAAAAACAAGAATCGCGTTTTAGAGCGTTCTGTGATTTTAAACAAACTTTGGGGTACTGACGATTTTTTCTCTGCCCGAAGTATGGATGTTTTTATTAGCAAACTCCGTAAAAAACTTTCTAAAGATAACACCCTACAGATTATTAATGTCCGTGGCTTTGGGTATAAACTTACGGATTAAACCATTGAAAACTTCTCTGTAATATTTTAGGTATCTTCGACATTTAAAAAACCATAATGTCTTTTGGCTACGGTTAATAATAAGTTAACACCTAAGGCTGCTTTACACAGTTTACGCATTTATGGTACATTGTCGCTATGCAAATAAAATCTAAAACACTGATTGCTGGAGCTATTTTTACATTAATAGCCCTAACGACCATGCAAGGGTATTTAATTTTTAATACCTATGATCTAAGGAAAAATAGTTTTGCCGTAGAATCTAGAATGACAATAGGCAGCATTGTACAAAACCCTTATGTAGACTCCATTTCATGGGCTTACCGTACTGAATTTGTAGATAAAATCCCCGAGTACCGCAAAGGCCAAATTAATAAAGAAGCACTTATACAAACCTTAAAAAATGCTGCTAATGAAAGTAATAAAGGTTTCTTAGACTATTTTAAAGAAGGTGCTGAACACTTCGGCTTGCATGAAAATGTTCTGTTTAAACGGTCTGCTTCCTTAATACTATTTACCTATGAAAATGGCGAAAAGGAAACGATTTTAGCCGAAAACGAAGACCCTGATCTCTTTTTATTAGGAACCGATTTCCCTGTAGACGAAGGCTATTTAATTAACGCATGGAACTGGTCTTTTGATAAAGGCTTTACCAATGCCAGTGGAAATCTAGAAACCGTAGTTATTACCTACAGAGCAAGCCTCTACATGAAAATAATTGATTGGGATAGCATCATGCTAAAAAAACTACTGCTGCTTTTATTCGTTGCTTTTTTACTCTTTGTATTTATTATCACCTTAGTCAGCTACTCCATTAGAAATCTCTTAAAGATTAAACGGATCTCGGAGATTAAAACCGATTTTATTAATAATATTACTCACGAGCTTAAAACGCCTTTGGCCACCTTATCTATTGCCACAAAAACCTTAACTAACAAATACGCTAAAGATGATAAAACCATTTCAGATGAAGCTATTGCTACTATTAACAGACAAAATAAACGGCTTCAAAACCTTATTGATCAGGTTGTAGATAATAGCTTAGGTTACAACCATATTAATCTTCACTTAGAACCGGTATTGCTTTCTGAATTTATAGATGAAGTTTGTGATGATTTTTCATTAACCTTACCCCAAAGAATTCAGCTTTTACGAGTCATAGAACCTTCCGATACTCCTATTTTAATTGATAAGTTTTTTATCAGTACGGCTATCATCAATGTTTTAAATAACGCGGTTAAGTTTGAAGGCACTGTGCTTAAGGTTGAATTAAAGACTATAAAAGCCTACAGTGTAATAACCATATCGGATAATGGCATCGGAATTTCAAAAAAGAATAAAAAACTTATATTTGATAAATTCTATAGGTTGAGTGAAAAGAACAAGCATGATTATAAAGGCTTAGGTTTAGGGCTTTATTATTGCAGTCAGATTATAAAAGCTCACCATGGAATTATAGATGTTGAAAGCAAAGAAAAACAAGGCTCAACGTTCTTTTTGAAAATCCCTACTAATCATGGAAAAGAGAATCTTACTGGCTGATGATGACATTGATTTTGGTGCTGCCTTAAAAAAATATTTAGAACTGAATAAGTTTGAAGTTATATGGGCCAAAGATGGCACAGAGGCTTTAGAATTATTTAAAATGCATACCTATGATATCTGCATCATAGATGTAATGATGCCTTTAATGGATGGGTTTCAACTCTCCAGAAAGATTTCAAAAATTAACAATGAAACTCCTTTTCTATTTGTTACGGCCAGAAAAACTAAAGAAGACCGTATAAAGGGACTCAGTTTGGGCGCCGACGACTATATTACCAAGCCTTTTGAGGTTGAAGAACTTATTCTGCGGATTAATAATATTATAAAACGAACCACACAGCAAAAAACAATTCGTCTAGATACCGAAAACGAAAGTCTTATTAGCATTGCTAACTTTCAATTAGACGTTGTTAATCTCACTTTAACCCTTGCAGAGACCACCTCTAAAATCACAGAAAAAGAAGCACAACTCATTTATTTCTTGTTTAAAAATAAGAATACCTTAATACCGCGAGAAGAAATTTTAGCGAAGGTTTGGGGCCATAGTAATTTCTTTTCAGGCCGAAGTATGGATGTATTTATTTCTAGAATACGAAAACATTTAAAAGCCGACCCTTCCATTTCCATAAAAAGTTATCGCGGTGCCGGATTAGAATTTCGGATTGACAATAATTATAACTAAATAAAATTAAAAAAGCAGCTAATAAATTAGCTGCTTTTAAGTTAAGAACGGATTAATTTGCTATTTATCCTTACGCCTTAACAAACTTTTTAATAACACTATTTCCTTTTGTATCTGTAACCTTTAAAAAGTACATTCCAGATTCTAAATTTGAAACATTCACACGGTTGTTTGAAGTCGCCTGTGTCATTATGCGCTTCCCGTTAATATCCATTATGGTAAGGGTTTCAATATGATCTCCTTCAATATTTAAAGTGTGTGTAACAGGATTTGGATAAAGTACTAATGAAGAATTAAGATCAAAATCATTCACTCCTAAACTCACATCGGTAATAGTAACATCATCAATATATATTGTTCTATTTGACGCTTCTCCTACAGCATGCTTAATTGCAACATAAGCATCACCATCAGCATGTAATGGAAGGTCTACAGCATATTCTAAAAATTCTACATTATATCCACCACCAGAAGTAATAGATACAGTTGAAATGGCTTCAAACGTAGACGCATCTGTTGGATCACTCATTGTACCAATAATTAAATCGGCAAAAGGTGCATAAGCAGAACTCTGTTTTGCAAAGAACTCAAGTCTATGTGATCCATCATTAATTCCAGGAAATTCTGGTAAGATTAACAACATCGTGGCATTGGCATCGTTTCCAGGGTTGAAAATTATAGCATTTTCTCCCGTATGCGCATAAGATGTAGAGCTGTTTACCTCGGCCAATTCAGAGCCTGTAGAGTCTGTGATTTTATTCCAGCAGAATGGAAAATCGCCATCCTCATAGCCTTCAAAACCTTCTGTAAAATTCGCTGTAAATGCTGCACAACCCGTTCTTGTATCATAAGGTCCAAACCAGGCACTATACCCCGAGCCTTCACTTCCTGTAGCCTCACATTGGGCACGTACAAAAATACGGTATGGGCTATTAGGGATTAATGCATTACCATCAGAGTCTACCGTAATATTTGTTGTTAAACTATTACTCACTAGTGCTGTTTCTAAAGCCGGATTAAAGTTTAGATCAGTTTGCTTTACAATAATTTCCCATTCCGTTTGGGTTTGAGAGTCTAAAGTTAAATTAAGATCAAAAGCGGTAGCACTAATATTAGAAGCTGTAACATCTAATAACTCAAAACACGTTGGTTGAGCGGTAAGTACGATATTATCTAAATACACCGTTTTATTATAGGTTGATGTGGTTTCTGGATGAAAAGCCAAATAGGTTCTTGTAGCGTCATAAGGGATGTTTACCGCATAAAGCGCGTAATTATTAGTGTTTTCAGAAGAATTACTCAATAAATAAGAACTTAATTCTAAAAAGGTGGAAGCATCCGTAGGGTCTGACATTAAACCTACTTTAAACGTTGTATCTCCTGAACTGGTAGAGTTTACTTTGGCTGCAAATTCCACACGTTGTGTTCCATCGGCAATCGTAGTGCTCTCTGGAGAGATTAAATAAACGGTATCATCTGCACTTAAGGCCATTTCGTAATAATTTTCTGGAGAATACGATTGTGAACTACTTGCATTCACTTTTATAGATGGTGCGGTTCCGGTAGACGTTGCAATAGTAGACCAACAGTAAGGCGTTTCTAAATCGTCTGGCATGGCATCAAAATTCTCACTAAAATCAGCAATAACACCACAGCTCGTTCTAAAGTATACAGGGTCTGACCACACACTAAATCCATCCGTTCCACAATTTGCTCTTATAAATAATTCATAAGCCGTATTACTATCTAAATCTGAAATAGTAATAGAATTTGACGTCACATCTACAGGTGTTGCTGCATCAAGATTTTCTGTTCCTGAAGCTTGCACCACGTACTGCCAATCGGTTTGTCCGGTATTTAAACTCCAAGTTGCATCTGCTGTCATTGTGGATACATTAGTCACCTCAACATCAACCACCTCCAAACATGTTGGTTGGCTTACAATGGCCACATCATCAATATAAATGGTTCTGTTAGCCGCTTCACCAACACCATGCTTAATCGCCACATAGGCATCTGCATCGGAATGCATTGGAAGGTTAACACCATATTCTAAAAATTCAGAACTAAATCCTCCTGCGGTTATTGAAACTGTTGAAACTGCTTCAAACGTAGACGCATCTGTTGGATCACTCATTGTACCAATAATTAAATCGGCAAATGGAGCAGAGCTAGAATTCTGTTTTGCAAAAAACTCTAATCGACGTGTCCCATCATTAACAGCAGGAAATTCTGGTAAGATTAACAACATCGTGGCATTGGCATCGTTTCCAGGATTAAAAATTATAGCATTTTCTCCCGTATGCGCATAAGATGAAGAGCTGTTTACCTCGGCCAATTCAGAGCCTGTAGAGTCTGTGATTTTATTCCAGCAGAATGGAAAATCGCCATCCTCATAGCCTTCAAAACCTTCTGTAAAATTCGCTGTAAATGCTGCACAACCGGTTCGTGTATCATAAGGTCCAAACCAGGTACTATACCCCGAGCCTTCACTTCCTGTAGCCTCACATTGGGCACGTACAAAAATACGGTATGGGCTATTAGGGATTAATGCATTACCATCAGAGTCTACCGTAATATTTGTTGTTAAACTATTACTCACTAGTGCTGTTTCTAAAGCCGGATTAAAGTTTAGATCAGTTTGCTTTACAATAATTTCCCATTCCGTTTGGGTTTGAGAATCTAAGGTTAAATTAAGATCAAAAGCGGTAGCACTAATATTAGAGGCTGTAACATCTAATAACTCAAAACACGTTGGTTGAGCGGTAAGTACGATATTATCTAAATACACCGTTTTGTTATAGGTTGATGTGGTTTCAGGATGAAAAGCCAAATAGGTTCTTGTAGCGTCATAAGGGATGTTTACCGCATACAGTGCGTAATTATTAGTGTTTTCAGAAGAATTACTCAATAAATAAGAACTTAATTCTAAAAAGGTGGAAGCATCCGTAGGGTCTGACATTAAACCTACTTTAAACGTCGTATCTCCTGAACTGGTAGAGTTTACTTTGGCTGCAAATTCCACACGTTGTGTTCCATCGGCAATCGTAGTGCTCTCTGGAGAAATTAAATAAACCGTATCATCGGCGCTTAACACCATTTCATAATAATTTTCTGGAGAATACGATTGTGAACTACTTGCATTCACTTTTATAGATGGTGCGGTTCCGGTAGACGTTGAAATAGTAGACCAACAGTAAGGCGTGTCTAAATCGTCTGGCATGGCATCAAAATTCTCACTAAAATCAGCAATAACACCACAGCTCGTTCTAAAATAAAGTGGCCCTACCCATTCACTTACCCCATCAGTGTCGCAATCTGCTCTTAGATATAATTCATAAGCCGTATTAGAGGTTAAACCTGTAATTTCAATAGCATTAGACGTGGTTTCTACTGTGGTTGCAGCATCAGGATTCTCAGTTCCTGCAATTTGCACCACATAATCCCATGATGTTGCGGCAGACGTCCAATTTACATTTAGAGAAGATGCCGTAAGATCTGAGATTTCAATAGCACTCGGTGGTAAACATGAAATTGTATTAAAATCGAGCTCTATATTGGCTCTATAATAATCTAAAACTCCTGTTGGTGGCGCAGCCGGATCTGGATTGGTAGTATTATTGCCGTAATGTAAAACTCTACCGTATGCTGCAGAATATCCTAAATTATGGCTTATAAAATCGTTCGTATCACTACCCTCTTGGTTTTCATCTACAGCAATCATTAAATTTGCCATATTAGAATAAGCAAAAGGGGTATCTAAAATAATACTCACCTCATTATTAAATACGCTTACTGTCCCAGCATAAACTTGCGTTAAGTCTTCTAAAGGCAACCATCCTGAGGTCGACTCTAGCACATCGTTAGTCGTTTCTGCCATATACACCACAAGATCGTTGGAGTTTTCTAAATTTCCGTTGGTATAAAATGTAATTTTAGAAATGGTACCGGCTTGATTAATTTCTGACTGCAAATAGATATTTTGCGAATAAGAATAATTATCATCAGCATCAATGGGAGATTCTTGGTAAGAATTAGAAGTAACCCCTAAGGTAACGTCATCAATTAAGACCGTTTGAGCACCTGCACTTAAGCAAAGCATTACAAAAAGTAGCAGTAAGTAGTTTTTTCTCATGATTTTAAATTTAATTTTTAGACCTTAATAAGCCTTGTTAATTCATTAACTAGCTTAATTTAGCGTAAACATATTTACTATAACACACTTTACAAAGGCCTTATAGGTTAACGATAAGTTAATGGAATCTTAATATAACAATTTGCAATTCTATTTTTTGAATTTTGTTTGAACAAAAATCACATCTAACTATGACTAAAAAGTTACTTTTAATCGTTGCGCTTTCGCTAAGCTATTTTGTAAGCGCGCAAACTGATGAAGCTATTGATGCCACTCCAATGAATGCTTCTGTAAATTTTAATTGTGAAAATGAAAAAACTGGAAACTTTGCTGGTTTTACTAAATCTGAAGAATTTACATGTTTAAGTCCTGAATATGACGAATGGATTGATGCATGGTACGCTTTTACACCAACCGAAACCCAAACTTACGCTATTGAAACCGAAGCCTTAAACGGAAGTACTTACGATGTAAGAATTGCCATTTTCACAGGAACACCAGGTAATTTAACGACCACAACAGGCTGTTCTACACGTTACTCAAATATGACTTTAAACAGTGGTGAAACCTATTATATTCACTTAAGAGGTGCTTTTGAAAATACTCAGTATAGACTTTGTGTTTATCCTTTCCCTGAAGCTCCACTTAATGATGAAGCTTTAAACGCAGACCGATTAGAAGAGTCTACTTTTGGACTTTGTGAAAACCCATCTCTAGGATATACGACAAGTGCAACCTATAGTAGCGAAACCATCTGTAGTACATCTAATCCAGATGTTTGGTATAAATTTACGCCATCACAAACTGCAGAATACACTTTTAAAACAACCTTAGTTAATGGATCTGCACCAACTTATATTGGAGTTTACAGCGGAACACCAGGATACTTAAATGCATTATCTGAAGATTACCCTTCACCAACCGTACAGTGTCAAGATATTGTATTGGCCAATTTAAATGCTGAAGAAACGTATTATATCAGTGTAACATCATCACAATCTTCACAAGCTATTTATTTCGATTTATGTGCTTACAAATCACCACCTGCTCCAACAAATGACAGCTGTGCTACACCAATTGCACTTACTGTAGGACAGAGTTTTGAAGACAATTATATTGTTGCTACCAACACCTCTGCAACTGTAGATGCTTACGAGTCTAACTACCCAAGTTGTGGAACTTTAGACTTTACAACACGCGGTAGAGATGTTTGGTTTACAGTTGTTGTACCAGAGTCTGGAAACTTTACTGTAGAAACACGCCTTGAGCCTACAGAAACCAACATTAATGATACGGTTATGGAAATGTATACAGGATCTTGTGGTGCTGAAACCTTAGAACCTTATTATTATAATTTACCACCACCAAACACAACAACAGCTTACTGTAATGACCAATTTGTTATTGGAGGGGATCCTTTAGCTGGTGTTTTATTTACAGATAAAACACCAGGTGAAACGGTTTATATTAGAGTCTGGGGTTGGGCTTTGCAATTCGGTAAGTTCAGAATTTCGGCTTACGATGCCTCAACTTTAGGTGTTCAAGATTTTGATGAATCACAATTTAGTTTTCACCCAAACCCGGTTAATGAGGTTTTAAACTTAAACTACCATGAACCTATTGAAACGGTTACCGTAAACAACTTGCTAGGTAAAGCTGTACTAACTAAAACCATAAACGCTACGTCAACAAGTGTTGACTTTTCTAATTTGGCCTCTGGAATTTACATTGTTACTGTAAACTCTGGTAAAGCCACTAAAAACTTCAAGGTTATTAAACCGTAAGTTTTTAAAAAAATCCCTTCATTTTTAATTTCAAACACCTTATCCTTCATTGGTTAAGGTGTTTTTTTATGAGTACATCACAGCTTCATCCCAAGAAAGCCAAGACTGATGTCTAAAAGAATCATTCAAATTTTGTATTTTTCATCCTTACAAGACCAAAAGCCATGAAGAAGCTGTTTTATATTTTTATCTTTTTTAGCGTATTCGGCTTTTCACAATCTAAAGGTCAAAACACATTTTCAACAAGGCTTATAGATTCAACCCAACTTCACGCAAAAACCATTTTTGGGGTCGATAATTTTAAAACACTTTATTACAGTACGGATAACAATTCATTTCATAAAAAAACAAAGGATACAACCATTACCTATTCCAATTTTCAGCTTGGTGAAATCACTTCCGCCAATACCTTTAATCCTTTAAAAATGAATCTTTTTTATAAGGATTTTAATACGGTTATTATTTTGGATAATCGCTTGGCCGAAATTTCTAAAATCGACTTTAATCTTACACAACCTTACCGTAATGTATCGTTCATTTCTATGGGCTACCATAACACCCTTTGGTTGTTTAATCAAGATTATAATTATTTAGAACTCTATGATTATAAAGCTCAAAAAACAAAGCTTAAAACCGTGCCTATCCCCTCTAATGTCTTAGACCTTAAGAGCGATTACAACTACTGTTACCTCCTTACAGAGCGTTTTCTTTATGTCTATAATTACTTCGGAAGTCTTATCCATAAACTCCCGAATCTTGAATATGAACGCTTAGCTTTTAGCGAGGCCCATTTGGTTTTAAAATCTAAAGACAAATTATATATCCTTAAAAAAAACGACAACAGTATATACCCTTTGGAACAACCTAATTTGTTAATAAAACAGTTTTTGGTAACCAATGAAACCTTGTATCTTTACCACGAAAATGTACTACGTCATTACCAACTAAAAATCAATTAAGTTATGCATGTTGCTATTGCAGGAAATATAGGAGCTGGAAAAACAACGCTCACAAAATTACTCGCTAAACATTTTAAATGGGAAGCACAGTTGGAAGATGTCGTTGACAATCCGTATTTAGATGATTTTTACAATCAGATGGAACGTTGGAGTTTTAATCTTCAGGTTTACTTTTTAAATAGCAGATTTAGACAAGTTAACATCATTCACGAAAGCGGGAAAGACATTATTCAAGATAGAACCATCTATGAAGATGCGCATATTTTTGCCCCTAACTTGCATGCTATGGGCTTAATGACCAACCGTGATTTTGAAAATTATTCCTCTCTTTTTGAACTTATGGAATCTTATGTAAAGGGTCCTGATTTACTCATCTATTTACGTAGTTCTATCCCTAATTTGGTTAATCAGATTCAAAAACGTGGTCGTGACTATGAAAACTCTATTAGTATCGATTATTTAAGTCGACTTAATGAGCGTTATGAAGCTTGGATTTCTAAATACAACAAAGGCAATCTTTTAATTATTGATGTAGATAATTTAGACTTTGTGGCTAATCCGGAAGATTTAGGTGGCATTATCAATAGAATTGATGCTGAAATCAATGGTTTATTCTAAAGCGCCCCAGATTTTAAAATCATTACTTATTAATCCTACCACAGCTCATCCCATATATTGGGCTAACCTACAACATAGTTTAAGCGATAAACCCATGTGCTTTAGCGTGGGCGATAGCTTCCTTGCTATCTTCAACCATTAAAACCTGAGTGGTTTTATAGTTTTCTATCAGTCCTTTTACCCGAATCATCTTCTTTTTATGTTTTACACTTCTCAGATAGATGGCTAAAATGCGGTCTGGAAATTCTTCTGCAATTTCCATGTAAATATCGGGGTCGTGTTCTCCACTATCGCCAATTAAAATAAAGGGTAAATTAGGATAAGTTTTAAGGAGGTTTAAAATTTCTTTTTGTTTTTGCGGCTTTTCATCCTGAGGTTTTTTACGAAGTAAATTCCCCAAACTTCGCAATAATATAGGGCCCTTCGGAAAATTATTCTGTCGTAAAAAAAGTTCTAAATAACGGTATAAATTCCAAGGGCTATGACTTACGTAAAAAATAGGATTAGCATTCTTACCCGACGCTCCACGATGTAGTTTATGGTAAAATTCCGCAGAACCTTCTAAAGGGATTCTATGTTTGGCATGCCTAAAAATAGAATTATAAATTACACGCCATTTTAAAATAGACACCACACCTGTATGTAATATGGTATCGTCAATATCACTGGCCACACCAAAATCGGCCTTAGGCGACGGAATTAAAATTTCAGAAGGAAATCGATTACGGTTCTGAATGGTACGCTTAATAGTCGCATCGTTATAAGATAATTCAAAGGATAACCACCCTTCATCATTGGCTAAAGCCTTTAAGCCGTTGATGTTTTCTTGCGCAAGAAAATAACCACTATCGTCGGTTGTAACTTTAATAATAGTGTTATCAGGTAATTTTAGATCTAAGCCTACACCTTTAATTTCATCCGTTTCAAAACGCTTCCAGGTATTCACAATAAGGTGCCAAATATGCTGATCTTCTAAATCAATAGATTCATCTTCTAGAGCACGACCTCTAGCATAAAAATGGGTATCGGTTCCGTAACTTCGAAAACCTATAATCTGAAGGGGATCTTTTTTAAACCAACGCAATGTTATTGTCTTTTTAGAAATTTAAAGATACTAATATCGTCTTATAAGCACAGCACTAAGCCAAAGAATTCGTTAGGCTAATGTTAAATATCTCCTAATTTTATAATATTCAAAGTAATTTAGTCAGAATTAAAATCTAGACCTCTTAAACAATTTTACAAAGCATGCAAAAATCACTAAGTCTCCTGTTTTTTAGTTTATTTCTTTGTGTTATAAACGCTCAAAATAGTGACATTAAAAACCCCACCCCAACACCTAATTACAGAGCAGCAGCAAAATTCTCGCCAACCAACTTAGCCAAACTCGTACACTCAACTTCAGTACGTCCTCATTGGCTTAAAAATGGAAACCGCTTTTGGTACCAATATAAAACTTCAGAAGGCTCTCAGTATTATATCGTAGATGCAGATAAGCGTAGTAAAAAAACACTTTTCGACAACGAAAAAATGGCACAATGGCTTACGGAAATCACTAAAGACCCCTATGATGCTCAGCATTTACCAAAATTTGATTTCGAATTTGTAAATAACGAAACCGCTATCCGTTTCTATGTTACCTCTACAGAACAAGTAGATGCCGAACCTTCAAATGAGGATGCCGATAAGGAAACCGATACAACTTCAACTAAAAAGCGAAAAAAGGAAAAGCCTAAAAAAGAAAATAAAGTTTACCACTTTGAGTACCAATTAGGCGGTAATGGCTTAACAGTTTTAGATCATAAAAAGAAAGAAAAAGAACATTGGAAAAAATGGGCCAACATTGCGCCAGACAGTTCCATTGTTTTATTCTCAAAGCACTACAATTTGTATTGGATGGATAAGGCTAACTTTTTAAAAGCCGTTAAAAATGAAAAGGATTCTACTATTGTAGAAAACCAATGGACACAAGATGGTGAAGAAAACTACAGTTTTGGAGGTAGCGGTCGTGGAGAAACCAATGAAGACAAAGTAAAAAACAAGGACAAGCGTAAAGCCGTACGTGGAATTTGGTCTCACGACTCCAAAAAGTTTGTTTTCCAAAGAACCGATTCTAGACACATAAAAGATCTTTGGGTTATAAATACCACCTCTAGCAAACGCCCTACTTTAGAAACTTATAAATACCATATGCCAGGAGAAGATGAGTATTACAAAACAGAACTTCATGTTTTTGATATTCCATCTAAAAGCAGTATCCAAGTACAATTAGATACCGTGAAGCAACAAAGCATTCAGGTTTACCGTGAACCCCGCTTAAAATCGAGCTATGATGACGACTTTGCACCTGCACTTCTCTTATCTAAAAAAGGTAAAATCTATTACAATACTATTAGTAGAGATCGTAAGAAGTTTGACATTTGTGTAGCAGACATTAATACTGGAGCTACAAAAGTGCTTATTGAAGAGCGTTTTAATACCTATATAGAATCGCGTCCTTTAGTTTTACTAAACAACGAGACCGAAATGTTACATTGGGCTGAGCGTTCGGGTTGGGCACATTATTATTTATATGATACCGAAGGGCGTCTTAAAAATCAAATTACTTCAGGATCATTTCACGTAGAACGTGCTATTGGTGTTGATGAAAAAAGTAGAACCTTATATTTCACGGCTCATGGTATTCCTAAAGATCAAGATCCGTACTACGAACACTTATATAAGATAAACTTAAACGGAACAGGCTTAAAAGCTCTGAATCCTGGAGATTACAATACCAGTACAAATATGGCCGACTCTAATGCCTATTTCGTCAGTAATTATTCTAGAGTGAATACGGTTCCTAAATCGGAATTAAGATCTAATACCGGAAAACTTATTATGGAATTAGAAGAGGCCGATTTATCACAACTTATGGCGGCCGGCTACCGATTCCCTGAAACCTTTAAAGTAAAGGCAGACGACGGAATTACGGATATTTATGGGGTGATGTATAAACCTTTCGATTTTGATGAAACCAAATCATATCCGCTTTTAGAATACGTTTACCCAGGACCTCAAACTGAAGCTGTAAATAAATCATTCTCTGTGCGTATGGATCGGTTAGATCGTATGGCACAAGTTGGATTTATCGTGGTTACAACCGGAAACCGTGGTGGACATCCAGACCGTTCTAAATGGTACCACAACTTCGGATATGGTAATTTAAGAGATTACGGATTGGCCGATAAAAGACATGTTGCCGAACAATTAGCAGACCAACATGACTTTATTGATATTAATAAAGTAGGAATCTATGGGCACTCTGGAGGTGGATTTATGTCTACAGCAGCAATGTTAGTGTATCCTGATTTCTTCAAAGCCGCCGTTTCTTCAGCCGGAAACCATGACAACAATATCTACAATAGTTGGTGGAGTGAAACACATCATGGTGTTCAAGAAGAAATGGATGATGATGGTAACGTAAAGTACAAGTACCTTATAGATAATAACCAATCTTTAGCTTCGCATTTAAAAGGACACTTAATGCTTATTACTGGAGATGTAGATAACAATGTACACCCTGGTGGAACGATACGTATGGCTAATGCTTTAATAAAAGCTCATAAACGTTTCGATTTTATGCTTATGCCTGGACAACGTCATAGTTTTGGTAGCATGACGGAGTATTCATTTTGGTTGCGAGCAGATCATTTTAGTAAACACTTTTTAAATTATGAACCTTCTGAGATAGACATCACAGAAATGAATAGAGATCAACCTAAATCAAAATCTTAAATACTTCGTAATCATTCTTAAAAAAAACCGCGTTATAACAACGTGGTTTTTTTATGGAAAAAACTTAATAATCCACAGCTCAACTTATTGCTCATTAAAGGGTTTTGATAACGTTTCTTTTATTTAATTTTGCAACATGATAAAAGCTTTACAACTACGCATCAATTTAAACCAAGAACGACAAGCCGATGGCTTACTCCAAAAAGCGGCTTTCGATCTGGGTATGAAACCTTCTGAAATAACGGGAATCAAGATTTTAAGAAAATCTATTGATGCACGTAAACAACAAATTATGTTTAATTACAAGGTTGAAGTTTATATCAATGAACCGCTTCCTGAAAATTCTGAATACCAATTTAATTATCAAGACGTTTCTAAAGCCAATCCGGTACATATTATTGGATTTGGTCCTGCCGGAATGTATGCTGCCTTACGTTGCATAGAACTCGGTTATAAACCTATTGTTTTAGAGCGTGGAAAAAATGTACAAGAACGTCGTAGAGATTTAAAAGCGATTAATCAGGATCATTTTGTAAACGAAGATTCTAATTATTGTTTTGGCGAAGGCGGAGCAGGAACCTATAGTGATGGTAAACTCTACACTAGAAGTTTAAAACGAGGTGATGTTAGACGAATTTTTGAAAACTTAGTTTATCATGGAGCTACGGATCAAATTTTAGTGGATGCTCACCCACATATTGGAACGAATAAATTACCCAAAGTGGTTCAGAATATAAGAGAAACCATCATCCGTTACGGTGGTGAAGTTCATTTTGAAACCCGCGTGACCAATTTCAGCATTAAAGATCAGAAAATTGTAGCCCTTCAACTTCTTGATGGTACCGAATTAGATACCGAAAAAGTAATTTTGGCGACAGGGCATTCGGCAAGAGATATTTTTTATTTACTGAATGATAAAAACATTAAACTCGAAGCAAAATCTTTTGCTATGGGCGTTCGTGTAGAACATCCTCAAGAGATTATAGACGGTATTCAATACCACTGTAAAGGTGAGCAACGCGATGAACTCTTACCTGCAGCTTCATACAGTTTGGTACAACAAGTTAATGACAGAGGGGTGTATTCCTTCTGTATGTGTCCTGGTGGATTTATCGTTCCAGCCGCTACAGCGAATGGCGAAGTGGTTGTGAATGGGATGTCTCCTTCAAAACGAAACAATAAATTTGCCAATTCTGGTATTGTTACTGAAATTAAGGCCGAAAGAGACCTCCATAAATACGAACACTTTGGGCCGTTAAAAGCCTTAGAATACCAAAAAGACTTAGAGCGCTTAGCCTTTACATCTGGTGGACGACGTCAGTCTGCACCCGGACAAAGACTTACGGATTTCGTTGAAGGTCGATTGTCTAATTCTTTAAATGAAACCTCTTACCAACCCGGATTAAAATCGGCCCCATTACATTCCCTATTACCTAAAATAATTGGGGGCTCCTTACGAAAAGGATTTAAAGCTTTTGGTGAAAAAATGAAAGGCTATTATACGGAACAGGCTAATATTATAGGTGTAGAATCGAGAACCTCTTCTCCTGTTAATATTCCGAGGACGGATAGTTTAGAACATCCTGAAATCACCAACTTATACCCTTGTGGTGAAGGTGGCGGTTATGCTGGCGGTATTATTTCTGCTGCGATGGATGGTGAGCGTTGTGCAGAAGCCGCAACCACTAATTTTTAAATTGCGTTAATTAAAACGCCTGAATCCATGAAACTTGTCTATATTTTATTAGCCCTCTGTTGGTCTCTAAAAGGATTCAGTCAAGTCCCTGTTAAGAAACAACAGCTTATAGACTCTGCCTACCAAATTGCTTCATACTATAAACTTCCGGTAGACGACAGGCTTAGTGCTTATCGTTATTGTTGTTGGAAAACGGTTTATTTAGATTTCAATCAAGGCTTAAAAATTAGTGGTGAGTATTTAGATTTAGCCAAAACAACAGCCCAACACGATAAAATTGCGCAAGCCCATCATTTTTTGGGCCATTCCTATTTAATGTTAGGCCAGATTGATATGGCAGAGCGCATTTTAAAAGAAGGTTTAGACTTAGCCCTTATCAACCAGATGTATGAAGGGGTCGCAACACTATACGGTGACCTCGGGAATTTAAAAAACAGTCAAGGCAACTCTGACCTCGCTTTAGAGTATCATTTTAAGTGTTTGGACTATGCCAATAAACACCAACTCAATGTAGAATATGCCCGTGCTAAAATTAATATTGGAGAAATTTATGAAGCCCAAGGCCAATATAAATTAAGTATAGCCACTTTTCAAGAGGCCTTGCATTTTTGTACGACACACAAGTTTGGCGGATTTAAATCGTCGATCTATGAGAACTTAGGAAATATTAACCTTTCTATAAAAGAGTACAGCACTGCGCAAAAGCATTATTTAACGGCCATTTCTTACGCAAAAAGACTGAACAATAACAACAGGCTAATTCGATCTTTAAACAAATTAGGCGAATTAAATTTAGAACTTAACGATCTCGATCGGGCCTTACAAAATTATAAGGAAGCGCTTCGTGTGGCTTTAACTACTGAAGCATCCTTACTTGAAGCCAAAGTAAGAACCAATTTAGCCGAGGTGTATTTACAGCAAAACCATTTAAAAGAAGCCAAAGTCAATATTACACTTGCTATTACACAGCTTGAAGATTTAAAAATTAAAGAAGACTTAGATAAAGCCTATATCATTGCAGCGAAAATAGATCATAAACTTAATCGGCACGACGAAAGCTACAGATACTACCAAAAAGCTTACCGCATAGCCAAAGACAATCACCATTTGCAACCTCTAAAACTAGCAAGTGAAGGTTTAGCTTTAGCTTATGAAGCACGAGGTGATTTAACAAAAGCACTCACCTATTACAAAGCCTACAACAACTACAATAATCAAATAAGAAATGAGGAAGGGATAAGGGATATTATCCGATTAGAAATGCAAGACATTTATCAGAAGAAGTCCCTTGCCGATAGTATCAATAAAGCCAATGAAATAAAGCTACTTCAATATCAATACGATAAAAAAGAAGAGCGAAACAGGTTAAGAAACTACACGGCAATTTCTAGCATCATTATACTTATTCTTCTCGTTATATGCATCACCTATTTTTACCATCAAAAAAAGAAAATTGCAGCCGTATTATCTAAAAAGAATAAGGTTATAAAGGAAGCCTTAAACGATAAAGAAATCTTATTAAAGGAGGTACACCATCGCGTTAAAAACAATATGCAAGTGGTGTCTTCTGTCTTATATCTAAAATCTAAAAACACAGAGAATAACATTGCTAAAAAAGCCTTGATAGATAGTAAAACCCGAATTGATGCCATGCAACTCGCACATCAAAAAATGTATCTTAAAGGGAATTATAAACAAATTGACGTCAAGGACTATTTTAACGACATTGTAAAGCTCTTGTTAGACCCTATAAAGACTGATGACGATGCCTTTACCGTTCACGGCACTCAACTTTGGTTAGACGTTGAGCAAGCCCAAACTTTAGGCCTTATTTTACATGAGTTAATTGCCAACAGTATAAAATACGCTTGGTCTAAAACCAGCCAAAAACAAGTAAATATCTCTATTGATAAACTAGAACAAGACATTGCATTTCGATATACGGATAATGGTTGTGGCTTACCGGAAGGCACCACTATTGAATCGAGTCAATCATTTGGTTTAAAGTTAATTAATGCACTTTCAACTAGACAATTACTTGGTAAGCTAGATATTGATAATTCCGACGGATTCGACCTAAAAATCACCTTTCATGCCCGATAACATTAAATCCAAAATTTTAATTACAGATGATGATGTTTTCATCTCGGAACAGCTGAATAGTATTTTAGAAGATTTAGGCTATGACGTTACAGCTATTGCCTTCAATGCAGAAAGCGCCATTAAAGCTCTTGAAACTAACCCACCCGACCTCGCTATTTTAGATATCAACATGCATGGGAGCAACCAAGGTTTTGAGATTGCAAAATACATCAATGAGCAGTTACAGATCCCGTTTATATTTCTCACTTCTTTTGCAGATGCCAACACCGTAAAAGAAGCCTCAAAACTTACTCCAGATGGCTATTTATTAAAACCATTTAATGAAGCTAATATTTTTTCTACAATAAATATTGTCCTTAACAGATATGCCATTAACCATAGTTATTTTACCATTAAAATAGGTCATGAATTGCATAAGGTTAAAGAAGAAGAGCTTCTTTTTATTTCCTCTTCAGACAAGTATATAGAAATACACACCAGCACTAAAAAGTATTTAAAAAGAGATTCTATTGACGGTTTTATAACCGCTAATAAACTTACAGACGTCTGCCGTGTTCATCGGTCTTACGCTGTTAAACTGACCAAAATAGACAGCGTTAAAGGAGCTATAATCCATATTGCAGAGCACGAAATCCCTATATCGAACACCTATAAGACCGCTTTTAAGAACGCTTACAACGCTCTATAAGCAAATTATCTTATCCTGTTTTTTTTAAGGTTCTTAGGTAATATTAAACGATGAACGACATCGGTTTTTAAACTCTTCTCGCACAAAACTCCTCACTTCACGACATTTTTTTTTTAGAGTTTAAACAATGGCTTAATATTGTTTTAGAATCTTTAACCTACTTACTTTTGAAAAAAAATTCTCTATTAATTGGGGTATTTATAGCGCTTGCTGTTGTTCTTGTCACGGCTCAAGTTATCATCCTCGTACAACTCAGTTTTCATTCCTAGTTCTTCTTATAAGGACAAATATGATTTGATAAGAAGGCATCGCCCGCTTTAGATTATTTACCTAAAAAAGATTCGCAACAACGTGAATGCTGGTTTTTCAACATGCAACTCTTAGCGTTTTCTAAATACCTGATACTCTTTTAGGTTCTTCCTTTTAAAACCAAGCATAGCGACATACTTAAGGCTTTAATTTTCCTGAAGTCCTTCAGAAATAAAACGAAAACAAAGCTCTACGTATCCAAATTACACCACAGAATCGCCCGTTTATTTCTCCGTTTTAATAGTTAAAAATTAAAGCTGTGAATGCCACTTTATATAGGAGTTGTTTAAATAAATTATTATTATTTTCGCATCATAAATTTAGATAACAATGAACGCATATATATTTCCAGGTCAAGGAGCTCAATTTACAGGAATGGGTTTAGATCTTTATGAAAACTCTCCATTAGCACAAGAATTATTTGAAAAAGCCAATACAATCTTAGGCTTTCATATTACAGACATCATGTTTGAAGGTTCTAAGGAGGACTTAAAGGAAACCAAAGTTACGCAACCAGCGGTATTTTTACATTCGGTGATTTTAGCGAAGACTTTAGGCGACAGTTTTAAACCCGATATGGTAGCCGGACATTCATTAGGTGAATTTTCAGCTTTAGTAGCTGCAGGGGCCTTAACGTTTGAAGATGGATTAAAGCTAGTTTCTCAACGTGCTATAGCCATGCAAAAAGCTTGTGAATTACAACCAAGTACAATGGCTGCCGTTTTAGGATTGGAAGATGCCGTAGTTGAGGAGGTTTGTAAAACTATCGACGGTGTAGTGGTTGCAGCCAATTATAACTGCCCAGGTCAGTTGGTGATTTCTGGAGAAGTAGAAGCTATTAATAAAGCTTGCGAGGCTTTAAAAGAAGCTGGCGCTCGCCGTGCACTTGTGCTTCCTGTTGGTGGTGCATTTCACTCGCCTTTAATGGAGCCTGCTCGTGAAGAGTTAGCAGCAGCCATAGAGAACACAACGTTCAGTAAACCAAACTGTCCTATTTACCAAAATGTTACTGCATCTGCAATTACAGATGAAAATGAAATAAAAGCTAATTTAATTTCACAACTTACAGCTCCCGTGCGTTGGACACAATCTGTACAACAAATGATTAATGATGGAGCTAGCTTATTTACAGAAGTAGGGCCTGGTAAAGTATTACAAGGTTTGGTTAAGAAAATAAATCGCGAAGCAGAAACAGTTTCTGCAACCTTAGATACAAACGCCTAAACCCTAAAACTTTGAATAGGAATCTTTTTATAACGCTACTGATTATCTTCAATATTGCTATTGATCAAATCTCAAAGGTCATTGTGAGAACCACGATGATAAGAGGTAGTAAAGGACAAATCAATGTCATCAAAGACTATTTTCAGCTCATTTGGGTTGAAAATAAAGGGGCCTTTTTAGGCATGGGTAGTGATATGAATCCAACACTAAGATTGTTGTTTCTTCTTATTTTACCCACCCTTGTATTAGGGTATGTTGTCTATTACATTCTTAAAACTAAATCCTTAGACCAACTGAGTCTTATTGCCTTTTGTTGTATTGTAGGAGGTGGTATTGCCAATGTATTTGACCGTATTGTATTTGGCCAAGTAACAGATTTCTTCTACATTAATTTAGGTGGTGTCTTTAGAACCGGAATCTTCAATGTTGCCGATTTATCGGTAACAACAGGGATGGTTATGCTTCTATTCAGTGGTGTGTTTACCAATAAGAAAAAAGAAAAAGCGTTAGATTAACGTGCTAATAGGCAGTCTTCGCAGTCTTTAACTTCGCCGTAGTACGTTTCACGATATTTGTGAAGCGTTTTGTAAGGAATACTTAAAAATTGTTTCTTGATGTAAGTCACATTAGTTTGTAATGCGCCCATTTTTCTGGTGAATCGACCTTCTGTTTTGGTCTCTCTTTTAATACTAATCAATTTCATGTTGTTCAATTATCATTCCGTACAAAGTAACGAATTTAGATGACCAACTCCAAGAAATCAATGTTAAATACTGATTAACAAGCTATTGGATTATGACATCAAAAATGAGACCCCATAACCCTTAGCATATTCTTAGTTAACCCTAAGCTGCATTACACATTTAATAATTAAGATTTTTTAATTATTAACATTAAGTCGCCACAATGGGTTTTCTTCTATTTTAAAAGGAAAGCCGTTGAAAGGCTTATTTACTTCTTATTTTTTGCTCCCATTTCCATGCCGCATCCATAGCGTCATCTAATGTTAATTCCGTTTTCCAACCTAACACGCTATTGGCTTTAGACGTTTCTGCATAGGCCGCAGTAACATCACCTTCTCTTCGGTCTACAATTTTATAATTTAAGGCCTTTCCAGAAACACGTTCAAAAGATTGTACAGCTTCTAAAACCGTACTTCCTGTTCCGGTCCCTAGGTTAAAGAATTCATAATTAGAGTCATTTTTAACATCCAACAAGCGCTGTAGTGCTACCACATGTGCCTTAGCTAAATCCACTACATGAATATAATCTCTTACACAAGTTCCATCTGAGGTTGGATAATCACCACCAAAAACAGAAAGTTGCTCGCGCATTCCAATAGCTGTTTGTGTAATATAAGGCACTAAATTCTGAGGCACTCCAATAGGTAGTTCTCCAATCTCGGTAGATTCATGAGCACCAATAGGGTTAAAATAACGTAAAGCAATCGCTTTAATATCGCCATTAACACGGCAGGTATCTCTAATAATTTCCTCCCCTATTTGCTTGGTATTTCCGTATGGAGATTCGGCTGGTTTAACCGGTGCATTTTCAGTAATAGGCAATTCATCAGCTTGACCATAAACCGTACAAGACGAGCTAAAAATAAAATTCTTCTTCTCTAAGCCCTTTAATTCCTGAAGCAGATAAATTAACGTGCTAATGTTATTTTCATAATACATTAAAGGTTCGGCAACACTCTCTCCTACCGCTTTATTGGCCGCAAAGTGAATGATCCCTTGAATATCCGTATGACGCTTAAAAAAATCCTGAACATCAGCCTTCACCTTTAAATCCAATTTCTCAAAAAGTGGTTTTTTATTGGTAATTGCGGTGATGCCATCTAAAACTTCAATCGTAGAATTAGATAAATTATCTATTATAACAACCTCATAGCCTTCATTTTGTAATTCTACAACGGTATGCGATCCTATAAAACCTAAACCACCTGTAACTAAAATTTTCATGTTTTTTTCTTTATTGCGTTCGTTCAATGTAAAATTCCTAAGTTTGTTAAACCGCCATGATCGTAACATCTTGACGGTTTTAAACGTGTCCTATGAATTGATAAAATTTAAAACCGTATCGGTAATAAAAGTAATTTGTTCATCGTCTAATTCTGTATGCATTGGTAATGAGATTACAGACGTTACCAAAGCATTAGTCACCTTGAAATCTGCTTCATTATAACGCTCATCTTTATAGGCTTTTTGACGGTGTAAAGGAATTGGGTAATAGACCCCACAAGGGATATTTTTCTCTTGCAAGTACGCTACCAAAGCATCCCTATCAACATCAACAAGATTTAAGGTATATTGATGAAACACATGGCAATCGCAAGTATCACAAATGCCTTCGCAGGTCGTTAAACCTGTTGGAATAATTATATTCTTATGATTTTTAAAGGCTTCATTATATTTTCGAGCTGTACGACGACGAGCTGCATTATAGTTATCTAAATGCGGTAATTTTGCATTTAAAACCGCTGCTTGGATAGAATCTAAACGTGAGTTTACCCCAACCACATCGTGGTGGTAACGCTCGTACATCCCGTGATTTACAATACCTCTAATAGTATGCGCTAAATCGTCGTCATTAGTAAAAATAGCACCGCCATCACCATAACATCCTAAGTTTTTAGAAGGGAAGAACGATGTTGATGCCGCATGACCAATCGCACCTGTTTTAGTTTTAGAACCATCGCGATGTGTATATTCGGCACCAATGCCTTGGGCATTATCTTCAATAACGAATAAATTATGTTCTTTAGCCAAATCCATAATAGCATCCATATTTGCTGGCAATCCAAACAAGTGTACCGGTACTATAGCTTTTGTTTTTGGTGTAATCGCTTTTTTGATGGCTTCCACATCAATATTAAAAGTTACCGGATCAACATCAACTAAGACGGGTGTTAATTGTAATAACGCAATCACCTCTACTGTAGCGGCAAACGTAAAATCTGCAGTGATTACCTCATCGCCTGGTTTTAAACCAAAGCCCATCATGGCAATTTGCAAAGCATCGGTACCGTTAGCACAAGGAATAACATGCTTAACCCCTAAATAATCTTCAAGATTTTTCTGAAATTCATGAACTTTGGGTCCGTTAATAAAAGCGGCGCTATCCATGACCTCTTGAATCGATGGATCTACTATATCTTTAATTTTGGCATATTGACTTTGAAGGTCAACCATTTGTATTTTTTTCATTGTAAAGCTTACATTTATAATCTTAAATAGATGAGCAAAAAGCTCTAAGCGAAAATACGAAATTGTAAGCGCTATGGCAATGTAATTAATTGAAAGAAATGTATTTTAGCACAAATCTTTTTTTTTGAAACTATTCTATTCCATAGGAATTTATATCGCAAGTTGGGTTATAAAATGTGCTGCTCTATTCAATTCTAAATTAAATCAGGGCGTTAAGGGAAGAAAACAGACTTTTTCAAAACTTAAACAGGCCATTTCACCTACCGACCAAACCTTTTGGTTCCATTGCGCTTCATTAGGCGAGTATGAGCAAGGCCTTCCGGTGTTTGAAGCTTTAAAGCAGCAATACCCTCATTACAAGGTGGTCCTTTCCTTTTTCTCTCCTTCGGGCTATGAGGTAAGAAAGGACGCTAAAATTGCAGATATTGTTGTTTACATGCCTTTAGACACACCTAGCAATGCTAAGACATTTTTAGATCTGGTTCATCCTAATTATACCGTATTCGTAAAGTATGAAATATGGCCTAATTTTTTACACGAATTAAAAAAACGCAAATTAAAAGCGGTTTTAATTTCAGCCGTATTCAGAGACAACCAAGCATTTTTCAAATGGTATGGCGTCTATATGAAATCGGCATTATTAGCCTTCAACCATATCTTTACCCAAGATGAAAATTCTAAAGCCTTACTCCGTAATATCGGTTATACTAACACTTCCGTTTCTGGAGACACCCGTTTTGATCGTGTTTCTAACCAATTAGATATAGACAATAGGATTGATTTTATAGACACTTTTAAAGCTCAAAATCGCTGTGTTACTTTTGGAAGTGTTTGGCCTGAAGATGATAAATTATATCTCGATTTCATCAACCAGTCTATCACGTCTGATGTTAAATATATTATTGCGCCTCACAATATAAAACCGAGTTATATCGCTTCATTAAAAGCACAACTAAAGGTTAAAACCATAAGCTACTCTGAATTGGAATCAGCAGACCATTTAGAACAGTATCAAGTCTTTATTTTAGATACCATAGGCTATTTAAGTAAGGCCTATAGCTACGCAGACATCGCTTACGTTGGTGGTGGCGCTGGAGCTACGGGATTACATAATATTTTAGAACCTGCCGTTTTTGGTATGCCTATTATTATTGGTAAGAATTACGAAAAATTCCCTGAAGCTAAAGCCCTTATTACATTGGGTGGTGTGACGAGCGTTGCTACTCCTGAAGCGTTTACAAATACGCTTGAAAACTTAATTAACAACGACACTGTTAGGCAAAATCAAGGCGATATTACGCAAACCTATATCCGTAGTCATCGTGGCGCTGTACATAAAATTATGGCTTATTTTAAAGCTTCAAAAGCTTAAAATTTAGAATGCACCAATCGGTACAAGAGCACCGCTGTTATTTTAGCTTGTGTAGCAATAGTATTTAGGTTTCCAGATTCATTAATGGTATGATCGCCACCACCGCCTGTAAGGCCTAAACCATCAATAGCCATATCTACATATCCTGAGGTAAAAGAAATATCAGCAGCGCCTGCTTTTCTAGGATTTACAGGCTCAACACTTCCAAATCCTAAATCTTCACTTACCGTATTGTAATAGCCTAATAATTTTTGATTGCCTTCGGTTAGACTCAATGGTGGATATCCTCCATCGGAAAAGATCAATTCAGCAGAGGTTTGCCGGTAATGTTCTGAAACGATTTCTTGCATCACACGCTTCGCTTGCTCTAATTGTTTTAAGGAAACAGCTCTTAAATCCCCACGAACGATGGCTTCTTGCGCTACCACATTGGTTTTCCCTAGCGCTTCTCCCCCAGTCCCAGAAGCATTACCTTCAATATCTGTTCCACCTAGAATAAATCCAGGATTAAAGGTTAGATCTTTTTCGGTGGACAATTGTTCATAAAAAGCATTTAAGATTCTAGACGTTTCAAAAATAGCCCCAACGCCTACGGTTTCGGTAAAAACTTGCGAAGAGTGCGCAGGTTTACCTTTTACGGTAAGCTTCCAATCTGTAGATCCTCTACGAGACACCACAATCGTTTTTGGATTATTATCCCCATTTTCAAAACCAATAGCAATATCGGAACGTTTGGCGGCATCAATAAGGTCCTTTTTTGATAAAGACAGCGGTCGTCCACTTTTTTCTTCATCACCAGTCATGATAATCTCAATAGACATATCGTCTAATAGTCCCGCATCTCTTAAGGCCTGCATAGCCAAAATGATAATAACATCACCGCCTTTCATATCAGCAACACCTGGGCCTTTCATGATGGAGTCATTTTGCATGGTATACGCTTGAAACGGACTCTCTAACTCAAAAACCGTATCTAAATGGCCTATAAGTAAGACCTTTGGTCCTTTTTTGCCTGTGGTTTTAGCGATGAGATGACCTGCTCTACCATAAGCCTCTCCCGAGGTTAATGTTGTCGTGAATCCCAAGGCATCAAACTCTTTTTGAAACAACTGGCCTACAGCTTTTACACCTTCAAAATTCATAGTACCACTATTTATAGACACGGAAGTCTTCAATAAAGAAATAGCGTTCTCTACATGTTTGTCAACTGCTTTTAGTATTTTTTTCTCGTTTCTGTTATTCTGAGCGAAGCAAGAAAGCGACCAACATAAAATAGCAATGAGTGAGAAATATTTAAATTTTAAAGTCATAATTAAAAAGGGTCTTAATATCTATTTTGGTCCTTCTGCTAAGGTCGTGGGGACCACTACAAAAATTTAGTTGGATTTATAGACTTCTGTAATTTACAGTAAAAAATTGAACTTGCAATGATCCAAAGGCAATAGCACTAACGTATATATCAAAGCCGTACGCGAAATACATTAAAAATTTTATGGAGTTCTCCATTAAAAATATTTTCGTACCTTAACATAAATTAACATTAAAACTATTAAAATGAAAAAAGTTGTATTAAGTTTAGCTCTAATTGCTGTTTTAGGATTATCATTTACATCTTGTAGAGATACTAAAGAAAAAACAGAAGATAAGATTGAAGATGCAATGAACGAGGCAGAAGATGCAATGGATGAAGCAGAAGATGCAATGGAAGAGGCTAGTGAATCTATTGAAGACGCTGTTGATGATGCAGGAGAAGCATCAAGTGAAGCTTTAGAAGATGCTGAAGCGGCTGCAAGCGATGCTGCTGAGAGTATTGAAGAAGGTGCAGAAACAATGGCTGATGACGTTAAAGACGCGGCTAACACAGCTGTTGAAGACGCAAAGAAAGCGAGTAGCGATGCTGCTGACAAAGTGAAAGCTGCAGGTAACAAAGCCGTTGAAGATGCTAAACAAGCAGGAAGCGATGCGATGAATAAGACAAAAGGCCTATAATTGACCTTAAGCATAAAAAAAGCCTGATTCACATCAGGCTTTTTTTATGCTTAAAATTGAGGATGAACCTCTACAGATTCACTAAGATTAAGTTCACTAGGAACCACCACGGTTCTCGATTTTAAAGTCTTATCCTTAATATTATCAATTAATAATTTGGTCGATATTTCGCCCATTTTAAAGGCTTTTTGATGAATGATTGATATTTTAGGACTCGATAATACTTGGGTATGCTCATAGCCAAAACCAACAACAGACAAATCTGATGGAATGGCACGCCCTAACTTCTTCGCCATATTAATGGCCACAATACCCGTAATATGATCTATAGATAAAATAGCATCCACATTAGGATGGGCCTCTAGATAATCATAAATCTTACGTTCTACATCGCCATCACCAGCATGATCTAAGTTTAGAATTTGGGCTTCCAATTTATGGTCGTTTAAGGCTTTTGTATACCCTTCTATTCGGAGCTTTCCAACACTAAGCTCTTCAATATTACTCACCAATAAGATATGCTTTCTTTTATCGTGGACAATTAAATGTTCTGTAGCTGCATAAACCGATTGAAAATCATCGACAATCACCTTGTTACAATCCACATCATGAACCACTCTATCAAACATTAACACGGGGGTATCCGTTTTTAGCGTCGCTTTTATATGCTCAGTCTGTTGTTCTACTTGGCTCTCTCTGGCCACCGCAATGATAAAGCCGTCTACACTACCGTTAGACAACAACTCTAAACTGCGTTGCTCTTTATGTAAGGTTTCATTAGAAAGACATACAATGATATCGTAATCATTAGCGTTAGCTGTCTTTTCTATACCGTGTAAAACTTCTGCGAAAAATGGATTTGTAACCGTTGGTAGAATAACCCCAATTGTTTTGGATTTATTGGTCTTTAATTGCTGGGCAATTCTATTGGGTTTATAATTAAGTTTCGTGGCGAGTTCTTTAACACGAATCCTGGTGTTTTCACTAATTTCATGACTATCATTTAAAGCCTTTGAGACTGTAGAAACCGAAATATTTAATAGCGCAGCTAATTCTTTAAGTGTTGTCATTGATATTGTTATTTAATGAAATAAAAAAGAGCATATGTTATACGCTCTTTAAAATTACTTTTAAAAATTTTAAAACCTAGTTATTCACCGATTTTATTATTTCAAAATCTAAAATTCTTCGCTTTTTTTCGCAATATATAAGCCCGCTGCTAAACTATAAACAGGTTTAGCATTTAATTATAATAATAAATCTAAGATTTCGGTGTTGAAGCTTTCTTACGCTGATCTAAAGCCGCTCTAATTTCACCTGCCCGTTGTTCTGTAATATCATAGTTACGCATAATATACATAGCCACTAAGGTCCCTGCAATAGGAAAGCCTGAAAAGAATAAACGCAATCCTATAAGGGCACTTTCGGTTTGTATTTCAACTGCAGAATCAAAACCAACCACAGTTAAAATAAGGCCACTTAATCCTCCGGCAATACCAAAACCAAATTTTACCATCCACCAATATATAGCTCCAAAAACACCTTCTCTACGTTTTCCTGTTTTTAACTCATCAAGATCAATGACATCGGCGGTCATAGACATCATAAGCGTAAAAAGACCTCCGATACCAAAGGAGAAAAAAGGTAGGGCAAATAAAAACAAATAGGGCTTTCCAGGCACAAATAAAAACCACAACATAATATAGCCTACAACGGAAATTCCTTGTGTGACCATAAAAGCATTTTTCTTCCCGAGCACTTTAGAGAGTTTAGCCACAATAGGAATAACGATAAACGTGGTCACTAAAGCTCCAACACTTCCAAATAAGGTTGGCCAAATCCCTGCCGCGCCGGCATCTCCATTAAACAAATAATAGACGATGATAAAAAAGGTAAAACTCGCTACGGTATTAAAGGCATTAAACACAAAGAAAGTCGCAAAACAAAGTTTTTTAAAGGGTACCGATTGAAAGGCTTCCACAAAATTATTTCCAATCTCTTTTAAGCTCCCCCCGATAGTAGCCATAGTTAGTGGCGAATAATTTTCATTGACTGTAGACTTACTTTTTATAAAAATAGCGGGCAACATAGCACATACCCCAAAGATAACACCAACCCAAATCGCCAATTCTCTCACGCCGACATCTGCAGAAGGATACCACTCCGGATCATACATAATTACCCAAAACCATGGTGCTATAACCCAAGCCCATTGACCAATCCACTGTGCCACCGCCATAATATTGGTACGCTCATGAAAATCATCACTCATCTCATAACCCATGGCCACATAAGGCACACTAAAAATTGTTAACCCCAAATAGAACAAAAAGGAGGTTAATAAAAAGTAGATAAAATTATAATCTAGAGAATTATCTCTGAATAACTGCCACATAATAATGAAGGAAATCCCCATAATTATGGCCCCAATAAATACATACTGTCGGCGTCTTCCCCAGCGGGATTTGGTATTATCTGAAATGTACCCCATGATAGGGTCTGTAATGGCATCAAAAATTCTCGGTGCCAAAGACACCACGCCCCACATCCACCCAGGAAACCCTAGGTCTTTTACCAAAACAACTATAAATATACCGATAACGGCAGGAAACATTTGGTTAGCAAGCATTCCGGCGCCAAAAGCAATTTTTTGACCTAAGGGAACTTTTTGGGATGCGATGGACATAACTTTTATTTTATCACATTAATTTTTATCAGAAAGCCTTATGCTTTAGGAATGACAATAGTTTGTAGGGCTTGACCATCAATCTTTAAATTGATGTGCTTGTCGTTTAGCGTAAGGCTAAAATTCTGCGCCTCCTTTTCTTCATTGAAAACCACTACAGCAATAGAACCATCAGGATTCTGAGCTGCCGTTACAATAATAGCGTCAGCGCCATTTTCTACAGCGATAACTTTAGACCCTGGTCTGATGTATTTACTAAAATGAGCCATGGTATAATACAAAGGCGTAAAGTAAACCTCATCTGCATCTGGATCTACAATGACTGGCGCTAGACACCAATTCTCAAACCAATTTGGTCCACCTTGGCGGTCTAAAACCATATTCCAGTCAACCCAACCGTCTACCCAATTGTTAAGACAACCAATAATGTCTCTGGCATAGCGATTTACCGGCGCATATTTTGGGTGCAAATATTTGTTTTCTGGCTTTGCCCAATCGTAACCCCAATCGGTTGCTTCTTTTTTCCAATACCAAGCATCATCTTGCCACATTGGAATTTCAGAATCAATACAACCTTCAGTTTCTATTAAATATTTCTCAGGTGCTTTTTGGTGTGCATATTGTAAGGTTTCAGGAAAAACTTCATAGGTACTTTCATACCAATGGATCGCTGTCCCAGCAAAATATTTTGATGAAGCTTCGTCTTTAAACATCTCATCAACCCATTCTTTTAAACCGCCTCTATTTTGATCGTAACCTAAAATATTAACATGCCCTTTACCATCAGCTTCTAACTTAGGACCTAAATGATTTTGTACAAAGTCTGTTTCTTCCTCTGGCGTAAAGTGCATACTTTCCCAGTTATTACCATTTCCGTGAGGTTCATTTTCTGGTGTTAACCCCCAAATATCAATACCTTCAGCTTTATAAGCGTCTAAATATTTAGAAAAGTATAGCGCAAACGTATCGTAATATTCAGGTAATAATTTCCCTCCTACATAGGCCTTGTTATCTTTCATCCATGGTGGAGATGACCAAGGTGATGCAATAATATGAAACCCATCTTTTGAAATGGCTTGAGCATCTTTAATCATAGGGATGAGATCTTCACGATCTTCATCAATACTAAAATGTTCTAAATCCATATCACCAGCAACAGGCGCATAGGTATAGTTATTTAAAGAAAAATCACAAGAGGCAATATGCGTTCTTGTTAAAGAATATCGTGCTCCATCTTCAGCAAAATAAGCTTGTAAAATGGTGTCTCTATTCTTTTTACTTAACTTGTTTAATAGGTAAGCTGAAGACTCTGTAAAAGACCCTCCAAATCCTGTGATGGTTTGAAACGTTTGCTCTGGTCGTATTGTAACGGCGGCCGCAGAATCTACGTCTGTAAATTCAGTAATTCTTGTTAATTTATTTCCACGTTCTGAAGTTTCATAAACTTCAACATTTAAAGTGTTGTCCTTTTTCTCAGGAGCACAACCCACTACCGTTAGAATTAAGAGCGCCACAAGGCTGATCTTTGTTCGTTTCATATTTCTGTGATTTAATTATTCTTATGTTCTACTGTTGAATAGCGATTTTTTACCACCGTAAAAACTTCTTTTTTGTTTCTATCGATATCTACAATACCCCAAAATTCTTCATTAGGACTGCCATCAAAAGGCACACCTGTACTATTTGGTGCCGTACCTCCGGTATCTTGCACCGCATTGTTTCCGGCTTTCCACCAGCCATCGGTAAAAGAAAATAAAGTGACCCCTGAACAGATTTCCTGATTATTAAAGGTTTTATCTAAAATGATAGCTGTAGCATCGGCTTGCGCTTTTTCATTGACGCCCTGCGTATACCCTTCATTTGCAATTTGCATATAACTATCGGCTCCGGTTTCTGACAGATACATTGGTTTTGAACTGAGGTCTTTCCACTGTTCAAAAATGGTTTCTGGACGGATAGAACGGTAGACATTCATCCCCCAAACATCAATATTAGGACTCATAGATCGCGCGAGTTCATTTGGCAAATCGCCATGTGCTGTTGTAACTGGATGTGACGGATCATTTTGATGAATTAAGGCTGCTGCAGCATTCATAGCCTTGTACCAATTTTTAATATCGCCATCAAACCACTCCGGATGATAGTTATACTCGTTCCCCAATTCCCACATTAATATGGCATTATGATTTTTGAATGTATTTACCAGGTCAATGAATGTACCTGAATAGATATCGTAATGCCCACCTTGTTTGTAGCCAAAGCCCATGATGACTTTAAGCCCTGCTTTTTCAATTTGATCTAAAACATTTTTGTCTGCGATTGGCGCATACACTCTTATGGTATTGATTCCGGCTTCAACCATTAACTCCAAATCTTGGCTTAAGGTGGAAAAATCTCTTTTATTAGGACTGCCTTTTGGCACGGGGTGGTAACAGATCCCTTTAATTAAATAGGCCTGATCATTGACCATGAGTCGACGTCCTGAAACAGAAACAACTGAAGTGTCAACTACTGCTTCTTGTACAGGCTGACTCTCTTTTTTGGTCTCATTTTTACACGACACAAAAGCCATAAAAAAGACCATTAGTATTGCTATTTTTTTCATGATTGTAAACGTTTATTTCGGATAATCGGTGTTGGGCACTAAAACGGTTTCCATTAAGCTTTCAACATTGCCATTAAAGGTTTTGGTAATTGGCTTTCCATTTCGTGTTAAGCCTTTAAAGGCCCCTTCATCAACCAAAGTCCAAAGCGGATATTTAGCTTCATTTTCAAGATTTATTAATCCGAAGTGATTTTCTGACCCCAAGGCATTGCTGGCGTCTTTCCACGGCTCATCAAACGCTTCAAAATAAAAACAACTGATGTTCGCCTTTTGGGTCCATTGGCGCAGATGTTTATAATATAAGCCTTGCTTATACTCATCTGTAGCACGTGAACCTGTTTCGCCATAATGCCCATTAGAAATGGAAGCCCAACCTGTTTCTCCAATATGAATAGGTTTCTCTACTCCTATACTTTTCATATAATTAGCCACACTATCGTATTGAGATTGTGCAAAATGTAAAGCTCTTAACATCGCAGCATCGATTTTTTCTTGATCTGATAGCGACTCCTCTTCCTCAGGGACTTTCCAGAATTCAGGATTGTAATGTGAATTATGATACGGATAGGTATGCATAGAAATATAATCTACTGCATGAGCAAGTTGCTTTAAATCTTCTGTATGATAACTCGCATCGCCACCTCCCCAAGAAGAATAATCATCTGAACTTGTTATCCATAAATCCGACGGTAAATCGCCAGTTTGTTTTAAGTTTTGAAGATGCTGCACCCATTTTAATATAATATTAGGGGTTACATAATAGCTCGTGGCCCAAGTAACCATGGCTTCGTTACCCACCGCCAGAATTTTTACAATATCCGGATATTGGTTAGCTAAAGCTACAGCTGTATTAACCTCAACAGCATTACGTGCACTCTCTTCCGTATGAATTGCTTCTCCATCTCCCGTTCCGAAGGCATTTTTGCAATCAATCCAGATGCCTAGCATCACATACATTTCAAAATCTGGAGTTTCCGCTTTTAATTCTGATATCGCTTTTAGCAAATTGGCCGCCTGATCAAAATGCACATTATAGGTTCTGAGCACCTTAATTCCCATAGCGTTTAGAAGCTGCATATCTTCTTTTAACTCGGCAAGCGTTGGCTGCACCTCCCGCGTATTAGTTCTATACCCTCCATAAGAAATGGCCACATACTCCGGATTTCCTAAAATTTCTTTAGCACTCAAAACCTGTACTTGCTCCACAGGTTTTGAATTGCTTTCTTCCTTTTTTGTATTCTGACATGAATACGCAAGACACCATACTAAAATAAATACCGCTGATTTTATAATTGAATTCATGTCTCTATTTTTATTTTTGAATAGCCACTTTAATATGATCTATTTTTCCTGAACGCTTAAAAATGTGATCACTACTATTTTCATCCAGTTTTAAAGCGTTGAAGCTTGTTACCGTTCCATCATTTAAGACCACTTCAATTTTATTTTCTGAAGCTAATTGATAAATAATTGGCACTTGGCAATAGGTAAAACAAAGGGTATCTTTCTCTAATTGAAGCGTTTTAGAAACCTTATCAATCGTCGTATATGTGAATTCTGAGGCCGATTTTAAAAACTCGTCCTTTCTTAAAAGTCTTGGATTGAAGTAGAGTTTTCCGTCTTCAACAAAAACACCTAATTCTCCAAAACGACATAATACATCTTCTTTTACCTGACCTGTCATTCCAGGTTGCTGTGCCCCTTTTCCGCCTGGCGTATGCGAATAAGGATCCGTTGGAAATGCCCCGTATAATTCTGGGGATTTATGAACTCCAATACCTTCACCTATTTCGTAATAATGGTCTAATAATCCACCAATAACCGCTTCATTTTCGTTAGCATTAATCGCTTTAATACAATTTTCTTGTACGGCTAATAATAACTTAGACACCATATGCCAATAGATTGATCCTAGACCTTCATAGCCATAAAAGGTTCCAGAACGTCCTGTAAAGGATTTATGGTTAAATACCTTTTCAAAAACAGCTAAAAGCTGAGCACGTTCCTGGTCTACTAAAAGTTTAAAGTCTTCCGGTAATTCATTTAAAGCCGCTTTTAAACTGTTAGCATTATTGAAATTACCATTAAAATGATACTGTCCTAAAACATCCTTTTCAATGATTTGTTTGTTATTTGCTTTTAATAATTCTTGTAATAATTGAGAGGCATTAACCGTAGTATCTGGAATATTATTTCGGTCTACAAAACGTGGTAATTGTTTATTAGGATACAGAATATAACTGTACTGATCGGCTCTAAATAAAGCACTTGCTTTTAAGGCATTTAAAACTTCTAAGGCTTCTTCAGACGTTAAATAACCAGAACTTAAGACGGCAACTTGGCCTTCTAACATTTCAGATAAATAAGAGATAGAGACTTCCTTATCGTTTTCAACCGTCATTAAATTATAAGCATGATACAAATGATCTGAACGCTTATTTGCCTTTATAGTATGCTCTAAATATTGTTTCGTAATTCTAAAAAAGTCTAATAAATCGTTTTTAGAAATGGATTGTTTTTCATTTTTAAAACCAGATGCATAAATGGCCATACGGTATACACTACCTGCTTGCCCTAAGCCGTCTAAAATTGTTTTTCTGTCTGCATTAGAAATAGCAGCACCTAATACCTCTTTATGACGCTCTAAGGTTGCGACGACTTCAGTGAAAAACACATGTAATTCTTCTGAAATTTCAACCGTATCTAAGGTGGCATTAGAAACCACGTTTTCAAAGAAATTTAAAAAACGTTCTAAGTAATATAAGGTTACCATGGAAACCCCGTTACCAACAAGCGCGTTGTTAGCATCGTTCCATTCTGGTCGCTGTGTATTTAACCAAATTCCGCCTTCAGGAATAAAGTTAGAGACTTTCGCTAAAACGGTTACTAATAGTTTTTCTATTAAGTTGACCTTATAAATGGCCTTATTTTGGTCTTTTAATAACGCTCCATCAACACCTAGCTTTGCGCGTTCTTCATTAATTTCTTGATTTAAACGGTGGTCAAAATCAATTGTATCTTTTGGATTCTTTAAGGTGTCTTCATAACTTTTAATCTTATAAGGCACATTAGCAAACACAAAAACATTGTCTTTAAAAGATGCCGCTAAGCTTGAAGGATAATGTTTTTCTATAAACTCTAAGAATTTAAGTAAATAGATGATTTGGTGATCGCCCCAATACCCAATGTAAGACCAAGGATCGTCTTCTTCGATGACCTCCCAATCAAATCCGTCTTTAGTAACACGGTAGGGATTGTAACCTTCAAAAGTTGTGGCATTTAAAAACTTATGAATCATACCTTCTATAAACTCAGGATAGGCATGCGCTAAGGCTTCCCAATTCTGAAAAATATCCCTCCAGTTCCCTTGATAATCTAAAATTTTAGAACCATCAATTTCATTAGTGGTATTGATTGAGAATTTATTCCACGGACGACTCGGGTCTCCATGTCTTCTACTAAATTTTAAGGGTAAATATTCAAGGCAAAGTCTTTTAAAATCAGAATTACTATCCTTTTTTGCAAGCGCCTTAAGGTCCTGTACCGTAAATAGTTCTGGTAAGGCCTTTAAAACTTCTGCTTTATCTTTAGCAACAATGGTATTCGCTTTGTTGATATAAGTTATAAAATCGGCTTTTTCAATGGTGTAATTATCATCAAAAATACCACCACGCATCACATTAAAAAGCGTGTTTGCAAAATGTCTTGTATTTCTTAATTGATCTTCTCCAAGTTGTACCCCATCTGCAGCACCAGCAATTTCAATAAGGTTTTGCGTTCCGGCATCGATATCCTTTTGTACGGTAGCCCAAAGTTGAGAATCGTTTTTAATTTGTTCTGAAATGTCACAGATATGACCAGCCGTTTGATTAACGTTAGCCACAAACATCCAAGTCTGTTCTGCTCCGGCGTCTAAGCTTAAATCTGAAGACACGAAGTACGCGCCTTTTTCAGCTCTGACATCTTCTTCCTGTTCAATTTCTAAACCTTTTCTAAAGTTATTTAATTGAAGTGAAGAGATAAGATACTTCGGATGATCTAAACCTAAAGACCAAACAATATTAGCTTTTAAGGCTTCACTTGGTTCTGCTTTATCTACTATAACAGCACTTAGGGCAAAGATGCCAATACCCGTATCTTTTTGTAATTCGTTTTTCTTATAAGCATCGACCAGATTGCTATATTGGTTTTGCATATCGGCGCCAATACCAAATGGCACAATGTTTTGTAAACCATCTAAAAGGGTTACCTCAACCTTTTCTGACGTTGTATTTGTTAAGGTCGATTTTTTTACAAACCCATAAAGCGTACTTGAATTCCATTCGTATTTAAAGCTTAAGCCTAAATCCGTATTGATTTCTTCAAAAACAACTTTATTTCCATAGGTGTTTTTGTACAAATTTCTTTTAATAGTATACACGCCTTTATAGGCCTCTGAAAACGGTTCCCATAAAAATGTTTTATCTGCTTTGTGAACTTGAAAAATAGTTTTTGGCCCAGTAACATCGGCAAACTCCGTGATCTTATCATCCGTATAGTAAGGGAATAAGGCATATTCTGAATTTTTTCGTCCTGCACTTAAGCCTCCATTACTAGAGATAAACATCCAATGGTTAGAATTGCTCACGAGACTCATAAAAAAGGGTCTCATTTGATCACTATTTGATATTTTATAGAATTCTTGATGGTCAAGACGTACTAATTCACCTTTAACTTCCGTACTTTCTAATGAAGCCTTTTGGGTTCCGATATAAATGGGATTTTTAGTCATTTACTAAATTATTGATTCTAGAGTAAGCGGCACTATTGCAAACTAGCGTCTCCGTGCAAGGCTTACTTCTTATTAAAAAAATATGTGTAGATGGTGAAAGGTAGCCCAATGGATTTCTAATGCATTGGGCCACTTCCAAACTAACTATTACAAAACAACGATAACTCTATTATTGATACACTCTTACATAATCAATCTCCATGCTATCTTCTGTAAATGCTGGGTCTATATCACCGCCTAGGGTTCCGCCCATTGCCACATTTAAGATGAGGAAAAAGTCATGTTCAAAGGGTAAGTCTGCTGAATTTTCTACGGTATGAAATACGGTATCATCAACTAAGAAGATAATTTCATCAGGGGTCCACTCTACCGTATAGTTATGAAATTCTGTGGTAGAACTTGTTAATGCTATACTTCCTGAATCTCCTGCTCCTGGAGAAACGGCAGGATGGTGTACGGTTGCTAGAACCGTATTTTTATCTTGTCCTTTTTGCTCCATGATGTCTATTTCTCCAGAGGCTGGCCACGTATTGGTTTGGTAATCGGCACCTAACATCCATATTGCTGGCCAAGTTCCGATAGAGGCTGGTAATTTAGCTCTAACCTCAACTCTACCGTAGGTGAATTCAAATAAACCTTCGGATTTAAGACGTGCTGAGGTATAACTTCCGTTAGCTTCCTTCGCGGTGATTTTTAAGAAACCATCTTCAACACTAACATTTTCTGCATTATCGGTATACGATTGTGCTTCTCCGTTACCCCAACCATTACTTCCTGTACCAAGATCGTAGGTCCAGTTAGCTGCATTAGGAGCACCGTTGGTATCAAACTCATCCGCCCACACTAAATTATCGTAAATGGTTGTAAAGGATTCTTCTTCAGCTTCTTCCTCCGTTGTTAAAATAAACCACCAGTCAAAATCGCCATTACCATCCGTTGTTTTTAACGTAATCTCGTTAGGAACCGAACGGTCAAAGATTTCATATCTATGATTTCCACCGGTATAGTAAGAGATAAAAGCCGTCCCTGATAAACTAATTGTTTCTGCACCTCCTGGCGCTATAAGCGTCCATTCTTCAGTATAATCGTTATAAGGTACATTTTCAACATCAGCACCGTTTTCTGTTCCTCCTGAAGCAATTTCAGTAACTAAACCTCCACGACCAAAAATAGTACCTGATGTATCTGTTGTAGGATCGTCATTAGTATAGTTAGTGATATGCGTAAAAGTTCCATCGGCATTAAACATAAAACGATCATCGTACATCCCAACACCTACTTTTTCATAGGCTCCGGCACCATACCATTCTGAAACTACGGTTCCGCCTACAGGACCAAGACCAAAGTGTCCTGCTGATTCTGCTTTCATTCGCCATACGTTGTTACCATCACCAATTAATTTATCTAATAATTCTTGTGGTGGTGAATAGTCTGCAAAGACTTCTACAGAAACTGAAGTTAATGTAGAGGCTCCACCTGTTCCGTAAGCAATTACAGTAACATCGTAAGTATTAACACCAAGGTCTGTAAATAGTGCTTCGTAGTTTCCTGAAAGGGTGTTATTTTCTACCCCATCAATAATAAATCTATAGCTCAGTGCGTGATCTGCAACGGCCATAAAATTAACAATACCACTTCCATCGCCATAAGGATTAGCATCATCTTGCCCTACAATATCAGCGGTTACCACTAAATTAGTTGGCGCTACGATGTCTCCAAATTCAGCATCATCTTCTTGGCATCCCCAAAGAACCCATAAGAGTCCTAGACATCCCATTAAAGTATATTTTATATTTTTCATATGTCTTTAAGTTTTAATTTAGTGTTATATCATCAAGGTAAATGGTGTAGTTTGAAGACCCATCACCAACGATTTCGTTATCCATAATTAACACTAGGTTATACCAATCTATAGCGGTGTCAATTCCTGAAAAATCGAAGGTTAACGTCTCCCACTGATTGGCTACAGTTGTTGTGGCTGTAACCTCTGCACTTGCTGTTACGTCTGGCCAAGCGACATCATCTTCAAATTTTAATAATAAGTTTAAGCCCGTTCTTGGCGACCATACTTTTAGAGTCACTACTGAAGCACTTGTAACTTCAAAAGGACTTGGTACAGTGATTTTAGACCCTGCCCAAGACTGTCCATTTCCTTTTACCAATTCAGCAACCATTGCTGAAGGATTACCATTAAGATCTGGATTTGCTATGACTGACATTGCGCCACCATCAAAACTACTTAAGGTAAAATCGGGTTCGAAATCTAACATTGGATCTGTAGAAATATCATCGATATAAATGGTGTAATCTACACTACCATCACCCATAATATTATTGTCCATTATCAACACGAGGTTATACCAATTGATAGCCGTATCAATGCCAGAAAAATCAAAAGTTAAAGTCTCCCATTGATTCGCTACTGTGGTGGTTGCTGTAATCTCTGCTGTAGCAGTAACATCTGGCCAAGCCACATCATCTTCCATTTTCATTAACAACTCTAAGCCTACTCTTGGCGACCATACTTTTGCAGTGACCACCATTGATCCATCAACATTAAAAGGAGCAGGCATTGTAATTTTAGATCCGGCCCAAGTTTGTCCGCCACCTTTTATCATTTGTGCCACTGTTGCAGAGGCATTTCCGTTGGTATCCGGATTTTCTACTAGTGCTATGGCACCACCATCAAAACTACTTAACTCAAATTCGGTTTCAAAAGTAATTGGGGTTACACCATCTGAAGGCGCTTCACCTTCTCTATAGAAATATAAATTGTCTACAAATAAGGTTTCACCACTAGGATTCCCTTCAAGTTTAAATTGAATGATTGTTGAAAAATCGACTAAAGGATTTTGATCTGTGAAATACGACAGAGGAATATCAAAAGACGACCACTGTTGTGCTGTTAAATCTAAATCGTAAGCGGTTTCATTAGGACCAGAACTTATAGGAGACAGTTTTGCTTCGCTCTCACCTGAGGTCCAAACATCAATATGAATATATTCCATTTGTGAAACATCTTGTGGCGTTCCAGAAAAGTCAATGCCTTGGTAATTTATATTGGTATACTGAAGCATTGCATCGCCATCTAAATCAAAAAGATTAAAAGTTGTTGCTTGTCCCCAGTTTGGATAGAAATCTACCCCTTCAATATCAGTATAAGCATCACTAAAAATAGACACTACATCGGTAGCTACTCTAGAAGGCTGTGTTGGTGCAGAAACTAAAGGCTGAACAATTTCAGTCACCTCAAATTCTTCTGAATAACTTATTGTTTCAATCGCGGCACTTAAGGCTACCACAGTTATGGTATACACCCCAGCTTCTTGATAGGTGTAAGACGCCGTTTGGTCATTATTAAGAATGGTTGGTTCTGCATCAGGATCTTCTCCAAAAGACACTTCGTAGAAAGTTGCAAAATCGGCATAAGCCTGAACATTAACCGTTTTGGAAATTGCGGCATCGTTCTCTATAGTAACGACTAAATTTTCTGGCGCCTGAAAAGCCACCACAACGGTTTGTGTTACCACTGTTGAAAGTCCGTTTAAAGCATAAGCTGTAATCGAAGCTTCATAGGTTCCTTCTTCGTAAGTATGACTAACGCCAGCACCGGCTTGAAGTTTTTCTGAACCTTCAGATCCATCACCAAAGTCAACTTCAAAGCTTGTTAAGCCTTCACCTAATGGTGTAATGGTGACTAAACCTGTATTGTCTTGTGTAACGACCACATGAGCAGAAACATTAGTTGGTGCTTCAATGCTATCTACAAAATCGGTATTTGAATCATCTTCTGAACAGCTAAATAAAACCAGCATTAGAAGACATAATCTTAAAGTATGTTTTAATATTTTCATGAGTTTTATTTTTTTAGTATCCATCGTTTTGCGTCAAATTAGAAATATCAATTTCTCTCTGAGGAATTGGGAAAAGTCCGTTAGTCGCAGGGTTATAACCTCTACTACTTAAAACACTGTTGGCCTGCCCTGTTCTTACTAAATCGAAGAATCGGTCACCTTCCATTCCTAGTTCTAAACGTCTTTCGTCCCAGATAGCTTGAACGGTTGCAGTAACTCTATGGTCTTGATCACCAAAAGCTCTATCTCTAACCATATCTAAATAGGTCTGTGCTAAAGCTTGGTTTGATGAAGACGCTCTTAAATTAGCTTCTGCCGCCATAAGCAATACTTCAGCATAACGAATGGTACGTTGGTTGTTATCGTAGTTTAGCTCCACTTGTCCGCTTGTTTGTCCTTTTCTAGGTAAATACTTTTTATTGTATAAGCCTGTGTTTTTATAAGGCGCTACTTGGTAAGTCACATTCAAACTTGGATTGTTGTTCGCATAAGCTTCTACATCAAATGTTGTGGCTTCTTTTCTTTGATCTCCTTCTTCATACGCATTAGCAAGATCTTGAGTTGGTAAGTTAGTACTCCAACCTGAATTGTAAGGCATATCTGCAGTACCACTCAATCCTCTTACCCCACATTGTTGTACGGCATAATTTCCTTGACCTCTTGTTTGACCACCCCAATTGTAATAAGGTTGTCCGTTTGAGTATTGTACTTCGTACACAGATTCTACACCATTTTCACCTTCTGGTAAAAAAATATCGTCCATGTTAGGTACTAGACTAAAAGGACCATTAACCACCTCTTGTAATACAGGAACCGCTTCGTCAAATTTTTCTTGATATAGGTATATTTTTCCTAATAAGGCTTGTGCTGCATATTTGGTAATTCTACCTTCTTGCGATTGTGACGTTGGTAAGGCTTCTATAGCCTGAAGTAAATCGATTTCCATTTGTGCATAAACCTCTTCTTTTGGAGAGCGTTGTAGCGTACCGAAATCTGTTAGCCCTAATTTATGGTCTGTAAATAACACCACATCACCAAACATTTTAACCAGGTTAAAATAATAGAAGGCTCTTAAGAAGTAAACCTCACCATAAAGTGCATCTTTCCCTTCAAAATCCACTACATTTCCTAAAAGATTGACATCTTTATGATCTATTAAATAGTTGGTTCTATTTACCCCCTCATAAGCCGACTGCCATAAATCTTCAAGTGTACTGTTATTGGTTAAAATAAGGTAGTTATCAATTTGTTGTAACGACACCACATCTGAGGCATTTTCTCCACCAGCAACGGCATTATCTGAAGCGATATCTCCTAGGACAATAACGCCATTTAACCATTGTGTTGGGGTATAACAGCTAACAGCCATCGTTCTATAATCGGACTCTGTTTGTAAATAATCTAATTCTGTTACTTCGTATTCATCATGCGGATCAAATTCTACAACATCAGAACAACCCATAAAGATTGAAAGTATGATGATTAATCCAATACTGTTTTTTATATTTTTCATACTACTATATTTTTTGGATGTTAAAATTTAAGGTCTAGACCTAATAAAAATGTTCTCGCTTGTGGATAAGCACCACGATCAATACCAGTGTCTAAAATTCCACCTGATATTTCAGGATCATACCCCGTGTATTCAGTAAGCGTTATTAAATTTTTTGCTTGTGCATAGAGACGGACTTGACTAAAGAAAATATTTAAATCCTCTGGTAAAGTATAACCTAATGTTAAACTCTTAATTTTAATAAAGCTTCCATCTTCTACATATCTATCTGAAGGTCTAATATTACTATTTGTATCTTCAAAAGTGTATCTTGGGTTATTAGCATCATTTGTTGTGCCTTCCCCTGTCCAACGATTTAAAACACTTCTGTCTTTGTTTGTAAACTGTGCATTACGCTCGTAAGCTTTAAAGATATCATTACCTACAGAAGCATAAGTAAACATATTGAAATCGAAGTTTTTGTATTCTAAACTTAAATTCCATCCAATGGTAAACGTTGGGAACGGATCACCAATTTTAGTTTTATCTGCGTCATCAATAACACCATCATTGTTGATATCTACAAAACGAATATCTCCTGGCTGTGCACCAGACTGTGTGGCATGGGCATCAATTTCGGCTTGGTTTTGGAATAAACCATTGGTTTGGTAGCCATAAAAATAACCTGGTGTATAACCTTTTTCAAAACGTGTGGCATCTTGAGGTTGTCCATTAAAATAAGAGCCTCCGGCTACAAAGGCCGTACCGTCACTATTGGTTTCTGTAACTAAGTTTTTAGACGTTGTAAACGTTACAGAGGTATTAATCTTAAAATCTTTAGCTCCAAAATTGGTATAGCCTAAACTTAAATCAACTCCTTTACTTTCTGTACTCCCTATATTAGACGTTACCGGCTCTGAAGTCCCAGCATAAAGCGGAGGTGCATCGGTAAATAATAAACCTTCAACCGACTTATTAAAGTAATCTGCCGTTAATGAGAATTGATTATCCAAGAAGGTCATATCAAAACCAAAATTGTATTGGGTTTGCTCTTCCCAACTTAAAGTAGGGTTACTAAACGAGTTTACTGTAGCTCCAGAAACAAATTCATCTCCAAAGGTATAACCATTACTATTGGCTGTAGAATTGTAACTTGGACCTCCTACAGTAATTCCAACATACTGCGGATCTACATTTTCATTACCAACGGTACCGTAACTTCCTCTTACTTTTAAGAAATTAATCGCTTCTACATTAAAGAAGTCTTCATTAGTCACAATCCAACCTAAAGAACCCGCATAGAAATTGGCAAATTTGTTGTCATCACCAAAGGCCATTGAACCATCACGTCTTGCAGAGAATGACGCTAAGTACTTGCCTTGGTAGTCATAATTAATTCTACTGAAGTAAGACATATTTCTACGCTCTAAGTCTTGATAACTGTATCCGGTATAGGCATTTGTATTTAAAGCCGTATTAATTCCGGTTGCCGCACTTATATCAGCCCAAACCCATGAATTATCACGTACATCCTGACGTGTTACGCCAAATCCTTCACCTGTAGACTTACTTGTTGAAACCCCAAGAACCACATCGAAATTATGGATCTCATTAAAGTTAAAGTTGTAGCTTAAGAAATTCTCGAAGGTATAATTAAAGTTAGACACCGTATTTTCACTTACACTATTGTGAAATGAAGGAATTATACTTGTAGTTCCGTCTGAATTGACAACTTCTTCTGTTTTTACGGTTCCATCAGGATTATAATCACTAGACACGTTATTAGGTCCGTAATACGCTAAAGGCGTAAAACTTTTCCCTACCTGATCCCACTTGGTATATCCAAAACGAGACGTAACTTTTAAGTTTTTAAGGATGTCGTATTGTAATTCAAATTTCCCGTATAACTTATTCCCATTACTTTCGTTATAGGTGTTTTCTAAACGTTGTACAGGATTAAAAATTTCCGACAACAATAAGTTACTATAACCATAAGTCGCAAAATCGTTTGGATCTGTATTATATGGTGTTACTGTAGGATCAAAGTTAATGGCATTACCTAAGATAGAGTTGAAAGAATTTTCAGCAATAGATTGGCTTTTAATATTTGCATAACTCGCGTTTAAAATGAATTTCAACTTAGAGGTCAATTGAAAATCAACATTCGCCGTAAAGTTTAAACGGTTAAAGTTAGATTTATCTTCACCACCAACAATACCCCCTTGACTAAGGTAACCTGTTGATAAGAAATAGCTAATTTTTTCTGAACCACCACGTGCTGAAAGCGCATAAGAGGTAATACTAGCTTCTTTAAAAATTTCATCTTGCCAATCCGTCCCTTTACCTACAACGGAAAGATCTGGAAAAATAAGTTCTCCACTGGCAACGACACTACCTTCATTTAATAAGGCCGCATATTCTGTTGCGTTTAATAGGCCTAACTTTCTATCTACCGACTGGATTCCTGAATAGGTGTTGAATGAAAACTGTACCTTTTCATTTTTACGACCCGATTTGGTAGTCACTACAATTACACCATTTCCCCCTTTAACACCATAGATCGCTGTAGAAGCGGCATCTTTTAAAATGTTTAAAGATTCAATGTCTGAAGAATTAATAGAGTTTAAATCGTCTAAGGTTTGTGGCACACCGTCTATAATAACTACAGGGTCTGTACCTGAAAACGAAGGAATACCACGAACTAATACCGTTGGCTTACTTCCTGGAGAACCACTTTGCACCACGGATACCCCTGAAGCATTTCCTTGTAGTGCTTCTTCCACACGCGTTGGATTTAATTTCTCAATGGATTCGGATTTCACAGTAGAGATAGCCCCCGAGACATTCGTGACTTTCTGCGTTCCATAACCAATAACCACCACCTCACTTAAAGACTCTGTATCTTCTACAAGAGTAATCGCTAGTGGCGTACTGTCTTTAATTGTAATTTCTTGTGGTACAAAACCAATATAAGAAATTACTAAAATTGAATTGATTGGTAAATCAGTAAGAGTGAAGTTACCATCGAAATCTGTTGTTGTTCCTTTCGAAGTGTTCTTAAGGATAATGTTTACACCCGGTAAAGGCTGTCCTGAACCTTGTTCAATTACCGTACCAGATACATCTACATTTTGCCCGTTTACTGCCATTGTTAAAATGAAAGCGAAGAGCGCGAAAAGTTTTATTTTCATAGTTCTTAGTTTAGACTATGCAAATTATAACAAATTCTTAATGTTATCTTAAAACCAAACACTACAAAAAACATACAGCACAAAAAAGAACGGTCTAAAATAGAAATATCACATTAAATACCCCTTTATTTTATGGTTTCAACATTATTTATAGCCCTCTAATTAAAATGAGGACTTTTAACCTAAAGCAGCTAAAAACAGCGTTTGTATAGGTAATGTATAGGTAAAAAAGAAGGATGTATAGGTGCTATAACTCAATAATATAGCTCGATAAGCTGCGATCGTGGTCTAATTCTAACTTTTTACGCAAACGATAGCGCTTTACCTCAACACTTTTATGAGAAATGTTAAGAAGTGGTGCTATTTCCTTAGAAGAAAGGTTTAATCTTAGGTAGGCACAGAGTCGTAAATCACTCGCTGTTATCGACGGGTGCAAGGCTTTAATTTTCTTCATAAAATCCTTATCAACATTGTTAAAAGCTTCTTCAAACAATTGCCAATCTCCCGTATTATTAATGCTCTTATTAATTAACTTGATTACATTATTAACCTCGGGCATACTTTTACTATTCGCTAACTGTTCCTTTATATTCCCTAATAACTCATTTCGCTTTACCAAATTCATGGTTGCCATACCAAGTTCTCTATTCTTATTTTCGATATCCAACTGTAAGTTCTGATTTTTAAACTGAATCAGTTGACGCTGACTTTCTAATTGTTCTAAAGCCAGCTCGCGTTCTTTCTTTTCAATAATTTTCAGTTGCTGCTTTTTAAAATGACGTCTATTATAGAAGTATAGCACATAGATAATCAGTAAAACGACAACAACATACAGCACAATAGCCAAAGGTGTTAAATACCATGGTTTTTTTATACTGAAGACATAAGAAACAATATTTTTAGACAGCACACCATCGGTGAGAGCTCGCGCTTGAAAGGTGTATTCACCATAAGGTAGATTCTTGTAAAATATTTCAGACTCTGTAGACCAATCACTCCAATCATCATAAAAACCTAACAAACGACTTTGAAATTTTGAAGTTGACAACTGGTTGTAGTTTGTAACGCTATAATTAAAACGTACATTATTATATTTATTCCTTAACGGCTCAGTATTAGATAAATCTAAAGGAGACATCTGATCCGGATAGGCACCATAATTCACGCTATTTAAATGTATTTCTAATGGACGTTCCTTTACTTTATCTAGATCTATTTTAAGAAATCCATCCGTGGTTCCTATAAGGTAGTTTTTAGGCCCTAAGTACAGGATATTTTCATAACCCGACTTACTTTTACGCACCTCACTAGAAAGCGCAATAACATTTATCTCGGGTTCAGAGGAGAGTTTACCTGGTTCCACAAACACCAACTCACTTTTAGAATAGCCCCAAAGCTTGTTCCCCACAACATCATTAAAGAGTTTCCCCGATATATATTTATCGCCTGTAAATAAAGCGCTTAATACCGAATCTTTTTGAAATGCATCAGCAGAAGCCTTGTATTTATAAACCCCTAAACGATTACTGTATAAAATGTCATTGTTATATTTCACCATTCCCGACTTCACACCTTGAGCCACGGGCATCTTTTGTGTAGATTTTACAGTTCTATAGTTTGAATCTAATGTAATTTTATAGACGCCTTTATGCTCGTGACTTACAAAAACCTCATGAGCGTTTAACAATTCAAAATACTTTGATGAGATATTAAATCCTTGAAGTCGATTCCTATATTGCCAAGTACCATCATTTTTTTCTAACACATTCAACCCTTTATAGTTTCCTTGAATCAGTAGATTAGGCCGTCCTTTAATGGGTTTAACTCCCCAAGTACCGATGATATCAGACACCTGCGTGGCAGTAGTATTTTCTATAATAAATGTTCCTTTATCATGTCCGCAGAATAAATCATCCTGAACCATAGACAAACTCCAAACTTGGCCTTTAGTGCCGTCTATCATTTTAAAGGGTACATTAGAATCAATAGCCTGATAAAATAAGCCCTGATTTGTCCCCAAATAAAGAAAACGATCGGTTTTGGCCGCTGCATAAACCGTACCCAAGACCCCGTGACTGTCGGTATACACGCGAAAAGGGGATTTTAAATTCACCAAATTAATACCGTTATCTAAACCTAGCCATACACTGCCATAACTATCTTCAAATACAGACAAAACGGTATTATTACTTAAGCCTTTCCATTGATCTATCGCTAAAACCTCAGCCCCTGACGCATCCAATTGAATGATACCATTAGCGATGGTTCCTAATAAAAACCCACCATCTGCCAACCGAATACTACTGTAAACACTCAACGTGGATAACAAGGGATCTGACGGAATCTCCCATTTAGAAACCGAATTATTTTCAAATTTATAAAATCCATGTTCCTTAGATTGCATCAATAAGCCATGAGCTAATGGAAAAATATTAACCAACTCGTAGCCTAAAATAGCATCTTCGGGTAGGATTAAAATCTTCTTTCCATTTTCAATCTTAAAAATACCGACTTCCGTTTTTTGAAAATAGACCGTTTCACCAACTTTAAACATCTTGTTGATGCGGTAATCTGAATTGATAATATCAAAACGATCTTCGTGTATATTATAGATATAAATACGCTCAAAAGACTGAAACAACACAAACCCTTCAACATGCAGCAAGCCCCAAAACTCCTCATCTTCTCGAATTGAAAAGTTTTTATTTTTACTTAAAGAGCTGTATTCTAAAGTCCCCTTATTGTTCTTGGTCCAATACCCAAAATCCATATACCCACCGGTATAAATGCGATCTCCCACCACCTTAACCGAACGTAAAATTCCATCGTTTGGTGAATTATACAGTTTCCATAAAGCCCCGTTATACTCTAATAACCCACGATTATTAGCCACATATATAAAGTTGCTATCCGACTGGGAAATGGCCCAATTCTGATCTTCAGCATTATAATCTTGAGGGGTAAATATTTGTATAGGTGGAATTTCTTGCGCGTAAGAAGCTAAACCACAACATAGTGCCACACAAAGACCGTAGACATAAATTTTAAAATTCTTTAGAAGAAGCATGAAAAGCAGATTGAAAATATCATGTTAAATTAATCAATTTATCATTATTCAAAATATCCAGAATAACAGTAAAGGGTATAAATGTATACTAATTATAATAAAATTGAGAGAAATGAAGCCATGGTTTTAACTCGTCATATCATATTATTCTCAGCAATACCAACTACTCCGAAGCTTTATGGTTTTAAATACGGGTTGTAATAACCAACTAAAATCACAAGTCAAGAAACTCCTATAACCCCTATTTTGAAAAGTTTCGATTCCCCAAAAAAAAAGAGTATCAAGCCCGTAATACTTATCGATAAGCAGAAGTGCCGCCATATGCTAATGCTCATCAAGTCCTAATAATGAAAGTCAAAAACCTCAACCTTTCCCAAAACCTAGAAAAGCCCGAAAGCCATCCTTATTCCGCGCAAAATTAAGGACTAAATCATTGATCTCGTGCGGTATTGTAAGAAAATTTTGCGATATTTATAACAATACACAAGAACAAAACGAGACAACTATGGAAGGATTTGACATTTTAAACTTATTCATTGTGCTTCTCGCCGCATGGGGAGGTGGCGCCTTAATTAAACGTATTGGTTACCCAGCAATCTTAGGGGAACTCCTTATCGGGGTAATCATTGGCCCCCCGTTATTAGGATTTGTAGAGAGCTCTAGCACCCTAGTTATTTTAGCAGAAGCAGGTGTTATACTACTCATGGCCTACATTGGTATGGAGATTAATTTCAAGGATCTTGGAAAAGCCTCATGGGCAGGACTTCTCGCTGCTGTAGGTGGCTTTGTGGTTCCTTTTGCTTTAGGGTATTACGTGGTGACTTTATCGGGAGGTACTAGCATGGCCGGCCTATTTGTGGGAATTGCAGTTGGGGTCACTTCTCTAGCGACTAAAAGTCGGATTTTAGTGGACTTAAACCTATTAGACACCCGTATTGCTTACGTCCTTATGGCGGGCGCGCTAATTTCAGATACATTAGCCTTAATCATATTTGCCGGACTCTCTAGTTTTATTGATGCCGGTGCGGTAAACATGTCTGAAATCTTATTAATTATAGGAAAAATCATTCTGTTTTTTGGCTTTTCTACCGCTTTTGGACTTTATATCCTGCCCCGAATTGGACAATGGATGGCCAAAAAAAATATAGAAAACCGCACCACCTATTTCACACTATTGTTACTTATTGTTTTTGGACTCTCTGAACTTGCTGAACTTGTAGGTCTTCATGGAATTTTAGGGGCCTTTATTGCTGGGGTCTTTATTAAAGATGGGGTGTTTAAGGATCAAATCACCAAAGATATTACTCATGTCTTCCACGATGTTTCAGTTGGTTTTATGGCTCCAATATTTTTTGTTACCGCAGGTTTTCATGTCACCTTAGATGTTTTTCAAACCGATTTAGGATTATTATTAGCTATTGTAGGCGTTGCTTTTGCCGGTAAAATATTAGGTACCGTTATTTTCTATCTTCCTAGTCGCAATGGCTGGCGCGAAGGCTTAGCTGTAGGTACCGGAATGAACGGCCGTGGAGCCGTAGAAATTGTTATTGCTGGTATTGGACTGCAAAAAGGGATTATCTCTCAGGAAATCTTCTCTATTCTCGTCTTTATGGCCATCATTACGACACTATCCGTTCCTGTTTTGTTAACCTGGTCTACCAACTGGCTTAAGAAACGCGGCGAACTCGTAAAACAATTCTCTAGAGAAGGCTATTTAATATTAGGTGCCAATCCACTTGCCTTATTATTAGGAAAACATTTATCAGAACACAATAAGGTCGTTTTTATTGATGCGAATAAAGGCATCTGTGAAAATGCGAAGCACAAAGGATTCAATTGCGTGCATGGTAATATTTTAGACGAAGCCACACTAAAAGAAGCTTCAGCTAAAGACTTTAGAACCTTTTTAGCCCTAACTGTCAATAATGAAATAAATCTATTAGCCTCGCAATTGGTGAATGACACCTTTTATATTCCAGAAAAATATATTGTAATTTCTCCCATTACAGAGATCGGTGGTAGCATCAACTTATTACAGTCCGTATCAGCATCAACTCTATTCTCAGGAAAAGTAGATCTTCAGCCTTGGATTCAAAAGACACAAGACTTAAATTATAAGGAAGTAGAGGTAACGAGCGATAAAAAAATTGCCACTCGCGAATGGGTAAAAACCCAATTTAGTAAAAACAAGACTGTTCTTCCATTGGTTATCGTAGATATTTCAGGCGTAAAACGTCCGTTTAGATTTAATGATAGTATTGAGGAAGATGAAAAGGTGATTTATATTGTGTAAGTTGAAAAGCTAACTTGTAGATAATAGCCTCTCGCTTTTTAATACCAAAACCGAAGTTCCGTAAGGTATAAAACTAAAAAAAGCCTCTATCTTTCGATAAAGGCTTTAGTACTGAAGACGGGACTTGAACCCGTACGTCCTAATGGACATTGGATTTTAAGTCCAACGTGTCTACCAATTCCACCACTTCAGCATTATAATTACAAATGAATGTAATCAATTGGTATATTTTTGTATTCAGAGCGAAAGATGGGATTTGAACCCACGACCTCCACCTTGGCAAGGTGATGCTCTACCCCTGAGCTACTTTCGCAATTTTAATGAACGTTTCGCCCTGTAAGCGGGTGCAAATTTACACTTTATTTACATACCACCAAACTTTTTTCGAAAAAAAATTAAAAAAATTTTAAACTGGCTTTTTCTTCATCAACATTCGCTTTATCTCATTGAGCTTCATTAAGGCTTCAACAGGGGTTAAGGTATCGATGTCCGTATGAATGATTTCGTCCTTAATTTCAACGAGTAAGGGGTCGTCAAGGTTAAAAAAGCTCAACTGTAAATCGTCCTTTAAGCCCTTCACTTTATCCGTAAGTTCTTCACTAGAATGCGATTTCTCTAATTTCGATAAAATTTTATTTGCACGACGAATAACTTGTTGTGGCATACCCGCCATTTTTGCAACATGGATACCAAAACTATGTTCACTTCCGCCTTCAACCAGTTTCCGAACAAAAAGCACATTGTCTTTTAATTCTTTTACAGCCACGTTAAAGTTTTTAATCCGACCAAAGGTTTCACTCATTTCATTTAACTCGTGGTAATGCGTTGCAAAGAGTGTTTTCGGTTTTGAAGGATGCTCGTGTAAATACTCACTAATAGCCCAAGCAATAGAAATACCATCATAGGTACTGGTTCCCCTTCCTATTTCATCTAATAAGACCAAACTACGATCTGATATATTATTAAGAATTGAAGCCGTCTCATTCATTTCTACCATAAATGTAGACTCCCCCATGGAGATATTATCACTAGCGCCAACTCGCGTAAAAATTTTATCAACCAAACCGATTCTCGCTTCGCCAGCAGGCACAAAACTTCCTATTTGTGCTAATAAAACAATTAAGGCCGTTTGTCTTAATATGGCCGACTTACCCGACATGTTAGGTCCGGTAATCATAATAATTTGCTGTGTTTCTCTATCTAAAAATACATCATTAGCAATATAAGGCTCCCCAATTGGTAATTGTTTTTCTATAACCGGGTGGCGTCCTTCTTTGATTTCTAAATCGTAACTATCGTCAATTCGCGGATACACATACTTATTACTCTTAGCCAAGCTTGCAAATCCACATAAACAATCTAACTGCCCTATTAACTGTGCGTTTTGTTGTACGGAAACAATAAACTGATGCATCCACGTTACCAACTCACCAAACAATTGCTGCTCTATTGCTAAAATACGTTCCTCAGCCCCTAAAATCTTTGCTTCGTATTCTTTAAGCTCTTCGGTTATGTAGCGTTCGGCGTTCACTAAGGTTTGTTTTCTAATCCATTCTTCAGGCACCTTATCCTTATGCGAATTGCGAACTTCTATATAATACCCAAAAACGTTATTAGACGCTATTTTAAGGGAGGTAATCCCTGTGCGTTCACTTTCGCGTTTCAACATATTATCTAGGTAGGTTTTCCCAGATTGCGACAAGCCTCTTAACTCATCTAACTCTTCTGAAAAACCAACAGCAATTGTATGTCCCTTGAGCACATTAACCGGTGCTTCTTCATTTAAGGTTTCTTTAATTTTATCGCGTAACAAATCGCAACGGTGCAAATTATCACCTAAAACTTTTAAAGCCTCATTATCGCAGGTTTCCGCCACCGCTTTTATAGGCACAATAGCGTCTAAAGAATTTTTAAGCTGAATGACTTCTCGTGGCGATACCTTAACCGTAGCTATTTTTGAAATAAGGCGCTCAATATCTCCAATTTGTTTTATTTGCGTTCGAATCTTCTGAAGAACGGTCTCTTTATCTAAGAGATATTTTACAACCTCATGACGTTGTTTAATTTTTTCGGCATGCTTTAGCGGTAAGGCCAACCAACGTTTTAAAGTTCGGCCGCCCATGGCGGATATTGTTTTATCTATAACATTAATTAAGGTCACCGCATTGGCATTGGTAGAATGGTATAATTCTAAATTACGGATGGTAAATTTATCCATCCACACATAATCATCAGTAGCAATTCTTGAAACCGTAGCAATATGCTCTAATTTACTATGACGTGTTTCCCCCAAATAATGTAAAACCACACCAGAAGCGATAATCCCTTCGTACAAATCTTCTATTCCAAAGCCTTTTAAGGTTTTTGTATTGAAATGTTTGGTTAAGGTTTCATGGGCATAATCGGCTTGAAACACCCAATCCTCTAGATAAAAGGTATGAAAATCATTTCCGAAGGTTTCTGAAAACAGCTTCCTGCTTTTCTTGGAGATTAATACCTCACTTGGACTAAAGTTCTGCAATAACTTATCGATATATTCGGCCTGCCCCTGAGAGGTTAAAAATTCACCTGTAGAAATATCTAAAAATGAAATCCCGATGCAGTCCTTTTCAAAATAAACTGCCGCTAAGAAATTATTGGATTTAGAATGTAAAATATCGTCATTAAAAGCCACACCTGGCGTTACCAATTCGGTTACCCCACGTTTTACAATCGTTTTGGTTTGTTTTGGATCTTCTAACTGATCGCAAATCGCCACACGCTCTCCGGCTCTTACCAATTTAGGTAAGTAGGTATTTAAGGAGTGGTGCGGAAATCCTGCTAGCGCGGTTTCATTCTCACTACCAGCGCCACGCTTAGTTAAAATAATGTCTAAAATCTGAGATGCTTTAACAGCATCACTACCAAATGTTTCGTAAAAATCGCCGACTCTAAACAACAATAAAGCATCAGGATATTTCACCTTTATGGCATTATATTGTTTCATTAACGGGGTTACTTTTTTTGCGGATTTAGCCAATGGTAATCTGGTTTTAAGTTATATTTTTGTCTTGTAAATATTTGAACATTGCAAGTTTGCTAAATTACTTATATTTTAAGGCTTATTGAAACCGAAAGACTAGAAGTTATTTACAGATGTTTATAATTTCACTTTTCAGACCTTTAAGGTTTTTAAAACCGTAGGGGTCCCGTAAAATAAAAAATGACAACCCTAAAGCTCCCTATTGGGAACAGTCTCAATGTTACGGTTAAAAAAATCCAAACGGTAGTTTTAACCATTATCCCCTTAAAGAGGCTTTAGGCTTGTTTTATAAATTAAATTAAAAAATTAAGCTCAATTGAAAAGAAAACTAAAAAACGAAGAGTTAGACCGATTAGAAGTTTCAGAATTTAAAGTTGCTAAAAAATCACCAATTATTATTGTACTTGATAATATTAGAAGCTTAAACAATATTGGGTCGGTTTTTAGAACTAGTGATGCTTTTTTAATTGAAAAGATTTACCTCTGTGGTATTACGGCGCAACCACCGCACAACGATATAAGAAAAACAGCCTTAGGCAGTACTGAAACCGTAGCTTGGGAATATGCCGAACACACTTTAGAGGTCATTGAAAAATTAAAGCAAGACGGGGTTCAAATCTGTGCCATTGAACAAGCGGAAAACGCGACCATGTTAGATCAGTTTAAACCGCAAGCGCAAAACAAATATGCGTTTGTGTTTGGAAACGAGGTTAAAGGTGTTGCCCAAGACGTTGTTGACGCTAGTGATGTTGTTATAGAAATTCCGCAATACGGTACAAAACATTCTTTAAATATCTCAGTGAGTTGTGGTGTGGTGATTTGGGATGTATTTTCGAAGTTAAAGGTGAGTTCTTAAATGTTGGTTGTTCAAAATAGCAAGGTTCTAAATAATAGCAAGACTATAAATAAAAGAAATGAAAACACCTTGGCCCACTAAAGCTGTCATGGAACAGATTTACGAGCAGCACCTTTGGGGCGGCAAAGACTTTGATTTTTATTCTGGAGAAGGCTCGCATCACACCGCCATTACCGAACCTTATATAGAGGCCGTGACCTCCTTTCTAAAAGCACATCATAACAACTTAACAGTTTGCGATTTGGGTTGTGGTGATTTTAATATTGGAAAACAGCTTATACCATACAGCAAGACTTATATTGGTATTGACATTGTTGAAAGCTTAATTGAAAGAAACAAAACTGTCTTTAAAGCTGAAAATTTAGAATTCCGCTGTTTAAACATTGTAGAGAATGATTTACCTGAAGCCGATTGCATTATCATTCGGCAGGTGCTTCAACATTTATCTAATGCTGAAATCCTTAAAATTGTTCAGAAATTAAAACGCTACCCCTATATTATCTTAACCGAACATATCCCACAAGGTGATTTTGAAGCTAATAAAGATAAAATTTCAAGTTTAGGAATTCGACTAAAGCAAAACAGTGGTGTTAACCTCTTAAAACCGCCGTTTCATCTTAACGTAAAGCATGTAGAGCAACTCACGGTAAGCCTTCCCACAAATCAAAAAGGACAAATTGTAACACTACTTTATCAAAACGAGGTCTAGCCTTAACGTGATTATTAAGATTGAGGTACAAGTGCCGCCTCACTAATTTGATTCAAAAGCCATAAATAATCTTCACGAGACTTTACAAAATCCTTATCAGAGATATCAATAATTTTCACGTTCATCTCTGGCTGGCTCTTCAAGAAATCGAGATAACCTGCATTAATTTTATCCAAGTAATCGTCTTTAATATCTTTCTCGTAATTACGTCCGCGTTTTTTAATATTGGCCTGTAAACGTTCTGTGTTTTGGTATAAATACACATACAAATCTGGTTTGGCAATATCTTTATAAACTTGGTAAAACAATTTTCTATACAACCTAAACTCATCTTCAGCCAAGGTAATTTTAGAGAAGATTAAGGACTTAAACACATCATAATCACTCACCATAAAATCCTTAAAGAGATCGAGCTGCGACAAATCATCACTGATCTGCTGATAGCGATCGGCTAAAAATGACATCTCTAAAGTAAAGGCATAACGCTCCGGTTCTTTATAAAACTTTGGCAGAAACGGATTATCTGCAAAGCGTTCTAAAATAATTTTAGCATTAAAATCTTTTGCAATCTTATGTGTTAAACTGGTTTTACCGGCCCCTATATTCCCTTCAATAGCAATATAATTATAGCGTTTAAAGCGAAACGAATCTACAGGGTTTTCAAGTTGATCATTAAGTGGTTCAATCACCGAAGGATCCTCACATTCTTCCCATAATTGCTCTAATGATTTTTGAAGCACAGGATGTTGAAAATCGGTAGTGATATCTCTTAGCGGCTGCAGCACAAATTTACGCTTGTGTAACTCGGCATGCGGAATCGTTAAGGTGTTCTCTTGAAGGATATCATCTTCAAAAAACAAAATATCTAAATCAATTTCACGAGAGGCATACCCTTCCGTTGTTTTAGATTGTCTTCCTAAAGCCGTTTCAATAGACTGCAAAGCCTTTAAAACCTTCTTGGGCTTTAATTCTGTTTCAACCGTGATGCAAGCATTATAAAAATCATCACCATCAAATCCTAAGGCTGGGGTTTTATATACTGAAGAGATCTTTTTAACCACACCTACATGCTCAAAAACAGCATCAATGGCCTGTTGCAAATACTGCAATTTCTGCCCTTTGTTACTTCCTAATGCGATGTGAATGGTTTTGCTTGGCTTCATAAATGGATGCCGTTTCTATGACGAATCGGGAGGGACAAAATAACTAAAACTAAACCTATTATGCTAATGATTTCAGCACTGTTCTTTCAAATAAAAAATAAAAAATTAAGACAAGGCTTTTAAAGCCTATAAAAAAGAACACCCCACTCAAACCCCTACCCACAAGGCTATCAACAAGATAAATCCTACAACTTTAGAATTTGACCCCAAGGAACAAGAACTCCGCATGAGTCACTTGGCCTAACGACGCACTGGCTCAAACAAATTCTTTATATTTACACCTCACTTCAATAGCATCTCAATGACATTAAGAGACAAACTTTTAGCACAACGCATCTATCTGCTACTTGCTGGTCTATTTATTACGTCTCTTGTTGTTTCAAATTTAATTTTTCAGAAATTCTTTTATTGGTACCCTTTAGATATAGAAATCTTTGGCACTAAATTATTTGAAATCTCTGTGGGGATTCTGCCCTACCCAATCACTTTTCTTATTACAGATCTTATCAGCGAAATCTATGGTAAAAAGCGCGCTAATGATATAGTGGTGGTCGGTATATTTGCGTCTTTATTTTCCTTACTCATCATTTATGTGGCGGCTCAGGTCCCGGCTACGGAATGGTCTTATGTAGACAATGAATTATTTTATACCGTTTTTGGAAACACAACCATTGCAGTGTTTGCGAGCATGCTCACCTATTTGTTTGCTCAATTTGTAGACATTCAGATTTATCATTTCTGGAAACGCCTTACCAAAGGCAAACATTTATGGCTTCGAAATAACTTTTCAACTTGGTTTTCACAATTTATAGACACCTTAACCATTGTTACGCTACTCTGTAGCTTTGGTATTATTGATTGGGACAACTTTAAAGGTTTGCTTGTTAGTGGCTTTCTTTTTAAAATGATTGTCGCTATATTAGACACGCCGTTTCTGTATTTAGGTGTGTTTCTATTCCGCAAGCGCTTCCACCTTAGAATAAATCAAGAAATAGATTTGCTTTAAGAGCACAATCTTCTATAAGCCCGTTTATAATAAAGACGAAACATTTTTTAGAGCGAATAAATCATTAAAATCTTCTTAAACTTCGTAAAACAAGCAACTTTTGTACAGAAATTTGCGTATATATTACAAATGAAAATTCAACAACTTAATAGACCTTATGAAAAAACTACTAAAAATCATTGGAATTATAGCCGTCTTATTTTTAGCCATTCTAATTGCAATACCCTTCGTCTTAGAATCTAAAATAGACAGCATTGTGCAAAATTATGCCGATGAAAACTTAAATGCAGATTTATCATTTGATGACATTAGTCTTAGTCTCATAAGTAGTTTTCCTAAAGCCTCAATCAGCGTAGACAATTTAAAGATTATAAACCGTGCGCCTTTTGAAGGTGAAACCTTAGCCACAGCACAGTCACTTTCGTTTGAAATGGGCATGATGCAATTATTAAATGGTACCGATACCCCATTAGAAGTCAATGAAATTATTGCTAACGAACTGCTTTTAGTGATTAAAACAAATAATACCGGAGCCGTGAATTACGATATTGTGAAGGAAAGTACAACCCCTGAATCAACTACCACAGCATCTGAAAGCACTGCAAGTTTTAGTTTTGATATTGAGCATTACGAGCTAAACAATAGCGCCTTTACCTATATAGATGACACTTCTAATATGGCCTTTTATCTTACTGAAATTAATCATTTTGGAACCGGTATTTTTTCAGGAAACACATCAGAGCTAGATACCGAAACAGAGGCTCATGTTAGTTTTGTAATGGACAGCACCGCTTATTTAAGTAATAATACCGTAAAGCTAGACGCCTTAATCGATTTAGATTTAGACCAACAGAAATACACCTTTAAAGAAAACAAAGCCTTCATCAATGCGCTGCCTTTAGAGTTTGACGGCTATATACAGTTGGTTGAAGCCGGACAACAAATAGACCTGAGTTTTAAAAATCCAGGCGCTACCTTTAAAGATTTCCTAGCGCTTATCCCAGAAGCCTACGCTAAAGATGTTGCCGATGTTAGTACTACCGGAAACTTTACTGTTAATGGCATCGTTAAAGGTTTAGTTTCTGAAGAAACCATTCCTACCCTAGATATTAATTTACTTTCTGAAAATGCATCTTTTAAGTTTCCTCAACTTCCTAAGAGCGTTAAAAATATTGGGATAGACGTTTCTATAAAAAACAGTACAGGGAATGTTGATGACACCTTTGTGAATATAGACAAATTTAATTTTCAGATCGATGAAGATCTTTTTAAGGCCAAAGCTTCGCTTAAAAATGTGACTAAAAACATGCTTGTGGCAGCTCAATTAGAAGGTGTTTTAAACTTAGGGCACCTGTCTCAAGCTTATCCTATAGAACTAGAGAATGAGCTCAGCGGAATATTAAAAGCCAATATGAGTACCTCGTTTGACATGGAAGCCATTGAGACCAACGCTTACCAACGTATTAAGAGTACCGGTGAAATAGGACTTTCTGATTTTGTGTTTTCTTCGGAAGAAATCTTAAACCCCATTCAAATCAACAGCGCCAACTTAACCTTTAAACCCGGAACCGTTAGTCTTAATAGTTTTGATGCCTATACCGGAAATAGTGATTTCTCAGCGACAGGAACCATCAATAACTTACTTGGTTTTATGCTAAGCGATAAAAACTTAAAGGGAAATTTCAGCTTAAATTCGAATACCTTCGCGTTATCCGATTTTATGACAGAAGAGACCACAACACAAGAAACTTCAGAAAACAACACCACAACGACTTCGGCTAATGCTGAAGCCCTTAAAATTCCGGCCTTTTTAGATTGTACCATTTCGGCTAATGCAAAAACAGTGGTTTACGATAACTTAAATCTAAAAAATGTAAAAGGGCAATTAGTCATCAAAGATCAAACGGCACGCTTAGAGAATATGACTACAGATATTTTTAATGGCCAATTAGGGATTACCGGAAATGTTTCTACCAAGGGCGAGAAACCAACCTTTGATGTTCAATTAGGAATGGAAAACTTTGATATCTCTCAATCTTTTTCAGACTTAGAAATGCTTAAAGCACTCGCTCCAATTGCCAAGGTATTACAAGGTAAATTTAATTCCACTATAGATATCAGCGGTTATTTAGATGATAGCTTTGCACCAGATTTAAGTACAATTTCTGGTAGTGCTTTAGCAAAAATATTAACGGATGAGATAAACACAAGCAATAGCCCATTACTCACCAGCTTAGACAGCAAATTAGATTTTATAGATCTTGAGGGTTTAAACCTGAAGGACATTGTAGCTAACTTAAGTTTTAAAAATGGTAATGTGGCCGTAAAACCTTTTACGTTAAGCTATAAAGACATTCCTATTGAAATTTCAGGATCACATAGCTTTAGTAATACTATGAACTATAATGCCGTATTACAGGTACCCGCAAAATATTTGGGTAGAGATGTAAATCAGTTAATCGGAAAAATTAACGATAGTGAAGTTAGCAACTTAAGCATCCCTGTTACGGCTAATATAGGCGGAACTTTTTCTAGCCCTAACGTGCAAACCGACCTCGCTTCTGGTGTAACCAATTTAACCAAACAGTTAATTGAAATTGAAAAACAGAAATTAATTGATCAAGGAAAAGACAAAGTTAAGAACTTATTAAGTGGATTGACCAACGGAAATAATAAGGACACTAAAACAGATTCTACGGCAACGGCAACAGAAACCACTGAAGATCAAACCACGAAAGATAAAGTAAAAGAGGGTGTTAGCAATATTTTAGGCGGACTTTTAGGCGGTAGTAAGAAAACAACCACAGCTCAGGATAGCACTAAAACCAATTGATGGTTGCAAAAAATAACAAATTTCATTCAAACTATGTTAATAAATCTATAATTTTTTGGAATTCTTAATAATTAGATTACATTGAAGGTTCACAAAATTTCAAAGAATACATGAGGCAATTAAAAATCACCAAGCAAGTTACCAACAGGGAAGACAAATCTTTAGATAAGTATTTACAAGATATAAGTAAGATTCCGTTGATAACTGCTGATGAAGAAGTGGAATTAGCACAACTTATTAAAAAAGGTGATCAAGCTGCATTAGATAAATTAACAACAGCCAATTTACGATTTGTTGTTTCCGTTGCTAAGCAATATCAGAATCAAGGTTTAAAACTACCCGATTTAATTAATGAAGGTAACGCCGGATTAGTTAAAGCGGCAAAACGTTTTGATGAAACAAGAGGTTTTAAATTTATCTCTTATGCCGTATGGTGGATTAGACAAGCCATCTTACAAGCCTTAGCAGAACAGTCGCGTATTGTGCGCTTGCCGTTGAATAAAATTGGGACTATTAATAAAATTAATAAAGCCTTTTCACATTTAGAGCAAATTAACCAAAGACCACCAAATGCTGATGAAATTGCCGGAGAACTTGACCTTAGTGTTCGAGAAGTAAAGCAATCCATGAAGAATTCGGGACGTCACTTATCTATGGATGCACCGTTAAAAGATGGTGAAACCTTTAGTTTATATGATGTTGTAAGTTCTGGAGAGTCTCCAAGACCTGATAGAGATTTAATGCGCGAATCTTTAAATGTTGAAGTTGAACGTGCCTTAGAAACCTTAACGCAAAAAGAGAGTGATGTCATCCGATTAAACTTTGGTATCGGTGATCAACCCCCAATGACTTTAGAAGAAATTGGAAGTATTTACGACCTAACGCGCGAACGTGTAAGACAAATTAGAGAAAAAGGGATTCGTAGATTAAGACATGCGAGTAAAAGTAAAATCTTAAAGACCTATTTAGGGTAAAGCATAGGCTTGGCCTTGTTATTTAGATAAGTTCTGAAAACAAAGCCCATACCCTAAGCATAGTACTTTCACCACGACGCTTTTAACTTTTAGTTGTAGTGAAATATGCAATTTTGAAAATAAATATTGAAAAGTTTCAATTAATTTTTTATTTTCAAATAGTTAGAGTATATTTGCCGACCATTTGCAAGAATTAGTTAACAAAAATATATCGATATAATGATTAAAATCGAAATTAAAGAAGGAGAAAATATAGAACGTGCACTTAAGCGTTACAAGCGTAAACACAGAAATGTGCAAATTATGCAGAACCTTAGAGAGTCTCGTTATTTCACTAAACCTTCTGTAAAGAGAAGAAGAGAAGTTCAGAAAGCTGAGTACATCCAAGGCTTAAGGGACGCAGAAAACGTATAGTTTTCTCATTATAGCATTTAAAAAAAAGAGTAGCCTACGCTACTCTTTTTTTTGCTTAAAATTGAAATAAAATTGGGTTTTAAGCTTTATCTTTAAGGGTCTATTTAAAACCTACCCATTATGCCACTTATAAAACCAGTACAAGGGAAACACCCACAAATTCCAGAAGATTGCTACGTTGCAGAAAACGCTACTATTGTAGGCGATGTTAGTTTAGGTAAACAGTGTAGTATTTGGTTTAACGCCGTAATTAGAGGTGATGTCCACAGCATTATTATAGGCAATAAAGTTAATATACAAGACGGTGCCGTAATCCACGCAACCTACCAAAAATCACCAACCACAATTGGAAATAACGTCTCTATTGGTCATAATGCCTTAGTCCATGGATGTACCATTAAAGATAACGTGCTTATTGGGATGGGAAGTATTGTTATGGACGATTGTGTTGTGGAGAGCAATAGTATTATCGCCGCAGGTGCAGTGGTTACAAAAAACACCCATGTAGAATCTGGAAGTATTTACGCTGGTATTCCGGCAAAAAAAGTAAAAGATATCAGCGAAGATTTAATCTCAGGTGAGATTGATCGTATTGCTAATAACTATATAAAATACTCGAGTTGGTTTAAGGAAGACTAAGCCTTTCACCTCGGCTTATTTAAGCTCTTTTTCAAAGCTCGCTATCAATTCTTCTAAGGAAGCCATAGCATTTAAACGCTCCGCCTCTAAAAATGGCTGAAGGGCGTTATTTTCATGACGTAATATTATAGGATAGCTGAACTCTAAATTTGGATATTTAGCCTCAAACTCGTCCTTATGATAAAACTGCATGTCTACAACACTCTCTGCTCTAAAACGTTTCCAAAGCTTATGCTCTGTAAACAGGCCATGCGTTAGGGAACACAATTGGCAGGAATAGGTTGAAGGGCTCCAAATCTTATGGCCCATATCAAATAAACCATTCCATTTTCCGGAGTTCGCATTATAAACAAAAAGTAACGTCATGCTTCCTTAGTGTTACAAAGGACTAAAACCTTACTAAAAATCTAAATAAGAAACTTTATATTGATACTTAACAATAGCTTCTAAAATCGAGGTATCGCTATTTGAGAACAACTGAATATTTGGTTTCTGTGTGTTACTTGATAATAAGTTTTCTTGTGCCAACACTGCCTTAGTTTGTTGGGCCACAGCTCTACCCGAATCTATAATCTTGATATGGCTAGGCAGCATTTTAGAGAGTGTAGGAATTAAGTACGGGTAATGCGTACAACCAAGGACTAAATAATCTATATCCGCCTCTAACATGGGCTTTAAATAGATTTCTAATAATGCTTTCATTTCATCAGACTCTAACCTCCCGGTTTCAATAAGGGAAACAATACCATCGCCTACCTGTTCAATAATTTTAATTCCTTTAGAGTAAAGATCTGTTGTTTTATGAAACAGCTGACTACTCAACGTTCCCTGTGTAGCTAAAATTCCAATAGCTTTAGTTTGGGTATTTAGGGCCGCCGGTTTAATAGCGGGTTCAATGCCAATAAAAGGCAGCTTATAAGTTGCCCTTAAATACGCAATAGCATTGGTAGTTGCCGTATTGCAAGCCACAACAATAATTTTACAACCTTGATCTATTAAGTATTCCGTGTTTTTAATACTTAAACGAAGAATATCTTCTTTAGAGCGGTTACCATAAGGGGCATTTTTACTATCGGCTAAGTAAATACAAGATTCATAAGGCAATAAGTCATGGATTTCCTTAAAGATGGAGGTTCCACCAATGCCCGAATCAAATAGTCCTATAGCTTGCTTATTACTCATGGGTACAAAAATAAAAAGTCGCTTAAGTTTAAGCGACTTTCTAAATATTTATTTTAATCAGGATTACATTCCTAATTGTTTTTTAACATCTGCCATAAGGTCTTTACCATCGGCAACGATTAACATTGCAGCATCTACAACGTACTTAATTCCTTGCGCTTTAGCAACGGCTTTAATCGCGTTATCTGCTTTAGCAACGATAGGCTTTAAAAGGTTAAATTCTTTTTCCTGTAAATCCTTTTGTGCTTGTTGCTGAAACTCACCTAAGCTCTGCTTAATCCCTTCAACCTCTTGCATACGCTTCATGTTTTCTTCTTCAGTCTTAGATTCTGCCTCAGCATTGTATTGCTTTAACTTCGTATCCAATTCTTTAATTGAAGATTGTATTTGCGCTTCATAGGTTTTCCCTAATTTTTCAATCTCAGCTTGTGCTTGAGCGTAAGCTGGCATTGATTTAATTAACTCTTGCTTATTAATATGGGCAACACTGCTTTGCGCTGAGCTAAAACTTGTAGCTCCGATAAAAAGTACTGCTGCAAATAATAAAGATTTTAAATGTTTCATTTGATTTAAATTGATTTTAATGTATTACTTGTTATTAATTATTGTCTTGGTTTTTCTTAGCTTTGGCTATAGAATCGCTTATTCTTACTTGTTCTTCGCGTTCTTTACGCGCTTGTAACCTTTGATTAATTATTTTTTGTTTACGCTCTTCTAAGGCTTTTTGGCGTGCTTCGCGTTCTTTTAATTTTTTAGCACGTTGTTCTGCGGCTAACTCTGCAGCTGTTTTGGGTTTCTCTGTTTTTACAGAATCCTTTTTAACAACCGCCTCTACTTTTGTACTGTCTGATTTTATCAGCTTCAAAGGAGTCGAAACACTATCCGTTTGTACGGTTTTAGAAGCAACCTCAGCATTTTTAGTACTTGAGTCTTCAGAAGTTTCCGTTCCATTTCTTAAGGCTTCTGCTTTAATACGACGTTCTTCAGCCTCTTTTCTTCGCTCTTCTCTTAAAGCTTCTTGTGCTTTTTTACGGTCTTCAATTGCTTTTTCACGCTCTGCGCGTTTAGCGGCGAGTTGTGCTTCACGCTCCGATTTACGATCGTCTAAGGCTTGTTGACGTTCATCTTTATCACTGTCTACATCAGGTACAACAGCCTCCTCCTCTAAAGCCTTTCGTTCTTTCTTATTCTTAGCCTGAGTACGTTTAGAGCTTCTGGTAATGGTTCTTAATACTTGCTCACTGATATCATAGCGTTCTGCGGAATACAACATCACAACATCTGCGGACTTATCAAATACAAAATCGTATTTTTTGGAATCGGCAATTTCTTGTACCGCTGCAAAAATTTGATCTTGGATGGGCTCAATAAGTTGGCGTTTCTGAATCATTAAATCTCCTTCTGGCCCAAAACGTTTTTGTTGGTAATCTAATACCTCAGCCTCTTCAAAAGAAATATCTTCAAAACGTTCGTCATATAATTCCTTTGTAAGAAGTACACTTTCATTGTCGAGCTCATTTTTTTTCTGCTGAATCGCTTTGAGCTTTTTTTCAATTTCAGACTTCCATTGCAGTACTTTTTTATCTAACTGTGATGAGGCTTCTTGATACTCGGGTACATTTTGTAAGATGTATTCGGTATCGATATAACCAATTCTAACGCCACGTTGTGCAAATACGCTAAAGCTAGTTAATCCTAATATGGTGAGTAAAAAAAGAACTTTAAATTTCATCATTTGTATTTTCATAGTTTGAGACAATTTAACCGTAAAACTAAATGGATTATCTACTTAGCAATACTAATCTTCAAATTTAACGAAATATAATCTTAAAAATTTTAACAAACTGATGAAATCCTTATTTTGATATTAGAAAATATCGTGCCAAACTTAAAATTGTTGTCCAATGATGAAGTGTGTTTCCCAATTTTTAACGGCCGTCCCGTAAGGTGACTCATCAAAGGCATGACCGAAATCAATTCCTAATAAACCGAATGCTGGCATAAAGATTCTAAGTCCAAAACCTGCAGATCTTTGAAGTTTAAACGGATCGAAATCTTTAAAATCATTCACTGAAGACCCTGCTTCTAAAAATGATAAGGCATAAATCTTAGCCTGTGCTCCTAAGGTAATAGGGTAACGAAGCTCTAAAGAAAACTTGTTGTAAATAGATCCTCCATCAGCATCTGATAACGATTGGTTAGGATATCCACGTAATTGCACTACTTCTCTTCCATCTAAAGAATAGTTGGCTAAACCATCTCCTCCTAAGAAGAAACGCTCAAAAGGAATAACACCACGGTCACTGTTATAAGCACCAAGGAATCCAAATTCTATACTAGGACGCAAGACTAACTTTTTCGTTAAGGCTTGGTACCAATCGGCCTTAAATTTAATCTTATAAAATTCTAACCACTTAAAACGTTCTTGGTCAATTTCAGAGATTCTTTCAGCAGTAGTATTGGAATCGGCACGCTCTTCAGCTAAAGCTTCATAATCTACACCGTTAACTAAAGAGTAAGGAAAAGAGAATTTTGCTGACACTGAGAAGTTAGAACCTCCTGTTGGATATATAGGATCTGTATAAAGGTTATTTCTACTTAAACCAATGGTATAAGATAAGTTGTTAGACGTCCCATCTCCAAAGGTAAATAAGCTTGTACTATAATTCTTTAAGTTATAATGTTGGAAACTTATGGCTTGAGATAATAAGAAGTAATCATCTGGCTCTGCTAGTCGTGTTGATAATCCAACGGTTAAACCGGTAATGTTAAAACTTTTACTCTTATCTGCACTTCCTGTTGAAGAATCATATAAAAACTGTCTTGAATACGAAAGTGACGATGATAATTGGTATGGTTTTTTACCTCCTAACCATGGCTCACTAAATGAGAAACTATAGGTTTGGTAGTACTGACTAGCCTGAAGTCTTAAGGCTAAACTTTGACCGTCACCACGAGGTACCGGCTTATAGGCATCTTTCTTAAAGATATCTTTAATCGCAAAGTTATTAAATGAAAGACCTAAAGTTCCGATAAAGCCACCGCCACCGTAACCCCCTTGTAGTTGGATCTGGCTAGACCCTTGCTCTACTACAGAGTATTCAATATCTAAGGTTCCGTCTACTGGGTTTGGATTTTTTACATTTGGTGCAATTTGCTGCGCATCAAAAAATCCTAATTGTCCTAACTCTCTAATGGTTCTGATAATTTCAGATTTTCTATAAAGTTCTCCTGGACGTGTTCTTATTTCTCTATAAATCACGTGATCATTAGTCACATCATTACCTACAACAGTAACATTATTATAGTAAGCTGGTTTTCCTTCAGAAATACGAATCTCCATATCGATAACATTACCTTCTGCACTAACTTCTACAGGGTTAATAGAAGAGAACATGTACCCCCAGTTTTGGTAAGCATTGGTAATATCATTAGCATCTGGATTAGAATTATCTGCAATACGCTCTCTTAATTCTACACCATTATATGTATCGCCTTCTTTTAAACCTAAAAGATTAGACAATTGTTGATCTGAATACACCGTGTTTCCTACGAAAGAAATTTTACCAAAGGTATACTTCTCTCCTTCTTCAACTTTAATATCTAGGCTAATGGTTTTATCATCGACATAAGAAATAGAATCTGAAATTATTCTTGCATCTCTATATCCATTTTCTTTATAGTAGTCAATAACACTAACAAGGTCTTCTCTAAAATCGTCTTCTATATATTTAGAACGTTTTAAGATACGAATAAAATTCTTTTGCTTCGTATGTTTCATCGCCTTACGAAGCTTCTTATCTGCTATTTTCTCGTTACCATCAAAATTAATAGACTTAATTTTTACCTTTTCACCTTGATCAAGTACCAAACGCATATTAACACGTTCTTTTTCTACAGAGTCTACCACTTCAGAGGTTGTAATTCTTACTTTAGTATTTAAATATCCTTTTTTACGGTACTTATTAGTAAGGTAATTTTTAGTCGTTGCAATAAGGTTTTCTGTTACCTTTTGTCCAGGTTTCAGCTTATTTTCATTGATAATCTCATCTTTTTTACCACGTTTAACACCTATAATGCTCAACTCTTTTAGCTCGGGTAAATCGCTAAGGTTTATTTCTAAATTGGCCGTATTGCCATCTATATTAGTGATATAAATATCAATACTACTAAACAAGTTAGACTTCCATAACGTCTTTACGGCATTGGCTATTTTTTCGCCTCCCACCTGAATTTCTTCATCCTTTCTTAATTTAGAATAGGCAATAATAGTTTGAGCACTAAAATTGGTGTTTCCGGTAACATTAATTTCCTTAATTAAATAGGTTTCTCCATCTTCTACTTGTCCATAACCACTAAGGGAAATTGTAAAAAGGAGTGCAATACAAATGCGTTGAATAAATGACGTCAATACTGCGTGGTTAGGTAAGTTGTTCGCTTGTTTTTCCAAATCTTCGTTCTCTGTTTTGATAATTTATAAGGGCCTCATAGAGATTTTCTTTTTTAAAATCTGGCCATAAAATATCTGTAAAATATAATTCTGCGTAAGCTATCTGCCAGAGCAAAAAGTTACTAATTCGTTGCTCTCCACTTGTGCGTATAAGTAGGTCTACATCTGGTAAATTTTGCGTGTAAAGATGCTTATTAATAATTGATTCGTCAATACTTTCAGAGGAAATTATATTATTTTTAACTTTAACTGATAATTCCTTAATAACATTAACAATTTCTTCACGAGAACCATAACTTAACGCCAAAGTAAGCGTCATATTTGTATTCTCCTTCGTTTTCTCAATAACATCTAAGAGTTCTTGGTGTGCCTTTTTAGGAAGATCTTTAAGGCAACCTATAGCATTCAGTTTAATATTATTGTCCTGTAAAGTTTTAATTTCTTTCTTTAAGGACTTTACTAAAAGTTTCATTAGGGTTTGTACTTCTAGCTTTGGTCGGTTCCAGTTTTCTGTTGAAAAGGCGTAAAGCGTTAAGTTTTTAATTCCTAATTCTGCGCTAGCTTCTACGGCTTCTCTTACGGATTTTGTTCCATTTTCATGACCAATAACTCGCAATAAACCTTGTTGTTTTGCCCAACGTCCGTTACCATCCATGATGATTGCTACATGGCTTGGTAATTTCTTTTTATTTATTTGTTCTTTTAAACTCATTTAAAAATTGCAATAGCAAGGCCTTCTTCCAAAGGTGTAAGTTAATGTAATTCCCGAAAACATATACCAATCATTATTATTCGTATTCCCAAAACTTAAGGTTTCGCGATCTTCTGAGTCAGGCACACTACCATCTAACTCATCAGAAAAAGTATAGCGTGCTCCTAGTTCTGCTGCCAAAATAAACTGATTGGCAATACGCGCTTTATAGCCTAGGGTCATCGGAATACCGAAAGCCCAACTACTTGTTCCTTCTGAAGTATAGGTTCCGTTAGAGGAAAAATAATAATTATCGTGATTGGTTATTGTTATTCCTGAATACAAATAGGGCGTTCCTTTAAATCCGGGCGTATGCAAATCAAACTCCACAAATGTAAATTCCATACCTGCTGATAGTTCTAACATATCTGTACTAAACTCGTAATCACGAGCTATTCGTCTCGGATCGTCAGATTCCGCATCAACGCCTTTAAGGTCTGAAAATAAAATTGAGGCTCTAAACGAATGCCTTGCACTTCTATTCCATTTCCCTAAGATCCCAATAGCAAACTGATTGGGCGCTATATAATCGGTTGCTCCAACATCACCTATAACGTTAGTTCCACCCGCAATGATACCAACCTCATAAATTTGAGCATGGGCATTTCTAGTGGCGATAGCACCTAATAAAAACAAAATAAAGTACTTCATAAAATTTTCAAAGTTTGCAAATATAACAATTCTGATTTGCGTACAGTCATCTGACGCAAATTTGGTCCTATAAATAAACTGTTTTTGAAACTAATTATTGTATTATTTGCAGTTAGTTACGCCTATCTTCTCCCCAAAGTAACTTTTTTCTAAGCGTTGCCAAAAAGGACTCGTCTAGCAATTCTACCATTTTTATAACAAAGTCTGCTTTTTTTACCGTCACTGTAGTGGTATTAGAAAGCGTGACGATACGCGAATCTAAAGACATTAAAAACTGATCTTCCCTACCGTCTACTCTTAGAGTAACCGTTTTACTATCGGGCAGCACTAAAGGTCTTGCACTTAAATTATGAGGAGCAATAGTGGTTAATACAAAATTCTTTGCATTTGGCGCTATAACGGGCCCACCACAACTTAGAGAATACCCTGTAGATCCCGTTGGTGTAGATAAAATAAGTCCATCGGCCCAATACGTAGTTAGAAACTCATCATCTAAATGGGTTTCTATAGTAATCATAGAGGTGGTATTTTTTCTACTAATCGCAATTTCATTGAGGGCAAAATGGGTTTCTACAACATCTTCATGTTCGGGATCTGTAGAAACACTTAATAAGGCACGTTCAGAAATTTTATAGGCACCATTAAATATCTCGGTTAAGGCCGACTGAATATCATCAATCTGAATGGTAGCTAAAAATCCTAAACGTCCGGTGTTAATCCCTACAACAGGAATATTTAAATCCCGCACATAGGTTATCGCTCTTAATATGGTCCCATCGCCACCCACACTAATAAGCAAATTAAAACTGGCATCTAAGGCATCAAAAGTTTTGATTTTAGCATTGGCTTTAACCTGCTGAAATTGGGTCTCCAAAAAAGCAGCTTCCACATAAATTTCAGCCTTTTTTTCAATTAAAACATCAATTAATTTCTCAACAGCCTGCTGTGTAATTTCTTTTGAATAATTCTGACCGTATACTGCGACTTTTATCATTACATATTAAGGTATTTATCCAAATACTGAGAACGCGATTTAAGACTTTCTAAATACGTATCATCTTCATGCCCCGAAATAATATTATAACTATAGCGTCTGAAGGTTTGAATAATTTCATTAAGGCTAATATTGCCTATTTTTAAGGTGATTCTTACTAAATCGCCATCAATTTTAGAAACAAAAGCCCCTAATATTTTAGCATCATTAGATTCTACAATTTGGCTAATTTCACTAAAGGAATAATCATTAATGCCTTTTTCAACAATAATAACCCCACCAGGTTCTGAAAAGAACGGCGTCTCATTAAAGAGGTGAATAATATCATTGAGTTCATAATATCCGAGATAGCTATTTTTTTCATCTAAAACCGGCATTATATTGGTGTCATTTTGAGCAAAGGCTTCTAGCACATCGAGCCAAATTGTGGTAGGCCTAACAAAAAAACCTTCCATAGCATAATGGCAATCACCAATGGTCTTTTCAGCTTCAAAACAATGGGCATCCGTTTCTGAGATACACCCCATATAAACCCCATCTTTATTAATAGGAATATGAGAATACGTCAGCTGATTAAAAAGCATTTTCACGTCACTAACCTTATCCGTAACACTCAAAGGTTTGATATCATTTATGATGTAATCTTGAAGTTCCATAAAACGGTATTTATAATAAGGTGCAAATTAATGAAAAATAACCACAATACGGCCTTTAAAGGCAGGAGAACTCGCAGCCTTAGTAGCTCCTAAATGTGAAAAAGCAACAAAAAGAACCTAAGGCTTACTGAATCTTTTCTCTTAAAAATTAAAACTAAAGCGGAGTTCTGTATTTTTGTAAGATAAATTAAGATACAGATGACTAAGTTAAGTGTTAATATCAATAAAATTGCGACATTAAGAAATAGTCGCGGAGGCGATGTCCCAAACCTCTTACAATTTGCTAAAGACGTCCAAAGTTACGGTGCAGAAGGTATTACCATACACCCAAGACCCGACGAAAGACACATCCGCTACCAAGATGCTTACGATTTAAAATCGGAAGTCTATACGGAATATAATATTGAAGGGAATCCTATTCCTAAATTTATGGATTTGGTTTTAGACATTAAACCAACACAAGTTACTTTAGTTCCAGACGCTACAGATGCCATTACGTCTAACGCAGGGTGGGACACTATAAAACATAAGGATTTTTTAACCGAGGTAATTCAAACCTTTAGGTCTAACGGAATTAGAACATCGATATTTGTAGACCCTGACTTGCATCAAATTGAAGGTGCCAAAGCCACAGGTACAGACCGCATAGAACTTTACACAGAAGCCTTTGCACACCAATATAGTTTAGGTAATAAAGAGGCCATTAATCCTTATATGGAATGTGCTGGTTTAGCCAACACCTTACAGTTAGGAATCAATGCAGGGCACGATTTATCGTTGCAAAACATACAGTTTTTTAAAGAAAACATTCCTGGTTTACAAGAAGTCTCTATTGGACACGCCTTGATTGCTGAAAGCTTATATATGGGCGTTGAAAAGGTGATTAGTTCTTATTTAGAGAAACTAAAATAAACCACAAAAGACCAAAAACAATGACATTACACTCTAATATTATAGGCGAAGGGCAACCCTTTATTATCCTTCATGGTTTTCTAGGAATGGGAGACAATTGGAAAACTTTAGCCAAGCAGTTTTCAGAATCTGATTATGAGGTTCACCTTGTAGATCAGCGTAACCACGGCCGTAGTTTTCACTCCGAGGACTTTAATTATGATATTTTAGCCGAAGATTTAAAAGCCTATTGCGACAGCCATGAGCTTAAGGATATTGTTTTATTAGGCCACTCTATGGGTGGAAAAACCGCTATGCTTTTTGCCTCTAAATATCCAGAGTTGGTAAAAAACTTAATTATCGCCGATATCTCACCACGTTTTTATCCGGTGCATCATGATGCCATTTTAGAGGGTTTAAGTGCCTTAGACTTTACCAGCCTTAAAACGCGTGGCCAAGCCGATAAAGCCTTAAGTGAATATGTGGATGATGCCGGAACCCGAATGTTTTTACTTAAAAATTTATATTGGGTAGAGAAAGGCCAATTAGGCCTACGCATTAACCTAGAGGTCTTAAAAGCTAATGTTGCTGAAGTGGGGGAAGCCTTCCCAACGCATGCTACTTTTGACAAACCAACTTTATTTTTAAGAGGTGATCGTTCTGAGTACATTGGGCAAACGGACGAAGCTTTAATACAGCGTCATTTTCCCAATTCAAATATAATTACCATTACTAATGCCGGACACTGGCTGCATGCTGAAAACCCAAAAGATTTCTATGCCGCTGTCATACAATTTATCGCTTAACACCATAAAAACAACACTATTATGAATCTCATTTTAAGACTTTTACTAAATGCTTTAGCCGTTTTTGTCATTGCTAACATCCTTAATGGGGTCACAGTAGACGGTTATGTCGGTGCCATTATTGTTGCGCTCGTCTTGGCAATCCTCAACCTATTGGTAAAACCTATTCTGGTCATTTTTACCTTACCTGCTACGCTTTTTACCTTAGGTCTATTCTTATTAGTTATTAACGCGGTGATCATTTTAATAGCCGATAAACTTGTTGACGGTTTTGGCGTCTCTAGTTTCTGGACGGCCCTACTCTTTAGTATACTCTTATCTATTTTACAATCTTTATTACAATCGTTCTTAAAAGAAGATAAAAAGTAGCTTAAAGCCAAACATTTAAAACTGTTGTTGGGTTGCAAAAAATATTGTATTTTTGCAGCCCAATTTTAGTTTCAATAAGAATGAACATTACAAGAGAAAACATCGATGCATTAAATGCAGTTGTGAAAGTGGATATCGCTAAAGAAGATTATAGCGATAAAGTAGAGAAAATTTTAACGGATTACCGTAAGTCTGCAAACATTCCTGGTTTTAGAAAAGGTCATGTACCAATGGGAATGGTAAAAAAGCAATATGGTAAAGCCGTATTGGTTGATGAAGTAAATAAATTATTACAAGATGCTCTTGGAAAATATTTAGTTGAAGAAAAACTAGATGTTTTAGGAAACCCTTTACCAAAAGCTCAAGATGATTTAAACTGGGATGCTGAAGCATTTACCTTTGAGTTTGAATTAGGTTTAGCTCCAGAATTTGAAGTAGAGTTAAAAAGCAAAGCACCAATCACACACTATAATATTGTAGCGGATGACAAAATGATCGAGGATCAGATTGCGCATATCCAAAAACAATATGGTAAAATCGTTTCTCAAGAAGAGGTTACTGAAACTTCAGAAGTTACAGGTACTTTTACTAACGAGGAAAAAGAAATTGAAAATACCGTAACACTTACTTTAGATAAATTAAAAGGAAAAGGAAATCCTAAGAAATTTATCGGAGCAAAAGTTGGAGACGTTATCACCTTAAAAACAAAAGGACTTTTTAATGATGATCATGATCTAATGACCTTCTTAAAAGTACCTCATGATGATGCTCACGGTTTAGAAATCGAAGTTAACTTTACAATTACTGAGATTAACGAACGTGAATTAGCTGATTTAGACCAAGAATTATTTGATAAATTATTCGGAGAAGGAAAAGTAACTTCTGTAACGGAATTAAAAGATAAAATCAAAGAAGATTCTGAAAAGCAATTTAAGCAACAAGGTGACCAAAAGTTATTAAACGACGTTACTGAAAGTTTAGTAGAGAACACAAAATTCGATCTTCCATCGGCATTCTTACAAAAATGGATGCAAACAGCAGGTGAAGAAGTGATGACTGAAGAGCAAGCTAAAGAAGAGTATGAAAAGTCTGAAAAAAGCATGCGTTACCAACTTATTGAAGGTAAATTAATTCAGAAGCACGACTTACAAGTTCAGTTTGAAGAATTGAAATCATTTGCAATGGAAATGATTAAAGGACAGATGGCTCAATTTGGTCAAATGAATCCTTCTGATAAAGAGTTAGAAGACATTGCAGCACGTATCTTAGGAAACCAAGATGAAGTAAAACGTATCTCTGAGCAGTTAATGAGCCAGAAATTACTTAACTTATATAAAGCTGAAGCTAACACAGAAACTAAAGAAATCACTTATGATGATTTCGTAAAAGAATTCTATAGCTAGTTTTTATTTCAATTTTAAACAAAATCTTAAAAGTTTAAAATGTCATTACCGTGAAAACGGTAAGCTAAAAATTATTAGTATCTTTAAGGCGTAAAACTAGTCTAGTTTTACGCTTTTTTTAATACTATTTTTTCGTTGAAATAGTGTGGCGTTGAAAATAGTTTAGCGTCTAAATAGAACAACAATTATCATTAATTTAAAGCCTTAGAATTTATATGGATTACGGAAAAGAATTTGAAAAATTCGCCACTAAAGATCAAGGAATCAACAGTAATTATTACCAAAAAATAATTACAAGTATGAATCCAACCAACTTAACGCCAAACATTATTGAAGAACGTCAGATGAATGCCGTAGCAATGGATGTGTTTTCGCGTTTAATGATGGATCGTATTATCTTTTTAGGAACAGGTGTCAATGACCAAGTTGCTAACATTATACAAGCCCAATTATTATTCTTACAAAGTGTAGATGCTTCTAAAGATATTCAGATTTACATCAATTCTCCAGGAGGAAGCGTATATGCTGGTTTAGGAATTTACGATACCATGCAATTTGTAAAACCAGATGTCGCTACAATCTGTACAGGTATTGCAGCGTCTATGGCAGCTGTATTATTATGTGCGGGAGAAAAAGGAAAGCGTTCTGCTTTAAAACACTCTCGTGTAATGATTCACCAAGTAAGTAGTGGAACACAAGGGCAGTTAAGCGACATGCAGATTGCTTTAAAAGAAACGATAAGAGTTAAAGAAGAATTATATACCATAATTGCTAATCACTCTGGACAATCTCTTGAACAGGTTGAAAAAGATTCAGACAGAGATTACTGGATGCGCTCTCAAGAAGCATTAGATTATGGAATGATTGATGAGATTTTAGAGCGCAAGTAATCCCCATTATTTTCGACTAAAGTTTTTATAAACTAAAAATTAATAAGCTTGAAGGTTTTTACCTTCAAGCTTAAACTAATATTAAGATGGCAAAGGAAGAATTAGAATGTTCATTTTGTGGTAGGAAAAAGCCGGAAACAAGCTTGCTCATTGCAGGTTTAGACGCTCATATCTGTGATCGCTGTATAGAGCAGGCACATGGTATTGTGGTGGAAGAATCTAAGCAGTCTGGTAATTCAGACTTAAGTGCAGAACTCATGCTTAAAAAACCTAAGGAAATTAAAGGCTTTTTAGATGAGTATATTATAGGACAAGAAAACACAAAACGTGTTATGTCTGTTGCAGTTTACAATCATTACAAACGTTTATTACAACCCCCTTCTGAAGATGATATTGAAATTCAAAAGAGTAATATCATTATGGTTGGGCAAACCGGTACAGGTAAAACATTAATGGCTAAGACCATTGCTAAAATGTTAAATGTACCTTTAGCTATAGTTGATGCCACGGTATTAACAGAAGCTGGTTACGTAGGTGAAGATGTAGAAAGTATTTTAACCCGCTTATTACAAGCCGCAGATTACAACCTTGAAAAGGCCGAACGCGGTATTGTTTTTATAGATGAGATTGATAAAATTGCACGTAAAAGTGATAACCCTTCTATTACAAGAGACGTTTCTGGTGAAGGCGTTCAGCAAGCTTTATTAAAATTATTAGAAGGAACCGTAGTTAATGTTCCACCAAAAGGAGGACGTAAACACCCTGATCAGAAATTTATTGAAGTTAATACAGAGAATATCTTATTTATTGCCGGTGGTGCTTTTGATGGTATTGAACGTGTTATAACAAAACGTCTTAATATGCAAGCTATAGGATATAGCGCTATGAAGACCGATGTTGTTGATAAAGACAATATCCTTCAATATATTATCCCTAAAGATCTTAAAGACTTCGGATTGATTCCTGAAATTATTGGACGTCTTCCTGTATTAACGTATATGGATCCTTTAGATGCTAAAACGCTACGTTCTATTTTAACGCAACCTAAAAATGCTATCATCAAACAGTATAAGAAATTGTTTGAAATGGATGAGGTTGAATTTACCATTACCGATGGAGCTTTAGATTATATTGTAGATAAAGCTATTGAATATAAATTAGGAGCTCGTGGTTTAAGATCCCTTTGCGAAGAGATTTTAACCGAAGCCATGTTTGACCTTCCTAGTTCTGAAGAGACGAAATTAAATGTGACTAGGGCCTATGCTGAAGATCGTTTAAATAAATCTACACTTAAAAAACTGAAAGCGGTGTCTTAAATCAAGATACCCTACAAATAAAAAAGCCACAATTTCTTTTTAGAAGTTGTGGCTTTTTAGTGTTTAGGGAATGATTAATTAATAAATATTGAGTGCCAAAATCTTACGTGGTCTTAAACAATGTTATCATAACTGCACCGCAGTGCGCTACGAATATATCAGCAATTACTAAGTAAGAAAATTTTTACTCTATCTTTTAGATAAAACTCTTAAGAATATCGTTATAAGGTGTGCTTATACTTTTTAAACCGATTAAGAACCAACAGCATAAATCAGCAAGGTATAGCGAAACGGATTGCGCCGTAGACCACAGACACCCCTTTAATAAGCCTTGCATTAACACAAAGCACTACACACGATTAATAGCCAATAATTCTTCAACATAGACCCGCGAATTAGACAAGCGCGGTACTTTATGTTGTCCACCCAATTTATTATTCTGCTTTAACCAATCGTAAAATAAATTTGGTCTAGCACTGTGAATTTTAGGTTTATTTAAGGTCATATTATTAAAGCGCTTGGCCTCATAATCCGAATTTAAAGACTTTAAAGCATTATCAAAAAGCTCTTCAAAATAAGGCATATTGCTCGGTGGAGTTTTAAACTCAATAATCCACTCGTGCGCCCCCTTTTCTTTACCATCCATAAAAATAGGTGCTGCCGTATAATCTACAATTTCCGAAGCCGTACGTTTACAAACGCGTTTAAACGCCTCTTCTGCATTTTCTATAATAAGTTCTTCACCAAAGGCATTAATATGATGTTTGGTACGCCCAGAAACTCTAATTCTATGCGGACGTAAACTCACAAACCGAATGGTATCTCCTATTTTATAACGCCACAATCCTGCGTTGGTGGTAATCACCACAGCATAATTGGTATTCAACTCCACCTCACTTAGCGGAATTATTTTTTGAGCTTCCGTACCATAAGCATCCATAGGGATAAATTCATAGAAAATCCCATAGTCAAGCATCAGTAATAAATCGCTAGAATTATTCTGATCTTGAATGGCAAAAAAGCCTTCAGAGGCATTATAAATTTCGTAATATCTAAATTTATCGGACGGCAAAATAGCTTTATACTGTTCTACATAAGGGTTAAAACTTACCCCACCATGAAAGTAAACTTCAAGATTAGGCCAGATGTCGAAAATACTATCTTTCCCGGTTTTATCGAGCACATTATTAAGCAACACTAACATCCATGATGGCACACCAGCTAAGCTCGTCACATTTTCTTCAATGGTTTCTTCAACAATAGCCTGCATTTTAGTCTCCCAATCGCTCATAAGCGACACTCTACTGCTCGGCGTACTACTAAATTCGGCCCAAAACGGCATATTATCAATAAGAATAGCGCTTAAATCTCCAAAAACGGTTCCCTTCTCTTTATAAAGCTCCTTACTTCCTCCTAAACGCAAGCTTTTACCCGTAAACAATTGTGCATCTTCATTGTTATTTAAATACATGCACAGTAAATCTTTACTGGCGGCATAATGACAATCTTCAAGCGACTCAAAACTTACAGGAATAAATTTACTTTGGGCATTAGTCGTACCACTAGATTTGGCAAACCATTTAATAGGTCTAGGCCAGAAGATATTTTGTTCGCCATTACGAGAGCGCTCAATTAAGGGATGAAAGCCTTCGTAATTTACAACAGGCACGCGCTCATTAAATTCGCGATAGCTCTTAATAGATTCAAAATCATATTGCTTACCAAGCTCTGTATCTTTTGCGATTTTTAATAAACTAAAAAGTAATTCATTCTGAACTTCGTTTGGGTATTTTAAAAACAATTCAATTTGATGAAACCGTTTTTTTAAAAACCAAGACGCAATAGAATTTACAATAGGAATTGGCATGGATTGGCTATCTTTACGCTATTAATTAATGCTAAAAATACTAAATTCTTTTATGGTTTACTCAGGAGTTCTCACAAAAATGCAAACCGAATTTTCAGAGCCAATTCAATATTATCTGGTTTTTAAGAACGACTTTATCCACGTAAATCAATTACTCAATAAAACCATCAGCATAAAGCTTATTGGACATCAATGCTTAAGCTGTGGCTTAGATCGTCCTATTTATAGACAAGGCTTTTGTAAATCTTGTTTTTTTGATAAGCCCGTGGCCGGCGATTGGATTATGCGTCCAGAATTAAGTACGGCGCATTTAGATCAGGAAGATCGGGACTTAGAATACGAAAAACGGGTACAGCTACAACCTCATATTGTATATTTAGCAAACTCTAGTAATGTTAAAGTTGGCGTTACGCGTAAAACCCAAGTGCCCACCCGATGGATTGACCAAGGGGCGCATGAAGCTCTAGAAATAGTAGAAGTACCTAACCGTTATTTAGCAGGAATTACCGAAGTCGCGTTAAAAGATTATGTGGCCGATAAAACCAATTGGCGTACCATGTTAAAAAACGATATTAAGGATGAAGATTTATTAGAATGGAAGCAAAAACTAAAAGCTTATATTCCTGAAGAAGCCCAGCCTTATTTTATTGAAAATAATACGGAAACGCATATTAATTTTCCAGTAGAGCAATATCCAACAAAATTAAAAAGTCTTAACCTCACTAAAACTCCAGAATACTCCGGAAAATTAGTAGGTATAAAAGGACAATACCTCATTTTTGAAGATCAGACCGTGTTTAACATTCGTGCTAATGAAGGTAAGGTTGTAGAATTAGATGTTTAAATTTTAAATCTGCTTGGGGTCTGATTTTAGACCACTTCGTTTTAAATTACGCTATTTTAATGCTTATATTTAATAGCACAACGCCATACTTAAAACCTTATGTATGTTACTTTATTTAAAACACTACTCTTATTTTACATCAGTTTTGCTATTTATGGTTTAGAAGCCCAAACCTTATACGGCCGCGTACAGACAGCAACCGCAACGCCCATTGTAGGCGTTGAGGTTCATCTTGGTCCTAACATTATTTCCAAAACAAATGCCAAGGGTGTATTTGTGCTACCAAATACCATCAAACCGCCCGTAGAACTCACATTACATCATCCGGATTATCAGCAAAAGAGCGTCATTTTTAAACGCACTAACGCTACATTTCTGCTTCAGCGTTTAGAGCAGGTTCAGAACTTAGCGCCCGTAAACCTTTCCTTTAATTCAGAAAACAAACAGAAACTCCTTGCCGTTACCACAACTTTACATGCTGAAAATTTAGAACGCTATAGCCCCATTGATTTGGTAAGTGCCATTAATGAAACTCCTGGAGTATATATTCTGAATGGTGCTTTAAACACCAACAGAATAGTCATTAGAGGTGTAGGCTCTAGAACCCTCTATGGCACAAATAAAATACGTGCGTATTATAACGGAATCCCGATTACCAATGGCACAGGGAGCACCACGATAGATGCTTTTGATGCCGAAAACCTACAGCGCATACACCTTATTAAAGGCCCAAAAGCCAGCACTTACGGCACTAATTTAGGGGGTACAATATTGCTTAACACGAAACATGCTGAAAAAGGAACCACACAACTAAAAAATGCGCTTAGTTTAGGAAGTTTCGGACTGATTAAAAACAGTTTAAACTTTGCTACCGCCAATGATGACTTAGAGTTGAGTTTCAGTTATAATTATTTAAAAACGGATGGATTTCGAGAGAATAGTGCCTACAACCGAAAAGCCGCTTTGCTTCAGGCAAATTATAAATTAAATGAGAAAAGCCGTCTGGGGCTACTTATTAACCACATCGATTATGATGCCCAAATAGCCAGCTCTATTAGTAGAACAGACTTTAATAACGACCCTAGCCAAGCCGCTTACACCTGGAAAACGACCCAAGGCTATGAGGCCAATAAGCACACTTTAATTGGACTGAATTACACCCATCACTTTTCAGAAGATTTTAGCAATACCTCATCCGTATTTTATAGTTATTTAGACCATTATGAACCACGGCCTTTTAATATTTTAGAGGAATACTCACACGGTTACGGGGCAAGAAGTTTGTTTGAAAAAGATTTTACATTCTTAAACCAATCGGCCCATCTCTATTTTGGAGGCGAAATTTATAGCGATGCATACCGTTGGCAAACTTTAGAAAACCTATACGAGACCAATGGAAACAACGGAAGTCTTGAAGGCCAAGTTCTAAGTGATAATGTAGAATACAGACAAAACCTTAACCTTTTTGCATCTACAACCCTTCCTTTTACACCGCAGTTTAGCGCCCAAATAGGTTTAAATATAAACAACACCAACTACAGATTTAGAGATCATTTTAATTCCGGAATTCTGAATAAAAACGCTAATCGTGATTTTAAAACCATTGTGGCCCCAAGCCTGAATCTTGCTTATCAATTTTCTAAAAACTTAAAAACCTACCTCAATATTAGTCGTGGATTTAACTCCCCTAGCATAGAAGAAACCTTAACCCCAGAAGGCCTCATTAATCCTGATTTAGGTCCTGAAACCGGTATAAATTATGAGCTTGGTAGCCAGATCTTTTTCTTTAAACGCCAGGTAAAATTAGACATCGCCGCCTATATTTTAGATATCGACAATTTACTTGTTGCAGATCGGGTTGGAGAAGACCAATATATTGGTCGAAATGCAGGAAAAACCCAGCACAAAGGACTAGAATTAACGCTGTCATCTCAACATCAGCTCAACGCCAACTTTAGCCTTGCCCCCTATGTAAACACCGAACTTAACGACCATAAGTTTGTTAAATTTATTGATAACGCCTCTAACTTTTCGGGCAATGCCCTCACGGGAGTTCCTACATTTAAAATGAATGCCGGATGTGTTATTCGTTATAAAAACATTCAACTTAACACCAACGGCTTACATGTTGGTACCATGCCCATGAATGATGCTAACACACTTTATACAGAGCCTTACACCGTTCTTAATTCAAAATTAAGCTACAAAAACAACCTCAGCAAACAGCTTGCATTAGACCTCTATTTCGGACTCAACAATATAACTTCAGCACATTATGCCTCGTCCATACTCATTAATGCTGTTGGCTTTGGAGACGCAGAACCACGCTACTATTACCCAGGAATGCCGAGAAATTGGTACAGCGGTTTCAAACTGCGTTATAAATTATAATGCTACGGCGCCATAACATCGTCTTACACTAAGGTACAATCTAAAGCTCAGCTAAGAATACCGTCAAACTCACAACGCGATACAGTGTCTACGCCTTGTAGAAATGAGATCTAATTAAGTCCTTCAATAGCATGAGCCTAATTTTGAGACCTATGCCCGCTTTAGCCGCAGATTAACTCAAGATTAAAAAAGCATTACAAATCGTATTAGAATAAAAAAAAACCATCGGAACGACAGTTTTCTTTTACCTCATAGGCTTTTAGGATTAGGACTTGCCTAACATTAAAAGCTCATTACACACCACTTCTGTAATGTAGCGCTTAATACCATCTTTATCCTCCCAGGAGCGCGATGTTAATTTTCCTTCAATAGCGACTTCTTTTCCTTTAGTAACGTATTTTTCTAAAATTTGTGCTGTTTTACCCCAGGCCACAACATTGTGCCATTGCGTATCTACAACTTTCTCTCCTTTAGCATTTTTATAACTTTCATTGGTGGCTAGAGTAAATTTCGCTAGCATTTTACCAGATTCAAAATTTGTAATTTCTGGATCGTTTCCTAAGTTCCCAATTAACTGTACTTTGTTTCTTAACGTGTTCATAATTTCTAAGTTTTAATGATTTAACAGATTATGTTTTTAGAACCACTTCCGATTCTACACTACAAAGATCTTGAGCTTCACAAGAAACATTCGGTATTTACATATTTACATCCATTTGTAATTACTTGTAATCGTTTGTAAACAATTAAAGACCTATTATTACTGACCTTATCAACAATTTATTACCATTCCACTTTCTTAAACTAAATCCAATAATTATCGTATTTAAATCCTTTTAGAGTGCTAATGTTTTACGGTTTGCTATAAAAACCCAATGCATCATCAAGACAACATGCGCTAATAAATGCAAGAGAAACCTAAGGGTAACACCTAATATCCTCATCCTCTACCTCAAATAAAATAATCAGGAAGTTGATGTCCTTTCGTTATTCTATTTGAATTTTCTTACATTAGTCTCCATTATCACTAAGCCTAAGACTTTTAAGGCCTAAAAACTATTCACAATGACAAATCACTTCTTAATGATCGGACCATGGCAACTCATTATAATTTTAATCACCCTTGGCTTAGGAGTAATCCCTATGGTTATCGCTCTTATTGATATTTTGAAATATGAATTTAAAGGCAATAACAAAATTGTATGGACCTTGGTTGTCCTCTTTGGAAATTTTTTAGGCGTACTACTCTATTTCTTTATTGGAAGAAAACAAAAATTAAGCTCAAAGTCTTAATAACCTCATTCCTTTATTTAACAATGGGTCTTTTAATACTCTAGCCACGTCTTGAAGCTTATATTAGGATGTTGGCAAACATTCACAAAATGAAGAAAATTAATCCATATAAAAAATATAGAATTGTAATATTTCTAACCCTATTAATAGCTTTTGGTTCTTGTAAAAATGAGAATGAAGAGAATTTTAAAAACAAAATACCTGAACTGAAATCCGAAATAAAAAAAACTTAAAGACTCATTAAAAAATGAGACGTACGAAAAGCTCTCGAATTCAACAATGGTTGGAAATCCTGATAAGGAAAAATATTCAGCAAATAATTCTGGAAAAATGTTTTTCTATTTCAAAGACCCTGAAACCATTCCTGAATATGAGGTTTATACCACAACTTCGGATTTGGAACCTGATAAACTTATTCTAGAAAATCAAACGACTAATCAATTTGAAATTCAATTCAACACCAACGAATTGAAAAATAATGCGGTCCAAGTCATCGCAGTCTTTAAAAACTTAGAACTTAAAATAGTGATGAGTACGGATGTAAAGATGGAAAAATAAAATAACGATTTGACAAATTAACTCACCATACACAACACCTCAAACTATTAAATTACACCTCACAAGACAAAGCACAACACTTACAGCCTATAGCTTTTAAACGATAGTTAACTCCACCCCTAATTCAATTAAACGGCTTTTCGTTTTGGCATCAATATTAGAATCCGTAATTATTTGATCTACTTCATTGAGCTCACAAATTCTACCAAACCCTTTTTTATTAAATTTTGAAGCATCAGCCAAAACAATAATTTTCTGAGCCGCCTTTATCATCGCTTTATTTAAAGACGCTTCCATCAGATTGGTTGTTGTAAGCCCATACTCTAAATCGATACCATCAACGCCTAAAAACAATTTGGTAAAAGTAAATTCTGCCAACATCTTTTCGCCAATAGGTCCAATCACCGAAGCCGAACTCGGACGAACCATTCCTCCCAATTGCATCACTTCAATATCTTTATTTTTTGCTAAAATTAAAGCCGTACTCAAGGAAGCCGATAATACCGTTAAACCCTCCAAAGGTTTTATGTGCCTTGCAAATTCTATAACAGAAGTTCCAGAAGCAATAATAATACTATCATGCGGTTCTAAGGTTTGCACAGCAGCCATAGCAATCTTATTTTTCTCCGTGGCATTAATCTTTTCCTTAATTTGTACAGGGTTCTCTGTAATATAAGGATTCACCGGAATAGCTTTTCCGTGCGAACGAAAGAGTAATTTTTTTTCTTCAAGAAGTTTAAGATCTTTTCTAATAGTCACTAACGATACGTTAAACTGCTCGCTGAGGTCATTTACAGTTACAAACCCATCAGCCTTGAGCTTTTTTAAGATCAGTTTGTGTCGATCAATGATATTTAGGGCCATAATCTATGTTTTATACAAAAATAATAGTTCTCCACCTCAAACGCCTATAGAAACCCTAATTAATTTCGAAACCTTTCCCTTTTATATTCACAAATCACTTATCAAATTCGAAAAAACAAGCACTCCACATTCCTAATTTGAGAAAAAACACATCGATTTATTACGTAAATCTAGTTTCGAATTGAAAAAAAACTGAAAATAACAATAAAAAACTTTTTTTAAGTTTCGTTTTGTTGTAATTTTATACTCTGAAACAAAACATAACAAAACCATAACCCCTAATTAATATAGCAAGTCATGGATAGAAATAAAATGATGAAGGCGCTAAAAAGCGAATCTAAAACTTACGACTTCGTAATTATAGGTGGTGGCGCCACCGGAATCGGTATTGCACTTGAGGCTTCTGCAAGAGGTTATTCTGTAGCACTACTAGAAAAATCTGATTTTACGAAATCAACCTCAAGTAAAGCAACCAAGTTATTACATGGTGGTGTAAGGTATTTGGCACAAGGCGATGTAGGACTCGTAAGAGAAGCCGTTGTAGAAAGAGGACTCATGCTTAAAAACGCCCCTCACATTACTAAAACACAGTCTTTTATAATACCTACTCATGGTTTGTTTGATGAAATCTTATATACAGTAGGCTTAACTTTCTATGATTTATTAGCAGGAAAATTAAGTTTAGGACGTTCTAAAAGAATTTCAAAATCGAAGACTTTAAAACGTATTTCGCTTATTAATCCCGACAAAATATCAGCGGGTGTTGTGTATTACGACGGTCAATTTGATGATTCTCGTATGGCTATAAACGCCCTACAAACTGCCGTTTCTATGGGAGCAGAAGCTGCAAATTATTGTGGTGTAACCGGCTTACTAAAAGATGCTGCCGGAAACGTTGTTGGTGTAAAAGCTAAGGATGAAGTTGACGGTTCTACTTTCGAAATAAAAGGAAAGCAAGTTGTTAATGCTACCGGAGTATTTGCTGATGATGTGTTACGTATGGACAAACCGGGTGCAGATAAAACCATTGCGCCAAGTCAAGGGGTTCACCTTATGTTAGACAAATCTTTCTTACCTGGAGATGATGCTATTACAATTCCAAAAACCGATGATGGCCGTGTCTTATTCTTAGTACCATGGCATAACAGAGTCATTGTAGGAACAACAGATACACCATTAAAAGAAGAATCTTTAGAACCTGTAGCTCTTGAAGAAGAAATTGGGTTTATCCTTAATACCGCAAGTCGTTATTTAACCAAAGCGCCTAAGCGTAGCGATGTTTTAAGTGTATTTGCAGGATTACGTCCGTTGGCCGCACCAAAATCTGACGGTAGTAAAACGAAAGAAATTTCTAGATCTCATAAAATCTATACGGCAGACTCAGGCTTATTAACCATCGTTGGAGGAAAATGGACCACCTTTAGAAAAATGGGAGAAGATCTTGTTGATAAAGCTGAAAAGAATCACGATTGGAAACATATCCCAACAAAAACGAAACAATTAAAAATCCACGGTTATAAAGAAATAACCAATTATAACGACCCCTTATATTTTTACGGAAGCGACAAGGCGCCTATTGTAGAACTCTCTAAGCAAAACGGATGGGACACTCCGTTAAGCGATACCATGAAAGTTATACCAGCCCAAGTGGTATGGGCCGTAAGAAATGAAATGGCTTTAAACATTGAAGATTTTCTTGCTAGACGTGTACGTTGCCAATTACTAGACGCTAAAGAAAGTCTAAAAATGGCACCCGAAGTCGCAAAAATCATGGCCTCTGAATTAGGCAAAGACGATGCTTGGCAAAAGCAACAAGTTGCAGATTACACCAAAACAACGTCTAACTACATTATATAAACAACAAATTCTAATCACTAAACCGAACTAAAATGAAGGACAAATTAATTTTAGCACTTGACCAAGGTACAACCTCCTCTAGAGCTATTTTGTTTAATCACAGCGGAGAAATCGTAAAAGTATCTCAAAAACCTTTTGAACAAATATTCCCTAAACCAGGTTGGGTAGAACATGACCCTAATGACATTTGGTCGTCACAAATTTCAGTGGCAGCAGAAGTTATTGCACAACACGGTATTAACGGAGAATCTATTGCCGCTATAGGAATTACCAACCAAAGAGAAACTGTTGTGGTTTGGGATAGAGAAACTAGTGAACCTATACACAATGCTATCGTTTGGCAAGACCGAAGAACAGCACGTTACTGTGATGAGCTAAAGGATGCTGGGCATACAGATATGATCAAGAAAAAAACAGGTTTAGTTATTGACGCCTATTTTTCTGCAACAAAATTAAAATGGATCCTAGATAACGTTGAAGGCGCAAGAGAAAAGGCTGAAGCTGGAAAACTTTGTTTTGGAACTGTAGATTCATGGTTAATCTGGAAACTTACTAGAGGAAAAATGTTTATCACCGACGTGTCTAACGCGAGTAGAACCATGTTGTTTAATATCCATACCATGGCTTGGGATGATGAATTATTAGACCTTTTCAACATTCCAAAAGCGATGCTTCCTGAAGTTAAGGAAAGTAGTGAAGTTTACGGAACTACAGCAACAACATTATTTTCAACAAAAATTCCAATTGCTGGTATTGCAGGAGATCAACAAGCTGCTTTATTCGGACAAATGTGTACGAAACCAGGAATGGTAAAAAACACCTACGGAACAGGATGTTTCTTACTAATGAACACTGGAGAAGAAGCCGTGTATTCTAAAAACAACTTACTAACGACAGTCGCTTGGAAAATAAACGGGAAAACAACTTACGCTTTAGAAGGTAGTGTATTTGTTGGAGGTGCTGCTATACAATGGTTACGTGATGGTGCTAGAATGGTAAGAACCGCCCCTGGAATTAATCATTTAGCTGAAATGGCTGAAGATAATGGAGGCGTTTATTTTGTCCCTGCATTAACTGGTTTAGGAGCTCCGTATTGGGATCAATACGCACGTGGTGCTATGTTAGGAATTACAAGAGGAACTACAGACGCCCATATTGCTAGAGCGACATTAGAAGGTATTGCTTTCCAAGTTTACGATATTGTAAAAGCAATGGAAGCCGATTCTGGTAAAAAGAGTATAGAACTTAGAGTTGATGGTGGTGCTACGGCGAGTAATTTATTAATGCAGATTCAATCGGATTTATTCGGATTTAAAATCATAAGACCACAAACCTTAGAAACTACCGTAATGGGCGCTGCCTATTTAGCTGGTTTAGCTGTAGGCTACTGGGATAGCATTGATGATATTCAATCGCAATGGGTTATAGAAAAAGAATTCTACCCAAAAGCACCTCAAGAAAAAGTTGACAACATGCTTCACTATTGGCATAAAGCCGTGAAATGTGCACAAAACTGGATTGAAGAATAAACGACTCTAAACAACAACTATAAATCTTAATAAAAATGTCAATATTAATAGCAGAAATATTAGGCACCATGATCCTCATTATATGTGGTAATGGTGTCGTTGCAAACGCCGTTTTAAAAGGCACTAAAGGTCACGGCTCTGGTTGGATTGAAATTACAACAAGTTGGGCTCTAGGTGTATTTTTAGGCGTTATTGTGGCCGGCCCTTATAGTGGCGCACACTTAAACCCAGCTGTTACCGTAGCCTTAGCGACTACCGGTGGAATATCTTGGTCTGTTGTACCAGAATATATTGCAGGGGAATTAATTGGTGCCATGTTGGGTGCATTCTTTGTATGGGTTGTCTATAAAGACCACTTTAAAATCACGGACGATGAAGGTGGAAAATTAGCCTGTTTTAGTACGGGACCAGCCATAAGAAATACCGTATCTAACTTAACGAGTGAAATTATTGGAACCTTTGTATTAATCTTTGTGATTTTTTACATCGCCGGACCAAGCATTAGCTTAGGTATAGAAGGGACTACAGATGCCATTATAGGACTTGGTTCTATTGGCGCTATCCCAGTGGCATTTCTTGTATGGGTTATCGGCTTAGCACTTGGTGGTACCACGGGCTACGCTATAAATCCGGCTAGAGATTTAGGACCAAGAATTGTACACAGTCTCCTTCCTTTTAAAGGATCTAGTGACTGGTCGTATTCATGGATCCCTATAGTTGGCCCAATAATCGGGGCACTTATAGCATCTTTTCTTTACATGGCTTTAAACAATTAACTGTACAACAAATGAAAAACTTATTATTTCTTTGCTTAGCACTGATCACAGTGCAAATGAGCTATGCTCAAGAACCTGAACTTAAAGACAGTCCAATTGATTTTAATTTAGATCTAAAGACCAATCACTTATGGCGAGGCTTAATTATTACTGATAAACCAATGGCGGCTGTATTTTCACAACTTAAATTGAATAACATAGGAACTTTCACCACCGGATTTTGGGGCGGAATGGCTTTTTCTAACGATAGTGATGGAACGTCTTATAAAGAGATTAACTATTACGTGCAATATGCAGACAACGGCTTATCTATTGGATTATGGGATTTGTTTAATACCCGTAGCGTAGAAACTCCAGACATCTGGAATTACGACCAAAATACCACAACACACTTAATTGATTTAAGAACGTCGTATGTGTTTCAAGGTTCATTTCCTTTACGTTTAGAAGCAGACGTCTTATTGTACGGAACAGCAGATTCGCAATTTGATACTAATGGAGATCGTGAGCAACGCTACTCAACTTATGTTGAAGCGTCTTACCCTATTATCACAGATTCAAAAGTTAATCTAAATGCGTTTGCCGGTGCAGCCTTTTCATTAAATGGTGACACTCATCTTTATGGTGATGGCGAACAAAATTTCGACTTTGTAAATGTTGGTTTTACCGCTACAAAAACACTTAAATTTTCAGACATTAGCATACCTGTTTCAGCAACAACTATGTGGAATCCCTCTCAAAAATTAGCCCGCATACAATTGGCTGTAAACGTGTTTTAAACCCTCTCATTATAATGAGTATGATAAAAACCCTATGGTTTGAATAAATTCAAATCCTAGGGTTTTGTTTTTTAATAGAATTCAAGCTTTAATAATCTCACCACTAAAAAAACTAGCTTTTATAAACACATAACGTCCAGATACAACAAAGGCTTCGTAGCTTGTTTAATAACGCGCTACAAAGCCTTAATCTTATGTCTCTAATACTCTATACGTTCAAATAGAATACAACGCTTTTAAAGCATTTTTAAGGTATTAATTTCTTGTTCTGTTAAATGCTTCCAGTGTCCACGAGGAATGTCCTTTTTAGTTAAATGCCCAATAGCTACACAATCGATTCTTACAATATCGTAATGTAATTCATCAAAAATAGTACGTAAAATAGTATTTCCGGTATTTTTAATCTTAATACCCACTTGGTTTTTAGACTCCCCTTGAATGTAACTAATCTCTTCAACAGAAACTAACTTCCCTTCTACTTTAAAACCTTCTTGAATCTTTTTTAAATCTTCAAACTTTAAATTCTTATCAAGTTCTACCTGAAATAATCGTGATACACCATTTTTAGAATTGGTAAATTTCTGTACCACTTTATCATCATTAGTAAACAATAATAACCCTAAAGAATTCCGACCTAAACGGCCAATAGGCTTAATTCTAGCACTAGTCGCATTCGCTACCAAATCCATAACGGTTTTACCTTTCCCTTCCGCTGTAGTCGTCGCAAAACCTTTAGGCTTGTTTAACAATACATAAACATTAGGTTCTGGTGTTATACGTTGTCCATCGTAACGAACTTCGTCACTACGTTTTACTTTATACCCCATCTCTGTGACTACCTTGCCATTAACAGAGACTAATCCAAGCGCTATATTCTCATCCGCCTCACGACGTGAACAAACACCAGAATTGGCTATATATTTATTTAAACGAATCTCATCAGATTGAGATGGTTTATTTACTGTTTTTTTCTTCACGGGAGCATTACCTCTAGCAAAACTATTTGTTTTACTATTTGCATTTCCTCTTCCTGAAATTTTTCCTTTGCCTTTGCTTCCTTGATTTCTGCTCATGTTCTAAATTTTTCGCAAAGGTAAACAATAGTTTACATCTTGCCGTTATTTATTAAAGTTGTTTAAGCCCAATGCCCTACAATATTAAAAATAGGCTAATCTTCATTCTAAATTCTATTTAAAACAATAGAAACATCGATAAGTAGTATTGAAAAAACACCCGTAACGATGATAAATTTTAAAATATTATGCAGAATTAAATAATGGGGTTTTTTATTTGAAATTAACAAGATTCCGAGATAGAGTATAATTAATGCCATACTCAAATAAAAGAAATAATACATGTGCCCTATATCGAAAAACAAGACCAATAATACTGCCGAGACAATGGTTAAGACCCCGACAATGGTTAGCATTAATTTGGTACGTTTCTCTCCGTACACCACAGGAATCGTTCTGTAATTTAAAGCTAAATCGCCTTTAATATTCTCTAAATCTTTAGTCAGTTCGCGCATAGAAATCAGTAAAAACAAGAACACACCATGTGCAAAAACAACAGGTTCAAAATTTTGATAGTAGATAAAAATGACGAAAAATGGGGTTACCGTAAGTACTGCAGAGACCAAATTACCCACGATAGGTCGTTTTTTTAAACGGTGGGAATAAAACCAAATCGCAAAAATGTAAATGGAAAAAAAGATTACCGCTTTAAAGGAAACATAGCTCGCAAAAATAACGGCCAGAAAATTTAAGATGAAGTAAAACGATAGCTTCGTATTCTGACTGACCAAACGATCGAGCATTGTTTTTCTAGGCTTATTAATTAAATCTTTTTCTGAATCGTAAAAATTATTAATAATATAACCCGAGGCGATAGTTGCTGAAGACGCCAAGACCAACATGAGTAAATTAAGATCTAAAAGGACTTTTTTAACCGGAATATGATGTGCAAAAATATAAACTGCCGCTAAGTACTGGGCAATAACAACGACAAGTACATTATACCCTCGAACTACTGAAAACAGGCTGAAAAATTTAAGAAAAATGTGTTTCTGCCGTCTTGATAACATGTTGTCTTAATGAAATATTCTGAAATACTTTTGAGTTGCCTACACCAAACGCTAGTCTCGTGTCACAAAATTTGAATACTAAGGTAAGACTAAAACCTTAGAAATTATAAACAACTTCTAATTTCTGACCCACAAGGGCTTTTCTAGCTTTATCAATATCTTCGGTAAATCCTAAGATATAGCCACCGCCACCAGAACCGCAAAGTTTTAAGTAGTACTCATTGGTGTCTAAACCTTTTTTCCATAGCTCATGAAATTGCTTAGGAATCATTGGCTTAAAGTTATTTAAAACTACTTTAGACAATTGTTTGGTATTTTTAAATAAAGACTTTACATCTCCTTTTAAAAAGTCATCAACACAAGCATCCGTATGTTTTATAAACTGATCTTTTAGCATACTACGGAACCCTTCGTTTTTCATGTTTTCCATGAAAATACTCACCATTGGTGCCGTTTCCCCAACAATACCACTATCTATTAAAAACACAGCACCTTTACCTTCTGTTTTTTGCGAAGGAATACCTGTGGCTTCTATATTATCTTTAGAGTTGATTAAAATAGGAAGACTTAAATAACTATTTAAAGGATCTAAACCGGAAGATTTACCATGAAAAAAAGATTCCATCGCTGAAAAAATCGCTTTTAACTTTAAAAGTTTTTCGCGGGTAAGATTTTCTAAAACCGTAATCTTATCGCTTGCATATTTATCATAGATCGCTGCGACTAAAGCACCACTACTTCCTACACCATACCCTTGAGGTATAGACGAATCAAAGTACATACCTTCCTCGAGATCACTGTGTAATTTGCTAGTATTAAAGATCACCAAATCACTATCTAAACCTTCTAAATACGTAGCAAAACGTTTTAGGCTGGCATTAGAAGCTTTAGCTTGCTCGGTGTGGTTATCACTCAGTTTCAGTGCACCATTATAAAAATTATAAGGAATAGATAAGCCTTTGGAGTCACGGATAATTCCATACTCACCAAATAAAAGAATCTTAGAATAAAATAATGGTCCCTTCATGAATTTAAAGCAATTACTTTAACAAATATACGTATTAAAATTAGATTTGGTTGGCACCCAAGCCTATTTCGTCGCAAATATAATGTTCATTTTGACAATAGCTAACCAATTCATTCTTAATAAATTCTAAGACATTTTCCTTTTCTTGCTCTGGATATAACAGGTGTACATTGGCCCCCGCATCTAAAGTAAAACACAGCTTAGAATGCTCAGCTTCTCTATAGGCCCAAATTTTATTAATAATTTCTAAGGTATTAGGTTTCATTAAAATAAAATAAGGCAAACTGGTCATCATCATGGCATGAAGCGTTAAAGCCTCACTCTCTACAATAGTGATAAAAGCTTCTAAATCTCCAGAAGCTAACACCGTTTTTAACTTGGCCAAATTATCATGGGCTTGTTTAAAACGCTCTTGTGCAAAGGGATGCCCATACATTAACTGATGCCCCACTGTGCTACTCACTTGTTTTTCACCTTTATCAACCAATAAAATAGTGTCTTGGTAATTTTTAAAATTAGGATGAACCGACTCCGTAAATTTAACTCCGTATAAATCTGAACTGTCTTTAATACACTCATTAGCGCCCCAAACAACAAGCTCACCTTCTATACTTCTACAAGCACTACCCGAACCTAAACGTGCCAAAAACGAGGCTTTTTGCTTAAAATAGGTCGAATCTGAGCTTAGGGCATTTGACTCTTGACTTAACTGCGCTTCTATACTCATTAAACATAAAGCAATAGCACTCATTCCTGAAGCCGAAGAGGCAATACCCGAACTGTGCGGAAACGTATTTGAAGTTTCAATTTTAAAATGATAATCTTTTAAAAAAGGCATATAGACCGCTATACGTTCAAAAAAGGTTTGAATTTTAGGTCTAAAGGCTTCATTTTTTTTCCCTTCAAAATAAACATCAAACTGAAAGCCGTCATCTTCTTTTTTAGTAAAACTAATTTCCGTTACCGTTTTACAATTAGAAAGTGTAAAACTTATAGATGGATTTTCTGGAATTTGGTCTGCTTTCTTCCCCCAGTATTTTACTAAAGCAATATTACTTGGCGAAACCCATTTAACGGTTCCGTTTTGAAGATCCGTGTGGTAAGATTTAAGAATAAAGTCTTCTGCTATCATGTCTCTTTTAAATATCGGACAAAGATAATAGTTTTACTATGGTATTATAATTTCTTCCGGTTGCATTGACATGAAGTTTTTTTTCGAAATAACTTAAATTGAATTTAGTTTGCCCATAACCCTGAGGACAATACAAATAAATACACTGCCCGTGAATGCTATATACATCATGCGAATAGGTTTTTTTTGACGCTTCTAAGACGTCTTCCTCTCGCGGAACAGCACTGAGCAGCACAAAATAATTCTGTTTTTGATCTTCCGCTTTATAAGGATTCTCGTCAAAAATAACCTTTAACTCTTGCTGTGTTAGGACCACCACAGGGACGTCTAATCCAAAACCTTTCCTAATAAGTTTTTCTAAACGCGCTTTTAAAACAAGCTTATCTTGTGCTTTAGCTTGGAAGCCTACATTCCCGGTTTGAATATAAGTTTTCACCTTAGTAAATCCGGCTTCAGACAATAAGCTACGCAACTCTGCCATAGCTATTTTACGGTGCCCTCCTACATTTATACCTCTTAGTAAAGCGATATAATTTTGAGCTGATTTTTCTTCGATCTTCATGGTTTTACTAAAGTTTATAGCGCCAATGGCGTTATCGGTTTGAGGCTTAAAGTTTAAGCTGTAAGCATCTCAAAAATATGTTTTTTTTGAAGAACCACTTAAAACAAATATAAAGCATTAAATAACAGCTAAATAAAACCCAAAACCACAGTCAAAAACCTGTTTTCTAGTTAATTTAAATCTTTGAAATGCAAATTAATTCGATAAAGTGTGTTTATATCATACGAAAACATTAGTTTTACAGCCTTAAACGTTGAATTACATGTTTTTCCCTAAATCCAACGCTTTTATAATTTTATTGGCTTTCTCTGTTTTAACCGTTTTTAATGTCAATGCGCAAGAAACGCCAGCAACAAATCATAAGAGTAAACCTAATTCATTTGACAGCTACAGACTAGACTGGCTCGTACGCAAAGACAGCCTTTACGTCGCTACCATGCTCGTTAATGACGCCATTAGTTTTTCAAAGAAAAACAATTTAATTACAACTGAAGCTCAAGCATACAATGCTTTAGGAACCGTCTTAAATAAGATGTCTAATTATAAAAAGGCAGAAACGTATTACCGTAAAGCCTTTCATATATTTGATTCCCTTCAAGATAACCAAGGAAAAGATGTAGCGTTAACAGGTTTAGTTGAAGCGTACACAGGGAGTAAGAATTATTCTAAATTTGATAGCTTATATCCCATTGCAGAATCCTTATCTAAATCCTTAAATAGCGAAACCTATTTTATAAATCTCAACAATCTTATAAAGCGCTATTATTATAGTAATAATAACGACAGTCTATTAGCTACCACGTCTAGAGCTGTAAAAATTTTACAGCATCAAGATTTTTCAAGCTTAAACAGTTCTAAAGGTTACCGCGAGGAAAATCTTAAACCCAAACTTGTACAATCGTTTAAATACTTTAATGCGATTGCTAAAATTAAGGTGGATAACAAGGATCCTAAAAACTACAAGGACATCTTAGCCATTAATGACGAGGACTTTAAAGCCATTTTAAATTCAGATATTAGTTCTTACAGAAGGCTTGCTACCCTTAATTATTATAAATATCTCTATTATACCCTTGCCCAGAAAGACTTAGATTCTGCCACTAAATATTTATTAAAATCCGATAGCTATAAGTACGACGCTATTATTGAAATAGAAAACGAGTCCACCAGAAATGGGGAATTAGTGCATAAAATTATCAATGCAGAACAAAAGTTAAATTTAGCGCAAGAAATCCAACAAAAGGATGCTAAAAATTCTAAGACCTTTTTAATTACCACCATCGTTTTTAGTATTTTATTTATTATAACTCTAGGCACATTTTACTTCTATTTTAAAGCTAAAAAGAACATTGAAAAAATGAATAAGGCTCTAAAGGCCTCCAATTCAAAATTTGTAGCCATTGATAAAGATCGTTTGGAATTTTTCTCCATTTTAAGCCACGAGCTCCGCACTCCAATTTATGGGATTAGTGGGCTAGCCACTTTAATAGACCAAGAGAATGATGAAGAAAAGAAACAGTCGTATTTAGATTCTTTAATATCCTCTAGTAACTATTTATCTATTTTAATTGATAATATTCTTCAGGCTAACCGCTTAAAGTTTGATAAGAAAAGTCTCCGACTCAAACCTGGGAAAATGAGTAAAATTGTTCAGCATGTTATGAGCACTGTGGCTGTCGCTGCTAAAAACAAGGGATTAGAGCTTATAGTTCATATCGATGAATCGCCTGAAGAGGAACAAATCCTTATTGACAAGGTTGCTTTTAGTCAAATTCTTATCAACTTAGCTTACAACGCTATTCGTTATACTAAAAAAGGACATATTGCTATAAACGTTTTTGAAAAAGCGCGTACAGAAGATTCAATTACCCTAAAATTTGAAATAAAAGATACAGGAATTGGGATAAAAGAAGAACACCGCCCTATTGTTTTTAGTGCTTTTGAAAATAAAGCCTTCTTAAATAAAAACAGTAGTGGTTCTGGTTTAGGCTTACATATTGTGAAGACTTTACTAGAGAGTCACAACTCGGAAATAGATTTTACATCGGCTCCTAATAAAGGAACTTGCTTTTTCTTTGAAATTACGTTTGACCTCATCACCGTGGCTAGCGAAAATAAAAAGGTCCTTACTACTGTAACCCCTAGTAAAGACATGCGTATTTTGGTTGTAGACGATAATAAAATCAATCTTCTGATTACCAAAAAAAATATTGAAAAAATTGAGGGCTATACCTGCGAAACGGTCTCCAACGGAAAAGAAGCGATATCCATTGTAAAACGTATGGATTTTGATTTGATTTTAATGGATATTAACATGCCCGATATGGATGGTTATGAAGTGACCAAGCATATTAGAATGTTTAATACAAGCATACCTATTTTAGCGCTTACGGCCTTAAATTCTAATGAAATTGCGCATAAAACGGAAGCTGCAGGCATCAACCATATTATTACGAAACCTTATATCTTTGAAGACTTTAAAACGGTAATCACTACCTACAGTCAAACCAACAGTATTTATCGTAAGACTATAGATTCTGAAGCGATATAAGCACTAGTCCAAGCGTTCTGAAAATTAAAACCTCCTGTAACAGCATCAATATTGAGGACTTCACCTGCAAAATAGAGATTAGGAATACGACGACTTTCAAAAGTTTTAAAATTCACTTCTTTTAAATCGATACCCCCAGCCGTCACAAACTCGTCTTTAAAGGTACTTTTTCCGGTAACTTTAAAAACAGCGGAAGTTAACTGATTTGTCAAAGCTTCTAATTGCGCTTTATTTAAATTAGCCCAACGCTCATTCTCATCAATATGAGCTGCTAATACTAATTGTTTCCAAAGGCGTTTAGGCAGATTAAACAGTGCTAAATTCACCACATTTTTCTTTGCTTCTTCCTGTTTACAGTCTTTTAACTTTTCTAAGCAAGCTGTAGCATCTAGACCGATAAAATTTATTTCAATGTTGAAGTTATAATTCATTTGTGCCAGTTCTACAGCACCAAAAGCGGAGAGTTTTAAAATGGCCGGAGCACTCATACCAACATGTGTAATTAACAAAGGCCCTTCCGACTCTAGTGTAGTGCCTAAGATTTTTACTTGCACATCTTTTGCCACCACTCCAGGAATATCTTTAATCCGTTTGTCATTAATATCGAAGGTAAATAATGAAGGTACAGGCTTCACGATGGTATGTCCTAAATTTTCTAATAGTTTCCACACTTTAGGATTACTTCCTGTGGCCAATACCATTTTACCCGTTTCAAATGTACCTTGAGACGTTTCAATGGTAAAACCCTGTTCTAAAGCCTCTATATTTTTTACAGCGTGGTTATATAAAATTTCTACCTTATGCTTTTTAGCTTCATAGAGGAAGCAATCAATAATAGTTTGTGAGGAGTTTGACGCTGGAAACATACGACCGTCATCTTCAATTTTCAAGGCCACACCACGCTCTTCAAACCAAGCAATCGTATCTCCTGTCATAAACTTATGGAAAGGGCCCAAAAGTTCTTTTTCGCCTCTAGGATAATTGTGTACCAATTCCGATGGTATAAATTCGGCATGGGTAACATTACAGCGTCCACCACCAGAGATTTTCACTTTCTGTAATCCTTCTTTCCCGCGTTCTAAAATAGCGACGGATAGTTCAGGATGCTTTTCAGCAATATTAATCGCCGCAAAAAAACCTGCAGCTCCTCCACCAATTATTATAACATCCTTGACACTAGACATAGACTGTGATTTACAAATTAAGAATTTCACCTATAAAATGTAAACAAGCCCTATTAAATATCAAAGGAATATTCTGAAGGCGTTACATTTTTAAGCTTCGCAATATAGGATTTAATCACTTCAATATCTCTATCATTTTGGTGATTATTTAAAGCGTCATTTCTAAGATGAATCACTTCTTTAATAATACATTCTTTGTACCCCGTGTTTAAAACACTTTCGGTTTGTAAGAGGTATTGAAACATCACAAACAATTTCTGAACTACAATAATATCGTGCTTACAATAGGTTCTCATGGCCGCCATAACATTATAGAGTAAGTCTTCAAAACTTACCGTTTGAATATGAATAAGCGCTTCATCGTCCGAATTGTAATAATAGCTACGGTCTTTTTTTTGCAAGCGTAAGGCAAACAATTCTGTTAAATAATCTATAGCATTTATACAGGTTCCGGGGTCATTAATTCCTGGTGACATAGCTTTTAAAGCAATTTCGGTAATTTGCTTAAAGGCTAAAATATAGTTGTCTTCAATAAGCTCGTTATTAGAAAAGGTAATGGCTTCTACCAATCGTTTTTCTAAATCTAAATCGTCGTCTTTATCCTTATCAACCTTTCCTTTATACTTTAAAACCGGTAAACCTTTTAAGATATAAGCGCCTTTTACGGGCACAATGGCAATTTTCAGTTGATGCTCTTCTGCTAAGGTCATTAAACTCTTTAAATTCACATCTTGCATATACCCTGTACTTACAGCGGAAATAGCTTTCCAATCTGAAGTTTCTTCAAAGTCTACGTCAATATGTTTTTCTGAATCTATAAGATGTTCTAAGCGTCGTTTAGAGGCTCTAAAAATCTTATCCATCATGGTATTGACCTGAATTTCTTGTGAAATGGAATGGATAAAATAAATAAACGCTCCCAAACTAAGGGTCATAAAAATGATGGATAGCAATACGGAGAACCCTGGCACTTGATAAGACTTGCCATGTGGCGCGATAGAAACTAAAATAAAAATACAGTATAGTAAGGTGGCGTTATAAATCCCTAATATGGTTTGATGCCGTCTATTAGATATTAATCCAGGTAATACCCTTGGCGAGAAATTACTTGACGCCTGGTTAAGTAAAATCATCACCATGGAAAAACTAAATACCATGATAGAAATTAAACCCGCAATAAATGTAGTTAATAAACTTCTTGCCGTTTCCGTATTATTAACAACTAATATGGGGGCGTGCTCTACTAAATATTTGGAGACTCCACGACTTTCTAAATAAATCATGACAAAGGCAAACATTAAGCCTAAGGCACTGATTATAGAAGGATAAAAAGCAATATTACTTTCTAGTTTTTCTAGAGAATTCCATATTTTATAGAGGTAGCTTTTCAATATATAAGATTAAAAGTTAAGACCTAAGCCAAACGAAAACCGAAGTCCATCTTCACCATTAAATAAATTAAAGGTTCCGGAAAGAGACTCTGCTGCGGTGACCCAAAATCCACCACCATAATCGTTATGCCATTTTTTAGAAGTATCATCTCTTAACCATACTCTACCAACATCGAACCCGCCAAAAACACCAATTTGTAAAGGCAGCACTCTAGTCTTAAACGAATTAAAACTGTATCGCAGATCAGCACTACTTACTAAGGACTTCATTCCGGTAAAACGTTCCGTTCTGTAACCACGTAAGCCGGTGTGTCCACCAATATTTGCGGCTTGGTAAAACATCATATCATCGCCAATTCTAAACTGACTTCTAACATCTGTTTTTAAGACTAATTTTCTATTCTTAGATATGGCATTATAAAACCCAAGGTTGGCATTGATATAACCATAGGTTTGATCAAAGTCATCGATATTCGACTTCCCACCAGCGTGAATAAAGAATTCCATCCCACGTGTCGGATTTAAAGGCGTATCATAACTCTCGTAATTAAATTGCCCTTCAATACCTGTAAAATATTGTCGTTCGTAGAATTCTTCTGAAGACTCCGGTACAAAATCCGTAATAAATCGGTTCGCTGTGGCCTCTAATTCTATAGCTTCAAAAACAGCTTGAATACCGTAATCGCTACCAAAATTTCCTTTTTTAGAAATCCCAACATGGCCTTCAATAATACTGGTTTTTACACGGTTATAATCCAAGTCTAAGTCGTCATCATTATTCACGGTTTCATTTCCATACCCAAAAAAGTTATTGGTGTAATTTTCTGAAGTAAATTGACCTCCTACCTGAAGATTCCAATCGTTCATAATATTTGAAAACTCACCATCATAATTTAAAGAGAAGCCTTCGGTTGCAAAAAAGTAGCCCCCTTTAAACCGGTGTTGACTTGAAAAAGGATTGCGCTGAAACCCATTTTTGGTTAAAACATAAGACAGCCCTAAAGACACCCCGTCATCAGGGTTATAATTAACCGCCGGAGTCAATACACTTTGGTAAAGTATATTCTTATTAAAATCGAATAAATTCAACTTATAAACGTCCGTTAAGCGTACTATAGCACCTTTATTTTCTTCAATGGTATTCTTCTTGCTTTCGTGATCGTAGACCTTAATGCGTTGGCCCGACTTTATTTTATAAGTGTCGTTTTCTTGACCTCCTATTAAACGTGTAAATATTTTTCGGCTTCCTTTTCCGCTTACCTCAAAGACATCTTTATCATCTAAACCGTAAACCCAAAGCTCTTTCGTAATGTCTTTATTAAAAATCCGATCCACAATAGTATCTTCTTTTTCCCCACCTTTAATTCTAGAAATTACGACGCGGGTTTCCTTTTTACCTTGGCGGATCACTTCTATATAATCATCTTTATCCGTCCCTGTTAGAATGACTAATTCATTTAAATAATTATGGTAACGTTTGGCAATATCAACCAGATTACCGCGTCTTCCGATTAAATTCTGTTTGATTTCCTCTAAAGTTTTATCCTGAACTTCTTCGGGCACTTTTTTAAAGGCTTTTTCAATAACGGCATCTGTAATATGATCTTGAAGAAACTGCGCCTGCTCTACCCATGTCTCTATACCCGATTGTTGAATAAGCGTACGATCTAGTTTAATCCCCGCGTTGTTCATCCATTTAATATTCTCTAACTTATCATCATAAATTTGAAGTTGCTTTGCAGAACCCGCTATAGTACGCATCACATCTAATAAAGCACCGTCAAAATTTGAAAATACTTGATCGCGATCTCTAGGTATAGGCCTGTAAAGTTTATCGCCATTAGGCTGATCGAATTGCGCCCAACGCCATTGATCTTGGTGACGGTCCCAATCTCCAATTAGCATATCGAATAAACGAGCACGTATAAATGCCACCTCATCAATTTTATACTCCTCGTCTTCTCTAACTTTTTCAATAATGTCGTGGGTACTTTCAATATCATCCGCATAGCCAAAATTACGCTCGTGGGTATAATTTTCTTCAGGACGTTCTTCAATCATGTAAAGTTCGCCACCATACTCTTCGTTGTAATCCCCTAAATATTTATGCTTAGGAATAAAGAAAAGTCTAGGGTTGGTATGGTAAACCTCAGCCGCATCTGATAAATCTGGAACAACAGAAAAGGCATAAGGGTGCGCTGCCGTGTAAAAATCTAAAACGAGATCTTCTACCTGAGTGCGTTCAAATTCATCTTGAATATAAGTTTCTTTGAATAATACAGTTTGTAAATATTGCGTCGCACTTTTTCGTAGCGCTCTCATGTTTAACTCGCGACCATCTTTAGTTTTTAATCGCATGGAGCGGGTTTGATGCCCTCCCCCTTTTCGTACAATTTCTAAGCCGCCATATAGCGTATCTAAAGTGGCCACTTTTGCTCTTATTTTAGTACTGTATACATCTCTATAATGATCGCCCCATACGGATTCAAAAAAACCAGATTTCTCAGTTTCCTCTTTACTATATACAGATACAGTCACTTCATTAGGAAAGGTATCGGGTAGTTTTGAAATGTCGTAAGAAGGTTTTAAGCCTATAACTTCATGCTCAAAAACAAGCGTTGGCTCGTCATTTTCAACCGTGAAAAATTTCACCCAAGAGCTCCCGTCTTTATACACAATCAACTCAGCAAAACCCTGACCTCCATAACTAAATAAACCATGAGTCCCTAAAGCAGCCGCGCCTTTTTTAGAGCCCGACCCTGATACAATTTGTTTGATATTTTCATTTTCTAGATACTGTAAAGTATGCTCGTGGCCCGAAACAAAGACAATATTATCCTTATCAAAAGTTAAGGTTTCTATACGTTTCATTAATTCATTGTAACGCTCATTATAGCGGTCTTGAATAGACACCCCGCCTTGTGTTCTTACTTGTGTAATTAACGTTGCTAAGCCAGGAAGTGGCACTTTACTTTGTGTAGGATAAAGGTGTTTCTCTGCCCCATAATAGCCTCCATGGACGCCATTGGTATACATTGGGTGGTGCATGGCAATTACTGTAGTTCTATTTTGAGCTTTTTTTATTTCACCCTCAAGCTCTTCAAAAAAACGTTCTCTCGTTTTTATTTCACATTTATCGTTAATCGTGGGATTCTTATTCCAATTTTCTAAATACCATTGGGTGTCTATGATAATTAGCTTGATATGATCTCCTATATCAATATCTTCAAGTGGACAGCCACTTTCAGGTTGAAACGTGTTTTTTCCTAATGCATCTTCAATATATTTTTCTTGACGTTTTAAACCTTTTAAGCCATTAGAATACCAATCGTGATTTCCTGGGATAAATAACACATCGCCTTTAAAATCTTTTACAGCCTCCACCTGAACATCTAAAGCTTTTTCAGCTTCAGCTCTATCGGCATCTCCTTCTTCAGGAAGCCCAACAGGATAAATATTATCGCCTAAAAACAACACCACATCGTCCTTAGTTTCTTTTCCTGCTATATAGGTTTTAAACCCTTTTAAGCCTTTAGACATTTCGCCTTCATCTACCTTTCCGGCATCGCCTATAAGATAAAAGCGTCTTTCTACTTCTTTTTCGGGTGCTTTATTTTCTTTTAAAGAATCGTTTAAAAACTGGGCTTCAAAGGTGGCACACGCTGTAAAAAGCGATAAGGTCAATAGTGCTAAAGGTAGATAGTGTTTTCTCATAGGTTTAATAAAATACAAAATAAGATGTTTAAAAATGAAAGTATTGACTCTTATCCTTATAAAATTAATCTTTATCCTTTTTCCCAAAGACTATCAGTAAAGTAGTGTTTGCAATCTAAAAAATTAGCATTCACTTTAAAGGCCGTTTTATGCGCTAAAGCTTCAATCTCGTTTAACGCATATTTTTTGGATAATTCGGTCCAGATTAATTCATTGTAATCAAAGGTAATTGATTTATTAATAGCTTTAAGTTGTACGGTTTGCGCCCTAAGACTAATAATATAACTTTTTACATCTCCGGTTATTGGGTTGTAATGGGCAAAAAAATCGAAATCATCAATTTTAAAATCGGCTTCTAGTTCTCTGTTAATCCGCAATAATAGATTCAAATTAAAACGTTTGGTAATGCCATGCGGATCAAAATAAGCTTGCTGAATGGTAATTGGGTTTTTCTTTAAGTCGAAACCGATGAGGAGCTTATCTCCTTTTTTCATGTTTTTGTTGAAGAGTTCTAATAACTCTTCGGCTTTTGGCTCCAAATAATTACCAATATTACTCCCTAAAAACAATAATAAACTGGGAAATTCGCTTTGCTTATTTTCTTTTAGAATCTTGAAATAGTCCCCAACTTGAGGTTTTATGTTAAGCCCAGGCAAGCGCTCTTTTAAGCGTTTTTCAAGAATGTCCATGGCTTCTTGAGAAATGTCTATAGGCACATAATTAAAATCGATATTTTGAGCGACCAAATACTCCAAAAGTTTAAAGGTTTTAAACCCATCACCAGCACCTAACTCTAAAATATTAAAAGGTTCTGAAAACTCTAAAGCTTGAACAATTTGCTGACATTGCATGGATAAAATTTCGAATTCAGAATTCGTCAAATAATATTCGGGCATGTTCATAATATCCTGAAATATGCGGCTGCCATTATCATCATAAAAATATTTAGATGGCAAATGTTTCTCTGTCGCCGATAAGCCCTCGAGAATGTCTTGTGCAAATGTGTTGGTCATAAAGGTGTAAAAATTAGTGAAGCGTTGTTTATTGTTGTGTTGGTCTATTTATTTAGCGAGTCTAATTCCTGAAAATTGCCATCGTAAGTGCGCTTGAAAAAAGTTACGATAGGTGGCTCGACTATGGTTTTTAGCGGTTGCTACGGAAGCTCCACGTAACACCATTTGATTCACCATAAATTTACCGTTATACTCGCCTAAAGCTCCGGGTACTTTTTTATAATGAGGGTAAGGCAAGTAAGCACTATTGGTCCATTCCCAAAGTTGACCATAGTTAAAATGACTTGAAGCTACTTCCCATTCAAACTCGGTGGGTAGTCTACAACCTTTCCATTGCGCATAGGCAAAAGCTTCGTAAAGCGACACGTGGGCAACAGGCAAATGACCATCTACTGCAGTAAAACCGCCAAGGGTATATTGCATCCATGCTCCATTAACGTTATGCCAATATAGCGGTGCTTTTATTTTTTCATTTTGAATATAATCCCATCCCTCAGCATGCCAAAGATTAAAATCTTCGTAACCACCTGCTTCTATAAATTCTATATATTCTGCATTGGTCACCAAACGATTCGAAATGTTATAAGCATGAAGAAAAACCTTGTGCTGGCCTAATTCATTATCAAAACAAAAGCCTTCATTTTGATGCCCTATGGTATACAAACCTTCTTCAATTGGAATAAAATCTTGTGTTTGAGGCTCTGCCGTTAAAGGCACCGTATGATGAAGGGTTGGAAAAGCGGGTTGATTTCCAAAGATGTATTTAATATCGTAAATTAATAACTCTTGGTGTTGCTGCTCGTGTTGCAAACCAATCTCAATAATACCTTCAAGATCTGACGCTAAGCCTTTTTGAATAAAAGAGGCCATATATGCATTGACATAAGCTCTGTAGTCTAAGACCGATTTTAAAGTTGGCCGAGTCATTAATCCACGTTCTGCTCTTAATACGCGGTCTCCTACCGTATTGTAATAGCTATTAAAATAGTAGGCATAATCCGGATTAAAGACTTTATAGTTTTTATCAAATTCAGAGAGCACAAATTGTTCAAAAAACCATGTGGTATGCGCCAAATGCCATTTAGGTGGCGATACAAAATCGGCAGGTTGTAAGGCGACATCTTCAGGCTCTAATGAGCTACAAATCTGTTCGGTTTTACTTCTGATTTCTAAAAATCGTTCTGGTGTTATGGAAGGGATGGTCTTAGCTTGCACGTATTGGATTTATAAGATTTCTGTTTCAAAAATAACTTCGCTGGCAATCGTTTTATGTACTGGACAACGTGAGGCTATTTCCTTTAAGCGTTGGGCTTGTTCTTCACTAATATCGCCAATAAATTTTAACTTTTTACTGATATGATCGAGATACTTCGGTTGTTCTAAAACAAGATTTAAGTCGGCACTATGTTTTCTAGAATGCGAGATATAAACATAGACTTCTTTTAAGTCCCATTGTTTTCGTTCGGCATACATCTTTAAGGTCATAACCGTACATGCTGCTAATGCCGCATTGAGATACTCGTAGGGCGAGGGTCCGAAATCACTTCCTCCAACACTGACCGGTTCATCTGCAATAAGGGTGTGATTTTTAGTTTGAATAGAAGTAGTAAAATTATCTTCAACAATATTTAAATGTCCAACAAGTTGTTCACCTTCGGGATTCAGCATTATATTTTCAACCTTAGGAAAATAACGCTTTGCCCAAGTTCCTATCATTTCCCCGACATACTGACTATCAATATCTTGTGTCAACAAATGATCGGCTTGATCTAAAGTGATAAAACTCTTAGGATGATGAGCGGTTTTATATAAAGTTTCAGCATTTTCAATACCAACCACTTTATCAAAGGGCGCATGCATGATTAATAAAGGTTTACGCAATTGCTCTACTAGGGACGGCAGATTTGTTTTATCAAATTCCGCTACAAACTCCTGATTAATTACAAAAGGCCGTCCTCCAATAGAAACTTCTACCGGACCTTTTTCATCGGTCTGTTCTACTTGATGAGAAAATAAATTCTTAACGTGCTGTACCGTTGCTGGGGCGCTTACCGTTGCTACAGCTTGCACACTTTCCAATTTTGAAGCTGCAACCAAAACTGCCGCACCACCTAAAGAATGCCCCACAAGTAGGCCCGGAGCTTGATAATGCTTCGCCATATAAGCATGCACATCTAACAAATCTTCCACATTGGCAGAAAAGTGACTGTCTGCAAATTCACCTTCACTTCGTCCTAATCCTGTAAAATCAAAACGCAAGACGGCAAAGCCATTTTGGGTTAATGCACGACTTACATTCCTAACGGCTTTTAAACTACTACTGCAGGTAAAACAATGCGCAAATATGGCGTAGTAATTCGGTTTCTGATTGGCCGGGACTTCTAAATGAGCATTTAAGGTTAGTCCTTTTCTATTTTGTATTTTTAGTTTTGTACTTTTCATATCCTCCGTTTAATCTTCAATTTGAACGCCTTTCCAAAACGCCACATAATTCTTAATTCCTTTTGCTAATTCCGATACTTCTGGATAAAACCAGGCGGCATCTTTATTTTCTTTGCCTTCAACGTCTACGGTATAATAAGACGCCGTTCCTTTCCAGGGACAAACAGATTTAGTTTTACTAGGCTTAAAAAATGCTTTATTAAGACTCTCATGCGGGAAATAATGGTTGTTTTCTATAACAATGGTTTCATCACTTTGAGCTATAACTTTTGAATTCCAAATGGCTTTCATGGCGTTTATTTTTAAATGGTTAAAAGAGGTATGGAAACGCAATTAGTGGCTCCATCTAAAATTTTATCTGTATTCTGGGTTCTCAAAAGACCAATGCGTACCGCTATCCCATGCTTCACGCGAGTTTCCGTAATTACTATAACCTTCATTTTCATCCAAAATTTTTGCCAGATGCAACAGATTATAAGTCATAAAAGTGGTATTTCTATTGGTAAATTCAGAATCGAAACCTACTGGTGGATTTATTTCCTTGTCCTTCCATTTTTTATCCCCATAACTCGGCCCTGGTCCAACTTCTCCAATCCAACCCGCATCAGCCTGAGGTGGTATAGAATAACCCACGTGTTGCAGCGCATACAGAATTCCCATTGCACAGTGTTTTACACCATCTTCATTTCCGGTGATCATGCAGCCTCCTACTTTACCGTAATACACATATTGGCCTTTCTCATTGGTCTCTCCGCTCATCGCATAAAGCCGTTCTATTAATTTTTGAGCTTCAGAAGATTTCTCTCCCAACCATATTGGAGTTCCGATAATTAAAACATGAGCTTCTTTTACTTTCTCGTAAATTTTTGGCCAGGCATCCTGTTCCCAACCATGTTCGGTCATATCAGGGTAAACCCCGGACGCCACATTATGATCTATTAAACGAATGGTCTCAAAGGCTACCTTCTCTTTTTTAAGAATATTCTGAGAAACTTGCATAAGTGTTTCAGTGTGGCTTTTTGCGGGTGCCTTCTTTAAAGTGCAATTAATATACAGTACTTTAAGCTTTGAGAAATCCATCATTTATTTTTTTATTTGTTACTATTAAGAACTACAAGACAACATAGAACAGCCTACTTTATGTCTCGCCCAATCTGGTCGTTTGGCAAACCATTGCTCATATTGTGGTTGCTCCTCGTAAGGTGACTTTAACACCTGAAACAGCTCCACTACCAAACTAAAATCGCCACCGTCGGCTTTATCTATAGCTAATTGAGCCATATAATTGCGTAATACATATTTGGGATTAACGGCATTCATTTTGGTTTGACGTTCTACATCGGTAAGCGTCTCGTTTTGTAATTTTGAATCATAAGCCTTAAACCAAGTCTCCCATTGCTGTAAGCGTTCTGCTTGTATTTCATTAGGATGGTAGAAGGCGTCTTTAATTAAGGATACCCCTAGTTCTGGAGTTCCTTTTTTGTATTGCGACAACAGCCTAAAAAATAAAGTCATATCGGTTTCAGACAACAAAAGGCAATCTTCCAATTGCATCATAAGTTGCGCGTCCTCTTCTGAGACCTTTTGGATGCCTAATTTAGAGCGCATCATTTGCAAGGATTTTGTTTCAAAATCAACTTGATATTGCTTTAAAATGGCTTCTATAGGTGCGGCATCCTCAATTAGGGGATACAAAGCATTGGCAAGTTGCAGTAAATTCCAAAGTCCCATGTTAGGCTGATTGCCATAACGATAGCGTTTATTTTGATTGTCTGTTGTGTTTGGCGTCCAACCAAAATCAAAATCTTCTAACCAACCATAAGGACCATAATCTATGGTTAAGCCTAAGATAGACATATTATCGGTATTCATTACGCCATGTACAAATCCTACTCGTTGCCAATGAATAATAAGATCTAAAGTTTTTTGGGTCACCGTCCTAAAGAACTCAATATAGCTCGTCTTACTTGGTGGCCCTAATTCAGGATAAAAATGGCTAATGGTATAATCCGTTAGTTTTTTTAGATTTTTAATATCGTTTCTAGCGGCGAATAATTCAAAATTTCCAAATCTTATAAAGCTTGGAGCGAGTCTACACACAATCGCACCTTTTTCATAATCGGCATTGCCATTATAAAGCATATCTCTAAGCACCTCATCGCCAGAAGTCATTAAACTTAAGGCTCGTGTTGTGGGCACATCTAAATAATGCATGGCTTCACTACAAAGGTATTCGCGAATGCTAGATCTTAAAACGGCATAACCGTCACCTTGGCGTGAGTATGGTGTTTCTCCGGCACCTTTAAGTTGCACGGCCCAGCGCTGATCTTGGTGCACAACTTCAAATAAATTGATAGCGCGCCCATCGCCTAATTGCCCCGCCCAATTCCCAAATTGGTGTCCGGCATATGCCATGGCATAAGGTTCCGTTCCTGGATAAATTGTTGCTCCTGAGAATACTTTTAAAAATTCATCAGACTTAAGATCTTCATCGGTTAACCCAAGTGCTTCGGCCATAGCCTTAGAAACATGGTGCAGCTGAGGTTGCGAAGGTACTTTTGGTTTGACGTATGAATGTGTTGCTTCATGAACCTGACGTCTAGAGTTTTCACGTTGTGGATCTGAAGGTAATTCACAATTAAAAGTATCTCGTATATTTAATTTCATATAGGGCATTGTTGCGCAGTGTAAATTTCTGATAATAAAAAATGAAATGTTACCACATATCAGTCGACTATTAACTCAGAACATTTCAAAAGTTATTTTTTTTATAAAAATACGATTTGATTGTAACTCATTTGTGAAACATCTTATTAAGTCTTAGAACTTTTTTGTAAATTCACCTGATTACTAAAACCTAAAGCACCTCATGTCAAATTCTTTAATTAAAGACACTCAAAATTTTGTATTCAACCTGCTTAAGACAGAGCTTCCTAATTCGTTTTTGTACCATAATTACACCCATACCACACGGGTTTTAAAAAGCGTTAGAGAGATTGTTGAGCATTCAGAATTAAGTGATGAGGAGATTTTAATTTTAGAATTAAGTGCCCTTTTACATGATACAGGCTACACTAAGAGTTGTGAAGACCATGAAAAAGAGAGTGTAAAGATTGCTGCTGCGTTTTTAAAAGATAAAGACGTAGACAATTCGGTTATAGAAGAGGTTAGTAAATGTATTTTAGCTACGGATATTAATGTAGAACCTGAAACACAACTTGAGAAAATTTTACGAGATGCTGATGCCTCTCACTTTGGAAAGAAATACTTTAATGAAGCTTCCGAATTTTTACGAAAAGAGTTAGAGTTACTAGGAAAAAAGAGTTTTAAGCCTTCGGAATGGCGACGTGAAAACATCAAAGTTCTCACCGAAAAACATAAATATTACACCGATTACGCTTTAAAAAACTGGCAAGCAACTAAGGATAAGAACTTAGCAAAGTTGCTGAAAAAGAAAAAAAAGCGCAAAAAGAAATTAAATGTTGAAAAGCTAAAAGCAAAATATAAAACCCAGTATAAAAATGAAAGTCCAGAGCGTGGCGTTCAGACTTTTTACAGAACCGCTTTACGTAATCATATAAAACTAAGTGATATTGCCGATACTAAGGCCAATATTTTATTATCGGTAAATGCCATTATCATTTCGGTGGTTTTAGCGAACCTTATTTCTAAATTAGATAACAATCCTTACCTGACTTGGCCAACGGTTATATTCACCTTGTTCTGTGTTATCTCAATGATATTATCCATTATTGCTACACGCCCTAATGTTACAAGTGGTCAATTTACCAAGCAAGATGTTATTGATCAGAAAGTGAATCTAAGTTTCTTCGGAAATTTCCATAAAATGGAACTTGATGAGTTTGAGTGGGCCATTAAAGAAATGGTACGCGATAAAGACTATATCTACAAAGCATTAACCAAGGATTTATACTTTTTAGGCGTGGTTTTAGAACGTAAATACCGCTTACTACGTATTACCTATACCGTTTTTATGATTGGTATTATTGTATCGCTCATCTCATTTGCAATTGCTATAAAAAACAATCCTGGGGTAGATATTGATGATGTTATTCCGGAAACCACTCAAATACAGCAATCCAACACCTTAGAAAATAACATGACGATAGCCGCTTTTAAGAAGCTATCGTAGTCATTAAGTCATCGTAAGTATAAAAGTTTTTCTCGTCATGATCTTTGTGATACAGTAAACTTACGCGTAAGGCTTTTAAACCCGTTACACCCTGTAAGTCTTCTAACTCTATAAATTCCAGATCGTCTGCCAAGACGTTTTTAGATTGTAGGAACTTAATATACCTTACATATTCTGCTTCGTCTTCTTTTTGCGAATAGACAATTGTAATTTTTCCGGCTTGAGTAATTCGTTCTTCAGTGCCTTTGATAAACGCTTTATCCACACGCTTTTTCACCACTTCATAACGGGCGTTATAAGTTCCATCGACATCAAAACGCTTTTCATCCATTCTAAACCTAACCGATAAGGGCTGATTAAAAACCAATATCATAGAAGCCACTTCTAAGGCCGTAGGATATTCGTGCTGACCGTGGTAATACTGATTTTCCATTTCGCACATAACCTGCAACTGCCATAGCCTTAAATTGTACAGATAGAGCATATCAAAGCTATCTTCTTTTGTAATAGACTCCCCTATGTACATGTTATGTTCAACACCATCGGTTTTAAAGCGTTCAAAGAAATGCGGATACATCCTTTGAGCCTCTATCTGTTTTTCGTCTAATAACGAAGACATATTTCTGTTGATCAGTTTTACGGTATCATCATAATGCTTACGGTAGTAATAAATAACGCCGAGATCTGAATCAATTTTATTGAAATAATCTTCTATATCGGGTTGAAGGGCCTGTTGGGTTTTCGCTATTAATTCGAAAATAGGCTTAATTTCATTTTTTAGATAAAGTGAAATTTCATGTTCACTATCTACCTTAAAATTAGTGGTTAAGTCTTTACCAAATTCTGACACCTGAAACATCACCTGCTCATATATAGGTAAGTTTTTTTCATCAATACTCTTTTGAAGAATTTTCTTCGCAAGATTTAACTGTAACAGCAAATCTTTTTGGGTCGCAGAATTACGGGCATCAGAAGAACCTTTCACATCAATTTGTCCGTATAACGGATAAACATTATCAAAAGTGATTTTCTTAAAGGTTGCCGATTCGTTCTTATTGGTCTGAGCTCTAATATAACTTTTAGCCTCTTCAACAAATCTCCAATACACACTAGAATGAATTGAGGTACATTCTTTTTGGATTACAGCTTCAATTAAATTGGCCTCTTCCGTTTTTGAGCGTTCTATAGCCGATTCTATAAACGGCATAACGTCCTCTAATTTATTCGCATTGATACTATTTAGTACCTTAGGTTTTTCAGAAACAATTTCTAAAATCCCCATTAAACCGTTCTCATTAGCAATAGGCGCAAAAATAGCACTCTGAATATTCTGCTGATCTAGAACTTTAATATGTGGTGGCTGCTTATCATTTTTAGCTAATGCCCGTTTAACATCAGACACCGAGAAATACTTTTTTTCCACCAATAATTGGTTATACGACCAATTACAAAGTGCATCTGAACAATGGGCCGTTTCTAATTCATTAAGCAAATAACTATTGACACCAACCCCATAAACACGTTCAAAAGAATCGGTTTCTTTAACATACATTGAAAAACCAACTTTGATAGATTTTAAGCCTAAAAGTGAACGAAATATCTCTTGGAAATTATTGAGAAAATTTCGATCTTTCCCCTTCACTTCTTTAATTAAGCCCGATTTAATATTGGAAATCGATTGATCATCCGTAACATCGAACATGTTAGAAATAATAAAGCCTTCAAATTCATAACTATTAGGCGGAAATTTCTCCTTCCATAAGTCAATATTATCAAAATTATCAATGAGCTCATCGTAGTCTGCTTGCGTAATTTTTGGTGCACCAGGCTTCGGTTTTATTTCGGTAAAATCTGCATTATATAAAATCTTATAGTAATGCATAACGCCATGTTCATCTGGAATTTCGTAGAAAAACGGACGTTTAAAGTTTAAGGAATAGCCATAACAAAAATTAAGAATAATGCTACAAGCAATAATATAGGTTTGCTCGGTAGGCATATTTCTAATCTCTAATTCAAAATCTTCGCCTGCCGATTTTAAAATAGACTTAAAGCGTTCTGATGGATTAAAAACAAAATTATAAAACGGCAAGGCCGCTGTTTTAATTTCATTCTGTGTTAACAACGGATTAAAAGCATCTTGTAAAATGCCTTCAATTTCCTTTTCATGCGTTTTAAACACAGAAAATTCACTAAACCCTTCTCTTAAAATAGGATGTTCTTCTGCTATAGCAAGGACACGTTTAGCGTTACCAGCAATAAAATCGTTATCGGCATGAATTAATTCTTCATACCGTTCTAACATTTTATTAAAGCTCACTTTAATAGTAAAAGGGGATTCTATGTGATTGTTAATGTCCAATTCTAAATTATTGATGTTTACCTAAGTTACGAAAAATAAGTTAGTCGTAAACTAGGTGCTATGATTACAGCGCAAAATTAATGTAAAAACGAACATTTTAACCGAATTCTCGGTGCTATTATTTCTTTTTTAAACTCATAGCAAAACCACCACCTTCAGCCAACTTTAACGTTAAGGTTGCATCTTTTTTAAGCACTACATTTTCAATCACGATATCTAAAGGATTATCATCCCAATGCGCCTTTTCACCATCCTTGTAAATACGCACCTCATAGGTTTGATTCTCTTCTAAAAAGTCTAATGTTAGGTCTATAGTTCTAGAATTCTCATCTGTAATACCACCAATAAACCAATTGCCCGTACCACGTTCTTTCCTTGCAATGGTTACATAATCGCCCACTTCACCGTTTAAGACTTTAGTAGTTTCCCAATCGACACCAACATCTTCAATAAACTGTAAAGGTCCTGGGTTGGCTTCGTAATGCTCTACCAAATCGGCAGCCATTTGCACCGGACTATAAATCACCACATACAAGGCTAGCTGTTGCGCAATAGTTGTATTCACCTGATTGTCTTTCTTAAATTCATCGAATTTAATATTAAAAATCCCTGGTGTAAAATCAATCGGTCCCGACAGCATTCTCGTAAACGCTACAATAGGAAGGTGCTCTGGAGGATTTCCTCCATCGGTAGCCCAAGCGTTAAACTCTTGACCCCTTAAACCTTCTCGAGAAATAGTATTAGGATAGGTACGTCTTAATCCTGTAGCTTTAATAGGTTCATGGGCATTGATTGCCACCTGATACTTCGCGGCTTTCTCAACGGTGTTATTATAATGATTCACCATATATTGCCCGTGATGATATTCGCCTTTAGGTAAAATTTTACCCACATAGCCCGTTTTAACGGTATGCATCCCGTACTTCTGCATTAAAGCAAAAGCCGTATCTTGTTGTTTGGTATAGGTTTCTGTAGCTGCAGAAGTTTCATGGTGCATAATAATATCCACTCCTTTTTCCTTTCCATAACGGACCACTTCATCAATATCATAATCCGGATATGTGGTTACAAAATCGAAAACGCCTTCACGATCTTCAAAACCAATCCAATGTTCCCAACCTGTATTCCAACCTTCAACTAAAACTCCACCGATATTATGTTTTGCTGAAAAATCAATAAAACGCTTTACATTTTCGGTGTTGGCGCCGTGCGTTCCATTAGAAGTTCCGCCATCCGTCCAAGTACTCATATCTTGCGTCATACCATAATCCCAAGATGATTTTCCCAAATGCATTTCCCACCAAACCCCGGTATATTTCATAGGTTTAAACCAAGATACATCCTCTAATTTATTCGGTTCGTTTAAATTTACTATCAGTTTAGATTCTATTAAATCTGGTGCATTATCCGTTATTTGGATGGTCCTCCAAGGCGTGTTAAATGGCATGCTACGCTTCACCTTATAATCTCTATTTTCCGACCCGACTAAATGACTTTCGAGATTAAGATTTTCGGTATCTACTTTTAACGTCATCCCTGAATAATCAACTAAAGCCGCTTCATGAAAACTCAAATGCGTGCCGTCACCTCCTACCATAGTTACTGGCGTATTGACTGCATTTTCTGGAATGTAAGTTTGTGCTAAATTCTTATGATTAGCAAGTTTTAAAGCATCAATTTCAGACAGTTTAGTGGTGTTATATAAATGCTCGTAGATATCCCAATCTCCAGGAATCCAAAAGGTTTTATAATCTTCTGTAAGGTTAAATTCGGTGTGCTCTTCCGTGATATACACCTCCCCTTTTAAGCGACTTTGTTTTGGGAATTCATATCGAAATCCTAAACCATCATCATAGACTTTAAAAACAATGTTTAAAAACCGTTCTGGACTTGTCTTTTCTTGAAGTTCAACCTTAAGTTCGTTATAGTTATTAACCACATCTAACTGTTCTCCCCACGGCATTTGCCACGTTTCATTAAAGCTTGAACTACTTGTGTTTTTTATGATGAAATTTTTATGGAATGCCGGCAGATCTTTAAACTCGAAACCTAAATAAGAGGTATCAACAACCGTTTTATTTTTGAATTGCACCGTATAAAATGGTCGTCCTTCAGTGTTGACATTAAAATTAACCTTCACATTAGCATTAGGCGATGTGATTGCTGTGACTTTTTTTTCTTCAGAATTGCACGAGACTAATGCTAATGCCATTACTAAAATTGAAATGTAGATTTTCATGTTTATCTTTTTTGGACCTGCTAAGTTTTAGGATTACTGATTGTCATCAACGCAAAAAACCTAATAGGTTCATTTTCGTTTATTTGTTACTTTTTATTTAGACCTGTTAGGTAGGTCTTTAATTTGTTAATAAGACCTGCTAGGTTTGAAAAACCTGCTAGGTCTTGGTCTTGGTCTTAACCTGTAATTGTTTTATTCCTTTTCCAAAAGTACCACATCAAATTCTGTATCTAAAGTAATGGTCCCGTTTTCTACAGTTGCTGTTTCTCCTGAATAGGCATCACGTAACATAACGCGTTCTTGAAAGACCTTAGAAACATCAATCACTTTTTTACCTTTTTTAAGCTCTAAACCGATAACCACCTTATCCTTGAAATCCCCTTTTTGGTAACTTCTAGAAAAATAATAAGGCGCTTCTGAAAGCATTTGATGCGCACCGGCCCCAACTGCAGGGTGCTGAGCTCTAAATTGCCCTAATTTTTGCCAGTGTGTTAAAATGGCTTTTGTTTCAGGTTCTGTAGCAATCGCCTCCCAATTCATAAACGAACGTAAGGTGGCATCGCCCTGGGTCCCCTCTACCACCAAAGATCGTGCAGATTCATCACCATAATATACTTGTGAAGTTCCCGGTGCCAATAACAATGTATTAGCGGTAACATAAGGCGTTGTTCTTTCAGCATCAAACGGACTTCCGTCGTCATGAGAACTTAAATAATTAAGCGTTCCGAAACCTTTTAATTCATCCTTTAAAATTTCAGAATAATAGGCAAATAAGGCTTCGTAGCTTTTCTCTTTTGCGTTGTACTTAAATTCAAAATTAATTAAACTTTGAAAACTCGGCGGATTAAAATAATTCACTTTTTTGTCTCCAAAATCATAATATTGTCCACTACTTACCCCGTAATTATAGATTTCACCAACCAGATAAAATGGGTTATCATCAAGTACTTTATCTGGGTTATTTTTCTTGAATTGTGAAAAGGCATAATCACATTCTACCTTAAACTCTTGCCAAACATATTCTTCCGTATGTTTTACGGTATCTGCTCTATAACCATCTACACCAAATTCTGTAATATAATCGGTTAACCACTTCATAATATAAAAGCGTGGTGCTCGTGGATGTCCGGTACGCTCAAAAAACGCATCGAGTTCTTTAACCTCTTGTTCATAGCGTCCTTCAGCTTTCCATTTAGCCACTAATTGCGGTGGTAAATCGACATCCTCATTACGCTCTGTTCTTATATCCGGAAGATTTGCAACCAAAGTACAGCTAATGGTATTATCATAATTATCATATGAACATTGCTGGTCTGTCCTTACCCATTCTTCTGGCCATACCGGATCTTTTTCCGTTACAGGTCCTGTGTGATTAATCACAGCATCTAAAACAATTCTTATCCCTTTTGCGTGGGCTTCTTTTACCAATTCGTGTAAATCTGCTTTCGTTCCAAAATTAGGGTCAATAGCCGTCCAGTCTTTAGTCCAATAGCCATGAAATCCATAACTTAAGCCTGTACCTTCATCAGTACCACCATGAATTTGCTCTACAATCGGCGTCATCCATATGGCATTAATGCCTAAATCGGTAAAATAGCCTTCTTTAATTTTTTGAGTAATACCTTTAAGGTCTCCCCCTTCAAAACCTCTCAATTTCCCTGGAGTTTCTGTCCTATCAAAATTAACATCGTTAGTAGGATCTCCATTATTAAACCGATCCGTTAATAAAAAATAGAGGTTAGCACCTTCCCAAACAAAAGGTGTTTCAATAGTTTGTTCTGGCTCTGCAACAGCAACCTTGTGTTCCGTATCATTGTTTTTACAACTCAAAGCGATTAGGATTAAGGTTAATAAAAATAGTTTTTTCATATATATTTTGCCCACTAATGTGGGGCTCTTTATTTTGGTTAAATCAATTTTTTAAAACCGACAAGGGTTGTGAAATCTTGCCGATTATGTTTAATCGTAGTGACGATTGGTTTTTATATTGAATGTCCTGCTAGGTTTTTGAAACCTGCTAGGACTTACTTTGATTACATCCTGCTAGGTTTTTGAAACCTGCGAGGACTTACTTTGCTTATGTCCTGTTAGGGTTATAAAACTTGCTAGGACTTACTTTGTTTTACGTCCTGCTAGAGTTTTGAAACCTGCGAGGACTAGACTTTATTTAATTTTTAAAATAAACGACTCTAGAGGTTTAATATCTATTCTTACTTCCGCTTTGCCAGTTTCAACTTTTAATGTTGAAGTATATTGCTGATACAATTGGTCTTTTACCTCATATTCACCGTCTGTAAGTTCTAATTTCTGAACTAAATCTTCAGGTAATTGTAATTCAAATCCATAGGTATTATCGGCATTGAAGTTTGAAATGATAATCAGTTTTTCATCAGAGCTCCAACGGACAAATGACAGTACTTTATCATTATACCATTCGGTGTGTTGCTGGTTGAAATGCTGAATATCTTGATAGTCGCCCATTAAAGCCGAACTATTAATAGTGAAATTCAACAGGCGTTTGTAAAAATCACGAAGTTCTTTTTCTTCTTGAGTAGACTGTCCGCCATCAAACTTTTTATCGTTGACCCAACGTACCATACTTGGTACACTTCCGTAGTCAAAAATTGAAGTTCGTGTTGGATCTCCAAAACCTAAATCTTCTGCCCCTGGCTCCCCAAATTCTTGTCCGAAATAAATCATGGTTGGTGCCGTTGATGATGTTGCTGAAACTACCATGGCTGGTTTTCCTTTTTCTGCATGACCTGCAAAATCTGGACTTCCTATACGTTGCTCATCATGGTTTTCTAAAAAATGAAGCATGTGATGCTCAATATCTCTTAAATCGTCTAAAATTGGCGGCACGTTATCCGTACTTCCGTGGCCTTGCATCACGTGTTTTAAGGTATCGTACAACTGGACTTTATCATACAAATAATCCATTTTTCCTTTACGGATATAATCGCGATACAAACTCGGGTTGTACACCTCAGCGAGTAAGAATGCGTCTGGATTTTCCATTTTAATGTGTGAGTTCATATAACTCCAAAACTCTACAGGCACCATTTCTGCCATATCATAACGGAAACCATCAACTCCTTTTGCCGTCCAATACAAGGCAATATCCTTAAATTTTATCCAAGAACTTGGAACGGTTTTAGCATTCCAAAATTCGTAGTGTTTTTTGTAATCTTCGTTATCAAACCCTTCTGGTAACTCGTCATAACCTTTTTCTCCATCAGGACTAATCCCGTAATTCACTTTTACGGTTTCGTACCAATCGTTCATATCGGGCTGTGATGCTCTAGAGCCGTTTCCTGTCCATTTTGCAGGTATTTCTTTAAATTTCCCATCAGCCATAACATGGGCTTCCCCTCCTAAAGGTTGGTAGCCATTTTTCCATTCTGGAACTTTAAAAGCTTCCCCAGGATTGTAATAAAAATTGTTATTAACATCATAGGTTTTTGTGGTATCATCTTCAGCACCAAAATCCGTCGTTCCTTCAGGATTCGTCAGACTTTGATAGTTCCGTGCCACGTGATTAGGAACGATATCAATAATCACTTTTAAACCGGCCTTATGAGAACGTGCAATTAAGGCTTCAAATTCTTCTAAACGTTGGTCCACATTTTTAGCTAAATCCGGATTTACATTATAATAATCCTTAACAGCATAAGGAGAACCGGCACGCCCTTTCACAATATCTGGGTCGTCGTTAGAAATACCATATGCGGTATAATCTGTAATAACATCATGATGCGGAACACCTGTATACCAAATGTGCGTCACTCCTAAATCTTTAATTTCATTTAAGGCTTTATCCGTAAAATCGTTAAATTTCCCAACCCCATTTTCTTCTAAAGTTCCCCAAGGTTTATTGTTGGTATTTGTATTACCGAATAAACGTGTAAAGACCTGATACACGACTTCTTTTTTCTTCATTTCTTTTTTCAGGCTAGTGTTATTTAATTGGGGCTGCATATCTGATTCTTTGGTTTCATTTTTACAAGCTAAAAATAACACAAAAACCAGTGCCATAGCGTTAAGAGTTTTTATCTGCATCTGATTATTTTTTTAATTTAATTTTTACTACAGTATTTTCATGTGGACGACGTTCTACAGGAATCTGAAGGGTTTTAGTGGCTTCAATCCAAGTAAATTCACGGCTTTTTCCGACACGTACTTTTCGAGGTTTTTCTTGAAGGCCATGTATTATAAGTTGAAATACGCGGTCCTTCGCTTTGGTGTTTTCTCCTATAACATCATTAATATGAAACTCTAATTGCTTAGCGTCCTGCTGCATTTTAAATTTCAGTATTTCGTAGTTCTCATCCGCTATAGGCTGAGGTGTTAAACCATTATCTGTATAAATATCTCGAGCACTCGTCGTAATGCTTTCATCGTAATAATAGTGAAGCTCATAAAATGTATCCTTATAATCTAATGTGGTTTGAAGTCCCGCTGAGCTTGGAATAAAAGCCCCTGCCCTCACAAAGGTGGGGATGGAATTCTCTTTTAGTTGAATCGTTTTTGTTTGTCCACCTTCAATTTTCTCATGGGTATAGAAATCAAACCAGACCTGATCTTTCGGAAAATAAACCTCCTGTTCCGTTAATTCTGCTTCTAACACTGGGGACACCAAAATGTCAATTCCCCATAAATAGGTTTTTGAATAGTTGAATAATTCAGGATTATCGGATTCTTCAAAAAACAGAGGACGCATTAAGGGTTTTCCAAATTGATTATTTTCATACACCAAGTTGTAATTGTAAGGCAACAATTTGTAACGTAATTCAATGGCTTCTTTGGCTAAAGCTTTTGCTTTTTCGCTTCTAAAAACGGGTTCACTAGGCACATCTTCTTGAGCGTGTGGTCTAAACACAGGATTAAAAACACCGTATTGCAACCAGCGCACATAGAGTTCATCATCTAAATTATCGCCTGCAAATCCACCTAAATCCGAATGCATATACGCCAAACCTTGCATACCCATTTGTAAGGCAATTTCAGGCTGACTTTGTAAGCCTCCCCAAGTTCTATTGACATCACCAGACCACGGAATCATGCCGTAACGTTGAGAACCGGAATAGCCTGCACGCATAAGAATAAACGGTCTTGTATTTGGGAAATCGCGCTGATAACCTTCGTAAATTAAACGTGCCCAATCGTGTCCGTAAATATTATGAACTTCATTAGCCGAACCGGTATGGTGTTGTACCCAATCGGGGTGCACCTCAGGCTCTCCTAAATCGCCCCATATGCCAGCAACACCCATATTAAGGATGTTTTTATAAATGTCCCAAAACCACTGTTCGCCTTCTGGTTTATAAATGTCTATAAGCCCTGTGTTTCCAAAGTAAAAATCGTATTGCGCCGCTTGCCCTGTGCTATCGGTGGCAAGGACTTCTTTTTTAACCGCTTCATCCCATTTTTTAGAGGTCGTTAACACAAAAGGTTCTGTGATGGTGATGGTTTTTACACCTTTACGATTAAGACGTTTTACCATACCTTCAAAATCCGGAAATGAATCCCGGAACACTTCTAAATTCCCTATCGTACCTTTAAGGGTTTTACCAAACCAATATAGATCGAGAATAATAGCATCCACAGGAATATCTTCATCCTTAAATTTTTGAATGGTCATCTCCACTTCCTCTTGAGAATGGTAACCAAAACGACTAGAAAAGTTCCCCAATGCCCAACGCGGTAACATGGGTTGCCTCCCCGTTAATTTGGTGTAATTATTCGTAATATCATACCAAGAATCTCCAACAATAAGCTGATAGGTTTTACGCCCAGAAATGGTTTCGTATTTTAAAGTATTATCGCCTTTACTATCTAAGTCTAAAAATCCGATTGGTGCATTATCAAAATGGAGCATATATTGTTTTGAAGATAAGACGACGGGCATGGTATAATTCATTAATTCGCTATGCGTTTCATAACCATAATGCGCCCGATTATAAAGTTGCAGGCGATGACCGCGACGGTTCATTCCTAAAGCTCTTGCGCCGGCGCCGTATAAGACTTCATCTTTGGTAAGATTAAATTCAAGGGTTTCTAAACTGTCATTTTTGACATAGCCTTTTTTTTCTGAAATTAGCGGTTGATCCTTATAGTAATAGGCAATCTGAAATGGTCTTTTAGTAATCACGATCTTTACGGCATCAGTACGTATGGTGATGCTTTTATCAGCTTCTGAAACTTCAAAAATGGAAAAATCAGGCTTAGCCACCACGGCATGCGACTTGGTATTACGCGCCTCGCCCTCTGGAATAAATGTGGTTTCTATGATTTCTGAAGTATACGCTTTAAACACATAAACTCCATCATTAACAACTACCGTCGGTTGGCTATCCTCATGCCACGTAAAGGCTTCAAACCTACGGTCTGAATTTTGAGCCGTTACGGCAATCGTAAATAACGCTATGCTGAATATTAAAAGTAAATTTCTCATAAATAGATTTTAAAACTATAAGCTTTCTGCTACCTTGTAGGATAGTATGACACTGCTTTTCGCTTTTAATTGTAGGGTTTTATCCCAAACAATATTGTCATGGGTTACAATATTGGTCAAGGTCTTCCCTTGAAGTCCTAACTCTTCAAATCGAGAGAGCTCTAAGTCTTGTGGACTTTCATTCTTATTTATAATATGAACTACGGTTTCATTAGTCACACTACGCGCTAGAACATAAATTCCATTTTCAGGTGCAAAATGCAAGGTTTCCCCCTCTTGCAAGGCCATACTCGTCTTTCTATAATTAAGAATCTGTTTTAAAAACAACTGCATCTCTTTCTGTGCTGTCGATAAACCTTTGCCCGTAAAAGCATTGACTTGGTCTCCATGCCAGCCGCCCGGAAAATCTGTACGGATAAGCCCATGATCTCCTGGATTATCAAAATCATCCATTAAAATTTCGGTACCGTAATAAATTTGAGGAATTCTAGGCATGGTTAACAAATAACTCAAGGCCATTTTCGTTTTTTCGAGATCGCCATTGAGTTCGGTATACACCCGACTTTTATCATGATTATCTAAAAAAGCCATTATCGCTTTTGGCGCCGTGTATGCAAAATCATTAGCGAGACCTTCATACATTTTAATAAGTCCTTGGTCCCACGATTCTTCTTCATTTAAAGCTTCAATAATATTCTTTTGCATCGCAAAATCCATCGTAGAACTTAAATGAGATTGATACCCATCGGTATTATGATGTCCTTTTTGCCAGTACCCAATTAATAAGGGATTATAACTCCACTCTTCCCCAACGATTGAAAAATTGGGATATTCCGTCATAATAGCCTCTGCCCACTGACCCATAAACGTTTTATCGGGGTAAGGATACGTATCTTGTCTTATACCACCTAAGCCCAATGTTTCTACCCACCACAGACTATTTTGAATGATATAAGTTGCCATAAACGGGTTGCGTTGGTTAAGGTCGGGCATATCAGACACAAACCATCCCTCAGTCATTTCCTTATAATCTATTTTAGAAGCGTATGGATCTTGATTTGTGGTACGTCTATGGTTAGAAGTTATGGTCGTTTTCCAATCCCAATCGGACTTATATTTTTCGTAATTTTCTTGATAATTCACCCAATCTTTAAACGGTAAATCTTTCATCCACCAATGCTGTAAGCCACAATGATTAGCCACTTGATCCATAATAAGTTTCATATGACGTCCTCTTAAATTTTCTGCTAATGCTTTATAATCGGCTAGAGTACCAAAGCGCGGATCTACCTGATAGAAATCTGTCATTGCATAACCGTGGTACGAGCCAGAAGGCATGTCATTGGTTAATACAGGACAAGGCCAAACCGCCGTAAAGCCTAGGTCTTCTATATAATCTAAATGTTCCGTAATTCCTTGCAAATCGCCACCATGACGGGCATAATTATCGGCTCTATCAACACCTTGTTCTAACAATCCTTCTACCGTATCATTTTGTGGGCTAGCATTGGCAAAACGATCTGGTGTAATGAGGTAAATAGCATCTGAACTCTTAAAGCCCACATAATCTTCTGCCGATTGTGATCTTGCTTTTAAGGTATAGGTTTGAACAAGATCGGGTTGATCTTCAAATTGAAATGTAATATTAAATTGACCTGGAAGCGTATTTTCAGCCAGCTCTAAATCTAAAAACAGATAATTAGGACTCTCTGCTTTATGCACGGCTGTTATTGAAACGCCCGTATAATTTATTTGAGGAGTTGCATTTCCTATTTCAGGATGATGCACGAGCAGTTGTAAGGTTTTATTTTTAAAGCCCACCCACCAATGTGGAGGCTCTACACGTTGAATATCGTTTTTTATTTCAGTAACTTTTTCAGTGCTTACTTGATGTTTTGAAGTCATTTCTGTACAAGACAAAAGACTAAGACCTATAACAATTCCTATAAGTTTTAATGCATTCATATAATTGGTATTTAGACTTTCACTGCACTGAAAAATGAGTTGCTTTCATTTAATAATGAAAAAACACCTACAAGGTTTAGAAAACCTTGTAGGATATTAAAATATATGATGTAGGCTAAAAGAAAGCCTCACATCAGCACTAACCATTTAAACCGTAACTAAATTGTTAGGGCTAATTGTAATTTCCTTACCATGAACTAAAATCTGTAAGTCTTCATCACCAGCCAATTCAAAACGGGTTTCATTCTGATTTACACTAACGGTAATAATTTGATGTCTAAAATTCACTTTAAACGAGTATCCTTCCCACTGTTGTGGTATTTTAGGCTCAAAAGACAAGGTGTTATTCTTAACACGCATGCCTCCAAATCCTTCTACAATACTCATCCAAGTTCCAGCCATAGAGGTAATATGTAAACCTTCATGTACTTCATGGTTATAATCGTCTAAATCTAAACGCGAGGTTCTTAAATAGAAGGTATAAGCTTGCTCCATACGGTCTAATTTTGCCGCTTGAATACTATGAACACAAGGCGATAATGAACTCTCATGAACAGTAAATGGTTCATAAAAATCAAAATGACGTTCTAACTCTTCCATTGAAAACTGATCTTCAAAGAAATACATCCCTTGTAAGGTATCCGCTTGCTTAATATAAGGCGATCTTAAAATGCGATCCCAAGACCATTTCTGGTTAATTGGGCGCTGTGACTTGTCTAAATCTGCCACAGTAATAAGTTCTTTATCTAAGAAGCCGTCTTGCTGTAAGTAAACATTGTGTGTTTCTGAAAATGGGAAATACATATTATTTGCTACCTCTAACCACTCTTGCACTTCCGCTTTAGACAGTTTAGCCTTATTCATAATACGGGTATAGTCTGAACTGTATTCAGCCTCTACTTTTTCAATATTTTCAGCCGCATATTTAATACACCACTGAGCAATATAATTGGTATAGAAATTATTATTTATGTTATTCTCATATTCGTTAGGTCCGGTAACACCTAGGATAACATATTTATTTTTATCCGCTGAAAAAGTTGCTCTTTGGTGCCAGAATCTCGCGATACCAATTAACACTTCTAGGCCCATTTCTGGAATATAACTGTAATCGTTAGTAAACCTATAATAATTAAAAATAGCAAAGGCAATGGCCCCATTTCTATGGATTTCTTCAAAGGTAATTTCCCATTCGTTATGGCATTCCTCTCCATTCATAGTTACCATTGGATATAAAGCCGCTCCATTTTTAAACCCAAGTTTTTCGGCATTTTCAATTGCTTTTTGCAAGTGATTATGTCTATAGGCTAATAAATTTCTAGCCACACTTTGGTCTTTGGTTGCCATATAAAATGGAATACAATAAGCCTCGGTATCCCAATAGGTACTTCCACCGTACTTTTCGCCAGTAAATCCTTTTGGACCAATATTTAAGGTTTTATCCGTTCCTAAATACGTTTGGTTTAAATGGAAAATATTAAATCGGATTCCTTGTTGCGCTTTAACATCACCTTCAATGGTAATGTCTGCCATGTCCCAAATCTGAGCCCAAGCTTGTTTTTGCTCTTCTAATAATTCTGAAAACCCAACAGACTTAGCCGCTTTTAAAACTTCTGAAGCTACGGTAATCAATTCGTTTTTATCGTGATTACGATCTACAGTGTAGCCTCCAAATTTATGAATGGTATAAGCCTCACCTTTAGCCACCTTATACGTGTATGAAAACGCAATCGTAGTGTCTGTTTCCTCTACTTTAGAGGCTACTTCAATAGGCTTACCATTACTAAACAATTGCGACTCCATAAAGGTACAGGTGTAAAATTCTGTCTTCATGGTTTTAGCCTCAATAAAGGCTTTTTCACCATCTTTAGAAATCTTTAAAGTATCCCAAAATTTATCATCCCAATTGGTATCTTCATTAGTAATACCACTATCTATATAAGGTTGGTAAGTAATTTCAGCATCCGTATTTAAAGGCGTAACGGCGTAATGGATAACACCTAACTCATCGCGTTTTAGACTTAAAAAACGTTTCGCTTCAACTTTAACAGTAATATCATTAGGAAGTGTAGCTGTAAAACTTCGAGACAACCAACCTTCTTTCATATTCAATTCGCGCTTAAAGTCCTCTACCGCTTTACACGTATGTAAATCTAAACTTTCGCCATTAACAGACACGTTAATCCCAATCCAACTCGGTGCATTTAAAACTTTAGCGAAATATTCTGGATATCCATTTTTCCACCAGCCTACTTTGGTTTTATCAGGGTAATAGACCCCTGCGATATAGCTCCCCTGAAAAGTAGGACCAGAGTAGTTTTCTTCGAAATTAGCACGTTGTCCCATGGCACCATTACCGATGCTAAATAAACTTTCTGATGCCTTAACTTGTTGAGGATCGAATCCTTCTTCTAAGATTGACCAATTGTTTGGTATGATATAATCTAGATTCATTAGTATACTATTTTAGTAGCCTCTATTGAGACGTTTATTTTTATTAATATTCAATTAAAAATTTTAAGAAATCGTCAGACATCTCAGTGAAGTCGTTAAACACATAATCGGCATGTCCTAAAACATCCTTGCTTCCAATCCCTATAGAAATCATATTAGCCGCATTGGCCGCTTCTACACCAGCTACTGAATCTTCAAAAACAATACAGTCTTCGGGTTTCATGTTAATTTCTTTAGCGGCAATTAAGAACACCTCAGGATCGGGTTTTGCTTTAGACACATCGTTACCATCTACAATGGCATCAAAGTCTGAAATAATATGAACACGCTCTAAAATGGTTCTTGCATTCTTACTTGCTGAGCCTAAAGAAATAGGTTGCTTATTAGTTTTGAGGTACTGTAAAACTCTAGGTACATCGGGAAGAATTTCACTCTCATCCATTTCTGCGATGTAGCCTAAGTACTCTTCGTTCTTTTTCCCCATTAAATCTTGAAACAGCTGGTCTGAAATAGTTTTATTTCCCCAGGCCAAGATTTTCTCTAAAGACCGCACGCGGCTTACCCCTTTTAATTGTTCGTTTTCTTTTTCTGTAAAATTGATATCTAAGCCTTTAGCTAACTTTTGCCAAGCTAAAAAATGATATTTTGCAGTATCTACGATGACACCATCTAAATCGAATATGAATCCTTTTTTGTTCATTTACTTTTATTTTTGAATGACGTCATCAACGTCTTTTACTTTTGAAACTAAAGCTGCAGCGATTAAAAAGCTGACCCCACTGATCACTAAGGCAAATATGGCCTGATCGCCGTAAGCATATTTTACGAGTGGCCCACCAATAAGGGCATTGATAATTTGAGGTATGACAATAAAGAAGTTAAAAATCCCCATGTAAACCCCCATCTTTTTTGGAGAAATAGAGCCTGCTAAAATAGCGTATGGCATAGCCAAAATACTAGCCCACGCAATACCTACACCAATCATAGAAACAATAAGCCAATTTTCATCGGGCATTACATAGACCGAAAGCAAACCAATACCTCCAATAATTAAAGAGATGGCATGGGTACGCTTACGTCCAATTTTCTTAGCGATATACGGTAAGGCAAAGGCGTAAAAGGCCGAAACTAGATTGTAGATTCCGAAAAGAATCCCTACCCAATCCCCGGCATCTTGATACGTAGAACTACTACTATCTGTAGGTGGTAAGTGATAAATATGCTGCGCAATGGCCGGGGTTGCAAAAACCCACATTCCGAAGAGTCCAAACCAAGAAAAGAATTGGACCCAACTCAGTTGGCGCATGGTGACTGGCATTTGCTTAAAATCGTCTAGAATATCTAAAAGACTTGATTTTTCGTCCTCAGACACTTCAAGACCATCATGTTCCGGATGTTCTTGATCAAAAGCATGCATTTCTTCAGGAGAATACTCTTTCGTCGTGATGACGGTAACTAATATTGAAATGATCAATATTAATGCGCCAATAATAAACGACCAAATAAGATTTGCAGGCACGGCTCCTGCTTCGGTTTGGTTAGAAACACCAAACCAATTTGCTAAAGCATAAGGTAACCAAGACCCTATAACAGCACCAAACCCAATTAAGGCCGTTTGAATACTGAACCCTGCTGTACGCTGATCGGTTCTAAGGTTATCACCGACTAAAGCACGAAATGGCTCCATAGCAATATTAAACGAAGCATCCATGATCATTAGCATTCCTGCCCCCACCCAAAGTGCTGGCAAAAAGGCAATAAACATATCCGCTTGCGGCATAAGCACTAAACCTATAGACGCTAAAATTGCACCGATTAGAAAATAAGGTTTTCTACGGCCAAATTTTCCCCAAGTCTTATCGCTATAATGCCCAACAATAGGCTGAACAATAAGTCCCATAAGAGGTGCAATGATCCAAAACCATGACAGTTCATGAACATCAGCTCCGAAAATTTGAAGTATTCTACTTGCGTTGGCATTTTGAAGGGCGAAACCCATCTGTATTCCTAGAAATCCAAAACTCATGTTCCAGATTTGCCAGAAACTTAATCTACGCTTTTCCATTAAATAGTATATTAATATTAATACTATTCTGACAAGCTTAGCTTATCAAAACTTATTTCAGTGAGAAGTGAAAATATAAGTTTTGATTATGCCACAAAGATATAAAAGATTTTAAAACGGCAATAATAAATTTCTATTTGGTAGATTCGCGCTCCACCAAATCCGTGGTAATCACGACGGTTTGAAAAACCTCATCGGCACTGTTAAATTCTTTTTCTAATTTATCAATTAATAGCTCTGCAGCCTTTTCTCCCATTTGTTGTGCATGTTGACTTACCGTAGTGAGACTCGGGGTTGCATGCTTAGACAAGACGCCATCTGTAAAGCCAATAACCTGAACATCATTAGGAACATCGTGCCCTAAACGACGTGCAATTTTCATAGCCAATAACGCATAAATTTCATTTACCGCAAATACGCCATCTAAGTTCGGATTAGACTTAAATAAGTGTTCAATTTCACTTTCAAGCGCTTCCATATGGGCTTCATAATCTAAAGATTCGTCGATTTTTAGAATTAATTCGGCTTTCGGAATAATGCCATGCTCTTCCAAGGCTTCTAAATACCCCTGTGTTCTTAATTTCCCTACACTCACGTAATCTTCGGTAGTAATTAAAGCAATAGATTGGCACCCATTATCTATTAATTTTCTGACCGCTTTTTTAGCGCCATTAAAATCATCTACAATAACTTTATCACAGTTTACATCAGAAACCACACGATCAAACATCACTATAGGCATCCCCTGCGTCATGGTTTCATTAAAATGATGGTAGTCTTGTAATTTTAAAGTTTCCTTAGACATAGACAGTACAAACCCATCAATACTGCCGTTGGCGAGCATTTCCATATTAATTACTTCCTTAGAAAAAGACTCGTTAGACAAACCAACAATAACATTATACCCTCTTTTATTAGCCACCAATTCTACGCCACTAATCACTTTAGAGAAAAAATGGTGTACAATTTCAGGAATAATAATCCCAATGGTATTGGTTCTTCGGTTTTTAAGACTTAAAGCAATATTATTAGGTTTGTAATTATAGAGTTTCGCAAAGGCCTGAACTTTCTGTTTGGTATCATCACTAATTTCGGCACTATTCCGCAAGGCTTTAGAGACAGTAGAAATAGAGACATCAAGTTCTCTGGCGATTTGTTTTAAGGTAATTTTTCGTTTCATAGAGGTCTAAATAATCGTAGCTAAGATACAACTAAAATAAGTGGATTTTAAATTTTAGAATTTTGGAGTTCGTAATTTTTACATCTTTTTAATATAAGATGCTCAGTTTTTGTTAAATATCTTGAGAATGTTAATATTCGGGAAAAGTTTTTAACACGAAAACGTTTTCGTGACTTTCATCATATTTTTTACTCACGTATTCACATTAAATTTACATAGATTTAACCCGAGAAGTGAAAATATAAACTAATTAACTAAGCAATTAACTTAAACACATTGTATGAAAACAATTTTAAATGCTTTACTATTCTGTCTCTTAATACTACCAGCATCCTTGATGGCACAATCAACTGTCACTGGTACCGTTACAGATGAAGCAAACGCCATGCCTCTACCTGGTGTAAATGTTGTAATTAAGGGAACCTCCCGAGGAACATCGACAGATTTCGATGGTAATTACGCACTAGAAGTAAGTCAAGGAGAGATATTAGTGATTTCGTATGTCGGCTATACGACACAAGAAATCGTCTTTAATGGCCAAACGCCAATTAATGTAGTCCTAGCAGAAGATCCCGCTCAATTAGAAGAAGTGGTTCTTATTGGTTATGGCTCTGTAAAGAAAGACGATTTAACAGGTGCAGCCGATTTATTAAAAGCTGAAGATTTTAACCAAGGACCATTAGTGTCTGCTCAACAATTAATATCAGGTAAAATAGCCGGTGTTTCTGTAACCTCATCAAGTGGATCTCCAGGAGATGGTCAGAATATTGTGATTAGAGGTAATGGATCTTTATCCTTATCGAGCAATCCGCTTATCGTTTTAGATGGTATTCCATTAGACCAAGGTGGTGTAGCCGGATCTAGAAACCCATTAAACCTTATCAATCCAAATGATATTGAAAGCATGACGGTATTAAAAGATGCCTCTGCAACCTCTATTTATGGATCACGAGCTGCCAATGGTGTAATTATGATTACGACTAAAAAAGGTAAAGACTCTGAATTTAGATTCAACGCCACAAGTTCTACTACGGTACGTACCGCTGTAAACCGTGTAGACGTTTTAAATGCTGACCAATTTAGAAGTATCGTTAACACGCACCCTGGAGCCGATGCTACTACAATTGGCCTTTTAGGAAATGCAAATACCGATTGGCAAGATGAGATTTACCAAACCGCTTTTGGTCAAGATCACTCTTTTAGTGCTTTAGGTAGTTTATACGGTGTTCCAATGCGTGTGTCTTTAGGACATTCTGATCATGATGGAACCTTAAAACGTGATAACTTTCAAAGAACAACAGCTTCGTTAAACTTATCACCAAGATTATTTGACGATCACTTAAAGATAGATCTTACCGCTAGAGGGAACTACACTGAAAACTTTTTCGCCAATCGTGGTGCCATTTCTAGTGCGAATAACTACGATCCTACACAAGCTGTTTACGATCCTAACTCGCAATATGGTGGTTATTTTTCTTGGATTGATAGTTCAACAGGACAGCAACCTAATTTAGCAGGAACAAACCCAGTAGCTTTATTAAACTTAAATGATGATAGCTCAGAGGTTAGACGTCTTATTTTAAACGGTAAAGCCGATTATAAGCTTCATTTCTTTAGCGATATTACAGCAACTGTAAGTGCCGGTATCGATAAAGCTAACAGTCATGGTAGAACTTTAGTATCAGAACTTATACCAACTTCAGATTTAACTTGGAATGGATCGCGTAGCACGTACACCAATAACTCAACGAACAAGTTATTTGATGCGTACTTAACCTATAATAAATCCATTAACGATATTCACAACATCACTGCCGTAGCAGGGTATTCTTACCAGTCTTTTCAATATGACAACTATAGTTATGACAGTGAAGCGGAAGAAGATGGTAACGACTTTGAGTTTATTGATAAGTCTAAAAATGTACTCCTGTCTTACTTCGGACGTTTAAACTATGATTATGACGGTCGGTATTTAGTTACTGCAACGTTAAGAGCCGATGCATCTTCTAAATTAAATCCAGATGATCGTTGGGGCTATTTCCCTTCTGTTGCTTTAGCTTGGAATTTACATAATGAAGAGTTCTTATCAAACAGCAACAATATAAATGAGTTAAAATTAAGATTAGGTTATGGTGAAGTTGGTAACGTTAATGGTTTAGGAGATTATTTATTCTTAACCCGTTATACAGGTAGTCAGTCTACAGCAAACTACCAATTTGGAAACGCATTCTACCAAACCTACCGTCCAGACCCATTAAATGAAAACTTAAAATGGGAAATTGGTAACACCTTAAACGTTGGTTTAGATTACAGTTTCTTTAACCGAAGAGTTTCTGGTTCTGTAAATGTGTACCAAAAACAAACTAAAGATTTAATTGCCTCTGCTTCTGTAGATCCATTTACAAACTTTGGTTCAGCTATTGAAAAGAACATTGGCGATATGCAAAACCGAGGGTTTGAATTTGCCTTAAACCTAGTTCCTGTAAGAACAGATGATTTTGAATGGTCTTTAAGCTACAACATTGCATTTAATGACAATGAAATTACAAGCCTTCCATTCGATCAAGAAACTGGAGGTATCAGTGGAGGTGTTGGTAACAACGTACAATTACATACTGAAGGTGAAGCGCCTTATAGCTTCTACGTTTTTCAACAAGTATACGATAACAACGGAAAACCAATTGAAGGTGCTTTTGTAGATCGTAACGGCGACAACGTTATAAACGATGCGGATAAATACATCTATAAAGACCCTTACGCTGATGTTATTATGGGATTAAACACCAACTTAAGTTATAAAAAATGGGATCTATCTGTAGTGACTAGAGCCAACATCGGAAACTATGCTTATAATGATGTAGCTGCTGGAAATTCTTACTTAGATGGTATCATTCCAACAACCAATAACTTTTTAACAAACATCCATGCGAGTTATTTAGAAAACGGTTTTGTAAGTCAATCTAATGAAAACACCTTTTTAAGTAGTCACTATATTGAGGAAGCTTCTTTCTTTAAAATAGACAACATTACATTAGGTTACACTTTAGATCAAGCCATTAAGGATGTTTCTGTAAGACTTTACGGCTCGGTTCAAAACGTGGCTACAATTACAGATTATAAAGGCTTAGACCCAGAAATCACTGGAGGTATTGATAGCAACTTCTATCCAAGACCAAGATCATTTGTATTTGGAGTCAACGTTGATTTTTAAAAAAGTTTGAATTATGAAAAATAGAATGAAATATATAATTTTTATTGTAACTATCTCATTATTTATGACCGCATGTCATGATGATTTAGATCAAGATCCTATTGATCCAGATAGTTTTACAGAACAGGATGTATTTGTTAATACAACCGAAGCTAAGAAAGCCTTAGCCAAACTCTACGCGAGTTTAGCGCTAACAGGACAACAAGGTCCTTCAGGACAACCTGATATCTCTGGTATTGATGAAGGATTCTCACAGTATACACGTATGCTTTTTAATCTTAATGAGTTAACCACAGACCACGCCGTTGTAGGATGGGGAGATGCTGGTTTACCAGATTTACACGGATTATACTGGTCTGCAGGAAATGACTTTACCGGAGCCATGTACCTGCGTTTAGCGCAAGAAGTGTCGTTTACTAATGCGTTTATTCAAAATGCCTCTGCATTACCAGATGCCGAAGCACAGACCTTTATTGCTGAAGCCCGTTTTTTAAGAGCTTTTGCTTATTACAACTTAATTGACTTTTACGCTAATGTGCCTTTAGTCACTCAAATTACTACAGACTTACCGTCACAAAGTTCTAGAACAGAATTATTCGATTTTGTAGAGTCTGAATTATTAGAGATTCAAGATTTACTTTTAGATTCTAATGAATACGGACGTGTAGATAAAGTCGCTGCTTGGGCTTTATTATCGAAGCTTTATTTAAATGCTGAAGTATGGACGGGAACTCCACGTTATTCAGAATGTGTTACTTATTCAGAGCATGTATTAAATTCTTCGTACAGTATTAATATGAATGACGCTAATGGTAACGGAAATGCTTATGACGAATTGTTCCTTGCTGATAACGATACCAACGGTGCACAACAAGAATTTATATTCGCTTTAAACTTTGATGGTATTCAATCACAAACTTATGGAGGGTCTACATTTTTAGTACACGCTGCTACAGGTGGAAGTATGGATCCTTTAAGTTTAGGAATTAACGGAGGCTGGGGAGGTCTAAGAACCACTAAAGCTTTGGTTGAAAAATTTGAAAGTTCTGAGATTGATGTCCCTACTTTAAACAGTCAATTAGGCGGATCACTATCAGATTGGGGTCTTGTTGGAGATCTTAACGAATGGGGTGATGAAGATGTTGAAATGTACGAAACCTCAACGGACGTATACCAAATCTACATTACATTGGCTGATGGTCAATTAAAGTTTAGATTCAATGAAAATTGGGGTAACAACTACGGAGACAATGGTGCAGACGGCTCGTTAGAAGCAGGTGGTGAAAACATCACTGTAACTGCAGGAACCTATCTTGTAACTCTTAATTTAGCTACACTAACCTATAGTTTCGAAGCTATTGAAGCTGCTGGAGACAATAGAGGCATGTTCTATACAGACGGACAAAGTTTAGAGATTGGTAGCATCCCTCCTTTTGCAGAAGGTTATGCGGTAACCAAATTTAAAAACATCGATTCTAACGGAAACCAAGGAAGCGATAGTAGTGGTGACTTTGTAGATACGGATTTACCTGTAATTCGTTTAGCAGAAATTTACTTAAACTATGCAGAAGCCCACTTAAGAGGTGGCGGTGGTAGCATTAGTACAGCAGTAGATAAAATAAACGAATTAAGAGAAAGAGGTTATGGTAATACGAGTGGTAATATCACTTCTGGAGATTTAACTTTAGACTTTGTACTTGATGAGCGTTCAAGAGAATTGTATTGGGAAGGTCAAAGACGTACCGATTTAATTCGTTACAATTACTTTACTACAAATGCTTATTTATGGCCATTTAAAGGAAACCAAGCTAATGGTACGGCGGTAGATGCTTATAGAAGCGTATTCCCAATTCCAACAAATACCATTTCAACCAACCCTAATTTAATTCAAAACGACGGATACTAATATAAACAACAACACTATGAAAACAATAAAACTTATAGCCTTACTATTACTTGCTGCCATTGGTTTCAATGCCTGTGAGAGTGACGACAGCTTAACCTATACGGCACAACCTGCCGGGGAACTAAGCTTCACTAATTCCTTTTTAGAAGAATATGTATTAATTCCTTCTGCCTCTGGAAACCTTGGAGAGCGTTTTACATGGAATGATGCTGACTTTGATGTTGAAACTAGCATTAATTACGAATTACAAAAATCGATTTCTGGAGATTTTACAGATATGGAAGTTGTAGGAACTACAGCAGAAAACTCATATGCTGTAACGATTGGGGAATTATTAGATTATGCTGAAGAAGCAGGATTAGATAACGATGCCACTACAGAAGATATGCCAAATACAGGAAGTGTTTACTTTAGAGTAAGAGCAACCATTGGTACCGATGCTGCTTTAGAAATCGTTTCTGATATGCAAGCCTTAAATTTAAAATTAATTGAAGGTGATGGTGGTGTTGTAGAAGAGCCTTTATTAAATTTATTTTTAGTTGGTGATGCTACAGCTCCAGGATGGAGTGAAAACAACAACAACCCAGCCTTAATAAGACATGCTGATAACACTAACATGTACACCTATAAAGGTTTCTTTGTAGGCGGTGGTGAAGGTTTTAAATTATTAGAAACTTTAGGACAATGGCAACCACAATGGGGTGCTGGAGAAAACCCAGGAGAAGCAGCTGTAAACGATGGTTCAGGAAGTGATCCTTCTGCATTCGCAATCGCTGCAGATGGGTATTACGAATTCAACATCAACATTGATGACATGACGTATACCTTAGTGGATTACGATGCTTCAGCGGCCGCAACATATACTACAGTTAGTATGATAGGAGACTCTACTCCTGGAGGTTGGGATGCTGATACAGATTTAACGCAATCTTCTTTTGATAGCCACATTTGGAGTGCTACCGGTGTTGAGTTTGTAGACGGTGAACTAAAGTTTAGAGCCGATAATGATTGGGCTGTAAACTGGGGAAGCACAACTGCAATAAGTGGATTTGGAACTCAAGATGGTGCAAACATTCCGGTTTCTGCAGGAACTTATGATGTTTGGTTTAACGACCTTGACGGTGGATACATTCTTATCCCTGTAGAATAATATCATTTTAACAAACAAATAAGGCTATGAATACTCATAGCCTTTTTTTAGATATCTAAAATATTATGAAAAAGCACTTACTCTATTTATTTGTACTACTGCCGCTATTGGCCTTAGCACAAGTAACCACCAATCCTAGTCCAATACTCATAGATCAACCTGTAACTCTTACTGTAGATCTTAATAGTACAGACACGGATTGTAACAGCATTAGTAACCCAACTAAAGTCTATGCCCATTTAGGTGTTGGTGACGATAACGATGAATATGGTATTGCCGTGGTTGGAAACTGGGGCGAAGATGATGGCATTGGCGAAATGAGCAATAACAACGACGGTACTTGGAGTATCACCTTCACACCTAATACCTATTTCAATTTAACAACGGAACAAGAATCTACAGTTACTAAAATGGGAATGGTATTCCGAAATGCCGCTGGCAACCAAGAGCTAAAAGCTTCAGGTTGTAGCAATTTCGTTTATAATATTGGGGCCTTTCAGGTGAATATGATTAACCCATCAACTAATGCAAATGGTATTGTAGTGGTTGATAATGGCGCAAATACACAGATTTTAGCACAAAACACAGGCGGACCAGCAGATTATGAGTTGTTTGCCAATGGTGTTAGCATACACACACAAAACAATACTACATTTTATAATGGGTATTATTTTAGCAACTTAACAGAAAATCAATCTTGTGAATTAGTGGTGACCCAAGATGGGGTAAGCATTACAAAAACCTTCACAATCATTGTTAATAACACTACAGAACAGGCGCTGTCTTCTGGATTAAAAGATGGTATTAATTACGACGCTACAGATGCTACTAAAGCAACTTTAGTCTTAACAGCACCAAACAAAGATTTTGTTTATGTGGTTGGTAGTTTTAATAATTGGGAAGCCACTAGTGCCTATGCGATGTATAAAAACCCAGGCACTGATCAATTTTGGTTAGAGCTTACCGGCTTAACACCTCAACAAATTGAAACTTACCAATATTGGGTAGGAGATGCCACACCTATTGCAAATTCACCATCTTTAGTAAAGGTAGCAGACCCTTATTCGGTCTTAGTGTTATCACCTTTTGATGATGCCTATATTCCTGAAACGTCTTACCCAAACAGACCTGCCTATCCTGCTGGTCAAAACTTTGAAGTTACCGTTTTACAAACGGGGCAAACGGCCTATGATTGGCAAGTGACTGATTTTAGCAAACCCAATAAAGAAGATTTAATTATTTATGAAGTTTTAATTAGAGACTTTGATGCCGATAGAAATTTTCAAGATTTAATTGATAAAGTGGATTATTTTAAAAACCTGAACATCAATGCTATTGAATTAATGCCAATAATGGAATTTGAAGGTAATGAGAGTTGGGGTTATAACACCGCTTTTCATATGGCGCTTGATAAATTTTATGGCAGTCAAGAAAAATTCAAAGAATTAGTAGACGTTTTTCATCAAAACGGAATAGCCGTCATTTTAGATATTGCCTTTAATCATGCCTACGGAAGAAATCCAATGGTAAGAATGTGGATGAACGATCCTGATGGAGATGGTTGGGGGGCGCCTTCTTCAGAAAACCCTTATTTTAATGAACTTCCTACACACTCTTACAGTGTTGGAAACGATTTTAATCACAGTTCTACCTATACTAAAAACTACGTAAAACAAGTGGTTTCTTATTGGATTGAAGAATACAAAATTGATGGTTTCCGCTGGGATTTAACCAAAGGTTTTACACAAAATTGTGGTAATGGTTCGGAATACGGTGATGAAGGTTGTACCGGAAGTTACCAACAAGACCGTGTTGATGTGCTAAAAGAATACGCTGACCACTCGTGGGCTGTAGACCCTGATCACTATGTTATTTTTGAACATTTAGGTTCTGATAACGAAGAAAAAGAATGGGCTAATTACCGATTAGATGAAGGGAAAGGTGTAATGATGTGGGGCATTATGAATTCGCCTTACAGTGAATTAACAATGGCGCAAAGTGGTAATAAAAACATCAACCGTATGGGACATAATGCTCATACCGGATTTAATGGACCTCGCGTTGTTGGTTATGCTGAAAGTCATGATGAGGAACGCCTTATGTACAAGAATATCGCTTACGGAAATACAAGTACAGCAAGCCATAACGTGCAAAATTTAAATACAGCCTTATCAAGAATGTCTGCTTTAGGTGCTGTAAGCGTGCTCATCCCAGGACCTAAAATGATTTGGCATTTTGGAGACTTAGGTATGGACCTATCAATTTTTACCTGTAGCGACGGCAGTTATAATAACGATGGATGTAAGCTCTCTACAAAGCCACAACCACAATGGACGAATAACTGGATTACGGATGCTTTAAGAAGCGAAATTTATAACGATTGGTCTAAATTCCATGCTCTTAAAACAGAAGAACCAGTGTTTGAAGGGGATTACAGCATGACCTCAGGAAATTTCACCCCTAGAATTGACATTTTTGATACTTCAATTCCTAATTCTGAATTAAACCATGTTATCATCTTGGCTAATTTTGATGTGGTCTCTCAAACGGTACCGACAAACTTCCCAAGTGGACTTACCGCAACGTGGTATGATTTAATGGATGCAACAGTAACTACAACCGTGAGCAACAGTGAGACCTCCATTACAATTCCTGCGGGTCAATTTAGAATTTTAGGTAATAAAGCTTCAAATGCCTTAAGTATTAATGAAGTTGAAGCCATGAGCTTCCAGTTGTTTCCTAACCCAACATCAAATGCTTTTAGCATTAACGTGAATGTCTCTCAAGTTGAGATTTATGACTTAACCGGAAAACGTGTAAAGGCGTTTCAAGGGCAATTTACACAAACGGATAGTTTTGATATTTCAAGCTTAAAATCTGGTGTGTATCTTGTAAAAATTGAAAACAGCAACCAACAGACCTTAACCTCAAAGCTTATAAAGTTATAAGGGTAATAACCTAACACAAAAGTAAAAGAGCTTCCATTAGGAAGCTCTTTTTTTATTCTTTCCTCATACAGATAAGGAACGTCTAATGACTTTTATTAGGAATGAGATTCACATAACATATTATCCTTTTTTCTTTGTTTCTGTTTCCTATACATCAAAATAGTAATCGCTATGACGGCTCCAGAAAACGCTAATGAGGCCCCAACAAGAGACGATGAGGTAACACTATGACCAAAAGCAATTGGCAATCCCGCCAAATAAGCGCCCATGGCATTCCCCATGTTAAAGGCACTTTGATTCATAGAAGAACCTAACATCTCGGCACCTTTAGCCGTATTAATAATAGCCATTTGTATTGGCGTAGAAATACTAAAAGCAATTAACCCGATGAGGAAGGTTAGTAGCAACGCTAAGACCGCGTTAGAGGCCAAAAATGAATTCACAACTAAAATGAAAGCCATTCCCAAAAGACTAATCATTACAGCGCGTAACGGCGTAAACGCATTGGCCATTTTCGCACCTAAAAAATTACCAATAAACATCCCTAACCCCGCTAGTATCATGGCATAACTTACCACATTTTCAGAAAAATGAGCCACATCTGTAAGTAAGGGCGCAATGTAACTGTACCAAGCAAAAAAACCGCCGGTCCCAATTGTGGTCAGTGCTATCAATGCCCAAAGCTCAGGATTCTTTAATCCTTTATGATCGCTATTTTGAGGGGCTTTCTCTTCTTTTTCAAACTGAGGCATCCAATAAAAAATACTTGCTAAGGTGATACACCCTACAACACCAACCATAAGAAAAGAAGCACTCCAATGGTACTGATTTCCTAAATAGGTTCCTATAGGAACGCCAATAACATTAGCTACAGTTAATCCTGAAAACATCATTGCAATAGCCTGAGCCGACTTGCCTTTCTTTGCTAATTTCCCCGCAATGACAGCCCCAACTCCAAAGAAAGCACCATGTGGAAGCCCCGATAAAAAGCGCATCACCAATAGCATATTATAATTTGCAGAAAATGCCGAAAGCGTATTAAATACCGTAAACCAAACCATAAGCAGCAATAGCATACGATGAGGTTGAAGTTTATGACTAAAACTGGTTAATAAAGGCGCCCCAACAACAACCCCTAACGCGTAAGCCGATATAAAATGGCCTGCCTCTGGAATTGTTATGTTTAGAGCATGGGCCACATTGGGTAAAATGCCCATAATCACAAATTCGGTAAGTCCTATTCCAAAACCACCAATTGCTAAGGATAACAATGCTTTTTTATTAGAAAATCCTTCTTTCATAAATCGTTTTTTGTATTGTGTATTCCAAGGGGCAAATTTCCATAGATCAACCGGAATTAAAACCAAGTCGCTTACCTAATATCTATGCAATTTTAACCTTAGTACTGTAAGTCTGCTAAGACCCTGTGAATTATGTACAGCCTTAAAAAGTAGAAATAAAAAAAGCTAACTCGTTAAAGTTAGCTTTTTTACTCTGTACAGGCGGAGAGACTCGAACTCTCACACCTCGCGGCACTAGATCCTAAGTCTAGCGTGTCTACCAATTCCACCACGCCTGCAACTTCCAATTATAATTGGGATGCAAATATAAACAATAGTTTTAATATACAAATATTAAATTTTTAAGTTTTTAAAGAATTTCACATTTTTATTCGCATTCTATAGAATGAGGGACTTACAATCAGATTTTTAACCTGTAAAAAACTAAAAAAAGCGCTGTAAAATAAAACTTAAAGTTGTGTACAGCCTCTCTTATCCATCTTATAATTCTTATTTTTGTTACAAACCGAATTCTTAATTATGCAAACCATTCAATCTTATATCGAAGCGAATAAAGATCGTTTTTTAAACGAGCTTATCGATTTATTAAAAATACCATCCATTAGTGCTGATTCTGCTTATAAAGGTGATGTTTTAAAAACTGCCGATGTGGTAAAATCTAGTCTTGAAAAAGCGGGTTGCGACCATGTTGAAATCTGTGAAACAGAAGGCTATCCTATTGTTTACGGAGAAAAAATTATCGATAAAAACTTACCAACAATTTTAGTTTATGGCCATTACGATGTGCAGCCGCCAGATCCTTTAGATTTATGGAATTCACCACCGTTTGAGCCGGTTATTAAAACGACCGAATTACACCCAGAAGGTGCTATTTTTGCTCGTGGTGCTTGTGATGACAAAGGTCAAATGTATATGCATGTCAAAGCCATGGAATACATGACCAGCAATAACGAATTGCCTTGTAACGTCAAGTTTATGATTGAAGGTGAAGAAGAAGTTGGTAGTGTTAACCTTGCTAAATTTGTAGCTAGCAATAGAGAGAAATTAGCCAACGACGTTATTTTAATCTCAGATACCGGAATGATTTCTATAGACGTCCCTTCGATTACTACAGGGCTTCGAGGTTTAAGTTATGTTGAAGTTGAAGTCACAGGACCAAATAGAGATTTACATTCAGGATTATATGGTGGTGCTGTAGCCAACCCAATCAATGTATTAACAAAAATGATTGCCTCACTACATGATGAAAACAATCATATTACCATTCCTGGATTTTATGATAAAGTAGAAAACTTATCGGATGCTGAACGTGCAGAAATGGCAAAAGCCCCATTTTCTTTAGAGGCTTACAAGAAAGCGTTAGACATTAATGCCGTTTACGGTGAAGCAGGCTATACCACCAACGAGCGTAACTCCATCCGCCCAACTTTAGATGTTAATGGTATTTGGGGTGGTTACACCGGTGAAGGTGCCAAAACTGTGATTGCGAGCAAGGCTTATGCTAAAATCTCTATGCGTTTAGTACCACACCAAGAGTGGGAAGAAATCACCCAATTATTTAAAACACATTTTGAGAGCATTGCTCCTGAAGGGGTAACCGTAAAAGTATCGCCTCATCATGGTGGACAAGGCTATGTAACACCTATTGATAGTTTAGGTTATAAAGCGGCTTCAAAAGCCTATGAAGAAACCTTTGGAAAAACACCAATTCCACAACGTAGTGGTGGAAGTATTCCTATTGTTTCACTCTTTGAAGAAGAACTAAAAAGTAAAACGATTTTAATGGGCTTTGGTTTAGACAGTGATGCTATTCATTCACCAAATGAACATTTTGGAGTTTGGAATTACTTAAAAGGTATTGAAACCATTCCGCATTTCTATAAATACTTTACAGAATTATCTAAATAAATAAGCGACTTAATTAACACTTATAAAATCACTAAAAGCCCTATGATTAGTAATAATCATAGGGCTTTTCTATTTAACAGGCCCAAAACCACTTCCCAAATAGCAGTATCACCAGTTTACAGATGACCTATAATTCCGTCTATTTAACTTAAAACTTTTACGGCTAAAGCCGCTTCATTGAGGCTTTTTTCATCTAAACATGTAACAAACCCCATGCTTTAGCGTTCTAATAGTCAATCAATCAGCCTAATTTTTAGGACAATCAAAAAACGAACACTTATGTTAAAGCAATTCTTCATCCTTTGCTCTGGCGCTGACACGGACATTTTAAAGGACTGTTCCATTGGCGAACAAAATAAATATGCTGGTATTGGAGCCACCGTTTTCTTTACCGCCGTTATGGCAAGCATTGCTGCCAGTTATGCCCTTTTCACTGTTTTTGACAATCTGTATACCTCCATTTTCTTCGGACTCATTTGGGGTTTACTCATTTTTAATTTGGATCGTTATATTGTGTCCACCATAAAAAAACGAGACAATATTACTCAAGAAATTCTTCAAGCGACTCCTCGACTATTCTTAGCACTTATTATTGCTGTGGTCATTTCAAAACCTTTAGAATTAAAGATTTTTGAAAAGGAAATTAATCAAGTGTTATTAGAACAAAAAAACGATTTAACGCTAGCCAATCAAAATCAAATTGCGGAGCAGTACCATCCTCAAATTGCAACGCTAGAGAATGAAATTTCAGGTTTAAATGCTCAAATTGAGCAGAAAGAAGCCGAAGTTAACACGTTGTACAACACTTATATTTCGGAAGCTGAAGGAACCTCTGGTACCAATCGTTTAGGCAAAGGTCCTGTATATAAAGAAAAACGAGATAAACATGATCTAGCATTAGCAGAACTACAACAATTAAAAACGAATAATGCTAGTAAAATTGAAGCGCTTAAAACTCAAATAGCAAACCTTCAGTACGATTACGCTACTCATGTAAAAACCGTCCAACCCATTATTGATAATTTTGATGGTTTAATGGCACGGATAACGGCATTAGACACTTTACCTTGGTTACCGTCATTTTTTATTTTCCTCTTGTTCTTAGCAATAGAAGCCTCACCAATCATTGCAAAATTATTAGCCCCAAAAGGAGAGTTTGATTATAAATTACAAGACTATGAAACTACCATACAAACCTGGAGCCAACAGAAAGTTGCAGAACGACAATTACTATTAACAACGGATAACGCCATTAACAATAAAGTTTACCAGGAGATTGCAGACGAAGAAGACGTTATAAACTACAAGCGAAAACAGGCAAGACAACTTATGCAAAACCAAGCCGATGCTTTTTATAAGCAACAGAAAGGTGTTTTATAGAATTGTTTAACATTTAGAGTAGACCCCTAAAGTTCATTCAAAGGGACATATTGCAACAATGAGTTATTCGCTAGTCTATTAGAGATGTTGATAAAGTGTTCTGTAACAAACTTCATAAATTAATTAAACCTTATTATCTAAATTGTTCTTATTTTAGATTGAACTAAAACATTCAATTCTATGAAATATATCATCACTTTAGCAATAGCCTTATCCTGCTTCAGTTGTATTAGCATTAAAGCAGATGTCACCAATACGGAATCTATTGAACAAAGCGAATCACAAGCCAGTGCAGAAGCCGCTATTAGATTGGTCATAGCAGAACAAGAAGTAGCTTGGAATACTCATGATTTAGAAGGTTTTATGCAAGGTTACTGGAAAAGTGAAACCCTTAAATTTTACGGAAGTAGTGGCCTCACGCAAGGTTGGAATCAAACTTTAGCTAATTATAAAAAAGGCTATCCTTCAAAAGCCGAAAGTGGAACGCTTAAATTTGAAATTAAAGACATTTCAAAAATTGAAGGGGACAATTATTGGGTGATGGGAGCTTATCACTTAAAACGAGATATCGGTGATGCCAATGGTCCATTCTTAATTATTTTTAAAAAAATAAATGGCGAATGGAAAATTATCGCAGATATGTCTTGTTAACATCAACCCATAATCATGTTAATTCCTCTAAATTCTATTCAGAAATAACCATAAAAAAAAGCCTGAATCTATTACGATTCAGGCTTTTTTTTATGGTAGAATATTCTTTCCTTTATAATAGAAAACAGGAATTAAGTTTTCTTTACATATTCGGTAATAATTACAATCTGTTGTCCATCTACACGACCTTCAATATAAGTCTCATTTTCATGATCTAATCTAATGTTTCTAACTGCCGTACCTTGCTTGGCCACCATACTAGAACCTTTTACTTTAAGATCTTTAATAAGGACCACGGAATCTCCATGCTCTAAAATAACACCGTTAACATCTCTATGAACAAGTTTATTTTCATCCTCTTCACCATCACCAGACGCTTGTGCTAACTCTAGCAAATCGTCTTCCATATACATCATTCCTAATAAATCTTGCGTCCAATCGGCATCAATACGATGTAACATTCTCCACGCCATGATTTTTACCGCATCATGTTCGCTCCACATGCTATCATTTAAACACCTCCAGTGGTTAGGATCAATGGAGTCAGCAGCGTTCATTTGTTCTATGCACGTTTTTGATGCATACAATGCTGTTTTTAATCCGTTCTCTTTTACATCTGGAACGATGTAAACAGATAAGTTTTCTTCACTTCCACTAAGCTCACATTTTGAGCCGCTGCGCTTTTGTAGTTCTCTTTCTAATGACATAATAAATATTGTATTGTGCAAATGTATCATTAATTAAGACTTTCCCTATCTTTTTTACATAAGCCTTTTAAATCCACCTCCTAAGATTAACAAACCAACGCTTACACGACATTTAAAGGCATAAAAAATCCTGCTTTTATTAAAACAGGATGAATCATTTTTAATTTTGAATAAACTTATGGGTTAAGGTTAAGCAGAGGTACTATACGAAGAAGACTTGATAATGTCTTTTAAATAGCCTACCACAGAAAAAACACGTTTAAGTAAGGTTTTTCTAACTTTTTGACGCGCTAAAGTCTCAATATGCAGCGATATGATTTGGTCTTTATGACTACAGAAATGTTCTATGGTATCAGAGAAGGTAAACCCTTGCTGTTTTAAGGCATTGGCATCTATATACCCCAAATACTTTAAATTAAATTGATTAAGCATATACCGTACTCCTGCTTTTATAGCTGCGATTTCTGAGCCTTTCTTTTTTATTTCAATAACAGACACCTTAGCCGAACAAACTTCCTTTATATCATCGAGTAGGCTTAGCGTGTTGTCCTTACTGGCATTATCCACTAGGCACAACACAGTATCTTCTAACGTTTTTATCTGATTTATACATAAGGCCGTTTCGAGCTCTGTTTCATTATTGTGCAATACAATGATAACTCCAATTTTCATAAGCTATTTTCTAGAGGTAACTTTAGACGATCTCTAAGTTTTCAGTCGATTTATTCGTTGTATTTTTTGATCTATACACCCAAGCAATTTGCGCTAACTGACCTACAATTTTTACAGAATCCTTCATGGATAATTTAGAACCATCAGCATGAATCCATCGCTTTAAAGGTTGTTCACACAACATCGCTTTAGCTTTTTTCAATCCGAAGTGAACACTCATGCGTTTAAAAATTTCAACATCAAAAATCCATTGGGTCACAAACTTTTCTCCAAACGCAATTTCAATAACGTCCTTACTAAATATTTTAGCGCCACACTGGGTGTCTTTAAAATCCATTTTTAAAATCTTACGGATTATAAAGTTAATGGTTAGACTTATTATTTTTCGAGCCGATTCTTTAGTAATATTAGCTCCCATTCTAGAGATTCTAGAACCACTAACAATTTTAAAATCTGAATTTTCAATCGTTTTTACTAAGTCATCAAAATCTGATAAATCGGTAGATAAATCGGCATCTAAAAACCCAATATAATCCAAGTCTTCTTTTTGAGCCATATGAAGCATTCCTAAACGTACTGCTTCAGCTTTTCCTCCGTTTTTCTCACAATTATACACGGTAATAAAATCTTCTCTACCTTTTTGCAACTTGTATAATAATTCTAAGGTATTATCCTTACTCCCATCATTTACAAAACACAAATGGTAACCAGTATGCTTGTCTATATAGCTAATAAACTCGTCACTAAATAAACGCTTTTCTTCATTATAACATGGAATAACAACACCTACACATCGTTCTTGGATCATTACATCATTATGAGCCACGGTATGTTGGGTTTCTGGTGCCCCGATTAAGCGCTTAACACGCGCACTAATTTCATTAAGGCTTAGAGGTTTTTTCATATAATCATTAATCCCTAATTCAAAGCCTTCTGTAATGGTTTCATCACGGGTGTTGCCAGACAATACCATAATTGGGGTTTGCGCATTTTTGGTAAGTCTAATATGTTTTACAAAGTCGAGTCCAGATAATCCCGGCATATTTATATCTACAATGACTAAATCGGGTTGAAAAGCTTCATATAGTTCTAACCCTTTAGTGGCATCGGTTTCGATTTCTACCTCATAACCTAACTCTACTAATCGTTTTTGTAAAGGAAGTAATACTAACTGCTGGTCATCTATGGCTAAAACTTTCATAATAAACTGTTTTTTGTATTATTGATAGTTCAAAAGTACAGGAGTAAAGGGTTAAAAATTTCTTATTTAGTTTAACCTAAGGGTAAGTGTAGATGAATGGTCGTTTTCTGTAGTTCATTAAAAACTGAAGCCCTTTATAAATTATATATCTTTACCCTATTGAAATTGCTTAGGCCTTTAATGAAAGAAACCTCGAATAAATATTTAATATCTGCGCTTCTCTTAGGATTGGCTTTTCATGGTAGTTCCATCTTTTTTACCTTGGAAACAACTTACGATGCTCTGATCCATTTATTTTTTGCAGATCATTATGCTAATAGTTGGTTTGAGCCTTGGAACTACGAATGGTATACGGGATTTACCGTTCAAAGTTATCCCCCTTTAGTGCATCAGTCCATAGGGTTATTGTCTATGATTGCTGGTTTAAAGTTTGGTTTATTTAGCGTAGCTTTAATTGCCATTGTGCTATTTATTACAGGAACTTATCGGTTCTCTTTATTAATGACGGGTAATAAAACTGTAGCGGGCTATGCGACGGTTTTAGCCGTATTTTCCTCATCCTTTATTGAAACCCTTCATATTTTTGGACAGCTACCTAGTATTGTAGGCGTTTCGGTATTAATGCATGCCTTACCCGAAATTTACCTTTGGTTAAAAACCGGTAAAAAATGGTATTTAGCCACCAGCTTATCACTTATAGCAGTCACAGTAACCTCACACCATGTCACCCCTATTTTCGGAATGGTCTTTTTTATTTTTCCGCTTATAGGTATGGTTTTAATGGATGTCTCTAGAGAACAAGTGAATTCTATGAAGGAGGTCACGTTTAAACGCTTCCTCAACAGTTTCTTAAAACTTTTTAAGCGTATTGTTAGTTTTGGCTTGTTGTCGTTAATCTTAATCGTGGGCTGTATTTTCCCGTATTGGCTAAACTCTAAAGCCAACCCCATTACCCAAGTCCCAATTCCGCATGGTTCTCGCGATAATTTCCTTGAAATCACCTCTTCTGGTTTGGTTTTCTTTTTAATTCCTTGGGGTATTTTACTGGTATTACTCCCTTATATATTTTACAGATATTACAGTAAACGTTATTTGTTTTTTGGGCTGTCCGTTACTATTTGTACGGTTTTAGGAACGGGAGGCACAACCCCTATACCTTTGAAAATGTTAGGCGAAACTGCGTTTAATATTTTAACCTTAGACCGCTTTACTCTTTGGGCATCTATTTTATCTATTCCTTTAATGGGGGAATTTGCTTATCGTTTTGTGGAAGGTGATTTAAAGGTTTTAATTCAAACAAAATTTGGAGCTGTCTATCATAGAATTATTGGTGGACTCTTAGCCGGACTCATGGTATTTATGGTTATTTTCACCATGAGCCTTAACTACTTTAGACCCTCACAACCTCAAAAAATTAAGATGTTACCTATTGTGAATTTCCTCAATCAGGATGATCATGATAAATGGCGATTTTTAACTCTTGGCTTTGGCGACCAAATGGCATGGCTAAGTGCCCAAACCAATGCTTTAACCGTAGATGGAAATTACCATTCTGCACGACGACTCCCCGAATTAACCACAAGACCTATAGAACGATTAGAAAATTCTAAATTTAAAGGTGTTGCCGGTATTGGATCCTTACAACAGTTTTTAACCACTCCAGAAAAGTACAATCTGAAATACATTTTTTCTAACGATAAGTTTTACGACCCTATCCTTTACTTCTGTGGATGGCAACGCCTTAGACAATTAGAAAATGGGATTATGGTTTGGGAACGCTTAAACATACCACCTATTTCATCTATTTTACCCAAGGACGATGTGGCCCAATGGCTAAAGATCCATTGGGGAATTATGCCATTTTTAACCATGTTAGTCGCTTTTATACTTAACATACAAATGCTCTGGGTGAACATGTTAAAAACACGCTTTAAACCTATTCCTGATTTTTTAAAATATCATTGTTCTTACGAGTCCTTTAGCAGGAACGTATTAAGAATTACACATCTGTGGGCTTTATTTTTAGCCCTCGTTGTGGGTTATGGGATGTATTTATTTTACTTAAAAAACGACACCCAACGTAGTCCTGAAAATGCAATAATAGCTTATTATGATGCTTTAGATTTTAAAGAATTTGAAAAAGCCCACCAGCTTATAGATCCTAAAAGTCAGCTCCCTATTGCCCAGTATATGTTAGAAATTTCTGTCACCGATGGTCTATTAAGTAGCTATGCTAAAATGGATGCTATTGAAACCGAAATCACCACTTATAACGACAGCACAGTGGCTGCTAAAGTCACTACTCAATGGATTACACCTTTAGAGAAAATTGAAAAAGTAGATTATAAAACGCTTTCAAAACGCCGTGATAAATGGTATTTACAACCCGACGATTTAAATAACGATTTACCACCAGATCAACTCTACTCGGCTCACGGCACCAAATATTTTAACCAAGGAAGACGCCGCATTACTACAGAACAAACCCATCACGAGGATGTTTTAAAGCAACCCGTTTTAGAAGTACTCTCTGCCAAACTGGTGCATTATGATGGACATTATGCTATTATTGGAGAGGTTCAAAATATAGACCATGTCCCAGCTGATGTCATTTTAAAAGGGACATTGTACAACGACAATAACAAACAACTTGCCACTTACAATGCTAAATACCACATGAAGCATAAATTAATGCCTAAAGAAGTGAGTAGTTTTAGAATCAATTTTGAAGGCATAGCTTGGTCTAAAACACAAGATTCGATTCCAGATACTTTTAATCCGGATGAATTTACACCTATTGAATTTGAAGAACAACCCACAAAATTCAACCTTCAAGCCGCCGGAAACGTTTCGGGTTCTGACCTCTATAAAAGTGTTGTTTTAAGTGCTATGAGCATTGAAGACCACAGTATAAAAGGTCATTTATTTAATAGTGGTGTGCAAGAAATTACCATACCTCAGCTCTTAATCACCTATTATAATGCCGATAAAAAAATGGTTTGGGTAGATCATTTATTTGTTAAAGAAGGAATCCGACAGCAACGGAAGCAAGATTTTGAATATGAAATTTTAAACCACGGGAAGGTGAAAATTATCAACGAGGATATGAGCAATATTTTTGTAAATGGCTTACCCAATGCTGCTATTACCAGTAAGGTGGTGCCTAATAGAATAGAACATCATTCTGAGGTAGAGTTGCAAAACATAGATCATCCCGATTTTAGTTATATTAAAATAGATATTAACTCCTATATAGGAAGTCCATATTAATGCCAAACAAATACACATATCTGTTTCTTTTAGGATTGATGTTCTTATCCTCCTTTGCCCTGCTCCAAAAGCAAGAGCCTGGGAACTATGAGTACCTAAGCAAGACCACCGAGTTTGAAGTTGGAACCCCTATAGTTTTAAAATTTTCCGCACCCAATTCAGAAAAACCCTTATTGTATTGCTCTAATAGTTATGGCGCCACCCTTATTGCACCTGTTTTAACCTCTGGAGCTTTAACCTACACTATCCCTGAAAACATGAATAAAAAAATAGGGATTTTAAATTGGGAATTACGCTCCGACTTCAGCACCAATTCCGGAAGCTTAACCCTAAACCCTAAGGCCGAAGTGGGTAACATGGAGACTTATATTGGACCTCCAAGTATAGAGGCCGGTGGCACAGATTACACTATGTTAGTTATTATCCCCACCGACAGCTTGGATAATCCGGTTCCTAATAACACTCTAGTGACAGAAACGCATCAGTTTTTAGCCTCGGAAGAAGCGAATTCCATTTACACCAACAATTTTATTGCCTTCAAAAATCTTTATTCTAAAAAAGAAAGCGGACGCCTTTTAGTTGCTTCAGAATGTTTAGGCATTCACTCTAAAGAATTCACTATAAATGTGGCTGCAGCTATTCCTACAGATTTCAGCATTTCAGCCACACGCCCTCATGCTTATGCAGACGGAAACCAGATTACCACCTTTACAACATCAATTTTAAAAGATGAGCACAACAATGTGGTAAATGATGGGACCTTTGTAACTTTTTTTATCACCAACCAAGATAAGCATATCTTAAAAACCACAGGAACCACTATTGATGGGGTGGCACAGGCAAAAATTATTCATCCCGACCACGAAGCTCAATGGGAAATCAAAGCCTATGTTGAAGGCATGTCTGAAAGCCCAAGTATCGCATTAACATACCAACAGGTAATTAATGATTTTGAGGTTGCATTTTCAGATAAAAACAGAACTATTAACGTTGGTCCATTACAAAGTTTTATGGGACAAATGATTCCAGACGGACTCCACGTTACCCTGCATATTTACAAGGACAAGACTTTAGTAAATAGCATTGTAAAAACCAGCTTCAATGGTTATGTGCACTTCAATTTAAACCCTGCTATTTACACGAGCGGTCATTATAATTTCAGCATAGAAACGGCTGGAAAATCAAAAGAATTCAACACCAAAAAACTATGGTAAGTCTTAATAAAAACATATTACGTGCCATATTAATTCTCTCATACATCATGGTTATCGCCTTTATTCTCTCTGGTGTTAGCGCCTTATTTAGTTATTTAAATACAGGAGCAGACCGCAGCACAATGCTACATACCGAAATTCAAAATGTAGAACAATATCAACCAAAACTCACATGGCAACCTTTACAAAATGAAGGTCGACCAATGGATGAGGAAAATTTAAAGGCTTTAGAAAACGATTATCTCGATGCTTGGTACGTAAAACAAATGGCCTATAAAACAAATACCACGGCAGGCATCAAAGATTATTACACCGATAATGCCAGAAAAAACCTCTATGATTTTATAACCCTTAATAAAGCTAAAAATATCACTGTAGAGGCGACCACACTTCACCATAACCCGACTTTAGAATTTTTTAGTGAAGATGGACAATTAGCCATCCTAACCGATAGGCATGTCGTAGAATACAAACACCTTTTTAAAGCGAAACAATTGGTTTTGGAAACTACGGAAACCTCAACTTATAAAATTGTGCTTTTATTGGAAGATGGATTTTGGCGGATTCGGCATATGGTGAAAGAGGAAAATGCACAGTATAATTTTGAAAAGGCAAGGATAAGCACCGACAGTTTAAATATTAAAGGGATCAATTACTACCCACAAGCCACGCCATGGGATATGTTTGGGGATCAATTTTCAACAGAAATCTTATCTAAAGATTTTAAAATCATTAAAAATGCCGGCTTAAATGCCATACGTATTTTTATACCTTATGAAGATTTTGGGAAGGCCAATGTGCGGCCTGAAAAGCTTCATAAACTAAAACAAACCTTAGATATTGCCCAGGCTGAAGCTTTAAATGTTGTAGTGACGCTATTCGATTTTTATGGTGATTATTCGGTGATGGATTGGACCTTAAACCAACGGCACGCAGAAACGATTGTATCGGCATTTAAAGATCATAAGGCCATTATAGCTTGGGATATAAAAAACGAACCCAATTTGGATTTTGAATCGCGCGGAAAAGCAAACGTAATGGCTTGGTTAGATCAGATGATTCATTTGGTAAAATCTATAGATACGGTTCGCCCAGTAACCATTGGTTGGTCTAACGCCGAAAGTGCCCCTTTATTAATGGATAAAGTCGATTTCATATCCTTTCATTATTACGAAGATTTAGAACAATTTGAAGCAGCTGTAAAGACCTTAAAATCGAAAGTACCTAGTAAACCTTTAGTTCTTCAAGAATTTGGTTTAACCTCCTATTCTGGATTTTGGAAACCTTTTGGAGCTTCTGAAGAAGACCAAGCAAATTATCACAAAAAAATCCAAGAACTTATCGCAATCAACAATCTGCAATTTATGTCTTGGACCCTATATGACTTTACATATATACCAAAGGAAGTTGTAGGTCGCCTCCCTTGGCGTAAAAATGCTCAGAAGCATTTTGGGTTTATTGATAAAAATGGAACAAAAAAGGAAGCGTTTAATTATATCACTCACGAATAGGTTCAACCCTTAAAGTCGCCCTATTCTGAGCTTATAGGTTTTTATTTATTACAAGAGTTTAAAACCATGGCCGTAGCGCCTTTTCTCTTCTTTATAATCTCAGTAAACGTTTCTAAATACATATCGGTTATTTTAGACATTGGGTGTGCTGTAGCAGCCTCATAATTAATTCTAGAAAGTTTAACTCTATAAGCGTTATCCGTAACTATGTTTTCTATAGCAGCGGCTAAACTCTCTACACTTGTTGGGTTAAAGAACTCACCTCTGTACCCTTCATCTTGTACCAATAAGGCTAAATCCCCTAAATCTGGCATAACTACCGCTTTCCCGTAACTTCCTGCTTGGTGTAAAACCCCTGAACTTCCTGTAGTTGAGGTGTAAGGAAAAACGACCACAGCACTTTCATTAAACAAGGTTGGCACTTCACTTTCTTCAACATAACCCGTAAATCGTACTTGAGGAACATGTTTATAATCAGCTTGCACCTTAGCCAAATATCCAGGAACATTAGGGTTATCCGTACCAGCAATCACCACCTCTAAATCCATGCCCGTTTTAGCTCTCACCATTTCTACAGCTTCAATCATACCTTCGACCTTTTTATAGGTTCCAAATTTCCCAAAGGTCATAATTTGCATAGGCCCTTTTGGTAGATTATAATTTGGTTTTTCTGCAATTTCAAAGGTTCCGTGTGGGATTAATTTAACATTAGGAGCTAAGTATTTTACTTCTAAAGTATTCACGTATTTCTGCATAGTTACAGCTACCGTATCCGCTTTCAAAATCAATTTTGTTAAGCTTGTTCCTATAAAACCGTATAGCTTTTGCAACAGTTTATTCGATGTAAAACCAGCACTTCCTAAATCGACTTCTTCAAGAATATTATGCAATAACACAATATTTGGTATCTTTTTTAACTTACACACTAAAGGCAACATTAAGCCTAGAGCTGCAGCGACTTTTTTATCTCCAAACTTCATAAACTGTAAATTGAACAATACTGCATCAGGAGCTGTAGCGTTTATGGCTTTGGTAACTGAAATTATATTTTTATAATTATTAAAAGACCAGCATTCTTTTACCGTAATCTTACAGCCGTCTTCACTAAACATAATGTCTTTAGCACCTTCAGTTTTATCCGTTAATAGAATTAATTCTGAAATCGCTTCCTTTTGTCTAAAGTGCTTCACTAAATGATAAGCATACTCGTTTAAGGTGACTTTACTTGGTGGATATGCGGTTACTATTGCTAGTTTCATAATTGCTGTATTTTAAATGTCTTAATTAATTATAGTGCTAATTTCAGATTTTCTTCCTCTAAAAATCAACACTTTCGTTGGAACAACCTTTACTGTAGACGAATGGAATTATTCTTTAGATAAAGCTTTTTTATGTGTTGCTATCTCAATTCTAAAAAAGACTAACTGTATGATTAACAGCAAGGTCATCGCCACAATTTGCATGTGTACCACTTGCTCTAAACTATCGTGAAAAAAGATCACCAGTCCCATTTGCAACATTCCGAAGACCCCAGAGATTACCACCGGAACATACTTATCTAAAGAGAGGTAATAGTAAGCGAAGATGTTAGAAATCGCAAACATAGAAGTGGCAATGGCGTATTTCCATAACAAGGGTGCCATGGCAATATACTGTTCTCCAAAAAGGATTTTAATGATCAACTCTGGAAACGATAAACAGGTTAACACAATCACAATGGAAATGCCTGCAATGTAGCCCACATACTTAAACAGCACTGAAGCCGTTTCTTTGCCTTCCTTTTTTAAGGCGACCACAGAGGGCAATAATAACATTACAAACATCCAAGCTAGGAAATATACAATCCGACCTATTAAGGCCAAAGAGGCATATAACCCCGCTTCATAAGACTCAAAATAATGTTTAACGAGTAAGATATCACTATTGTTAATGATAATTTGTGTGAGTTCGTAGAATGCTGTTAACAAAAAGAAATTCTTTATGTGTTTCTTGTCAATTGAGGCTAATTCATGAGACGCTTTAAAGCTGATATGGTCCGTTTTAAATGGAAACATTCCAAAAATGAAGGACAACGCAATACCTGTAGCAATGATTGCAGAAGATTGAAGATTAAATAAAAAGATAAGGCCTAAGGTAATGAGCAACCGGCTCAGCATTTCGCCCTGATAGGTTATCGATAAAAATTTATAAGCTTTTTTTCCTTGAAAAGCCCCTCTGTTTACACTCATTAAAAAATAAAGCGGTACACCACAACCAAAAATGACAAACATTGAAGAGGATGAGGTGTTAAAAACAACTTTTAATTGAGGAGCAAACACAATGATTAAAACGCCTAAAACAAGCCCTATTACAAAAGCCTGTTTATAAATTTTAGAAATAAAGGTTTTAAACAAAGTATGCTCAAAAAGTACAGAGAATTTGGCCGTAACCAACTGAAAGGTCATCGCCACAAACGACAGGACTAACAGTAGTGTTATAAGAACCGCAGCATCTGCAAATTCTGCCGGTCCTAAGACACGTCCTAAGATAAGGTTGTATAAATAGTTGCCACCATTTACTGTTAATACACTTAACATAAACAACTGCTCTGGTGTTACCTTTCTCGATTTTAAGACCGCTAATAATTGCATCATTTGTATAGGTATTCGTTTAAATCTGACACAAATATCTTATGTAATTCCGTGTATGTTAGCTATATTTCGACGGATGACTGCTTGCTGTAGATGAATGGAGGACTTATGTGCCGTAACTTGCAAATAGAAAATAATACGAATATTATGACTTTAAAATCACGGATTACTTTAGCATTCTTATGTCTTGTTTTTGGTATTTCAGCACAAAATATGCAAGAAGGATTTACCTACTTAGAAACCGGTAAATATGCTAAAGCAGAGGGCTTTTTTCAAGAGGTCTTAAAAGAGCATCCGACCAACAAAACAGCACGCCTGTGTTATGGTAGAGCTATTGGCCTTAATGGAAATTCTGAAGCCGCAAATACCTTATTTACAAACTTACTTGCCGATTACCCTAATGATTTTGAAGTAAAATTAAATTATGCCGAATCCCTATTATGGAATAACAACTTTAGCGAAGCCAAAACCTACTATAAAGGTTTAGTCAAAGAAGAGCCAAAAAGTTTTGCCGCTTTATTGGGGTTTGCCAATACACTGTCTAATTTAAAAACCTATGAAGAGGCTTTAGAAATGGTAAACAAAGCCTTAGAGGTTTCACCTGGTAACCCTAACGCTCTAACCTCTAAAAAATATATTTACTTGGGCTATGCCTACCAAAACCAGCAAGCACAACAGTACGAAAAAGCGGAAGCCTTACTGCTTACAAACTTAGAACTGTTTGAAGATGATAAAGACAGCTTATTAAATTTAGCCAACCTTTACCTTATCTGGAACCAGCTAGACCGAGCTGAATCTACATACCATAAACTGGCACAACAGCCCGATCATAATACCATAGCTTTAAACGGCGTGGCATTAGTGGCGCACCTAAACGGAAAAGAAAATAAGGCTTTAGAACTGAGCACAACAGCCTACAGCAGTTTATCCTCAACCGCGACACCTATCGTTGTGCAACAAACTACAGAACGTTATGCACAAGCCTTAATTTGGAATAAAAAATTCACTGCTGCCAAAAGCTTAATCGATAGCTTAATAACAAAACATCCAAAGCAAAACTGGGTGCTCGCGTTGCGTGCCACACTTAATATCTATAAAAGTAATTTTAAAGCAAGCTTAAACGATTACAACCAAATCTTAGTAAACGACAGCACTTCTTTTGATGGGAATCTCGGGAAAGCGAATGCCTTAAAAGCTTTGGGCCAAACCGAGGGCGCCTATACCGCTGCAGAAAATACCTTAACCTTTTACGACGAACAAAAAGATGCGGTGAACTTTATTAAACAATTAGACCAGAGCTTTACGCCTACCCTAGAATCTAAAGTGGCTCATACCTTTGATAATGGAGATAACCAAGCCTTCTCATTTGATCAGAGTGTTAATGTTCCGCTCTCTACAAAATTAGCCTTATTAGGAAACTACAACTACCGAACCACAAAAAATACGGTGACCGACAACTCGGCAACATCTAACAATCTTTCTTTAGGAGTTTCTTATAAACTGATTCCGAGTATCACTTTTAAAGGAACCGCAGGACTCTCTTCTGCCAAAGCTGAATCTGCTAATTATACACAACTCTTAACTGATATTTCCTTCGGAATTAAATCTTTTAAATTACAGTCATTAGAAGTGGGTTACAAAAGACAGATTGAAAGTTTTAATGCCGATTTGCTAGACCGAGAGATTGTACAGAATAATTATTATGCGAATTATAATTTGGCTACTAATTTTAACTTAGGATGGTTTACCCAGTTAATGTATACCTCACAAAATGATGGGAACAGCAGACAACTTCTATTCACCTCATTATACTATAATTTGCTTCCAAAACCTTCATTAAAAGCGGGTATAAATTACCAACACATTACTTTTGAAGACCAAGTGCCTAGCATCTATTTTAGTCCTGAAAAATTTAATGCAGTTGAACTTTTTGTTAATATCATTAAAGATGAAGCAGCAGCAAAACCTAAAACCTGGTTTTACAATGCCACCGCAGCTTTTGGTTATCAATTTATTGAAGACGACCCCAAGCAGAGCACCTACCGATTACAAGGTGCATTTGGATATCGATTTTCAGAACGTAGTTTACTAAATGTTTATGGGACCCGTAGTAATATTGCCTCTGCAACAGCAGCTGGATTTACCTTTACAGAAATAGGATTACGTTTTAAATGGATGTTTTTAAAGAAGAAACTGTTTCAAAGAGACTAACACCGAGTTCAAATAATTTTAAAACTTTACCTCACCCTTACGGGAAGCTAATTATAGCTTCCCGTTTTTATTTTGTAGAAAACGGCTTGCTTCATATTTACCCTAAACGTCACTTTAGCTTAAGCCATAACAAACGATACGCTGTTTTAGCTCTAAGTGATCAGGACATTGTAGTACTCTAAGTCCTTCAGAAACCAAAGTGCTTTAATGATCAACCAATATGTAGAGAAGTTAAAAGCTTAAAATTTCCGTCAGAAACTCATTCCATAACGCTCTAAGGGTTTCAATAGGGATAACATTTATAGTGTTTACATCCCTTCTCAACCTTTAAACACTCCTAATGAGCATCGTCTGCAGCTGTACACGTTCAACATAAAAGGTTTATAATCTATATGGCTATAACGTTTTGTCTTCATCTAAATCATAACGGGTTTACGTATCGTATTAGGCTTACTTTGGTTAATTCTTAAGTGTAACCTAACACCTATCTCAAATCAGTCGAGTTGTTCAGAACGCCTTTTTTTTTCGACTTTATTTTTACTCTTAAAGTGACCAATTCTGGATTAGAGCCCTCAAAACACAACCAAATTGTCTCTAAACCGCTTTATGTGATTTCTAGATAAAGAAATCACATAAGGATCTTGTAAGCCCTAGAGGATATCTATAATTTTCAACTTCTTAAAGAAAACTACACTAAAGAAAAACGCTTAGGTTCTGCGTTAAGGCTTAAACCCAAACCGCTATAAAACACAAAAGGCAAAAGCTCTCGCTTTTGCCTAATGCCGGGGTACATAACGCAGGGGTTATTTAACCATTAACTTAAAAGTTTTAAAATCGAATTGTTGACTTACAATCTTGCATAAATACAAGCCTGAACTTAAATTCTCTCTATTCACTTTTATCGTGTTTGCTCCTGAAACTACATCGTGATAAGCTGTGTAAACAACCTTTCCGGTTTGATCATAAATTACAAACTGAACTTTTTCGCTATAATTAGCTGTAAAATTAATAGACGTGTGCGTGGTCATGGGATTTGGGTAGGGTTTTAGGGTCGTCGGGTTTGGGGTAATATCGGTTAGGGATAGGGTTTCTGTCTGTGAAAATCTTAGGTTGTTTAACACCATTTCTTTTGATGTCGCTGTTCCGTTCTCTGCCACCATGGTAAAGACTATGGTAACCACATCGTTTAAATCTACAGGTGTAAAAGTGCTATTCTCTAAATCGGCTATGGAGATCGTAAAATCTTGAAGCGCATCCGTTAAGCTAATCGTGGTTTTAAACTGGTCTTCCCACTCAATTACACTTTCTTTTACAAATGTTATTTCTAAATTCCCTGTGCCTTTCGCGCTTAATTTAAAGCTATTAAAGTCAGACACATCTACAGCTTTAAAACGTGGTGTTAGGGCTCTGTAAGCGGCAACATAACTGTTGGTTGTTGCATTTAAAGTTACATTTCTTTCTACCGGATAATCAGAAGTTTCAAAATCAAAATCATTAGTGGTAACATCGTAAAGGCTTACTGTAGTTCCATCTTGTGAAGCATCTACACCCCAAGGGCCGTCAGACATAAATAAATCATCTGGAGTGGCTAGGCCATCGCCAATTCTAAATCCGATATCGAAAAGATTCCCAGTATCTACTCTCACATTGGTGATATAATTCCCGCTTAATGCTATGGTAGAATTTAGGTTTCCAAAGTCTTCTGTTTCTGTCGCTCTATAACCCGCATCTAAAGTCACATTTTGCGTCCCATTGGTATTAATAATTTGAAGATCTAATCCGCCATTGGTATAACTTCCCTTTCTTACAAATACCGTTGGAGGTGTAGAATTGTTATAGCTAGAAATGGGTTTCTGAACCGCTAACAAATCCAAAACCTCTTGTCCTAGGGTGTACAAATCGTCAACAGTATTAGACCAAATCTGGAAGTTATAGAAAGTAACATTTGCTTCGTATTCATCAAGATTCCAGTGGCTTTCTATGGCAAATTCAGCTTCATTATTTACTACTTTAGCCGATAAGCTTAAGACAAATTCATAGGTACCATCTTCATTTTTAATAATGGATTTTATAAATTGTTGTTCGTTAATATCAATTGTAGAGACAGAGATAAGTTCAGCTCCTAATAAACGATCACAGATATATTTAGTATGCTCATAAACGCCATTTTCTGTTTTTAAAGCCAGTACAGACGCCACTGCAATATCATTCTTCATATAATCAACCGCATAGATTTCGGTCGCATTAGTGATTCCTATTAAATCTGATGGTGTCGCTTCAACCGCTTCATCTTCATTGATACTTGTTAGGGGCACAAAGTCTTGTAGTACAAAACTAGAATTCGCATTTCGGTTGGCATAGGTTAATCTTCTTTCTACAATAGGTGCTGTAGCGGCATCAAATTTGTATCCGGTTTTTGCTCTTTTGAAGTTACGTGCATTAATTTGTTCTGAAAGACGACTATTACTTTCTAATCCTCCATCATTAGAACTTGATGTTGGTGGCTGTATCACATCACACAATCCGAATCCAGAACATGAAGGATCTTCACAATCAATAAGCCCGTCCCCATCATCATCAATACCGTTATCACAAATCTCTTGCATTACAGGAGCCGTAGGACAACGTGCCCCATCATTACTAGAACTAGAAGGTCCGAAGGCAAATAAATTAGCCTCTATAATATTTAAACCGTTTAAATCTTGTACCGCTTGGATAACATAAATGGTTCCGGTTTGGTTTGCCGAGATATAAAAACGACCTTCATTATCGAAATAAACCGCTCCGTAGGTATAGTTTAATCCCGATAAAATTGGCACAACTCCTAGAGGGGTTACCACACTCGTTTCAGGATTAATACGGTATAGAATATTACTGGTCTTTTCTACCGCGTAAAGTTGCCCATCTACAGCGTTAAACGCCCAATCGTGAATATTAAGACTTTGAGATAAGCTTTCCGTAGCCTGATACTGCGTGTAATTCTCAGATTCCGGATTTAAATCAATCTTATAGTAAGTGCTTCCACCGGCTTTTAAATAATACATTCCTTCTGAACTGATATCCCCCACATAACGGTTGTTATTAGGCAGCTCACTAATATAATAAGAAGTCGTATTGAAATTTTCACCTATTCTTACAATGGTTTTTGATGGCGAACTTAAAGACCCCCAAATAAAACCATCTGCAGGATTGTAAGCCGTAGCATTAATATTTCCTGGGGTTACATCTTCTGCAACTTGGTAGGCGTTACCTGAAGCAAGATCAATAGCATACACATCGTTACGTTGAAATAGATAAGCATTATGATCGCAATTAAAAGGAACATCTTGTGCTTGAACTGTAAAACTCCACAATGCTATAGTACTAAGGATTAACTGGTTTCTTAAAGTGTAAAGTGTTTTCATCTTCTATTTCTTATAAGGTTCTGAGACAAAATTAAAGCAATTAAGCGCCTGATTTTTTAATTTTCGATTGTTACAAATGAAGACACGGTGGTTGGCATTTAACTATCGATGAATGGTTTTGGGCGTCATTTACCTTGCTTAAGAAATAGGCATATAAAAAAAGGCAAAAGATTTCTCTTTTGCCTCAATCAAAATTAATTAACCCTCTTAATTCTTGTTATTAATCTAATGAACTAATGAACTGGTGTCAAAATTAAGGGAGACCTAGATGGTTTTCGTTTTAATTCGTTAAACCCTAATCTAGACCCGTTAGATGACCGAGATGTGTAGACGAATGGTAAACGCGCTATCCCAAATTAATTGGGATAAACGCAAAAAATATAGCCCGGATAGGCTATATTTTTTTATGAGCATGGATATAAATTAGTACTTATAATAAATTAAGACGTTTCATCAGTTCTGGTCGGTTAGAACGACTTACCGGGATAACATCTTTCTTTATAAGCACGCTGTTATCTTCAATATCAATAATCTTATCGACATTAATAATATACGACCGATGAACTTTTAGAAATAAACTGTCTGGGAGTTTATCAGCGATTTTCTTTAAGGTAGAATGCACCGTATAGTTTTTATCTTCGGTTTTAATTTGAATATAATCGCCTTTCGCTTCTACTAAATAAACACTTGGGATGTCTATTTTAATTAAACGTCGGTCTATATTCACATAGAGATCATTGCCAGATGTGCTTTCTTCTTTTTCTGAGGTCGACTTTTCAGCAGGTGTAGGCCTATGCGTAGAGGCCGCAACTTTTTGAATGGCTTTTTTAAAGCGTGCTGGTGTTATAGGCTTCACCAAATAGTCAACAATACAATCGTATTCAAAAGCTTGAATAGCAAACTGAGGATCGGAAGTCGTTAATATAATTTTAGGTAGATTTTTTAGGGTTTCAATAAAATCGAAACCTGTAAAATCGGGCATATGAATATCTAAAAATATCAAATCAACATCATGCTGATTTAAAAATTTTATGGCTTGCATAGCATTAGGGAATTCTTCTAAAATGTTCAAGCTATCTTCACTTGCGCAAAGTTGGCCTATAATGGCTCTTGCGGTAGCTTCATCATCAATAATAATACAATTCATGTCCTCCTAATTATAACTGTTGCAAATAATTGGTCATGGTCGTTAAAATAGATTCGAATTCTTCTTGAAGTGTAGTACGGCCTTCTAACAAATTGTTTTCGAATGCTACTGCAGTCTCATAACTCTTTTCAAGGCCTAAAATACTAATTTTATGTTTAAGTTTATGGACGTTGTCTGCCGTAAGTTTATAGTTTTTAGCCGCAATATTGGCGTAATAAATTTCCTTTTCTTGAGGAAATTCTTCATTGACGATATTAATTAACTTTTGCTCAAAATCTTTATCTCCGCCAGACATGCTGTGAATATAAGATAAATTAGGCTGTTCCATTTCGATCTTTTTTTAACGTAAAATAGAACGTTGTCCCTTCACCTAAAGTAGACTCTAGCCATATTTTACCCTCGTATAAATCTACAATTTTTTTTACAATAGACAGTCCTATTCCTGTAGATTCTACGTTATTTTCAAGTTTTTCAAATGTTTTAAAGATTTTTTCAAAATAAACATTATCAATGCCTTTACCATTATCTTTTACAAAAAATTTCCAATAGTCACCTTGTTCGATGGCTCCCACTTCTATAAGCCCCTGGGCTTTATCATTATAGGCAATTGCATTTCCTATTAAATTTTGAAACAGTTGTAGCAAACGGTATTTATCACCTTTAAGAATTGGCAACTTGGCCCTGATTACTGTAATATGTTTTGGAATTTCAATACTACTTAAAATATGGTCCACGAGTTTATTAAGATCTACATCATAAACTTCGATCTGATCTTTACCAATGGTAGAGTATTCTAAAATACCATTAATAAGGGTATCCATTTTTTCTACATTGGTTCTAATAAGGTCTAACGTTTGTTGACCATGCGCATCAAAGGCAGCTTTATAGTCTTCTTTTAACCAAGCGGTTAAAGCATCAATACTTCTTAAGGGAGATTTTAGATCGTGAGACACCATATGCGCATAATCACTTAATTCTTGGTTTTGATGGGCCAATTCATCTAAAAGCGATTCTTTTTGCTTGTTCATTTCAATAATCTCCTTAGTCTGCTGGTCTATAAAACTCACCAATTCTGAACCTGTTAACGGCACTGCATCGGCTTTTTCACGTTCTTTTAGATTATAAAATTTAAGCGTATTGATAACGTCTTTAAGTTTATCTATAAGTTCTTGTTGCTCTTTAGCTTCGTTTTGTAACTTTTTATTGGCCGCAAAAAGCTCATCGGAACTAATAGACATAGCCCTTTGAATCATAGTAGATTGCTCATCGAAATTATTATACGAACGATCCACAGCTGAAAGAAATTTTTCTAAATCTTTATGCGCCTTTAAATCTTCACTTAAATATTTTCGTATTTGCCGTTTTAGTAACGAATTCATTATTCACTAATTAGCGTTATCGTCATGGTTTGGTTATGTAACTGACAAGCGGTTTCTCCATGAAAAGGAGCGATCTCTCCATAACTATAAAACCCACTTACCGTAGTGCCTTCTCCTAAAATTTCAATAACCTCATCAATCTCTTCTTCTACGCGTTGGTCTAACACAAGTTTACGACCAATACAGCTGACCAATAAGGCGACTTCAGGTTTGTTTTCTCTAAATTCTAAGGCTTGTTTCGCTGCCCGTTCTGATGCATTTGCAATATGATCTACATTGGTCATCATCAGTTGTACTTGAGAATTTTCTTTAATATCTCCGGCTAAAATAACAGCATTTTCTTCTTCATTGATATTTAAAATAGAACGTACTATAGCGTGGTTTTCATCTTCTGATTTTACATTTAAAGGATATAACAAGGCCGCTCCTGGCAAATCTTTAGCCTTATCACCTAAATAGGTTTTGTACAAATCTAGTGCAAGCTGCCCGTCTAATTCATAAAGCACATTGCCTTCAGATTTTGTTACCGTGCGTTCTGGCCCAAATGGCGTCCATCCGCCATAGATAGAAAAGGATATTTCTAAGCTTTCCCCATAAAATCCGATAGCTACAATTTCACCTTCTTTAGGGTTTTCATTATAAGAGGCTAGTGTTTTTTCAAATCGGGTGTCATCTCCACACAATCCTCCGGTAATTAACAAATTGTCATCATTGGGTTCGCTCATTCCTTTGGTAAGTTGACTTCCGTTGACAAAGCTTCCTTCAGAAATCACAAACACATTTTTTAAACCTTCCGACGGAAACTGATTAATGAGATCCTTACCGGTTTTAAAACTGTCTAAATCTGTATTTAAGACGTTGCTAGTCTTAATCATAAATTTACTTTTCTCAAATTCAATCGCGGTAATCGTTATACTATCTTCATTCACCGTACGCAGTGAAATTTCTGCACAAGCAGATCCGAAAACAAGATGCCCATCTGGAAATAGCACTTTAATCTCTTGGTATATTAAGGGATCTTCTAGCAATAAACGATTACCAAAAACTAAAACTAAAGGGGCTTTTAAAGGCTGTGATTTACCAACATAAACCCAGTCTTCCTGACTGTGTTTAACTAATTGAACTGTTTTCATTTTTATTTTTTAAGGGTGAAGTAAAACGTAGTCCCCACCTGAGGCTCGCTTTCTAACCAAATTTGACCTTCGTGTAAATCCACAATTTTCTTTACAATAGACAACCCAATACCTGTAGAGTCTTTACTCTTATTTAAGGCATGAAAGATTTTAAAAATCTTATCGTGGTATTGTTTTTCTATTCCCATTCCATTATCTTGAATTGAAAATTTATAATGACTTTTTAAATCTTCGAAATCTATAATAATACGACCATCTTCTTTGTCTATAAACTTTATGGCATTACTTATTAAATTCTGAAATAATTGTTGAAGTTTTGTGGCATCGCCATGCACAATAGGTAATGGGTGAACGGTATGTATACTTATATGCTCTGGAATGTAGAGCATAGACAGAATGTTGCGAAGTTTTTTACTTAAGTCTACTTCTGCTTTGGTATTGGCTTCTGTCCCCACACTTGAATAATCGAGAACATCAGAAATTAGCTGTTCCATCTTTTCTAGCGTTGCTTCTATAAGCTCGAAGTTTTTAAGGCTTACCGCATCGAGTTGGTCTTTATTATCTTCTTTTAACCAATTTACTAAGGCATCAATACTGCGTAATGGCGATTTTAAATCGTGCGAAACGATATGCGCATATTCTTGTAATTCGTCGTTACTACGCTCTAACTTTAGAAGTAATTTTTCTTTTTGAAGCTCTAAAGTTTTTAGTTCTGTAATATCAATATGCACGCCAATAGAGCCAACAACTTTCCCTTTAATATCATAATTAGGAGCGCCACTAATAAGCCAATATCGGTCATCTCCGGTCTTGGTTTTCACCTTAACTTCATAGGAGTTGGATTGCCCGCGTTGTCGTTTTTCATTTTCTATAGCAATGATATCTACAGCCTCTTCACTATTGAAAAAAGCACTCGCATCTTCCCCTAATAATTCGGACTCGGAATACCCAGACATTTCCACAAAACTTTGATTGACCATTAAAATTTTATTATCATTGTCAACCTCCACTAAGCCCAAATTCATATTGGCAATAATGCTATAATATTTTTGTTTTTGGGTTTCTAAACTCTTGCTATAAGAACGTTTTAAGGTTACATCTGTAAAGGTCCAAAGGAAACCTTTAGATTGTTCTCCGATGGTAATTGGCAGGTAGTTGCGTTCTAGAATTTTACCATCTAACATTTCTAATTCATCTCCAAAAACAGCTTCTTTTGCCTCATCAATAACATGCATACGTTGCACAAACGCCTCCGGATCTTTAAATAAGGTTTTATTCTGTTCTGCAGCTTCTGAGCAGTCCATACCATACAAATCGCCAAGGGCAATATCGATATTTAGGAGTTCGCAAAATTTATGGTTGGTAAGCACAACTTTACGATTTTCATCTTCTAAAAGAATACCACTATCTAAGTTTAAGACTAGGGTGGACAGTCTGTTTTCGGATTCAATAAGTTTTTCTTTAGCTTCCCGTTCTTTAGAAACGTCTTCTACGGTAGCGACTTGATATTCAATTTCACCTTCAGCATCTCTAACCGCTGTAACATTGGTTTTTGCCCAAAAGATATCGCCATCTTTTTTAATGTATCGTTTTTCTAAATTGTACTTATCAATCTCTCCATTAAATAGTTGCTCTCTGAGTTTAACCGTCAAAGCTTCGTCATCGGGGTGCGTTATATCTTGGGCTTTTACCGTTTTCAGTTCTTCTGCGGTGTAGCCTAACATATCAACCAAGGCCTGATTTATTTGTAACAAGCCAACATGGTCTGTTTTAGAAAGCGAGATACCGATAGGAGAATTATTGATAATAATACTCAATTGGTTTTTTTGCTCTTCTAGCTCTCTTTTTAATAATTTTTCTTGGGTAATATCGCGAACAATACCTTGTGCTGCTATTGGTTTTTTATTTTTGTCGTAGACGACACTCGCATTGATATGCACCCATTTTACGGCTTTATCTTTAGTGTAAATACGGGCTTCGTAATTTTTAAAGAAACCTTTAGTCCTTAACTCTTCAAAACAAACCATGGCATACTGATAATCATCTTTATGCACCAGGTCTATAACATTCACTTTTTCGCTTGAAATATCATAACCGAACAATCGGGTTGCGGCTTCATTAAATTTTAAAATATGACCGCTAATATCCATTAAGACAAAGGCATCAACGATATTTTCAAATACGCCTTGAAGTTGGGTGGATTTTTCGTCTAATAATTCCTCTAAATGTTGTGAGGTGACGTAGAGTTCTCTAGATTTCTCTTCAAGGATTTTTTCAGCAGCTTTTCTCGCTTTTTTTTCACGCTCTAAGGCGCGTTTTAAAATGTCTGTTTGGGCTTCACTCATTAATTTTTAGTAATAATAAATCGGACTTCAGTGCCATCTTCTTTTATTTTTTCTAATTCAATAGTGGCTGTTGTATTAAAGTGCTCAAACGTTTTGTTCATTAAACCCAGTCCGAAATGATGCATCGCTCTACTCGATTTATAATCCATAACAAGAGAATTTTCTGTTTTGTCTATCACCTTAAAAGTTGGAAGTTCGGCATCAGGATAGATCTTTCTTACTTCTATATGAATATGATTTTCAATGGAAGATAACATCTCTATCGGGTCTTTATATGTCGCTAACAAACCCGGATAACTGTCTTCTATAACACCGAAAAAATGTTCCGCATAAACCAGAAGAAGGTTGTCTATAGAAATCCCTGTATTTGCACTAAGGTGCTGCAGGAGTTGCAACATTTCTGAAAAGCGATAGGTCCCCACTGAGGTGTATGCACCTTCTGACTCTAAATCTGAACTAGTGATAATTTTATCTACCATTTCTAAACCAAACTTTTCTTCTACCAGATCTAAAAATTCTGTAAAGACAATACCTTTCATTACACCGTGATTAATTCATTGATACTCCAGTACGAAAGAATTTTATCAATTTTAAAAACATAATCCTCATACTTTAAAGGCTTTAAAACATAACCTGCAATCCCAATTTTAAAACACTCTAATAGATCTCTTTGGTTATTAGAGGTAGTTAATATTATGGTAGGAATATATTTTAAACGTTCGTCTGCTTTTAAAATTTTTAAAAATTCAATACCACTAATTTTTGGCATGTTTAAATCTAATAAAATAATATCAGGTAAACTATCTTTATTTTCAAGGATTTTTAAAGCTTCTTCTCCGTTATTAGCTTCGGTAATATTATGTTTTAATTGCAAAGAAGCTGAGGCACGATTAAGTTTCATAACTTCAATCATATCATCTTCAATAAGTAAAATATTAAGGGTTTTCATCGCCTAAAGGGGGTTTAAATATCAGACTAAATTAAAACTATAGATTTAATCCTATTTTTTAATTCGGTTGACTGGCTTTTAGTGTCGACGGATGGTAGAAAAGTGTCGACTAATGGAAATGCAAAAATGAGCTAAATGGCCGAAATCGCCTATAAACTTACAAGTCATACAGGTTAAAGCCTTCAAAAAACATAGCCCGAAAAGCGCTATTTACAGGAACTCTTAAAGGGTATCTCTCAGTTTTTTTGGCAAGCCTTTTACCACCATGGCATAAGAATGGTCTATAAGTTCTTTTATCTGGGTTACAGAAAGTTCACCGCTAAGAAGATACACACTATTCCACAGTTTTTTATGCATGTGATAGCCTGGTTTAATGCTTTGGTATTGCGCTCTCAATTCTTGTGCGTAAGCAGGATCGCACTTTAAATTTACAAAAGGCACTCCTTCTTCCCATTGTTTTAAAGAGGTTAGTGCAAACATTTTATTACACACTTTAAACACAAGCGTGTCTTTATCAAACGGAAAATGCTCGCTAACTTCTTTTTTAGTTAAACAGTATGCTCGGTAAGCTTCAATATCCATAACAAAGCATTTTACTTTAATGTTTTACTGGTCTCGCCATCTATCTTTAAAGCGGAATAATCAATCTTCCAACCAATGGTTTCCACCAAATTCTCAATAAGATGTATTGCCTCTAGAGCCTCTTGCTTTGCCACATTAAAAAGGCCACTTTCTGGCACTTTATCTATAATATGAGCTTTAGCTTTGGTATGAAGATCCGTTAAATCCGCGGCTTCAAACCGATTGAACATCCCATCTCTTTTATCGTAATAATTAATATTACTTTCTATAGATAAAACTTCAGGTTCAGGGAAATGCGATAAAACTACGGTTTTGGTCTTCGCATTAGCCTGCATTTTTATTTTACTTAAATCAAAACCCACATAGGCTTTCGCATTAATAACCACTAAGGCTTTTTTACGACTAGAAATAAGTTTTAAAAACTTAGCCTTTACATCTTCATAATGGTAAATTTCGGCGAAATCCCCTTCAACAGTAACAAACTTACAAACCCTTTTTATTTTATCTAAAAGTAAAATGGACTGTTCATTAGCTTCATTTTGGGTTTTCCACGCTTTATAAACCGTAACCAATCCTAGCGTTACAAGGATACTGATAATGATGATAATAAAGGTTTCCATAGTGCTTTAATTATAGGACACAAGTTACTTATAGAGGTCACATAAGACTACTCCATAACTTTGTATAAGATTGGTTTGCTAGGACTGGCGTCATTTTCAAAAGGAGCAATTTGAAGGTTAAGCATGTACTTTCCGTCTTCAATTTTATTAGACACATAAATAAATTCTGTGATGGTTGCATCTAAACGCAATTTCCCTTTTGTATTCCAAAACGCGTTATGCGCTAAAAGTTCACCTCCATCACTCTCTTTATCAACACTGGGCAAATCTATAAGCAAATGTTTAATGCCTTTTGTTTTTAAATAATTGGCCGCATCTTCTAATAAATACGTTGGATTGGTATGAGAATATTGTCTAGACTTCTTCTCCTTAGTATTAGGCAGCGTCCGGATTACAATGGCTTCTCGCTTTTTATTTCCTAAAGCAAATTGCAATTGCTTTTTAGAAATTACATAATCGTCATCTAATTTTTCTGGAGCTACCGTAACCACCTCAGCTAAAAAGAAAAACTGTTTTAAATGTTTGTTGATGCTATATGTTTTCTCTGTAATATGCCCAACGGTTTCGGTATGCGTTCCATGAGCATGCGGATTAAACGTTATGGTATTGAAATTAACCACCGCACCATCAGCTACACTTATGAGTTTTCCTTCTGTTGTTTCTGGTTCAATTTTAGGCGGCCCAATATACCAAGCATTCACATTACTAGCTTTACCTGTTAATGGAATTGAAATATCTAAAGGTTGCTTTAAATCTATTTTTAACTTTCTAGAATTGTATTGTATGGTTGTTATCATCGATGCTAAATTTACGAACACTAAACTTTAATTAATGTTTGAGTCACTATTGGTATAAAATTTCAAAAATGTGTCTTACAAAACTACTTTATTTTAATTGTAATTTAAAGGATCCTCCTAAGCGTTCAACCTAAAGAGCTCAGAAGCAATACCATCGCACAAAAATTGCCCTTTTTTAGTGACGCATAAGTGGTCGTCTTTAAGATCTAATAAACCTTGCGAAATAAAACTCTCGGCATTTTTAAGAAGATAGTCTTTAAATTCTGTTCCGAAATCACGCTGAACTTTTGCTATAGAAACACCCCAAATGGTTCTTAAACCGGTCATCACATATTCGTTATACTGATCGGTTTCCGTTAAGGTTTCAAGCTCTATTGGAAGTTCATTAGCAGCAATAGCGGCGAGGTATTTTGAATTGTTATTTATATTCCACCCCCGTTGTTTGCCATTAAAAGAATGCGCAGACGGCCCAATACCAATATAAGATTTAGACTGCCAATAGGCCGTATTATTTTTACTAAAGTAGCCTTCTTTACCAAAATTAGACAATTCGTAATGTACAAATCCTGCTGCCTCTAATTGGTCTTTTAGGAGGTGAAATTGTTCATATCCCTGATCATCGTCTACATTGGAAATAGCGCCTTTTTTTATAAATGCGGCCAAAGCCGTTTTAGGTTCTACGGTTAAAGCATAACTAGAAATATGAGGAATTCCAAAACTTAACGCCATTTCTATATTGGCTAGCCATTGGGCATTAGTCGCTCCTGGAATACCATAGATTAAATCTAAGGAAATATTATCAAAATACTTTGTAGCTTCTTCTAGACAGGCCTTTGCTTCTTGGGCATTATGTGCCCGATTCATCAGTTTTAAATCGGCTTCAAAAAAGGATTGAATTCCAATAGACAAGCGATTAATTCTACTTTTTGCCAAGGCTAAAATTTGCGATTTAGACAAGTCATCTGGATTGGCTTCCAAGGTAATTTCAGGATCTGGCACCACCTTGTAATGCTTGTAAACGGCATCAATCAAAAATTGTATTTCAGAAGGACTTAAAACCGAAGGCGTTCCACCTCCAAAATAAATGGTTCCTACTGTGACGCTTTCAAATTCTGATTTCCGAAGTTCTAATTCTTTAGCTAAAGCTTGCACGATGTCTTCCTTTTTCTTCATTGACGTTGAAAAATGAAAATCACAATAATGACAGGCTTGCTTGCAGAATGGAATATGGATGTAAATGCCTGCTGTCTCGTTATCTCTCTTCTTTACAGAGGAAGAACTATTACTTATGTTTTTAAAACTTTTGGTGCTGGACAAAATCGTATTATTTTTTCTTCTTACGGAGGTTAACAATGGTAGTATTCTTACCACCATTAGGCGTTTGGGGGCTATTCTGTTTTACAAAAGAAGCCCAACCCGAATAACTCTTACCAACTTCTACCCGACCTTCATTATAAAAATGACAAACGGCCGCTGCTAAGCCATCCATAGAATCTAAGTTTTTAGGTAATGATTTTAGACCTAACATGCTTTGTAACATTTTAGCCACTTGCTCCTTACTTGCATTTCCGCTTCCGGTAATGGCCATTTTAATTTTTTTAGGGGCGTATTCCGTAATCGATACTTCGCGAGACAAGCCGGCCGCCATAGCCACGCCTTGTGCTCTTCCTAATTTCAACATACTTTGAACATTTTTCCCATAAAACGGCGCTTCAATAGCAATTTCATCAGGATGATAAGTATCTATAAGCTCTACAGTACGTTCAAAAATAAGTTTTAATTTAATGTAGGGATCATCATACTTCTTCAGCATAAGTTCATTTAACTGTAAGAATTCCATCTTCTTACCTACCACTTTAATGAGTCCAAACCCCATAATTGTGGTTCCGGGATCAATCCCTAAAATAATTTTCTCTTTAATCATGCTTTCAATTACAGTATCGGCAGCCATCCAAAGAAACAGCCAAGCCAAAGGTAAGGTTAAAAACACTACCATTAAAAGCCCCAAGCCCCGTAAGTACCGGATCGTAATCCTCTAAGGACGTTAGGCCATAAATATAAGCCACATCGCTATAGACGGCTACCTTTTCGTTTATGGCATAATGCAATTCTAGACCACCTAAAAAATTGGCATAAGTTTGTTTATTTTCCTTTAAAGTCCCTAAAGGTTTGGCAAAACTAATTCCTGGACCAGCGTGTAGAACGGTACGTATCCGGGGTGGTAGAAATCCTAAATACTCCGTAGGATCAAAGACTAATTGGGCATTAATACGGGAGTAGTTAATTTTAAATTCTGGAGTATCACTTGCATTTTTAAATCGGTTAAAGCCGAAATCTAATTTTACCCCATAACGGCTAGTAAGCATATGTTGCACCCCTAAATTTACGGTAGGGAAATTTACAGATTTAGCATAAGACCCCTCCACAAAGCCATCCGTAGTTGCATAATTAAGGCCCACGGCAAATATAGCTTTCCATTTAGACGTTTTACTATATTGGGCGTAACTTGTAAAAGTCATAACAAGACAAGCCAAAATAAAAATGTATTTTTTAAAAGCGTACTGCATCTCTAAGTTTTTGATTTTATTTGTAGTATGAATCTCAATAAACACTACAAAACTAAGCATTTATTGGTTGTACTCCTTAAGCTGAGTATTGTAGGGCTAGTATTTTATTTTATAGCTCTTAAATTAACTGAAAACAGTAAGTTTCAGTGGAATGAATTTATGGCTTTTTTAAATGAAAACGCTGTTTTTTCATTTAAAATCATCGGATTCTTAATACTATTAAGCATTTTAAACTGGTTTTTTGAAATCTTAAAATGGAAAAACTTAGTTAATACCCTATCTCCCATTACCTTAAAAATGGCTACAGCCCAAAGTCTAGGAGCGCTTACCACTTCTTTAATAACCCCGAACCGTATTGGTGATTATGGTGCAAAAGCCTTGTTTTACCCCAAAGACTTACGTAAAAAAATAGTACTCCTCAATCTTTTAGGAAATCTGGCGCAAATGGGGGTTACCACCGTTTTAGGTTTTATAGGGCTCTTATGCTTTATACAACACTATACCTTAACTCTAAATTATTCCAAGATTCTATTTTACAGCTTCGTGCTTTTGGCCTGTGGGGTTACGGTTTGGGGATTAACCCAAAGCAAACGGTTTAAAATTAAAGGCTTTTCTATGCGTACTGTTTTTGATTTTTTTAAATCCATAGAGCGTCACCGCTTACTTAAAACACTGCTATATGCGTTAATGCGTTATCTCATATTCTCTTTTCAATTTTATGTTTTATTACAAATTTTTAATACGACTATACCCTACACCGAAGCTATGATTGGTATTACAAGCCTGTATCTTTTGGCTTCTATAATCCCTGCAATTTCTATTTTTGACGTGGTTATAAAGGGAAGTCTTGCCGTATTTTTATTTGGTTTTTTAGACGTTAACGAACTCACTATTTTAGCGATTACCACCCTGATGTGGCTGTTCAACTTTGTAGGGCCAAGTATTCTTGGTAGTTATTTTGTACTTACATTTAAAACTCCGCAACTCATCAAACAATGTTAGTCGTCTTTTTTATTTGCAGCATCCTAGCCTACGTCATTGTAATAGGCCTACTCCGCTATGGTATTGATCAGGTGCCAACACCGAGTTTTGAACATACGGAATCTAAAACGCACTTTACTGTAATTATTCCTTTTCGGGATGAAGCTGAAAACTTACCCCATTTACTAGCTTCCGTTTCAAACTTAAAGTATCCCGACACCTTATTTGAGGTCTTATTGGTTAATGACGATTCTAGGGATGCTTCGGTGGCTGTGATAGAAAGTCAAAGTTCTTCAACCTCCAAAACCATTAGGGTTATTAATAACCAAAGAACCTCAAATTCGCCAAAGAAGGATGCAATTACCACCGCTATTGCATTTGCGAAACACGAGTGGATTGTAACGACTGATGCCGACTGTATTTTACCTGAGTTTTGGTTAGCCACTTTTGACGACTATATTCAAAACCAACATCCTGATTGTATTGTAGCGCCGGTAAATTATCACGGTGAGACTTCCGTTTTTAACCGCTTTCAGACCTTAGATGTATTAAGTTTACAGGGCGCCACAATAGGGAGTTTTGGTATTCATAAACCATTGATGTGTAACGGTGCCAATTTTGCGTATCGGAAAACGACTTTTGAGGCCGTTAATGGTTTTGAAGGGAATACCAATATTGCTAGTGGCGACGATATGTTTCTTCTTGAAAAACTTATAGACCATACGCCGCAGAACGTGCATTACTTAAAAGCTGAAAATGCCATTGTTTCTACCCGTTTAGCAGAAGATTTTAAAAGCTTAATTCAGCAACGTATTCGCTGGGCCTCTAAGGCAAGTCGATACAAATTTTGGTTTTCAAAACTGGTGGGTCTTGTAATTTTTGCTGGTAACCTTGTCTTTTTAGCTTTGCTTATTGCATTAATATGGCCTTATATTCCAATAGAAATTAGCTTATCCTTATTGGTTTTAAAATGGAGTATAGACCTTCTACTCTTATATAAAACGACGCGTTTTTTTAAACAGGAATCGCAGCTTCGCACTTATTTGTTGTCGAGTTTATTATATCCTTTATTTAACGTTAGTATTGCTTTATTATCACTATTTACCACCTACCAATGGAAGGGGCGCCGTTTTAAACAGTAAGTTTATTGAATATTGACGATAATAGGCAGCTCAAAAGCTGTGGTCACCTCTTGGCGTCTTTTAATAGCCGGATAAATGGTGGGTAAGTGCATTAAACTCTGACGTAAGAGACTATCAATTTCTGGAATTTCCTGACGCGTTTCCGGCGCAATGACCATAGAGCTTATGTTTAATTTCCCGTTATTATCAATAATAATCTGAAGTCTAATGGTGTCGTTAACATCTTTAGTAACAAAAAGGTTCTGTGCGGCTAAATAGCTATTCACGTTTCCTATTAAGGTGTTCTGAAAACAATCGCGCTTGTCCTCTTTTTCTATCAAGGCCTCACAATTTCTAAAAGTAGGATACGTGTCAACTTCGTTCCAATTAAAGGTTTGCAGTTCTTCTTCAAGCAAATCTTCAGGATAGACTTTTTTCTTTTCAAAATAATTGCAAGAGGTTGCAATAAGTAAGATTAAAAGACAAACAATTCGATTCATTACTAGTATTCTGATAGCGAAAAGTACGATATTTTATTCAAAAAGTAATGAGACAGTTCCCTTTTAGGTGGAACGCTATGGTCTAGGGCTTCATTTTAATTTTTAAGACGACTTACTCTTGTTCCGTGAATTTTTCTTGCTTTAATTTTTTTAATCGTCCTTGCGCATAACTCAAAAATGGGCTTTTCGTTTTTTGTGATATAAATTGCTCGTACATCTTAATTTTAGAGTCCACATCGGCATAATATTCATCTTTAGTTCTAAGGATATAAAACTCAGTCATAACATTTGTAGGATCTTCTTTTAAGGATTTCTGAAAGGCTTTAAGGGCTTGAGCGTACTTTTTCTGGCGATTCAATACAATTCCTAATTGTTGGTATTCCTTTGACAAAGGAAGATCTTTCAGTAATAAAGCTTTCTTAATATAGTCTTCAGCACGTTCAAAATCATTTAAACTTTGGTAATAGGACCCTATAACAAATAAGGCATTAGCGTCATTTGGACTATATTTTAAGGCTTGTTTTCGGTGATAAATAGCCTCCTTGTATTCTGAATTTTCAGCATAACTGAGGCTCAATTTCTCATGAATAAACTCCGACTTTTCACCTAAATCTAACAATTTATTAAACCACACTACAGCATGCGTATAGTATTCTTGATGGTAATAGGCTTGTGCTTTAAGGCTTATGAGTTCTACATTATTTTTATAGCTTTCTAACCCCTTGTCTGCATACGTATGTGTAGATACAAAATCACGCTTCATTAAATGCTGTTTAGCAATTTTAAAAATCGCCTTTTGATGCGTGTTATCTAGCTGATAAGCCTCCATAAATTGCGCTAAAGCCGTACTGTCTTTTTGCTTTTCCAAAACAATGCCCAACTCGTAATGGTAATTAGGGTTTAAGCTATCGGATACAATAAGGTTAAAAAACAACTGATTGGCCTTTTTATATTTTTTTGTTCGCGTTAACAGTTTTGCAAATTCATATCGTGTTAATAAATCTTCATTATTAGATTTTATAGCTTTTTCATAATATTCTATAGCTTTATCATAGATACCAATAGCAACATAAGCCTTAGCGATATCATCATAAACCGGATTTAAATTCTTCAAAGACTTATAGGTTTCGATGGCTTTTGAATAATTGCCATTAACATAATAGTCATCTGCTGTAGCTTTAAGCTCTTGTGCTTTTAAACTTGAAATAGACAGAAAAAACAAACTCCACACTATGAATTTCATACACATAAGGAATTATTCTTTTTTAGGTTCTGCTTTTGATGCAACCTCAAAAACAATAGGAATAGAAAATGGCACCACTACAATTTCACCTTTTTGTTTCCCCGGAATAAACTGAGGTAGTGTCGCAATAACACGCTTAGCTTCTTCTTCTAACATTGGGCTTGGAGCTCTGGCCATAATTTCTTTTACCGTACCATCACTATCAATTTTAAATTGTACAAAAACGCGTTTTCTTCCTGGGCTTAAATTGTCACCCACACTTGTATTAAAGTTTTCACTTATATGTTTGTTAACAAGCATACTCAAACAATCCTTTCGGTCCTCATTGCGTTCTAAATCTTTACACTCAACTGTTGTTGGACTTTCTTCGACTACTGTAAATGGAATTTCCACAATTTCATCTTTTATAACCTCTTCTCCCTCTGCTGAAATATAGGAATCTAAGACTAGTGTTGAGCGACCATCTGTGACTACTAATTTATTAAAGTACGCATCATTTTCTAATTGCTTCAATAAAGCATTATAGCGTTTAGTTTCTTCTTCCGTTTTGTTGGCAGTATCTTCAACAAATAGTTTTAAAACACCATCATCCGTATTTGCTTCCCATCGTTCTTTTTCCTCTTTTGTGTTTTTAAAATCCCTGAATTCTTGGTAGCTAGCAAATGTATCCATACTCATAAGCTCTGCAGTATCCTTATGGGACTGTGACAAAGTACCGTCTTCAGTTTTTCTTTTAATCATACCATCTGCAATATATTGCATGTAAGCTTTAAACTTTAAATACCGTGTTTTAGATGGGATGTATCGCTCTTCACTTTTTCCATCCATGCCTGCATAATCTGAAATTTCAAAAAAGGTGGCTCCATTTTTTTTCATTTCAAGTATTTTATTACGGTACTTCTCTACCAGTTCTGCCTCAGTTAGTTCTTGATCAGATACCTGCTCTTGTTCCGTTGTTTTCTCCTGCGCTCTAACTTCGGTAGAGGTATAAATTAACATCCCAAATACCATAGGAATTAATAAGGCATACTTAATAAGATGAAGTTGTTTTGATTTTGATTTTTGTAACATAACGATTCGTTTTTTGATTAATGATGAATTGAAAAATGCATTGGTAAAAGACGCCTGATTAACATCTAAAACCTGATTGAGTAAACTTTTATAATATTCCGATATCCCGCTTTGCTTTACCGCTTTAGCATCAGCAATGTATTCGTGTAATTCTTTTATTCTATTTTGGTAGATATAGACTAATGGATTAAACCAAAAAATGATACGTAGCACTTCAAAAAATAATAAATCTAAAGTGTGTAGTTCCTTAATATGCACTAATTCATGCTCGTAAATAGTTGATTTTTCAGTTTCCGAAATGCGTTCTCCTAAAAAAATAGTATTGAAAAATGAATAGGCCGTAGCACTCTTTATAAGACTCACAATAAGCACATTCCCTTTCCAACGTTTTGGGTTTTTATATTTGACCCAATATAAATTGATGATTTTTACGAGGAAAATAAGTGTTGCTATTACAATACCTGTGTAAGCGATAATTCGCCAAATTGGGGTTTGCGGTTGCTCTAAAACAATACCTGCTAATTCTGCCGTTTGCACCTCATAAACCGTTGGTGCTTTGGCACCAATAAATACTTCAGGCAAGTGAATCACCATATCTTTAGTTGTCATCGTTTTTAGTGTCGAGAACTTTACAAAAGGTAAAATAAGCGACAAAATAGACGTCAACATTAAATAGGCTCGATTACAATTAAAGAAGGTTTCACGCTTTAAAAACAAATCGTAAACCAATAAAAACAAAGCCTGAAATGCTATAATTTGAAGAATGGTGTAAAGCATAATTAGTCCTTTTGATTAATTTCTTCTAATAAGACTTCTATATCTTTTATGTCTACATCATTTTTCTGAACAAAGAAAGACAACATACTTTTAAATGAACCTTGAAAATAATTATCGACTAATTTATTAATGGATTGATTACTGTAAGATTCTTTAGCCACAACAGGAAAATACACATGTCCTTTTCCTTTTTTCTCATAGTCTACAAAACCTTTAGACTCTAAAATTCTAATTATCGTAGATACGGTATTATAAGCCGGCTTTGGCTCGGGTAAGGTTTCTATTACCGCTTTTACATTGGCTTTTTTAAGCTGCCATAACGCTTGCATAATCTCCTCTTCAGCCTTAGTTAATTGTTTCATAGTTATGCCTTCTATAAAGTTGGATTCATATTATGTTAAACCAATATGAGATCTTGAAATCAATTCAAAATACCATGTATAATACTGTAAATCATATCGCTAATATAACTAAAAAATTAGTTTGAACTAATTTTTTAGTTATAAAGTTGTAACATTAAAGCCTGAAAAACGTCTTATCACTACATTAAATTAAAGAATATGGAAATTTTTCTAGTGTGTTTAGCCCTACTTTTAATGCTCTTAGGGATTATAGGGAGCTTTCTACCAATACTACCTGGACCACTCACTAGTTGGACCGGGCTTTTAGTGCTTCATTTTACTGAAGGTGTAAGCTTAAGTCTAACTTTTTTAATCGTCACCCTCCTTTTTGCTATTTTTATTTATGTTTTAGATTATATTATTCCCGCTATGGGCACCAAACGTTTTGGTGGTAGCAAAGCCGGAATGATTGGCACTACCTTAGGATTGCTTATCGGTTTAATTTCACCAATTCCTTTTGGAATTATAATTGGGCCTTTTATTGGTGCGCTTATTGGCGAAATGCTACATCGTAATGATTTTAATAAAGCCTTAAAAGCGGCCTTCGGGGCATTCTTAGGATTTATAGCCTCAACCTTTTTAAAATTTATAGTGGCCCTTATTTATTTGGGCTGCTTTATTGTGGAGTTATCAGACCATAATTCGGCCTGGTATTAACTGTAAAAAATAGAAAAAGCCTAGTTATATAAGAGATAACTAGGCTTGTTTTTCTTGCTATTAATTCAACAATAACTTAATAAGGGATTAATTAACTTTTGCTGATGGTACAAAGATATATAACACATTTAACTTTGAACTGCGGAAAAACCGTAACCATGTTGTGGTAAAACCGTACTTTCCTTATTTTACTGGGGTTTCAAGCATTTTTAAATTACTAAAAAAGCTGTTTTTTAACATTTTTATTTATAAATAGCCTTTTTCACGAGCTTCTTTTAGTAGCGTTTCATCTTTTCCATCCTCGATTTCAAACAAAACTTTAAGCTGTTTTTTTCGTTTTTCAATAGCACTGGTAGAAATATCAAAATACTCATTAAGATTTTTAGTACGAATACCCTGTGCTAATAAATGTAGAATTTTTCTGTTGATATCATCGACGTAAATATCGCTTGTAATGGTCTTTTTTATATAACTCTGTACCGTGCTGCTGTAATAAGGAGGCGATTCTAAAATTTGCTGAAAGCCATCAGCCAATTCCATAGACGTCAAATCACTTTTTATAAGAAAGCCATCTGGGTTAATTTCTTTAACGATATTATGAATACGGAAGGTCTCATTAAACATCGTTAAAATAACGATTTTAGTTCTTGGCATAAGTTCTCTGGCCAATAAAGCGAGATCTTCACCAGAGGCATACTTTCCATCTTCCGATCCGGGTAAACTTATATCAAAAAAGCAGACGTGATAAGGGTATTTTTTAGAAGCACGTTCCATCATTGCTACTGCCGTATCGCAATTATTAGCTGTGTCAATATACAGGGTTTGATCGTCCTTTTTAGTGGCCGTCAATACATTTTGATAGCCTTCAATTATAATCGGATGATCATCGACCATTAATATTTTAATGTGTTCCATGAATTATAAATTTATATAGGGGAATTTTACATTTACAAGGGTACCATTTCCTTTTTCAGAGGTAAAAGTGATGGTTCCGTTTATATCTTCAACGCGCGATTTCATGTTTTTTAAGCCAATACCCTTCTTCGTTTTTGCACTATCAAAACCGTCACCGTCGTCTGTGATATTTAAGCAAATTAAACCTTTTTCTAAAGAAATACTAATCTCAATTTGGTTTGCATTGGCGTGTTTATAGATATTCTGCATCGACTCTTGAATAACTCTATAAATATTGATTTTCGTTTTATTGGAAATCTCATCCCAATCAATATCATCCGTAAACTTAAAGCTGTACGCTAAATCATAAGCTACAGCCTGGTTTTCAACCAGCTCCTGAACAATATCCATAAATCCTGATCCAGAGACAAAATCGGTATTTAATTCATGAGAAATTTTCCGAATATCCTGTTCTACATTCTGAAGCTGTTGAATATACTTTGCGCGAGTTAACACCGCATCTTGACCTTCCTTTAAGTTTATACTATCCAAACTTAGACGAATACCAAAAAGTCGCCCTAAAACACCATCATGCAACTCTTTAGACACTCTAACTTTTTCTTTCGCTCGGGCTTCATCAACTTTATCTTGTTGAACCAACATTAAATTATAGATGTCTTCATTGGCTTTCTGCTGCATCTGCATCATTTCTAACTTTCTATTTTTTACCCGTTGTAAGATGACGATATAGAGTAAAATCGCAAAGAAAATTACACCTAAAGTTAGCATCACTAAATACAGATTTTCTTTAGAGATTTGTGCATTTTCAGCTTCTATTCTTTCATTTTGAGCCTCTAATTCATCAGTTTCAAATTCTATACGGGCATATTTATTTCTTACTGCATGGTCAACCTCAAGCAAACTGTCTGAAATTCTAATATGTTCTTTTAAATAGTATTTTCCTTTGTCGCCATCATCAGTATCAGCGAGCAATAGCAATGCTTCTTGTTTAATTTCATTAGACGATACTTCATAAGAAATCGTTAAGGCTTCATTGGCATATTTAACCACGGAATCTAAGACTTGCTCCTCCTTGTATAACTTTGCCGTATGCAGTGCGACGTTCATTTTAAGCACGTCGTCATCCAAATCATTCGCCATACGGTAAGCGTCGCTGAATTGTCCTTGAACAGTTTGAAAATTATAGTTACCCGATTCTAATTCTGTATCGGCTACATTATTTAGTATGGTGGCATAAAAGGACGGATCTTCCCCTTCATACTGGTTCCGGGCTTCTAATAGGGATTTGTAAAGTTCTATGGCTTTAGCATAATCGCCCATTCTTCTATAAACGCCCGCTTTGTTATTAATGGAATAAATTTCGTTGAGATAGCCATCATCAATAATATCGGTATAGGCATTAGACTTATCGTAATAATCAATAGCCGCTTGGTAATGTCCTAGTTCTTTAGAAATGATCCCTAAAAGATTGTAGGCATTCCATAATTTATCGGATCGGATTTTGTTTTTAGGGAGTCTGCTTAGAATTTGAATGGATTTAATGGCAGACTCTTCAGCTCCCGCATATATTTTTTCAATCTGAAGAATATCAGCTATATAAAGTAAGGCGGTCGCCTTTTTTTCAGAAATTTCATTGGGTGAAAAATATTTTAAGGACTGGGAATAAAAGTAATAAGAGCTATCATTTTCTTCAAAATAACGATACGACGAGCCCAAATTGGAGGCGGCTACAATTATAGAGCTTGAATCGTTTAGTTTCTTAGCAAGTTCAAAATTTCCACGGTTAAGACTTATATATTTATCATATAATTCTGAATGAAAATAAGACACAGACAAATTTCGATTCGCTTTTAAAATCAAGGAATCTATTTGAGTCTCTGTAGCCAATTCCGATGACCGAAGCGCAAATTCTAAACGCTGATTCGAGTCAAAGTTCAGGTCTTGCGACTGCTCAATTAAGGCATTTATTTGGTTAAGGGCTTTGTTTTGAGCTCCAAGGTATAGAATACTACCAAAATATAGGAAGCCTATTAAAATGATTTGTTTCAACAAGGTCTATTGATTTATATCAAAAATAGACTAAAATTATAATATAGATTCTTCTTCCCTATAGAAGGTTTACAAATCCTCCTGTCTCTCAAATACTATGCGTGTGTTTCTAAGATTTTCTTCTTCTTGTCTGTAGCTAATAAATCTTTTGGAGAGTACGTTTTGTATGTTGGCGCATCGTCGGTTGGAACTACCGTATCAGAATTTACGACAGAGACTGCTAAGACTAAGATGGCGATTAAGGCGAAGGTGATTTTTAAAGTTTTCATAAGGATTGTAGGTTTTTGAATAAGGGATTAAGATTAAGCGTGTGTTTCTAAGATTTTTTTCTTCTTGTCTGTAGCCAATAAATCTTTTGGAGAATACGTTTTGTAAGTCGGTGCATCGTCGGTTCGAACTACGGTGTCAGAATTTACGACTGAGACTGCTAAGACTAAGATGGCGATTAAGGCGAAAGTAATTTTTAAAGTTTTCATAAGGATTGTAGGTTTTTGAATAAGGGATTAAGATTATGCGTGTGTTTCTAAGATTTTTTTCTTCTTGTCTGTAGCTAATAAATCTTTTGGAGAGTATGTCTTGTAAGTCGGTGCATCATCGGTTGGAACTACGGTGTCAGAATTTACGACTGAGACTGCTAAGACTAAGATGGCGATTAAGGCGAAAGTAATTTTTAAAGTTTTCATAAGGATTATAAGTTTTTGAATTAGGGATTAAGATTATGCGTGTGTTTCTAAGATTTTCTTCTTCTTGTCTGTAGCCAATAAATCTTTTGGAGAATACGTTTTGTAAGTCGGTGCATCATCAGTTGGAACTACGGTGTCAGAATTTACGACTGAGACTGCTAAGACTAGGATGGCAATTAAGGCGAAGGTGATTTTTATAGTTTTCATAAGGATTGTAGGTTTTTGAGTTAGGGATTAGGATTATGCGTGTGTTTCTAAGATTTTCTTCTTCTTGTCTGTAGCCAATAAATCTTTTGGAGAATACGTTTTGTAAGTCGGTGCATCATCAGTTGGAACTACGGTGTCAGAATTTACGACTGAGACTGCTAAGACTAAGATGGCGATTAAAGCGAAAGTGATTTTTAAAGTTTTCATAAGGATTATAAGGTTTTGAATTAGGGATTAAGATTATGCGTGTGTTTCTAAGATTTTCTTCTTCTTGTCTGTAGCCAATAAATCTTTTGGAGAATACGTTTTGTATGTTGGCGCATCGTCTGTTGGAACTACCGTATCAGAATTTACGACTGAGACAGCAAGTAATGCCACAGCGACTAGGGCGCAAGTAATTTTTAGGGCTTTCATAAGGATTATATTAGGGTTAAATTTTGTTAATAGTTAAGTTGTAGCACAATAACTGCGCTAGAACGAGGGAAGAATGGATTATTAACTATTTTTCAGGCATAATGTCCAAAACCATTTCACAACAATAGCGAGGGAGGCTACCAAACTAAAATAAGTCTGCATATAAAATGAGCAATTAGCCCTAACAAGCTGAATTAAGGCTTATTAAGCAGGACAATTATAAAACTAAATTGTTGATAAAGCAAGTTTTTTACTACAAAATACGGGTTTTCATCGACGAAATACTGTAGTTATTAACAATTCAAGGAAATTTCTAGCTTTTAGAACAAAAAAAGAATCCTAACTCCTTCACACTTAACAGAAGGCCTTCAGATTTTAAAAAATTAAGGAGAAGAAAAACAGCATCATGATTATGCTTGGCAAGCTTGAGCACTTGCTTTAAAACAAAAAAGCATCCCGATCTTCTTATTAAGAAAAAAGGAAAGCCTTTCATCGGTAAGACCCTAAATTACTTAGGACGCTTACAACTACTCTAGGATCACTCCTAGAACAACACAACATCTTTATAGTCGCCAAAAAAAAGCCTCAATTTCTTGAAGCTTTCATTTTGCAATTTTAGCGGTCTGGACGGGACTCGAACCCGCGACCTTCGCCGTGACAGGGCGACATTCTAACCAACTGAACTACCAGACCGTTGCTTAATTGCGAGTGCAAATATACAACCCTTTTTCAATTCCACAAGAAAAAAATGAAAAAACTTTAAAAAAAATTAAATAATTTTTTGACGCTCGATCATATAGGTCGTCAAAATACTATCAAAACCCGCATTAATATCGGCCTCTACATACTTAATTCGGTACTGACCACACTTTATCCTCAAGTCCTTAAAGTACGCATTAACAGCTGTTTGGTAATTATTTTTTACCGTATCGGCATATAAATTAATATGTTCTCCTGTTTCAATATCTATAAATCGCTTCGGTTTATTATCAAAATCAAAACTTAGCTCTTTACTTTTATCAAAAACATGAAATAAAACAACTTCATGTTTATTATGTTTTAAATGTCTTAAAGCTTCGAACAACTTTTCATCAGATTCTGACGACTGAAACATATCGGTAAAAACGAATATTAGAGAGCGGCGATGAATTTTTTCAGCAATTTGATGCAAATAACGATAGGTTTCCGTTGTCTTAGCTTCAGATTTTTCCATCACCGTTTCGTTTAACTTATGAATTAACATCTGATGGTGACGCTCACTGCCCTTTTCTGGGGCGTAAAAGTCATATTGATCACTATAGACACTTAAACCCACAGCATCGCGCTGTTTCTTTAAAATATGCATCAGTGAGGCGCTCGCTAAAGCGGAAAAAGCGATCTTGTTTAAATTCTCTAGCGTAGTTCCTGCAGATTCCGGATAATGCATAGAAGCACTATTATCTATAATAAGATGACAACGTAAATTAGTTTCTTCATCGTAGCGTTTGGTGTACAGCCGATCTGTTTTGGCATAAAGCTTCCAATCAATATGCTTGGTACTTTCACCTGGATTATAAATTTTATGCTCTGCAAATTCTGCTGAAAACCCATGAAACGGACTTTTATGCATCCCTGCAATAAATCCTTCTACCACTTGCTTCGCTAAAAGCGCTAAGTTTTTAAAACCACCGGTTTTATTAAGTTCCTTTTGTAAATCCATATCCATAATATAATAATCTGCATAGCAGATTTGCCAGACCTCAGCCTTAACACTGGTACAAACTAAAAAAGGTTTGCCGTATAGGCAAACCTTTTATCATATCTTTTAGAGTAAGGACTATAAAAGGGCGTCGATAGCTTCAGCGTACGCATTTTTAGGTGCAACACCAACTTGGCGCCCTACAACTTCTCCGTTTTGGAAAACTAATACTGTAGGAATGTTTCTTACACCGTATTTAGCAGCGAATTCTTGATTTGCATCAACATCTACTTTACCAACAACAGCTTTACCTTCATACTCTGTGCTAATTTCATCAATGATTGGTCCAACCATACGACATGGCCCACACCAAGCAGCCCAAAAGTCAACCACTACAGGCTTGTCACTTTTTAATACTGTTTCTTCAAAATTTGCATCTGTTATCTCTAATGCCATAATGTTTATTTTTTATGTTTTGTACTTCAATTTTCTTCTCTCCCTTTTGGGAATGGAAGTACAAAATTAGTCAAAATATTCCGCAAACCTTACAAAGCCTGTATATGTTTTAATTATAGCCTTATAGAGCATTTATATATTCTAAGGTTGATGCCTATAACTTCTAGAATTCAGCTCAGAAACACCAAGGTTCCTATTTTCAAAAAACACATGCTTTAAATTGAAAATCATTCCTTTTGAAAGCCCCCAGTGAACATCCTAAACAATCATTTAATTCAGTTTATATTTTACATCATGCGCTTTTAAAGCGTTTAATAATTCTTGAGAAATTTTCACTTTGTTTTTTCGGCTAGGCATATGTACCTTAATTTTTTCCGCATTATCGTAAATTAAGAAACTTAAAGGTTTTGTTCCTTCGTGAAGCGTTATCAAATCGTACAAGGTGCTTACCGTCTCTTCTTTTAAATCGCGAATATTAAGTTGAATGGATAATTTACGCGCATAAGTTTCCATAACATCATGCAACAACTGAAAGCTATTAAACTGAATTCTAGGATCTCCTTTTTTACCCGTATCTCTATTTACCCAACCTTCTCGTACAAATGCTCTTACATACACAAAAGAATTCACCACAAAGAAGTGACGGAATTTTAAGTAATCTTCTCCAAAAATTCGGAACTCAAAACTATCGGTATAATCTTCAATAGTAAAAATAGCCCAGCCTTTTCCTTGTTTACTCACACGATGTTGTACATCGGTGACAACCCCACCAAATGTAATTTCACTGTTAACAATGGCTTCTAAATTATTAAAATGCGCCACCACACCGTTACAAAAGGAATTCATTTCAATAGAAAAATCGTCTAAGGGATGCCCTGAAATATAAATCCCAACGACCTCACGCTCTCGAGACAGCTTTTCCATGGTTCCCCAATCTTCACATGGTGGCACTAAAGGTTCAGCAATTTGCACATCACTCGCCGCTCCGAATAAACTGACCTGTGCCGAGTTTTCGTTTTCTTGATGTTTAGCACCATATTTTACGGCCTTTTCTAAAAAGGTCACGCCATCACCTTCATGCGCAAAATACTGCGCTCTATGGGTTTCTTTAAAACAATCAAACCCACCCGCATTGGCTAAACCTTCAAAGGCTTTTTTATTGGCCGCTCTTAAATCTATACGTTTGGCTAAATCGAAAATAGACTTGTAAGGACCGTCTTTTTTACGGTTATCAACAATCGTTTTCACGGCACCGTGACCCACACCTTTTATCGCTCCCATTCCAAATCGGACCGCGTTATCTTGGTTTACGGAGAACTTATAAAAACTTTCATTAACATCAGGCCCTAATACAGGTAAACGCATTCGCTTACATTCCTCCATAAAGAAGGTTATGGTCTTAATGTCATTCATGTTATTAGACAGTACCGCCGCCATATATTCCGCAGGATAATGGGCTTTTAAGTACGCGGTCTGATAAGCAATCCATGCGTAACAAGTGGAGTGCGACTTGTTGAAAGCGTAACTCGCAAAGGCTTCCCAATCCTTCCAGATTTTCTCTAGCTTGGATTTATCTAAACCTTTGGCCCCGGCTTGTTCAATAAATTTCGGTTTCATCTTATCTAGAACCGCAATTTGCTTTTTACCCATGGCTTTCCTCAAGACATCAGCTTCACCTTTGGTAAAATCGGCTAATTTCTGAGACAGAAGCATTACCTGCTCTTGGTAGACTGTAATTCCGTAAGTTTCCTTAAGGTATTCTTCCATTTCTGGCAAATCGTAAACAATCTCTTCATCACCATGTTTACGCGCAATAAAACTTGGAATGTATTCCATTGGTCCAGGTCGATACAGGGCATTCATGGCTATTAAATCATCAAAAACCGTAGGTTTAAGATTCTTCATATGCTTCTGCATTCCAGGCGATTCATACTGAAACACCCCAACCGTTTCACCACGTTGGAAAAGTTCGTAGGTCTTTACATCATCTAGCGGAAAACTATCCGGATCTAGGTCTACATTGTGTTTGGCCTTCACCAACTTAACCGTGTCTTTTATTAAGGTTAAAGTCTTTAAGCCCAAGAAATCCATTTTCAATAAACCCGCGCTTTCCACAACGGAGTTATCAAATTGTGTCACATATAAATCCGAATCCTTAGCTAAAGATACAGGTACATAGTTTGTAATATCACCTGGGGTAATAATAACACCACAAGCATGAATCCCGGTGTTTCTCACCGACCCTTCTAAAACGCGTGCTTGGTTTAAGGTTTCCGCCTGTAAATCTTCGCCCTCTGAGATGTTTAATAATTCATTAATTTTCTCTAAATCTTCAGCACGGAATTTTTTAGCCAATTCCTTTTCGTCTAATCCAAATATTTTTCCAAGTTTAGACATCAACGGAATTAACTTCGCTAAGTGATCGGCTTCATTTAGTGGTAAATCGAGCACTCTAGCCGTATCTCTAATCGAAGATTTTGCGGCCATAGTTCCGTAGGTAATAATCTGAGCTACCTGATTAGCACCATACTTTTCGATTACATAATCCATAACCCGACTTCGACCTTCATCATCAAAATCAATATCAATATCGGGCATACTCACACGATCTGGATTTAAGAAACGCTCAAAAAGTAAATCGTATTTAATAGGGTCAATATTGGTAATCCATAAACAATAGGCTACTACGGATCCTGCTGCAGATCCACGTCCAGGCCCTACAGAAACGTCCATTTTTCGGGCTTCGCGAATAAAATCTTCAACAATCAAGAAGTACCCAGGATACCCGGTGTTTTCAATTACACTCAGCTCAAAATCGAGACGCTCTTTAATATCCTCGGTAATCTCACCATATCTAATTTTAGCGCCCTTATAGGTAAGATGTTTTAGAAATGCATTTTCTCCACGTTTTCCATTATCAATGTCGTCTTCAGGAAATTTAAACTCATCTGGAATATCGAAGGCCGGTAATAAAACGTCTCTGGCCAACTCATAAGGTTCTATTTTGTCTACAAGCTCTTGGATGTTTACAATAGCCTCTGGCACATCCTTAAATAAGGCTTTCATTTCTGCCGTAGACTTAAAATAATACTCTTGATTAGGCAGTCCGTAACGGTAACCACGACCACGACCTATTGGAGTTGCTTGTTTTTCACCGTCTTTTACACAAAGTAAGATATCGTGAGCGTTGGCGTTTTCTTGGTCCACATAATAAGTGTTATTAGTGGCTACCAATTTAACCTCATGCTTTTTTGCAAATTGAATAAGAACAGGATTAACACGGTTTTCATCTTCTTGGTTATGACGCATTAACTCAATGTATAAGTCGTCACCAAAAGTTTCTTTCCACCAGATTAAAGCTTCTTCAGCTTGATTTTCACCGACATTCAACACCTTACTAGGTACCTCTCCATAGAGGTTTCCTGTTAAACATATCAGCTCTTCCTTATACTGTTCTATTAATTTTTTATCGATTCGTGGAACGTAATAAAACCCATCGGTAAAGGCTGCTGAAGATAATTTCGCAAGGTTATGATACCCCTTTTTATTCTTCGCCATCAATACAATTTGATAGCCATTATCTTTACGGGTCTTGTCCTTGTGATCTTCACACACAAAGAATTCACAACCAATAATAGGCTTTATCAATTTGCCTTTTTTCTCCAAGCCAGCTTCTTCTGCGGCTTTATGCTGAGCTTTTATGCCTTTATTATGATTAGATACAGCACTCACAAAATGAAAAGCCCCCATCATATTTCCGTGATCGGTTAGGGCCACGGCTGGCATACCTTCTCTTGCAGCCGCAGCGACCAAATCTTTGATACTAATGGTAGATTGAAGAATGGAGAACTGCGAGTGGTTATGGAGATGTACAAAATCGACATCAGCCACCTGAGATGCGGCTTCCTTGTCTATCGTTACAGGGGTTTCCGCAGCTTGCGCTTTCTGTATACGCGCATTAATTTTAGCACTTTCGCGCTTTAAATTAATATGCTTAAGACCTATAAGCTGAATCTCGGCAGGATGTGCTTCTTTAAAACGCTCAAAATAATCCGGCGCTACATCTAACTGCTCTACGGTGTACTGTTCTTTTCGTATTAATTCGAAAAAACATCGGGTGGTTGCCTCAACATCGGCAGTCGCATTATGCGCTTCTGAAAAGGGTTTATTAAATAAAAACTCATGCAACTCCGTTAAGGTTGGTAATTTAAACTTACCATAACGTCCCCCTGGAATCTGACATAAATTAGCGGTATGTTCTGTACAGGTATCTAACACCGGAAGCTCTTGCAGTTGATTATCTACAGTCTCACGGACAAACTCCGCCCCCATAATGTTTAAATCGAACTTAACATTTTGTCCAACAACAAATTTGGTTTTAGAGAGGGCCCTATTAAATTTCTCCAAGACCTCTGTAAGTGGCACCCCTTGTTCTTGTGCTAGTTCCGTAGATATACCGTGGATTTTCTCGGCATCATAAGGAATATTAAAGCCCTCAGGTTTTACTAAATAATCTTGATGCTCAATACAGTTTCCCATAGCATCGTGTAATTGCCAAGCAATTTGAATACATCTAGGCCAATTATCCGTATCCGTAATTGGAGCGTCCCAACGTTTTGGCAATCCTGTGGTTTCAGTATCAAATATTAAGTACATAGCGCTATTGAATGTTTTATATTGAAGTTTTTTTTACTATTCTATGCTTTTCAGAATGTATCGTAAAAACCGGTTCTGCATATTTTTTCAACATTTAAAAATTTCTTGAAGCCTTTCAAGAGGATAAACACACCTCAAAAAGCCTCTAAAAAACTAATAAACAAGCACTTAAAATCAAAATATTAACTTTAAAGATTTTCTGAGTTTGAAAAAAAATGAGCGGATAAAATTACATAGAATTTAAACGCTTATAAAATGAATTTTAGTTTTTAAGCACAAAAAAAAAGCCAACTTTTTAAAGTTGACTTTTATTATTTCTATGAATTATCCTTTAGGCCAATAATTCTTCTTCCACTTTTTCAGTGTTAATGGCTGCTTGGATGGCGTTTTTATGTTTTAATAACAAGGCATCAATACTTGGTGGCAAGTTTGGTTCTTTGATTAAATCGTTATACTCTTCTAAACTCGCTTTTTCACCTCTTAAAGCTTCTTCTAAAATAGCTTCCTCATTATTACTACTAAAGGTCGATTTTAAAGACATCCAATTCCTATGAACAACCCCTTTAAAACTTCCTGAGTCTTCGGGAATTTCACCATATTGTAAAATTTCCGTTCGTAATTCTTTGGCAAATTCACTACGTTCAGAAGCACGGCGCTTAAAAAAGATCTTTAAGTTCTTACTTTCTACATTATCGGCAGCATTTAAATAGCCTTTTTCGGCATCGTAGTTTTTTTCTAATAATTCATTTAATTGATTTGAAATTTCTTCACTATACGTCATAATATCTTTATCATTTTGAGATTTCAATACCTTTTTTAATGATGCGTATTGTTTCACATCATCTTCAAGATAAACGTTATAAACGCCTTTAGAAAATGAATTAACATCTTTAACAAAGTCTTAATACTATTTAACAAAAAAGCGCTAATCCCAATGAATTAACGCTTTTAAAAAGTTTATGTTTTAAACCAATTAGGCTTGCAAATAATCTGGCACACCGTTACCGTCTGTATCAAGAGCATCATCAGGATTTCCATCACCATTTGGATCTGCACCTTCATTTGCTGTGAGTACTCCATCACCATCATCGTCATTATCTAAATAATCGAAATCACCATCACCATCTGTATCTACCGGGTTTCCATCAGCATCTTTAGCTTCATAGAATGTCAGTATCCCATCGCCATCATCCTCATTATCTAAATAGTTAGCAATACCATCATTGTCTATATCATCGTTATCTAAGTCGCCATCAACATTAAAATCTTCAAACACATCTGGCACACCGTCCGAATCCGTATCACCACAATTTAAACTGTCTATTTCTGCTTGAATACTTCCATCGGCGTCACCACAAATATCTATTTGTTCTTGTAAGTATAAACTATACTGATCACATTTTTCAACGTAATTTCCAATGGTTGCTGTGGTGTATTGTGCTTCAGCTTCAGTAACATTTGCTACAGCTAAATCACAAGGAAACGCACAACCATCTAAAGCTTCTATTGCTGCTTGTAAGCTACCATCGGCATCACCACAAAAGGTACGTTGCTCGGTTAAAGCCTGACTGTAAGCAGTACATGCCGCTTCAAAAGCCGCTCTACTTACAAATTCTAAATCTGGAGAAAACGTTGCTTGGTATGCCAATAAAGCCGTTTGTGCAGCCGTTTCTACATCTAAACAAGTAATTGGGTCCGTTGGCAATTCACCAGAAAGCAAAGGAACTTTAAAGAAGATTCCATTGGTAAACCCAACAGAATTTAATCCAGAAGCATCAAACGCTAAAAAACGATACGTTCCTGTAAATGTTTTATTCACCACATCAATTTCTTCGATAGTAATTTCACCGAGTTCAGGATATACTGAGACACTTTCATCAGGGGTATTTGTTGTAGAATATTCAGTTCCGAAACCGTCGGTATATTTGGCTTCAATAACATCTATATCTCCTACAATAAATTCCGATTCAATAACCGAAGGTACTGTAAGTTCTACCGTTTCGTAATTATTAGCACCGGTAATGGTAAGAAAGCCATTGGCATCTATACTTGCTGAAAAGCTTTTAGCTCTCCAAAGTTCATTTTCACGGTCTCCTTGAAAAGCAGGAGTGTTAAATTGAACTTCGTCGCCGCAGCTATACATCGTTAGAAAAACAAGGGATAGGAGAAGTAGTTTTTTCATATTCTGTAAAATATTTTTGTAGATGCCCCCAAATATAGGGAAACAAGAGCGCCAAAAATATAATAATTTTTCATAATGCCTTTAAATAGGCATTTCTTTTTACACCTTACAAATTATCTTACTGAATATTAAAAATTTATATTATCTTTGCGCCCTCATTAATAACAGAGGTCGAGAACCTCATTAATTAATTATTATGCCTGTAAAAATTAGATTACAAAGACACGGTAAGAAAGGAAAACCTTATTACTGGATCGTAGCAGCGGATTCACGCGCAAAAAGAGATGGTAAATACCTTGAGAAATTAGGGGCTTACAATCCAAACACTAACCCAGCAACAATTGAGTTAAACGTTGACGGAGCCGTACAATGGTTACAAAACGGAGCTCAACCAACTGACACAGCAAAAGCAATTTTATCTTATAAAGGAGCTATGCTTAAAAATCATTTAGCTGGTGGTGTAAGAAAAGGAGCTTTAACTGAAGAGCAAGCTGAAGAGAAATTCAACGCTTGGTTAGAAGAAAAAGCAGCTAAAGTACAAGCTAAAGCTGACGGTTTATCTCAAGCTGATGCTGAAGCTAAAGCTAAAGCTCATGCCGCTGAAAAAGCTGTTAATGAAGCACGTATCGCTGCAGCTGCACCAGTAGTTGAAGAAGAAGTAGCAGAAGATGTTGCAACTGAAGACACAAATGCTTCAAGCGAAGAAGAGTAAAAAATAATATTTTTTATACTTTTAAACCCAGACTTTATTAGGTCTGGGTTTTTTTATAATGTAATTTGCAATAAGGCCTTCTTAAAAACGCCTTATTATTTTAACCTACAGTTGTAGGGCTTTACTAGACGTTTTAGTCCCTAAACCCTGTAATAATTAAGATATTTTGAAAAAAGACGATTGTTTCTACCTCGGTAAAATTGTAAAAAAATATAGCTTTAAAGGCGAACTTTTAGCCAAATTAGATACAGATGAGCCTGATTTATACGATCAGTTAGAGGCTATTTTTGTAGATTTAAGAGGTAACCTTGTTCCCTTTTTTGTAGAATCGTCGCAATTACACAAATCCGATTTATTGCGTTTAAAATTTGAAGATGTAGATACGGAAGCCGATGCTGATGCGCTTATAAAAACCGATTTATACCTCCCTTTAGATTTACTGCCTAAGCTAGAAGGTGATAAATTTTACTTTCATGAAGTTATTGGGTTTAAAATAAAAGATCAAAATTTTGGTGCTGTTGGAACAATAACTGGCATTAATGACTCTACCGCTCAAGCTTTGTTTGAAATTGATAGAGATGGTATTGAAATTTTAATTCCTATGAATGACGAATTTATTGTAAAGGTAGACCGTGAGCAGCAAACCATAGAAGTTAAAACTCCAGAAGGCCTTATTGACCTCTATTTAGAATCTTAGACTGCAGTTACCACAAAACCATGAGCAAACCATTTCAATTTAAGGAATTTACTGTTTCCCAAGACCAATGTGCTATGAAAATTGGCACCGATGGTGTATTACTTGGCGCTTGGACCTCCTTAGACCACCAACCATTTTCTGTTTTAGATATTGGGGCAGGTACCGGTGTCTTATCTTTAATGATGGCCCAACGCAGTGCGGCGCAAAATATTGAAGGTCTTGAAATTGATGATAACGCTTATGAACAATGCTCTGAAAATTTTGAAAACTCTCCATGGGCAGATCGCTTGTTTTGCTATCATGCTTCACTTTTAGAGTTTGTTGAAGAAATTGAAGACCGTTACGACCTTATTATATGTAACCCTCCTTTTTATTCTGAAGATTACAAAACTGAAAATCCTTCAAGAGATTTAGCCCGTTTTAATGACGCCATGCCTTTTGAACATCTTATCTATGCAGTGGTAAACTTACTGTCTGAAACAGGAGTATTTTCTGTGATCATTCCGCATAAAGAAGAGACCAATTTTATCGCTTTAGCCGAAACAGCAGGTTTGTCTCCACAACGCAAACTTCACGTAAAAGGCAACCCCGATACAGCTGTAAAACGCAGCTTAATAGAATTTTCTTTTGAAGAAAAAACCACAGAAACTTCAGAATTAATTATAGAAACCGCTCGCCATCAATACACTGAAGACTACATTAATCTTACCAAAGATTTTTATTTGAAAATGTAAGATTGCTTTGTAGGCTGAAAACGATTTCGTTATTTTTGTTTGAAACTAAATAAACAACATGAATTCCTTGAGCAACTGTTCTTGGATTTGACCCGTTTATAACCAACAAAACACTCTAATGAAACCAGACTTATTCGAAGCACCAGACTATTATAACCTTGACGAATTATTAACTGAAGAGCACAAATTAATACGTGATGCTGCCAGAGAATGGGTAAAACGAGACGTCTCGCCTATTATTGAGGATTACGCTCAGCGTGCCGAATTCCCAACTCAAATTGTAAAAGGGCTTGCGGAGATAGGAGCTTTTGGCCCTTATATCCCTGAAGCTTATGGTGGCGCAGGATTAGATCAAATTTCTTATGGTTTAATTATGCAAGAAATTGAGCGTGGCGACTCTGGGGTTAGAAGTACAGCCTCTGTGCAATCGTCATTAGTTATGTATCCCATTTGGAAATATGGAAATGAAGACCAACGCCAAAAATACTTACCTAAACTAGCCTCAGGGGAATGGATGGGTTCTTTTGGATTAACCGAACCCGATCACGGTTCTAATCCTGGCGGTATGGTAACCAACTTTAAAGATATGGGCGACCACTACTTACTTAATGGGGCCAAAATGTGGATTAGTAATGCCCCGTTTTGCGACCTTGCTGTGGTATGGGCTAAAAATGAAGAAGGACGCATTCACGGACTTGTTGTAGAACGCGGTATGGAAGGTTTCTCTACTCCTGAAACGCACAACAAATGGTCGCTGAGAGCCTCTGCTACGGGCGAACTGATTTTTGATAATGTCAAAGTCCCTAAAGAAAACTTACTCCCAAACAAATCGGGATTAGGTGCCCCTTTAGGTTGTTTAGACTCGGCACGTTTTGGTATTGCTTGGGGTGCTATAGGAGCTGCTATGGATTGTTATGATACAGCCTTACGTTACAGTAAGGAACGCTTACAATTTGATAAACCTATCGGTCAATTTCAATTGCAACAAAAGAAACTTGCTGAAATGATTACCGAAATCACCAAAGCTCAATTATTAGCGTGGCGTCTTGGGGTTATGCGCGAAAATGGTACGGCAACCTCAGCACAAATCTCAATGGCAAAAAGAAATAACGTAGATATGGCACTTAACATCGCTAGAGAAGCTCGACAAATGTTAGGCGGTATGGGCATTAGTGGTGAATACAGCATAATGCGACATATGATGAATCTTGAAAGTGTAATTACCTATGAAGGCACACACGATATTCACCTTCTCATTACAGGGCTTGATGTTACAGGTCTTAATGCTTTTAAATAAGTTGAGAACTTCAGACTTTAAAATCTACTATTATTTAATAAACGAAAAAAAATGCTTCTCTACCTTAGAGAGGCATTTTTAGTTACATTTATACCATGTCTTCACAAACCCGCTTAGATCGTGCTTATAAAAATGCAAAACGTTTAACGTTTAATGATACTTCTAAGATCATTCTCTTTAGCGATTGCCATCGCGGAGATAATAGTTTTGCTGATGATTTTGCGAACAATAGAAACATCTACTACCATGCTTTAAGACATTATTACCTGAAAGGGTTTAGTTATTGCGAGCTTGGTGATGGAGATGAACTTTGGGAAAACTTATCGTTTGAATCTATTTTTAAAGCTCACAAAAACGTGTATATGTTAATGAAACAGTTTCATGATGAAGACCGTTTACACATGATTTGGGGCAATCATGATATGGTCTATCGGAATCCTAAATATGTAGAAAAAAATCTTTATTCTTTTTTTGATCCTAAAACCGGAAATGAGGAGGATTTATTTTGCAACCTCCACTATCATGAAGCTATTGTTTTAGAGCATACCGACACCAAACAGCAACTCTTTCTTACACATGGCCATCAGGCCGATTGGTGGAATTTTTTGTTTTGGAAATGGAGTCGTTTTATGGTTCGTGTGTTATGGAAGCCCTTAAATGTTATGGGCATCGCTGATCCTACCAGTCCGGCAAAAAATTATACCGAGCTTATTAAAATTGAAAAGCGTACCAAGGAATGGATTATAAGAAATAACAATGTTATTACGATTGTAGGCCATACGCATCGGCCACGATTTCCAGAGCCTGGTGACATTGCTTATTTTAATGATGGGAGTTGTGTACACCCTAGAAGCATAACGGGTTTAGAGATTGAAAACGGAGCCATTTCATTAATTAAATGGCAGGTTGTGACCTCTGAAGATGGCAATTTAAAAATTGACCGCTTTATCTTAGAAGGACCTACGCCTTTAAAGGATTATAAAACAACCTAAGCAACGGTTTAGCTATTAGCTCTCTGGAGCCAGCTCTACTTCTAAGCCCTCCATATCTGGTGTCATTTGAATCTGACAGCCTAAACGAGAGTTCTCCTTTACATCAAAGGCTTCAGAAAGCATCGCTTCTTCATCATCTTGCATCTCTGGCAATTCCGTTTCACTCAGAACATAACACTGACAAGAAGCACACATTGCCATTCCGCCGCAAACCCCTATGGTTCCTTCAGGAGCAAGCTCATAAGATCTTACCACTTCCATTAAATTCATAGCCATATCAGTTGGAGCCTCTACTTGATGTTTTACGCCTTCTCTATCAATGATTGTAATATTAATATCTTGTTCCATATGCTTTCCCTGATTCTTCAGGTCTCTTTATTTCAAACGACGACTTTTAGTTCTTTAAATACCCTATTTTAAGCCCGTAGGACTAAGGTAGGTAAAACCTTTAATAAAGAAAACAACAGGTTCCCAAAGTCTAACCTTTTTTGGAAACCGTATATGATTGCTTCTCTTTTAATCTATTGCTTTTACAACTGCTTTTGGCGCTTCTTTACGTGTGCCATCAAAACCATTTACACCCGCAACCGTGGTATATTTTAAAACATAACGTTTCCCTGGGTTGATGCGTTGGTAGGCCGACTGACACATTAATGTTGCCTCGTGAAATCCGCAAAGAATAAGCTTTAATTTCCCTGGATATGTATTAACATCGCCAATAGCATAAATCCCAGGTATATTAGTTTGGTAATCTAAAGCATTATCCACTTTAATAGCATTCTTCTCTATTTCTAGTCCCCAATTGGCAATAGGTCCTAATTTTGGAGAAAGGCCAAAGAGTGGAATAAAATGATCACATTCTATTTCAAATTCCTTTTCTATATGCTGTGCTTGTTTGACGACAACCGCCTTAACACTTTTATCGCCAACAATACCAACAACTTCAGCAGGTGTTATTAAATTAATTTTCCCCTTGTTTTTTAACTCTTGGACTTTTTCTACAGAATCGAGATGCCCTCTAAATTCATTTCGTCTGTGAATTAGGGTCACATTAGCAGCTACATCGCTTAAAAAGATACTCCAATCTAAAGCTGAATCGCCTCCACCTGCAATCACCACATTTTTGTTGCGGTACATTTCAGGATCTTTAATCATGTATTCCACACCACGATCTTCAAAATCGGCAATGTTATGAATTAAAGGTTTTCTAGGTTCAAAACTTCCCAAACCACCTGCAATCGCTACTACAGGCGCATGGTGCTTAGTCCCTTTATTGGTCGTTACTATAAACGTATCGTCCTCTTGCTTCTCTATAGTCTCAGCCCTTTCCCCTAAGGTAAACCCTGGTTCAAACTGCTTACACTGCTCCATCAATCGGTGCGTTAAATCGCCTGCTAAGATTTCAGGATAAGCCGGAATATCATAAATAGGTTTTTTAGGATAAAGTTCTGTACACTGCCCTCCAGGTTGTGGCAAAGCGTCAATTAAGTGACATTTAAGTTTTAATAAACCAGCTTCAAAAACCGTAAAAAGTCCGGTTGGGCCAGCGCCAATAATAAGTATATCTGTTTTAATCATGCTAGTACTGCCAAGGCATTTCTTACTAAAAAACACCTCTTTTTTAAGTATTAAAAACCTACAAGGTTTACATACAGAAACATATTCAGTACAGGCCTAGTAGGTGTTTTTAAATTACGATGGTTTCAAGAACAAATGTAGCGATGTTCTTATAGAGACTTGGTGACAAAAGTCACATTAAAGCTCTACATTAACCACTTGTTCTATTTGCGGTGCGTATTTCTTAATAGTCATTTCTACACCTGACTTTAACGTCATTTGATTTACGCTACAAGAGGTACAAGCCCCTACTAATTGTACTTTAACCAATTTACCGTCATCAATAGACAATAAGTTAATATCCCCGCCATCACTTTGTAAAAAGGGACGGATTTCGTTTAATGCTTTTTCAACATTACTTTTAAGTTCTTCTGCGCTCATTTCCTCTTTTTTTATTCATTCGGAATCTAAATTTCTTTAGACTGAATGACTATTTCTTCACAGCAGAGCAACCTGCCATTGTTGTAATTTTTATAGCTTCTGTTTCAGGTAAACTATCGTTACGGTAAACCACTTGTTGCACCACATCTCTTGTGATGGTTTCAAATGCGGCTTCTATAGCGGTAGCCGTTTGTAACGCTGCCGGGCGACCTAAATCTCCAGCTTCTCTAATACTTTGTACCAATGGCACTTCACCTAAAAACGGTACGTCTAAATCTTCTGCTAAATATTTAGCTCCTTCTTTACCGAAAATGTAATATTTATTCTCAGGAAGTTCTTCAGGAGTAAAGTACGCCATATTTTCAATAATCCCTAAAACAGGAACGTTGATACTTTCTTGCTGAAACATAGCCACACCTTTTTTAGCATCGGCTAAGGCCACATTCTGCGGCGTACTCACCACAACAGATCCTGTTATTGGTAAGGCTTGCATAATACTAAGGTGAATATCTCCGGTTCCAGGAGGTAAATCAATTAATAAGAAATCTAATTCGCCCCAAGCGGCATCAAAAATCATCTGATTTAAAGCTTTAGACGCCATTGGGCCTCTCCAAATTACAGCCTGATCTGGTTTGGTAAAAAATCCAATAGATAAAACTTTAACCCCATAATTTTCTACAGGTTTCATTTTAGATTTTCCATCAACATTAACCGATAAAGGACGTTCATTGGCCACATCAAACATAATAGGAATTGATGGTCCGTAGATATCCGCATCAAGAACTCCCACTTTAAAGCCCATTTTAGCTAAGCTTACCGCCAAATTAGCCGTAACAGTAGATTTCCCTACACCTCCTTTACCAGAAGCGACCGCAATGATATTTTGTATACCAGGAATGGCCTTTCCTTTAATTTCGTTTTTTGGTGCTGCAGCAGGAGCTTCAACTTTAACATTAACCTTTATCTTGGCTTTTTCATAAACCAACTTATGGATAGTTTGTAAAATTTCAACTTCAGTTTTTTTACGCGCTTGTAGACTTGGGTTTTTAATGGTAATATCAACGATAACCTCATCGGCAAAAGTCACGACATTTGTCACTGCACCACTATCTACCATATTTTCACCTTCTCCAGGTGCCGTAATAGTTTTTAAAGCGTTTAATATATCTTGTTTAACTAGTTTCATATTATGTTACTATTGAAGAAGGTAACGACTGAAAATGAAGCCGCAGATTCTTTTCTTATTAAGATTAATTCTAAAGGCAAAGATACTTAGAAAATGTTAGAATATAAACTAGATAAATTGAATTGTATAATGGTAGGATTAGCGTTAGCAATCGTAGTAAAATGCTAGGTTTTATTGGGAAATACCGCTGTATTTATTGACCGAAATTATAATAAAGAGCGATTATAAGCCTTAGAGCTCTTTAGCAGGATCCCAATATAGGCTTTCAAAATTCTGAATTTGATTTTCAATCACCTCAACACCTTCATTCTCTAACAATTGTTGCATAAGATTGGTACCTTCAAAATGATGTTTTCCGGTTAAGAGGCCTATTCTATTTACCACGCGGTGGGCCGGAACGTCTTTGCTATGTGAATTATTCATAGCATAGCCTACAATTCTAGCGCTTTTTGCAGCACCTAAATATTTAGCTATGGCTCCATAACTTGTAACTCTTCCCGAGGGAATACGCCGAGCAACCTCATATACTTTTTCGTAAAAACTAAGGGTTTCTGGCGTCATGCGTTTATGATTTTATGGATAATTTAGAGTCTACAAGGAATTAAAAGTCACGTAAAATATTAATTAAAGTAACTAAAGCCACCAACCCTGTAATGATCCCAATACTCAAATTCATACTTTTTTGAGATGTAAATTTTCGATCCTTTATCTTATCGAAAAAGAAAATATAAAAATAAAGCATCACAAATGTTCCTGTTGCAGCGCCTGTAACATAGGTCACGATACTTAATTTTTCAAAATTCATCCATCCTAAAGAAACCAAAGTGATGGTCATATAGGCTTGGTAAGGAATTGGAAATACGTTAAGTACAGATAATAGCATACCATGCAGTAAGCGACCGTGTTTGCTTTTAATTTCCTTTTCTTTTTTAAGCTGGCTTTCTTTTGAAGCTAAAAGCAGAAAATACACCGTAATCAGTACAAAAATAACGAAAGCTACCCGTTGTAGAATAGCTACGATATCTGAATGATTAGAGAGATAGCGCGCAAAAATAGCCGCCACATAGGTTTGAATAAATACAATGACGCAGACGCCTGTAGAAAACATAATTCCACGACTGGCCCCTTCCTTAAGACTAATTCTAGCCGCAGTCATGTTTAACAATCCTGGAGGTACAACACCTATTAATGCTACAATTAGCCCTAGAAAAAAAATAACAGTGATACTCAAACTTAGTTGATTTTAAACCTAGTGTAGGTTATGGCCTTATTTTTTTCTAAATATTGACTTTCATAAAAGGTTTGAATTTCTGTAACCTCTTCTGGACTTCCTTCTTGCCTGTAAACATCATGATTAGCATATAAAACCTCATGCCCCGCACCATGTAATAACCCAAGGGTATACCCATGCATAAACTCGCTATCGGTTTTTAAATGCATAATACCATCGGGCTTTAAAACCTTTTTGTAACGTTCTAAAAACTGAAGGTTAGTCATACGGTGTTTTGTACGCTTATATTTAATTTGTGGGTCTGGGAATGTAATCCAAATTTCATCAACTTCATTTTCTTCAAAAACAGAATCGACCAATTCTATTTGAGTTCTAATAAAAGCAGCATTCGGAATTCCTTCTTCTATAGCTGTTTTTGCACCGCGCCAAAAGCGTGCACCTTTAATATCTATACCAACAAAGTTTTTATTAGGATAACGTTTTGCTAAACCAATGGTATATTCGCCTTTACCACAGCCTAACTCTAAAACCAAAGGATGGTCATTTTTAAAAACTTCAGATCGCCATTTTCCCTTTAGTTTATAGGTTGCATCTACGATTTCTTCGCGTGTTGGTTGATATACATTATGAAAAGATTCGTTTTCTTTAAAGCGTTTCAGTTTATTTTTACTTCCCACTGGTCTGTTAATTTCTATACATTAATAATAATTCGGTAAAATTAAGGAAACATTTTAGGTTTATCTTTGTTTAAATCCACTGATATTTAAAATCGTAGACGATTGGAACTATTACAACCTAAAAAACGCATTTTAGTCGCTCCATTAAATTGGGGCTTAGGCCATGCCACACGGTGTATTCCTATAATAAACACCTTAATACTTCATGATTTTGAACCTATTATTGCTAGCGACGGCTACGCTTTAGAACTCTTAAAAAAAGAATTCCCCCAATTAAAAGCTATTGAATTGCCTTCTTATAATATTACTTATGCAAAGAAAGCAAATAGTTTTAAATTGAAACTACTGAAAGACACGCCTCACCTGTTAAAAACCATAAAAAAGGAAAAAAAACGCATTGCAACCCTGGTTAAGGACGAAGAGCTCTCCGGGATTATCTCGGACAACCGCTTTGGGGTACGCCATAAATCGGTTCCTTCAGTATTTATAACCCACCAATTGCGAGTCCTCAGCGGCAATACAACGTGGTTGAGTAGTAAAATACATCAAAACATCATTTCGAAATTTAATGCCTGTTGGGTACCAGATCATAGCGGAGCGCTTAATCTCAGTGGCGATTTGGGTCATGGTACCACTTTGGCCAACACCATAAACTACATAGGACCTTTAACACGGTTTAAAAAGCAAGATTTTCAAACAAAATATCAGCTTTTAGTACTCTTATCGGGCCCAGAGCCACAGCGAACGTTCTTAGAAGAAAAGTTAATACAAGAGCTTAAAGATTACCGTGGAAATGTTTTATTTATAAAAGGACAAGTAGAAGCTGAACAGCACATAACGGTCCAAGGCTCAATAACGTTTTATAATTTTATGACGAGCGAAGATCTTGAGAAAGGGATTAACGAAAGTGAACTTATTCTTAGCCGATCGGGCTATACCACAATTATGGATTTAGCAAAACTAGAGAAGAAGGCTTTCTTTATCCCAACACCTGGACAGTTTGAACAACTGTACCTAGCAAAACGATTACACGACCAACAGGTGGCACCGTGTTGCAAACAAGATAAATTTAGTATTAAAATGCTGTCTGAGGTTAACCAATATACCGGTTTTAAAGCTTTAAAAACGGAGGTTAATCTTTCTGAGTTGTTTTCGATTTTTCAAGGGTAAAGGAGAACTCACTCCCAACACCAAGCTCACTTTCAATATAAATTTTCTCTTCGTGGGCTTCAATAATATGTTTTACAATGGCTAAGCCTAACCCTGAACCGCCCTCTTTACGAGAACCGCTTTTATCTACACGATAAAAACGTTCAAACAAACGTGGTATATTCTGTTTAGAAATCCCTTCCCCATTATCGGTCACCCTTATAATGGCTTTGTTTTTAATTAGATTTTCTATGCTAACTTCTGTCGTTCCTTTTTCTCGACCATACTTAATTGAATTAACGATTAAGTTGGTAAGCACTTGTTGAATACGCTCTACATCCCCATACACCATAATGGGTGTTTTATATTCCATATCAAAGGTGAGCGTAATCTTCTTCTTAGAGGCTTTCATTTCAAAAAGATCAAAAACATTTTTCACCAATTCTACGATATCAAAAGCTTCTTTGTTAAGACTTAAATCCCCAACTTCAAGCTTACTGATCATATCTAAATCTTTAATGATATAGATAAGTCGCTCAACTCCCTTACTCGCTCTAGTTAAGTATTTCTGTCTAATATTTTCATCGTCCATAGCGCCATCTAGAAGTGTAAGGATGTAACCTTGAACAGTGAATAATGGTGTTTTTAGTTCGTGAGAAACATTCCCCATGTACTCTTTTCGGTATTCTTCTCTAACTTTTAGGGTTTCTATTTCAATCTTTTTACTCCGTGCGTATTTATCAATTTCCCGAGTTAAAGTCCCCATATCTGTCGTAATGGGTTGTTGCCTTAAGTTGGTCGATTCTAACAGTGTAATTTCGTCATATATTTTCTTTACACGTCTATAGATAAAATGTTCTACACGGTATTGCACAATAGCAAAACACAAGGGAAAACAAATGAGTGGAAAGAAAATAAGCTCCCATCTTAGGTCGTAAAAAAAGTACTGAAACGCCATAACGAGGCCTGTAGAAAACAAGGTTACATATAACGATGTTCTAAGCGCAAACTTATAGGTTTTTCTCAGTTTATTTTTTTGCATTAGTCCACAAACTTGTAGCCAACACCTTTAACGGTTTTAAAGGACTTATCACCAATTTTCTCACGAAGTTTTCTAATGTGCACATCAATGGTTCTTCCACCGACCACAACTTCATTACCCCAGACTTTATCTAAGATTTCATCGCGTTTAAATACTTTTCCTGGCTTGGTTGCTAATAAAGATAATAATTCGAACTCTTTTCTAGGTAAGGTTATTTCTTCGCCTTTATTTGTGATTTTATATTCCTCTTTATAGATTACTAAATCACCTATTTTAACCACAGCATCTGTGGCGCCTTCCACATCTTTAAGGCGTCTTAAAAGAGCCTTAACCTTACTCACTAAAACTTTTGGTTTTATAGGTTTAGAAATATAATCGTCGGCTCCAGCATCAAAACCTGCCACTTGTGAGTAATCCTCACCTCTCGCAGTTAAGAATGTAATAATAGTTTCGCTTAACTCGGGTTGTTCTCTAAGGCGTTCACAAGCCTCAATCCCATCCATCTCAGGCATCATAACATCCAAGATAATTAAATGAGGTTTATGTTTTTTAGCTTTTTCAACAGCTTCAACACCATTTTCACCAGTAAAAACCTGGTAACCTTCAGAAGACAAATTATAACCTACAATTTCTAAAATATCTGGCTCATCGTCTACCAGTAATATTTTTATATCCTTTTTATTCAAAATTTAAGAGCTTTAAAGTTGGACAAATATAGAGTATAACTGCCTTAAGATAGTAAAGATATAAAATTGATAACAATTCGCTAACATTGAAACGATAAGTAACTGACTTTAAGAAGCACCTGATTTTAACCTTGTTAAGGAATTGTAAAATAATAACTAATACTTATTAGGCTAGTAAAAGCTAGGTTTTTGTTATTATATTTGTGAACTAATCCTATTAATAAATTATCAATTATGAAGAAAATTTACTTTTTATTACTTTGTTTAATGAGTATTGCCACATATGGGCAATCACCTATTATTACCGCGATTGTAGATGGTGATTGTAGTGGAGGGAACCCTAAATTACTTGAAATCTATGCAGAAGGTACTGTAGACTTTAGCCTATACAGCATAGAAAACCAAACCAATGCAAATACAGATTGGGGAAATCAACAAGCTTTAACAGACTTAGGTACTGTAACGGATGGTTTTGTCTACATTACAACTTCTGGTAGTTCTGATGCAATCGCCTCTGACTTTCCTTCTTTAGCAACGGCTAATGTTTTAGAGAGTAATACAATGAACCTAAACGGTGATGATAGAGTTAGAATTATTTTAACCTCTGATAGCTCTGTTATAGACCAATATGGTGTTGAAGGTACTGATGGTTCAGGTACTGATTGGGAGTATAAAGACTCTTATGCAAAGCGCGCTAACGGTACAGGTCCAGATTCTGTTTTCACCCCTACTAATTGGGTTTTCGGTGGCGTAAGCGCATTAGATGGCTTAGGCGTATGCCAGAATGGAACAGAAACTTTTGAAAGTTTAATTGGAGGTGTAGGAACGTATTCTTCAACAGGTACTCCTTCTCCTAGTGTTTCTATAACGACCCCAACAAACAACACTGAATTTGACTCAGGGACTATTTCTGTAAACGTAGAGTTTACAACAGCTAACTTAGTTGGAGGTGAAAGTGTAACAATCACTGTAAACGGAACTGAATCAACTAATGCTACAAGTCCTTTTTCAATAACAACGGTAGATGGAGAAACTTACGCTGTAACTGCAGATTTAATTGATGCAACAGGTACAATTAGCACGAGCTCAATCACTTTTAGCGTTGCTAATCCAACAACAACCGCTCAAGTTGCCACGATCACTGAATTGAGAAATGGAAATATGGGTGACGAGTACGTATACGAATTAACAGGTGAAGCCATCATCTCTTACCTCGTAACAAGTAGTACAAGAAACCAAAAATACATCCAAGATGCTGGAGCAGGAATCTTAATTGATGATCCTGCAGGAATAATCACGACTACATTTGCTATAGGAGATGGTATGACTGGTGTAACAGGAACACTTTCTGAATACCTTGGCGTATTACAGTTTACACCAACAGAAGATGTTGCTGCAGCTTCATCTACAGGAAATACTATAACACCAATTAGTGTTAGTGCTTCTGAGTTTGCTAGCAATGGAGAGGCTTACGAAAGTAGATTAATCACAGTAACCGATGTTATGTTTTCTGAAACAGGCAACTTTGAAAGCTTCACAAACTATACGTTAACAGATGGTGCAGATGCTACCACAGCTAGAACTAGTTTTAGTGATGAAGATTTAATCGGTTCAGCAATACCAACTTCTATTTCTAATGTAACAGGATTAGGTGGTGAATATAACGGAGAGTACCAGATCTTACCAAGATACATTAGTGATATTGCTGAAGCCTTAAGTGTAAATGATTTCAACACCAACACTTTTAGCGTATATCCTAACCCAACAACTACAGGTTCTGTAACTATTACTTCTGTTAATACTGAAGTAATATCGGTACAAGTATTTGATATCTTAGGAAAGCAAGTTAAAAACGAAGTTATCACCAACAACACCTTAAACGTGGCTAACTTAAAGTCTGGTGTTTACATTGTAAAGATCACTCAGAATAACGCTTCTACAACTAAGAAATTAGTTATCAAATAAGTTGTATTCTTAACTTTTTAGAAAAGCGTAGTTCAAAATTTTGAGCTACGCTTTTTTATTTTCCATATTTTTGCAGCATGATATCTAAAGACGCCATTTTTAATATAAAATCTGATGCTGAATTTGAAACTTTGGCTTTAGAAGTTTTTAAATTTCAGTTTCAAAATAACAAAGTTTATCGTTCATTTTGCGACTTGCTCTATAAGCACCCTGCAGATATTAAACAGCTTGCAGACATTCCGTTCTTACCTATAGAATTCTTTAAATCGCGCAAGGTTGTTAGCACCTTAAACCCTATTGAAAAAACATTTTCTAGCTCAGGGACTACTGGGAGTATAACCAGTAAGCATTATGTTAATGACATTAAACTTTACGAAAACAGTTATCGCAAGGCTTTTAAACACTTTTATGGCCCTGTAGAAGACTATGTTGTCCTGGCCCTATTACCGTCTTATTTAGAGCGTGATGGCTCTTCATTGATTTATATGGTGAACGATTTAATAGCACAATCAAAACAACCGGAGAGCGGATTCTACCTCAACAATTTAGACGCCTTAGCCAACACCTTAAAAACCCTTGAAGCCAAAAAACAAAAAACACTATTAATTGGGGTTTCTTTTGCACTTTTAGATTTGGTGGAGCTGCACGAGTTAAATCTAGAACATACAATTGTTATGGAAACAGGTGGGATGAAAGGCCGCCGAAAAGAAATTATAAGACAAGAGTTACACCATATATTACAAACCGGTTTTAATACACAAGCTATACATAGTGAATACGGTATGACTGAATTATTAAGCCAAGCCTATTCTAAAGGTCAGGGTATTTTTGAATGCCCACCATGGATGAAAATCCTAACCCGAGATCCTGAAGATCCTCTGAGCATTCAAGCGCCAAACAAAACTGGAGGACTTAATGTTATAGATTTAGCCAACCTCAATTCTTGTGCCTTTATAGCCACTCAAGATTTAGGCAAAATAGATCCACAAGGACAGTTTGAAATTATTGGTCGCTTTGATAATTCTGATATTCGAGGATGTAATTTAATGGCCTTGTAAGGAACTTTATTTTTATACGACTTAATCAATGCTATGAAAAAGGAAAATTTTCATGAGTTGATTGATTGGTTAGAAGTGCTCAATACTATTGAGCACTTTTTTTATAATTAAAAAGCCTCACCGATAGAAAAACCAATGAGACTTTTAAACATTTAAGTCGTTCGAAATCTATACGATTTCTAAGATAAAATTGGTTTTCTTACCACGACTTAGAATAATGTATTTATCGTGAATTAAATCTTCCGACGATAAGATATAATCTTCTTTTACTTTTTCTTTATTTACTGCAATTGCATTTTCTTTTAGAGCACGTCTAGCATCACCGTTAGAGGCTAAGAAATTAGTTTTAGCTGCTAAAGCTCCAATCATATCAACACCTTCATTAAAATCTGCAGCTGTAATTTGAGCATGCTTTACACCTTCAAAAACATCTAAAAATAAAGATTCTGATAATTGTTTAATTTCGTTTTTAAAATCTTTGCTAAACAATATCTTAGACGCTTTTACAGCATTTTCATAATCCTCTTGGCTATGAACAAAAACAGTTACCTCTTCGGCTAAACGTTTTTGTAATAAACGTAAGTGTGGCGTTTCTTTATGTTCTGCTATTAAGTTTTCAATCGTCTCTTTATCTAAAAAGGTAAAAATCTTAATATATTTTTCAGCATCTTCATCGGTAGAGTTCAACCAGAATTGGTAAAACTTATAAACACTTGTTTTATCTGCGTCTAACCAAACATTTCCACCTTCACTTTTTCCAAATTTAGAACCGTCTGCTTTTGTAATTAGAGGACATGTCATCGCATAAGCTTTGGCTTGGTCTTCACCATCATGCATACGTCTTACAAGTTCAGTACCTGTGGTAATATTCCCCCATTGGTCACTTCCTCCCATTTGTAATTTACAACCTATGGTTTTATATAAATGATGAAAATCGTATCCTTGAATAAGTTGGTATGTAAACTCCGTAAAAGACATCCCTACATTACCTTCTTCTCCACTAAAACGTTTCTTTACAGAATCTTTGGCCATCATATAGTTCACCGTAATACGTTTTCCTACATCACGTGCAAAGTCAATAAAACTAAAGTTCTTCATCCAGTCGTAGTTATTCACTAACAACGGCGCGTTTTCATGGGTAGAATTGAAATCTAAAAAACGTGATAAAACACCTTTAATTCCTGCTACATTATGGGCTAAAGCCTTTTCGTCTAACAAGTTTCGCTCATCACTTTTTCCTGAAGGATCACCAATCATTCCGGTAGCACCTCCCACTAAAGCCACAGGTTTATGTCCTGCTTTTTCTAAATGCACCAATAAAATAATAGGTACTAAGCTTCCTATGTGTAGTGAATCTGATGTCGGATCAAAACCAATATAAGCCGTGGTCATTTCTTTATCTAATTGCTCTTCAGTTCCCGGCATGATATCATGTACCATTCCTCTCCAACGTAATTCTTCAACAAATTTATTTGCCATTGCTTTTTTCTTTCAAAATTGATTTACGCAAAGATAACTTTCCATGCTTAAAGACAAAAGACAAATTTAACCCAATTTAGGAAGTTTACTTAAGCCATAGAATTCCTTAAAGCACCTAAAAATTTAGGCTTAAATAATGTAACTTTGTGGTATGATATTAGTCACAGGCGCTACTGGTTTGGTTGGTTCACATCTTCTTTTTCAACTTTTAAAAAGTGATGTTCCTATCCGTGCTACTTACAGGAGAAAAGAAACATTGCAGCATGTAAAACATGTATTTGCTTATTTTTCTAATCATCCCAATACGCTTTTTAATAGAATTGATTGGGTGGAGGCAGACATTAATAACATTCCCCAATTACAAGATGCGTTTAAAGGTGTTCAATGGGTTTACCATTGTGCTGCCTTAGTCTCTTTTGACCCTCATCGTTATAAACTTTTACGAACGGTTAATATAAAAGGAACGGCTAATATTGTAAACCTGTGCCTGAGTCACGATGTTAAAAAATTATGCTATGTCAGCTCTATTGCGGCTTTAGGCCATTATAATAGGCCTGAAAAACATATTCATGAGCAAACGGAATGGAATCCTGAAGACGACAACACCGTGTATGCTATAACTAAATATGGCGCCGAACTTGAAGTGTGGCGAGGAACCCAAGAAGGTTTAGACGCCGTTATTGTTAATCCTGGTATTATCTTAGGTGGAGGCTATTGGCATGGGGCCGGTAGTGGCAGTTTGTTTAAACGCCTTTATGAAGGTCAGAGTTTTTACACCGCTGGGGTTACTGGGTATGTTGGCATTTGGGATGTGGTAAAAGTGATGGAAATGCTGATGCAAAGCCATATAAAGAATGAAGGTTTTATTTTAGTTTCAGAAAACTTAAGCTTTAAAACCTTTTTCACTAAAGTGGCTAAAGCCTTAAAGGTGAAACCTCCATATAAAGAAGCAAAATCTTGGTTATTACAACTTGCGTGGCGCTTAGATTGGCTTAAGCATGCTATTTTAAGACAACCCCGCATTCTTTCTAAGCAAGCGGCAAAATCGGCTCAAAGTCTTACCTATTATGATAACTCGAAACTAAAATCGGCCTTAGATTTTGAATTTACACCCATAGATGAAAGTATAGAGACCGTCAGTACTCTATTTATCAAAGACCGCTTCTCCACTTAAATTATTTGAGGGCTTAGGTTTAGTATTCTTTTCCGTAGCAGATTTAGCGGCTTTACTTTTCTTAATGGAATCTTCTTCCTTCTCTTTTAACTTTTCTAAACGCTCTTTTTCCGCTTCTAAACGGGTTTTAGCGTCTTCTACAATGGCTTTATACGCTTCAGCATCGTAGGCGTAATACATATTACTTTTTGCAAATTGAAGGCTATCAATCTCATATTTTTCTAGAATGTAAGCTTCCGGATCAAAGTGGTGATCTTCTAAAATCTTTCTATTCACCCCTTTAGCGGCATTAATAATATGCAATTCATAAAGCAGATCAGCCATCTTGTCTTTAGAAATTAAGTTTTCGGGTTTCTCGGGTGGTTTTACACCATCGCAGGCCCACATTACTCCGCCTAAAATGACCAATAAACTAATCTGCTTTAACATGCTTTTCTTTTTAATCCTATCTATCAAAAGTTAATCGTTCTCCTGCTTTAACATCCAATACATTAAAGTTGTTATACACTAATTTTCCGTTTACAAAAGTGTGGGTAATACGACTCTTAAAGGTACTACCTTCAAACGGAGACCAACCACATTTGTACAAGATATTGCTCTTATTAACGGTCCAAGGGCTCTGTGGATCTACAATCACTAAATCGGCAAAATAACCTTCTTTAATATAACCACGCTTTTCTACGTTAAATAGAATTGCAGGGTTATGACATGCTTTTTCTACAATTTTTTCAACTGAAATTTTCCCTTGATGATGCGCTTCCATCAATGCCATTAGCGCATGCTGCACTAAAGGTCCACCAGAAGGCGCTTTGGTATAAGGATTATTTTTTTCCTCTAAGGTATGTGGTGCATGATCGGTAGCAATAACATCAATACGGTCGTCTAATAAGGCTTTCCATAATTGCGCTCTATCGTCGGCTGTTTTCACCGCAGGATTCCATTTAATATGACTGCCTTTTTTAGCGTAATCTTCATCTGAAAACCACAAATGGTGAATACAAACCTCAGCGGTAATCTTTTTGTCTTTTAGAGGAATTTTATTGGTGAATAAATTGGTTTCCTTACCTGTTGATAAATGGAAAATATGCAGTCTAGCACCGGTTTTCTTAGCCAACTCAATAGCTTTAGAAGACGATTTGTAACACGCTTCTTCACTTCTAATAATCAGATGCATTTCCATAGGAATATCATCCCCGTACTCTGCTTCGTATTTGGCTAAGTTCTCCTTAATGGTTGCTTCATCTTCACAGTGTACAGAAATAACCATATCGGTACTTGAAAATATTTTTTCAATCACTTTAGGGTCATCCACAAGCATATTTCCTGTAGAGGAACCTAAGAACAATTTTAATCCGGCTACGGTTTTAGGATCTACTTTTAAAATTTCATCTAAATTATCATTAGTCCCCCCAAACATAAACGAATAGTTAGCATAAGAAGACTTCGCTGCGATGTCAAATTTTTCTTCTAACTTTTCAAGGGTGGTGGTTTGTGGATTGGTATTAGGCATCTCTATAAATGAGGTAATACCACCAGCAATTGCAGCTTTAGATTCTGTTTCTATATTGGCTTTATGGGTTAATCCCGGTTCTCTAAAATGCACTTGATCATCAATCATGCCAGGAAAAACATAATTACCTTCGGCATCAATAACCATAATGTCTGCCGACTTTACACTTATAGAACTGTCAATTTCCTTTATAATATTGTTTTCAATATAAATATCACCTTCAACAATTTTTCCTTCGTTGACGATTCTTGCATTTTTTATGAGGGTATTTCGCGTCATGTTATTTTACTTCGTAAATAAACTTTTAATTTTTAAACTAATCACACCAAAAATCGCTTCAGTAATAATACCGCCGCTCATTTTAGATTTTCCTTTGGTTCTATCTTTAAAGATTACAGGGATTTCAACAATTTCAAACCCTTTTTTATGGGCTTTAAATTTCATTTCAATTTGAAAAGCATAACCCACAAATTTAATCTTCTTTAGATTAACAGCTTCCAAAACGGCTCTTTTATAGCAAATAAACCCAGCTGTAGAGTCTTTTACCTTCATCCGTGTTATAAATCTCACGTAACGTGAGGCTCCATAAGATAAGAGAATTCTTGATAAAGGCCAATTGACCACCGTAATTCCCTTTACATAGCGCGAACCCACTGCTATGTCAGCACCTTTTGAGGCACAGGCCTCATAGAGTTTAGGAAGATCATCTGGATTATGAGAAAAATCGGCATCCATTTCAAATATAAAATCGTAGCCTTTTTCTAAGGCCCACTCAAAACCTGCAATATAAGCCGTTCCTAATCCGCTTTTAGAGGTACGCTCTAAGAGAAAAAGTTGATCTTTAAATTGGCTTTGCAACGTTTTGACAGCGGTTCCCGTTTGATCTGGTGAGTTATCATCAACAATAAGCACATCAAATGTCTTCTGTTGTGAAAACACGGCTTTAATGATTGACTCTACATTTTCAATCTCATTATAGGTTGGGATGATGACAACAGCGTCCGACATTAACTCACTTTTAAACCTTCTCAGGTGGCGTTTTAGAATTTCAACAAAAATAAAGTTTTTAATGGATAAAAAGTCGGAATTAACTTTTTTGATAGATAAGTAATCCCCTATAAATTTAAAATCATTTTTTATAATTTAGCCCCATGCGAAATTATATAACATACGAGTGGTTTACCCTATTTACAGTCTTAGGATTGTTTGCCGTAACGGTAGCCAAGTATATGAATACGCTTCGTTTTAAGGATTTTTTGCAAGTCATTGGCCGTTCAAAATATTTAAAAATCTATGCTAAGGATCAAAAATTTATTGACCAATTTGATAGTTTTCTCTTTGTGAACCTCAGTCTTTCGCTCAGTATTTTTATTTATTTCGCCTACACCACCTTTGTTACGCCTTTAAGTTTTGAACTTATAGTTTTTTTAAAATTATTACTCGCCGTCTCTACGATTTTAATTATAAAAACCCTTCTAGAGCGTTTAATTGGGAGTCTTTTTGAAATGGATAGCTTAATTGACGATTATATATTTCAAAAAACAACCTTTAAAAATTTCTCAGGAATTCTGTTTTTAACAGCAAATTTATTTTTGTTGTATACTGATTTTAACACAAGTATCATTCTAGTTATAGCATTTACAGTTGTTTGCCTAACCAACCTTATTGGTTTTGTTTCTACATTTAAAACACATCAAAAATTAATAAATCCTAATTTTTTCTATTTTTTATTGTACCTTTGCGCTCTCGAAATTAGCCCTTATATTCTTTTATATAAGGTGATTAGCGAGTATAACGCTTAAAACACAAGCATTCCGTATGAAAGTGAAAACAATTTTAGTATCGCAACCAGAGCCTAAAATAGAGAACTCACCATACTTTGATTTGCAAGAAAAGCAAAAAGTAAAAGTAGACTTTAGACCCTTTATTCATGTTGAAGGTGTATCTTCTAAAGACGTGAGACAACAAAAAGTTGACCTAAGCAAATATTCAGCCATTATTCTTACCAGCAGAAATTCTGTAGATCATTTCTTTAGAGTCGCAGATGAAATGCGCTTTAAAGTGCCAGATTCTATGAAATATTTCTGTCAGTCTGAAGCTGTTGCTTATTATTTACAGAAGTATGTGGTGTACAGAAAACGTAAAATTTATGTTGGGAAACGTACCTTTGAAGAATTAATGCCTTTAATTAAAAAATATAAAGACGAAAACTTCTTATTGCCCACTACAGACAAAGTAAAACCTATTATTCCTGAAAATTTAGACGCTTTAGGCGTAAATTGGAAACAGGCCACTTTTTACAAAACAGTCATCAGCGATTTATCTGACTTATCTAATGTAACCTATGACATTTTAGTGTTCTTTAGCCCATCTGGCATTGAGTCTTTATTCCACAATTTTCCAGATTTCAAGCAGAATGACACGCGTATCGCTGTATTTGGAAACACCACTGTAAAAGCAGTGAAAGAAAAAGGATTGCGTGTAGATATTTCTGCACCAACACCAGAAACACCTTCCATGACGATGGCTTTACAGAAATATATTGACGCTGTAAATAAAGGAAAATAATTACGCACAAGACCGTATTAAAAAAGCGATTCTAAAATTTAGAATCGCTTTTTTTTTTGCATCAATTTGTTATTTAAAACGCATAACGCTGTGGTCCACCACGTCTTACTTCTTCAGAAGCATAAGACTCAAATTTCTTAAAGTTTTCTCTAAAGGCATTAGAGAGTTTAAAGGCCATAGTATAATATGCTTTATCGTCTTTCCATGTCGCTCTCGGACTTAAAACTTCCGTAGGCACACCAGGACAAGTTCTTGGTTGCGCTACCCCAAACACGGAATGAATATGGTAATCTTCATAAGTATAATCTCCCAAATCGCCATTTAGTGCGGCGTTAATCATCGCTCTGGTGTATTTTAATTTCATACGTGTTCCTATACCATAAGGTCCGCCAGTCCACCCTGTATTAACCAACCAAACATTAACGCCTGCCTCCTGCATTTTTTCACTTAACATCTTAGCATAAGCCGTAGGGTGTAATGGCATAAACGGTGCTCCAAAACAAGCAGAAAAACTTGGTACAGGCTCTACTACACCGGCTTCTGTACCGGCTACTTTTGCCGTATACCCAGAAATAAAATGATAAGCTGCCTGACTTGGAGTTAACTTAGAGATTGGAGGCAAAACTCCAAAAGCATCTGCAGTTAAGAAAAATATATTTTTAGGATTTTCCCCAATAGAGGGTTGTCTTATATTGTCTATGTGATAAATAGGATAACTCACTCGTGTATTTTGTGTAATAGAAGTATCTGCAAAATCCACATGCCCCTCGCTATCCATGATTACATTTTCAAGAATGGCTCCTTTTTTAATCGCTGCAAAAATTTCGGGCTCTTGTTTTTGTGATAAATTAATAACCTTGGCATAGCAACCTCCTTCAAAATTAAAAACAGTGTTTTCAGCTGTCCAACCATGTTCATCATCTCCTATTAAACTTCGATTAGGATCTGTAGAAAGGGTTGTTTTTCCAGTTCCGGATAATCCAAAGAAAATAGCCGTATCGTCGTTCTTCCCAACGTTAGCGCTACAGTGCATTGGTAAGGTGTTTTTATACACTGGAAGAATAAAATTCAAGGCCGAAAAGATTCCTTTTTTAATTTCTCCGGTATATCCTGTCCCTCCGATAAGGGCTATTTTTCGTGTAAAATCTAAAATTGCAAAATTGTGCTGACGTGTGCCATCCACTTCGGGATTGGCCATAAAACCAGGCGCATTAACCACGGTCCATTCTGGTGTAAAATGTTCTAATTCCGCTTCCGTTGGACGTAAAAACATGTTGTAAGCAAACATGTTACTCCAAGGGTACTCATTAATAACTCTGATATTTAGTTTGTAATTAGGATCTGCACACGCATAACTATCACGAACATAAATCTCTTTATTAGATAGGTAGTCCACTACCTTATCATAAAGCTTTTGAAATTTAGAGCTTTCAAAAGGAATATTCACTGGCCCCCACCAAACTTTATCTTTGGTTATAGTGTCTTCTACTATAAAACGGTCCATTGGAGAACGTCCGGTAAACTCGCCAGTATGCACTGCTAAAGCGCCCGAGGAAGCTTCTACACCTTGACCTTTAGAGCAGGTCTCGGCGTGTAATTCTTCTGATGTTAATTGATAATTAACCTTTGCATTTTTAATTCCATATTGATTTAACGAAATCGTTTTCGTAAATTGGGAATGATTTGCCATAATATTAGTGTTGTTTAGTTATGCAAAACTAAAATATTATTTTGAATCCGCACCTTTAAGCCCGTTTAATTAACCTTATGTTTATATACAGCCCAAAGCAAAAGTCCCCACCCACAAATAAGTCCTAATCCGCCAATAGGCGTTACAAAACCTATGGTTTTGAAATCTATAACAGTAAGGACATTGGTGGCTAAACCATAAATAGAACCTGAAAAAAGTAACACACCAAATAGAATACAATAAAAGATATAGGACTTCATTTTTAGACTCACCATCGTGGTATTTCCTAAAAAGAGTAAGAAAAAGGCATGGTAGATTTGATAACGTACTCCGGTTTCAAAAGTTGCAATAGCTGCCGTACTAATTAAAGCTTTTAACCCATGAGCCGCAAAGGCTCCCAAAATAATCCCTAACATGCCCAAAATAGATCCGGTAATCAACAGCTTCTTATTCATAATATTAACGTTTATGTAGTCTTTATTGCCTTTTGTATTCCTTATTTTCGTAAAACACAAATTTAATCATATATACTCATGATGCGAAACATATTAATCATTGGAGCTGGTAAATCTTGCTCTTACCTTATAAAATATTTACTTGATCATTCTGAATCGCAAAATCTAAAACTCACCATTGGCGATCTGAATGTTGAAAATGCCAAGAAACTTATCGGTACTAATGTTAAGGCTGATATTATACACCTTGATGTCTTTGATCCTGAATCGCGTTCAGAAGCCATAAAAAAAGCCGATATTATCATTTCTATGCTTCCTGCCCGTTTTCATATTGAAGTGGCTAGAGATTGTATCAAATTTAAGAAGCATATGGTAACAGCCTCTTATGTGAGTAAAGAAATGCAAGCTCTTGATGCAGAAGCTAAAGCCAATAAGCTCATTTTTATGAATGAAATAGGTGTAGATCCTGGTATAGACCACATGAGTGCCATGCAAGTGATAGACCGTATTAGAGATAAAGGTGGTAAAATGATTTTATTTGAATCCTTTACTGGCGGTTTAGTAGCACCAGAAAGTGATACTAATTTATGGAACTATAAATTTACATGGAACCCTAGAAACGTAGTTGTCGCTGGTCAAGGAGGGGCCGCTAAATTTTTACAGGAAGACCAATTTAAGTACATTTCTTATAACCGATTATTTAGACGTACCGAATTTTTAGATGTTGAAAACTATGGCCGTTTTGAAGCCTATGCTAATAGAGACTCTTTAAAATATCAAAATGTGTATGGCTTAGATCATGTAAAAACCTTATACCGCGGGACCATGCGACGTGTAGGCTTTAGTAGAGCGTGGAATGCCTTTGTACAATTAGGAATGACAGATGATAGCTATACCATTGACGATAGTAAAAACATGAGTTATCGCGATTTTGTCAATGCATTTTTACCCTACAGTCCTACCGACTCTGTGGAATTAAAATTTAGACACGCCCTTAAAATTGATCAAGATGATATGATGTGGGACAAGTTTTTAGAGTTAGATCTTTTTAACCCAAAAAAAATGGTAGAGCTTGATAAAGGGACTCCAGCTCAAATTCTTCAAAAGATATTAATGGACAGTTGGACCTTAGAAAAAGACGATAAAGACATGATTGTGATGTATCATAAATTTGGCTACGAGCTAAATGGTAAAAAGCATCAAATTGATGCCACGATGGTTACCTTAGGACAGGATCAAACCTATACGGCTATGGCTAAAACTGTAGGCTTACCGGTAGCTATAGCGACGTTAGCCATCTTAAACGGCGACATAAAAACATCAGGCGTTCAAATTCCGATTACTAAAGAAGTATATACACCTATTTTAAAAGCTTTAGAAGCATACGATATAGCGTTTAAAGAATATGAGGTTCCGTATTTAGGCTATAACCCTTTAAATGTGTAACCTTAATATTTAAAGTATTTATTTTAAAAGCCTTTCAAATTGAAACGCTTTTTTTATCTTCCCATTTCAATTTAAAAGAAGGTAGTCTTATGAAAATTAATGATGGAGGTATTTATATTGATGGTATTGATAAAAAAATACTTCGGGCTTTGATGGATGATGCACGAACCCCAATTTTAGAAATTGCGCGTAATGTAGGCATATCTGGTGCCGCCATTCATCAGCGCTTAAAAAAACTAGAAAAATCTGGTCTTATCGCCGGATCTAAATTCATCATTAACCCAAAAGTCTTGGGCTATACCACTATGGCTTTTGTCGGTGTTTATCTTGATAAAGCCATTAGTAATCCAGAGGCCGTAAAGCAATTGCAGAAAATACCTGAAGTTATTGAATGTCATTACACCACAGGAAACTGGTCTATCTTTATTAAAATACTCTCTAGAGATAATGAGCATTTAATGCATGTTCTTAATTCTGAAATCCAAAGTATTAAAGGGGTTTCAAGAACGGAAACCTTTATTTCGCTTCAAGAGCAGATCAATCGTCAAATAAAAATCTAAAAAAAGCACGTGTTTAAAATGCGTGCTTTTTTAATATTCAAATTTGAAACCTTACTATTAAGGCGCCGGATTAGGAATTTCAGCATGTACCGCATTAATCGCTTCCATAAGCTCTTGAGATAAGTTGATATCTATACTCTCTATATTTTCTGTCAACTGATCTAAATTAGTTGCTCCTATAATATTACTCGTTACAAAGGGTCTTTCATTTACAAAAGCTAAAGCCATTTGTGCTAAGGACATATTGTGGTCTTCTGCAATCTTCAAATAGCGCTTTGTCGCCTCTGTAGCCTGAGTACTATTGTAACGTGAAAATCGAGGGAATAAATTTAAGCGCGCATTTGCCGCAGCCGTCCCTTTTATGTATTTTCCAGATAATACCCCGAAAGCCATTGGAGAATAGGCCAAGAGCCCAATATTTTCACGGTGTGCAACCTCAGCCATATCACCTTCAAAGACTCTATTGATTAAAGAATAAGCATTCTGAATGGTGATCATCCGTGGCAAATGATGACGCTTAGATTCTTCTAAATAACGCATGGTTCCCCAAGCTTTCTCATTAGAAATCCCAACTTGCCTAATTTTTCCAGACTTTATGATGGCATCTAAATGTTGAAGAATTTCATTAAAATTATCCTCCCATGAATCGTTGTCATTAGGGGTATAATCTCGTGTCCCAAAAGTATTAGTTTGGCGTTCTGGCCAATGCAATTGGTATAAATCTATATAGTCTGTTTTTAATCGCTTTAAACTGTTATCTACGGCTTCATTTAAAGCTTCTTTACTAAAACCATTGGTTCTAATATGCGCCGTATAATCACCGGTTCCGGCAATTTTAGTCGCTAACACTACTTGGTCGCGCTGTCCTGTTTTTTGAAACCAATTTCCTATAATTCGTTCGGTTTTTGCATAGGTTTTTGCTTCTGCTGGAACTGGATACAACTCTGCACAATCAAAGAAATTAACGCCTTTATCTAGGGCTAAATCCATTTGAGCGAAGCCTTCATTTTGCGTGTTTTGATTTCCCCAGGTCATGGTACCCAAGCAAATTTTACTCACTTTAATATCGGTATGTGGTAAGGTGGTATATTTCATAGTAGATCCTGATGCAACAGGACGATTATTTTAATTAAACTTAGTGGTTAAGGACTTCGACGATAAGAACCGTAAAACCTTATAAAAAAATAGACTTCATTAATTTTATAATCAATGAAGTCTAACTTTCTAAAATGCACGAACTTTACTTACAAAGCTTCTTCTATAAAAATAAGCTTTTTATGTTAGAAAAAACGCACCTGCATTTAATTCTTTTAAATATCATTGAGTAACTTAGAAATCTCATCTAATTTCGGTGTTAAAATCACCTCAATACGTCTGTTCTTAGCTCTACCTTCTGAAGTCTCATTACTAGCAATAGGTGCAAATTCTCCACGACCTGCTGCCGTTAGATTTTCAGGGTTAATAGCCTCATTTTCTCTCAAAATAGTTACAATGGCCGTAGCACGTTTTGCAGATAAATCCCAGTTACCGCTTAATTGCGCATTCCCTTTATAAGGAACATTATCGGTATGACCTTCAATAAGCACAGAGATTTCAGGGTTCTCCGCTAACACACTTCCTAATTGTCTAACGGCTTGTTTTCCTTGTGCTCCGACGTACCAACTTCCAGATTGAAACAATAATTTATTTTCCATAGAAATGTACACCTTTCCATCGCGTTGTTCTACGGTAAGTCCTTTCCCTTCAAAATTAGTTAAGGCTTTAGAAATGGCGTCTTTTAATTTGTTCATCGCAGCATCTTTGCTCGCAATAACATTTTCTAATTCTGCCACACGCTGAGAACGATTCTCTAACTCTTGCTTTAAGGTTTTTAAACGTTCATTTTCGGCCGCTAAAGCTTGTTCTTTGGCTTCTAATTGTGCCAAAAGCTCTCTGTTTTTCTGTGCATTTTTTGCAATAGAGGCAGAACTATTTTCTTCTAATGCCTTATACGACGCTCTTAACGTTTCTAAATTAGATTGGGCCGCTGCATAATCTGCTTGTAATTTATCGCGTTCTGCAACCGCTTTATCATAGGCTTGTTGTAAATCATTAAGATCATTGGTCAATTGGGTTTTGTCACTAGATAAGGTTTCTAATTCATCCGAAAGCCCCCTATTTTCTTGCTTTAAATCGGCATATTTATCTTCTAATTCCGTGTATATTTTCTTTGAAACACAAGACGTACATAAGGTAAGGCCTACGGCTAATATTGAAAGTTTTTTAATCATCATTTGTTCTGTTAGGTTTATTTTAATCTATATTTAATTTGGGGACTTGCTTAAAAATCGAGTTCTAGTAAAATAGGACAATGGTCACTATGAACCGCTTCTGTTAATATAACGCTACGTTTTATTTTTTCTTTTAATGGGCTGCTCACCATGGCATAATCTAAACGCCAACCTTTATTATTTGCTCTAGAATTGGCTCTATAACTCCACCATGAATATTCTTGACGCTCTGGGTGTAAGAATCGAAAACTATCTATAAATCCACTGTCAATAAAATCGCCCAACCATTCGCGCTCTTCAGGTAAAAACCCTGAAACTCCTTTCATTTTTGGGTTGTGAATATCAATTTCTTCATGACAAATATTATAATCACCACAAACCACTAAATTAGGTTTGTCTTTCTGCAATTCTATAAGATATTTCTGAATAAGGTCCATGTATTCAAACTTATGAGACAATCTTGCATCATTCGTTCCTGAAGGCAAATACATACTCATTATAGAAACTTCATCATAGTCTACTCTAATGTTTCGACCTTCAAAATCCATCGATTCTATTCCGGTTCCGAATTCTATATGCTTAGGTTCTTTTTTACACAATACGGCCACACCACTGTAACCTTTTTTCTGAGCGCTAAACCAATAATTAAAGTTATATCCTGCATCTGTAAACAAGCTTAAATCAAGCTGCTCTTCCATAGCTTTAATTTCTTGAAGACATATAACATCTGGATCTGTGGCTTTTAACCATTCTATAAATCCTTTATTTATGGCGGCTCTAATACCGTTAACATTATAAGAAACTATTTTCATACACCTATTTTTCGCTTTAAGCGACGCTCTTTTTTGTTCTAATTTCAATGAATTGCTAAATTAAATAATACTGTACTTTTACCCTATAATTTTATACTGCATTTAACGATAAAATATTTTTAGCTTTCAACAGTTATTATTCCACATGAGGTTTGTACTTTGTTTTCTATGTTTTTTATGTACCGCCTTGGGGAGTTCTCAAGAAGCGGCATCTAATTATAGACAAAAAAAAGTGGCGGTTAGCGATTCTATTCAAATAGATTCTGTCAGTATAAACCCAACCCAATTTAAAGTCCTTAGTCTTGACAACGTACTTATAGATCCTAGCTTGTACACGGTAAATTACGCCCAAGCATGGTTGCAATTTAAGCGTCCAATAACTATGGATAGCATTAGCATTGCGTATTTACGCTATCCAGAATTTTTAACCAAAGTTTATAAGCAGCTCGATGATGATGTGGTTATAGACCGCTCTTCTAATTACGGACAACTCTACAGTTTAAAGCGTACAACCTCTAAAAATAGCTTTACTCCTTTTGATGGCCTGACCACTTCGGGAAGTATTTCTAGAGGAATTACCATAGGAAACAATCAGAATTCAGTTTTAAATAGTGAACTCGATCTACAAATTTCAGGTAAATTAAGTGATAAAGTATCGCTAAGAGCATCCATCCAAGACTCAGATATTCCGCTGCAAGAAAGTGGATATTCACAGCGTTTAGATGAATTTGACCAGGTTTTTATTGAATTATTTTCTGAAGATTGGAACATTAGAGCAGGAGATATTGACTTAGAAAACAACAACAGTTATTTTGCTGATTTTTCTAAGCGAGTCCAAGGCTTATTGGTCCATGCCAATCTTAGTGAAAAAACTTCGGTTTTTGCCTCAGGCGCTTTAGTTAGAGGGCAGTTTACAACCACACAATTTACGGCTGAAGAAGGCAACCAAGGCCCATACAAATTAACGGGTTCTAATAATGAATTGTATGTCTTTGTGGTATCGGGTAGTGAAACCGTTTATGTTAATGGGGTCCCCTTAGAACGCGGAGAAAACAAAGATTACATTATTGACTACAACGCCGGTGAAATTATCTTTAATGCCACCTACCCCATCACCTCCGAAATGCGAATTACCGTAGATTACCAATTTAGCGAGCGTAACTATTCTAGGTTTACGGTCTTTGGTGGTGCCCAGTTTAAAACCGATAATTTACAACTTAATGTTGCTGTGTATTCTGAAAGCGATGCAAAAAACCAACCCTTGCAACAGAATCTCTCTACAGAACAAACGGAAATCTTGGCCAATGCAGGAGACAATCTAGATTTAATGTCTGCACCATCGGCAACGTTGACCAGCTATTCTGAAAACCGCATTTTATACCGAAAAGAAACCATAGGGACCGAAGAATACTACGTCTACTCCAATAATTCTGAAGACGAATTATACAGCCTTACCTTTACTTATGTGGGGCCCAATGAAGGCAATTATGTTTTAACCAATTCTAATGCTATTAATAATATTTACGAATATGTGGCTCCTATAGCTGGCGTGCCGCAAGGAGATTACGAACCTATTACCCAACTCATAGCTCCAGAACGCCTTCAAATTGCCACCGTAAACGGAACTTACACGCCCAGTGATAAAACAAAACTCTTTTTTGAAGTTGCCGGAAGCAAGAAAGACGAGAACTTATTTTCAAACTTAGATGATAATGACAATGATGGTTATGCGGCTAAATTTACGCTTCAGCAATACCTTATCCAGACCGATTCGCTTTGGAATCTATCGGCAAGCATAGATACCGATTATCTTCAAAAAAACTTTAATACCATTGAGCGTTTGTACCGTGCGGAATTTACTCGCGATTGGAATTTAGAGGAGTCTGAGACCAGCACCAGCTATACTATACCGGAAGGTGACCAGTTGTTATTTAGCACAGGCTTACAGCTCTCGCATCTAAAAAAAGGAAGCGCCAACTACACGTATGAACATTTAAATTACGCGGAAAATTTTAAAGGTAATAGACACAATCTGACAACAAATTTACAGCTTGGAGGTTTTCACTTTTACTCTAGCTCTAGTGCCCTAAAAAGTGAAAGCACATTAAATGGTTCTACTTTTTTGCGGTCTTTTAATCGGTTGGCTTATCAAAAAAATAAGAAATGGGCGGGCATAAAATTCTCTACTGAAGATAATGAGCAACGCGACCTACAAACCGATTCTTTAACAGCCTTAAGTCAGAAATTTAAAGCCTATGAAGCTTTCGTCGGTATTGGTGACAGCACCGATGTGTATGCAGAAATTGGCTATATAAAACGTTTCAATGATAGTTTACGGTCTAATGAGCTTAAAAACGTGAGCAACTCTAACACCTACTATTTAAAGTCACGACTGATTCAAAATAAAAATACAAGCCTACAACTTTTTTTAAATTACAGAACTTTAAAATCTAAAGAAGCGAGTACTGATGATGAGCAAAGTTTGAATGGCCGCTTTATCTTGAATCAAAAATTATTTAAAAACCTCGTTATTTGGAATAGCAATTTTGAAATTAACTCCGGTACCTCGCCACAACAAGATTTCACCTATGTAGAGGTCGAAGCCGGGCAAGGTGCCTACACTTGGATTGATTATAATGCCAATGGCATACAAGAATTAGATGAATTCGAAATTGCACAGTTTTCAGACCAAGGCAGTTATATAAGAGTGCTTCTCCCTAATCAAATTTACTTGCAAACCCATCAAAATAAGTTCGGACAAACCTTAACCATTAATCCACAAAAATGGAGTACTTCAGAAAATAAAACACAACTATTTTGGTCGCATTTTTACAACCAGGCCTCATTTTTAGTGAATAGTGAAAAGTTTAAATCAGATAATGGTTTTAACCTTAACCCCTTTCAAGCTTTAGAAAAAGATATCGCCACTGAAGATTTTGTATCCTTAAACTACAGCCTTAAAAACATCTTATTTTTTAATCGCGGTAAGCAACACTTTACCACCTCGTACACCTATCTAAGTAATAAGAGTCGTAATTTATTATCTACAGGGACGCAACAGAATAAAACTAACAGTCATCAGCTTAATTTTAACCATAAATTACATGCCAACTGGTTAACGACGATATTAGCAAGTATAGGAAATGAAGAGAGTAACAATGATAATTTTACGAGTCAGAATTACAGCATTGACCAGTATTTTATGAAACCTAAATTGAGTTATCTGTTTGATGAAAATGCTCAGTTTGATGTGTTTTACCAATACACTTCTAAAACTAACGTCATGGCCAGTTTTGAAACCTTAGCCCAAAACAACTACGGTTTTTCATTCACATATAATAAAGCTCAGAAAATAGCATTAACAGGCGAATTTAATTTATTTGAAAACGACTTTGAAGGCAATTCTAATTCTCCTGTAGCCTACCAAATGCTCGAAGGTCTTCAACAAGGTAAAAACCTCACTTGGAGTCTACTGGCACAGAAAAAACTAACCAAATATTTAGACCTTAACCTAAATTACTTCGGAAGAAAGTCTGAAACGGCAAAAACCATCCACACGGGGACCATACAACTGAAAGCCTATTTTTAGACTAAAGCTCCAATTTATATGGTGCGGTAATTTGTATAAAACCTATAAAAACGGTATACTGTGCAAAGACTAACACAATACAATTAATGAAAGACTTTGTAATCATAGGAGCTGCCCAAGCAGGACTCTCTATGGCTTATTTTCTTAAACAGCAAAAGAAAGATTTTTTAATCTTAGATAAGGAAAACGAAATTGGAGCTTCTTGGCTTAAACGTTGGGACTCCTTAACGCTATTTACCCCTACAGAGTTTAATCATTTAATAGGGATGCCATTTCCGGCACCAAAAGGGCACTACCCAGATAAATATGAAATTGCAGCCTATTTTAAAAACTATGCCGAAACCTTTGAGTTCCCTGTACAGCTTAACACTTTAGCAGAACGAATAGAAAAAACAGCAGATGGTTTTAAGATCAGCACCAACAAAGAAGCCATTTTTTGTAAACAGGTAATTGTTGCCACAGGGCCATTTCATATTCCGTTTACTCCAAAGTTTCACAAAAACCTGTCGTCTTCAATTTACCAAGTACACAGCAACTATTATAAAAATCCTGAGCAATTACAAAACGGTCCTACCTTAGTTGTAGGCGGTGGTGACAGTGGGTTTCAAATTTTAGATGAAGTTTCTAAGCAAAGCAACGCAACCACATATTTCTCAGGAAGCACAGCCATAAGAACATTACCACAAGAAATTTTAGGGAAAACCCTTTGGTGGTGGTTTACCGTTACAGGCTTTTTAAGTTTTAGTAAAAACTCGTGGATTGGAAAAAAGATTAGCGATGCCAAGCAACCTATTATTGGTACAGACATCAAGGCCATTATAAACAGGACGAATGTAGAGGTTGTGGGCTACACCTTAGATACAGATGGAAACACCATTAAAACCACGACAAAAGATTTAAACGATGTTCAGAATATTATTTGGGCTACAGGCTATAAACCCAATTTTGAATGGATAAAAGGAATAGAACTTTGTAAAGACGGTTACCCAAAACACCATAGAGGAATTAGCACCACTAAAGGACTTTATTTTATTGGCCTACCATGGTTACACACTAGAGGTTCAGCGACTCTAGGCGGTATTAAAAAAGATGCGGTTTACTTAGCAAAAAAGATTTTATAATTTTAAAACCTTATTTTTTTACGCAACCTTTTCGCACATTTTGTATCTATAACTTAGACACTGTACCTACGTTAACCAATTTGTCTTTATAATGATGAAACCCATCCTTTTTGCCCTGTGGATTTTTGGAAGCATTACCTTGTTAAACGCATAGCAGAAAACCGACAGTATAGCGCCGCTATATCAGAAACAAAATGAGGTAAAACTCAATGGAATCCTATTACTTTTAGGATCTGCAGAAGCGAGCTATGCGCGTAATCTCAATGACGAATCTTCTGTTGGTATTTTCTTTCCTTGTCCCTTACGATAAGGAATTTATGCAGCCCTCTATTAATTATTACGTCGCTCCGTATTACAGGGTTTTCTTTGGCAAAAAATATGCTGCTGGCTTTTTTGTAGAAGGTTTTGCCATGTTAAATTCTAGTGAAAGAGAGAAAGAGATCACCCCCAACGATGGTTATTTTTATACCGAAGAAAAAACCGTTACCGATCTTGCCGTAGGTATTGGTTTAGGTGGTAAGTGGGTGACTAAAAGCGGATTTGTATTTGAACTTATAAATGGAATTGGACGCAATCTTTTTAATACGGATTATGACGATCCTAATATTGTTGGCAAATTTGGCTTCAATTTAGGCTACCGATTTTAAGCTAAAAAACCTATAACGAAAAACGCCCAAACTAAAAGCTTGGGCGTTTTTTATATTTAAGACTCTACATAAATTTTAATTCATTTTCATCAGCCAATGCTTTACATCAACCTCAGCTTTTATAATGTCTTTTAAATCTTCAATCTTCACACGTTTTTGTTCCATCGTATCTCTATGACGAATCGTTACCGAATTATCTTCTAAAGTATCGTGATCTACGGTAATACAAAATGGTGTTCCGTTTGCATCTTGTCTTCTGTAACGTCTTCCAACGGCATCTTTTTCGTCATAAGTGACGTTAAAATCCCACTTTAAGTCTTCAACAATCTTCTTAGCAACCTCCGGTAAACCATCTTTTTTAACCAATGGTAAAATAGCGGCTTTTGTTGGTGCTAAAACTGCTGGTAATTTTAAAACCGTTCTTGTGGTATTGTTCTCTAATTCTTCTTCAACTAAAGCATTTGAGAATACTGCTAAAAACATACGGTCTAAACCAATAGAGGTTTCTAAAACGTATGGCGTGTAGCTTTCTTTATCTTCATGGTCAAAATACTGTAATTTTTTACCCGAAAATTCTTCGTGTTGCTTTAAATCGAAATCAGTACGTGAGTGAATCCCTTCTAATTCTTTAAATCCAAATGGGAATTTAAATTCAATATCAGTAGCCGCATCAGCGTAGTGTGCTAATTTCTCATGATCGTGGAAACGGTAATTATCCGCACCTAAACCAAGTGATTTATGCCATTTTAATCGGGTTTCTTTCCAATAGTCAAACCATTCTTTTTGCGTACCTGGCTTAATGAAAAATTGCATCTCCATTTGTTCAAATTCACGCATTCTAAAAATAAACTGTCGTGCAACAATTTCATTTCTAAAAGCTTTTCCCGTTTGTGCAATCCCAAAAGGAATCTTCATACGTCCAGTTTTCTGAACGTTTAAGAAATTCACAAAAATACCTTGAGCCGTTTCTGGTCTTAAGTATAAGTCCATTGCAGATTCTGCAGACGCTCCTAATTTAGTCCCAAACATAAGGTTAAATTGCTTTACGTCGGTCCAGTTCTTACTTCCTGCTACAGGACAAGCAATACCCAACTCTTCAATTAAAGCCTTAACATCAGCTAAATCTTCTTTTTCTAAAGATTGCCCTAAACGTTTTAAGATGGTTTCAATTTTTTCTTGGTACCCAAGCACACGGCCATTTGTAGAAAGAAATTCTTCCTTATTAAAGGCTTCACCAAAACGCTTTTCAGCTTTTTTAACTTCCTTTTCAATTTTAGCTTCAATTTTAGCACAATAATCTTCTACTAAAACATCCGCTCTATAACGCTTTTTAGAATCCTTGTTATCAATTAGGGGATCACTAAATGCATCAACGTGACCAGAGGCTTTCCACGTGGTAGGATGCATAAATATTGCGGCATCAATACCCACAATATTATCGTGCATTTGTACCATGGCTTTCCACCAATAGTCTCTTATATTCTTCTTTAATTCTACTCCATTCTGAGCATAATCGTATACTGCGCTAAGTCCATCGTAGATTTCACTACTCTGAAACACGTAACCATACTCCTTTGCATGAGAGATTACTTTTTTAAATTGATCTTCGTTTGCCATAATACTGCAAAAATAGAAAACCGCTCTGATTAACAGAACGGTTTTTTAAAATTTATAAGGTTAATTCTACACTTTAATTATTTTAATTTAAGACTGGTACTTCCAAGCTTTGTATTTTCATGAAAAACATGAACAAAATAGTAACCTTCTAACAAAGGATTATCTTTATTATCAGCGATAATTGGGGTGCAAATCTCTAAGTTTTCATTCTTATAATTTACCACCTTTTTCTGGCTGTAAATTAAGGACGAATCACCAAAAACAACCTCGCCAGTGTTAGACACTACATTACCACTTGGATTTACAATCTGAATATAGATATCTTTATTGCCGCGTTCTGCCAAAGCATTTTCATTAAGAGTAATACACACATCAATAGCATTGACACGTTTTGCTTTATCTGTAATACGTTTTTTTCCTGATTTTAATTTATAAGACTCCGCATTAATATGACTTGCCTTTAGGACTGATGCCGTGTTTAAAGACGCATTTAATACGCTATTAGTTTCTTCTAAATCACTAATGGTAGAAGAATTCTTTTTGATGGTATTTAAAGCGTAACGTTTATCTTCTTGTAATTGTTTATTAACAAGGTTTAGAGAGTCTATGGTTGCTAAAAGATTTTTGCTTTTTAACTTTAATACGGCAAGCTGTGCTTTGTATTTGGTTACTATAGATAAATTGCCTTCTAGTATTCTTAGGGAATCTAAAGTTGTTCTTGTTTCCTCTTGGGCTTTTTTAAGCTGTAAGGACATAAGATCATAATCTTTATTAAGCGCATCATAACTCGATAAAAGTTCTGTTAATTCCGTTTCTATTAAAACCTTTTCTTGCTCTAAAAACGTTTCGTAAGATTCAACAGACTTATACTTATCAATACTATAAGCTCCTAAAACAGTTAATACAATCAATAAAGAACTAACAATTAATCTATAATTTAATAGCTGAGGGTTAACTATCATTATAATAAATTTATTAATTTGAGTCGAAATTAAACGATATCATAGAGTTATCTTATTTTAATCGATTAAATGATGAAAAACTTGTTAAACTTGTTTTTTCCAAGAGTTTGCGAAGCTTGCAACCTTGTATTAAGCGACAATGAAGTGGTTTTGTGCACCGCATGCCGCCATCATTTACCGATTACAAATTTTCATTTTGAGGCTCCTGAGGCTGTTAAAAAAACACTTTATGGTCGTGTAAAATTAGAAAGCGCCACCGCCCTTTTACACTTCTCAAAAAAAGGACCAATACAGCAACTGCTCCACAATTTAAAATACCGAGGTCATGAAGATATTGGTCTTTTTTTTGGCCAATGGTTGGGAGCCGAACTGGCTTCTATAGACGCCTATAAACAGATTGATGTTGTGATTCCTGTACCGCTGTATAAAGCAAAGCTTAGAAAACGAGGCTACAATCAGGTCGCTAAATTTAGTCAAGAAATTGCAGCAGCCTTAAATGCCGAGTATAATGATAGCGTACTAATTAAAGTAAAATCTGCGAAAACTCAGGTTTTTAAAGGTAGGATTAAACGTTGGAAGGACGATGGATCGCTCTTTGCCATCGCTGAAAATACATCGTTACGCGGCAAACACATTTTACTTGTAGATGATATTATTACCACAGGCGCCACCATAGAATCTTGTGCTATTGTTTTATCTCAAATTGCAGACATTAAGTTAAGTCTTGCCACCTTAGCAATTGCAGATTGATTTTTTCGTTACTTTAATTTATAGTTGTTTCTTTGTATTAAATTTATTTTAAAATAGATGCATTTATCTCCTTTACGAATATTAGGTTTCCTATTTATAGCATTAACCCTTGCGAGTTGTGCTAACCGTGGAACACCAACTGGTGGCGAAAAAGATATTTTACCGCCAAAAATAACCGCTTCTCATCCAGAAAATTTTTCAACCAATTTTAAGGGTGATGAGATTACGATTCAGTTTAATGAGTATGTGCAAATAAAGAACCTTCAGAAACAACTTATTGTTTCTCCCCCAATGGATAACGCTCCGGTGGTAACTCCAGCTAGTGGTGCGAGCAAAACCATTACTATTAAAATAAAGGACACCTTAGATCCCAATACCACTTACGCCTTTAATTTTGGTGAAAGCATCGTGGATTATAACGAAGGAAACCCTTATCCGTATTATCGTTATGTGTTTTCAACAGGAAATACCATAGATTCACTATCTGTAAAAGGTTATGTTGAAGATGCCCTAAAACAAGAGCCTGAGACCTTTATTTCGGTTATGCTGTATGAAGTTGACTCTACCTATAACGACTCTATCGTTTATAAAGAAAAGCCACGCTATATCACCAATACTTTAGATAGCCTTACGTCTTTCAGTATTGATAATATTAAAGCTGGAACCTATAAGTTGATTGCTTTAAAAGATGAAAATTCAAACTACCTCTTTAATCAGAAAACGGATAAAATAGGATTTAAAGAAGACTATATTACCGTTCCTAGTGATTCTACTTACGGTATAAAGTTATTTAAAGAAGCGGTAAATAATAAAGCCATTAAGCCTACTCAAGATGCTGCAAGCCGAATCATTTTTCCTTATGAAGGCGATTACGAAGCCATCCGCATTAAGGTATTAGGCGAAACACCTGAAGGCTATAAAACCAGAATTATTAAGGATAAAGAAACAGATACTTTATACTATTGGTACCAACCACAATTTGAAGTTGACTCGACCTTTTTTATAGTAAATAGTGGTACAAAAATAGACACCTTTAAACATCGTTTTAGAGACTTAAAACAAGATTCTTTAAACATTAAAGCCCTAGTGCAGGGTCCTGTTAATTTTCAAGACGATTTAACTATTGAAGCCAACACGCCTTTATCTAAAATAGATTCCACAAAAATTAGTGTAATTAATAGAGATTCTATACAAGTCGCTTACAAAGTGGTTTACGATTCCATCTATAATAATTATCGTTTCCCTATTGAGAAGGAAGAAAATGAAATTTATAGCTTTACGCTACTTCCAGGAACGTTTACCGATTTTTATAACGAGACCAATAAGGACACTATAAACTATGCTATTAAAACAAAATCGATCTCAGATTATGGTAATATTAGAGTGAACCTAAGAAACGCTAAACTGCCAATGATAGTGCAGTTAATAAACGACAATGGCGATGTTTTATATGAACGTTACGCTAAAGAAAAACCAATTGTAGATTTTAGAAATCTTACGCCAAGAACCTATAAACTTAGAGCTATTTTCGATAGCAATGCCAATGGGAAATACGATACCGGAAATTACTTGTTGGGTATCCAACCCGAGCGTGTGAGTTATCCTAAAGAGAAATTAGATGACGTCCGTGCCAATTTTGATTTTGTTATTGAGTTTGAACTTTTAGACTAAAGGCATCCGCATCATTCAAGAAGTTTAATTTGTCGCGGTATTTTTTAATGGCCGCTTTCTCTAAAGTTACTATCTCAATGGTTTCGGTATCTTCAGGGATCTGATCTAAGCGCTTCCCTAAAACATCATAAGCCACGGAATGTCCGGAGTGCTCATAATTGTTACCGTCTAACCCTACTCTATTAACGCCAATACAGTAGGCCATATTTTCTATGGCTCTGGCTTGTAGTAAAGCATCCCAAGCTGCAACTCTAACCTTAGGCCAATTGGCCACATAGATGAGAAGGTCATAGTCCTCAACGTTTCTAGCCCAAACCGGGAATCTTAAATCATAACAAACCAATGGGCAAATTTTCCAACCTTTATAGTTGAAAATCACTTTTTCAGTCCCTGCCGTATAGACTTTATCTTCACCAGCTAAGGTAAAGGTATGGCGTTTATCATAGCAAGTAACAGCTCCCGAAGGCTCTACGCAAACCATGCGGTTATAGAAATTACCGTTTTCCGTAATAACGAGACTTCCTAGCATTACTGCATTTTTCTCCTTCGCTTTTTCTTTTAACCAACTTAGCGTTTCCCCTTCCATCGTTTCTGCTACCAAACTAGGGTTCATAGTAAACCCAGAGGTAAACATTTCGGGTAAAACAAAAAGATCAACACCCGAATTTACGGTGTTGATCTTTTCATTTAATAGACGTCGGTTTTCCTTTGGGTTTTCCCAAACTAAAGCAGTTTGTATTAACGCAACGTTTAAAACCTTAGACATGCTTATATTTTTTGTTTTGCCTTTTCCACTTTATCGGTAAGTTTCTCTAACTTATCAATCCATTTATTTTCATCTACAGGAGACAATTTACCTTTTCTTTTTAATTTATTATATTTTTTCTGTGCCTTATCAAGCTTCTCTTCCGCTTTATCCAAATTAGCACGAAGTTTCTCTTCTTTCTTTAAGGCCTTTTCAGCTTTCTTTTGCGCTTTCTCTGCTTTTTTCTGTGCTTTCTCCGCCGCTTTCTTTTCTTTTTCTAGCTTTTTAGCCGCCTTTTCTTTCTCTTTTAAAGCTTTAGCTTCGGCTTTCTCTAGTTGAGCAGCCTCTTTTTCAGAAGCTTCAGCATCAGCCTTAGCTTTTAACTCCGCTTCTTTAACTTTAGCCGCTTCTAATTTAGCAGCTGCAGCAGCCTTGGCATTTTCAGCCACAACAGAAGCTTCCTTAAAGATAATAGCTTTTTCTTCTACACTTAAAGTTTCTGTGACATCCTTACCTTCTAAAAATATTTTTTCTTTTTTAACCGTATAGACTTTACCTTCTTTAGTAACCTCTTGTGCATTTAAGCACATGACCAATACTAGGCTTAAACACGTTAATATATATCTCATCTTTTTTTTATTGATTTAAATTATTTAATTTTTCTTTTGTTGATTTTACATCTTCGCTTAGGGCTTCTAATTTCGTCTCCCATTTTGTTGTTTTTTTAGGAGACAGCTTGCCTTTTTCTTTCAATTTCTCAAAGCGTTCTTTTTTATTCTGAAAACGTTTTTTAGCTTTTAAAAAGGCGTCTCTTGCTTTTTCTTGTTCCTTAGCCTTCTGCTCTATAGCCTCTTGTTCTGCCTCTAAAGCTTTACGTTTTGCTAAAGCTTGCGCTTCAACTTTTTTCAATTCTTTCTCCCGCGTTTTTATTTCCTTTAAGCGTTTTTTAACGGCTTCTTCATCAGCTTTATAAGACTTTAAGGTCAACTTAATTTCTGCGGTTTCCTCCTCAGATAAAGACGCCGTAACATCTTTTCCATCTTGTAATATTGTTGTGCCCTTTACGTTATAAACAACTCCGTTCGCCGTAATTACGCGTTCACTACCACAAGATAGCACGAAACCCAAAGAAAGACAAATCCACCACTTTTCTAATTTCATCATTACATGTATTTAAAGGTTCTTCAATTAAGACACACGCCGCTTAAGAAAGTCACGGTCTTACCAAAGCTTTAACATTAAATGCTTTTTAAAATTTCCGCAGCTTTCAATAGCGTGTCGTCTGTTTTAGCGAAACAAAACCGCAAGACTTGGTCGTCTTGCTGATTGAGATTAAAGACCGAAAGCGGAATCGATGCGATTTTAAAAACCTTAGTAAGGTGTTTTGCAAACTCAACATCACCCTGATCAGTAATAGCACTGTAATCTAAAACTTGAAAATAAGTGCCTTGTGCCGGCTGAAATTGAAAGCGCGATTCTGAAATTAAATTTAAAAATAAATCTCGTTTACGCTGAAAAAAAGTAGGTAAACTGAGGTATGTATTTTCATCTTGCATATAATCGGCTATACCTTTTTGAGTCGGGTGATGAACGGAAAACACATTGTATTGATGTACTTTTCTAAATTCAGCCATTAAATAATCGGGAGCACAGCAATAGCCAACCTTCCAACCCGTATTATGAAAGGTTTTACCAAAAGAAGCGGTTATAAAACTGCGTTGTTTTAAATCTTGAAATAAACAAACACTCTGATGTTGCGCATCATCAAAAACAATATGCTCATAAACCTCATCACTTAACACTATAATATCGGTATTTGCTGTTAATTTTTGAAGTTGAAGCATATCGGATTCAGACCAAATTGTACCGCTAGGATTATGTGGCGTATTAATGATAATCATCTTTGTCTTATCGCTTATTTTAGAAGCCACGGTCTCCCAATTCACCTTATAATCTGGTGCTGTAAGTTGCACTGGGACCACGGTACCTCCTTGTACTTTTACAGCAGGTTCATAACAATCATAGGCCGGTTTAAATACCACGACCTCATCGCCACTTTTTATAAATGCGGAAATCACTGTAAAAATAGCCTGCGTGGCCCCAGCGGTCACAGTAATTTCTTTTTCAGGATGATAATGTTGTTTGTACAACACATCATATTTATGAGCAATTGCTAAACGCAAGTCTAAATTTCCCGCCATTGGCGCATATTGATTGTAGCCATTATTCATCGCCGCCGAGACCAAATCGATTAACCTTTGATCGCTAGGATAATTAGGAAACCCTTGCGATAAATTTAGGGCCTGATAGTCCTTTGCCAATGCACTCATTGTCGTAAATATCGTGGTTTCAGTATGAGGTAATTTAGAGGTGAAATTCATAAAAAAATAGACTTTAAAACTGAAAAGATTAAAGATATAAAACAAGCTTTTCTATCTTTACAAAAACTAAAAAAATATTGAATATGCGATTTTTAAAAATTCTTTTCTTTTTCGTTGTTTTTCAGGTCTCAGCCCAACAAGGCGGGATGTGGATTCCTTCTTTATTAGAAGGTATGAATGAGAATGAAATGCAAAGTTTGGGCAGTAAATTAACGGCTCAAGATATATATGATGTTAATAACTCTAGCCTTAAAGATGCCATCGGACATTTTAACGGTGGCTGTACGAGTGAAGTGATTTCTGACCAAGGATTAGTCCTTACCAATCACCACTGTGGTTTTAGTCAAATTCAATCACACTCGTCTTTAGAAAACGATTATTTGAAAGATGGTTTTTGGGCGATGAATTTAGAGGACGAATTACCAAACGAAGGCCTATTTATAGAGTTTATTGTAAGCATTCACGATGTCTCAGACAAAGTTTTAAAAGGCATTACAGCGAGTATGACGGAAAAAGAGAAACAGTCTCAGATTTCTAAAAACAGTAATGCGCTCCTTGAAACATGGCCAAAGGAATCTTGGCAAGATGTAAAAACCAAAGCGTTTTATAAAGGGAATCAATATTTTCTGTTTGTAACCGAGCGTTTTGAAGATATCCGTTTAGTAGGCGCACCGCCTACAAGCATTGGTAAATTTGGTAGTGATACCGATAACTGGGTTTTTCCAAGACATACTGGGGATTTTTCTATGTTCCGTATTTATGCCGATGCCAATAACCGTCCGGCAAAATACAGTAAAGACAATAAACCTTACCAACCTAAACATTACCTTCCAATTTCATTAGATGGAATTGAAGAAGGTGATTTTACTATGGTTTTTGGGTTTCCTGGAACCACCAATGAGTATTTACCTGCCATTGCCATTGAGCATATTACTAAAGAGTATAACCCGACTAATATTGCCATTAGAGAAGCAGCACTAAAAGTCATTGACCAAAAAATGAAAGAAAGTGATGCCGTACGTATTAAGTATGCCTCTAAACAAGCCCGCATTGCAAACGCTTGGAAAAAATGGATAGGTGAAAATTTAGGAATCAGTAAAACAAATGCCGTTGAAAAACGTAGAGCGTTTGAAGCCACCTTTACAAAAGCGCTAAAAGAAAAGAATCTTGAAACTAAATACGGCCATATTCTTCCTGAATTTGACAAATTATATAAGGATTTTGCTCCTATTAATATAAAACGAAGAAACTTTATTGAAGTCTTTTTAACGACTAATGAATTAATGCAAATGACGTTTAGAGCTTACCAAATTGAGCAAGCTTTAAAGGATAACCCTGCAATTCTAGACAGAGCAAAAGCAAGCTTAACCGGAACCTTAAAAGGGATTCACAAAAACTACGATGTTGGTGTAGACCAGGGCGTGTACCTTAATGTTATGCCTTTATACGGAAAGCCTGTTGATGCCTCTATTTATGATAAAACCGCTTTTACAGATTTAGATGCCGCCTTAAAATTATTAGAAGGTGATGCGGCGACAGTCATTAAAAACCTGAATGAAGATGCGGCTTATGCCTATGCTAAACCTATAATTTCAGAATTCTATGACACTATAAATGTAGCGTACGAAGCTAAAAACGAACCTATTAATGCCTTACAAACCGAATATATGACAGCTTTAATGGAGGCTTTACCTAACGAACGTTATTTCCCAGATGCTAATAGTACACTCCGTGTAACTTACGGACAAGTACGAGGGTATTCTCCAAGAGATGCCGTGTATTACAATCCGGTGAGTTATTTAGATGGCGTTATTGAAAAATACGTTCCTGGTGATTATGAATTTGATGTGCCTCAAAAACTTATTGACCTCTATGAGGCTAAAGACTACGGCCAATATGCCGATAGCAACGGAAAAGTACCGGTTTGTTTCTTAGGAACCAACCACACTACAGGTGGAAACTCGGGAAGTCCTGCGATTGATGCTGAAGGTAACCTAGTAGGTCTTAACTTTGACCGTGTTTGGGAAGGGACTATGAGCGATATGAACTACGACCCTGAAATCTGCCGAAACATTATGGTCGATTTACGTTACGTGCTTTTCATTGTAGATAAGTATGCTGGAGCCACGCACCTTATTGACGAAATGACTTTAGTACATCCTAAAAAAGAGGAGACTAAATCCAAGAAAAAGAAGAAAAAAAATAAACGCAAGAAGCGTAGTTAGATTTTAGTTATAGCTAGCTCATTGAGCCCCGTTAGTTACTAAATTTAAAATATTAGACCTCATCGTTTTTGAACTTTGAGGTCTTTTTTTTTATAAATGAACTTCTCGATACGATTGCTTTAATTTTTACTTACAAGCTTCTCGATACGATTTGCTCGTACCTCACAAATCACTCGAAGTGACGTTATTGGTTTTTAATAGATATACTGTTGTAATTGAAGTATTTTCGTCAGTTCGAGTGAAATTGCTCTTTCTGCAATTTTGTATCGAGAACTCATTAAAACGATTACTTTACTTTTTTCTTATAAAGCTTCTCGATACAATTTTCTCGTACCTCACAAATCACTCGAAGTGACGCTTTAGGTTTCTACTAGATATAACGTTTCAATTGAAGTAAAAACGTCAGTTCGAGTGAAATTGCTCTTTCTGCAATTTTGTATCGAGAACTCATTAAAAGGATTACTTT
>NZ_QPJO01000001.1:0-769103 GCF_003337305.1 Winogradskyella arenosi | reverse complement strand
CTAGATATAACGTTTCAATTGAAGTAAAAACGTCAGTTCGAGTGAAATTGCTCTTTCTGCAATTTTGTATCGAGAACTCATTAAAAGGATTACTTTAATTTTTACTCATGAAGCTTCTCGATACGATTTGCTCGTACCTCACAAATCACTCGAAGTGACGTTGTAGGTTTATAATATAAATAAAGTTTTAATTGAAGTAAAAACGTCAGTTCGAGTGAAATTGCTCTTTCTGCAATTTTGTATCGAGAACTCATTAAAAGGATTACTTACTTTTTTCTTATAAAGCTTCTCGATACAATTTTCTCGTACCTCACAAATCACTCGAAGTGACGTTGTAGGTTTATAATATAAATAAAGTTTTAATTGAAGTAATTTCGTCAGTTCGAGTGAAATCGCTCTTTCTACGATTTTGTATCGAGAACTCATTAAAAGGATTACTTTACTTTTACTTATAAAGCTTCTCGATACAATTTTCTCGTACCTCACAAATCACTCGAAGTGACGCTTTAGGTTTCTAGATATAACGTTTCAATTGAAGTAAAAACGTCAGTTCGAGTGAAATTGCTCTTTCTGCAATTTTGTATCGAGAACTCATTAAAAGGATTACTTTACTTTTTACTTATAAAGCTTCTCGATACAATTTTCTCGTACCTCACAAATCACTCGAAGTGACGGTATTATTTGGTACTAAACTACAAGATTAGGCACAAAAAAAATCCCAAACACTAAGGCTTAGGATTTTCTAATATACTATTTCTGCTTTCGCAGGAATTCATTAATATCTGTAATGTTCTGGCTTGTATGGTCCGTCTACAGTTACACCGATATATTCAGCTTGGTCAGATTTAAGCTCAGTAAGCTCAACACCAATTTTTTCTAAGTGTAATTTCGCCACTTTTTCATCTAAATGTTTAGGCAACATATAAACGTCATTTTCATATTTATCACTGTTATTCCACAGCTCAATTTGTGCTAATGTTTGGTTTGTAAATGAATTACTCATTACAAAACTAGGGTGCCCCGTAGCACAACCTAAGTTTACTAAACGCCCTTCAGCTAAAAGAACAATATCTTTTCCGTTAATGTTATAACGGTCTACTTGTGGCTTAATAGTATCTTTAGTATGACCATAGTTTTCGTTTAACCAACCAACTTGGATTTCGTTATCAAAGTGACCAATATTACAAACGATTACTTTATCTTTCATCGCCTCAAAATGCTCAGCACGAACGATATCTTTATTTCCTGTCGTTGTAATTACAATATCAGAATTTCCAACAACGGTTTCTAATTTTTTAACTTCAAAACCATCCATTGCAGCTTGTAAAGCACAAATAGGGTCAATTTCAGTAACGGTTACAATAGAACCTGCACCTTTAAAAGAAGCCGCTGTACCTTTACCAACATCACCATAACCACAAACGGTTACACGTTTTCCAGCTAACATAATATCTGTAGCTCTACGAATCGCATCTACAGCAGATTCTTTACAACCGTATTTATTATCGAATTTAGATTTTGTAACAGAATCGTTTACATTAATCGCTGGCATAGTTAAAGTCCCATTTTTTACACGCTCGTATAAACGGTGAACTCCTGTCGTAGTTTCTTCAGAAAGTCCTTTAATACCTGCTGATAACTCAGGGTATTTATCTAAAACCATATTGGTTAAATCACCTCCATCATCTAAAATCATGTTTAATGGTTTTCTATCTTCACCAAAGAAAAGTGTTTGCTCAATACACCAATCGAACTCTTCTTCAGTCATGTCTTTCCAAGCGTAAACCGCAGTTCCTGCAGCAGCAATTGCAGCAGCAGCCTGATCTTGAGTTGAAAAAATGTTACAAGAACTCCAAGTAACCTCAGCTCCTAAAGCTTGTAATGTTTCAATTAACACCGCCGTTTGAATGGTCATGTGTAAACATCCGGCAATACGCGCACCTTTCAAAGGTTGTTCATCCTTATACTCTTCGCGCAGACTCATTAAACCTGGCATTTCTGCTTCTGCCAAATTAATTTCTTTTCTTCCCCAAGCCGCAAGCGACAAGTCCTTTACCTTGTTTGGTACGTAAGTTACTGGTTTTGTACTCATATTCTTTTCCACTTTGTTTTTTAAAATTTAAACTTGCCTTTGGGTTTAGGGCTTAAATAGCTAAATTCGCTTTCTCGCAACCCCTAAATTTACCTTAGGCGATGCAAAGATAATCAATAACATCCACAATCCTAAATGCCACTATTCAAAACCATTAGTGTAAATTCACAAACTACTGTTAAAATCTGGAAAATTAAAGAATCTTATGAGGCTCTTCTTCAACCTTTAACATTAAAACCAGAGAGTTTAAATCGGGTTTTAGGTATGAAAAGTGAACTACACCAACGTGGTTTTTTAAGTGTGAGACATCTGTTGCGCGAGTTTGGCTATACGGACCAAGATTTGTATTACGATACCAATGGAAAACCACATTTAAAGGATGGAAAACATATTTCTATTACCCATTCCTTTACGTTTTCGGGCGTGATTATTAGTGATAAAGAAGTCGGAATTGATATTGAAAAGCAACGCGATAAAATTGCGGTGATCGCTCATAAATTTGTAGACTATGAATTTAACTACATTCAGCCAACCGACGAAGACTATATTAATAGACTAACCGTTATATGGGGCATCAAAGAATCTTTATATAAATTGTTTGCCACGCCGGGCATGTTGTTTAAAACCCATTTTTTGGTCATACCGTTTATGCTTAAAGATGGCAACACCATTGCTTGGATAGATTACAACCATAAAAAGTACAGGTATCAAACGGCTTTTTTAGAATTTGAAGGCTTTACCTGCGCTTACGTTGTCCCTTAAAACGTATCGCATTTTAAAAATTTTGAAAGTTAATTGACCTTTAATGTTCCATCATCGGAATCCATGACACAGCACAACCACATACTTAACAGCATACAGCCAAATGCAAGAAATTTAGCGGTTTTAATAGACCCTGATAAAATGACTGTGGACGCTGTGGCCACATTTATAACACAGGTGAATCAATCTTATGCCACCCATATTTTTGTGGGAGGCAGCGAAGTGAGTGAGGGCTTAACAGAAATTCTTGTTTTAGAAATTAAAAAACATACCGATTTACCAGTTATATTATTTCCAGGCGATGTTATTCAGATCACAGATAAAGCCGATGGCATCTTATTTTTATCCTTAATATCGGGGCGTAATCCCGATTATTTAATAGGAAAACAAGTTGAGGCTGTTTCCAAATTGGTAAAAACCAATTTAGAAGTGATTCCTACAGGCTATATTCTTATTGAAAATGGAAAAGAAACCGCCGTTCAACGGGTTAGTGAAACCGATCCGATACCACGCCATGCGCTTCAAACAATAATAGACACCGCTGTTGCAGGAGCATTATTGGGGATGAAATTAATTTATTTAGAAGCCGGAAGTGGAGCTTTGCACGCCATAGACCCGCATATTATTTCACAAGTAAAAGCCCAAATCAATATACCCCTAATTGTAGGCGGTGGCCTAAGAAGTAAAGCCGAAATTGAGACTGCTTATAAGGCTGGTGCAGATGTAGTGGTTATTGGTACTGCTTTTGAAAATGATCAGTCCTTTTTTAACGCCTTAAAATCATAACTCATATATTAATTTAAATTTACCGCAGACCGCGGCCTAAGTCATGAAAATATCTATAGAATTACAGTTATCGCCACTCAAAGACGACTACGAGCCCCACATTATTGATTTTATAAAACATCTGAGAGCTTCAGAATTTACCGTTTTAGAGAATCCTTTAAGCACGCAAATATTTGGAGACTTTGATACTTTAATGCCCTTTCTTACTCAAGAAATTAAACGTTCTTTTGAAGATATCGATATTGCCGTTCTTCAAATGAAAATCGTTAAAACAGACCGAAGCGACTATGAACCCCATTTTTGATTTTTTCCTAGAACCCTATCGTTCGGCTTCTACCTTAAATATTGCATTAGAAATCATTGCGGTTTGCTTTGGAATTGCTAGCGTTTATTATGCCCAAAAAGAAAACATTTTAGTGTTTCCTACAGGCATTATAAACACCGTTATTTTTGTCTATTTGTGTTATAAATTTTCACTTTATGGCGACTTAACCATCAACGTGTATTATACCATTATGAGTATTTATGGTTGGTATAGATGGCAATATTCTAATACCGATCAGCACTTAGCCATAAGCACATCGAATTACAAAGATTGGGTAAAAGCGGGACTTATATTTAGCACGACCATAGGTTTTGTAATAAGTGTTTACCTTTACTTTAACCGTTTTGACAGAGTTACGGATTATATAGACACCATTACCACAGGAATTTTCTTTTCTGCCATGTGGTTAATGGCTAACAAAAAGATTGAACATTGGATTCTATGGATAATCGCTAACCTCATCTCTATACCTTTATATTTTGTAAAAGGCTTAGGGTTTACTGGCCTTCAATTTATTATATTTTTAATTCTAGCCATTCAAGGCTATAGCGCATGGAAGAAAAGCTTAAACAAGACCCATCCAACTGTATAAAAGTTGTTTTATTCGGACCTGAATCTACAGGAAAAACAACCCTATCACGGCAGCTGGCAGAACATTATAACACAGTTTGGGTGGCTGAGTATGCCCGCGACTATTTACAAGACAAATGGAATAAAGAGGCTAAAATTTGCGAACCTAAAGATATTTTACCCATTGCTATTGGGCAAATGAAATTAGAGAATGAGTTAAGCAAAAAAGCAAATTCTATTTTAATTTGTGATACAGATTTATTGGAGACTAAGGTGTATAGTGAAGCCTATTATCGAGGGACTTGCGACCCGATTTTAGATAAATTCGCTAAAAAAAATTCTTATGATTTGTATTTTTTAACTTATATTGACATTCCTTGGGAAGCTGATGACTTACGAGACAAACCCGATGAAAGGGAACGTATGTTTGAAGCTTTTGAATCTGCATTAATCAACCACAACAAACCGTATGTTTTATTAAAAGGAAATAAAAAAGAACGGTTTGATTTAGCGGTGCAGCATATTGATCAATTAATAAACAACAAATGAGTTTTACAGATAAAGACCTTAAACAAATTCAGGATAATGATTTAACCTTAGAAAAGGTAGCCAAACAAATTGAAATTTTTGAACATGGCATCCCTTTTACAAACGTTTCTGAAGCCGCCACTATTAATAACGGAATTATGCCACTGAGTGAATCTCATATGGCCGATTACTTATCTATTTTTGAGCGTGAAAGAGGTAATACTTCATTATTAAAATTTGTTCCTGCGTCTGGAGCAGCAACCAGGATGTTTAAGTTTCTGTTTCAGTTTATTAATGATTATGATGCTAAAGAGCAGACTTTAAATGCTTATATTAATAAAAACAACTTAAGAGATTTATCGCTGTTTATGGTTGGTTTAGAAAAATTTCCTTTCTACAAACAAGTGGCTAATTTACTTAAAGCCAAAGGGATTGATTTAGAAAATCTACCCAACCAAGAGAAGGTATGGCATTTTGCAAAAACAATGCTCGATAAAGACCAACTCAACTTTGGAAATCAGCCAAAAGGCTTATTACCATTTCATAAATACAAGAACGATAAGATCACGACGGCTTTTGAAGAACACCTTTACGAAGCGGCCTTATATGCCACAAGTAACAACAGGGCGCGACTTCATTTTACCATTTCAGACATTCACGAGTCTAAATTTAATGAAGAATTTAACCGTATAAAAGATCGTATTGAAAAGGAAAAAGACGTCCGTTTCGAGATTTCTTTCTCTTACCAACAACATGCTACAGATACCATTGCGGTAACCTTAGATAACACGCCTTTTAGAGAAGAGGATGGTAGCCTATTATTTAGACCATCAGGGCATGGTGCTCTTATAAAAAACCTCAATCTTATTGATGCCGATGTTATTTTTGTAAAAAACATAGACAATGTGGTAGTGGGTAATTACAAAGATGAATTGGCTCAGTTTAAAAAAGCTTTAGCCGGAATTCTCTTAAAGTTACAATCTAAAACCTTTAAATACTTAGAGCTTTTAGATGCTGAAGATGTTGCTGAAGGTGATCTGGTGGCTATTGAAAATTTTATAACTCATAAACTAAGTATTAAAATTTCTGAAGAATACTTTAAATATAAAGATTGCTATAAGATTGACTATCTCCGTAATAAACTGAATCGTCCTATTCGTGTGTGCGGTATGGTAAGAAATGAAGGCGAACCAGGAGGAGGACCATTCTGGGTTAAGGATGAAAAATCTAACCAATCGCTTCAAATCGTCGAGTCGGCACAAATTAATCTAAACGATCAAAAGCAAGAAGACATTCTAAAAAACGCTACCCATTTTAATCCGGTTGATTTGGTTTGTGGAATTAAAGATTACAAGGGCGAAAAATTTGACTTAGAAGATTTCGTAGATCATAACGCCGCTTTTATCACTCAGAAAACTAAAAACGGAAAAGCCTTAAAAGCCCTTGAATTACCTGGACTTTGGAATGGAAGTATGGCCCATTGGAATACTATTTTTGTTGAAGTGCCTATCAGTACGTTTAACCCTGTAAAAACAGTGAACGATTTATTAAAATCGCCGCATCAAATTAAAGCGTAGTGAATATTGAACGTTTAAAATCTGAATTAAACTACAAATACGTACGAAGTTCAGGAAGTGGAGGTCAACATGTAAATAAGGTATCTTCTAAAGCCGAATTATATTTTGACCTTTTCAATTCCGCAGTATTTCAGCCTGATGAAAAAGAAAAACTTTCTGAATTCTTTCAAAATCGATTAACCAAAGAAGGCATCTTAATTTTAGCAAGTGATGAAAGTCGAAGCCAGTTTAGAAACAAGGCTTTAGTGACGCAACGCTTTTTAGAATTAATACAAGAAGGCCTAAAAGAAGACAACATTCGCATTCCTACGCGAGTTCCTAGAAGTGTGAAAAAGAAACGTTTAAAGAATAAGCGTTTTAATGCTGAAAAGAAAGCCAACCGTAAGCCTCCAAAAATTGATTAATTCTAGAATTTAAAAACGAAATATTCAAGGATATATTCAACTGAATTTTCACTTGTCCCTACCCCACTTCAAACTAAAAAAATCAACTTTCCTTAGCCCTTATTCTAAAATCCGTTATATATTTGCGCCGTTCTCAATAAAGGGGTGCCAATAAGTGGCTGAGATCATACCCATTGAACCTAGAACAGGTAATGCTGTTTAGGAAGCGAGCTCTAAAAAATGTTCTTTTTGAACATTTTAAAAGTGCAGAAAAAGGCTTTCAACGTTTGTTTTTTAGATCTGAAATTTTAGTTAGCAAATTCATGCTATATAGATTCAAAATAAGAAATAACAAGAACCTTTAACGCACCAAAATAAAAGCTCTCAATAATCAATTATTAACTAGAATAATGACCTCTTTTTATTCGATTATATCGATTAATCGTATGAAAATTTTATTCAACACACACGCTAAAAAAAATCGGCAGCGTCTACTACTTTCAATGGCTTTTTTAGGCCTTGGTTCGATTTACGCACAAGAAAAAACACAAGATTCAACTAAAATAGAAAAGCTTGATGAAGTCTTAGTAAAAGCTGTACGCGTGGATGCTAAATCGCCAATAACCCATAGTAACATTAGTAAAGAAGACTTGGCCAAACGTAATTTAGGACAAGATATTCCGGTTTTACTAAACTTTTTACCTTCAGTAGTGACTACTACAGATGCCGGTGCTGGCGTTGGTTATACGGGGATAAGAGTTAGAGGAATCAGTTCGCAATCCACCAACGTAACCATTAACGGAATTCCGTATAATGATGCCGAATCATTAGGCACATTTTGGGTAAATCTAGGCGACATCGCTTCGTCTACAGAAAGTTTACAATTGCAACGTGGTGTAGGAACATCTACTAATGGTTCTGGGGCATTTGGGGCGAGTATTAACGTCTTAACCGATGCCATTTCTAAAACGTCTTCAGGAGAAATTTCAAATTCATTTGGAAGTTACAATACCAGAAAACATACCGTAAAATTTAGTACGGGCTTAATGAACGACCATATTGAAATTGCAGGGCGTTTATCTAATATTGTCTCGGATGGTTATATAGACCGTGCTTCTTCAGATTTAAAATCCTACTTCTTGCAAGGATCCTATGTGGATGACAACACCTTAATAAAAGCTATCGCTTTTGGTGGACAAGAGGTAACTTACCAAGCATGGAACGGACTTGAAGATTTATATACCCTAAGAAACGACCGAACGTACAATACCGCTGGAGAATACGAGGACAACAATGGAGATATTCAGTTTTACGACAATGAAGTGGATAATTACAGTCAAGATCATTACCAATTGCATTGGAATCAACGCTACAGCAACCTATGGTCAACGACCATTGGTTTAAACTACACCAAAGGAAGTGGCTATTTTGAACAGTACAAAGCAGACGAAGATTTTAGCGATTACGGTTTAGAACCCTTGGATTTTAATGGCGAAATTGTAGATGAAACTGACCTTATTAGAAGACGTTGGTTAGATAATGATTTCTACGTTATTAATGCCAATGCCAATTACAAGACCGACGACATCAACTTTATTTTCGGAGGGTCTTTTAGCCATTACGATGGGGACCACTTCGGAGAAATCATCTGGGCAGAATACGCTAGCCAAACTGAAATAAGAGACCGTTATTATGACGGAAACAGTCTCAAGAATGACCTTTCACTTTTTACCAAAGCCAACTATAAGCTTAACGAAAGTATAAGCCTTTACGGAGATTTACAGGTAAGAAACATCACCTACAAAACCACAGGAACAACTTCTGATTTGGTAGAATTTGCAATCGATAAAGATTTTACTTTCTTTAACCCAAAAGCAGGAATCACCTATGAGCTAAACCAAGATAACGACCTGTATTTCTCTTATGCTAGAGCGAATAGAGAACCAAACCGTACGGATTTTGAAAGCAACGAAAACATCGAAGCCGAGCAATTAAACGATTTCGAATTGGGTTGGAGACATAAAAAAAATAACTTTAGCTTCAATGCTAACGTTTATTATATGGCTTATAACGAGCAGTTGGTGTTATCTGGACAACTGGATGATGTGGGGAACCCTATTAGAACCAATAGTGGAAAAAGTTACCGTTTAGGTTTAGAGCTAGAAGCAATTATACCTGTAATACCAATATTAACCTTACAACCTAACCTTACCTTAAGTACTAATAAAAATAAAGAAACCATCATTCCGTTTGATGGCGAATTGCAAAACTTAGGAGAAACAGATATTTCATTTTCACCTAGTATAGTAGGCGCCAATGCTATTGTTGTTCAACCTATAAAGAACTTCCAAATTGCTGTATTAAGTAAGTTTGTTGGCGAACAATATATGAGCAATACCGAAGCGAGATCGTCTAAGCTAGACAGCTATTTTATTAACGACCTTAACTTTAACTACAGCATTAAAACCAATACTATTTTTAAAGAAATTGTACTTTCTGGTTTAGTAAATAATGTATTTAATGAAAAGTATATCTCTAATGGCTATTACTATACCTATGACGACACATGGTCAGAGGCTAATGTAACAACCACCATAGAAGGTGCTGGTTTTTACCCACAAGCGACAAGAAACTTCTTAGTGGGGGCAACCTTAAAATTTTAATTAATTACTAATTAAATACGTATTATTCCCAAGGGCTTCTACCCTGTATGGTTTTAACGTACAGGGTAAGTCATTGTCGCCAACAGCAGTTCCTGTAATAAGGTTATAAGAATTGCCATCACCACAACTACACGTCGCATTAATACCATCTATTTCTAAAGTAGAGCAAGCCGTAAGTCCATGGCTAGGATCGGCACCATCCCAAGCCAATAGCGTATTGGTGTTGGCTCTTACTAAAATAATACCATCATTTCCGTAGTTAGAAACCCTAACCGTATTGATAGGAAACAACAACTGATTGTACTGCGGTAGGTTAAGATTAACACTAAGATTGACGCCAACATCTAATAAGTAGTTGCAATTATATTGAGCGTCATCAGCGCTACATCCAAACAGTATTACACTAATACAGATAAAAAATAATTTCTTCACAATTTTCATTTTTAGGGTATTAAAAAATTGACTTTAAAGCCTTTAAAATAACGCTTAAAAAACCGAAGGCTTCATGCGCCTTATCCTAGTTGTCTTAAGTTTTTAAATTAATGGGCTCCCTTTTTTAACATCAATTTCCGTGGGGCAATTTACTATTAATTCAACAATACTATAAATATTTCCTATATTTGCATTATAATCTCGTCAGCGCGAGATTTTTTTTATGCTAACATATAATTATAATATAACCAACCTCTAAGAAGTTTTATGCTTCTCCTTTTATTTTTGAGCCTGTCTGTTTTCAGACAGGCTCAAAAATAACAAAGAACAAATCTTTTGAGAGTGCGTTATATTTAAAACGATGAAATTATGAGTAAAGTATCTTATTACACAGCTGAAGGTTTAAAAAAATTAAGAGAAGAGTTAAACCAACTTAAAGATGTGGAACGTCCTAAGGCATCGCAAGCAATTGCAGACGCAAGAGACAAAGGTGATTTAAGTGAAAATGCAGAATACGATGCTGCAAAAGAAGCTCAAGGCATGTTAGAAATGAAAATTTCAAAACTAGAAGAAACCCTTGCTGGTGCTAGAGTTATAGATGAGTCGCAATTAGACACTTCTAAAGTTTTAGCGCTTTCAATTGTAAAAATAAAAAACCAAACTAACGGTATGGAAATGACCTATACTTTAGTTGCTGAAAGTGAAGCTGATTTAGCCTCTGGAAAAATTTCTATTAACTCACCTATAGGAAAAGGGTTATTAGGAAAATCTGTTGGTGATGTTGCCGAAATTCAAGTTCCTAGTGGAATTATGAAATTTGACATTTTAGAAATCTCAAGGTAATTATCCACTTTCTAATAAAGTTATATTAAAAAGATTTCTCTTTAGAGGAATCTTTTTATATTTATAAGACTTAAGTTACATACCCTATGGCCACTATTTTTACCAAAATAATTTCTGGAGAAATCCCTTCTTATAAAGTTGCAGAGACCGAAGACTTTTATGCCTTTTTAGACATCAACCCAAATTCTAAAGGACATACATTATGTATTCCTAAAAAGGAAGTGGATCAACTTTTAGACTTAGATGAATCTACTTATATTGGATTAATGCAATTTTCTAGACGTGTTGGTTTGGCTTTAGAAAAAGCTGTACCTTGTAAACGTATAGGGATGACGGTAATTGGTCTTGAGGTTCCTCATGTTCATGTACACCTAATTCCTTTACATTCTATGGAAGATGCTCGTTTTTCAACCAAGCAAAAATTAGAACCAGAAGAGTTTGAAGCAATTGCAAAGAAGATAGCCTCTTTCTTATAAAGCTACTGAAATCCCTCCTATGGCCCATAAAGATACCATAACCAACAGCAAAATTCCTAAGGTAATTAATGCCCAAGCGATAGGTTTAAGTTTCGTAGATTTCGTCTTTATATTAAGACCTCTTAAATGGTAATCTACCACACGCTCTATATCATCCGTCCAGCGTACCGGAAAAATTTGCATTTCACAATTATGGCAGAGTAATTCACTTGCCGTTTCTTCTGTAATGGCTTTATAGAACTTAGTCTCAATTAACTTTTGTTTTAGGGTAAGCTCTAAACTATCGTTAGAATAACATTCCGGACAGTTATTGCCAATACGGGCTTCTTTTAATGTGAAAAATTTAGACGAATTCATGGCCAAATTTACGCTAAATTTTCAAGAAATCCTTTTCTTTTTTTTTCAGTAAGAGGCAAAATCCCACCGCATTAGCATAAGACTTCAACTTAAAACCACAGAAAAACAACAAGCTATAAAACAAGCACTTAACCCAACAAGAACGCTGTATTACAGAAATTTTAAATCCCTAATTCATTCATGTAAACCACTACAACTTACAAGCCAAAAATTCAATCTTGTTTTAGCATAATTTGTAAGGTCGTTCCTTTTCCTATTTCAGAATTTAAAACCTTTATTTTACCATTATGATAATCTTCAATAATGCGTTTTGAAAGCGATAACCCTAAGCCCCAACCTCTTTTTTTGGTGGTATAACCAGGTTCAAATATTTTGTTGAAAGACAGTTTAGGAATTCCTTTTCCGGTATCTGAAACCGTAATAAAAACCTGATTTTCTAATTGCTTTAATTCTAATTTTAAATCGCCCTTGCCCTTCATGGCATCAATGGCATTCTTCACTAGATTTTCTATGGTCCAACTGAACAACTGCTCATTGAGTTTAACATCAATTTTGCGATCTGGAATTACAATTTCAAAATTGATTAATTTGGAAGATCTCGATTTTAAATATTCAAAAGACGAGTTTGTAACTTCAACAATATTCACAGTTTTAAGTATCGGTACAGAGCCTATTTTACTAAAACGTTCGGTAATCGTTTTCAGTCGGTCTATATCCTTTTCTATTTCAGTAATGTATTCAGGGTTTACATTTTCAGACTTTAAAATTTCCGCCCAACCCACAAGAGAAGATAAAGGCGTCCCAATTTGGTGCGCAGTTTCCTTAGCCATACCGGTCCATAACTTATTCTGCTCTGCTATTTTACTACTGCGATAAAAGAAATAGACCACTGCTGCAAAAAGTAAAATGATAAGAAGTAAGGCTAAGGGATAGTATTTCAATTTATTTAATAAAGGCGAATTCCCATAGTAAATGAGCTGCTTAGAGTCCGAATCCATACTCACCTCAATAGGCGTATTTTCACTTTTAAATTGTTCTACCAATTCTTGTACATAACGCGGATCCTTAAGAAGATCTTCATCGATATTACGAGACGTACTGAGCTCCCCATCTTCACTCATTACCAAAACAGGGGTATTAATAATGGTTTCGGTAATAACGTGATCGGTAACAATATTGACCTCATCGTTTAGCTTTGGGGTTCCTATATCTTTAATAGCCACCGACCATGTATTCATCTTGGAACGTTCTTCAACTTTAAAATTTTGAAAAAAGGTATAAGTATTTAATAAAATAAGAGAGATGATAAAAAATGATGAGATAATTATAATCCATCGGATAACATTGCGGTCAAAGCTAAAGTTCATTGTTGTGTTTAATTTCAGTTCTAAATATACTAAAAGGAATCAGTTTGTAGGGTTTTAAACCTTGGTATTCCGGTTTCTTTAAAGCGGCCTCCCCAAGGTTATAGCTTCTTGTTTTATAAAAACAAACGTCCTCTAATCGTAAAAAACAGAAGTCTATTTACCTCGTTTATGCGCTTTGCTATACAATGAAAAAATGTTGAAATTATTGTGTAAATACAAACTGAAAATAGTTTTATTCCCCATCTATAATTTTTATATTTGTTGAAAATCAGCAAAATACATGACCTCATTTAATCCCGAAGATCTTACTACCAGCAATTTACACAGCTATTTATTAAGTGCTGTGGCACCAAGACCTATTGCATTTGCGAGTACACTAGACGCCGAAGGGAAACCCAATTTATCTCCGTTTAGTTTTTTTAATGTTTTTAGTGCCAATCCGCCGATATTAATTTTTTCACCCGCGCGACGCGTAAGAAACAATACCACTAAACATACTTTAGAAAACATAGAGAAAACCAAAGAAGTGGTTATTAATGTGGTAAATTATGATATTGTGCAGCAAATGTCATTGAGTAGTACAGAATACCCTGAAGGCGTTAATGAATTTGAAAAAGCTGGTTTAACCATGGATCCTTCAGAACGTGTAAAACCTATGCGTGTTGCCGAATCGCCCGTACAGTTTGAGTGCAAGGTGAACGATATTATTTCCTTAGGAACCGAAGGTGGCGCTGGGAATTTAGTGATTTGTGAAGTGGTAAAATTACACATCTCAGAAGAGGTTTTAAATGCGGATCAATCCATAAACCAAGAAGCATTAGATTTGGTGGCCCGCGCCGGTGGGAGTTACTACAGTAGAGCCAAAAATGGTTTTTTTGAAATCCCAAAACCATTAAGCACCCTAGGAATTGGTGTGGACCAACTCCCTGATCATGTTAAAAATAGCATGATTCTTACCGGAAATAATTTAGGAATGTTGGGTAATATACAAGCTCTGCCTAGCGACACAGATGTTGAAAGTTTTATTAACGACCTTAGTGAGCGCTATCCGGATATTAAAACGGCATCGCATAGAGAAAAACATAAATTAGCCCAAAATTATTTGAGCTATGGAGACGTAGAAAGTGCTTGGAAGTTATTACTTTCGTAGCCGCAAAATATTTAAGCATTATAATAAATTATAGATTAAGAAAAAATGGAAGTACAAGGACGAATTAAGATGGTAGGTGAGACACAATCCTTTGGAAGCAACGGATTTAGAAAAAGAGAAATTGTAGTCACTACAGAAGAACAATATCCACAACATATTATGGTAGAATTTGTTCAAGATAAAACTGATTTATTAAACAGTTATAAAGTGGGTCAGCAAGTTAAGATTAGTATTAACTTAAGAGGCCGTGAGTGGGTTAATCCACAAGGTGAAACTAAATATTTTAACTCTATTCAAGGTTGGAGAATCGAAGCTGTACAAGGTGATGCTTCAGGTGGAAATATGCCTCCTGTACCACCAACAGAAGCTTTTGAGCCTGTTAAAGATTTAGATGAAGGTGATAATGACGATTTACCATTCTAAATAACACAATTTAGACTTATATAAAAAGACCTGCTTTTTAAAAGCAGGTCTTTTTTTAGGTCTTAATAGGGTATAAAAAAGTCCTAATGGTTAGTTAGGACTTCGTAATTTGGTTTTAGGTTTGACCTTTACATAAATGCAATGATGAACAAAATAAATTTATAACAAAAGGTCTCTCAAATATCAAAAAAAATCTTTTAACATCAAAACTAAAGGCTTAATTTTAAATACGCAAAAACTCAACTTAGCGACTTTTTATGCACTTTTTAACACAAAACATTAAATTTCCTGACGTCACTAAAGCTTCTGAAGATGGACTTCTTGCTGTTGGTGGGGATTTATCTACTGAGCGTTTGTTACATGCCTACTCAAAAGGTATTTTTCCATGGTACCAAGACGAAGAGCCCATTTTATGGTGGTCACCAGATCCGCGTTTTGTATTATTTCCAGAGGATTTAAAGATCTCTAAAAGCATGAAGCAAATTCTTAAAAAAAATACGTTTACGGTTACCGAAAACAAAGCTTTTAGAGAGGTGTTAGAACATTGTGCAGCGACAAAACGCACCGGACAAGAAGGCACTTGGATTACCAATGATATGATTAAAGCTTATGTGAAACTCCATCACCTAGGTTACGCAAAATCGGTTGAAGTTTGGCAAGATGACATCTTAGTTGCAGGCCTCTATGGTATTGCCATAAACGACACTGTGTTTTGTGGAGAAAGCATGTTTACTACCGTAAGTAACGCCAGTAAAGTGGGCTTTATCACTTTTGTAAAAAACTCTAATTACAAGCTTATTGACTGCCAAATCTATACCAATCACCTTGAAAGCCTAGGCGCAAAAGACATTTCAAGAGCTACATTTATGACTTATCTCGAACCTCAAGATATCTAAAGCAAGACACTTCGTGGTCATTAACCATACCTGTCGCCTGCATATGAGCATAAACCACGGTAGAACCTACAAATTTAAAACCCCGCTTTTTTAAATCTTTACTAATACCATCACTCAAAGCGGTATTGTTGGGCGTGTCTTTATAATGCCCTATGGCATTTTGTATTGGCGTCCCATTTACAAAGCCCCAAATATAGTTGGAAAACGAACCGAACTCTTCTTGGATTTTTAGAAAGGCCTGGGCATTAGTTACTGTTGCTTTAATTTTTAATTTATTCCTAATTATACCTGCATTTTCAAGCAGCGCATTGATTTTCTCTTCTTGATAAGTCGCAATTTTTTTATAATCAAACTGATCTAAAGCTTCCCTAAAGTTTTCTCGCTTTCTTAAAATGGTTATCCAACTTAAACCCGCCTGAAACGTTTCTAAAATTAGAAATTCAAATAAGGTCGCATCATCATAAACGGGTACACCCCATTCTTCATCGTGATAAGCCTCGTATAAAGGATCGCCAACACACCAACCGCATCTGTTTTTAGTCATCTTGTAAGGAATTAAATTTCATCCTACTAATGTAACAACTGTTGCATAAAAACTAGCAACAGAATCTTATTTTTGTGATATGGAAACAGACACTCTTACCTTAACCGATATGATTTCAGAAAGTCTTGAAAAAAGTATGACTTATGCTGAATACCGAACTTTAATTACAACCTTAGTTGCAGAAAATTCAACTACAGGATTTGATAAAACTGAAGCTTTAGTGAATTACACGCAGCTTAACGACCGCCGAATGAGGCGTTGGGACAAAACTGCAAAAGTAGCTGAAAACTTAAAATCTGAAATTGAAAATTTAGATCGAAAAGTTACTTGGTTGGTGATTTCTGAAAGCTGGTGTGGCGATGCCGCTCATATTATGCCTATAATTAATAAAGTTGCGGAACTTAGTGATGCTATTGATTACAAAGTGGTTTTAAGAGACGAAAACGAAGCGCTTATGAATCAATTTTTAACCAACGGTGGAAAGTCTATACCAAAGCTTATCATGCTAGACACAGAAACTAAGGACGTTTTAAATACGTTTGGTCCACGTCCTACAGTAGCTACGACTATGGTGCAAGACTACAAAGCAAAACACGGTCAATTAACACCTGAGTTTAAGGAAGACCTACAACGTTGGTATAATAAAGATAAAGGCCAGTCTACTGTAGAAGATTTAGTAAACTTACTTAAATAAGCCGCTTTTACCTTTGGGTAAAGGTTTATTTTCCTTGAAATAAAAATGTAATAGTTCCTAATTGATCTTGTCTTGAAGCGGCATTAAACTGAACAGATTTTGCGTAGCTAATGGCATGATCAATTAGGCACTTATTATTAGAATTAGAAGCACCATTAACTGAGGCGTCTACTACATTTCCCGCACTATTCACCTTAATCGTGATTACAATTTTACCGCCAACTTCGCAGAGGTATCGCGGTATTTTATAATGCGTTAAAACGCGTCCTTTTAAAGCGTATGTTAAGGTGCCTTTGGTTTTAGCATGCTCATCGGCTTGCTTCTTATTTTTAAGACGTTGCTGAAGTTCCGCCTGAAGTTTTTTATAAGCGGCCGTTTCCTTAGTATTTAAAGCATAATCGCCCTTACCGTCAGGCGTTGCATAGCTCTCTTTTAAGGCGTCTTGGGCTTCTTCCTTAGCGTCATTAGCTTTAGCCGCTTCTCTGGCTTTAGTTGTACGTTCAAAATCATCAGCGCTCACCGTTTTAAAATTATGCATCATTTCTTTAAACGACTCGTCTTCATTAAACGCCTTATTGGTAGAAGCCTCACTTAGCACTTCAGATTCGTGAAGGGTTTCTTGAGGTTCAGGCTCTGGTTCTAAAAGATAGTAACTTTCGCTTATTAGATTTCCATGAGGTTTTAGCTGGAAACTAAACAGTCCTAGAATTACAATTCCCGCAATAAGACTGGTAATAATTGTGGCTTTATGTTGTTCAATAAATTTCAGTAGTCGTCAATTTAAGTATCTTAATATATACGAAAATTACGAAGAAATAGATGAAGACCTCATCTTAAACCCTTGTTAAATCAGTCTTTAGAAGGTAATCCTGCCATAAAAACTTCAGGTGTAAGTGCGTCTTCAACTTTAAAATCACCAATTCTAGTACGACGTAAAACAGATAAATGTGCCCCTGAGTTTAACGCTTTTCCGAAGTCATTAGCCAAAGATCTAATATAAGTTCCTTTACTACAAACCACTCTAAATTTTAATTCTAAAGTAGGATTATCACCCCCTTCTACACGTTTAATTTCGGTGATTTCAAACTCTGAAATCTCAACGTGTCGGGGTTTAATCTCAACCTCCTCTCCTGCTCTAGCAAATTCGTACAAGCGTTTCCCATCTTTTTTAAGCGCGGAAAATACCGGAGGATATTGTTCTATTTTCCCTATAAATTGTGGAATGCAGTCTTTAATGGCATCTTCTGTAATATGGTTCACAGGAAAGGTCTCATTGACCTCAGTTTCTAAATCAAAAGACGGTGTTGTTCCCCCAATAACAAAAGTGCCCGTATATTCCTTTTCTTGACCTTGGAATATATTAATTTGTTTGGTCATTTTTCCAGTACAAATCACAAGTAAACCTGTAGCTAAAGGATCTAAAGTTCCGGCGTGGCCTACTTTAATTTTTTTAATATTAAACGCTTGTCTAATTGACCAACGCAATTTATTTACCGCCTGAAATGAGGTCCAGGTTAATGGTTTATCTATTAATAAAACTTGTCCGTTTTTAAAATCTTCTTCCGTTTGCATTAGCTTAATGACCAAATTATAGCTGCACTACCAGCAATGACACAATAGATTGCAAAATAACTTAATTTACTTTTTTTCACGAGGGCAATCATCCAAGTACAAGCAAATAATCCGGCTACAAATGCAGCAACAAAACCAACACTTAAGGCTGTAAAATTCCCACTATCATAGGTGAGTTCGCCACTTAAAAGATCTTTAGCAATCTTACCAAAGATTAAAGGCACAACCATTAAAAATGAAAAACGTGCCGCCTTGGTTTTATCATTTCCTAATAATACAGAGGTAGAAATTGTAGCTCCAGACCGTGATATTCCAGGTAACATCGCAATGGCCTGAGAAACACCAATAACAAAAGCATTGGCAAATGAAACTTTCTTCTGAGTGTCCTTAGCTTTATCAGCTAAAAAAAGTAAAACCGCTGTAACGATAAGCATACAGCCTACCAGTAAAATATTTCCATTAAATAATTGTTCTAACTCTTCTTCAAAAAAGACACCGACAATAACTGCAGGTAGCATAGAAAGGGCTATTTTAGAAATAAACTGTAGATCTTCATTCCATTCAAATTTGAAAACACCTTTTAAAATGGCTAGAATATCTTTTCTGAAAATGACCATTGTACTCAGTGCTGTCGCAAAGTGAAGCACCACTGTAAAGAGTAAACTTTCTTGAGGGACCGATTCATCTCCTAATAAAGCTTTCCCAATTTCTAAGTGACCACTAGATGATACAGGTAAAAATTCAGTAAGGCCTTGAATGATTCCTAAAACAATTGCATCTATAATTTCCATGACATGTAGATATCGATATCGGGCAAAAGTAAGTAAAATGAGGCTTACTTATCAAACTTTAAAGGTAGAGTCTCTAATTATTAAGTGACTTCTAATTTCAACGGTTTTATTTATGAGCATCGCATTAGGATGCTTCATTTCTTCAATTAAATATTTAACGGCAGTAGCCCCTATTTTTTGGCCGGGCTGATCTATGGTAGTCAGCATAGGTTCTATTATGGTAGAGTTTATAGAATTACTAAATCCAACCACAGCCACCTCTTCAGGAATTTTAACATTGAGTTTGTTTAGGGCTTTAATTACCCCAATGGCAGCGCCGTCTGTTATCGCAAAAATAGCATCAGGTTTTTCCTTTAAACTCATTAAAACATTAGCCATTCTTTTCCCTTGTTTAATCGAAATATCATCCACACTTAAAATAATTTTTTCGTCTACAGGTATATTATTTTCTTTTAAAGCTCTTAAATAGCCTTCGTAACGCTTTTCAGAATTATATGAAAATTCAGATTCTTTTATAATGGCAATGCGGCGTTTACCAATATTTATTAAATGCTCTACCGCATTATAACCCGCTTCCTCTTCATTAATCACCACCTGTGTACACGGAATTTTATTAGAGGCCTTATCAAATAAAATGAGAGGTAAAGTATTCATCAATTTTAAAATGGAACTGATATCTCTAGTCATTTTAGACAAAGACAGGAGCACGCCATCAACACCAAACTGAATCATTGTGTTTAACATTTCGGTCTGTTTATCCACATCATCATTAGATTCCGAAACAATAACCCGATACCCTTGTAGCGAGGCTTCCTCTAAAATCCCTCGCATTAAAGTGGTGGTAAAATAATGCGTAATACTCGGTACAATAACTCCAATAATATTAGTCTTATGGGTTCTAAAACCTTTCGCAAAAATATTAGGAATGTAATTAAGCTCAGCAGCTAAATCTTTAACTCGTTTACGTGTGGGCGCACTGATATCGGGATGATCATTTAAGGCTCGAGATACTGTAGAAATGGATAGGCCTAATTTGGTTGCAATTTCTTTTAACGTAGGAATTTTACTTTTCACACTATTTTGTTTAACACAAACGTTACCGCAAACGTTTGCGTGGTAATTTCATAATTTTTCTGACACAAACTTAACAATTTGATAATAAATTTACCCATATAACAACAAAACTATAAACGAATGAAAACATCTCTACTCGCATTCGCACTGTTTCTTTGTGCGTTTACTGCTTTTTCACAAACCGAAATTACGGGTAAAATTACAGACGCCTCCGGTATGCCAATTATGGGAGCCAACGTCATCATTAAAGGGAGTACCTCTGGTGCTATTTCCGATTTTGATGGAAAATTTGCATTTACCACTAATGTATCCGGAGCACAAACGCTTCAAATTTCTTATGTTGGATTTCAAACCTTCGAGAAATCCATTATATGTAACGGGGAACTCATTTCCTTAAATGCTGTTTTAACCGAAGGTGGCAATACATTAGATACTGTCGTTCTTACAGCCTCTTCAACATTTAGATCTCAGAAAGATACACCAATGTCTATTAGTTCGGTAAAACAAAAGGACATTACTAAATTATCTGCTAATAGTCAGGCTGATATTTTAAGAAGTATTCCAGGGATCACCGCAGAAGGTGGTGGTGGAGAAACCGCAACTAATTTATTTGTAAGAGGTTTGCCTTCTGGTGGACAATATGTTTTTAATCCTTTACAATACGATGGTATGCCCTTAATGGCAACCTTTGGTCTGAACTCTTCAGCCCATGATGTTTATGCGCGTGCAGACATCGGTTTTAAAGGGGTAGAATTTGTAAGAGGTGGTGCTGCGGTACTTTACGGATCAGGTTCTGTAGCGGGTATTATTAACTATACAAGTAAAACCGGAGACAGCAATGAAGAAAATATCATCAACTTAGAATATGGCGATTCTGGCCGTTTTAAAACTGACTTTTATACTGGTGGTCGTTTAGGTGGTGAAGATTCTAACACCTTTTATGCCGTTACAGGTTTTGTAAGAAAGGATAGCGGACCAATTGACACAGGTATGGATACTCGAGGATTTCAATTACGTGCTAATTTGAAACAAAAATTTGAAAATGGATCCTTTACCATTCACGGACAATTTATCAATGATAGAGCTCAATTCTTTATGCCACTCCCATTAGAAGGAGGGTCTAGAGAACGTCTTACAGGGAACGATGGCGATCCGGTGGAACAATTATTATCTGGCGAGTTAGCCAACACCTCATTTTTAACTCCTGGAGGCGTATACGAAAGCCCAATTGACGATGGCGTATATACCAAAGGGGGCTACCTTTTAGCGGATTTTGATTACAACTTAAGCGATAACTTAAGATTTGAATCTAAAGTAAAATACGCCAATTACAAGCACAATTTTGCCCTTTACATTGGTGGAGAAGGTAATTACGGTAACCCAATTACCTTATCCGATTATGTGAATGCTGTCGCTCCAAATAACACGGGGTACAGTGCTACTTACCAAGGGGGTTCTGGTGCACAAATTAACGGGAATGATTTGGTGATAGAAAACTTACACATCGATCGACTGCGCCCAATGACGGATTATTCTGGTGAAGCGCGTTTAATATTAAAATCAGATAACGGAATTCATACCTATACCGCAGGAACCTTCTTAGCTAGAACAGAAGCAGAAGATGTTAATTACCAATACCGTGTCCTTTCAGAATTTAATAACAATCCACAATTGGTTAACTTAAGCTATACCAACCCTAACGGAGCTAATGTTGTTTACTCTACAGGAGGCTTGTACAATAGAATTGGTATGACTTTAAATAATTATTTAGAACAAAGTAGAACGGCTTTTTATATTACAGATGAAATTGTTTTAGATAAATGGCGTTTTGATGTGGGATTAAGAGTAGAATCTACTAAAGGGACGTTTAGACATGGTGGTCTTGCCACAAGCCAAGTGTATACCGATACGGAGCTTACTAGCGACTTACAAAACGTAAGATTTGCTGATGGAACCTTTACAACAGGTGAAATTGAAGCTACAGACTGGGCCCTGTCTTTAGCTGGTTTGTATAAACTTACAGAATCAACAAATTTATACGCTAACTTTTCTAGAGGTTATTTCTTTCCACAGCAGAGAGGTTTCACGCCAACACCAGGAATTAGAGACACTAATTATGAAGCCGAAACAATTATTCAAGGAGAACTTGGTGCCAAATTCGGAACACAAAAATTCTCAGGTTCTGCGGCTGTATATTATGTTGGACTTAGCGATCGTATCCGTATTGATCAGGCCATTGTTAATGGAGAGTTAGTAGACCAAGGACGTAGTGAACAATCTACAAAAACCGTTGGATTAGAAGCCACAGGAAATTACAGGTTTACAGATTATTTAAGCGCCTCAGCAACGGTAACCTATCAGAATCATGAAATTTCAAAAAATCAAACTGAAGATTTAGTCAATGGGGGAATCACAACCATTAATGAAGGTAATGAAATTGCAAGACAGCCTAACATTTTAGGGTCTTTAGGCTTAAACTACGACAACCGTAAACTAGACGCCAACTTTACTGTTAATCATACAGGTGCTAAATATACGGATGACACCAATAATGTAGAGCTAGATCCTATCACCATCGCAAGAATTGGTGCTGGTTATACTTTTGAAACTGCAGGAAACAACAACCTTCGTGTTGGTTTTTCAGTCTTTAACCTATTTGATAGTGCCGGACTTACTGAAGGTAATCCTAGAGCAGGAATTTCAGGACAGTCTAGTGATGGAGACTTTTTTGTAGGACGACCAATTTTACCAAGACGTTTCTTCTTAACGACAACATTTAATTTTTAAACCTAATTTATACATCGGCATTGACACCGTAGCGGGTGTCAATGCTATCTCAAATTTTATACTGCTATCATGACAAAAGAAAATTTAATACAAACGGCAAAAACCGTTCTCAACAATAATTTCAACGAAGACAAGGGGTTTACCATTCCGTGTGAAGGCTTATATCCATTTCAATGGAACTGGGATTCTGGTTTTATAGCCATAGGCTTTGCCCATTACGATGCGGTAAAAGCCAAACGTGAAATTGAAGCGTTACTCAGTGCCCAATGGGAAAATGGATTTCTTCCACATATCGTTTTTCATAATGATAGTGATACGTACTTTCCTGGACCAGAATTCCATCTGTCTAAATTACACCCTTTGGCCTCCAAAAGCCACAGAACCACAGGAATGACACAACCTCCAGTTTTAGGCTTTGTACTAAAAGAACTTTATAATATTATAGACGACAAAGTAGACACGCTTAACTTTATAAAAGCGAATATTGATAAGGTTTTTGATAATCACAAGCACTTTTACACCCATAGAGACCCTAACCAAGAAGGTTTAGTGTACATCTATCACAACTGGGAATCTGGTACAGATAATTCACCTATTTGGGATGATATTTGGGCTACCATGGATCCGCCGCACTATAAATTTGAACGCCGCGATACCACCCATGTAGATCCTACCCAGAGACCGTCTAACAGAGAATATGATTACTATTTGCACCTTATAGAAATTGCAAAAGCTCATAACTACGATGATGCTAAAATTGCGGAATTATCACCGTTCCTAGTTCAAGATCCTTTGGTTAACTCTATGCTTATAAAATCTAATGCGGCCTTAATAGAACTCTATGAATTAATTGGAGATAATGCCGATAAAATTGAGACTTTAAAACAATGGCAAACAAAGGCTATAGCAAGATTCAATGAAAAATTATTCAATGAAAAATTAGGCGCTTATGTGCATTACGATCTTAGAAATGAAAAGCAAATTGAATTTATAACCTCATCTTCTTTTACCCCTTTATTTGCGGGTATTCCTAATGAAGCACAAGCCAAAATTGTAATTGATACCTTAACCTCTAAATTCGGAACCGAAGCACACTACCTCTGTGCATCCTTTGATCCTGAAAGCGATCGTTTTAATCCGAAAAAGTATTGGAGAGGCCCAATTTGGATTAACCTCAACTGGCTACTCTACAAAGGTTTAAAAACTTATGATTGCACGGATTTAGCCAAACGTGTTAAAGACGATTCTATGACCCTAATACAAAAATATGGCTTTTACGAGTATTTTGATCCTAGAAAGGACGTAAAAGATAATGCCGGATATGGAGGGCATAACTTCTCGTGGAGTGCCGCATTATTTTTAGACCTCTTAAAATCTTAATAACACACCTATGACTTATTTCAAGCATAAGAAAATTGAAATAAGTCATATTTTTAGAGTTATAAAGCGTGTTTAGCCACTGAAAATCTCAATGAAGCTTTAAGTAACCCTAAATCCTAATGTCGTAGAAAACCTGAGACGGAATTCAATGACAGCATTCTGTAGATTCCCAACATTCGGGGCTATTTCTTATATTACTGACATCGGAAATTCTTTTGCCAGGTTAACACGTGTTTACAACCGGGCATTATCAGTCCGAAAGCATATAAAAACATAAATTTAAATGAATTGGTTAGACTATACTATTATTGCTTTTTACCTGTTTGGGTTTATAGCAATGGGTTATTTTTTTAAAGAAAATAACAATTCTAAAGATTATTTTTTAGGCGGAAAAAGTTTGGGTTGGTTTCCGCTGAGTTTGTCTACAATGGCCACCCAGCTTTCCGCTATAAGTTTTATATCTGCTCCTGCCTTTGTTGGTCTTAAAGCCAATGGAGGTATGAAATGGTTAACTTTTGAATTTGGAGTACCCTTAGCCATGATTGGGATTATGTATTTTATAATTCCACCGCTCTACAAGTCAGGAATTGTTAGTATTTACGAATACCTAGAACGTCGATTTTCAAAATCTACACGAAAAATAATCAGCATTGTATTTCAAATCAGTAGAGCTTTAGGAACAGGAGTTATGGTGTTTACCATGGCTTTAATCATACAAGCCGTCATCGGAATTAGTTTTCACTGGACCCTCCTTATCATTAGTATTGTCACCCTTATTTATTCTTATCAAGGGGGTATGAAAGCTGTAGTTTGGGGAGATGCCATACAAATGATTATTCTATTTTCTGGACTCATTATCTGTGTCATTATTGGCTATTCTTTAATGCAAGACACAGGGACCTTTACTGGATTTGACCCTTCAAGACTTCAGGTGATCGATTTTTCTAACTTAGGGCTGTTTGATGGTGAAGAATATGGATTTTGGCCTATGCTCTTAGGGGGCTTTTTCTTATACTTATCGTACTACGGTACAGACCAAACTCAAGCCCAACGTTTACTTTCGGCTAAAGATGAAGGCACCATTAGAAAACTATTAATGGCCAACGGGATCTTGCGTTTCCCTGTCGTTTTAGTATATTGTATTATGGGTTTAATTATTGGCTATCTCGTTACCAATGTGCCTGAATTTTATGAAAGTATCAGAGAAACAACACGGGTACACTACCCTGCAGAATATGCGAGTTCTGGTATTAAACCCGATTTAATGATTCCGGTGTTTATCATCAATTATTTACCAAACGGTCTTATTGGGATATTAATGGTCGGAATTCTATCGGCAGCCATGTCGTCATTAAGTTCTACCATAAACTCGCTAAGTGCTGTAACTATTGAAGACTTTTTCAATAACAGAGAAAAGAAACTTTCAGAAAGAAAATACATGCTGCTCTCTAAAGGTTTGGTTATTTTTTGGGGTGTCGTCTGCATATTAGCCGCCTATCTCTTCGGAAATAGTAAGAGTACGGTTATTGAATTAATCAATGCTATTTCCTCTTTATTTTTCGGACCTATTTTAGCAGCATTTATAATTGCTATTTTCTTTAAGAAAGTGAACCATATTGGCATGAATACCGCCATTATTACGGCCGTTGTTGTAAACCTAATTTTTAAATATTTACCGGAACTTATTTACCTCTTTACCGAAGGGCATTTTTACTCAGGTACGGCGTCGATTCACAGTGCTTTGGCTGATTTGGGTTATCCTAATGTTCTTGATTTATTTTGGATTTGGTACAACCTCACTGGTTTTGTTATTGCGCTTGTTACAGCCATCATTGTAAGTAAATTAACCTCAAACGTTCCGGCAAAACAAATGGATTTATCTTATTCATTTCATACCAAAGACCTGTTAAAGAAAGAGAGTCTTATCTTAATGTCATTTTTTGTATTAATTCTGGCCGCAAGTTACTTTTTACCCCAATTATTAAGTTAGAGAACACCTATGAAAATTGTTTTAGCACCCGATAAATATAAAGGCTCACTCACCGGATTAGAGTTCTGTAATATCATAGCTCCGCTTTTAAAATCGGCCTTAAATGCAGAGGTTATCATCTTACCTTTAGCCGATGGTGGCGACGGTACCATTGATGTTATCAATTATTACTTAAAAGGAAGTGTGATACAAACGGAAGTAAATAACCCCGTTTATAAACCGGTCATAGCCTCCTATCTTTATTCCGAACCCAATAAAATGGCTTTTATTGAAATGGCGGAGGCCTCGGGTATGAAACTCTTACAGGCGTCAGAACAAAATTGTATGAACACCAGTACATACGGAACAGGCGAACTCATTTTAAATGCCATAAATAAAGGTGCTCAGCACATTATATTAGGACTTGGAGGCAGTGCCACAAACGATTGTGGTGTAGGAATGGCAAGCGCTTTAGGGTATCGGTTTTTAGATGAGACTAATACTGAAGTTAAACCTATTGGTAAAAATTTATCAAGGATAACTAAGATTGATGCTACCAATGTAGACCCAAGGCTTGCACAGGTTAAATTTCAAATAGCCTGCGATGTCACCAATCCTCTTTATGGTCCTGAAGGTGCTGCTTATATTTATGCCAAACAAAAAGGCGCATCAGACTCGGCAATCGCATATTTAAACCAAGGCTTACAGAGCTTCTCTAAAATTTTAGATGAACATTTTAATTGTACAACGCAAGACATACAAGGCGCTGGTGCGGCAGGTGGCATGGGGGCTGGTACCGTTACATTTCTTAATGGTACATTGCTACCTGGTATAGATCTAATACAACAGATTGCCGACTTTGATACTAAGATTCAACAAGCCGATTGGATTATTACAGGGGAAGGGCAACTGGATCTGCAAACCCTATCTGGTAAAACCTTAAGTGGTGTACTAAATTCAGCACAAAAGTATCAGATTAAAGTAGCAGCCTTTTGCGGAAGTATTAATTTAAGCGCTTCAGAATTAAATGGCATGGGCATTGCCTATAGCGATTCCATCATCAGTAAATCTAAAAATTTTGAAGATGCTTTAGAGCATACCGAAGACTATTTAAAGCAAATTACAAATAAATTTATTGCGTATTTACAGCCTTAAATTATTTTTTATTCGGGTTTAAGAGAATAGCGTAAACCTGAATACCAAAACCTATTAAGACTAAGGTTGGTGCTAAACGTATACGTCTCCAGCTGTAGATCGCTTCATTAAAAACATTAGGGTCATCACTACCCCCACCAGACATTAAGATAAAACCAATAACAATAAAGGCTAAGCCTATAAATAAGAACTTATAGTTTTTCTTACCGAAAATAAATTCGGATTTAGAATTGTCATTATGTTTGTTTACTCCCATGATCTTTTCAATTCAACTAATTATATTACAAAGTAACAGTTTTATTTATAAATAACCGTTAGCATTAATATATTCCTAACATCTAATAATATAACTGATCGGTTTTTAAATTTAAAAACCGTTGCGTTGCTATAAAAGTACTAATCCATGTTATAAGAATGCCTAATAAGAAAATGCCTGCAAAGAGTCCTGCAATAGCTATCGTATTTTTCAACAATTCTAATTCCGGGAAACTAAGATCTAAATAATATAGAACCACAGCCATACCTCCTAAAGCCACTAAAGCCCCAACAATACCGAGTTGAACGCTTTTCCAAATAAAAGGTTTTCTAATAAAACGTTTGGTAGCTCCTACCATTTGCATGGTTTTTATAATAAAACGCTTAGAATATACCGCCAATCGGATAGAGCTGTTAATTAACAATACCGCTATTAAAGTAAAAACAGCACTAATGATTAAAACCCAAAATGTAATTTTCTTTACATTATCATTCATAAGTTCTACCAAATCATTATCATACCTAATCTCTTCAATAAAAGCTTTGTTAGACAGACCTTCTGAAATTTCAGTTAACTGTTCGGTGGTAACAAAATCGGCTTTTAGGTGCACATCAATAGAATTCTTAAGTGGATTATAGCCCACAAAATCCATAAAATCTTCGCCCGTTTCCGCCTTCATAAATTCAGCAGCTTCTTCTTTAGACACGTAAACAGCATCCTTGGTATAGTTGGCCATCGCTAAACTCTTTTTAAGCTGATTCACCTCCACATCTTTGGCGGTGTCATTTAAATAAATGGTCATAACCACCTGTTCTTTAAAGTGATCTGCTACTTTTTTAGAGTTGATAACCAAAAGACCTAAACAGCCTAAAAGGAATAAAACCAATGCAATACTTATTACTACGGAGATGTAAGAAGATATAAGTTTTCGCTTTTGGTATTTGTCAAAAGATGATGCCATGTCATACTGCTAATTAGTTCGGTAAAAATAATAAAGAATTTGCTTATGCTACTATTACAACGCTGATCTTTTCTTCGTGTTGTAAATACCCCTACAAAGTGTACCAAAAGCACTACTAGCCTACCATTTTAAAGATAAACTTACCGTTTAAAGACTCTAATTCTGAAGCTTTTCATCTCGCGTTGGCATAATTCTTGTAAAAACCCAAAACAATCAATAACCTCTTAAAAATCAATACTCATGAAAAAATTATGCATGCTGGCCATCCTTGCCACTTTAGGATTTACACAACAAATCAAGGCTCAAGATATCACGTTTGGAGCGAAAGCAGGACTCAATAGCGCTAATTTTACAGGAGGCGATGCCGATAGAAATCGACTTTTAGGTTTTCATGTTGGTGTCATTTCCGAAATTCCGTTAAGTGAAACCTTTTCGCTTCAACCAGAACTCCTCTATTCAACACAAGGCTCAGAAGTTCAAGATGTTGTTAAAATAAAAGTAGATTACCTCGCTATTCCAGTGATGGCAAAATACTATTTAATTGAAGGCTTGAGCATAGAAGTGGGGCCACAATTTTCATTTTTAGTCAATGATAAAGGCGAATATATCAATAGCGATCTACCAGACGAAGATACCAATGCCGCTAACATCGATATCGGTGCTAATGCAGGTATAGGCTATAACCTTGGCACCAATCTATTTGTACAAGCCCGTTATAATTTTGGCATTTCAACAGTAGCTGAAAACCCAGATATTAAAAACAGTGTTTTTCAAGTCGCTCTTGGGTATAAATTTTAAACCCTCACCACTACAATTACAGAAAGCATCTTGTTAATTACGAGGTGCTTTTTCATTTATAATTCCTATGCATTTTAAAATAGGCGGTTTAGAAGGTTATTATTAAATTTGCGCCATTACTACAAGGAAAATAAGACAATGACATACAATTTTAACGACATAGAGAAAAAGTGGCAAAACTATTGGGCAACTCAGCAAACCTTTAAAGCCTCAAACCAAAGCGATAAACCTAAATATTATGTTTTAGACATGTTCCCTTATCCTTCAGGAGCAGGCTTACATGTTGGGCACCCCTTAGGTTATATTGCCAGTGATATCTATGCGCGTTACAAACGTCATAAAGGGTTTAATGTATTGCACCCTCAGGGTTATGATTCATTTGGATTACCTGCAGAACAGTATGCTATTCAAACAGGGCAGCATCCGGCAGTCACTACAGAAACCAATATTACCACTTATAGAAGACAACTCGATCAGATTGGATTTTCTTTCGATTGGAGTCGTGAAGTACGTACCTCTAATCCGGAATATTACAAGTGGACCCAATGGATTTTCATTCAGTTGTTTGAATCTTGGTACAATAACGATACAAATAAAGCGGAAGACATAAAAACCTTAATTTCAAAATTTGAAACTGAAGGTAACACCAATGTTAATGCAGCCTGTGATGATGACATTGCACCTTTTACCGCTGCTGAATGGAATAATTTCTCTTCGGAAGAACAACAAGACGTTCTTTTAAAATACCGCTTAACTTATTTAGCCGAAACAGAAGTGAATTGGTGTCCTGCTTTAGGAACCGTTTTAGCCAATGACGAAATTGTAAATGGTGTTTCAGAACGTGGTGGACATCCTGTAGTCCGTAAAAAAATGACACAATGGTCTATGCGTATTTCAGCTTATGCAGAACGTTTACTACAAGGTCTAGATACGGTTGATTGGACCGATGCATTAAAAGACATTCAAAAAAACTGGATTGGAAAATCGGTTGGAGCTTCTGTAACATTCAATGTCATTCCTGCTGTCTCGTCGAGCGCAGTCGAGACGTCTCACAAAATAGACGTCTTTACGACTAGACCAGACACTATTTTCGGCGTGTCTTTTATGACCTTAGCGCCAGAACATGAGTTGGTGTCTAAAATTACTACGCCAGAACAAAAAGAAGCCGTTGAAGCTTATATAGAAAAAACAGCAAAACGTAGCGAGCGCGATCGTATGGCCGATGTAAAAACCATTTCTGGTGTCTTTACAGGAGCTTATGCTGAGCACCCCTTTTCTAAAGCACCAATTCCAATTTGGATTGGCGATTACGTACTAGCAAGCTACGGAACAGGTGCTGTAATGGCGGTGCCTTGTGGCGATCAACGTGATTATGATTTTGCTAAACATTTTGATATAGCCATTCCAAATATCTTTGAAGGTGCCGATATTTCCGAAGAAGCTTACGCCTCTAAAGACCATGTGAAAATTGCCAATAGCGATTTCCTAAATGGTATGAACTATAAAAAAGCCTCTAAACGCGTTATTTTCGAATTAGAAAAATTAGGCCAAGGCGAAGGTAAAACTAATTATCGATTACGTGATGCCGTGTTCTCTCGTCAGCGTTATTGGGGAGAACCTTTCCCAGTATACTACGTAAATGGAATGCCACAAATGATAGATCAGGCCCATTTACCTATCGTTTTACCAGAAGTAGAAAAATACCTGCCAACTGAAGAAGGTGAACCGCCACTAGGACGTGCAGACGTTTGGGCTTGGGATACTAATCAGTGTGCCGTTGTTAGTAATGAGTTGATAGACCATAAAACTGTATTCCCTCTAGAACTTAATACCATGCCAGGTTGGGCAGGGAGTTCTTGGTATTTCTTCCGTTATATGGAAGATGCCGCTAATAGAGATGGTGTTTTTGCAAGTGAAGATGCCCTTAAGTATTGGGAAAATGTAGATTTATATATTGGTGGTAGCGAACATGCTACAGGTCACCTACTCTACTCACGTTTTTGGGTAAAACTTTTAAAAGATCGCGGTTTTGTAAATGTAGAAGAACCTTTTAAAAAGTTGATTAACCAAGGAATGATATTGGGAACTAGTGCTTTTGTTTATAGAGACGAGAGCAACCCTAACTTATATTATTCACAGGGATTAATCGAAGATAAAAACGTGTTACCTATTCACGTAAAAGTGCAGTATGTAAATGCTTCTGATGAGTTAGATATTGAAGGTTTAAAAACGGATGGTGAATTTGGTGAAGACTTTAAAGATGCCGAATTTATCCTAGAAGACGGCGTTTATAAAGTTGGTAGAGACGTTGAAAAAATGTCGAAATCAAAATACAACGTGGTTAATCCTGATAGTATTTGTGCCGATTACGGTGCGGACAGCTTAAGACTTTACGAAATGTTCTTAGGCCCCTTAGAACAATACAAACCTTGGAATACCGCAGGAATCACCGGTGTGCATAATTTCCTTAAAAAATTATGGAAACTATACGTTAATGACAATAGTTTAAAGGTTAACGATGCTGAACCAACAAAAGACAACTTAAAAACCCTTCATAAAACCATAAAGAAAGTCCAAGAAGACATTGAAAATTTCTCTTTCAACACCTCTGTATCTACCTTTATGATTGCCGTTAATGAGTTAACTCAGCAAAAGTGTACTAGCAAAGCCATATTAGAACCGTTATTAGTTTTAATTTCACCTTATGCACCACATATTGCTGAAGAGTTATATTCAAAATTAGGACATACGGAATCGATATCAACGGCAGCTTTTCCAGAATTTGATGCCAGTCACCTGGTAGAAAGCAGTAAAAAATATCCAATTTCTTTTAATGGTAAAATGCGTTTTACTTTAGAGTTACCAATGGATATGAGCAAGGACGCTATTGAAAAAACCGTTATGGCTCATGAAAAAACCATAGCGCAATTAGATGGCCGAACACCTAAAAAAGTGATTGTGGTGCCAGGTAAAATTGTAAATATTGTTGGCTAAACTTCTAAAACATATCATCATAACTTTGTTGCCAATTATAGCTTGGTCGCAAAGTTATGTTGGTACTGTTGCTAACTATCCAATTCATTTAGAAATTAATAGTTATCCACAAGAAAATGATAGCACTTCTAGCGAAATAGATGGCTATTATTTTTACGATTCTAAGTTAATTAGTATTCCTATTTCCGGTAAACGCAACAACAAAAATCTCACTTTAATTGATGGTTATTTTTATCATCCAGAAAGCGTTTTAGATGCAGATGAAGTCTTTCAACTCACAAAAAAAGGTCATCAACTTATAGGCACTTTACAACTAAAAGAAGACCGTTTTAATGTGGTTTTATCCGAAACGCAGCAAAATATCTTTGAAGATTTTAGAGACCCAAAACTCAGCTTTGTAAAAGATAGCATTGTTAATTACAAGGGTAAACAATTGGTTTGGTTTCATGAGAACTATTCTAAACTCCCTTTATTTAGATTAGGTAACGGTTTTACCAAAGCACAGCGCGATACATTCAATCCTATTCTAGATGCCATACATCTTGAAGACGCCAAAGACAAATTAAACTGTAATTCTTGGTTTGAAATATCATACAACATCAACCTTGTTAATACCAACTTTATAAGTTATTTAAAATATTACAGTGTCTATTGTGGTGGCGCACACCCTTCATATGGCACTGTTGCTTATACCTTTAATTTAGAAACTTTAAAAGAAGTTAAAGACATTGAGACTTTGTACCCAGAGGTTGATTTTTTTCAAACGCTAAAACAGAAATATCAATCTACAGAAAATGACGTACAAGATGAAGAGTGCGAAACTTTTGTTGATGACAGTTATTGGCAGTATAAAACCTGGAGTTTAACACCGGAAGGCGTATTACTTATTCCTAGTTATCCGCATGCCATGACCCCATGTGAAGACACTTATTTTCTAAGTTACGCTGAACTTTCTAAAGTGTAATCTAATGCCTATAAACAAACCATCATTAGAAAAGCAACCCAAAAAAAAGAAAGCTAAACCACTCACGGACTATTTTGATTTCCGTAATAACCAAGTCAATCAAATAGGTCTTATCTTATTTAGTGCCTTTGTAATCAGTCGTATTTTAATCTATCAATTTAACGAGCGTTTCGATGCACAGCGCTGGCGTACCCAGCACGACACTAGAGCAGAAATGGTAGACGATGTAATGGATAGAGAACTCTTTCTCGGCGAGAGCAAAGCCTATGTTATTAAAGAGTTAGGAAAACCTATCGCCGCGTCTACAGCAAACCCCGATGCCTTTTATTATTATATAGGTTTACTAGATCCTTTTTCCGCGAAAGAATTAAGTGAACTTGTTCTGGTTTTTGAAAATGATAAAGTGGTCAAAATCTACCTGCAACCATGGCATAATCGATCACCTTAAACCTTCAAAAAATAGGTTGCCTAAGGCAGAACCTTAAGCCTTGTTCATTTTCAATTTTAGACCTTCGGCTTAAGAAGTCGCAATAGCATATCGCTTCAAAAAAAAGACCTATTTTTAAAAGTTTTCAATATAAAAGCTTCAAAATAACAATATCATAAAAATTATTTTATCCTGCTTTATGTCCTTGCATAGCTAAGATTTTTGGCGGTACTTTCTTACTGTTTACAAACCTCTAAAGCTGCAAAACAAATGAAAATTGGCATTCCAAAGGAAATCAAAAATAACGAAAACCGCGTTGGTATGACCCCCGCAGGTGTTTTCGAACTTACAAAACACAAGCATACGGTATATGTTCAGAAAGAGGCTGGTTTAGGAAGCGGGTTCTCAGATCTAGATTATATCAATGCCGGTGGTATTATTTTAGACACCATCGTAGATGTCTACTCCTCGAGTGATATGATTGTAAAGGTGAAAGAACCTATAGAAGAAGAGTATCCTCTTATCCAAGCCCACCATGTGGTATTTACTTATTTTCATTTTGCTTCAAGCGAGCCTTTAACAAGAGCTATGCTTAACAGTCAGGCGGTATGTATTGCCTATGAAACTGTAGAAGACAAAGATGGTTCACTGCCATTATTAACGCCGATGTCTGAAGTTGCAGGTAGAATGGCGGTACAGCAAGGTGCTAAATATTTAGAAAAACCCATTAAAGGCCGTGGAGTTCTTTTAGGTGGTGTTCCCGGAGTTCCACCAGGACGCGTTTTAGTCTTAGGAGCAGGAGTCGTTGGTATCCAAGCCGCAAAAATGGCTGCAGGCCTAGGCGCTCATGTTACAATTATGGATATTAATATGAAGCAACTCCGTTATGTAAATGACGTAATGCCAAGCCATGTGGTCACTGAATTTTCTAGTGAATACAACATTAGAAAACGCATTAAAGATCACGATTTAATTATAGGTGGCGTCTTAGTACGTGGCGGAATTGCACCAAAATTAATCACTAGAGATATGCTTAAAGAAATGCGCCCTGGAACTGTTTTAGTGGATGTGGCCGTAGATCAAGGTGGTTGTATAGAAACCTCTAAACCAACCACGCACGAAGATCCGACCTTTATTATTGATGATGTGGTTCATTATTGTGTTGCTAACATGCCAGGAGCTGTTCCGTACACCTCTACACTAGCCTTAACCAATGTAACACTCCCTTACGTTTTACGTTTAGCTAATAAAGGTTGGGAAAACGCGTGTAAGCAAGATAAAACCCTTGCTAAAGGGCTTAATATTGTAAACGGAAGAATTGTCTATGAAGAAATAGCTGACGCCTTTAACTGGTCTATTGATGCGATGTAAAGCTTAAAATCATCCTATACTGACAAAATTTCTTAACTCAAATTTGGCTTATTATTTGCTATTCATTTAGTAAATTTATAAGAATTAAAACTTTTGAATTATGAATGGAATGCTAGGATATTATGTATTAATCGGTGCTATTGGCTTAGTCAGTTGGCTTGTTAGCAACCAATTAAAACAAAAGTTCGCTAAATACTCTAAAGTGCAGCTGCGCAATGGCTTATCGGGCCGAGAAATTGCAGAAAAAATGCTCGCTGATAACGGTATTTATGATGTGGAAGTGATTTCTACTCCTGGACAATTAACGGATCATTATAATCCTAAAAATAAAACGGTGAATTTAAGTGAAGCCGTATACAACCAACGCAATGCCGCCGCTGCCGCTGTAGCTGCTCATGAGTGCGGACATGCCGTACAACACGCTCAAGCTTATAGTGCATTAGGAATGCGCTCGGCTTTAGTGCCTCTAGTTAGTGTGACCTCTGGGATGTCGCAATGGTTAGTTATTGGAGGTTTAGTTTTAGCTGCTGGTGCAGGTATAGGATTAGGATATTGGATTTCGGTTGCTGGTTTAATATTTATGGGCTTTGCAACGTTATTTAGTTTTATAACCTTGCCCGTAGAATACGATGCGAGTCACCGGGCTTTAGCTTGGTTAAAAACTAAAAACATGCTCACACCAGAAGAATACAGCGGTTCTAAAGATGCCTTAAAATGGGCAGCGAGAACCTATTTAGTTGCTGCTATTGGTGCTTTAGCCTCTTTATTATACTGGGCACTACAAGTGTTTGGTAGTAGAAATTAAAAAATACAAATGCTTTTAAATAAAAGAGTTCTGAATAATTGGAACTCTTTTTTATTTGAATACCTTAAGAAATAACATATTTTAGTGGCACTAACCAAATCTAAAGGAAATATGGAAAATCAATACCCAGAAAAACTATTAATTAGCGAGATCCCAGATGTGGAACGCATGGCCTTTTACAAAAAGACCTATGCCCATGTAGCTGCCGGAGTTTTAGTTTTTATACTTTTTGAATACCTACTCTTACAAAGTGAGACCGTTGTAGAATTTATGTTATCCATGACCCAAGGTTATAAGTGGTTAATTATGTTAGGCGGCTTTATGTTAGCGACCAATTACGCCGAGAATATGGCTTTAAAAACGACGGACAAAAGCAAGCAGTATTTGGCTTATGGAATTTATATTTTCTTTGAAGCCCTCATTTTTGTTCCTATGCTCTTTATTGCGGCATTCTATATGGAATCTGGACCAGAAATTCTTAACCAAGCAGCGATTGTTACTCTAGCCTTATTTACAGGCTTATCTGCCGTTGTATTATTAACCAAAAAAGATTTCTCTTTCTTAAAAACAGGATTAACGATAGGCTTTTTTATCGCTATAGGTATCATCATTGCCGGAGCAATATTTGGGTTTAACTTAGGTTTATGGTTTTCAGCAGGTATGTGTTTACTCGCTGGAGGTTCTATTTTATATCAAACCTCTAACTTAGTCAAGAAATATGGTGTAGAAGATTACATCCCTGCTGCTTTAGGGCTGTTTGCATCACTAATGTTATTATTTTGGTATGTGCTAAGCATATTAATGTCTAGAGATTAAGGCCTTATGCTATAAAACACAAAAGCCCAACTGAAAATTTCAGTTGGGCTTTTTTAATAGATATTATTTGATTTTGTTACCATCTTTGTCATAAAAATGATATTCAAGATAAGTGTAAGCATCTCTAGGTAAAACTTTTACCCACTTTTTGTGTTCAATAAACCACTTTGAACGTACTGATGGAAACCCTTGGGTTAAAAAGGCTGCTATAAAAGGGTGTGTATTAAGAATCACCTTTTTATGATTTTTTTTGAAAATACGTTGTAGGTCTTGATTAATGCGTTCCACCACTTTAATTGGTGCTTCGATTTCATCACCTCCAATATGGTTCGGATTTTCTTCTTTCGTTTTAATATTGCGTTCTGGCCTAACACGCTGTCTGGTTATTTGCACTAATCCAAACTTACTCGGCGGCAATATTTTATGCTTTGCTTTATCATCTTTCATCTCATCTCTAAGATAATTATAAAGCTTTTTTCTGTTCTCTGCTTTACCCATATCAATAAAATCGATAACAATAATGCCTCCCATATCACGTAAACGCAATTGTCGGGCAATCTCTTGGGCAGAGATCATGTTGACTTCTAAGGCGGTGTCTTCTTGGTTTTTTTCTTTATTAGAACGGTTACCACTGTTCACATCTACAACATGTAATGCTTCAGTGTGTTCAATAACTAAATAGGCGCCTTTAGCCATAGAGACGGTTCTACCGAATGAGGTCTTAATTTGGCGTTCTATACCAAATTTTTCAAAGATTGGGACACCATTCTTATAGTACTTCACTATGGATTCTTTGTTTGGTGCAATTTGTTGCACATAATCTTTTACTTGTACATACATTTCTTCATCGTCTACAACTATAGCAGAGAAAGAATCATTAAAAATATCTCTCAAAATTGAGGATGCTTTGTTCATTTCTCCCAAGACCTTAGTTGGGTGATGTGCTTTGTACAATTTTTTACACATTGCTGTCCATCGATCCAGCAAATTTTGTAAATCACTATCGAGCTCGGCAACTTTCTTGCCTTCTGCTACGGTACGAATAATAACCCCAAATCCCTTTGGTGTGATACTTTTAACAAGCCTTTTTAGGCGGTCTTTTTCTTCTTGCGAATCAATTTTTTGTGAAATTGAAATACGGTTAGAAAAAGGTACCAAGACAATATATCTTCCGGCAATAGACAATTCTGAACTAATGCGCGGTCCCTTAGTAGAGATCGGTTCTTTTACTACTTGTACTAAAATGGATTGATTAGACTTTATGGCATTTGCAATGGTACCATTTTTGTCTAAATCTTTCTCCATCGGAAAGTCTTTAAGAGAATAATCTCTTAATTTCCCTGTGCTTACACGTTTAATGAATTTTAAAAGCGAAGGCAGTTGCGGTCCTAGATCATGATAGTGTAAAAAACCATCTTTCTCATACCCTACGTTAACAAACGCAGCGTTTAGACCAGGAATAACTTTACGGATTTTGGCAATAAAAATATCACCTACCGCAAAGTTGTTATCCTCTTCGTCTTTGTGTAATTCAATAAGTTTTCCATCTTTTAATAAGGCAAAATCAACAATATCTGAACTCGATCTTACGATTAATTCATTGTTCATAATGTCAATTTAAATCTAACTCTTCATTGAGATAGATGGATGTTACTAAATTATTTGACACAGGATGTAAAATCCAACAAACCTAGAAGGACTCTATTAAATACCTTCTAAATTCTATATCAAAGAACGTTCCTTTAAAACTGAAAAAAGTAGTTATAAAACTACTTTTAACAATTTATTTCTTTTTATGACGATTAGCGCGTCTACGTTTCTTACGCTTATGCGTCGCTACCTTGTGTCTTTTTCTTTTTTTACCACTTGGCATAATAAATAATGCTTTTTAAATTAATATTTTGTTTTAATGCTTTCTTAGTTAACCTCAACATTAGATTTAACACCCTCTAAAAATACTTTAGCTGGCTTAAATGCAGGAATGTTGTGTGCAGGAATTTTTATTGTAGTATTCTTTGAAATATTACGACCTGTTTTTTCAGCTCTTGTCTTAATAATGAAACTTCCGAAACCTCTTAAATAAACGTTATCTCCACTTTCTAAAGATGTCTTTACTTCTTCCATAAATGTTTCAACAGTGGCTTGAACGTCACCTTTCTCAATACCTAATTTATCAGATATTTTCGCTACCAAATCAGCTTTTGTCATTTTTGTTACTAGTTTTAGGGTTACTATAAATTCTAAGGGATGCAAATATAAGTAATTTAATTTCAATTCATCAAGCGTAATTAATTAAAATTTAACACAATAAACATTTAGCTTTGTTTTTTATTAAAATAGCATAATGAGTTTTCAATCAAAATTAATCCTCTGGTATTCAGACAAAAAGAGAGACCTCCCTTGGAGGACCACTAATAATCCCTATACAATTTGGCTATCAGAAATCATTTTACAGCAGACCCAAATTAAACAAGGGTTACCCTATTATGAAGAATTTGTTGCAAATTACCCTACTGTTTTTGATCTCGCGGAAGCCTCAGAAACTTCTGTTTTAAAATTATGGCAAGGTTTAGGCTATTATTCTAGAGCCCGAAATTTACACACCACAGCCAAACATATTGCCTATGAGCTTAACGGAAAATTTCCTGATAATTATAAGGACTTATTAAAATTGAAAGGTGTTGGAGATTATACGGCCAGTGCCATTGCTTCAATTGCCTTTAATGAACCGGCTGCCGTGGTAGATGGTAATGTATACCGTGTATTATCGCGTTATTTTGGTATTGATACGCCTATTAACACTTCCGCAGGCATCAAAGAATTTAAAACCTTGGCCAGTTCGTTGATTTTAAAAGACCAGCCGGCTACTTATAACCAAGCCTTAATGGAGTTTGGAGCTTTGCAATGTAAACCTAAAAACCCCAACTGTGAAGCCTGCCCCTTAAATACGAATTGTGCCGCTTTACAACACCAACGTATTGGAGAGTTACCCGTGAAATTGAAAAAGACCAAAATCACCACCAAATATTTCAACTTTATAGTAGGGATTGATCAGCAACAACAAACTTTTATTGAACAACGGACCCATAAAGGTATTTGGCAAAACCTCTATCAGTTCCCGTTAATTGAATCTGATAAAAGTTTAAGTTCTGAAGAGTTTCATATGTTAGGGCTTGAAAATAGCATCTTGGAGGACATGACTTTTGATTACGCCTTATATAATGAGGTTGATGTGATCCATAAATTATCGCACCAGCACCTGCATACCAAATTCTGGATTATTGAAACACAAACGCTTCCTGAAGGGGCCATTCCTATAAAATCTCTAAAAAAATACCCCGTTCCGGCGCTTATAAACGACTTTATAACCCAATTCGGGTTTTAGAACCTTAAAGAAATCACATTTTTTTATTACTTTTAATCTCCTAGTTATGCAATTGAGTAACTTTGCAACCTATTAAAAATGAATTATTATGTCTGGAACCTTAAATAAAGTAATGCTGATTGGAAACTTAGGAGACGAAGTAAAAATGCACTATTTTGATGATAAAAATTGTGTAGGCCGTTTTCCTATTGCTACAAGCGAGAGCTATACAAGCAAACAAACCAATGAACGTATTACTAATACGGAGTGGCATAATATAGTGGTTAGAAATAAGGCTGCTGAAATTTGTGAAAAATACCTTTCTAAAGGCGATAAAATATATATTGAGGGTCGTATTAAAACGAGAAAGTGGACGGACGACAAAGGTATGGAACGTTATTCTACTGAAATACAATGCGACGACTTTACGTTTTTAACCCCCAAGAGTGAGCAATCGCCAAACGCCGCGTCTCAAAAATCAGCAACATCTCAGCCTCAAAGTTCTACGACACCACCTGTAGAATCCGACAATGATGATTTGCCATTTTAATCTTTAAATATCCTATTATCTTGGACCCAGAACCCACGGTTTTAATTTCAACTTTATCTTATACCGATACCTCCTTTATAACAAGTATCATTATCCTTATTATATTACTAACCTGCTCGGCTTTAATCTCTGGAGCAGAAGTGGCTTTATTTTCTCTAACCAAATCCAATTTAGATGAAGGCTTAGAAAATAAATCGCCAGCCATGCAAATTATTGCCGCTCTCTTAGAGCGTCCAAAAAAGTTATTAGCAACCATTTTAGTGGCTAATAATTTTATAAATATCGCGGTAGTATTATTGTTCTCTTATATTGGAGAAACCATTTTTCATGACATTACAAACCCACTTGCAAGGTTTTTATTAGAAGTGGTAACGGCCACGTTTTTAATCTTATTATTTGGAGAGATTATTCCAAAAATTTACGCCAACAGAAACCGTGTAAAATTCTCCTCGTTTATGGCACGCCCCTTAAGTGTACTAGACGTTATTTTTTCGCCTATAAGTTTACCGATGCGTTTTGTAACGCTTCAAATTCATAATAAATTTGGAAAACAACGCTCTAATCTAAGTGTAGACCAATTGTCTCAGGCCTTAGAGCTCACCAATAGTCAAGACACCACACAAGAAGAACAAAAACTACTTCAGGGTATTGTCTCTTTTGGAAATACCGATACCAAGCAAGTTATGCGTCCTAGGATGGATTTGTTTGCCTTGAGAATAGATACGCCTTACGAAACTATTATTGCTGAAATTATAGCGAATGGTTATTCTAGAATTCCGGTGTACGAAGAAAGTATTGACACTATTATTGGGGTTTTATACGTAAAAGATTTACTACCACATTTAAATAAAAAGACCTTTGATTGGACTACCATTTTAAGAGCCCCTTTTTTTGTCCCAGAAAACAAGAAATTGGATGATTTAATGGTGGAATTTCAAACTAAAAAAGTCCACCTTGCCGTTGTAGTCGATGAGTATGGTGGTACTTCTGGCTTGGTATCTTTAGAAGATATTATTGAAGAAATTGTTGGTGATATTAGTGATGAATATGACGATGACGATCTTATTTACACCAAACTGAACAATAACAATTATAGTTTTGAAGGAAAAACACCTTTAAAAGATGTGTACAAAATTGTAGGTATTGAAGCTGATGCAGAACTTTTTGAAGCTCAGAAAGGCGAGGCAGAAACCCTTGCAGGCTTTGTTTTAGAAATTTCAGGAGGATTTCCGAGAGTAGGAAGTAAAATAAATTTCAAAAATTATGTGTTTACTATTGAAGCTTTAGAACGCAAACGTATTAAACAAATTAAACTCACCTTATTAGACAGACAAGCATGAAACGCATAGCCCTACCCATATTAAGTTTATTGTTATTAGGTTGCGGTAATGATCCTTTACCTAAACCTAAAGGCTATTTAAGACTAGAATACCCTAAGGCCGTCTACGAAAAGACTGTGGTTCCCTTACCGTTTTCTTTTGAAAAAAATAAGCTATCCGAACCTATAAAAACCGTAAAGTCAACAGCAACAACCCACGGCATAGATGTAAAATATCCGTCCTTAAATGCTACAATATATCTGACGTATAAAGAGGTTCACAGCAATTTAGATAGTTTATTGCGCGATGCCCAAAACCTAACGCAAAAGCACACAATAAAGGCTGATGAGATAAGCCAAGGGGAATTTATAAATGCTGAAAACAGGACCTATGGTATGTTATATGAAATTGGAGGGGATGCCGCATCTCAATCCCAGTTTTACGTTACAGACAGTACAACACACTTTTTAAGTGGGTCTTTATATTTCTATGCCAAACCCAACTACGACTCTATTTATCCGGCTGCAGAATATTTAAAAAAGGATATAAAACACATTATGGAAACGGTGCGTTGGAAGGAATAAAAAAGTAAAAAATAAAAATAGGATATAATAAAAAAGGCAGCTCTAAGAGCTGCCTTTTTGTATTCAAACTTTAAAGAATTAAAACTTGTAACGGATACCAAAGTTCCAAGTTCTTAAGTTTCCAAAATACACTTGGTTATTTTGATTAAGCCCCATGTACGTTTCATCTCCAGCTTCTGCTTGGTAAGCAGTACTAGACTGAGAAATGTACTCTTCGTTTAATAAGTTGTTTACATTAAATCTGAAGCTAATAGAGTTCATTTTATCTTGACCTACTAACATTTTGTAAGATAAACCTAAATCCATAACACCAAAGCTAGGTAATTCTAAGTTCTCTTTGACAGCTCCTACATCTGCATATAAGTTATCGTTATATCTGTAATCTGCATCGACAGAAAAACGCTCAACAATTTCATAGTTTATCCCCAAACCAATTGTTGTTTGTGCAGCACCACCTACTTCACCACCATCAACATCTTCTGTTTCTACAGAAAGTGTTTCAAGAGCTTCGTTTCTAATTGTAGTTTGTGCATCTCCTTTATATTTCCAGTTACCAACAGAAGCAAAACCGTTAATTCTAAGCGCATCGAAAGGTCTGTATGCTAAAGTAAGTTCAGCACCTGAGTGTAATTGCTCTACACCTTCGTTTGTTCTATAAAATAATTCGTTAGTATCAGCATCAGTAAAAGAAGAAGATTCTACACGATCTTTCCAAGACGTTCTGTATAAATCTAAAGAAGCAGAGAAGTTAGAAGTACTAATAGTATATCCTGCTTCTAAACCAAGTATTTTCTCGTTTTCAGTTAACGGGTTAACTTCGTTTGTGTAGTTTAAGTAAATATTATCATGGTAAGGCTGACGTGAATAGTACCCAGCATTTACATAAAATTTACTGTTTTCAGTAACGGCATAACTACCACCAGCTTTAACGTTGTAACCTGTATTGTTTATCGTTTCAGATTCTTCGTTAGCTTCTTCATAGTTAAATCTATCCCATCTTACGTGACTTTGGTTAGAAACGGCTCCTTGGAAGAATCCAGAAACTTTTTCTGAAGCATATTCTAACTGACCGAAGATACCACCATAGTTGATACGCTCATCGTAATCGTAATCAATTCTTTCATCTTCATCAGCATAGTTAAATACTGTAGACCAAGGATTAATACTGTTAGTTGCAGAAACAATATAGCCATCTGGATACTGAGCGCTAGTTTGCCCTTCATCAATACCATTAAGACCTAATAAATCTACTAATTGTCTAAAGTGAGTTCCTTTATAAGTACGTAAATCTCCACCTACGTTTAAAGTAAGGTTATCTGTCAATTCAGTTTCGTAGTTAGTTACTAAACCGTACCAAGCGTGGTTGTTCATAGAAGCACGGATCGCAGTACCAACGTAAGGACCACTTCCATTACCAATACCGCCAGCGACAGTTTGATTAGCAGCTATTGTAGCATCCCAATCAACAAGTCCATTTTCTGTTGATGCAGTATAAGCTCCATAACCACCAGTTCCACCTCCACGTCCCCATGACGCGTAAACTACTGTAGATAAATTAGATTTATCGCTAATTGTCCAGTCCCAGTTTAAGTTAGCAACTGGCTTGTGGTAAAAGTTTGTTCTTAAACTAAGGTATTCTCCATTACGGTAACCGTAGTTATAGTTGTATTTCTTTCCATATTCTAAATAATCAGAAATAGATTTTCTATAGTTTTGATCGTGCGATTGTGGCGCACCAGTAACTAAGAAGTTTAAGAAATGAGAATCGTTAATTTTTTGACCAAAAGAAAGAAAATAAGTTTGCCCTTGACCTTGAGTTCCTAAATTGTACCCATCACCTTGCCAATGAGATAACATTACTGTAGCCCCAAAACCTTTTTCGTTTAAACCTGTACTATAACCAGCAGCCGTTTTTAAATAGTTGTTGTAACCTGTAGTTACAGCAGCAAAACCACCTTGTCTTTTATCCGTTGACTTTGTTACAAAGTTAACTGTACCACCTACAGAAGAAATTGCTAATTTAGAAGAACCTAAACCTCTTTGAATTTGAACTGCATTTGCAATATCAGAAACACCAGACCAGTTAGACCAGTACATCTTACCATCTTCCATACCATTAATTGGTTGTCCATTTAATAAGAAAGCCGTGTTATCTTGATCGAATCCACGAACTCGAATGTTAGAATCACCAAAACCACTTTCTTGACCTGAAACATAAACTGAAGGCGTGTTTACTAAAGTAGTAGTTACGTCACCAGCTCCAATTTTTTGTTGAATCTCTGAAGCTTTAATCGTAGATACAGCAACAGGAGTTTCTCTATCAGAAGCTAAATCAATAAGACCACCTCCAATAACAACAACCTCATCTAAACTATTATCTGGCGATAAAGTGATGTTACCTACATCTGTATTTCCGCTAAATGGAATTGTTACAGAATTGAAACCTACGTAAGAAATTACAATTTCTCCAGAGTTAGCATCGGTTGTGATAGAAAAAGTTCCTTCAAAATCAGTTGTTACACCTGTAGAAGTTCCTTTTACTAAAACATTAGCTCCTGGTAAAGGAGAATTCATTTCACTATCAAGCACTTTACCTTTGATAGTGGTTTGAGCATACATCACCGTACTAAATAATGTCAGAACAGCAACACATAAAATTTGATTAAATTTTTTCATAAAATTTAAGTTAATTGGTTTTTTTTCAGCGCAAAATTACGCAATACAATAGCTAAAACATTAAGTTAATGTTAACAATTAAGTGCTACGAAGATAAATATTGAATTCTTAACTTTTATGCACGCATAGCTAAAATTTTAAAAACTTTTTAACAATTTTTAACAGTTCTTCTTAAAAAAGGCAAGTAAACTTTCTGTTGACGCATCATGATTAGCCTTAATATCATCTTCTTCAAGCTCTTTTAGTATCGATTTTGCCAATTGTTTTCCTAATTCAACGCCAAATTGATCGTAACTGTATACATTCCAAAGGATACCTTGTACGAAAATTTTGTGCTCGTACATGGCTATTAATTTCCCTAAACTCTCTGGTGTTAATTTTTGAATTAGTAACGATGTTGTCGGTTTATTACCATCAAATATTTTAAATGGTGCTAAGGTTTTAATAGCCTCTTCAGACAAAGTACTGCCTTCAAACTCGGTTAAAACTTCAGCTTCTGTTTTACCATTCATTAAGGCTTCTGTTTGTGCAAAATAATTTGACATCAATTTATTATGATGGTCTTTATTACCGTATAACGATTCTACGTACCCAATAAAATCTGTAGGAATAAGTTTGGTTCCTTGGTGTATCAATTGAAAAAAGGCGTGTTGCGAATTGGTTCCTGGCTCTCCCCAAATTAGCGTCCCCGTTTGGTAGTTAACCTTCTGGCCGTCTCTATCTACACTTTTACCATTACTTTCCATGATACCTTGTTGCAAATAGGTTGCAAACTGGTTTAAATATTGTGTGTAAGGGATAATAGCTTCACTTTCTGCTTGAAAGAAATTATTGTACCACACGGTTAATAAAGCCGCAATTACTGGAATGTTCTCATTAAAATCGGCCGTTTTAAAATGGGTGTCCATTTTATGCGCCCCGTCTAATAGACTTTCAAAATGCTTGTAGCCTAAAGCTAAACTAATTGATAAGCCCACAGCACTCCAAAGTGAAAAACGTCCACCAACCCAATCCTTCATTGGGAAGATATTTTCTTCAGCAATACCGAAGCCTTTAACACTTTCTATATTTGTAGATACGGCAACAAAATGTTTTGCTACAGCCTCTTGTGGTAAAGACTTTAAAAACCAAGCTCTAATAGAATTGGCATTAGACAAGGTTTCTTGTGTTGTAAATGTTTTAGATACAATTACAAAAAGTGTTGTTTCCGGATTTAAATTTTTAATGATCTCTTGGTAGTGATCACCATCTACATTACTTACAAAATGTGTTTCTAATTGATTTTTATAGTATTGTAAAGAATCTACAACCATGGCTGGCCCTAAATCTGAACCTCCAATACCAATATTAACCACATCGGTTATTGCTTTCCCGGTATGCCCTTTATGATCGCCATTAACTACAGCATTTGTAAAGGTTTCTATTTTACGTTTTACCTCGTGAATTCCCGGTATAACATTTTCACCATCTACAAAAACTTCTGCATCTTCAGGAGCTCTTAATGCGGTATGCAATACAGCTCTCCCTTCAGTAGCGTTAATAATATCGCCTTCAAAATATTTAGAAATCGCATCTTTTAAATCGAGCTCATTCGCTAATTCAACTAAAAGGTCTACCGTTTCTGTAGTGATTCTATTTTTTGAAAAGTCAGCATAAAAATCCTCCCACTTTACTGTAAGATCATCAGCCCTTTTAGCATCTGTACTAAATAAATCTTTTAAATGTGTAGATTTTATCGTTTCAAAGTGTGCTTGTAATTTCTCCCAAGTTTTAGTTGTTGTCGGGTTGCTTGCTTTTAATGCCATAATTTTAATTATAAAATTGGATCTTCAGTTATAGTGGTTTGTGTTTCTTTAGGCGTTGCCTCTAAGAAATGGATATTATCAAGTTGTTGTTTAATAGGTTTAATATACTCTAGATATTTCACCTTTAAACTATCAGAAATAGGTTCTGCTTCGGGTAATTTTTCTTTAAACGGATCTACCTGTTTGCCGTTTTTCCAAAAACGATAACAGACGTGTGGTCCTCCAGTGTTTCCTGTCATTCCTACCCATCCTATTATATCGCCTTGTTTTACAAATTCGCCTTTTTTTACATTTTGGGCTTTCATGTGTAAGTATTGGGTACTGTAAGTGGCATTATGCCTTATTTTTACAAATTTACCATTACCACCACGTCTTGTAGACTCTATAACGGTTCCGTTAGCCGTAGCCATAATTGGTGTTCCTATAGGTGCCGCAAAATCAGTACCTTTATGAGGACGCACTTTATAACCATACACCGCAATACGGCGCTTTAGGTTGTAGCGCGACGATATTCTACTAAACTGTACTGGAGCTTTTAAGAAAGCACGACGTAGGTTTTTAGCATCTTCATTAAAATAATCTACAATCCCTTTTATAGAATCACTTTCAAACTGAAACGCATAAAGCGAATCGCCATTATGCTCAAAATAAGCGGCTTTTACATCTTTAATTCCGGCATAAATGGTATCATCTATATACTTATCGGTATAGATCACTTTAAAACGATCGCCTTTTTGTAAACGTCTAAAATCTATAGTCCAAGCATAGATATCATCGGCCATTTTATGAGCGAGACGTTGGCTAAGCCCTTTTTCTTCAAGCGTATTAGAAATACTACTTTCTATAACCCCTGTTGCAGTTTTTTCTACGTAAGTAATGGGTTTTCTATCGGTATAGGCATGAATAGAATCTTTTAATCCGATAACCACATATTCTTCTTGGGTGTTTTGATACACAAAAGTCTCTGGACTTGGAAGACTGTCCTTCTGAGATTCTTTAGTATAAAGAAAAGTATAGGGTCTACCCGGGTGTAGTTTTCTAATATCGAAGGTATCTTTAGTGGCTTCAGCAATTTCAAAAATAGCAGGATACCCAATATTATGACGTTGTAAAATTTCACCGAAACTATCACCAGATTTTATGGTATCTCGTTTTACGATGTAATTATTAAGATCGAAACCAAATTCTAAAATTTTTTCCTCTTCAACCTGTTTTGCTTGTTCTTTCTCGTATGCTAGTTCTGCAGACTTATCGTCTTCTTTACACGACCATAAACTTAGTGCTATGAGAACTATTGCTAGACTACTTCTTAAATGCATTAACTAATTATAAATTATTTCCCCAATTTTCTACTTCTTCTTCACTCCATAATTCCGGAAAGAAAATACGCTTCTGATATTTTGGATGCATGTATTTTTTCCAATCACTTCCTCCTGTAGCTTCACCATCTCCAATACCACTATCTATATAATGTTTAGCAGCATTGTAGTGTGCCATGACCCAAGAGATATTCACCGTATAATCATAATGACGCATCGCTTTTATAAGCTCTTCATTTTTCTGATCCTTTTCTGGCAGCTCTTTAAAACGTGTCCAAAGATTCTTAGTGTTATAGGTTTCCATAAACCTTAAAAACTCATCTTTATAACGTTTTTCAAAATTAACCAAAAGTGTGGATTTTTTCCCTGTTTTATGGTCTTTTCCTGCAGCCTGCCAATATAAATGTTCAAAAGCATGAGTAAAAGGCGTTTCCCTGTCAATATCTTTTCTAAATCTATAATCAATAAGATTAATTAACTCTGTAGAGGCAAACTCTATAAGTCTATATTGCGCACTTTGAAATCCACTAGCTGGGGTCAGTGTATACCTAAATTTCATATACTGCTCTACATCCATACCTTCTCTCATAATATTGAAGGACGTTGAAAGCATATCGAAATAGCGGCTTACACGCATCAGTTTAGACTCAAAAAACGTGACGTCTAAATCTTCCTTTTCTGCCACTTGAGCAATTTCCCACAAGATCATTTTAAAAAGTAACTCATTAATTTGATGGTAGGAAATAAACACCATCTCATCGGGAAGTGTTGTGCGCTGTATTTGCAGATTTAACAAGGCATCGGTTTGGATATAATCCCAATACGTAATGGGTTTACTATAAAGAAGACCATATAAATGGTCGTCTGTATCTTGATCTATTTTTTCGTACTTATCTTCAAGCGCCTTTACGATAGCATCGTAGTTGTTTTGCTTTGACATATATTAATTATTCTTTGTAAATGATTTCAAACGGATATTTTAATCCTTTAAATCCTATAAGATCTGCTCGTAATGAACCTACGGCTAAATCGGCTTTTATTTTTAATGGAATTTTATTTTTATCGGCACTCACCCATAAAGTTAAACTCTCTTCTTCTTTAAACACACGTCCTGCCATAACATAAGGCCTAAATTTTATGGTTTTCACCTTACCAAATTCGGTCTTAATAATTTCTCTTCCTAAATATTTTAATTTAAAGCCATAGTTTTCTTCATCAAAAAACATATTGGTTTTTATTTCATCACCTTCTTTTAAAGTGGAAATATCAATTTTATTCCTTAGGTAGTAGTACATAGAAACCATATCCTGAACATTCTCTTCCGTAGTAATGGTACTAATCTCGTTTCTCTTATGATTTTTTACTTGTGCTTTTCTAGACTCGTGATCAAAGTTAATCTCTATGTCTTTAGTGTGCCCACCTTCGTCTATTTTCCGAATAAATTTATAGGGTGCTCCGGTCACTTTATCAAAATAAGTTTCGTAGCGGTCTTTTACTTTAAAAAACCACTTAATGGCTCCGGTAGTCCATCCTTTACCCACAACGTGGTACACAGGCTTCCCTCTTAAACTCGTTTCTTTAACCGATAAGGTTGCGTTTCCGGCTTTTAAAAACCCACTGTAATTCATTTCGAATTTAAACCACTCACCATCTTGAAACGCTGAAGGTTTTTCGGCATTAGAGGCCTGAAATCCGACTAAAAAAAATATGATGATCAATACATGTTTCATGTGTTCTCTCTATTACTATTAACAGTCACATAGGCGTTCTACAAACATTATCTATCCGCCTGTCTCGTTTTTATTTACGAAAACAACTTCCTATAGATTGTAAATATAATTAATGTGATGCATTTAATACGTTACAAGAATCACAAATACAAATTCTATTCCAAAGGTACTTAATCCGTGAAATACAATTTAAAGCAAAAGTTAATCGTACGCATTTTAAAGCCAAAAGTTTTAAAGTGATTCTCCCTCAGCGTACAGAAAGGGATTCCTCTTTTCTGAAACCAATACGGAAGCGGACTCATTGGATATCCTCTTAAGATCAAATGGCATGATAAAAATGAATAACACTGTTAGACATATAGGCTCAGTAGACCGAAGTGTGGGGTATTAATTAGAAAAAAGCGCGTTTAGCAGTCATGAGCTAAACGCGCTTATAATTTAAAATATTCAGCCGCAAACTAATTTGAACTCTACAGTTCTAGGCCGAACAAAAACAGGATAGTTTCTTAGATCCCGAATTTATAATCCTTCGATGCACATTATTAATGTTGTCTTCGTTTTACAACGTCCCTCGCTTCTCTTGTTCCCTCTCAATAGACTCAAATAAGGCTTTAAAGTTACCAGCACCAAAACCACGAGCTCCCATGCGCTGAATAATTTCAAAAAACAAGGTTGGTCGGTCTTCTACTGGTTTAGTAAAGATTTGAAGTAAATAGCCTTCTTCATCGGCATCAATCATAATCCCTAAACTTTTAAGTTTTTCGATATCTTCTCTAAGTTCGTGGCTATGCTCTTCTAATCGCCCCGGAACAGCGCGGTAGTAAGCTTCAGGAGGTGTAGATAAAAACTCAACACCTCTCGATTTTAATTGTGATACGGTTGTAATAATATCATCGGTGGCAACAGCAATATGCTGTACGCCCGCTCCTTCATAAAAATCTAAATACTCTTCAATCTGTGACCGTTTAGCCGCTTCTGCAGGCTCGTTAATAGGAAATTTAATGCGCCCATTTCCGTTACTCATCACTTTACTCATTAAAGCGGAATACTCCGTATGGATTTGTTTGTCATCAAAAGATAAAAAGTTAACAAAGCCCATCACATCTTCGTACCATTTTACCCACGTGTTCATTTCGCCCCAACCTACATTACCAACCATATGGTCTATGTATTTTAAACCGGTTGGCTCCGGATTGTAATCACTTTTCCACTCCAAAAAGCCTGGCATAAATGTGCCACTGTAGTTTTTACGTTCTACAAACATATGCACGGTTTCACCGTAGGTGTAAATTCCAGCTCTAACGACTTCACCAAATTCATCTTTTTCAACCGTTGGCTCCATAAAAGATTTGGCACCACGCTTTGTGGTTTCCTCGTAAGATTTACGCGCATCCTCTACCCATAGCGCTACAACTTTTACGCCATCGCCATGTTTTACAATATGCTTGTTAATTTCAGATTTACTATTTAATGGCGTAGTCAGTACTAAGCGAATTTTATCTTGTTTTAAGACATAACTCACCGAATCTTTAGAGCCAGTCTCTAAACCTTTATAAGCGTAAGATTGAAAGCCGAATGCGGTTTTATAAAAGTGTGCGGCTTGCTTTGCATTACCCACATAGAACTCCACATAATCCGTACCTAAGAGCGGAAGGAAGTCTTGTGCGCCTTCAAAAATTTTCTCTAAACTGTAATTTACGTTTTCTATTTCTTTTGCCATGTTGTTTCATTTAGAATCGGGAAATTAGAAATACTCTAAAAGGACCTAAAGCCTGCGTTTCATTACTCATTGCGGCCGCTTCACTTATAACTGATTTCTCGATTTTTTTTTGTTGATTATTGTTGTGTTATTTAGTTTAATTCTTTGTTGTACCTCAGCCTTAAAAAGACAAATTGCCAACCAATATTGTATAATTTAGGCCTTGTCTATCTCCTTTAGTGCTACTGCACACTATCTAAAGATGTAGCCTTAATATCATCTTCAATATCATAGACCTCGTCATCCCAAGACCCAGTATCCTCTGGCGCTATGGTGGTTTCATATTCAGACTCATAATAATGCTCTTCATATTCAAAATCACCATGTTCCAAACCCTCTAAAATAGCCGATGAAATTACGGTTCCGTAAAATACAAGCGCAATAATTCCCACGAGAACGACAACCCCATTAAGGCCAAGCGCAATTATATTTATAATTTTTGCCGTGTTAACGTTATTTCTTGATTGTGGATCATAAATCTCAGGATTTTCGCCAAACGCCCGTAAACTTTTATTGGCAACCACCAACCCAATTATAGACATGATTAGTGGAATAATGGCGGTAACACCATAACAGCAGCAGCCTGCAATTCCCATAACTAAAGCTAAGATCCCTAATACCAGAGACAGTGGATCTGCAGGTAATTTATTTTGATTCATGTATTACTACTTTCTTATTATTTAATGTTCTAACCAGGATTTAAAGTAATCTTCATCTGCAATTTTTAAAGCCTCTTCCGTTACTTTTAAAGGCTTAAAGGTATCTACCATAACCGCTAATTCTTCGGTTTTTGTCTTCCCTATACTTTTTTCCATGGTTCCAGGATGCGGTCCATGCGGAATACCAGCTGGATGTAAGGATATATGGCCAGCTGCAATATCATTTCGACTCATAAAATCACCATCAACATAATACAAGACCTCATCACTATCTATATTACTGTGGTTGTATGGCGCAGGAACAGCGATGGGATGGTAATCGTATAAACGCGGCACAAAACTACACACTACAAATGCATCGGTTTCAAAGGTTTGATGAACTGGAGGCGGTTGATGCACGCGACCTGTAATCGGCTCAAAATCGTGAATAGAAAAGGCATATGGATAATTATAGCCATCGTAACCAACTACATCAAAAGGATGCGATGCATAGACCATATCAAAAATGTCATCGTTCTTTTTTATTTTAATTAAAAACTCACCAGACTCATTATAGGTTTCCAATTCGTATGGCTGACGTAAATCGCGCTCACAGAATGGCGAATGTTCTAATAATTGTCCAAAATAATTACGGTAACGTTTTGGCGTGTAAATTGGTCGTCTAGATTCTACAATGAATAAGCGATTGTCTTCGGTATCAAAATCGAGTTTATAAATTACACCTCTTGGCACTAAAAGATAATCACCGTATTTAAAATCTAAATTTCCGAGATGCGTTCTTAATTTCCCTGTGCCTTTATGGATGAAAATTAATTCGTCTGCATCCGTATTTTTATAGAAATAATCTTCTGTAGACTGTTTTGGAGCTGCTAAGATGATATTACAATCGCTATTGGTGAGGACTATTTTACGACTCTCTAAATAATCGTTTTCTGGTGGTACTTGAAAGCCTCTAAAACGATAGGATTGCATGTTGTTTTCTTTAGCAATCTTAGGCGCAACGCTGTATTGTTTTTTTATTTCTTTGACTTGTGTTGGGCGTTGCTCATGGTAACTATTAGTAGACATCCCGTCAAAACCAATAGTACCAAACAATTGCTCGTAATAAAAATCGCCATTTGGTTTTTTGAACTGCGTATGGCGTTTTGGTGGAATTTTCCCTAATTTATGATAGAATGGCATGTTTTTGAATAGTTTTAAATATTACAAAGACCTTTCGACTGCGCTCAAGGTGACACTTAACTAATAATTTTAAAGGTAATAAAATTTGAAGAGATTCCTGCCTTCACAAGAATTGTGCGTGTTTATTCTGGATTCCTTTTGATAAGGAAATGAAGATGCAATTTTATGTTGGCCCAGAATGGTTTCATAGAATAACAAATATCCATAAATTTTTGGTATTTTTAAAGTATCAGAAAAAATCATTTAAAATGAAACAACGTATTACATTCGTTTTTGTATTTGTACTAGGTACATTTTGTTTTGCACAGACATTAGACTTTAAAACAGTTGACTTTAGTGCCACTGCATTATTAAATAAGGAATTGACTGCTTTTGAATTTACAACAATTGCAACACCTTTGGCTTTCGAATTTCAACAAAACGATTCTAAGTTTTCTATGTTGGAAGCTGACACTGATTTTGAATTTAACTCTGAGATATTTAATTCAAAAATATTTTCCAACTTGAACCTATTTGAAAACAACTACCAAAATGATTATAACTATTCTAGAGGCTGTGATCCTTTGGAAGATGGTTTGACTCACACCCTTAATAGTAGTGATGTGATGATTTCAAGAGTTGTAGATTATGCGGTTAATGGTTATCTTAAATCTCTAATATTTAACGATTAATTTCATTCTTCATATCACAGCAACACATTCATATACAAAAACTTAGTACTAAAACCCAAACTCAAAACCGTTAAAGTTTTAATTATTTTACAGTTTCAATTACGGTTTTTCCGCAGTTAACATTTAAAGCGTTTTTAATTAGGTGGTATGGCTGTGGTAATGTTTGTAGGTAGTTCTTTGAATTTGAATGCCAACCAAACTAAAAGTACAGTAGCATATAAATCTACATGTGAATTATATGCCGAATTTCATGGGACCTTATTTGTTGCAAATGGTTTGAATTATTATGAAGGATATTTTGGAGCATATTCAATATGTTTAAATAAATTAGGTGCTGCTGGCGTATTAGATGGATAGATGAGAGTTTTATTTTTATATTTAATATTATCAGTCAGTTTTGTTTGTAACTCACAAATCAATTCGGGCATTATAAGTTATTCTGTACAGAAAAAAAGTATTGACAGTTCTGAGAATCAATCTAAGAATATTGGATACAAGGAATTTGCGAATAATGTTGACAAAAAAACAAATGCTTTAAAATTTAAACTTGTTTTTAACAAATCTTATGGGTTATTTAGTTTGGAGGATGATCTTCCAATAGATGGCGAAGATTATATGACAAAGATGGCTATTAGTTTACTTAGAGGTAATAACGTTTACTATACTGACTTAATAAACAAAGTCTATTACGAAAATAAAGAGATTTTAAACGAAAGTTTTTCAATTAAGAAAAATTTTGACGATACTAAGTGGTCGGTAACTAAAGATTCTAAATTAATAGATGACTATTTATGTTACAAAGCTGTATTCAATCGTCCTTTTCTCGATAAAAAAGGAGAAACTAGGTATACGGAAATAATCGCTTGGTTCTGCCCTACATTGGCATTTAACTTAGGACCGTTTGAAGCCGTTGGTTTACCTGGTTTAGTATTGGAGTTCCATTCTGGGCAATATATATTTTTCGCAAATAATATTCTTTTAGAAAAAGAAAGTAAAGTCATTGAAAAACCAAAGATTGATAAAGTAGTGACTCAAGAAGAGCTAAATAAAATTATAAAACGCAAGCTTTCAGAAATTAAAAACTAGCTGTTATTTGTTTTATTTTTTCTCGTAATTCGTTACTCGTTAGTAAATACCTCGTTAGTTTATTCTCGTTATTATTTATTAACCAACCTATCTTAAAAAATATGAGGGGTTTAAAATCTTATTAATTATGAAGAAAAAAATATTTAGCCTTATGGCTGTGGTAATGTTTGCGAGTAGTTTAATTAGTATGTCGCCATCAACTGTAACTTCAATTGATGACCCAACCTTTAACCATGATGAATGTTCAAACGAATATGATTCTCGCCTTTTACTTGCGCGATTCGTCGGGTTCTCAAATGCACAAGCACATGAAATGGCAGGCAATGCATATCAATACTGTATTGACAACGTGGACCTAAGGGCTGGAGGATACTGGAATTACAATTAATTAAATGAAAAAAATAATAACTTGTCTTATAATTGCATTACTATTTTGCTGTAAGAACACTTACGCCCAGCACATTATTGTGGATTATAATATCGAAACAAATTCTCTTTTTAACGAAGAGAAAGATTTCGAAGGAATAGCGAAAGAAAAATCAAAAGAAATTATTGAAGGTTTTAATAGATCTTTAAAATTATTGAATTCGATGAAAGCTCATCTAATAGCCTCAAAAAGTGAATCTTATTTTTGGTTTGAGAATACAATGCCTTCAGATATTAATATAATGGATTATGATATGGCTAAAATCATGATTGGTTATGGTGATAGTTATTATTCAAATCAATTAAGTGGCAACTATACGCATTTTTTTAGTGCATACGGTATTAAATTCAAAATTAAAACACCTGTAGATAGTTTAATTTGGAAACTATCAAAAGAAACTAAAATTATTGGTGATTTAAAATGCTTCAAAGCTACTACAAGCTATAAAGTTAAAAATAATCTTCGAGAGCATACTGTTGAAGTGATTGCTTGGTATGATCCGAGTTTACAGTACAATTTTGGACCAAAAGGTTTTAGCGGATTACCAGGTTTAATTATTGAACTAAAGGATGATAAAATAACTTATAGTGTTGACACTATCAAATTCAAAGAAAGTAAAATGAAAACCATTAAAAAACCAAATGGGAAATTAATCACAAAAGAGGAATTAGAAGAATATGGTGAAAAAGCTCAACAAAATTTTAATATCAATAGAAATTAGTTCACTAGAAAAATTTTTCAATTTTAAAATCCTGCTATTTTTAGCGGGATTTTTTTCAATCTGTAATGCACAACAAATCTTAGTTTCAGGTAAGGTCACAGACTCATTACACAACCCATTACCATATACCAACATCTTAGCAATACCACAAGCAGATGACCAAGAGATTAAATTTGCTATTTCAGAAAACAATGGCAGCTATAAACTAGGTCTGGTAAAAAACCAAACCTACGAGATTACAGTAAGTTATTTAGGCTATAAGCCTCAAACAATTAAACTAACTACAACAGAATTAGATATTACCAAAGATTTTATACTAAAAGAAAACCCAGACCAATTAGACGAGGTTAACATAAAGTACACACCATCAATTACGGTAAAAAAAGATACTATTACTTACAATGTTACCAAATTTGTAACTGGTGAGGAACGCAAACTACGAGATGCCTTAAAAAAACTACCTGGAGTAGAGGTAGATAGAGAAGGTAACGTTACTGTGCAAGGTAAAAAAGTAACTAAGGTCTTAGTAGAAAACAAAACTTTCTTTACAGGCAATAGTAAATTAGCCGTAAATAACATCTCAGCAGATGCTGTGGAAAAAGTAGAAGTATTAGACAATTACAATGAAGTTGCTATGCTTAAAGGTTTGCAAGACTCTGAGGATATGGCCCTAAATATCTTACTAAAAGAAGATAAAAAGAAGTTTGTATTTGGAGATATAGAAGCTGGTGCTGGTATTAAGGAACGTTACCTTGTGCATCCTAATCTTTTTTATTATAGCCCAAAAACCAATGTTAATTTTATTGGAGACCTTAACAACCAAGGCATAAAAAGTTTTAGTTTTAGTGATTATTTGGAGTTTGAAGGTGGTTTTGGTAAATTATTAGAGGATGCTGGCAGTTATTTTAGTTTGTTTAATAGCGATTTTGCAAAATACCTCAATAACCAAGATTTCACGGATAATGTTAACCAATTTGGTGCCTTAAATATTAGACAATCGATTTCAAATGTTACGGATATTAGCGGTTACCTTATAACCTCTAATTCTAAAACCCAAACGGCCAGCAATACGTTGAATGCTTACCAAGATATAACAGACCCTTTTACAGAAAACAGAACGGTTACTAATAATCTATGGTAACTTTTTTACTATTGGAAAAGTTACCATAGATTACGACCCCAGTTATAATGAAGATTTTGCTTATAATGCTTTTGTAAAAGTCACCAATAATGATAGTCATGGTTTTGTAAATACAATTAACCCAGACCAAAACAATAGCATTACGACTTTAACAGATGTTACGGCACTTAATCTAAAACAAAACATTACTTACAGTCGCAAACTGTCTAAAGCACATACAGCGACTTTAGAAACAACTTATAATTTTCAGAATGACAAACCCATAACCGAATGGCTAACCAACCAACAGATTTTACAAGGTTTAATTCCTTTAGAAGATGATGCTGTTTATAATATTCTACAGACCAAAAAATCGAGATCTCATAATTTTAATGCGATTATTAAAGATTATTGGGTAATCAATAACTTTAATCATCTATATACAAGCTTAGGAATCAATACCTCTTTCAATAATTTTTATAATAAAGATGTACAATTGCATAGCGACGGAAGCATTAACAATTTTAATTCTGCAGGTTTTGGTAATGATTTTGATTATAGTTTTATAAACACCTATTTAGGGCTGGAATATAAATTTCAAATAGGTATCGCTACTTTTAAGCCTGGTATATTTTATCATGGATATTTATGGAGCACGCAACAATTTGAAGTTACAGATACGTTTTCTAAAAACTTATTTTTACCACAATTTACAAGCAAAGTAGAATTTAATAATAGCGAGAAACTCAATTTTAAATACAAACTGAATGCTCGTTTTCCTGGTATTAATCAATTGGCTAATAATTTTGTGCTGTCTAACTTTAATAGTGTTTATAAAGGCAACAATCAGTTAGAAAACCAATTGTACCATTCTGCAACCTTGAGCTATTATAAATTTAGTTTGTTTAAAAATTTAAACCTTAACTTCAATACCAGTTTTAATAAACGTATAGAAAGTATAAAAACAGTTTCGGAACTTAATGGTATTGAATCTTTTAATACAGCCATAATGTTTGACCAACCAGAACATAATTGGATGCTTAGTGGGCGCGTTTCAAAAAAAATTAATAAAATCCGTTATAATCTGAGTAGTCGTTTTAGTTATAATGATTTTTACCAAATTTTGAATAATGAAACCAATCTTAATATCTCAAAATCTATCGCTTCCACCATTGGTGTGGAAACATCTTTTAAAAACCATCCCAACTTAGAAATTAATTATACTAAAGACTTTAATACTTACAAAGCCTTAAATAACGTCTCTAATTTTGAAAATGACCAATTAGAAGTAATTTTGGAATACGATTTTTTAAAGGATTTCATCTTTAAAGCCGATTATACCTTTGATAATTACACTAATAAAAGTCTAGATATTAAAACCACTTTTGATACCGCAAATGCGTCGTTATTCTACCAAGTAGAAGATAGTCCCTGGGGATTTGAGGTAAATGCTACCAACTTATTTGATGTAAAATTTAAACAACAAAATTCCTTTAATGCTTTTGTGATTAGTGATAGTAGAACATTTATTTTACCAAGAATTGTGATGTTTAAAGTGAGTTATAAGTTATAATTCTATTTGTAATCTTTGAAATAGCTTTAAAAACAAAACCCACAAACCAAAGACCATAGCTATAAAGTTAGTTTTTAGTCAACTTCTTTTTACTTTTGTACAAACTAGAAATACATCATGTTTAAGTTTTTTAAAAAATGGTTTGGTTTTAGTGACAAAACAGAACTCTCAGAAGAAGATAAAATGAAAAAATTCTTAATCGTTGGCTTAGGAAACATTGGTGACAAATACACCAATACCAGACATAATATTGGTTTTAAAATCCTCGATTATTTAGCTGAAACTAATGACATTACTTTTGAAACTGTAAAACTTGGTGATGTTGCGACGCTAAAAGTTAAAGGCAGAACGTTGATTCTTTTAAAGCCGAGTACGTTTATGAACCTCAGCGGAAAAGCCATAAAATACTGGTTAGAAAAAGAAAAAATACCTTTAGAAAATCTACTTGTGGTTACTGACGATCTAAACCTTCCTTTTGGATCGCTTAGATTAAAAACCAAAGGTAGCGACGGAGGCCATAATGGACTAAAAGACACGCAAGATAAATTACAAACCGTAAAATATAACCGCTTTCGATTTGGTATCAGTGATGAGTTTAGCAAAGGCAAACAAATAGACTACGTTCTTGGTGAATGGACCGATGAAGAAAACACACAACTGAAAGAACGCTTAAAAATTTCGGCAGAATTGGTAAAATCTTTTGCTTTAGCTGGAGTGAATAATACAATGAACCAATTTAATGGAAAATAAAAAAAAAGGAGTCTAATATAAATTTAGACTCCTTTTTACATTTCTATAACCTGCGCTTAGTCCACTACAATCTTCTTAAGGTTTTGCTGAAGTCCATCTTTTATGTTTACTAAATAAACACCAGACTCCACTTGATTGAGATCTATGGTCTCTCGAAAATCTTGAGTAGCATTATATTGTTTTTCAAAAATACGCCTTCCATTAATATCGTAAACAATGACCTCTATTTGGCTAGATTTTGGGTTAGACATAAAGACATTAAACCAACCATTATTAGGGTTAGGATAAACCCTTATACTGGCATTATAATCCACATCAGCAACCGATAAGGTAGGTAACATACAAATATCTAAGGCAAAAGCCTCAAGAGTACCTCCATCTTGTGCTGTATCATCTACCACCGTTAAAACCCAATCTCCAGTGACAGATTCCCCATAGAGCAGTGACAAATCTCCTTCTGGTAAATAACTTCCCGTAAATGGAGCCGAGGCTTCCCCGATAGGCATTGAAGCTTCAGTATCAAATACTGTAGAGGTATAATTATCACCATTACCACCATTATCAGTAGACAATTCTATAACAGTACCATTAGGACTTGTTAAGGAAATATCTAAATCAGCTGTCCACGAATGTGCAATTGTTATTAATACATCAAGATCTGTTACTGTACCTTCTTCAACCACAGTTATAGATGACGTATAAACCACATTACCTTCAGCAGAAATAGAAATAGGCGTATCTAATGCCGTTGTTGTATTACAGACATAATCGCACACATCACCTATACCATTGCCATTTATATCAGATTGGTTTGTATTAGCCACTAAAGGACAATTATCATCAGCATTTAAAATTCCATCACCATCAATATCATCATCACACAAATCACCAACACCATCACCATCTACATCCGCTTGGTCTGAATTGGCCATCATAGGACAGTTATCTAAATCATTAGGAACGCCATCATTATCATCATCTTCTTGAGGAACGCCACATATATCAAGCGACCAACTATTTAAACTTCCTTCTAAATACAAATAAACATCAGACACGTTCAAAGTCCAATCTCCACTAGAAAGGCTTCCATTAAAAACCGATAAATCGCCTTCCGGTTGAAAGGTTCCTGTAAAGGGCGCTGAACCCGCTGTAATCGCAGTCTCAGCATCACTATCAAAAACGGTTGTTTCATAATTATCACCATTATCGCCATTATTTTGAGAAAGTAGCACTTCAGTACCATCTGGAGCAATAAGTTTTAAAACCACATCTTCAATCCAGTTGTGCGCTACATTTACAGTAACATTAACATCTGTAATAATCACAGGTTCAGTAATAGAGATCACCGCATTAATACCTTCGGGAGACACGTCCGGAATATCCCTTGGAGCATCTTCCGTTATATAACTTTGACATGCTATGTTGGCTGTGGTAAAATTAGATTCAGAATAATTCCCTATACCACAAGCATTCACACTTCGTACTCTCCAGAAGTAAGGTGTTAAACCATTTAAGTTGTTGGTGACGTATGAAGGTTCCGTTACGTTTGAAACTTCAACAAATGTTGTAAAACTAGCATCTGTAGCCACTTCAATAGTATAAGAGGTGGCATTAGGATCTTCATCCCAAGAAAAGTTAACCATTTCCGCAGGGACATCCACAGCACCGTTTGAAGGTGTTAGCAAGTTAAGATCTAAAAAGGTAGAATTATAAACACTAAAAGTCCCTTCAGCACTATGCGTAATATTCCCCGACATCCCTACTAAAGTAATTGGATAATCTCCTATTGAAATATTAGAAATACCCGTTACAGTTGCCGTAACATTAGTCCCATCTGTAACCGCTTGGCTCGGAGAAAATACAACCGACGCACCTGAAGGTAGGCCTGTAGCACTAAAGGTTGTGATTTCTGAAAAGTCTAAAAAAGTATGATAGGTAAAATTAAAAACCACAGCTTCTGGAGCACAAACCGTAACCGTCTCTTCTTCCATATTTAAGACAAATTCCGATTCTTGAAGCGTTAGATTAACAGGGTTAATGGCATAAAAAATATTTGCACTAGCTTCCACTTTTATTCGTGCTATGGACGTTTCTCCTCCAATGGAAGGCACCGTAATAAGCTGCTCGCCATCATTAGGAACATTAGCCGCTAAAACATAAGGAAAGGTATAACCGCCATCTGTAGATAATAAGATATTGACCTCTGTTGCATTGACATTACCAACATCTGTACCCGCCACATCCCAAGTAACAACTTGACTAGAGCCTACATCCCAGATCTCATCTACCAACTGCGAGGTCACCATAAACGGTCCTGCACTAGCGTCTACATTAACCGTGATGGTATCAAAATCGCTTTGAGGCGTAAGTCCAATGCCTTGTCCTTCGCTTCGATCTCTTACGGTTAAAGCAAAGTTTAAACTTCGCCCAACATTAGAAACCGTTTCCCATGATACATTATTTGCGGTAATCGAAGGATTGGTTTCGGTAAGTTCACCAGCAATGACACGTTCTTTTACAGGCATATAACGCTCTGACGACCAACTTGGCGGCCTAGACCTCCAAACAGCACCTGACGTTTTATCTGGACCAAAATTTGAAAACGTACTTACCCCGTCATCAATTTGCTCCCAAGTATAGCTAAGCACATCATTAGCATCGGCATCTGTAGCAGCTCCTTTTAATACAAAGGCAGTTCCTTTAGGAATAGAATAATCTAAGCCCGCATTGGCCACAGGCGCCTGATTGGCAATCACAGTGCCTACCCAACAGGTTCTTGTTTCTAAATTATCTAATATTTGTAAAATACTGTAGTAATGAAAATAAGGATCGGAGTGATCTTGAACATCATTATTTCCTGTAATCCCTGCATAACCCATAATAGTGGTTCCACTCCCCGGCTCTGCATTAACACCCGTTCCTTCCGAGGAATTAGAATAGGTATGATTGGCGCCCATTTGGTGTCCAATTTCATGAGGCACATAATCAATATCAAAAAAATCTGTTTGATAAGGTCCGCCATCATTACCTGTAAATTGATGCGACGAGAAACCACTTCCTTTAGAATTATTAACACAAACGCAGCCTATACACCCTGCATTCCCGTTATTAGATCCGTACGCAAATAAATGCCCAATATCGTAATTCGCTTCACCTATAGTAGCACTTAAGGTTGTTTGTAATTGCGAATTATAATTTCCGGTATACGGATCTTCATTCGCATCCTCATAGATAAGTTCCGTCCCCGTTACAAGCGAAAAGGTAACAGCCATATCCACTTCAAAAACTTCATTGACTCTATTTAAGGTAGACACCACTTGTGCTAAGGCATCTTCTTGAGCATTTCCGTTGCTTGCAATACCATCATCCCAAAAGTTGGTGTACTCTGCCGTGGTAGATATCGCAATTCTAAATCGCCTTAAAACTTGATCATTAGCATCTCTAGAACTTGTTTCTACTTCAATAGTCCGTAATGGTATATCTTCCGTAAGACATTCAAAATCCTTAATCTGATCTATTTTTTCTTCGCGTGTATAAACCGTGTAATTAGACGCATCTCCGCGTTGCAAGGGCACTACAAACGTCATTGGTCCTTCTGCATAGCTCACCATAGCTTGCAATCCTTGCGGTGAAACGCTAAATCGGGCTCTGGCGCCACGTGTTTGGGTACCAAAACCTAAATAAGTTTTAATCTGCGGATAACGCTCTGACAACGCTACGGATAGCACCCTTGTTTCTACCACCTCAAAAGGTTCTAATTCCCCATTATAATTAGGAAGGTAAATTGTTGTACTACTAGTATTACCACTAGCTCTTAAAGGTGTTCTCTGAAGTTCCGTTTTAAAATCTTCTATGTTTAAAGAAAAGGTTTGTGATGGCTTTTGAAATGATACGCTTGAAGTGTTCGCGCTATTCACAGTTTTATTTTTGGTTTTCTGCCAATAAGACTGTTGTGCAGACACTGAAAATACCGTTAAAAAAATGGATAATGACAAAACAAAATGTAGTTTTGTTTTCATAAACGAAAGGAATAAAAATTAGTAGTTGACTAATTTAAGCTTTTTTCGTTAGTAAAAATATCAGGAACATCAACCCTTTATAAATTTCAAAACTTGACGAATCATTCGCCAAAAGTTACAACCATAGGCACCTTTGATGGCGTTCATATCGGGCATCAAAAGATACTAAAACGTGTGGTAAAACTAGCAAAACAACAAGGCTATACCCCAGTGGTACTTACCCTTTTTCCACATCCTAGAATGGTACTTCAGAAAGATAATTCTATTCGGCTTCTCAATACTATTGAAGAACGGGTAGCCCTTTTAAAATCCATAGGTATTGAAGAGGTGGTCGTAAAAAAATTCACCCAAGATTTTGCCAACCTATCGGCTGAAGCCTATGTAAAACAGATTTTGGTAGAAGAATTGAACACCAAACAGGTTGTTATTGGCTATGATCATCACTTTGGAAAAAATAGAAGTGCCAATATTAAAGACCTTAAAATATTTGCTGGTCAGTTTGATTTTAAGGTTGAAGAAATTACCGCACAAGACATTGAAGACGTAACCATAAGTTCCACAAAAATTAGAGCCGCGCTCAACCAAGGTGAAGTGGACTTAGCAAACAGCTATTTAGGCTATAATTTTTTTATCACGGGCACCGTAATTAAAGGGAAAGAACTCGGGAGAACTATTGATTTCCCTACCGCTAATATTGATGTAACCGCCTCTTATAAACTGATTCCAAATGATGGAGTTTATGTGGTTAAATCTATAATAGACGGTAATATTGTCTTTGGTATGATGAATATAGGAAGCAACCCCACTGTGGATGGTAAAGTCCGCTCCATTGAAGTTCATTTTTTCAACTTCAATAAAGATATCTATGATGTAGAATTAAGAATTGAATTCTTAAAACGCCTCCGTAGCGAGCAGAAATTTAAAAATTTAGACGCCTTAAAATCACAACTACAGCAAGATATGACTGAAGCTTCTGACTACATAAACGGTTTAAATGAATAAATTTCTCTTTAAGCATATAGACAATTCAGGCCTTATTATCTTTAGAATAATTTTTGGATTACTCTGCTTCTTAGAGGCAGTTGGCGCAATTTTCACAGGCTGGGTAAGACGGGTTTTAATTGAACCAGAATTTACCTTTTCGTTTATAGGGTTTGAATGGCTACAACCACTTCCCGGAAATTGGATGTATGCGTATTATGGGCTTATGGGCCTTTTTGGGCTTTTTATTATGCTAGGCTACAAATACCGATTTAGCATGTTGATGTTTGCCTTAATGTGGACGGCAACTTACCTCATGCAAAAATCATCGTACAACAATCATTATTACTTATTGATGTTGCTTAGCTTTTTAATGCTGTTTTTACCTGCCAATCGCTACGCCTCATTAGATGTAAAACTAAATCCTAAATTACAGCGGATTTCCATGCCAAGTTGGTGCAAATGGCTTTTTGTACTGCAGTTGTTTATACTTTACACTTACGCCTCTGCTGCAAAATTTTATCCCGATTGGTTAGATGGCACGGTTATGGAAATTTTAATGCACAGCAAATCAGATTACCCATTAGTGGGCACACTTCTGCAACAGAAACCTGTTCACTATTTTTTAGCCTATGGTGGAATTTTATTTGATGGTCTCATCATTCCACTCCTCCTCTTTAAACCCACAAGAAAATATGCCTTTTTGGGGTCTATTTTCTTTCATCTTTTTAATTCATTTGTTTTTCAAATCGGCATCTTTCCATACATGTCTTTAGCGTTTAGCTTATTCTTTTTTGATCCTAAACTTATAAAAGATCGCTTCCTAAAGCACAAACCGTATTACAACGCTCAGGAAGTAATAGTTCCTAAATCTCGCGTTTTATTACTGCCTTTATTTTTTGTGTATTTTATTGTTCAACTAGGACTTCCTTTACGTCATCACTTTTTTAAAGATGATGTGTTATGGACGGAAGAAGGCCATCGTTTATCATGGAGAATGATGCTACGGTCTAAAGGCGGGAGAACAACCTACCGTGTTATTAATGCAGAAACAGGACAGTCTATCCCTATTCGCTTAGATGAATTTCTTACAAAAAAACAACAACGTAGTGCCAGTACTAAACCCGATGTGATTTGGCAGTTTTCGCAGCACTTAAAAGCCCATTTTTCTGAAGAAGGAATTCCGGTAAAAGTCTATGTTAACTCGTATGTCCGTGTTAATGGTAATCCGGCCCAACGCCTTATAGATCCTGAAGTCGATCTTGCCAATGAACCTTGGCAGCATTTTAAGCATCACGATTGGCTATTACCTTCAAAAAAAGAAACATTTTAGACGAAACCGCATTAAAAACCTTAGCTAAGCCTAAAGCGCCATACCATAAATAAAAACTTAGACCGTGCTGCTTTAGATTTTACGGGACTTCTTTAATGTCAATTGCCTATTAAAATAGACTCAATTATATTTTTTCCTGCTCTTTTTCTTTTTACTTTTGTTGCTTATTGTCATTAAGAACAATTGGTTTAAAACCTAAAAAATAGATATGCTACAAGTTGCTTTTATACAAGAGAACAAAGAAGACATCATTGCACGTTTAGCAAAACGAAATATTGATGCCACAGAAATGATTAATGATGCGATTGCTTTAGATGAAGACCGTAAAGCAATTCAAACAAAATTAGACAATACAAAAGCAGAATCGAACGTCTTATCTAAAGAAATAGGAAATCTATTTAAATCTGGCGAAAAACAAAAAGCCAATATTTTAAAAGAAAAAACCACACAACTTAAAGAGACCACAAAAACTTTAGAGCAAGAGCTTAACAGTAAAGTGGAAGCGCTTTCAGAATTGTTGTACAGAATTCCCAACGTCCCAAATACTATTGTTCCTTCAGGAAACACTGACGAGGACAATGAGGAAACTTTTAGAGAAGGTGATATCCCAAAATTACACGAGGGCGCCTTACCGCATTGGGAATTGGCTAAAAAATATAACCTTATTGATTTTGAACTAGGAAATAAAATTACGGGTGCTGGTTTCCCTGTCTATATTGGAAAAGGAGCCCGATTACAACGTGCTTTAATTGCTTATTTCTTAGATAAAAATACCGCTGCAGGATATACCGAATATCAAGTTCCGCATTTGGTCAATGAAGCTTCTGGCTTTGGAACCGGACAATTGCCAGATAAAGAAGGACAAATGTACCATGTAACGGCTGATAATTTATACTTAATTCCTACGGCTGAAGTCCCTGCCACTAATATCTTTAGAGACACTTTATTAAATGAAAGTGATCTTCCTATTGGTATTACAGGCTATACACCATGTTTTAGACGTGAAGCAGGAAGTTATGGCGCTCATGTACGAGGGTTAAACAGATTACATCAATTTGATAAAGTTGAAATCTTACGTGTAGAGCACCCAGATAATTCTTATAAGGCTTTAGATGGCATGGTAGCCCATGTTAAAAGTATCTTACAAGACTTAAAATTACCATACAGAATTCTTAGATTATGTGGTGGCGATTTAGGGTTTACTTCTGCGTTAACCTATGATTTTGAAGTGTTCTCAACCGCTCAAGACCGTTGGTTAGAAATTTCTTCTGTATCTAATTTTGAAACGTTCCAAGCGAACCGCTTAAAACTACGTTTTAAAAACAGTGAAGGTAAAAACGAATTATGTCACACCCTAAACGGAAGCTCATTAGCACTCCCAAGAGTCCTTGCAGGCATCTTAGAAAATTACCAGACTGAAGATGGTATTGAGATTCCTGAAGCCTTAAGGCCTTATACAGGTTTTGATAAAATTTCGTAATTAAAAGCGATACTTACCTTACAAATGTTAATTTTTAATGCGCCTTGTCGAATATTAAAGCATTTACTCGCTATATTCGTGTAATTTTCTGTATTTAGTGTCTCACACCAAACAGCTCTAAATATGAAAAACTTAAAACGCATCGTATTACTTGTCGCATTAATAGCACTCGTTAGCAAGGTGTTGTTTTAATTTTTCAAAATCATACAAAAGACAACCACGCTAGAATAACTGAATCATATTGTATAATATTGGTTAATAGCACATTTATTTTACTGGTCGTGATGCCTAAACCTCGGTTTAGGCATTTTTTTTATCATTAATTTCACAAGTTCCCCATCTTGCATTGCTTATATTTGAACAGCGCTTACTAATTGATTAAAATGTTACAACGGTTTTTTATTTTTCTTTTCGTCTTAAACAGCTTGTCTAGTGCTGCTCAGCACACCGCAGAACAAGCCGAGAGCTATTATGAAAAAGGAGCGTTTAACAAAGCCTTAATTATTTACGAATCCTTAGCCAAACAATATCCTAACAGTTATAACTACCGGATAAAACTTATAGATATTCATCAGCAATTAGAGCAATACGATAAGTCTGAAACGATAATTAGAAGTATTTTAGAGCAACGCTACAACCCGATGATTGAAATTATGCTGGGCTATAATTTTCAGCTTCAAGACCGTAAAGATCGTGCCAATCCCCATTACGAAAATGCTATTGCTTTTACCGATGAACATCCCAACTACATCTACTCCATTGCTAGAAAGTTTGAAGAGTATGCGCTTTTAGAACGGGCCATTCAGGTGTATGAAAAAGCAAAAGTACTAACACCGCAAAAAGATTACAGTATTCAATTGGCTAAAATCTATGGTGATCAGGGAAATGTGGAGCAAATGTTTTCTAATTACATCACCTATATTGCCTATGCGCCTAGCCATATTAATAGTATAAAACGTGCTATTAGCGACTTTATTTCTGAAAATAGTGAGAATGAAAACAACCGCTATTTAAGACGTCAACTTTTAAAACGCATTCAGCAAGAGCCAAGCACTTATTGGTACGAAATGCTAAGCTGGTTATACATACAGGAGAAAGCGTACCAAAAAGCGTTTATACAAGAAAAAGCCTTATACAAACGTCAACCCGAAAGCCTTTATCGTATTATAGAATTAGCTAGCCTAGCGCACAAAGACCATGATGATGCTACCGCTAAAACCATTTATAATTTCATCTTAGACGTCACGCAAAATCTCGGTGCAGTTTTAAGTGCTCATCAAGCCCTTTTAGAAATTGACACCAAAACAGCAGACCTACAACAGCTAGAAACCATCAATGAGAATTATAAGGGCTTATTTAAGACCTACGGAAAAAATGAACGCAACTTAGACTTACAATTGGCCTATGGCAAATTTTTAGCCTTTCATAAAAAAGACCCTAATGCGGCCACCACCTTCTTAAAACAGAGCTTAACGTTAAACCTCACTAAATTTGAAGAAGCCGAAGTTAAATTGCTCCTTGCCGATATTTTAGTGCTTCAGGAAAAATTTAATGAAGCCTTGATTTTTTATTCGCAAATACAACTGAATTTAAAAAACAGCCCCATTGCTCAAGAAGCCCGTTTTAAAGTCGCTAAAACGAGTTATTATAAAGGTGATTTTGACTGGGCAGAATCGCAATTAAAAATTTTAAAATCTTCAACCTCGCAACTTATTGCTAACGATGCCTTAGATTTAAAATTATTAATTTCAGATAACAAATACGAAGACAGCACGCAGACGGCCTTAAAATCTTATGCCAAAGCCGATTTATTGGCCTTTCAGAATAAACCCAAAGCAGCAATTTCACTGTTAGACCAACTCTTAAAAGCACATCAAGGCGAAAGCATTACAGACCAAGCCCTCTTTAAGCAAGCACAACTCTTTGAACAAACAAAACAATTTGATAAGGCTGAAGCCAACTATCTACAGCTTATTAAAGATTACAAAGACGGAATTTTAGCCGATGATGCCCATTACCATTTGGCCGAATTGTACCGTACCGCTTTAGACCAACCCGAAAAAGCGAAAGACTATTACGAAATCATCTTATTTAAATATCAGGACAGTATTTATTTTGTAGAAGCCCGCCGTAGATTCCGTATGCTTCGTGGCGACTTCATCAACTAATCCGATTTCCTAAGCCTTACCTCCCAATCAAGGACTAATAGTTCATTGTATAGCAACCTTAAAGGCTTCTAAGATTCATAAATTTCGCTAGCCTTAAGTCGCGCAGATTACTCTTATTATAAATTCATACTTTTGCAAAACATTTATAATTTCTAATTTCAGCGTAATGATCATATATAACGTCACTCTAAATATTGATAAAACCATCACTAAGGAATGGCTAGAATGGGTAAAAGAACACATCCCTCAAGTTTTAGCCACCGGAAAGTTTAAAGACGCAAAACTAACTAAAGTTTTGGTTGAAGATCCAGAATCTGACACCTACTCCATACAGTTTCGTGCCTTATCTAGAGAAGCTTTGCAAGCCTACTACACCAATGATGCCGAGCGTTTAAAGCAAATTGGACTTCAGCGTTTTGGAGATAAAGTTTTATCGTTTAGAACCGAATTAGAGGTGGTAGATGAATACACAGTTAATTTCAATTAAACAGAAATTGACCCCTAAAGCCGTATATCTTTTAAGAAGATCCAAGGCTTAAAGCTAGAAAAGCGGTGCCAAGCCGTTATCGCTTAGCAACAACCCTTATCTTTGTACCCTAACCATTTAAAAACCGTCGTGTAGTCGTGGAAAATCAAAACCAAGTTAAAGCCAAAAAACATCTAGGACAGCATTTCCTAACAGACGAATCTATAGCCCAAGATATCGCAGACAGCTTATCTCTTGAAGGCTATAACGACGTTTTAGAAATTGGTCCAGGAATGGGCGTGCTTACCAAGTACCTCTTAAAAAAGAACACCACCACGCACGTTATAGAAATTGATACCGAGTCGGTTGCCTATTTAAAAAATAATTATCTGCATCTTGCTGATAGAGTTATAGAACAAGATTTTTTAAAATACGATTTAAACCTTGTTTTCAATAACAAACCTTTTGCCATCATAGGAAATTTCCCGTATAATATTTCCTCGCAAATAGTATTCAAAACGCTAGAATTAAGAGATCAGATTCCAGAATTCTCTGGAATGTTTCAAAAGGAAGTTGCTTTAAGAATTTGTTCTAAAGAAGGCTCTAAGGTTTACGGTATTTTATCGGTACTTACTCAAGCCTTTTATGAGGCCGAATACCTCTTTACAGTACCCCCAACAGTATTTAATCCACCTCCAAAAGTAGACTCGGGTGTACTGCGTTTAAAACGAAAAGAAAACTATAGCCTACCTTGTGATGAAAAATTATTTTTTCGCGTGGTAAAAACAGGGTTTCAACAACGAAGAAAAACATTACGTAACAGTTTAAAAACCTTTAATCTCTCCGATAATTTAAAAGCAAATGCTATATTTGGCCAACGACCAGAACAGTTAAGTGTAGCGCAATTTATTGAACTCACTTTGCTGATAGAAAACGATAGCGAATAGGTGAAATTTGGCCCTAACGCCAATTAAGACTCTAAACTTTTAAATCCAGAATTTTAGCGTGGAAGAACTTCAAGAAAACATACAATTTCAGCTTTCTGATGAACTTATTGAAAAGGTAGAAATCCTTGTTGAACAACAGAACAACAAGGCGCTTAAAGCCCTTTTAAATGAGTATCACCACGCGGATATTGCAGAGATTCTTGATGAGTTAAATCTGGATGAGGCCGTTTACGTTATAAAGCTTCTCGACTCAGAAACTACCGCTGAGATCTTAATGGAACTCGATGAAGATATTCGAGAAAAAGTCCTTAAAAACTTATCCAATAAGGAGATTGCCGAAGAAATTGAGGAGTTAGATACCGATGATGCTGCAGATATCATTGCCGAACTTCCTGAAGAGCGCCAAGCCGAAGTAATTTCGCAAATTGGAGACACTGAACACCGTGAAGAAATACAAGAACTTCTAGCCTATGATGAGGATACCGCTGGGGGACTTATGGCCAAAGAGCTTGTAAAAGTTTACGAAACTTGGACCGTTGCCGGCTGTTTACGCCGCATTAGAGGACAAGCTAGAGACGTCACCAGAGTGCACTCCGTTTATGTCGTAGATCGTCAAGGACGCCTTATTGGCCGCCTCTCTTTAAAAGATTTAATTGTCTCTAAAAGCGATCAAAAAATTGCAGATATCGCCAAAGAAAACGTAGCCTGGGTTCATGTAAATGACAATGTAGAAGACGTCGCTAAAGTAATGGCAAAATACGATTTAGAAGCCATCCCTGTCATAAACGATCATAACATTCTTGTAGGTCGCATTACCATTGATGATATTTTAGATGTTATACGAGAGGAAGCCGACAAAGATTACCAAATGGCCGCCGGGATTTCGCAAGATGTTGAAGCCGATGATAGCATCCTAAAACTTACTAAAGCCCGCCTACCTTGGTTGTTTATTGGTATGTTTGGTGGCCTTGGTGCCGCTAGTATTATAGAGCAGTTTAACGACAACATGGGCAATTTTGTAGTCTTACTAAGTTTTGTTCCCCTCATTCAAGCCACCGCAGGAAATGTAGGTGTACAATCTTCTGCCATCGTGGTTCAAGGTATTGCCAACGGCACTATTGATGGTAAAATTTTAAAACGTTTATTTAAAGAATTTTTACTCGGCTTAGTTAATGGTATTGCCATTTCACTCGTTGCTATTATTATAACGCATTTCATTTTTGGTACCCCATACATCGTGTCTATCACCATCAGTATCGCCCTTATTGCGGTGATAATAATGGCCGCTTTAATTGGAACTTTTATTCCTATTTTCCTAGATAAACGCGGTATAGACCCCGCCGTTGCTACTGGACCTTTTATCACCACCAGTAACGATGTTTTTGGCATTTTAATTTACTTTCTTATCGCCAAATTGATCTTAGGGATTTAAGCTTTGGGCGTTACCACAAGGGTCAGGCTTTCACGACTCGCTTTTTGCAAAAAAAGCAAAAGAGCTTAAACAAATCGCTCAATCCTTAACGCGGTGTAAACAAGCAACACGGTGTTCTATAAGACTATCGTAAATCTTCGTAACTTTAAAGCCTTAATTCAACTTAAAAAATTAACGACTACCTCATCTTTAAGGTTTTGCTATGAAAATACTACATATAGACGCTAATCATCCTTTATTAATAGAACAATTAGATGCCCTTGGTTTTACCAATCATACCGATTACAAGGCTTCTAAATCAGAGATAGAAGCCAAAATCGCCAGTTACGATGGCATCATTATAAGAAGCCGTTTTTCTATAGACCAGCAGTTTTTAGATGCTGCAAGCCATTTAAAATTTATTGGTCGTGTTGGTGCCGGCTTAGAAAATATAGACACCACCTATGCAGAATCTAAAGGCATCTACTTAATTTCTGCTCCAGAAGGCAATCGTAATGCCGTTGGCGAACACACTTTAGGCATGTTGCTCTCCTTGTTTAACAAACTTAATAAAGCCGACAAAGAAGTACGCCAAGGCCAATGGTTACGCGAGGAAAACCGCGGCTTAGAATTAGATGGTAAAACTGTGGGCCTTATTGGTTATGGTAATATGGGAAAAGCCTTTGCCAAGAAACTTCGTGGTTTTGACGTCCAAGTGCTATGCTATGATTTAAAAACCAATGTTGGCGATGCCAATGCCAAACAAGTGCTACTAGAAGAACTCAAAGCTAAATCCGATGTGCTTAGTCTTCATATTCCGCAAACAGCATTAACGCTAAACATGGTCAATTCAGAATTTATCAGTGGTTTTAAAAAACCGTTTTGGTTGCTTAATACCGCAAGAGGAAAAAGCGTGGTGACCCAAGATTTGGTTGCCGCCTTAGAATCTGGTAAAATTTTAGGAGCCGGACTCGATGTTTTAGAATACGAAAAATCATCCTTCGAAAATTTATTCACCTCCGCAAAAATGCCGGAAGCCTTTCAGTACCTTATTGCTTCTGAAAAAGTGTTATTATCACCTCATGTGGCGGGTTGGACTATTGAAAGCAATATTAAACTCTCTCAAACCATCGTCGATAAAATTGAAGCGAAATTTTGTTAATTTTATAAACCTAACCAAAGCGATCAAGTATGCAATATAAAGCCAGTTCCGTAGACGATTATATTAGTCAAGTTCCAGAAGAGCGCCAAGACGTTTTAAAAAAATTACGCAGCGTAATCACCACTCATCTTCCAGAAGGCTTTGAAGAAGGCATTCAATATGGTATGGTGGGCTATTATGTGCCGCATTCTAAGTATCCAGACGGGTACCATTGCGATCCTAAAATTCCGCTGCCCTTTATGAGTTTTGCCTCACAAAAAAACTCAATTAACCTCTATCACAGCGGTATTTATGCCGATTCCAAATTGCACGATTGGTTTGTAGATGCCTACCCTAAGCATTGCAAACGCAAGTTAGACATGGGCAAAAGCTGTGTTCGGTTTAAAAAAATGGATGACATCCCCTTTGAACTCATTGGTCAACTTTGCGAAAAAATGACCTGTGAGGCATGGATTAAGACCTACGAATCGGCAATAAAAAAATAAAAAGGATAACCTTTAAAAACTCTAACAGGATCTTAGCAATAAGAGGCCTTAAATACATCTCAAATGAAAAAGCGTGTTACAGGAATAGGTGGCCTATTTTTTAAAACTAAAGATCCTAAAGCGGCGAAAGATTGGTACCAAAAACACCTTGGTTTTAATACGGACGATTATGGGGCTACCTTTTGGTGGAAAAACAAAGAAGGCCAAGACTGTTCAACACAATGGAGCCCATTTCCGGCAGAATCTGAGTACTTTGAACCTTCAAAAAAAGACTTCATGTTTAACTACCGAGTTGAAGATTTAGAAGCGCTTTTAAAAGTTTTAAAAGAAGAAGGTGTAACAATTATAGGTGATATGGAGACTTATGAGTATGGAAAGTTTGCTTGGATCTTAGATAATGACCAAAACAAAATTGAATTATGGGAGCCCGTTGATGCGGCATTTCAATAGTCTCAATATGTATTTTACCTCATGTTTAAGCGGCAATTGACCTACTGATTATTAACCCTTTAAAACCGATACAGATGTCAGACAGTACAAATGACTTAAGCGATGATCTTAACGCTATGTTAGATGACGCCAAGGATAACGCTAGAAAAGCTGGGGATAAGATTAGCCAAAAAGCGCAAGAATTCTCAAAAGAAGCCAAAGACTTTAGTCGAGATGCAAAAAAGGCTGCCGAAGACTTTAGCCATGAGGCAGAAGAGGTCTTCAGCGACGGCAAAAACGTGGCTATTATTGCCCATATCACCATTATTGGATGGATAATTGCTTTTATTATGAACGGCAAAAACAAAACCGAATTTGGTGCATTCTACATTAGGCAAATGCTTGGCTTAGGCTTAGTGGGATTAATTTTAGGATGGATCCCAGGCATAAATTTATTAGTTGGCCTAGTCTTAATTATCGCTTGGCTTATGAGCCTTATGAGCGCATTAAGCGGAGAAATGAAACCAACATTTTTGTTTGGTAAACAGTTTCAAGAATGGTTTAAAAGTCTTTAAATGAAAAACCCAGAACTTAAAGTTCTGGGTTTTTTATTTTATACTCATAATAGCCACTGAAACTGCTTTATTTATCTTCAGTACTATCCATGAATTTACGTTCTAATTCGGCCTGAAATTCTTCCATAACCGGTCTTACAGTACTATCGGGAAGATCAGCAATCTTTATATACATTAAGCCATCTACAGCGTTATTAAAAAGCGGATCTACATTAAAAGCCACCAATTTAGCATTTTGCTTAATGTACTTTTTCAATAATACTGGTAAACGTAAAGCACCAGGCTCTACTTCGTCAATAATCTTATCAAATTTATTAAGATCGGCTTCGGTTTCGTCAAAAACAAACTCCTTATCCGCATCTTTTAATTTCACCTTAAATTCCTTTTTAGGATGCACGTATTGCGCCACGTAAGGATCGTAATAATGCGACTTCATAAACTCAATCATCAAACTTTTAGAGAAGTTAGAAAATTGATTGCTAATACTTACTCCACCAATTAAATACTTGTGTTCAGGGAAACGTAAAGTAATATGCACAATCCCTTTCCAAAGTAAAAATAAAGGCATTGGTTTTTGTTGGTATTCTTTGATTATAAAAGCACGCCCCATCTCAATAGATTGGCTCATCATTTTGTGCAATTCCGGCTCAAAGCGAAACAAATCTTGAAGGTAAAACCCATCTATACCAAAACGTTCATAGATCTTAGACCCTAAGCCCATACGGTATGCACCTGCAATAATATTTTGCTCGTTATCCCATAAGAACATATGGTGATAATACGTATCAAACTTATCTAAATCTATAGCTTCATTGGTACCTTCTCCAACCTCTCTAAAGGTAATTTCTCGCAAACGCCCTATTTCTCTCAGAATATTAGGAATGTCCTTAGGCGAGGCTAAAAACACTTCGTAATTTTTGCTCATAAGTAGCCTGCTGTCGTTCACACGTAACTTATCCACCTCTGCAATCATAATCTTCGGTGCAATAGGCGTAACAATACGTTTGGGCATTTTAGCCACTTTTAATTGCGACTGAATATTATCTAAAATCTTCGGTTTATCTTCAAAGGTTTTAGACAACATATAAGTTTTTCGTCTTAAAAATTCTGAAAACTCAGGAAGCGTTGGATGCTCATTCTGATCCTTTACCGAAATCGGTCTACCAATACGTACCTTAATAACACGACGTTTTTGCGTTAAGACTTCAGAAGGTAACTTGGCTGTTCTTAGGGTATCGCTAATCTTAGAAAGGCGATAAAACAGACGGCTATTTTTAGCATGAAAATAAATTGGAACTACAGGTACTTCTGCCTTTTGAATAAGCTTCATTGCCGATGGTTCCCATTCTTTATCAACCACCAATTTGCCATCCCTATAGGTAGACACTTCTCCAGCCGGGAAAACGCCTAACGGATGCCCTGCTCTTAAGTGTAAAATTGAATTTTTAAAACCGGCAATACTGCTTTTTACATCCTTACGATCTTCAAAAGGATTTACAGGCATAATATATGGCTTTAACGGCGCAATACGATGCAATAAGAAGTTGGCAATAATTTTAAAATCACTGCGCTGCTCCAGCATTAACTTTAACAACAAAATACCATCAATCCCTCCAAGCGGATGGTTAGAAACGGTAATATAAGGTCCCTCTTTAGGGAGACGCTTTATGTCTTCTTCTGGGATCTCAAATTTAATCTGAAATTCCTCTAAAATAGCATCTAAGAAGTCTACATGACTAAGATGTTTATTGCGTTTATAGAATTTATTTATGGTTGAAATTTTAAGAACTTTCATTAAAACCCAACCAGAAAAGGTCCCTAAAAACCCATATTTATCAACATGAATTGCCTTTGCGACTTCTTTAGCCGTTACTAATCCACTATCTGATGATTTACCCATAAAACAAATGTAACAACTATTTAATTAGTAACAATCTGAACGGTCCCTTGTGTTAACTGTTTTAGTAAAACAGTTTTATCCTTTTCTAACGCTTCTACCACCTTATCATTATAATGTCTTATAGTATATAAATTAACATGTCGATGACAAGTGACTTTAAATTTAGCTTTAAGATGCTGAAGTAATTTCTCTAAATTATCGTATAAATTCTCTATACAAACCGAAAAACTTATGGCGGAATTCTGAATCACATCAACCTTCATTTTATACAAGTGCAACAGATTAAAAATATCACTAATATTATCTTCCATAATGTACGAAAAATCTAAGGATGATAACGAAATTAATGTCTGATTCTTCTTCACTATAAAACAAGGAATTTCGGGCTCTATAGCTTTTCCTTTACTGACGCAAGTACCGCTGGCCTCAGGGTTTAAAAAGGATCTTACATACAAGGGAATTTCTTTGCGCTGTAAAGGTTGTAAGGTTTTAGGATGAATTACAGAAGCGCCGTAAAAGGCCAACTCAATGGCTTCTCTATACGAAATTTGGTTCAGCAGTTGTGCGTTTTCAAAATACCGCGGATCTGCGTTTAATACGCCTGGGACATCTTTCCAAATGGTAACACTACTCGCATTTAAACAATAGGCAAAAATAGCGGCCGTATAATCACTGCCTTCACGCCCTAAAGTAGTCGTAAAGTTATTGGCATCACTCCCTAAAAATCCTTGTGTAATATTTAAAACAGAAGGTTTTAAATGTGTGGCAATATTTTTCTGAGTGGCTTCCCAGTTTACATTAGAATGGCGGTAATAATTATCAGTTTTAATAAACTCCCTAACGTCGTTCCATTGATTTTTAATCCCAATTTCATTAAAGTAATGACTTACAATGGTCGTTGAAATTAATTCGCCATAACCGATAACCTGATCATAAACAAAATTGTAATCAGGGGATTTATTTGTTTTAAAAAAGAGATTTAAATCTTCAAAAAGCGCTTTTACGTCCGTAAAAACTTGATGGCGATCATTCGTAAAAAGATCTTTTAAAATGCTATCATGGTATTTAACCACTTCATGGATGGCATTTGGTAAAGCCGTTTTAGTTTCAAAATAGGACTTTATCACCAGCTCCATGCTATTGGTCGTTTTCCCCATAGCAGAAATGACCACTAAGGTATTATCATACCCTGTTGTTTTTAAAACCTTCGCTACATTTCTTACTCCATTTGCATCCTTAACAGAGGCACCACCAAACTTAAAAATGCGCATTATAATTGTTCTAAGTAATTTTTAATTCCGTTTTCATCTAGATGCACCACATTCCAATCGCGCTTTACGTCCGCTCCTTTACTTTCATAAAAAGCAATCGCAGGATCGTTCCAATCTAGAACTTCCCAACTAACGCGTTTAACGCCTAATTGTTGTCCATAACTCACCACAGCATTTAAAAGTTGCGTTCCTAGGCCTAAACCTCTTGAGTTTTCACTTACAATAAGATCTTCTAGATGTAAAATACCGCCTTTCCAAGTGGAATAACGCGGATAGACCAAGGCAATACCTTCCACTTTTCCTTCGGCTTCAACGACAAAACACGTAAATTTAGGATGCGGTCCAAAACCATCTTGCTCTAAATCGGTTAGGGTAACCTCTACAGCATCCGCTTCTTTTTCGAAAGTTGCCAACTCTTGGATGAGTTCTAAAACTCGTGGCATATCTTGTTTAATTGCTAATCTTGGTTGTCCCATTATCTAAATAAAAACCTCAAAGATAGTCTAAACTCGTCTTATTAAACAATTTTTTTAAGCTACGAAAACGATATAGTTTGTTAAAAAATACGATATTTGTGAGGTATTAATCAATCTCATACTTCATGTCGCAACCAAACCAAACCTTAGGGGAATTTATTATTGAAAATCAAAGTGCTTTTAAATATACATCTGGAGAACTTTCTCGGCTTCTTAACTCTATTCGCCTAGCAGCCAAGGTTGTGAATCACGAAGTAAACAAGGCTGGTCTCGTAGATATTATTGGAGCGGTTGGGGAAACTAATATTCAAGGTGAAGACCAGCAAAAACTAGATGTCTATGCTAATGACAAGTTTATTCAGACCTTAACCAAAAGAAATATTGTCTGTGGTATTGCTAGTGAAGAAGAAGATGATTTTATTGCAATTAACAGTCAAGATGAAAACTACCAAAATAAATATGTGGTATTAATAGACCCCTTAGATGGCTCTTCTAATATTGATGTTAATGTTTCTGTAGGAACTATATTTTCTATTTACCGCCGTGTTACCCCAATTGGTACACCCGTAAAAATTGAAGATTTTTTACAAAAAGGAAGTGCTCAAGTTGCAGCAGGATACGTTGTTTACGGAACCTCAACCATGTTAGTTTATACAACAGGCCATGGCGTTAACGGATTTACATTAAACCCTGCAATTGGGTCGTATTACTTATCGCATCCAGACATGAAATTCCCCGAAGACGGTCATATCTATTCGGTTAACGAAGGGAACTACTCACATTTTCCTACGGGAATTAAAAAATACATCAAATATTGTCAAGAAGAGGAAGGTGACCGCCCTTACACAAGCCGTTATATTGGTTCTTTAGTCTCCGATTTTCATAGAAATATGATTAAAGGTGGTATTTATATGTACCCTAAAAGCTCTAAAAACCCAAATGGAAAGCTACGTTTACTTTATGAATGTAACCCCATGGCCTTTTTAGCGGAACAAGCTAATGGTAAAGCGAGTGACGGTTTTACACGAATTATGGATATTGAACCTAAAAAATTACACGAACGTGTCCCTTTTATCTGCGGAAGTAAAAATATGGTAGAAAAAGCTGAAGAATTTATGCGAAATGCTGAAGATTAATTTTTGCAACTTTATAAACAACAACGAAAAAAGCAACCCTATTGAGGTTGCTTTTTTTATACAATACAAACAAACAGATAATCTATTTGTTCATGTTTTTCATTTCGTTAATAAAGGTATCAGCATCAACTTTATCATAAGCAAGAGCTAAGGCTTTATCAGCAATATATCTTACATTTTGAGCATGAAAACCTAAACCAACGCATAATTTTTCTAGTAACCAATGTTGGTTTGGCCCTTCAATATCATCAATCCAAACCATACGCGCTAAATCGTATAAACGCTCTAAACGCATATCATATGAAGTTGGTGGATTGATAGGATGCGTTTTATAATCTTTTAATATTTTTTCGTAATCCTCTGCGGAAATATCTAAGCGTGTTGCTAAACGATCTAAAAAAGCTTTTTCTTTATCGGTAATCACACCATCACTCATTGCAACTCTAACGATGGCAGCAAAATGATCTTCATTACGTGTTTTAAATCCGCTATCGAATAAATCTGAAAATGACATATTTTTTATTGTTGTTTAAATTCTCTTAATACTAATTCTGAACAAATATAATTCTATTCAAAAGAATTATCAGTATTGGGCACTTCAAAAATTTTATATTTGCAGTTCCAAACACAGAAACTTGAGTAAAGTATCTATCACCCAAACATTCGCACAGACTTTGCAGTTGCAGAATCTGCAAACTGCTATTGCCCAAAACGAAACAAAAACACACTTAAAAGGTCTTATAGGATCCTCTTTTTCAATTGCCGTTGCCGAAGCCTATAAAACGGCAGAAAAACCTTTTTTACTGGTTTTTAACGACAAGGAAGAAGCCGCTTACCACCTGAACGACTTAGAACAGCTTATTAACACTAAAGATGTCTTGTTCTATCCTGGAAGCTACCGGAGACCTTACCAAATTGAAGAGACCAATAACGCCAATGTTCTTCTACGTGCCGAGGTTTTAAACCGTATCAATTCGCGTAAAAAACCTTGCATTATTGTAACCTATCCGGATGCGCTTTTTGAAAAAGTGGTGACCAAAAAGGAATTGGAAAAGAACACCTTAAAAATTGCTGTTGGTAACGATTTAAGTATCGATTTTGTTAATGAGGTATTGTTTGAATATAAATTTAAACGTGTAGATTTTGTTACAGAACCGGGTGATTTCTCTGTAAGAGGTGGTATTGTAGATGTGTTTTCGTTCTCTAATGACGAGCCTTACCGTATTGAATTTTTTGGAGATGAAGTAGACAGCATTAGAACCTTTGATGTAGAAACCCAATTATCTACAGAGCGCATTAAAAAAGTGAGTATTATCCCCAATGTGGCAAACAAACTTATGGCCGAACAACGCCAGAGTTTTTTAAAGTACATTGCTAATAATACCGTAGTTTTTACTAAAAATGCATCCTTTATTTTTTCTAGAATTGATGACTTTTACGGTAAAGCAGAAGAAGCTTTTAAAAGTTTATCTTCTGAAATGAAGCACGCCTCTCCTGAGGAGTTATTCTGTAATTCAGAGTTATTAAAACGTCAGTTTTTAGACTATACTCTAGTTGAATTTGGAACCGATGCCTTATTTGCACAGCAACTCATTGCCTTTTATACCACACCGCAACCGTCATTTAATAAGCAGTTTCACCTGTTAATAGAAGATTTAAATACCAACCACGCCAACGGTATTACCAACTATATTTCTTGTGTTAGTGAGCAGCAAGCCAAACGTTTTCATGATATTTTTGACGATGCCGAGCAAGAAGTGCATTATAAAACGGTTGTACTTTCCTTATACCAAGGGTTTGTAGATACCGAACAACAAATTGCGGTCTATACCGATCATCAAATTTTTGATCGGTATCATAAATTTCAGCTTAAAAACGGTTATGCTAAAAAGCAAGCCATTACCCTTAAAGAACTCACCAATCTAGAAATAGGTGATTATGTAACGCATATCGATCACGGGATTGGAAAGTTTGGAGGCCTGCAAAAAATAGATGTTGAAGGCAAAAAGCAAGAAGCGATAAAGTTAGTGTATGGCGAACGCGATATTCTCTACCTCAGCATTCACTCTTTACATAAAATCACCAAGTTTAATGGTAAAGATGGTAAACCTCCAACGGTTTATAAATTAGGAAGTAAAGCGTGGACAGCCTTAAAACAAAAGACCAAGTCTCGCGTTAAAGAAATTGCTTTTAACCTTATAAAATTATACGCCAAGCGGAAACTTAAAAAAGGATTTCAATACGCTCCCGATAGTCATATGCAACTAGAGCTAGAAGCCTCATTTGTCTATGAAGACACCCCAGACCAAATGGCCTCTACCGCAGATATCAAAGCCGATATGGAAAGTGAGCGCCCTATGGATCGTTTAATATGTGGAGATGTTGGTTTTGGAAAAACGGAAGTTGCCATCAGAGCCGCATTTAAAGCTGTAGATAACGGAAAACAAGTGGCTGTTTTAGTACCAACCACCATCTTAGCGTATCAGCATGCGCGTACTTTTAAGGAACGTCTTAAAGATTTTCCAGTAACCGTAGATTACGTTAACCGTTTTAGAACGGCAAAAGAAAAGCGCGAAACCTTAGAAGGTTTAGAAAAAGGAAGTGTAGATATTATTATTGGCACCCACCAACTCGCTAATAAAAACGTGAAATTTAAAGACTTAGGACTTCTTATTGTCGATGAGGAACAGAAATTTGGCGTTGCTGTTAAAGAAAAACTGAAGACCATTAAAGAGAATGTAGATGTCCTTACCTTAACCGCTACTCCAATCCCGAGAACCCTACAATTTAGTTTAATGGCGGCTCGAGATTTATCGGTAATTAATACGGCTCCACCAAATCGCTACCCTATAGAAAGTCATGTAATTCGTTTTAATGAAGAAACCATACGCGATGCGGTGAGTTATGAAATTCAGCGTGGTGGACAAATCTTTTTTATCCATAATAGGATTGAAAACATCCGCGAAGTTGCAGGCATGATTCAGCGCTTAGTTCCAGATGCTAAGATTGCAATAGGTCACGGCCAACTCGATGGAAAAAAACTAGAAAATCTGATGCTTGGTTTTATGAACGGGGATTTTGATGTTTTAGTCAGTACAACCATTATTGAAAGTGGATTAGATGTCCCTAATGCCAATACTATTTTTATTAATAATGCGAATAATTTTGGGTTAAGTGACTTGCACCAAATGCGTGGCCGTGTAGGGCGAAGCAACAAAAAAGCCTTCTGTTATTTTATTACTCCAGAATATTCTGCAATGACCTCTGATGCTCGAAAACGAATCTCGGCCTTAGAGCAGTTTACCGAGTTAGGTAGCGGATTTAACATTGCCATGAAAGATTTAGAAATTCGTGGTGCCGGAGACTTATTAGGTGGTGAACAAAGTGGATTTATTAGCGATATTGGTTTTGACACCTATCAAAAAATACTCAATGAAGCTATTGAGGAATTAAAAGAAACGGAGTTTTCAGAGCTTTACAAAGACGATGGTAAACCTAAAACGTATGTAAAAGATATCACTATAGATACCGATTTTGAGTTGTTATTTCCTGATGATTATATCAATAATATCACTGAACGCCTTAACCTTTATACCAAATTAAATGGGATTAAGAACGAGGAAGAACTCAGCACTTTTGAAAGTGAAATTATTGACCGTTTTGGGGAGCTCCCAACACAAGTTTCTGATCTTTTTGATAGTGTCCGTTTAAAATGGATTGCCACCAAAATGGGAATTGAGAAACTTATTATGAAACAAGATAAAATGATTGGTTATTTTATTCAAGACCAACACAGTAGTTTTTACCAAAGTGCCGATTTCTCTAAGGTGATGCAATTTGTTCAAATGAACGCCGGACGTTGTACCATAAAGGAAAAGCAAACCCGAAAAGGCTTACGCTTACTCATTACCTTTGAAAATATAAAGAATACCAAACAAGCATTGCGAGCCCTAAAGGATATCTAATGAATGAAAAGCATCATTTAAATAACCTCTTATTACTTAGTATTGCCACCATCTTTATTAGCACCTCTGGACCGTTAGGAAAGTACATTAACTTACCCCCTCCTGTTATTATTTGGTGGCGCTCCTTTTTGGCGGCTATCATTTTATGGGGCTTTTGCCGCTACAAAGGCATTTCTTTAAAAGTCGAGAACAAAAAAGACCGGGGTACTTTTTTTATTGCCGCATTATGTCTAGGCGGGCATTGGATTTTTTATTTCTATGCCCTAAAACTATCTAATGTAGCCATTGGGATGCTGTCTCTGTTTACCTTTCCGGTAATGATTGCACTTTTAGAACCGCTCTTTACAAAGTCAAAACGAGATCCGATCCACCTTCTTTTGGGTGGCCTCGTCCTCATAGGGATTTATATTTTAGCTCCAGAATTCAATCTAGAAAGCAGCCATCTACAAGGGCTTTTGCTCGGGCTTCTATCGGCCCTTTGCTATGCCGTAAGAATACTATTGCTTAAAGATCATGTAGCCAGTTACAATAGCACCATGATTATGTTTTTCCAAGTATTGATTCTTTCCATTCTTCTCGCTCCCGCCCTTTATTTTATGGGAACCTCAGCGATTAGCAACCAATATCCGTATGTGTTAATATTAGCGATTTTAACCACCGCTATTGGCCATACTATGTTTGTGAAAAGCCTAAAGTATTTTAAGGCTAGCACTGCGAGTATTATTGGGAGCTCTCAGCCCATTTTTGGCATTTTAATCGCTTATTTGTTTTTAAACGAGATTCCAACAGTAAATACATTTATTGGAGGAAGCTTGATCCTTGCCACCGTCATCATAGAAAGCATTCGTTCTAAATAGGAATAGGGTTAACACTTTACATTGTAAAATGATGAAATAGGTTCACCCTTAGCCAAAAGTCAGAAATTCCTGTTAAATATTTAAAACTGATTATTTTGAAGTCGAATATATCCGTTACTTTTACAACAAGACCTAAGGCATTACACATTGCGCCCCTTAGCCTAGAATTTGAAAAGACTACACATCATGAAAAACTTACTTGTCCTCCTATTAGTTTTACCCGTTTTAACATTTGCTCAAAGTGTAGAAGGGACATTTACGCCTGCTGAAGATTATAGCTATGCTTTTCTTTACCATGCTACTCCAGAAAGGGCTAATTATATAGACCGAGGTCAATTAGATGCCGAAGGCCATTTTAAAATTGACTTAGATTCTACGCTAACTCCAGGGATTTATAAAATTGTTTATGCCACGCCTCCTGAGGAGAATAATTTCGATTTTATTTATGATGGAAAGGAACAGGTTGCTTTCAACTTCAGTTTAGAAAAAGGCGTTCAATTTACCATTTCCGAAGAAAATAAACTTTGGGACTCTTATCTTAAGAGTATGGAAATGATTAACCAAACTATTAGTAATTATTACGGAAAAAAGAATAAAGACAAAAAAGGTTTTCAGGCCATATTTAAAACCCTTAAAGACACACAAACGGCGTATGAAGAATTAGCAGAAGGTAAATTGGTCGTCCGTTTTATTAAAGCTAACAGACCTTATATTCCAACAGATTACGAAGATATAAGTACATACTCCAAACATTTAAAGGCTCATTTTTTAAGTCAAGTAGATTTTAGCGATGCCTTATTACAGAGTTCGTCTTATTTAACCGATCGTGTAACCGCCTACGTGTTTAATATGGTTATGAACCCTGATGAAACGGTTTACAAATCTCACATAGACGATGTTGCTTTGGCTATTGGCAATGACGATTTACCAATTAAAACCAGCTTATTACAAATGCTTTGGCAAACCTTTGTGGACTTAGACCATGCTAACATGGCCAATTATATAACAAATACTTACCTTTTAGAATTGGCAAAGCAAACAAAAAATATAGATTTGGAAGAAATGCTTATTGCTTATAAAAATACGCATATTGGTGCCTTAGCTCCAGATTTTGAAATTCAATTAAGCGACACGAAAACAAGTTTACATCAGTTAGAAGGGGCGAAACATTATTTATTAATTTTTTGGAGTAGCACCTGTAGCCACTGTTTAAATGAGTTACCACTAGTAAAAAAATTAGTAGCCAACCATCCAGAATTAAAAGTTGTAGCCTTTGGTTTAGAGAATGAGAAAAGCCATTGGGAGAAAGAAATTAAACAGTACCCTATGTTTATCCACACCAAAGGACTTAACAAATGGGAGAATCCAATTGTGAAAACTTATGGGATTTCTGCAACTCCGACCTATTTTTTATTAGATGCTTCTAAAAATATTGTGGCTAAACCCTATAATTATGAAGGCTTAGAATTGGCCTTAAAAAAACTATTTTAGGTATTTATCTACAAGTTTTAAAGGCCTTTTTTGAAAACTATTTTCCTATTAATTACAGTTTCATAATCTAGACATAATATAAATTATCGTTAAATTACCTGTTTTTATAGTTATATTTGACTCTTTTAGAACTACTTTATGACCTTTTCTACTTCAAATTGTGGTGAAACAGCGATGTCTTTACCAGCAATGTTTGCCACTAAAGCTTCTTATGCCATATGTCGTAAATCAAAGAATGGTATACGCTTTACGCATCATGTAAAACCATCAAGTTTTAATAATCCCTTGAATGATATTCCTATTTATATGTATTACAGAACAAGGTATGATGAAAAAGCGATCACCCAACGTTACAAATCTGTAAGGGCTTAAAACTTGAAAATAAATAATACCTGCAGCTAGAACTCTGAATAGGAACACAAATTATACAATGGCTATAACGTTAAACCTGTTTATCCTTTTTTTTAGCTTTACAAAACCCCTTTAAGCTTTTTTCGTAAGTCTTTAAATCAACCACAATAAAAACTCTTGTACCTCTATAGCCCAATAGATTTTACGTACATTTTACCCAAAACAACCCCTAATAAATGAAAGATAACGACCCCAAATTTTATGTTGTTGGTATAGGCGCCTCGGCAGGAGGTTTAGATGCTATTCAAAACCTCTTTGATCACATGCCTAACGACACTGGAATGGCCTTTATAATCATTCAGCATTTATCGCCAGACTTTAAGAGTTTGATGCCAGAATTACTTAGTAAGCATACAAAAATGCCAATTTATACGGCAGAGGATAAACAAACTATAAGACCTAATTGTATTTACTTAAACCAAAGGAGTAAAAATTTGCATATCAAAGGCACGCAACTCTACTTGTTAGACAAAGGGCCTAAACATAATTTAAACCTGCCTATAGATATCTTTTTTCATACCTTAGGTGAAGAGTATAAAGACCATTCTATTGGCGTTATTTTATCGGGAACAGGTTCTGATGGCTCTAGAGGTCTTAAAACTATAAAAGAAGGTGGTGGTACAACCATTGTTCAAGATCCTTCAACGGCACAGTTTGATGGCATGCCAAATTCGGCTATTTTAACAAATACACCAGACTACATCTTAAGCCCAGCGAAGATTGCAGAGATTATCCATAAAAATCCTTTAAGCCGACCACTACTTCGTGAAGGTTTTGATAAACATCCTTCAAACGAAACTTTAATTAACGATATCCTTACCATCGTTTTCAAATTCTCTGGCATAGATTTTAGAGAGTATAAAAAGAACACGCTTTTACGACGCATTGAAAAGCGAATGAACATTAACAGTATTGACCACATTTATGACTATGCGACATTTTTAAGTAGCAATATTAATGAGCAACAATCTTTAAAAGAAGATTTTTTAATCGGGGTTACACGCTTTTTCAGAGATACAGAGGCCTTTGAGCAATTGAAGAACAAAGTGATTCCTGAAATTTGTAAAAACAAAAATAAAGAAAACACCATACGCGTTTGGGTGGCCGGTTGTTCTACAGGGGAAGAGGTTTACTCTTTAGCCATGTTAATCGACAATTATTTACGTACCCATCAAATTAATTTAGAGTATAAAATATTTGCTACGGATATAGACCCAAGAGCTTTAGCTATTGCTAGTCTTGGTGTTTACCATGTTAACATTATTAATGAAATAGAAAAACCTTATCTCGATCAATATTTCATTAAACATGGGGATAAAATTCAAATTATAAACCGTGTCCGAGAAAAAATTGTCTTTTCTAATCACAATTTAATTAAAGACCCACCATTTATAAAAATGGATCTTATTTCATGTAGAAACTTACTCATCTATTTTGATTCTAAAATTCAAAAGAAGGTAATGTATAATTTTCAATTTGCATTAAATCAATTCTCTTATTTATTTTTAGGGAATAGCGAATCTTTAGGAGAAACGGCTAAACTCTTTAAAACCATTGATGTAAAATGGAAGATTTTTCAGAATATTGCACTTGCAAAACAAATTCCGTCACACAGTTCTAATTTAGATCGGATTACCACGCTTTCTTATAAACACCCAGAAACGCCACGGAGTACACCTCCTGTAAGTTTAAAGGAAAATCCTGAACTTATTTTTCATAAATATTTAAGTCAGAAATTTAGTCCAGCATCCATCTTTATTGATGAAGATTTCAATATTTTATTCATTAATGGCGATGCCGGAAAACGCTTATCACACAATTCTGGAATTTTTCAGAATAACTTATTAAAAATGGTAAGTCCAGATATTGCTATCATCATTAGAAGCGGTATCCGACGTGTAGAAGCCAATAAAGTAGATGTGGTAATTGAAGGTATTAATAATGTAATTGCAGGACAGAGCTACACCTTTGACTTAAAATTTCATAAATCCCAGAATTATAAAGACCTCAATAATTGTTATTTAATTGAGTTCACTAATGATGTTCCTGTAACAAATAAGACCCCGCTTGTTTTAGCGAATATTGATTTAGATGAAGTTTCTAACCAACGATTAGAAGATTTAGAAACGGCACTTAAAATTGCGAAGATCGAGTTACAAAATGCTATTGAAGAGTTAGAGACCAGTAACGAAGAGCTGCAATCTTCTAACGAAGAACTAATGGCCTCTAATGAAGAGCTTCAGAGTACCAATGAAGAGCTGCAATCTGTAAATGAAGAATTGTATACGGTAAACACCGAAATGCAAGAAAAAAATAAGGAGCTTACCAATCTTAATAATGATATTACCAACCTTTTAGACAACACCCAAATTGCCACCTTATTCTTAGATACCGATTTAAGAATTAGAAAATTTACACCAGCGCTAAAAGCGGTATTTAATTTAGATGAAGTAGACTTAGGCCGCACGCTATCTAGCTTTACATCTAATTTTAAAGAGGATACTAGAAACTCTATTATAGAAGATTCAAAGTATGTTTTAGAAAAATTAAAAATCGTTGAAAAACAGGTAAACGACCAAAATGGGAATTATTACTTATTACGTATTAGCCCATTTATAACCTCTAATAAGCTTATTAATGGGGTTGTAATTACACTTAACAATATTAATAAGCTCAAAGAAACGGAATTACAACTTGTTGAAACAGGTAGAAAGTACCAGAAGCTGTTTCAAAACCTTAATGAAGGTTTTATGCATGCTAAAATTATCACTAATGAGAAAGATGAACCTATAGATTGGGAATACATCGATATTAATCCGGCTTTTGAAAAAATCCTAAATTTAAAAACCGAAGACATCATAGGCAAACGCATTTTAAACCTGCGTCCAGAGTTAAGAGACGATCCTAACAATTGGATTTCAAGATACGGTAAAACGGCTTTAACGGGCGAAAACCAAATCTTTGAAATCTATATTCCGGAGTCTAAAAAACACTATTTCATTAATATTTTCTCTCCTAAAAAAGGAGAATTTGCAGGAACCATTTCGGATTATACAGATCTGAAAAATAAAGAAGAAGCTTTAAGTAAAAGTGAAAATGAACTTAATAGAGTTCAAGAATTAACTAGTGTTGGTGGCTGGTATTTAGATATCAATACAAACGCTGTGACATGGACGGGTCAACTCTTTAATATTTTTGGAATAGATCCTAACACCCCTCCACCAACCTACATTGAGCAACAAGATATTTTTACCGAAGAAAGTTGGAAACGCTTATCTGAAGCCGTAGAGAAAACACAAAAACAAGGTGTTCCTTACGAGTTAGAACTCAACCTTTATAATTTTGAAGGCCAAGAAATCTGGATTAAGGCTCAAGGAGAAGCTGTGAAGAACAAAGAAGGGGAAATTATTGGCTTAAGAGGTGCTGCGCAAGATATTACCAAGCATAAAAATGCCGAAGTAGAACTTATCAATGCTAGAAAAATAGCAGAAGAAGCCAATCTTCATAAAAACTATTTCCTAGCCAATATGAGTCATGAAATTAGAACTCCAATGAATGGAGTTCTAGGATTTTCTGAATTATTAAAGAACGATAGCCTAACGAAGGAAGAACGCTTTAAATATTTAGAAATTATAGATGGGAATTCTAAACAACTCCTTAATCTTATTGATGACATCATCGATATTGCAAAAATAGAGTCTAACGAACTGAAAGTAACGTTTAAGGAGTGTAATATTTCTAGTCTAATTGCTAATTTAGAAATCACCTATAACCAGCTAAAAATTGCCAAACATAAAAAAGACATTGTCTTTAGAACCCATATTCCTATTGAGAATTTACGCATTATTACAGATGGACAACGCTTACAACAAGTGGTTTCTAATCTTTTAAACAACGCTTTAAAATTCTCAGAAAAAGGAGAAATTTCCTTCGGATTCGACCTCGTAGAAAATGAGATAAAGTTCTTTGTACAGGATAATGGTATTGGTATTAAAAAAAGCAAGCAATTAGAAATTTTTGAACGGTTTAAACAACTCAATTATGAAAGTAATGCCAAATACGGCGGGACTGGTTTAGGCCTTACCATTTGTAAAGGTATCCTTACCTTATTAGGTGGTGATATCACAGTAAGTTCTGAAGAACATAAAGGTACCTTATTTGAATTCACTATTCCTGTAAAGTATGCCGAGTCTAGTGCAGAACCTACACAAGCCACACTTCCTAAAGAAAAGAATTTCTTAAAAGGAAAAACGGTTTTAATTGCTGAAGACGACTCCTTAATACGATTATTATTCAAAATTGTATTAAAGGATACTGAAGCCAATGTTCTCTTTGCTAAAACAGGTTGGGAGGCTGTAGAAATCTACAGAGAAACCGAACAAATTGATATTGTTTTACTAGATATTAGAATGCCTACCATGAGTGGTATTGAAGCTATGGGTAAAATTTTAAATATTAATCCAAAGGCTAAGATCATAATGCAAACGGCCTATTCTATGCCCGATGAAAAGGAACGTTGCTACCAAAAAGGCTGTTTAGGATTCCTCTCTAAACCTATAATAAAAGATGAGCTCTATGCCACCTTATACAAATGGGTAAATACAGAAATTTAAAATCCATTGACTTTAAAATTAAAAATCCAACACCTCCTGTGTTGGATTTTTTTGGTTAATATCTGGGCGAAGTATTGATATGGCCACAAAAAAAATACTCATCCAAAACTAATATCCGGATGAGTATCTCGAAGCTAAATAACCAACCAAATTTAGCTTCGTGTATTGGTTCTTGTATTCTCTACTTTCGCTGTTTGTTGTTTTCGTTTTTTACGGTCTAATTCGGTATTTGCCGATTTTCCGTCCGCATCAGAACTTCTGTAATAAGCAATATAACCACGACCATTAAAACGATAGGTTGTCCCAGAACTGGCATGATACAACTCAATAGTACTATCATTAATAACGGTGAGTTCGAAGAATTCATTGTCGAAATAATCATAATCTAATGTTAATGTTTTAAGGTAACTGCTCCCTGAAATATTCCCTACACTATAATCGCCAATAAAGTCCCAGTAAATAGCATTGGTATTATACACATTAAAGTCTTGAGAGCTTTTAAAAGTATCATCATTTCCTCCCGCTAAAAACTGCAAATAGTTTTCACTATCAAAGTCGTTTAGCGCACCATGATGACTGGTATAGATTTTTTCCCAAGCATCATATTCCTGAAGAAAATAATGAATATTATCGTAAAACACAAAGTTATAATCAAACGTAGACTTTTGGTAACCGTGTAAAAAATAAGAGGTATTGTTATAAGGGTTAAATAATTCAATGGTATTATAATCAATTTGATAAACATCAAAACTATCATAACCATCAATAACATGGTCGGTATCTAAAATCATGTCGTAGGCGTCATAACTTCCTATATGCACACCATAACCATTACCTTGATTACCAATTCCCACCAAATTATTATTTGCATACAAACGACCATTATCAAATGTTATTGTAAAAGCCATTTGAAGAAAAGGAGTTTCCCCATAACCTTGAGTTGCATTAATATCAACATACCACAAATCGTAAGAATTTAATAACTGGTTTAGAGATAAGGAGGATTCATTATTAATGTAAACTTCCTCGGTATAACAAGAAGTAAATAGAGTGGCTATAAATGCGAATCCTAAGAGTAGTTTTGTTGTTTTCATAATCTCAAGGTTTTAAAGTTACTTGTTAAGAGCATTTCAAAACACGTGCCAAAACCTATTTAAGGGATTTCCATACAACGAAGATTTTAAATCCCTGAAGGCTTTAAGGGCCTGTAAATACAGTAATTTTAACGCTAACATAACAAAATTCCTCAGAGATTTTTCCCTTAATTTTCCGTATTTTTGAAATACAAAATTGAATATATCACTATGAGTGACACTAAAAAATATGCCGTTTTTGGCGCCGGAAGTTGGGCAACAGCGATTGTAAAAATGCTCAGCGAGAATTTAGATGAAATTGGTTGGTATATGCGAAGCGCTTACACCAAAGAGCACCTCTTAAAAGAGCAGCATAACCCAAGTTATTTAAGTTCAGTAGAATTTCATACAGAACAATTAAAATTAAGCAACGACATTAATGAAATTGCAGCATGGGCCGATGTCTTAATCTTTGTTATTCCGTCTGCATTTATTCATTCAGAATTAGAACAACTCAATGTAGATATTAGCAACAAGACTATTGTTTCAGCCGTAAAAGGTATTATGCCCGAATCTGGAAAATTAGTTGGAGAACATTTCCACGATATTTACAAAATTCCTTTTGATCATATTGCGGTCATCGCAGGGCCTTGTCATGCAGAAGAAGTCGCTTTAGAACGCTTATCTTACCTTACCATCTCTTGTGCCGATAAAGAAAAAGCTGAAGCCATTGCTAAAAACCTCTCTAGTTCTTATATAAAGACAAAAACTAGCGATGATGTAATTGGTATTGAATATGCTGTTATGCTAAAAAATATCTACGCCATTGCAGCCGGAATTGCGCATGGATTGGGTTATGGCGATAATTTCCAAAGTGTATTAATGAGTAATGCCATCCGTGAGATGAAACGCTTTATTAAAAAGCGCCATAAGATGAAACGAAACATTAATAACTCAGCCTATCTAGGGGATTTATTAGTGACGGGTTATTCCGTCTTTTCTCGTAACCGTATGTTTGGAAGTATGATTGGTAAAGGGTATACCGTAAAATCTGCTCAGATGGAAATGAATATGGTCGCTGAAGGGTATTATGCCACAAAAAGTGCACACGATTTAAACAAAAAAAATAAGCGTAAAACACAGCTTCCGATTATTAAAGCGGTTTACGACATTCTTTATGAAAACAAAAACCCTAAAAAAGTCTTTGAAAAATTAGTTGACAAGCTTGATTAAGCCTTGTCATCATTAATATAACCTCATTAAGATTCCTGCTTCGGCAGGAATTTTTTATTTTACCAATATGCCCTTTAACTGCATTAACGGCACCGTTTGTAATGCTTTTTCATTAATAGTATTCTTTCTAAACAAATAGCTTTTATCAAACATTTGGTTACCTATAAAATAGGTGATTTTAAACTCGTTATTTAAAGCCAAAACCTTCTCTTGTAAAAACTCAATTTTTGCATAGCTTCTGCCTGGTAGCTTAGCAATGGTATGACGCATTACAGGTGTAATTTTTGTATCACTATAACCTCGTGCTACAATAAGTACAGTTTCTAAATCTTCATCACTATTATTAATGATATAGGCATTCCAATCTAAGGTTTTATACTCCAAATGCTTTTCTTGCACTACGGCAACATGAACATCTTTTACTTCTGGAATTTCAATATCTTTTTTCATAATCTCAGGCTTTAAGGCATGACTTTTTCATTCAATTTTCAAAAATAATACAAATCCCGTATTTACCGTCTAAAGGCCTTCTTAATTTCTAAAACCGACGCCTCTTCTTTTAGGCTTCTTACCGCTTTAGACTATGATGGAAATCATGATTTAAATCGCCTTAAGGCGGTACTTTTACAGCGCTTATTGATGTGTAAAATTGTTGTCTTATGAAATTGAATAAACTCACTAAAGGACTGGAAGCCATTTTAGAAACGCTTGAAACGAATGAGTCCAATATTAACCGTGTGACCTCAGAAATACATCAAAACTATAAACTTAGTGCAAAAAACCTTTGTCGCTATTTAATGCTCCGTACCTACGACTTAAGAAAATACCAAGACCATCTCTCTGAGGTTGGTGTCTCGTCCATTAGAACGTCTGAAGGTTATGTGTACAGCAACATCTTTAACGTGGTTAGAAACCTCAAACTTTTACAAGGCTTACCAGTACCGGAGCATTCACATATGGAAGTCATTGGCTATAAGAAAAGTAAAAAATTGGTTAAAAAAAATGCCAATGCCCTCTTTAAAAGAAACCGTACCAAGCATTTAGCTGAAATAATGGTTACACTACCTAAACAAGCTGCCAAAGACAAGGCCATCATTAGAGAAATGGCAGAAAACGGTATGGAAATAGCCCGTATTAATTTAGGTCATGATAGTATTGAAGATTGGACGCAGATGGTGAACTACATTAAGGAAATTAATAACCAAACGCATTTTAATATTAAAATTTATATGGATCTAGCGGGTCCAAAATTTAGAACGTCAACCATAGAAATAAGAAATGATAATGGTAAAATAAAACACAGTATTGCCATAAAAAAGGGCGATCATATTATCTTAACCAAGCGTCGCACCAAAGGGAAAGGCTCAAAATTTGACCACACCAATACTCAAATTGAAAAAGCCGAAATTGGGGTGTTACTTCATGAAATTATTGATGACATCAAAGTCGATGATGTCGTGTTTTTTGATGATGGTATGATTAAGGCTCAGGTCCTTAAAAAATCGGAAGCCGATGTAGAGCTTTTAATAACGGACTGTTACAAATCGAAACTCTCTTCTGAAAAAGGAATTAACCTTCCGCATACCAAATACAAATTACCGGCATTAACCGAAAAGGACATTAACAATCTGCCTTTTGCCTGTGCGCATGCCGATATGCTTGGCTATTCTTTTGTTCGTAATAAGGAAGATGTGAGCTTTTTATTTGAGCAGCTCCATCTTCACAACGCTAGCAATCTCGGAGTGATTTTTAAGATTGAAAATGTTGAAGCTTTTGAAAACTTACCCGAAATATTATTAGAAGGCATGAAACACAACAGTATTGGGGTGATGATTGCCCGTGGAGATCTTGCGGTAGAGGTAGGTTTTGAACGGATTTCTGAAGTACAAAATCAAATTTTATGGATTTGTGAAGCCGCTCATATTCCTGTTATTTGGGCCACACAAGTCTTAGAAAATTTAGCAAAAACCGGCATTCCTACTCGTGCAGAGATTAGTGACGCCACGCTTGGGGCTTATGCAGAGTGTGTAATGCTAAACAAGGGTCCTTATATCAATAATGCGATAAGAACCCTTGAGAATATTTTAATTAGAATGGAATCCAATGCGTTTAAAAGAAAAAACGCGTTACGACCTTTAAATCTCGCTATACATTCAACCGAAAAACTATTTAGACCTTAAAGCGAACTTTTAAATTGCTCTAAGAAACGAACATCATTTTCACTTAATAAACGAATATCGCTAATTTGGTTTAATAACATGGCAATACGGTCAATCCCCATACCAAAAGCAAAACCAGAGTATTCTTTAGAGTCTATACCACAATTTTCTAGAACGTTAGGATCTACCATACCACAACCCATAATTTCTAACCAACCCGTTCCTTTAGTAATTTTATAATCGGTTTCTGTTTCTAGTCCCCAATACACATCCACCTCAGCACTAGGTTCTGTAAATGGAAAGTAAGACGGACGCAATCTAATTTTAGATTTCCCAAACATCTCTGTGGTAAAATATTGAAGGGTTTGCTTTAAGTCTGCAAAACTTACATCCTTATCAATATACAACCCTTCTACTTGGTGAAAGAAACAGTGCGCACGTGCCGAAATAGCTTCATTACGGTACACACGTCCTGGAGAAATTGTTCTAATAGGAGGTTGGTTATTCTCCATATAACGCACCTGAACAGAACTGGTATGCGTACGCAATAAAATATCAGGATCAGTTTGAATAAAAAAGGTATCCTGCATATCTCGTGCCGGATGGTATTCTGGCAAGTTTAATGCGGTAAAGTTATGCCAATCATCTTCAATCTCCGGACCTTCACTAACGTTAAAACCAATACGAGAAAAGATATCTATGATTTCATTTTTAACAATAGAGATTGGATGACGTGCGCCTAAGGCAATCGGTTCACTAGGACGCGATAAGTCGCCATAAATCCCTTTATCTTCCTCAGCACTTTCTAAGGCTTCCTTTAAGGTGTTTACCTTAGCCTCTGCGGTATTTTTAAGCTCATTAATAATTTGTCCGAATTCACGCTTCTGATCATTCGCTACGTTTTTTAATTCGCCATAAAATGCTTTTAAATGGCCTTTTGAGCCTAAATATTTTATTCTGAAGGCTTCAACTTCTTCTTTAGATTGGGCTTTAAAAGCTTCGGCTTCTGCTATAAGTTCTTTTATCTTGTCTATCATGGTTTCTAAAAGTAGGTGGCAAATTTAAGGAATTATGAACGTAAAAACACAAAAATTACAGGATATACCGCAAGCTTTACTATTGCTATTTTAACTTGAAATTTCAGTTTTGTACTGCTCTTGGTAAATTCCGCTTAAAATTGACACGTATTTGTACTCCGTTATACTATTAATGACCTTTTATATTTAAACGTCTGCACCGTTAAAAGACTTGCAATTGTGGTCGTTTACTTAAAAAATTAATCAATATATTCAGCTTCTAAAAAGTAGTTCACAATAGCTTCTTTCATAAGAATACTTTGCTCTCCTGCTTTTAGATGTGGTAATTGTGCTAATACTTTATAATGCGGCCAACCGTCGTCATCTACATAATCAAATTCGTAAAACCCATAGGGTTCTAAGACTTTGCAAATGGCAATATGCATTAGGTCTAGCTTGTGGTCTTTTTTATACTCTCGGTGCAACTGTCCTAACTCTTGCACCCCTATTAAATAAATAATGGAATCGAGGTCTAAACGGTCTCCATCTGCAAACTGATTAGAGAGTTTTTCAACCACTAAATCCCATCGTTCTTTTAATTGTTCGTCTCTTGCCATGTTCATTTTTTTCCGAAAAACGGAAATCCTTTAATTAATATAAATCGTTATGTTGTTTAAAGTTTCAACACCATTTAAAGCTTCAAAGTTAATAAACTTATAGAGCTTGAATTCGGTTATCGGCTACAAATCCTAAAAAAGGACTGATAATGTTAACTCAAGGCATTTGCTTTTGAAGACAGTTAGATTTTCAACTTAAAAAATTCATGTATTTTTGTCTAAACCACCAATGGCATGAGTGTTATCGATATTATTTTAGCAGCCTTATTATTATTTGGCTTTATACGCGGTTTATTTAAGGGCTTCTTTGTCGAAGTTGCATCATTAGTTGCATTAGTTTTAGGCGTATGGGGAGCGATTCACTTTAGTGGTTTTGCCTCTGATTTTCTTCAAGCTAAAGTAGATTGGAATATAAAAACGATTAATATTGTGGCATTTGCCATTACGTTTGTGGTTATTGTGCTTACCATTAGTTTGGCCGGAAAAGCCCTAACCAAACTGGCAGATTTTGCCGCTTTAGGGATCATTAACAAACTTGCAGGTGCTGTATTTGGCGCTTTAAAAATTGGTCTTATTTTAAGTGTTCTTTTAGGCGTCTTTGCCAAAATGAACGACACCTTACCTTTTATGGAAAAAGAAGACTTAGATAAAAGTGTACTTTACAGTCCTATTAAGTCTTTAGCACCACTACTGTTCCCAACTATCATTAAAAAGTCAGAAGACGATGCTACTGAAACAACAGAAAAGGAAATGACTGAAGAGACCACGGAAGCCTCTTAATTAAAGTTTTTTATTGTGTTGGATTAAGCGTTTTAAAAGTGTAAAAGCTTAATCTAAATGGTAAATTTCCATGATATCTTTGAGATACTTTTCAAAATCTATTTTAAGATCTATTAGTTCTCCTGTGTGCACATCAAACACCCAACCATGTACTTTAAGCCCACGGTCTCGATAGGCCTTTTGTACGGCAGCGGTTTTAATAAGGTTAACACATTGCTCCTTGACGTTGAGTTCTACTAAGCGATCGTATTTTTGTTCTTCACAACTTATGGCGTTTAACTCCTCCTTGTGCATTCTGTAAACGTCTCTTATATTTCTTAACCAACCATTGAGCACACCTAAATCGGACGACTCCATAGCGGCTTTGACCCCGCCACAAGCATAATGCCCACATACCACGACATGGTTAACCTTTAAATGGGTAACGGCATAATTTACAACAGACATGCCATTAGCATCCGTACCCACAACCATATTGGCAATATTACGATGTACAAAAGCCTCTCCTGGCCCTAAGCCCATGAGGTCTTCAGCCGTTACCCTACTATCTGAGCAACCAATATATAAAAGCTCTGGTTTTTGCCCTTTCCCTAAGTTTTCAAAATAATCGGCATCCTGAGACAGTTTGCCCGTTATCCAATTGGCATTATTCTTAAATACATCTGCTATATCCATAGTGTTACGTTTAGGTTGGTTTAGGACGTTGCCTATTCAAATGTACTAAATATGACAAGGCCAAAGGTAAAATGATCTCTTTTATAAGCGCTTACTGCTATAAAACAGTCCTATTATAAATAAGTCAGCATGACCTTTTACGATCATGCTGCCTTTACATTTCTATATGAGTAAATTTTATTGGACTCTATCTATGCCTCATAAAATTCTACGGCACCTGTATTGACATCATACATAGCACCAATGATTTTTATTTCTCCATTTTGTTCCATTTCTGAAAGTACAGGGCTCTCATCGTGGATTCGTTTTATGGTTAAATTGACATTCATATGTGAAACCTCATCAACAAAGGCTAAATTTTTAGAGTTTCTTAAACTCGCCTCTTGAGGTTCTTTTACCGCTTCTACAGCAGGTTTAATTTTAGCAATTAATTTAGTTAAATTTCCAAGCTTAGCATCATCGCAAGCGCCTTTTATAGCCCCACAGCTTGTGTGTCCTAAAACTACAATTAATTTTGTTCCAGCTAATTTTGAAGCAAACTCCATACTCCCTAAGATATCTTCATTTACAAAGTTACCCGCAATACGAACACTAAAAATATCTCCTAAACCTTGATCAAATACCAATTCTGCAGAAACTCTAGAGTCAATACAACTTAAAATTGTCGCAAAAGGAAATTGCCCTTCACTCGTATCGTTAACTTGCTCAAGTAAATTTCGATTCGCTTTTAAATTATTTTGAAACCTTACGTTTCCTTCTTTTAAAAATTGTAAAGCCTTATCAGGCGTCATTGTGGATTGTGTTTCCTTAGTATGTGCTTTCATCTGTATTTTTTTACGTCTTAATTCTTTTTTTTGTTCTGTGAAGCTCAGGTTTAGCTGTTGTACATTCTGCGACGACAGTTTCATCATAAGTCTTCAATTGCAACAGCAGCTTTCCTGTTTTCTTTTATAGTGCTATCTTTTAACTTAAACTAATACTCGATTTGGGTCTTAATTTAAAGAACTCTATAAAACTTGGTGGATTTTCAACAATTCCACGCTTAGAAATCAACTTGATATCTATATTTCTTTCTTTCGCTTTAAAGGCAAAATCTTCTAAGATTTCAATAATATCATAATCCAAATAACGTGTTTTGGTCACATCAAATTCAAAATACGTATTTTCAGGAAGACGATCTAATTCCTTTAAGATAGCTCCTTTATTAAAAAAGGTAACTTCTTCAGCTAGGGTCATTTTTATTTTGTGCTTACCGTTACTTTGGTCTTCTATATGCAAGAAGTGTGAGTTTTGGTAATTTTTCAATAAAATTACAACAATACCTACAAGTAAACCAAGACCAATACCAACTAATAAATCTGTAAATACAATTCCTAAAACGGTTACAAAAAACGGTACCGATTGTTTCCATCCTAACTTATACATCTGCATAAACAAGGCGGGTTTGGCTAATTTATAACCTACAATTAGTAGAATGGCTGCTAAAACAGACAACGGAATCATGTTTAATAATCTTGGAATAGATACCACAGAGATTAGTAATAGAAACCCGTGAATGATGGCCGATAATTTTGAACGTCCACCCGATTGAATATTCGCAGAACTTCTTACAATAACCTGCGTAATTGGCAAGCCTCCTATAAGACCAGAAATAATGTTTCCGGTTCCTTGTGCTAACAACTCTCTATTGGTTGGTGTTACATTTTTATGCGGATCTATTTTATCAGTAGCTTCAACACACAGTAAGGTTTCTAAACTGGCCACTAAGGCAATGGTAAAGGCAACCACCCAAACTTCTGGATTAAATATTGCATTGAAATTAGGAAAGCTAAACTGCCCTAGAAACGAATCAAAACTATCAGGCACAGGAACACTTACTAAATGAGATTCTGCAATACTTAAAGCTTCACTAGATTGAGTTAATACATGAAAGATAATCCCGATAACTACAGCCACTAAAGGCCCTTGAATAATTTGAAAAAATTTTCCTTTTTTTGCTAAAACATTACTCCATAATAACAAAATAGCCAAAGCTATAAATCCGGCTACCATAGAGCCTAAAATAAGGTTATCAAAGATATTTAACAGGGCTGAAAAGGTGTTTTCACCTGAAGCCTCAATAAAACTATCAGCACCTTCTGGCTCGGCATCGTAACCAAAAAAGTGAGGAATCTGTTTTAAGATAATGATAATACCTATACCGGTAAGCATTCCTTTAATAACAGAAGACGGAAAATAATAACCGATAATTCCGGCTTTTAATACGCCAAAGAGCAACTGAATAGCCCCTCCAAGCACTACGGCAACAAGAAAGTTTTCATAACCTCCTAAGGTTCCAATTGCAGTTAATACAATTGCGGCTAATCCTGCTGCGGGACCACTAACTCCAATTTTAGAACCACTTAGTGCACCGACAACAATCCCTCCAATAATTCCCGAAATAACACCAGAAAAAAGTGGGGCTCCACTGGCTAAAGCAATACCTAAACACAATGGTAATGCCACAAAAAATACAACGACACTTGCGGGCAAGTCGTTTTTTAAAGTTTTAAACATGTATAAATAATTTGTGCTGAAGAGCGGTTGACTCTAAAGCAAATTTTCAATAATTTTTTTTCGAGACCAAGAGGGTCCCTATAACATCTAAAAATTATGAAACGTAGTCGGGGGGAGGAGAAATTAAATTGAGGTGGGGCTTAGGATACTGTTTAAAGGTATACTCGCCTAAATGTTCGTTCGATTGGTTTTCAAATACAGTATCAGAAACTTCTTCGTTTTTATTGAAAAGCAATTTAAAACTAAGTTGATCTTCTTCTTCGTTCACACTAAAAAAACAAGTGGTGTCTATAGAGTCATCTACAGAGGCAATTATAGAAGGCGCAGAAAGTAACGCCATAAATAATATGAAGAAAAAAACAGAAACCCTGTATTTTGAACGTTTTTGCATAGGCTGCAAATATAATAGGTTAGACCTTAACGGCGCGTTAAATTCGCTCTAAAAATCTTTTAATAACTTAATATCTTTAAAAGGAATCCAACCGGTAGAGTTATCTGCCAATCTAATTTTTTTCCAATCTTCAAAAGTTTCTAAAACCCAAACCTTAGTTCCTTCATGCAGTCTAAAGACTTCCTCACTTTTAGGATTAGGATCTGTTTTAACTCTACTTTCTTGACTAAACACTATAGCCGGAGTATTCTTTTTGTCTAAGGCCGATTTCTGAAATGCCATAGCCACCGACAAACAGGCAATGATTAAGCTAACCACACTGGTGATAAAAGCAATCCGTTTTTTTACACTCGAATACGAAAAATGATAAGCCAAAAATATCACCACAAACAAGAGCACACCGCATACCGCTATTTTAGCCCAAGTATCGGCACTAAAGGTGTTAACCATATTATTGATAATTCTAGAAAACCCAACATCCGGTACGGTTTCTATAGCATCTATAGTCATGTTCTGTGCAAAGGCTAAATTATTCTGAATCGCTTCATCCTTTGGGTTTAATAAAAGGGCTTTTTCAAAATAATAAATACTAGGTGCAATATTATTAAGCTTATAATTGGCATTCCCTAAGTTAAAATAAAGTTCTGCTGAGTGGGTTTCAGCATCTAAAATGGCCTCATACTTATCAATAGCCTCGGCATATTTTCCGTCGTTATATAAAGCGTTAGCGGCTTCAAATTGTTGGTCTTTTTGTGAAAATCCAAAAACACTAAAACAACAAAAAAGTAAGATGGTAAGGACTCTCATATTATTTGAGTTGTTTATCTATTAATGAAATTGTTTTGGCTGCTTTATCATAATCATTTTGCATTGTAACCTGAGTAATTGGCGTGTATCGTGCCAATTCGCAGCTCTCTAAAATGGCTATAAAATCTGAAACTACGGCCGTCTCCACATGACGTTCTTTTAGGAGGTTTTCAATCTTTTCCTTATTAAAATCACTAGTTTCAATATGCAGTTTCGCTTTCAAGTAATTATGTAAGGCCTTCTCTAAAGCTAAGTAGAAGGTTTCTTTTTGTCCCATTGCTTTTTTAGCATCGGTGAGGTACTTTTTGGCTAAACGATCGGCTTTTCTTATGCGGTTTCCAACCACATCGGCTTGGCGCGCATCTTGTTTACGCCTTACCACAATAGCTAAAGGAATGGCTAAGAATGGCAATAACAACAAGGCCCAAAATCCTGTGGATTTAAAGAAAGGTTCTGAGTTCACAGGCTCCCAATTGGCCTTCGTTTTTATAAAAGCAAACGTATTGGTATTTGGGGTTACAGGTTGTTTAGAGGCATTAGCCACAGCATTATCTGCATTGGTATTTGCGGCCATTGGTCCATCTAAAACATCGATAATAATCTCATCCGAAGTAATACGATTATAAGTTTCTGTTTGAGGATTAAAATACGAGAATGAAATACTTGGTAAAGGGTATTTACCACGATACTGAGGCACTAAGGTATAGGTGTCTGAAATACCACCTTGCATGCCACTTAAATTGGTTCTTACGTTTTCTTGATGTTCTGGCTCATACACTTCTAAAGAACTTGGCACTGTAAGTTTTGGCAGCTCAAAGAGTTTTAAATTCCCTCGTCCTTTAACTTCAATTTTAGCCTGAAGCGATTCAGACGCCTTTAATTCGGTTTTTGAGGTTGTCACTTGAAATGAAAAATTCCCCACAGCTCCTTTAAAATCTGAAGGTCTTCCTTTTTCTGGTAATGGCTTAACGTTAATGGTTCTACTTCCTGCCGTAACCACTTTAGGCACTTTAACCGGTAAACGTTGTCCAAAAATATTAACACGATTGGTAGGCACCTCTGCGGTGATGTCCATCACCAATGGATCAATTTTAAGCGCTCCGGTTTTCTGCGGATAGAGTACCGTTTTTCGAAGTACTACGTAACGGTATTTATCACCCTTATAGGTTCCTTCTAAAATATTAAGACCTTTAATTTCTATATTCTGACTCCAAAAGTCATTATATCTCGGAATTTCTTTTTCGCGCCAATTGCTACTCACCCCAATATCTGGAGACACATAGAGTTTATAAACAACAGTTATGGCCTCGTTTAAATAAGGGTTAGCGTTTGAAACCTCAGCAACCAAATGAATTTTATCGGCAGCCACATCAGACGCCTCACCATTTCCGTTAGGTGCATTCACGGCTTCGGTAACCGTAACTTTAATAGGAAAGGTTTTATAGGTTTCGCCATCAATCTCAATAGTGGCTTGTTTTATGGTGAAAGTACCCCGTTTTTTAGGCGATAAGAAATAGCTATAGGTTTTAGAAAAAGAGCGTTTTCCGTTTCTAGAATAATTACTCACCGATGTGTTGGGACCGCCAACCACATCAAAATTGGCAAAACTAGGCGGAACAAAATTGTCACCATCCTGATTCATTTCGAAGTCTATCCGTAAACGTTCATTAATTCCTAACTTATTTTTACTGACTTTTGCTTCAAACTTTACCTGTGCAAGAGTTACACTTGTAAAAAGAATGAAGAAGAGAACGGATATGTGTTTTATTAATTTCATGGCTATTTCTGTCTTATAGACATCTTTAACGCTATCTTTTAGTTTTTGAATCGTACTTGAGCTAAAATGGTCCTCGCAAACTAAGGACTTTCTGTTAAATTACCAATCCTTTTCGGTTTTTACCTTAGCGCCTTTTTGTTTTTCTGCATTCATTTTCTCCTGAACTTTCTGTTCTTGATTTTGCATGGCCTCTAAAATATTTTTCATCTGCTGTGGAGACATTTGTCCGGGTTGCGGCTTAGGTTGTTGGTTTTGGTCTTTATTGTCTTGATCGCCTTTACCTTCATCCTTTTTATCGTCTTTAGGCTTTCCGTCTTCATCTTCGTCCTTATCCCCGTCTTTCTTATCCTGATCGCCTTCGTCTTTCTTATCTTGATTCTCTTGATCCTCTTTCTCGTCTTTATTTTTATCGCCGTCTTTCTTTTCCTGATCTTCTTTGTCTTGCTCTTGGTCTTTATTAGGGTCTTCCTTATTGTCTTCCCCGCCTCCATCTTGCTTTTGTTGCTCTGCACATTCTTTGGCTAAAGCAAAATTATAACGTGTTTCTTCGTCATTAGGATTATTTCGTAATGCATTTTTAAAGGCTTCTACCGCTTCTTTACACTGCTCATTCTGCATTAAGATATTTCCAATATTATGAAATGCGCGGTGTTTTTCGTCTTTAGTTGTGGCGTTTTTTGCAGCTTCTTGACTTCGGAATAAGGCTTCATTAAAGCTTCCTTTTTTATAATAAGAATGGGCTAAATTATACGACCCTACCGCTTTTGATGGCGCTTCAGAAATTGCTTTTCTATAGGCCATTTCAGCTTCTATATAATTGTCGTCCTCTATTAAGGTATTGGCCTTATATACCAGATTTGTTGCATTTTTATCGGCCTCTAGCTGTTTTTCATTCAGATCTTGAGCAAAGCTTAAACCACCACTAAAAAGTACAATAAGTAAAATGTAAAATTTCATATGTTTTTTCATTATAAAAACGCCCTCTAAATTACTAAAGGCTTTATTGACTTAGCGTTAAAAAAAATCTAAAAATTAGACCCGCAATAAATTCACTTCCATTTACCCCTCATAAGGCATTTTGCCTGCCTTAGCTTAGGGGACTTAAATATAAGTTTCGTTGAATAAATTCAACTTTTTTAACCATGCGGTCTTTCGTTCTAAAAAGAAAATATCAATAAATAGCAATAGAATTCCGAGTCCTAAAAACCATTGAAATTGATCTTTAAAGTCGGCTATTTGTTTGGACTCAAATTCTTGTTTATCCATTTTATCTAGCTCAGCTTTTATGGCTTTAACCACCTCTGCCGTGTTACTACCATTAATATAAACACCGTTGGCTTCTGAAGCGATATCTTTTAAAGTGGTTTCATTGAGACGCGTAATAACGGTTTCACCACTATTATCTTTCTTATAACTTAAGACCACGCCATTTCGTTTAATAGGAATTGGGCCTCCCTTAACATCACCTACTCCAACGGTTAAGATTTTGATGCCCTGTTCTGCCGCTTCTTCCGCAACACTCATGGCTTCACCATCATGGTCTTCTCCATCAGAAATAATCACTAAAACACGATTGGTTTGATCTTCGTTATCGTAATAGGTTTTAGAAAGCTGAATGGCCTCACTAATAGCTGTTCCTTGTGAAGACAACATATCGGTATTCATATTCTGTAAAAACATCTTTGCCGAAGCGTAATCCGTGGTTATCGGTAACTGCGGAAAGGCTTTACCAGCGTAAGCAATAATCCCCACACGATCACTCACCAAATTATTGACAATCTGAGTCACCAATTGTTTTGATTTTTCTAAACGGTTAGGAGCAATATCTTCCGCCAGCATACTCTTAGAAACGTCTACAGCAAAGACAATATCGACGCCCTCACTACGTACGGTTTCTAACTTTGTTCCTATTTTAGGATTGACCAAAGCGATAGATAAACATGCAAAAGCCGAACAAAGCACAACCACTTTTAGCACGCTTTTAAATAAGGATTGATTAGGACTAAGGCGCTTTAATAGGTTTGCATCGGCAAATTTTTTCTGCACAGAACGCCTCCAAATTTGCAGTCCTATAAACAGCAAAATAATGACTGGTATAACCAATAGCGTCCAAAACCATATGTTTTCATCGAGTCTAAACAAAGCTTCTAAATATTGTATTTCTTAATAATAATTCTATCAGTAATAACAATCCAGCTAGTAGTACTAACGGTCTGTATTTCTCTTCGTAATTGTAATATTTCTTTTCTTCAATTTCGGTTTTCTCTAGCTTATTGATTTCATCATAGATCTGAACTAATTTGTCATTATTAGTCGCTCTAAAATATTTACCACCAGTTTCTGCCGCAATATCTTTAAGTAAGGCCTCATCAATTTCTACTTGCATACGCCCATATCTAAAGGTTCCATTAGGATTAATCCCTATTGGCGATAAGGCCATACCATTAGTCCCTAAACCAATAGCGTAAACTTTTATACCGTATTCTACGGCCAATTCACTCGCAATTTTAGGATCTATAAACCCTGAGTTATTCACCCCATCCGTAAGTAAGATAATCACTTTACTTTTAGCTTTACTGTCTTTTAATCGGTTAACCGAAGTGGCTAATCCCATACCAATAGCGGTTCCGCCTTCAATAATATTATTATAATTAATATCTCTTAACGAGCGTTTTACGATAGACTTATCGCTTGTTATTGGGGTTTTTGTATAGGCCTCACCCGCATATTCTACCAATCCAATACGGTCGCTTGGTCTACCGTCTATAAAATCTGCTGCGACTTCTTTTAAAGCTTCAAGTCGGTTTGGTCTTAAATCCTTTGCCAACATACTCGCCGAAACATCAATAGCCATAACAATATCAATACCACTTGTTGTTTTCGTTCTTGTAGAAACATCTACGGTCCGTGGTCTTGCTAATGCCGTAATAAGAAGTCCTAATGCGATTAAACGTAAAGCAAAAAGCACGTGCCTTAACTTGGCCCAATTAGAACCGCTAGTTTTAAACCCTTGGAGGGTAGACATTTTTAATTCTGCCGTTTGTTTGCTATGCTTAAAGACATACCAAACTACCGCTATAGGTAATAGCAGTAATAACCAAAATAATTCTTTATTTAAAAACTCTATATGCTCAAACATCATTTCGTGTTGTCTTGTATCTCTTCAGGGTTAACTTCTACCGAATTTACAATGCGCTCTATCATATCATCCGCATAATCATCGTCTAATGGCCAAGTGATCACTATTTGCTGTAAAACATTTTCATTTGCAAAAGCGAGCACCATATAAGAAGCATCTACAGAAGCCTCTGAATTTGGCACAGGAAGACTCAAGGTTCCAAAAGTTTTTAAACCTTCAGCTTTATTTGGGGTGATAAACTTCTCTTTTTTCACCGTAATATTTGCGGCGCCCTTAGCCTCAAAGCCTTCTATGGTTTGCTCTGATACTTTTAATAAATCGAAGGTCGGATTTTCAGTCGTCTCACCTTGCGTTGGTTGTTTTGGCGCATTTACAGTCGTGGTATTCACTACAACACTAAACACATCTAACAAGGTTCCATAAGCAAACGTAGTTCTAGACATTTGCTGTTGTACCTCCTCAGGAAGCTCAATTTCTACACGCTTTAATACTTTAGGTGTTTCGATATAAACAGGCGGAAATCCGTAAGCACTTTTAACCCATTGCCCTTCTAAAAGCGTTTTACTCTCATGCCCAATGATGGTGTCCTTCACATAACCAAAACCGTATTTTACACCAAAACCAATAAAGGTGGCGATAAGTAGAAATAAGGATACCCCTACCGTTAAGGCTATTTTTTGACGTTTCTTTTTGCGCTCTTGAGCTTCTTTATATTTTTTGTCTAATAGTTTTTCTTCTTCGGAAGGCTCAGGCAGACTCACCTTAACATTGTCAATGGCTTTATCAATGGTAGACTTGTCCATTTCGGCAAGAGCCGTATCGGGAGCAGACTTTGCAAATTTCACCAAATCGGCACGCTTCAAAATAGATTCGATATGTAAAATAGTTTCTTTAGACAGCGGAATTTGATTTCCCTCTTTTAATAAGTTTAATCTTGCTACAAGCTCCGAGGTGGTACTTTCTAAGGCACGATCATAAACTTTTTCATCTAAATACTTTCGAATAATAAAGGTCAATTCAGAATAGTATTCCTTCACTTCTGAACGTATTAAATACTGACTTTCATCGAGCTTTTGTAACGCTAATTTTGCACGATCATAAGGTGGCAATAAGGCAATTTGCTCTTCTTCGCTTAAAGGCTTTTTACGCCAAATAAACCAATACAGTAAAAAGGCAACTAGACCTACAATACCAATTATTATAAGCAACCCTTTCCACCAATCACTACCCGCTTCTTCCACATCTATAATCGGTTTTATATCGTAGAGTTTCTGTTTTGTGGTATCGACGGTCACGGTATTTACATTAACCCGCAAAGAGTCCGTAAAAAATGATTTTTCACCAATAATAATTTTCTGTCTTGGTATGGTATAAGCGCCAGAATCGAATTGTGTGAGTTTATAAACCCTAGAGAGTAAAAACTGCGCCTTCTGTTTGGTGGTATCAATTTTTAAGGCCTCAACATTTTCTAAGGGCATAAAGGTTTGTCCTTCTGGAAAAACCACCAAAGCTGTAGAATCTGCTTGGACATTAATTTTATAATTAATCTGTTCTCCAATGCGTATTGTAGTGGTATCTACTTCTGTTTTTACCTGTGCGGTTGCCAAAGTAGTGCCTAAAAAAAAGAGCATAGAAAAAAGGCTAACAACGGCGGTATTTTTATTCCAACCTGTGTCCTTTATAGCTCTTAATTTACTGTATATAACTTTTAAACTTTTCACCTTTTATGTCTTACTTTACATTTTTGGACTTCATTGTGCTTTCACGCAAAGTTTAGAGCCCCTTATCCTCTTCTTTTAAAGTAACCTAATAATTTTTTTACATAACTTTCATCAACACGGCAGTCTATAGTCCCTGCGCCAGATTTTGTAAAACTATCTTTAAAATAGGTTATTTTATCATTGTAAAATTTACTGTAATCGTTCCTGACTTGTCTAGAGCCAGTATTAACAAGCATCATTTCGCCGGTTTCAGCATCTTCCATTTGCACCATTCCTAGGTTTGGAATTTCAGTTTCACGCTGATCATACACTCTAATCCCTGTAATATCATGGCGCCCTGCTGAAATTTTTAAATTTTGCTTGTAAGCATCTGCAATAAAGTCTGAAAGCACAAAAACGATGGCTTTCTTTTTAGAGACATTAGACAAGAATTTAAAAGCTTCAGACACATTGGTTTTTGTGCTTTGCGGTTGAAACTCAATAAGCTCTCTTATAATTCTAAGTACATGAGAACGTCCTTTTTTTGGCGGAATGTAAAGTTCTATCTGATCTGAAAATAAAATCAACCCGATTTTATCATTGTTTTGCGTTGCAGAGAACGCTAAAGTTGCAGCAATCTCCGTTACCACTTCATTTTTAAATTGCTGTTGGGTACCAAACATTTCACTGGCTGATACATCTACCATTAGCATCATGGTAAGCTCGCGTTCTTCTTCAAAGACTTTAACGTGGGGCTGGTTGGTCCGTGCCGTCACATTCCAATCTATGTTTCTAACATCATCGCCAAATTGGTATTGACGCACTTCAGAAAAAGTCATCCCACGACCTTTAAAAGTCGAGTGATATTCGCCGCCAAATATATGATCAGACAAGCGACGTGTCTTAATCTCTATTTTTCGTACTTTTTTGAGTAATTCCTTAGTGTCCATTGTAGTATTTTGTCATTCCGTCCTTAATACGAAATGGATCAAATTTAATTTTCGATATATAATAAGATTGATTGCCTAGGGGTAAACCTCTATGGCACTTCAATAACATTTACAATCTTATTGATGATATCTTCAGAAGTGACATTTTCAGCTTCAGCTTCATAAGTAATTCCTATTCTATGACGTAAAACATCGTGTACAATGGCACGTACATCTTCTGGAATCACATAACCTCTTCTTTTAATAAACGCATAACATTTTGCTGCTGTAGCTAAGTTAATACTACCACGAGGTGAAGCTCCAAACGAAATTAATGGTTTTAAATCTCCTAATTTATATTTCTCTGGGTAACGTGTTGCAAAAATGATATCGAGGATATACTTCTCAATTTTTTCATCCATATACACCTCTCTCACGGCTTTTTGAGCACTTAAGATTTGTGCTACAGAAACCACAGGATTCACCTTTTCATAGCTCCCTTTAAGATTGGCTCTTACAATCATTTGTTCCTCATCGATTTTTGGATAATCGATAACGGTTTTTAGCATAAAACGGTCAACTTGTGCCTCTGGAAGTGGGTAGGTTCCTTCTTGTTCTACCGGGTTCATGGTGGCCATTACTAAGAACGGCTTATCTAAACCAAAAGTTTCATCCCCAATAGTCACCTGCTTTTCCTGCATGGCTTCTAATAAAGCCGATTGTACTTTTGCTGGCGCTCTGTTAATCTCATCTGCCAATACAAAATTTGCAAAAATAGGACCTTTCTTTATCGTGAAATCATTCTCTTTCATGTTATAAATTAAGGTACCAACCACATCTGCAGGTAAGAGATCTGGTGTAAATTGTATTCTACTAAAACTAGCATCTATAGCTTTAGAGAGTGTATTAATAGCTAATGTTTTTGCTAAACCAGGTACACCTTCTAATAAAATATGACCTTGACCAAGAAGACCAATTAGCAAACGTTCTACCATGTGCTTTTGTCCTACAATAACCTTATTCATTTCTAAGGTTAGTAAGTCTACAAAGGCACTTTCTTTTTCTATCTTTTCATTAATTGATTTAATATCAACTGTACTCGTTTCTTCCATTTTATCAGGGTTTAAGAACAAAACTATTTATACAAATATTTTCTACGCTGCAAAGTGTTAAAATTATTCGTTAGTTGCTGTTAACAATTGGTTAAAAAAGAAAGAGTAACACCGAAGTATTACTCTTTTTGTAAGTATATTATGAAAATTAACCGTCTTAGAATTGCATTTGTCTAATCTCAGTATAAAGCTTAGGGTTAATGGTCATCATCGCTGTATTTTCGTCATAGCTTATGGCTTCATCTAAATCTAAGTTTATAATCACGTTGTAAAACCGATTGGCCACAAACTCCGTCTCAACAACATTAGAAGGCGTCTTATCACCTACAACATCTAAACTTACTAAGACCTCATTCATATTTAAAAAGTTATTATCCCCTAAAACCAAACGCATTTCGTAGATAAAACCCGATGCCAATTCAGACTCATTAACCAAGGTTAATTCTAGATCGTCGGTTAAATCACTCACGTTATAAGTGCCTGCATTAATATCCGTTAAACTCACCCAAGATGCTTCTGAATTTGCATCTTTTCCTGTTCTTACTTGTACCGCTTCAATTTCTAAATATACCTCAGAAGTTAAGGCCGATGAAGATTTTAAACTTACAGAAATCCCTGATAATTCTCCGTCAGAATTTAACTCTTCTTTAGAGCAGCTAGAAAAGCTGATAAGGACCACTAAGATTAAGGTAACAGATTTTAGGTGTTGTACAAGTTTCATAATTTGGGGTTTTGAATAATTACACTACAATGATAGCTTCATTGCCAATGTTTTGACTATTTTTATACATGAATTGCATAAAAACCGATATAAACTGAAAATAAAGTGAAATATTCTCGATTAATTGCAGGTACCATGACTTGGGGTGCTTGGGGAAAACAACTTTCTAAAAAGGAAATGGAGGCGTTAATAAATTTCTGTACCGATCATAACATAACCACTTTTGACCATGCTGACATTTATGGCGGATACCTTACAGAAGCTGAATTTGGAAAAGCTTTAAAAGATTCTGAAATTAAACGCGACAGCATACAGCTGATTACAAAATGTGGTATTCAACTGCAATGCGACAACCGAAACAATATTGTAAAGCACTATAACTATACTAAGGACTATATTATTTGGTCTGCAGAAGAATCCTTGCGTAACCTAGAAACGGATTATCTCGATCTTTTTCTTCTTCATAGGCCAAGCCCATTAATGGTCGCCGAAGAAATTGCTGAGGCCATAACCATCTTAAAAAAAGAAGGAAAAATTAAAGATTTTGGGGTTTCTAACTTCACCCCGTCTCAAATGGACCTCATTGGTTTACGTATGGATATTGACGTTAATCAGATAGAATTCTCCCTTACAGAGCATTCTGCTATGCATAATGGCACCTTAGATTACATGACTGCTAATGGCATTAAACCTATGGCTTGGTCTCCTTTAGGTCATATTTTTAAAGACAATAATGAACAATCTAAGCGTGTTCACCAACAGCTCGCCGCCTTAACCGATAAATATAAGGCTACGGAAGACCAACTTTTACTGGCTTGGATTATGAAGCACCCTTCACAAATACATCCGGTGGTAGGGACTACAACACAAAGCCGATTAAAACGCGCCATAGAAGCAACATCCATTGACTTAGAACTTGAAGATTGGTTTTTAATCTTAGTAGCCTACCAAGGTCACGAAGTTCCATAAGCTACATTAATCCCTTTTTAAAACGATCTTAATACGTTTAAACCCCCATGACAAATAAAAATAAAGTGGCCTTAATTACTGGAGCGACCAGTGGTATTGGCAGAGCAACAGCCCAAGAATTTGCCAAGCACGGCATCCATTTAGTGATATGTGGCCGTAGACAAGAACGCTTAGATAGCCTCAAAGCAACTTTATCTAAAGAAACTGAGATTTACACCTTAAATTTTGATGTTCGAGATAGAGCCCAAACATTAGAAGCCATCGCCGGATTACCAGACGCGTTTAAAACAATAGATATTCTTATAAATAATGCCGGTAATGCTCATGGTTTAGACCCTATACAAACAGGAGATCTAGACGATTGGGATGCCATGATGGATATTAATGTAAAAGGTCTTCTTTACGTTAGCAAAGCCATTATTCCGGGAATGACCGCGCGCCAATCCGGGCATATTATAAACATCGGTTCTTCGGCCGGAAAAGAAGTGTATCCCAACGGAAATGTTTACTGTGGTAGTAAGCACGCGGTTTTAGCCATAACAGAAGGTATGCGTATTGATTTAAATCCCTTCGGGATAAAAGTAGGCGCTATAAATCCAGGTTTGGTAGAAACCGAATTTTCAGAAGTACGCTTTAAAGGTGATGCCAAAGCAGATGCCGTTTACAAAGGTTACAAAGCCTTACAACCCGAAGACGTCGCTGACGTTATCTATTTTGCCATCTCTAGACCAGCACATGTCAATATCGCCGATGTTTTAATGTTCTGTACAGCACAAGCGAATTCAACCCTAGTTAAAAAAGAATTGTAATGCACTTTTTAAAGTTTTTCACCCCTAATATGCGCTGATATTCGATGATTAATAAACGCTTACTCATAAAACATTTACTTGCTCATAACGATGAGAATAGTTTTTATGACAAAAAGCGTAAAATAGAAATTGGCAATAAAGAAGGCAAAGGAAAATTTTTAAAGCATATATGTGCGCTGTCCAATAGCAACCCCAACAACAATTCTTATATTGTTATTGGGGTTAAAGACGAGGACAATAAAATAATAGGCGTCGATTTCTTTGACGATAGTAAAATTCAAAATCTTATTAATGCTTACCTCAGCAATCCTCCTATTGTTCAGTATGAAAACATCCCTTTTCCTCATTTACCCGACCATAAGGTTGTTGGCTTAGTGACCATTAGACCTATTGATAGTATTACCTCATTAAAAAAGAACATTTGGAAATATTACGGCGGCTCAGTTTTCTTTAGAGATGGCAGCATGAGTATGCCTAAAGTGTTTGATATTGAAATTAAAGACGTTAATTCTAAAATTGTTGGAGCCATAGAAAATAACGCTCAAAACAATATACAATTAACCCTTGATGGGGTTTTTGATTTTATGAATAAACGCCAAGACTTCAACCCTAAATACATGGTATTTAAAGAATACTTTGTATTATGTTGGTCTGGAGCTCGAAAACAAGTTAATGATGAAACTTTCTATTCTAGAGTTGATATTGAATTGATTAACGAACGGGTTCTTTTATTTTATTCGGCTTTAGATGAGGTGGCCATATCTTTTACTGAAGATTCTTTTAAAATCGTTGAATACGTAAGACTAGGTCTGCATAACTCTTTTAAATATTATAAACTTGAAGAAAAAACGATTCATTTTAGCGAGAATGCCAATTACACCATTGAGGCTAAATTAATTTTTGAGCCGCCACAATTTGACAAAAAAGTCCTGCATCATATTTACAATGCAAACAATTCAATCTTAAAAAAATTAGAAACCAACCAAGGTTTAAAACCTAGTGAAGAAGCCGATTTAAAGGATTTAGCAGCAAGCTATCTTATTTGCTACCTCAACGGCTTTGAAAATGCTTTAACCCAATTAGAAACTGCAAAACCTTACATAAAAAATCACAGTTTAAAACTCTATAGCGCTTACAAGGAAAGCATTAGGATTCTCAGAAAAGTAAAATACAACTAATTTTAGCGCCTTTAATCTTTAAATTTTACAATTTATCGAAGAAGCCTTAAAAAGACCTGAAATAATTTAATTACAATCTTTTTCCTCATTACATTTACTCACGACTAAATTTAAAATGCAAATTTGCATTGCTATTAATCAATTTTTAAACCTTGTTTCCATCAGCTTAACGTTGAGACCGAAACAAGGTTTATTTTTTATAATAGTTTTAGACGGTTTACTCTAAAAATCGGGATATTAAATCACGGCGACCAATCGTAAAGACCAAACCTAAACCTACAGTGCTATAGGTGCCTTTACTAAAAAAATTTTCATAAGCACTAGGTGCTTCAATATCGGTATGCAACACGTTATACCCATAATCTAAGTAGAGCATAAAATGCGGTGCCAGTTCGTAATTAAGATAGAACCCATAGCGATTTAAACGTGCAGAATCGTGTTGTTCGGCGATATCAGTGGTAGTAAACCCTGTATTTTTAAAATCTACATCTCCAGAAACTGACACTTGTAGCCCTAACCGAAAATCTTCAGCCGGAAGAAACTCATAGCCTAAATACACGTAATTTTCAGCGACTCTAGAGTTTCTATAACTTCCGAGAAGTTCTTGATTTCTAACATTAAAATAGGTGGCGTTAGATGCGAGTCCGACAAAAAAGTACTTATAAACATACACCTGAACCCTAAAATCTATGCCTGTTCCTCCCTCTAAACCTTCACCCATAAAGTTATCGCCACTCGTAAAGGCTCTGTGTCCTCCAATCATAAAGGCAAAAAACCGTTGTCTGGCTTCGTTATTATAAAAAGTTGAAGTGCTTTCCGTTTCCGCAGTATTTGTTTCATCTAGCTCTTGAGCCGTTCCTATAGAAAACCATAAACAAAAAGCGCCCACTACGGTCGCCTTAATAAGAGAATGAAAAGTCATAAGAAGCGGCATTTACGGTGATGATTTCTGTAATTTCGGGTTCGTCATTGATGCTGTATGTAAACACTACGGGCTCGCCTATAGGTACACGGTAGGTTTTTTCTATATCAGGGCCATTATCATTCAATTGCTGACTTACCATGCGTTGGGGATAACAACTGTTGTTGTAAGGATTAGGTTGTTCCCCTTCATAAAACTCAAGACAAAATCCTTCGGTATACGTTAAACTATAAGTTAAGGTATTCCCCTCACCACTTGTCCTTAACACCTCAAAATTAAAATCTGCCATAGCTTTTAAAGCGACAGTCTCAAGATTAAACGTATAATCTGAAGGTATAAAATTAACTGTATTTTGCTTGTAAACGTAAGAACTGTAGTCGTCTCCTGCTGAAACTTCAATGGCAAAATCTTCATCTCCATCATAAAACGAAATCACCGAAAACTGACCGTCTGCAGTACTATAACCTTCCCCCAAAACATAAGAACTTTGCGCACCACTATAATTACCACGTCTGATCTGTACCGTAATTTTAGCTTCGGGGATAGCCGCTTGGTATTGGTCTTGCACTTGACCTTTAACGACGATACGCATATTATCCTCTAGTTTGACCTCACAACTACACAGCAGAAAAAGCAAACTTAATGCCATGAGACCTTTTAATTTTAACGTCATAATTTTATGGAGTTCAATTACTTTAAAGATGGAAATCTGACCAAAGGGTTGCGTGTTACAATGTAAAAAATAAAGCCATATTTTTCAATATGGCTTTATAAGAACTTTAAAACTTAACCTTTAGTTAAAGATCAAACTTAATACCTTGCGCTAGTGGCAATTCATCAGAATAATTAATGGTATTTGTTTGTCTACGCATATACACTTTCCAGGCATCAGAACCCGATTCACGTCCGCCACCAGTTTCTTTTTCGCCACCAAAAGCGCCTCCAATTTCTGCACCAGAAGTTCCAATATTAACGTTTGCAATTCCGCAGTCAGAACCCGCATAAGACAAGAACTTTTCGGCTTCCTTCATCTCATTAGTCATAATCGCTGAAGATAAGCCTTGGGCTACACCGTTTTGCTTAGCAATGGCGTTTTCAACATCACCAGAATACTTCATTAAGTATAATATTGGGGCAAAAGTTTCATGTTGAACAATTTCAAAATGATTTTCAGCCTCAATAATAGCGGGTTTTACATAACAACCACTCTCATAACCTTCACCTTCTAAAACACCACCTTCAACTAAAACATTTCCACCTTCAGCTTTGGCTTTTTCAATTGCCGCTAAATAGGTGTCTACGGAATCTTTGTCGATTAATGGTCCAACGTGATTATTTTCATCTAAAGGATTTCCTATTTTAATTTGTCCGTAAGCCCCAACAATGGCGTCTCTTACTTTATCGTAAACCGACTCGTGTATAATTAAACGACGTGTCGATGTACAACGTTGCCCACAGGTCCCAACAGCACCAAACACAGCTCCGGGAACCACCACTTTTAAATCGGCAGTAGGTGTGATTATAATCGCATTGTTTCCTCCTAATTCTAATAAAGATTTCCCAAAACGTTCCGCCACGGTTTTTCCTACTATACGTCCCATTCTGGTAGAGCCTGTAGCAGATACTAAAGGAATTCTAGGATCGGTAGTCATCATTTCACCAACTTTATAATCACCATTAATGATACAAGAGATTCCCTCTGGGAGATTATTCTCTTTTAAAATATCTGCAATAATATTTTGGCAAGCAATAGAACATAATAATGATTTCTCAGAAGCTTTCCACACACAAACATCACCACAAATCCAAGCTAAAGCGGTATTCCAAGCCCAAACGGCCACTGGAAAATTAAAGGCTGAAATTATACCGACAACACCAATAGGATGCCATTGCTCTCTCATTACGTGACCAGGACGTTCTGAGGGCATTGTTTGTCCGTTTAATTGACGAGATAACCCCACGGCAAAATCACAGATATCAATCATTTCTTGCACTTCGCCATAACCTTCCTGTAAGGATTTCCCCATTTCATAAGACACTAATTTTCCTAAAGGTTCTTTAAGGTCTCTTAATTTATTACCGAACTGACGCACAATTTCTCCACGCTGTGGCGCGGGCACCTCTCGCCAGGTTTTAAAGGCGCTTGTTGCTGCCTTCATTACGTTTTCATAATCAGCCTTTGTTGTTGATTTTACTTTAGCAATTAATTGCCCATCAACAGGAGAATAAGACGCGATAATCTCGCCATTTGAAAAATGTTCTGACCCTGTAGAAGATCCCTCATTAATATCCTTAACACCCAATTGCTGTAAAGCCTCTTTTATTCCGAAATCGGTAGCTACTGCCTCCATATTTGCTTATTTTTTATGAATTATTAAATTTCTTTACGAAGTTACTAATAAAATGTTGGTTAGCCGAAACACAACCGCTTTTAATAGCGCCTTAAGGATTGCCCTGTTTACACCTTGTATTCTACCTCTTATTTTGAAGATCTAGCGCATTTTTCGGTAAAGAAATATTCTAATAAGCTAACCCATTAGCGGGTAAAATTAACTTTAATACCATTTTAACAATTGCGTAAAGTCTAAACCCTTTTAGATTAACGTACTTATTTTACCTACAAAACCACTCCTTATATTTTAAAAGCTTAACCCCTCTAAATATGTAACATATTCAGAGGCTCATTACCCCAAGTTTCAAGTCTTAGGCTAGAACTTATTTTACCGCTTTTACAACGATTTACAATTTTAAGTAAACTAAAACTCGCCGTCCGGAAGGCAAGAATCCTAAAACACTAAACCGCTAAAACATGTGTAACCCAAAAATAAAACATTATGAACAACACAAAACAGATTTTAGCGATTGCCCTGGTCCTATCTACGGCCTTCGCCACCGCTCAGAACAATGCGTATGTTGCTGCAGAAAGCGGCTTATCTCTTAGAGACCAACCCGATGTACACGGCAAATTATTAAGCAAACTTCCTTATGGAGAAGCTATTGGCGTCTTAGAAAACACAGATGAAAAACTTGTAATTCTCGATGGCGGAGAAAAAATAAGCGGCAACTGGGTAAAAGTAGAAACCCGTCAACATATTGGTTATGTCTTTAATGGCTACTTATCACCTACCAAAATTTCTAAAACTATTAATTTTGAATTTGAACAGCTACAGGTAGAACTTAAAAATTTAGCGACTAAAAATTACAAACGCCAGCACAATTTAAAACAGAACGATTCCTTAACTATTGAAGTGGATTTAGAAGCCTCACCCGAAGGGAAACAACTGACCTTAGTAGACAACGATTATAAGCAAGTGAGTATCTTTCAACGTTATGAAAATAGCATTTCTTATACAGGCCCTAATCAACCTTGCCAAACTAAGGTTTGGACGGCATTTAACTCTGAATGGACCCCTATAGAACAGCGTAATTCTCGCAATTTTAAGCTATTGACCTTTTCTAGTGAAGATTGGGAGCAGTTTGCTATTACGGCCTTAGAAGCTTTAAAGCCTGAAATTATTGAAGAATGTGGTGAAGCCTGGTTACATGAATTGCAACAGGTAAACAATCTTAAAGACAACCCTATACAAATGACGACAAAGCGAATCTTTTTAAAATTTATCATTACCGATTCTGATGATACGATTACAGAAAAGATCATAGAATTTAAGTTACCGACAAACTGTTAGACACACCTTAGTGTTTTAGGGTAAAGTGCCCGGTATAGACTTTACCGTCTACAACAATACGATACCAATAATCTGAATTAGGCAGCGGCTCATTATTAAACGTACCATCCCAAAACGGTGGTGCGTTTTTTACATGATATAACAAGCGTCCATAACGATTATATATAGACACTTCTGAAGTTGAAAAATTATCCCAACCTCTTATTGTGAAAACATCGTTATTTAAATCGCCATTTGGCGTTATAAATTTGGGAATCTTAAAATACAAGTAGCTCGTGGTTGCAATAGCATCACACCCTACACTTCTCACATAAACCGTATACAATGCACCTTCAGAAACTGTGAATTCTGAACTTGTTTGGTACCAAACTCCATCAAGTGAATATTCAAAATCCCCCTCAGATAAGAGCTTTATAATAAATGTATGCCCCTCCGAATGTACGCTTTCAATAACAGGAATAACGGCTTCTTCCACATAAAATGTTTGCTGTATAGTTTCGCAACCATTTGTAATTAAAACCTCGTAAACCCCAGGTGCTTCAACAGGTTTAACAGGTTGAAATTCTCCGGTGTCCCATAAATAAGTGGCATTTGCAAGACTCCCATTCGCTTGCAAGCTTAGGGTTGATCCTTCGCACAAGACCACAAACGATTCTAACAATTCTACTGTTGGCTCCCCAAGGAGATCCCATTCACAATTCTCGGTATTAAACACCGCAGTTTGCCAACACTCTAAATTTACGGGCATCTCTGGTGCAGAACCAGTAATTTCCCAAGTGCAAGAGACATTATTAAAAGTAGCATATTCCCAACATTCTAGATTTACAGGCATTTCTGGAGGCGTACCGGAAATTAACCAATCACAACTATTCTCGTCAAAAACCGCCGATTCCCAACAGGCTAATTCAGGTTCCGGAGGTGCCTCGTAGACAACTATTCCATAGACCTCTGAAAATGTGATACAATCAGAATTATTTAAATTTGCTGCATATTCAGCTACTTTCACACGGTAATACGTTGTGCTCATAATATTTGAAACCACAATTGAGGCATTGTTTTCACCGACTACATTAGACCACAAACTATTATCGCTGCTGGTTTGCCATTGATAATAATGTGCACTATAAACGGAATAGTCGGGCACGGCCGTAAGAGTTTCTGAAAAAGGCCCTTGCGTGCTACAACGTGTTACCGCTTGACTTGAATTCTGATCTTGTGTAAGGATTCCATCTCCACAGCTCTTAAAAACAATATCGTCAATAGCCAAATCATTACCACAACCACCTGCGCCATTATTGATCATTTTTAATATTACAGAGGTTTGGTTAGCTAAGGTTTGAAAAACTAAACCATAAGGTTGCCAGGTAGGACTAGAAGTTCCATAGATATTTCCCGTATCGCCACTAGCTAAAAGACTGGTATTGGTATCATCCCAAATTTGAAATTGAACATTCACAGGAATACCATTGCCGTCACAACCATAACTGGGTAAAATATTAATAAGCCAAGAAGAAAACTCATAGGTGGTATTCTCGCAAAGGCCATTGACGGCGATGCTGTAAAATTCTCCGGTCGTAAAACTCGCATTCACAATTAAGGCTTTTCCATTGCTATCACTCACAGTATGATCAAAAGGCAAGTTCCAACCATAAAAATCGGTACTATTAGCTATGGTATATTCCCCATCTTGTGGCCCGGCGGTATTCACAAAAGTGTAGGTTGTAGTACCTGCTGCTAATGCCGGCCCTATACCGTGTCCTGTACCAAAATTTTCAGAAAAAATAATATCACCCGAATTCCCTTGGCAGAAGCCTAATTGCCCATGTACCGCTGACCCAAAAAGCAAGAACACACTTAATAGAACAACGACTTTAATGTCTAATATATAATTTTGCACGCCTAAAGGTAGGGTTAAATTGATAATTTGAATTTTATAACGCACAGAAAACAACAGCGCCTAAGACTAAAACCTTAATAAACTAATAAGTAAATTACAGGATCTCAAGATAATGAGCAACTTAGCTATATACATCAACTATTTTATCCTCCGAACGCTATCCTTAGCATCCCCAACTCTAAATCTTAAATTCAGGATTTTAAACACTTATTCTAAAGCTATACCTTATACAATTGCGATGCCCTAAAATTAAAATTACGATTTGCTTATCACCACTTTCATGAGTAAATCCCTACTTTTGCAGAAATTAATTAACTTATTACTATGGAAATTTTTCAATTTATACATTCAAAATGGGCGTATTTAGTCCTGTTGGTATTGGTACTTGCTACTATTAATGCCCTTATTAAGTTTTTTGGAGACAAAGAATTTTCTAATAACGATTTTAGAATCTCGCTTTTTGCGCTGATTACCATGCACATTCAATTGCTATTAGGTCTAATCTTATTTTTCACTAAGGATTATTTTTCTACCATTGAACAAGTGGGTGGTATGGGACAAGTTATGAAGACCCCTGCATTAAGAAATGTAATTATAGAACATCCTTTAACTATGATTATTGCTGTAACCTTAATCACTATTGGGTACTCTAAGCATAAAAAGAAATTAACCTCGAAACCAAAATTTAAGCTACTGGCTATCTTTTACACTTTGGCTTTAATTTTAGTCTTAGCAAAAATTCCTTGGAGTCTTTGGTTTCCTTCAAATTAATCCATAAAAAAAGCGTCTAAACTATATTTAGACGCTTTTTTTATACTGTGGCCACAAGCCACAACCTATTAGTTTTCCTTGATAAGATAAATATAAACAGGAAAGTGATCACTATAACCACCTGAAAGTCCTGCGTTACTCATTCTTAAAGGGTAACCTTTATAACGCCCTTCTTTATTTGTTAAATAACTTTTATTAAAGATTCCGGCTTTATAAAATCTAAAAGAAGAATAATCTTTTTCTAAAAATGGCTGCGTAAATAAGATTTGATCAAATAAACTCCACGCATCTCTATATCCTGTAGTTCCTAAGCCCATTTTCTTATACTGATTTTCGTAAGGGTTATAAATCCCTTTCAGCTTAACACGATCTTTATCAGCAACAGTTCCCATGGCTTTTTTCATACTATCATTTGTTGGGTTATCGTTAAAATCGCCCATAGTAATCACTTTCGCATAAGGATCAATCGCCTGAAGAGAATCTATAATTTTCTTATTTAATTTTCCAGCAGCAACACGCTTAAAACGGCTTCTTGCTTCTCCTCCACTACGTGAAGGCCAATGATTCACAATAACATGAATTAAATCGCCTTCTAATTCACCACTCACTAATAATTGATCTCTAGTGTAGATACGCTCTCTAGACGAATCGTCATACACTAATAACTCATGAGCTTTAGATTCTAAAGGTTTAAATAACGCTTTTTGATATAATAAGGCCACATCAATCCCTCTTTTGTCTGGAGATTCAAAATGAATAATCCCATAATCCTTACCAATAAGCTCTGGCTCATTTAATAAATCTACTAATACTTGTCTGTTTTCTACCTCAGAAATCCCAATAATTGCCGGTGAATTATGCGTATCGCTAAGTCCGATATCAGCAACAACCTTAGCCATGTTATGAAGTTTTTTCTTGTAAGCTTCACCTCTTAAAGCTTCGTTTAATTCCATTATAGGGCTAGCCTCATCATACTTTGTAGTATCGTTAATGGTATCAAATAAATTTTCTAAATTGTAGAACGCTACGGTATGTATCTTATAGGTTTTCTTTTCTTGGGCCTGTGCACCCATAAAAATTAAAACAAATAATACAACCAGTCTCTGTTTAAATACTTTCATTTTTGTATGTTATGTTAACATTAATTACTTTACAAATCTTGAGCCAAAAGTATATATTTATTATAAATAATGTAGATTTGCAGGCCTTAAATAACTTTTATTTAATGTACAAAGACTATTAACATTTAAAAAAGACTATTAACTTTAAAATTAGGTATGAAAAAAAGTTTAATCATTTTACTCTTTGGAGTTTTAACTTCTTTCAGCATGATGGCGCAAAGCACGATTGTAAAAGGAAGTGTAAAAGATGCGGCATCTTCTGAACCCATTCCAGATGTCACTGTAACCATTGAAGAAACACAACAATCAACCTTAACAAATGGATTTGGAGAATTTAACTTTTCTACAAATGTACCTCTTGGAGAGCATGTTTTAAAAATCTCTAAAGCGGGTTACACTACAAAACGTTATCCTATTATTATTAACGAAGGACAAACAGTAAATATCACAGACATGACTTTAGATATCGATGTTACTGATGTTCAAGACATGTTTACCATTACGTTATCGGATGATGAACTTAATGATGATACCAGTGGTGCAGATAACATTTCTGGATTACTTTCTTCTTCATTAGATGTTTTCCAAAGAACTGCAGCTTTTGAATTTAGCTCTTCTTTCTTCAAGGTAAGAGGTTTAGATTCTGAAAACGGATCGGTATTAATGAACGGTATAGAGATGAACAAGCTTTATAACGGAAGACCACAATGGAGTAACTGGGGTGGTTTAAATGACATGATGCGTAACCAAGTTCTAACTACAGGACTTACGCCTTCAGACTACAACTTTGGTGGGGTTTTAGGAACCTCTAACATTATTACTAGAGCTTCTTCTTACAGAAAAGGAGGACGTATTACCTTATCATCTTCTAACAGAAGTTACACTAACCGTGTTATGGCAAGCTACGCTTCTGGATTATTAGAAGACGGATGGTCTTTTGCTCTTATGCTAGGAAGACGTTGGGGTGAAGAAGGATTTGTAGATGCAACACTTTATGATTCTAATTCATTTTTCGCGTCTATAGAAAAAAAAATTAACGACAAGCACAGTATTAACTTCACCTCTATTTACACACCAAATAGAAGAGGTAAATCATCTCCAAACACGCAAGAAGTTTACGATCTTAAAGGGATTAAATATAACGAATACTGGGGAAGTTTAGATGGCGAACAACGCAACTCGCGTATTAAAGAAGTAGAAGAGCCTATTTTTATGTTAAACCATTATTGGGACATCTCTTCTAAAACACGTTTAAACACCAATGTTGGGTACCAATTTGGTAAATTAGGAAATAGCCGTATCGATTATTCTGGTGGTTCTAACCCAAGTCCGGCATACTACCAAGACTTACCAAGCTACCACGAGCAAAGAGATGATCTTGAAGGGGCTTACTTAGCACAACAAGAATTCATTAATGATGGACAAATTGATTGGGAACGTATTTTAGATGCTAACCTTACCAATAACGTCAACGATATTAGCTCTGCCTACGCTTTATATGAAGATCGTGCAGATGACACGCAATTAACCGTAAATTCTATTTTTACGTCTGAACTTAATGAGCACATTATTCTTAATGGTGCCGTTAATTATAAACACTTAAAATCTGAAAACTTCGGAGAGGTATTAGACCTTTTAGGATCTAACGTTGGATTATCTAACGTCGATTCATTTGATGGATTTCAATACGATGCTCAAAACCCAGACCGTCTTTTAGAAGAAGGTGACAAGTACCGTTACAACTACAATTTATTTGCTGAAGTTGTTTCTGGTTACGCCCAAGCACAGTTTACCTACAACAAAGTAGATTTCTACGTTTCTGGTAATGTAACCAACACCACTTACCAAAGAGAAGGTTTATGGGAACACAGCCGTTTTGCAGGAGATTTATCTTACGGTAAAGGTGAAGAACTTTCTTTTACAGGTGTAGGCGGAAAAGCTGGTTTCACTTATAAATTTACAGGAAAACACTTATTTGATGTTAATGCAGGGTATTTAACAAGAGCTCCTAATTTACGTAACACCTTCTCTAACTCTAGAGAAAACCACAGTATCGTAAAAGATATTAGCGAAGAAATTGTAACTTCTTTTGATGCGAGTTACATTTTTAGATCTCCAATTGTAAATGCAAAACTTACTGGATTTTATACGACTATTCAAGATGCTAACGAAGTTGGTTTTTACTATGCCGATGGTATTAGTGGTGGTAATGCTATTGCAGACAACGATACTTCTGCCTTTGTACAAGAGGTTTTACAAGGTATTGACAAAAAACACATTGGTGTAGAATTTGGAATTGAAGCACAGGTAACTCCAACTATTAAATTAAAAGGAGCTGCTTCTGTAGGTCAATACACTTACGATAACAACCCTAACCTATACTTAACATCTGCTAGTTTTGAAACTGAAGATGGATCTATAGATTACGGACAAGCTAATTTAAAAGATTACAAACTTGCCGGAGGTCCTCAAAGAGCGGCGTCTATTGGTTTTGAATATAGAGATCCAGATTTCTGGTGGTTTGGTGCAACAGCCAACTTCTTCTCTAACGCTTATATTGATGTAAATGCGTTAACAAGAACAGAGAACTTCTACTTAGCTTCTGACGGATTACCAATTAACGATTATGATGAAGATTTAGCTGCTGAATTATTAAAGCAAGAAAAAATCAGTGATTATATGGTAGTAAACCTTGTTGGTGGTAAATCTTGGAAAGTAGGAGACTACTATATCAGCTTATTTGCTAGTGTAGGTAACCTATTAGATGAAGTTTATAAAACTGGAGGTTTTGAGCAAGGTAGAAACGCTAACTATACAGAACTTAGAGACGATAACGCTGATGGTAACCCTCAGTTTGGTTCTAAATACTGGTACGGACGTGGTGCTAACTACTTTGTTAATTTAAACGTAAGATTCTAAAAAAGAAAAATTAATTAATATTTATTATTACAAATTATGAAAATGAATAAATTTTTAAACTTTATATTGCTTGTAATGGCTTCAGTTGCGATTACATCCTGTGTACAAGATGACGATTACACGATTCCTTCAAGCTTAGGAGACGAAGAGAACTATGCACTTCAAGATTTATTAGATACTGCAACAGAAGTTTCATTTGATTATGCTAAGGACTTATACAACTCAGATCCTAATGGTGATGGTGATACAGATGACGCTATTCCTTTTGCAGTAGAAAACGAAATCTACATTAAAGGTTATGTATCTTCTAGCGATAGAACTGGAAACTTTTATAAAGAATTATACATTCAGAATAAAGCTGAAAACCCAACAAGCGCTATTAAAGTGGTTTTAGACCAAGTTTCTAACTACAACCAATTTAACAAAGGTCGAGAGGTTTACATTAAGTTAACTGGGCTTTTCATTGGTGAAGAACGTACAGGTAGTGGCGTTTACACTATTGGTGGAGGAACAGAATTTGACCAATATGGTGGTACTGTAACAAGCTTAAACTTTAACCAAATTGCTCAAAATGTTTTAAGATCTAACACTACAGAGGAAATTGTGCCTTTAAACATTACGTTTGCTGAAATTACAAACCAACACGTTGGTATGTTTGTTCAAATTGATGGTGTTGAGTTTGCTGATAATTTAGCAGGATTACAATATTTTGACCCTATTGAAGTATACGATACATCTAGAACTTTACAGTCTTGTAGTGGTTTTGGTTATGATACGTTCTTATTAGAAACGAGTTCTTTTGCTGATTTTAAAGAAATGGATTTACCATTAGGAAACGGATCTATCCAAGCTGTAGTAAGCAAAACCTTTGACGCTAGCAATTTTGTATTAGCTTTAAACTCTGTTGACGATGTAGCTATGGATGGTGACAGATGTTCTTTATTAGACCTTGACGAGTTTGTTACTCTTTTTGAAGAAGATTTTGAAGGTATGCCAACAGGATCTGCTATTTCTAGTAACGGATGGACGTCTTACGCTGAAGTAGGATCTTACAACTGGAGAGCTTTAACAACTACTGATGAAGGAAACCCTGGACCAGGAAATACAATCGCTTCTATGGGTGCTTACAACTCTAGTACAGATGAAAATATTGCTTGGTTAATTAGCCCATCAATTGATTTAGATGCACAAAACACAGAATTTGTAAACTTCCAATCATCAAACAGTTTCTCTGATGATAGTGAATTAGAAGTTTTAATCTCTACAGATTGGGATGGTACAACGGCAAACATTGCTACAGCAACATGGACGGCATTACCTGCAATCATTGTTGGAGATGATGAATATTACGAAGATTGGTTCGATTCAGGATTAATTAACTTAAGTTCTTATTCTGGAACAGCTTATGTTGCTTTTAAATATATCGGAGGTTTCCCTCCTAGTGGAAATATCGATGGTACTTTTGAAATTGATAACTACAAAGTTTTAGGAGAAAACTAAAACATACACGTATTATTTAAAACCTGCTGATGTTAAATTGGCAGGTTTTATTTTTTTAAAACCTTAGGACTTATGGCAACTTTTGCAGACCAGAAATACATCTCCATATTTAACCATTACAAAAAGAATTATGGAAAGAAAAGCATCACCATTGCCCTGCTTTATGTTTGCCTATTAGAGTTTTCTTTTATTTTGGCCTTAGGCGCTTTTTTTAAAGCTTTTGCCACACAAATGAAAATGGTGATCCTCTCTAACACTAAGTTTTGGGTGATCTTTGCCTTAATTGCCGTCTTTATTGTATTTAAAAATTGGATGCGGTACAACGGGAAGAAAAGATCCATTTTAAACACTAAATCCATACATAATACCCATAGCCTTTCTTTATTATGGCTTATGCCCATAGGATGCATCGTTATTGCGTGTATTCTATTACAAGTGTAGTGGAATACCAACATAAAATTAAAGCATAAAAAAACGCCATCGTAGAGATGGCGTTTTTTATTTTAAAATCTTATTTTTAAGCTGCTTCTTTTGTTTTAGCACAACATGCCTTTTCACAATCTTTTGCACAAGCTACTTTTTCAGCATCCGCTTTATTTGCACAACACGCTTTTTTACAATCGGCATCACAAGTTTTTTTCTCGCCACCAAAAGCCTCTACTTGATGCATATCTTTTACCTTATAGATATCTGCAACTTGTACTACCGCTTCTTCCAAAGATTGTGGCGTTACTTTAGCTTCATCATATTCTACCATTGCTAAACGGGCATCAAAATCAACCTTAGCCGATTTTACACCATCCATTTTAGCCATTTTCTTTTCAATAGTTTTCGCACACCCCATGGCACAAGTCATTCCTTCAATTCCGAATTCTACTTTAGCATAAGTGGCGTTAGGATCTAAAGTTTGAGCGATGTCCGTCTTAACCGTTTCTACTTCTACAGTTTTAACTTCGGGCTGCGATTCGTTTTTACAAGAGGTAAAAATCAACGCCATCATTGCTACTATACTTAATGTTCTAAATGTCTTCATTGAAATAACTAATTAAATTTTGGTTAAAACTAAGAAATATTGCCGTTTCTTGTGCGACAATTAACGAATTTTATGACTAATTTATAGTGTTTTTGTATGAAAAACCTTAATTTAAAATGGCTCTTCCTTATTTTACTTTCTATAATATGGGGAAGTTCATTTATCCTTATTAAGAAATCACTTTTGGGCTTAACGGCCTATCAGATTGGTGCCTTACGAACCGTATTTACGGGTATTATACTGCTGAGTTTTGGTTTTAAGAAGTTAAAAACAATACCTAAGGATAAATGGAAATGGCTTTTAGCCTCTGGTCTTATAGGCTCTTTTATTCCCGCTTTTTTAATTGCCATAGCCGAAACTGAAATTGACAGTGCCGTAGCTTCAGTCCTAAACTCCTTAGTTCCTTTAAACACCATTCTCTTAGGTTTCGCGGTCTTTAAAATTACCTCGACAACACGCCAAGTTATCGGTGTGATTATTGGTTTTATAGGTACGGCAATCCTTATTTTAAAAGGCGCCGAACTGAACCCTAATCAAAACTATTTATATGCTGGATATATTATTATCTCCACGGTGATGTATGCTGCGAATGTAAATATTATAAAACGTCATTTACAAGATGTTAAAGCCTTGGCTATAGCCGCCGGAAATTATGCCTTTATTAGTATTCCTGCGCTCATTGTATTGGTCTTTACAGGATTTTTTAGTGCAGCCACCTTTAATCAGCCGGAGTTTTTAAGTGCCATGGGCTATATTACGATTTTAGCCGTCTTCGGGACTGCTCTTGCCAAAATATTATACTTTAAGTTGGTGCAAATGTCTACGCCGGTATTTGCTTCATCTGTAACTTATATGATGCCTGTAGTTGCTTTGATGTGGGGAATTTTAGATGGAGAGCAGTTTAGTTCTATTCAAGGCTTAGCGGCAATCCTTATTCTATTGGGCGTGTTTTTAGCCCATCAACCCAAGTCCAAACCTTAAAATAGGTTATAAAAAAACCGAAGCCTAAGCTTCGGTTTTAATCCTTAAAATTATAGATGTTTTCAACTAGTTAAAATCAGCATCTGAAACGCCTTCATTTAGTTTAGCTTCTAAAAGCTTATAAACAACAAGCTGACCCATTTGAGTTCCCTCTCGTGTTGCAGGGAATTTAATACCTTCAAAATCTTTATAGTCTTTTAAAACTACTTCTTGACTTTGGGTTTGTCCTTGCATAGAAGTCGTTTGTACTTCTTTTACTTTTAAACCTGTTTCAACATCGTAATAATACGTTAATGAAACCACTTCTCCAGGAACTTGAACTTTATAAGCATCACGTCCTTCTACACTTTCAATCGCCGTAATTTTAGCTGAATCGTTGTTTAAAAGGTTCAATTCAGTGAATAATCCGCCTAAAGTTTTCATGTCATTTACCATGTTTTCAGGAAGTGGATTATTATTCATCGTCACTTTCTCTTGCGTGGTTAAAACAGTCATCATAGCATTACCATTCATAAAAATAGTCTGCTTTAATTTCCCATCCATTTTCTTTTCTTCACTAATTACGGTAGCGCCCATTGCACTCGCTTCATATTTTACTAAAATAGAATTGATTGCTGCTACTTTTTCCTTACCACCAATAGCATCGATATAAGCATTAAATACCGACTTCGCATTAACACCTTCTGGTAATTTTACTTCAAATTTTGGCTTTTCAGTAGGATTCGCATACGTATCGTAATACATAATAGGAATTCCTGTTTTCTCTAAGTTCTCTAAAACTTCGGCACCATTTCCTACCACAACAATTCTTAGGTTATCAGCCTTAAAATATTTGTTAGCTACACGTTGGATATCTTCCACAGAAACATCATTTATTTTCTGTAAATACGTAGTGTAAAAATCTTCAGGTAAGTTATTTAATTCAATGTTTAAAGCATAGTTAGCTACCGTTTGCGGACGCTCTAAAGCCATCACAAAATTACCAACATACTTTGCTTTTGCATCTTTCAATAATTGTGCATCAACCGGCTCTGTTCTTATACGGTTAATTTCTTTTAAGGCCTCTACAACAGCACTATCCGTTACAGCATTTCTTACTTTAGCTGTAGCACTAAAACGTGCAGCTCCATATCTATCATTTCCTAAATTAGAATACGCTCCGTAAGTATAACCGTGCTCTTCTCTTAGGTTTTTAAATAAATAACCTTCACCACCACCACCAAGGATGTTGTTTGTAATTAAAGCGGCATGATAATCTTCATCGCTCATCTTTAAGTCTACATTATTAGTAATAGATAAGTTAGACTGTGTTGCTCCAGGTACATTTACAAAGTTAATTTGCGTGTACTGTACATTAGGATTTGGCTTTGGTACCGTGTGCTTAATATCTACAGATTTTTTCCAATCTTTAAAATATTTCTTGATTTGCTTCTTTACCGTTTTATAATCTACATCACCGATTACCACTAAATAAGCATTTTCAGGATTAAAGTTCTTCTCGTAAAACGCTAAAGCATCACCGAAAGACACGTTGTTAATGGTTTCTTCGGTTACATACTCACCATAAGGGTGCTTAGTTCCAAAAGATAAAGCATAACCTACACGACTTGCAATAGCATCTGTACTTTTAGCATCGGCTTTTAAACCTTCTAATAATTTAGTTTTCTCTTTTTCAAATTCTTCCTCAGTTAATAAAGGATTGATAGCAGCATCTGCCATTAACTCTAAAATTCGATCAGAGTATTTAGATAAAGAACTTGCAAAACCTCCTGTAATTCCAAAGTTTAAGTTGGCTCCTAAGAAATCTATCTCTTCATTAAACTCATCTTTAGAAATGCTCGTTGTTCCGTTTCCTAACATACTTCCGATTAAGCTTTCGATCCCTGCTTTTTTTCCGGTAGCAATTGGTGGATTATCAATACGAAGCGAGTATGATACTTTTGGAAGTTTATGGTTTTCTACAACCATAACTTTTAAACCATTTTTTAAGGTAAACTCCTCTGGCTTATCAATTGAGATTTCTGGTTCAGGCCCAGCCACTGGTGGCTTAGATCTATCGATTTGTGCATTAGCACTAACCGTTAATATAAATAATGCGAAAAACGCTACTATTTTAGTGTTCATTTTTAATGCTGTTTTCATATTATTGTTCGTCTTTTTTAGGTAGGTATTTGATCTCTACACGTTGGTTTGGGCTTAAGTATTTTTTAGCCGCTGCCTGGATGTCTTCTCTTGTAATAGATCTGTAAGTTTCTAACTGGTTGTTAATGATATTTACATCACCGTATAACAAATAGTAAGTTGCTAAAGAGCTTGCAATCCCTGCTACACTAGAGTTAGAGTTCACAAAATTATTTTCAAACTGATTTAATAATTTTTGGTAATCGCGTTCGCTGATTAATTCGTTTTGCATTTTTACAATTTCTTCATCAATCTCAGCTAATAATGTATCTAAGCTTACATCTCCTAATGGTAAAGCAAATAGGGCGAAGATATTATAATCTACCTGACCAATATTTACCGCTTGAACCGCTAAAGCTTGTTTTTGCTCATCCATTAATTTCTTTTGAAGTACAGAACTTTTACCTCCACTTAAATAACTAGAGATCATATCTAAAACATAAGCATCACGTGTAGACTGCCCTGGTAATCTGTAAGCTGCTATAATTGCTGGAATCTGAATGTTTTTATCATAAGCCGTTGCATATCTTGTTTCAGTAATAGGTGCTTCTTCAGGAAAATTACGAACCACTTCAGGACCTTTTTTAACAGCACTGAAATATTCTTTCACCATTTTCTTAGTTTCATCATAATCAATATCACCAGCAACCACTAAAACCGCGTTGTTAGGTACATAATACTTATCGAAAAAAGCATTAAATTCTTCTAGAGTAGCCGCATCTAAATGAGCCATTTTACCAATATTTTCATCCTTATAAGGGTGTACTGAAAATAAGTTTTCTCCTATCGTTTTAAACAATCCACCATAAGGTCTGTTGTCATTACTTTGGCGCTTTTCTTCTTTAACCACCTCGTTTTGCGTATCTACACCAACCTGATCAATTACTGGGTGTAACATACGTTCTGACTCTAACCACAATCCTAATTCTAATTTATTAGATGGAAAAATCTCGTAATAATACGTTCTATCTTGAGAGGTGTTGGCATTAAAAGTTCCTCCGTTTGCAGGGATAATTTTCATAAATTCTCCACGTCCAATATTTTCTGAACCTTCAAATAATAAATGTTCAAAAAAGTGCGCAAATCCAGTACGTTCACGATCACCATCTTTTCCTCCAACATCATACATCACAGAGGTAATAACCACGGGAGCAGTATTATCTTGATGCATAATAACGTGCAATCCGTTATCTAAGTCAAATTCCTCAAATTCAACTTTTTGTGCTATAGCCTGCTGACTAAATAACAACAAAGAAGCCAAAGCCAGTAAATAGTTTTTCATTGTAGTTTTGTTTAAAATTTAAATTGTTTAGGTATATGTCTGCACTTGGTATAAAATGTTACACTAAGTCTTACAAAAATAAACAATGCTAAGGCTTTTACCTGAAATTAAATGTGAAAACTAGGCCAGCTCAGTCCGTCTATTTCAATAACCTCAGGCACTTGACTTTATTTAGGCCCTTAGGGTGTTGAAAATCATTAAAACGTTTGTAGATTAAGAAATTAGGAGTATATTTGCATCCGCTTTCTGAGAAGAAGGCTTATTATATACATAAACAATTTAATAAAAACGTTACGCTATGTACGCAATTGTAGAGATAGCAGGGCAGCAATTTAAAGTTGCAAAAGACCAAAGAGTTTTTGTTAACCGTTTAGCTTCAGAAGAAGGTCAGGAAGTTTCTTTCGACAACGTTCTTTTGATAGGTGATGGTGACAATGTAACTTTAGGCGCCCCAGCTATAGACGGAGCACAAGTTAGTGCCAAAGTCTTAAAACACCTTAAAGGTGACAAAGTAATCGTATTCAAAAAGAAAAGACGTAAAGGTTACCGTGTAAAAAACGGACACAGACAATCTTTAACTGAAATCGTAATTGAAGGTATTACTGCTTCTGGAGCAAAGAAAGCTGCCCCAAAGAAGGAAACTAAGAAAGCAGACGCTCCTAAAGCTAAAAAAGCAACAGGAAAAGCTGATGACTTAAAGAAAATTGAAGGTGCTGGACCAAAAGCTGCTGAAGCAATGGTTAACGCTGGTTTAGATACGTTTGCAAAAGTAGCAGATGCTAAACCTGAAGAATTGAGCAAAATTCTTTCTGAAGCAAGCTCTAGATTAGCACACATCGTTACTGAAACTTGGCCAAAGCAAGCTAAATTAGCTGCTGAAGGTAAGTGGGACGAGTTAAAAGAATTACAAGACAGATTAGACGGTGGAATTGAAAAGTAATTTTTCAATATCATTATTATTAACAAAATAAAACCTTAAGATCATGGCTCATAAAAAAGGAGTTGGTAGTTCGAAGAATGGTAGAGAATCAGAATCAAAACGCTTAGGTGTGAAGATTTTTGGTGGACAAGCTGCTATTGCTGGTAACATTATCATAAGACAACGTGGTAACACACATCACCCAGGTGAAAACGTATACCAAGGAAAAGATCATACTTTACACGCTAAAGTGGATGGTTTAGTAAAATTTACTAAGAAAAAAGACAACAAGTCTTACGTTTCTATTGAACCTTTCGAGGCTTAAGAACCTTTTCTTCCTTGAAGAATTTAAACCCTTTCTATTGCTATAGAGAGGGTTTTTTATTTATGATCCATTCAAACTTATGAAATATTTTGTCATTTTTCTTCTAGCTTCTTTACAAACAAATACATAAGCATAAAGCACGACTAGTGATTGTAATGTTGAAATGACAAAAAAGCTATTAATGTTAAAACAATTATCTATTGATTATGGATTGTAAGGCGTTAGACCATAAAACCATAGCGGAATTTAAAGTTCCCAAACAAAAAGCGGTTGTTATCAAAGGCAGTCAACTTAATGCTGAGGCTAGAAAATACGCCTCTACCGCTAAAGTTGGTGATGTAGTCCTTTTATTTGATATTAAATTAGAATCTGGAGAACGCTTAGCTCCTATTTCTATTAGCATTATAAAATAGCCTTAGATAATCTCCATCTTTTTCAATAAGAAACTCGCATTCATATTCTGACAAACGCCTTGCTTTAGTTTGTAATCAAAAAAGAGTTCGTCATTTATAATTTCCGCATCAAAGTAGTAATTTTTTACCGCTGTGAGTTCGTTTTCAATTTCCGTTAAACTTAAATCGTGCGTGGCAATAATCCCTGTGGCATTTTGCTTCACTAGTTTTTCTACAAACTTCCTAGAACCTATCGCTTTATCGGTACTGTTGGTTCCTTTTAAAATTTCATCTAAAATGACGAAATAGTTTTTATCCTTGGCTATCGTATCTACCACAAATTTAAGGCGTGTTAGCTCACTAAAGAAGTAAGAACTATCATCGGTTAACGAATCTGTAGTGCGCATACTTGTAATTAACTTAATAGGCTTGTATTTGCTTTGTTGTGCACAAATTGGTAGTCCAACATTAGCCATAACAATATGAAGCGCTACAGTTCTTAAAAAGGTGCTTTTTCCAGCCATGTTCGCCCCTGTAACAATAAAGAATTGCTCTTCTTCAAGTATTAAGTCGCTATTTACTCGTTTTTCCGCATTTAACAAAGGATGCCCTAAACCATCGGCCTTTATGGTCACCGGTTGGTCAGTGATAATGGGGTATGTAAAACTTTGATGGTTAAACGCATAATTTCCGAAGCTATTTAAAGCATCAAAAAATGTGACCACCTCAAACCAATCGTCTACTTTATGACCATATTTTGCAATCCACTGCTCCACGTGGTAACTGTTCCTAATATCTACGAGTAAGAAGCCATTGCCAAAGACCGCAGAGATAAGATTATTTCTATTCTCTAAGGCGTCTAAGGTTTTAGAAAACTTTGAAAAAATTGCGGAGGCTTTAAGCGCTTCTGACTGAATTAATTTCTGTTTTTCTGTCAATAAGGGTGCTTTAAAGGTGGTAGATTCAATAGCTTTTAATAATAAAGCGTATTGCTTAAACGTATCTTTAGCCCGTTCGGTATGTTGCGATAAGTTATTAATCTGTTTGAGATAACGTCCGGTAATCCCTAAACCAAGAAGCAACCAATATCCTGCAATAGAAATCGGAATAATTTCGGCCACGCCTAAACCAATAAGCACTACAGAGGCAACAGCGTAGAGTAAGGTTAAGATATATTGGGTTTTCCCTAGAAAAGGCTGATAGGTTTTTAACCAAGAAATAATAGAGGCTGCGGAATGTTCTATTTGAACCCCTTGTGCTACCGCCTCATAATTTTGACGCCAAGCCGGTAAGGCGGCTAATTCCTTAATGGCTTCTTGCCGGTCTGTAATCCCTTCAGTATTGTTAGATAATAACATCTTACTGAATTTTTCAGTCCCTTCTTTAAGCGCTGTTCGGTTGCTATATTGAAAAAAGGAACCTTTACCGAATAAATCGATATCTAGGCTAAAAAAATGACTTGGATCTTGAAACGTTTCGCCATCGGGACGCTCATAAAATTTCCCCTTAGCAATCTCAATTTCTTTGTTATTAATGGCTACAAGCCGCTTATGTATGTTACGTTTGGCCTTTAAATCGGTATAGACAGAAAGTAGGTATAAAAACCCTATAATACCAACAACCGCAATAGCTGCGGCAATTCTCCAGTTTTCAAAGCTAATGTATACCCCTAATGCGGTGAGTAGAAAAACAGCCAACCGCAGTACACTAAGAAGGCTGAGTTTTTTAAATATTTTCTTGGACGCCGTTTGATGACGTTCTAATTGCGTTTTGTAAAAGGATGCTGGGTTTTGCATAAATCTTTAATAAAACGGAAATATAAGAAAAGAAAAATCCCAAGACATCATTATGCTTGGGATTTATAGTTCATTTAACGTCTTCTTATTAGAAGCCGTAATTCTATGGTCTTAACCTTTTAAATTAGCCGATAAGTATTCACGGTTCATACGTGCAATATTCTCTAAAGAAATTCCTTTAGGACACTCTACTTCACAAGCTCCGGTATTTGTACAGTTACCAAAACCTTCCAAATCCATTTGCGCTACCATATTCTGTACACGTTCTGCAGCTTCTACTTGACCCTGTGGTAATAAGGCATATTGCGATACTTTAGCACCAACAAATAACATTGCTGAAGAGTTTTTACAACTCGCTACACAAGCACCACAACCAATACAAGTTGCTGCATCCATAGCTTCATCTGCAGCATGCTTTGAAATAGGAATGCTATTAGCATCTTGCGTATTTCCAGAAGTGTTTACAGAAATATATCCACCAGCTTGCTGAATACGTTCAAAAGACATTCTGTCTACAACTAAATCTTTAATTACCGGGAAGGCTGCTGCTCTAAACGGTTCAATAGTAATGGTATCGCCATCGTTAAACATACGCATATGTAATTGACAAGTGGTTACCCCTCTATCAGGACCATGAGCCTCACCATTAATATACATAGAACACATACCACAAATTCCCTCGCGACAATCGTGATCAAAGGCTACAGGCTCTTCACCTGAATTTACCAACTGTTCATTTAAAACATCCATCATTTCTAAGAAAGACATGTGTTCTGAAATGTCAGTAACTTTGTAATCGACCATTTGACCCTTTGTATTTGAGTCTTTTTGTCTCCAAATTTTAAGTGTTAAATTCATATCGTCTTTCTTATTTGTATGAACGTTGTTTTAGTTCAATATCTTTAAATTCTAATTGTTCTTTGTGTAAAATGGCTTCGGAAGGCTCTCCTTTATATTCCCAAGCAGATACAAACGCAAATTCTTCATCATTACGCTTAGCTTCACCTTTTTGAGGACCATCTAACTCTGCAGATTCTTCTCTAAAGTGTCCTCCACAAGATTCTTCTCTAACTAGGGCATCTTTAGCGAACAATTCTCCTAATTCTAAGAAATCTGCAACACGACCTGCTTTTTCAAGTTCAGGATTCATTTCATTTGCACCTCCTGGTACAGAAACATCTTTCCAAAACTCTTCTCTAATCGCTTTAATTTCAGCCATAGCCTCTTTAAGACCTTGTGCGTTTCTAGACATCCCAGCCTTATCCCACATCACCTTACCTAATTTCTTATGGAAATAATCTACAGATTTAGTTCCTTTATTATTCACAAAGAAATTAATTCTTTCTGTCACTTCCTTTTCAGCGTCGTCAAATTCTTTGGTGTCTGTTGGTATTTTTCCGGTTCTAATATCATCAGCTAAATAATCGCCAATTGTATAAGGTAATACAAAATAACCATCCGCTAAACCTTGCATTAAGGCTGAAGCTCCTAAACGGTTAGCACCATGATCAGAGAAATTAGCTTCTCCTATACAGTAACATCCCGGAATGGTAGTCATAAGGTTGTAATCTACCCAGACACCACCCATAGTGTAGTGTACTGCCGGATAAATCATCATTGGTGTTTCGTACGGATTCTGATCAATGATCTTCTCGTACATTTGGAATAAGTTTCCGTATTTAGCTTCTACAATAGCCTGACCAAGTTCTTTAATCTTAGCTGGTGTAGGATTTTGTATGTTCTGAATTTTTGCTTGCTCTTTTCCGTAACGTTCAAAAGCTGATGCAAAATCTAAGTATACCGCTTCTCCTGTTTGGTTAACACCGTAACCTGCATCACAACGTTCTTTTGCGGCACGAGAGGCAACATCACGTGGTACTAAGTTACCAAAAGCAGGATAACGTCTTTCTAAGTAATAATCGCGTTCGTCTTCCGATAAATCGGTAGGTTTTTTACGACCTTCTCTAATAGCCATAACGTCTTCCATGTGCTTAGGAACCCATATACGACCATCATTTCTTAATGATTCTGACATTAAGGTCAGTTTCGATTGGTAATCCCCAGAACGTGGAATACACGTTGGGTGAATTTGTGTGTAACAAGGATTTGCGAAATACGCTCCTTTTTTATGAATTTTCCAAGCCGCAGTAGCGTTAGATCCCATGGCATTTGTCGATAAGAAATATACATTTCCATATCCACCAGAACCTACAACAACTGCGTGTGCTGAATGTCTTTCTATTTCACCTGTAATTAAATTACGAGCAATAATACCCCTTGCTTTTCCGTCTACAATAACAACGTCTAACATTTCGTGACGGTTAAACATTTCAATTTTACCACGTGCAATCTGACGGTTCATTGCAGAGTAAGCCCCTAACAATAACTGCTGGCCGGTTTGCCCTTTAGCATAAAACGTTCTAGAGACTAAAACCCCACCGAAAGAACGGTTATCTAATAAGCCTCCATAATCACGTGCAAAAGGAACACCTTGAGCCACACATTGATCAATAATATTAGCAGACACTTCCGCTAAACGATAAACGTTAGCTTCACGAGAACGGTAATCGCCTCCTTTTACAGTATCGTAAAATAATCTATAGGTTGAATCGCCATCACCTTGATAATTTTTAGCGGCATTAATCCCCCCTTGAGCGGCAATAGAGTGCGCTCTACGAGGTGAATCTTGGTAAGCAAATGCTTTTACATTATACCCTAGTTCTGCTAAAGTTGCTGCAGCAGAACCACCAGCTAAACCTGTACCCACCACAATAACATCGATATGACGTTTGTTGGCTGGGTTTACAAGGTTAATTTTATTTTTATAGTCTGTCCACTTATCTTTAATTGGACCCTTTGGTACTTTTGAATCTAAAGCCATATTAGATGTATTTTAATGATTAAAGTGATGAAACAATGCAATAAAAATGAATCCTACTGGAATAACAATTGCATACGCTTTTCCGAATCCCTTTAATCCTTTGGTATATTTATTATTTGCACCGACTGACTGAAAAGCCGAATCGAAACCATGTAAAAGGTGTAGTGCTAAAAACACAAAACCTAAACTGTATAATGCAACTCTCCAAATAGGTACAAACTTTTCTTGTAACTCGTGGAAATATCTAAATTCACCATTGTGTAAACCAGACATATCTCCAACGATGTATTTGGTATTCATTTCTGGAAACCAAAAGTCAATAAAGTGAATCACTAAGAAGACGAGGATAAATCCACCACTCCAAATCATGTTTCTGCTCATCCATGTAGAATTGGCAGCCCCATTGTTTCTCACATAATTAACACCGTTTGCTTTTTTATTCTTGATTTCAAGAACAAATCCCATTACAAAGTGAAAAATAACACCGATAATTAAAATGGGTTGAATAACAAATTGAACCACCCAAAAGGTTCCCATAAAGTGCGATACTTCATTAAAAGTATCTGGACTTAATACAGAAAGTAAATTGATTGCAAAATGTTGTAAGACAAAAATCATTAGGAAGAAAGCCGAAAGTGCCATGGCAAATTTTCTTCCAATCGACGAATTAAGAATTCCGCTCATTGTAGCTTATATTAATTTAGTTAAACAAAGATACAGTGCAATTGGGTTTTAGACAACTACACAGTCTCATTATTAATTTATTTAGAATGAATTTAAGTAGGAGAATTTCAACAAAAACACTAACCAACCCCATCACCCTAAAAACCAATCCCCTAACAGGCCTTTAACAATTATTCGGTTTAAAAATAAGGATAAAAATTCACAGCTTAAAGTAGTGCCATAATCTCGGCAACAATAATAATTAGGACTAAAGAAACCGGATAAACCGTAGCATATGCCGTTTGTGGCGCTTCAGAATCGGTCATAGAATCCGCTGCACTTAATCCGGGAGTAGAGGTCATCCCTCCTGTTAAAGCCCCTAAAATAGACAGAAAATTAATTTTGAAAATAAAGCGTCCTACCAACACCGTAACCAACATAGGTATTAACGTAATTAACGCTCCGTATAAAAACAAAATAAGTCCATGTGCTTCAATAGCCGCTACCAAACTTTGCCCTGCACTTAAGCCTACCGGCGTTAAGAACAACAAGAGTCCAAATTGACGTAATATCTGATTGGCTGGCCCTGGTAAATTCCAAATTACAGAAGCAAACTTACCACGCCAACTTAAATAAATAGAGGTTAAAAGTACACCACCTGTTAGGCCTAATTTAAAATGTAAATTTCCAAGTGGAATGGCAATAGACCCCACTAAAACCCCAATAACAATCCCGAAGGCGACGGGTAAAAAACTAGTCTGACCAATACGTTTTAAACTATCTCCAAACAATTGTGTTACCGCTGGTACGTTTCCTTTAGATGAGGACACCAATATTTTATCACCGTACTTAATACGCGTTGTTGGGTGTGGTGCTAAATCGATACTCGCTCTTCTAATCCGTGTTATGGTTGCAGAATAGTTTTCTAGGAGATTCAACTCTTGGATGGTTTTGTTCACCACAGAATCATTACTTACTACATACCACTTTATATCATATCGGCCACTTCGCGGAATTTCAACATCGGTTACTTTACCCAATAACAACTCTATACGGTCTAAAGCATTTACGGTCCCTACGGCTTTAATAATATCACCAGTTTCTAAAATGGTATCACTGGTTGGGGAAATAGGAAGCTGATTGGGTTTCATAATACGAGAAATATTCGCCTTCGTCATAAAACGAATACGCAATTCCTTTATGGTTTTCCCATTGACATTTTCATTAGAAATTATGATGTTCTTATTAATCACCAAAGGCGTATTAAGACTTACACTGTCTTTATACTTTTTCTCCTCTTCTTTTATATTAACTCGAAACAAGGTAGGTCCTAACTTCACAAACAAAATAACACCTAACACCCCAAACGGATAAGCAATACCATACCCAATTGACGCTAATGGCGACTGAGACGCCTCTATAGATGCGGCTAAACCTGGTGTAGAGGTTAAGGCTCCGGTTAACAAACCACTCATCATATTCATATCTACATCATAGAGGTATGAAATAGAAACTGCCGTAAGCCCCCCAACAATAACCGTTGTACTAGCTAGAAGAATAAGTTTTGTTCCTTGTTCTTTAAACGAACTAAAAAACGAAGGACCGGCTTGCATCCCTATGGTATAAATAAACAACACCAAACCTACACTTTGAATTATAGAAGGAATACTAAAATGAACCCCGTATAAATTATAAAGATAACCGAGGAAAATTGCCACAAATATAACCGCCGAGGTATCAAAACTGATTCCCCTAATCCGTACATTCCCTAAGGCAATTCCGAAACCAATAACCAGGAATAATACGAAGTAATCTTTAGTAAGCAATTCTAAAATAAAGTCCATAAATTATAGCAATTATATTAAAATTTCAGTTCATCCAACAAATGTATTGTCCCCAACAGTGGCAGAATATGATTAATATCACTTTATGCCAATTGAGACGAAATTACGCCATCAAAAAAATCGCCGCAAGCCCCGTAAACAGGGCACGAATACGTTAGCGTAACTTTTTTTAAAGTCTTTTAACCTCCTTATAATCAATACGTATTTTTAGTTGAAATAAGACCTCTTTCACCTGAAAAACATCGTCTAAGCCTTTAAATTTACAAAATGTTAAAAACTACACATCCAAATCGCGTATTTTTAGTATTGGCTAAATAAAACCTTAGCTTTGTAATTCAATTAAAATTCATATCATGAAATACAATAAAATTAACGCCGATCTCTTTATACATAATAGAGAAAACTTCAAAAATAAGATGGTTAGCAACAGCTTAGCTGTATTTAACTCTAATGATGTTTACCCGATCGGTGCTGACAGCACAATGCCTTTTCAACAAGATAGGAATATATTTTACTTAAGTGGTGTAGACCAAGAAGAAAGCATTTTGGTCCTTTACCCAGAATGTCCAAACCCGAAGCACCGTGAAATTTTATTTTTAACCGAAACAAATGCTCATATCGCCGTTTGGGAAGGTGAAAAATTAACCAAGGAGAAAGCCCTTGAAACTTCAGGAATTAAGACCGTTTATTGGCTTCAAGATTTCGATCGTGTCATGAAAGAGATCATGTCTCAAGCCGATACGATTTACATCAATACCAACGAACATTACCGTGCCAGCACTGCTACTGAAACGCGTGAAGATCGTTTTAATAAAATGGTAAGAGCGCAATTCCCTGCACATAAAGTTGAAAAAAGTAACCCTATTTTACAACGCTTACGTTCCGTAAAACACAAAATTGAATTAGACCTAATCCAAGAAGCCTGTAACATTACAGAAAAAGGATTTAGACGCCTATTAAACTTTGTAAAACCAGGGGTTTGGGAATATAATATTGAAGCCGAATTTATGCACGAGTTTTTAAACAACCGTTCTAAAGGCTTTGCTTATACCCCTATTGTGGCTTCTGGTAATAATGCCAATGTTCTGCATTATATTGAAAACAACCAACAGTGTAAAGCTGGCGATTTAATTTTATTAGATATTGGTGCGGAATATGCTAACTATGCGAGTGACATGAGTAGAACCATTCCAGTTTCAGGAACCTTCTCTAAACGTCAAAAAGAAGTTTATAACGCCGTTAACCGTGTTAAAAATGAAGCGACAAAAATGCTAGTTCCTGGCACTATATGGGCCGATTACCATGTGGAAGTTGGTAAATTAATGACTTCAGAACTTATTGGTCTTGGACTTTTAGATAAAGCCGATGTACAAAACGAAAATAAAGATTGGCCAGCGTATAAAAAATACTTTATGCATGGTACCTCTCACCATATGGGCTTAGACACTCATGATTACGGCATTTTACACGAACCTATGCAAAGCAATATGGTATTTACAGTTGAGCCTGGTATCTATATTCCAGATGAAGGATTTGGTATTCGTTTAGAAGATGATGTGGTTATACAAGATAGTGGAGCGCCTTTTAACTTAATGCGCAATATTCCTATTGAAGCAGATGAGATTGAAACTCTTATGAATGAAGCTTAATACAGCCGATTAAACACAATAAAAAAACCAAAACATCTTCATGTTTTGGTTTTTTTATGGCGTTATGCGTGGTCTTAAAGTGCAACAACACTTTCTTCAAAAACATAACGTTGTAATTTTTGTAGGGTTTCTAATTTATCACTGGTATTTACTAATAGTGAAATATTGTTATTACTACCGCCATAGGCAATCATGCGAACATTAACATCTTGCAACACTTGAAACAATTCAGGCGTATCTGGATGGTAAATAATATGATTTCCTACTAAACATACAATACTCATATAATCATCAATAGCCACGGTAGCAAACTTGTCTAATTCCTCTACAATCGCCTCCAAATGCGTCGTATCATCAATAGTAAGAGACACGGCAATTTCAGAAGTGGTAATCATATCTATTGACGTCTCGTACTTTTCAAAAACCTCAAAAACTTTCTTTAAAAACCCGTGAGCCAACAACATACGTACAGACTTTATTTTTATGGCCGTAATATTATCTTTAGCTGCAATGGCTTTTATTCCTTCTCCATGGACTTTGTTTGTAATTAAAGTCCCATGGGCATCAGGATCCATTGTATTCTTCAACCTTAACGGAATATCTAAGGTACAAACTGGCATTACCGTTTGTGGATGTAAAATTTTTGCTCCAAAATAAGCCAACTCAGCAGCTTCGTCATAAGACAAATGAGACAACGCTTTGGTATCCTCTACAAATCGTGGGTCGTTATTATGAAACCCATCAATATCGGTCCATATCTGAACTTCTTCAGCTTTAATCGCCGCTCCTATAATCGTTGCGGTATAATCACTTCCGCCACGTTGTAAGTTGGTTATAACACCATCGGCATCTAAACAAATAAAGCCTTGTGTAATATAAACCTCAGCATCGGGAGTTTGAGCAATTAAACGCTCTAAATTTTGTTTGATATAAAAATTATCAGGCTCACTAGATCTGTCGATACGCATAAATTCTAAAGCCGGCAACAAGGCCGCATCTACACCATCTTGAAGCAATAAGCGACTAAACATATACGTTGAAAGCAGTTCACCATTAGCCACAATAGTATTGTGAAGCCATTGCGAATAAGGCTGTGTAACCGTTTCTAATAAAGCCCTAAAAATAGAAGCAACATAGTCTTGCGTATCTTGCTGAAAGGTTTCATTTTGAATTAACTCTTGCACCGTAGCAACATAAGTAGCTTGCAAGGTCTTAATCTGTTTTTCTGCTTGCGCCGTGTCTTTCGCTTTAATTAAACATGAAATTTCAACCAAGGCATTTGTGGTACCAGACATTGCTGATAACACTACAACTTTCTTACCTCCTGTACTGATAATTTCTTTTACGTGGTTCATGTTAAGAACAGAACCTACAGACGTACCTCCAAACTTGTATACTAACATAACTTTTATTTTTATACCGCAAATGTAGAGGCGGACTTTCAAATAAACATAAAAATAAAAAAAATAGTTATTTTTTACACATATTGTTAAATATATAACATAATTAAAGTTTACACCGGCTAAGCAGCTCTAAAAGCGGACTTTAAACAGGTTAAATTCGAATAAAATTGACTAAAACTAAGCTTCAGAGGAACGTCCTAACACGCGTAATCCAGAAATTAAAAAGAAAGTGCAAAGCGCCGGTAAAACCCAACCCAAGCTATATTGAGCCAATGGAATTAAGGAAATTAGTTTTGAAACCCCTTCGGAAGGACTTAAAAAACCAAGGACATCGGGAATACTAAACAACACCGTCACCATAACAACGCCTCTGAACACTAAAGGAGTCGCCCATTTTTCAGATAAGATATTGAGTAAAATTAAGATAATGGTAATCGGATAAATAAACAATAACACCGGAATTCCGACTTGTATTATGGCCTTGAAATCGAGTTGCCCCACAATCACACCACAAACACAGGCCAATACGGCCATTATTACATAAACCCGTTGAGAGTTATGAAATAAGCCTTTAAAATAATCTGCCGCACCTGCTACAATCCCTATCGCAGTGGTTAAACAGGCCAAAGCAATTAAAACACTCAATACAGCATTACCAAATTCGCCCAAAGACGAAATACTAATACCTCGCAATAAATGAGCGCGTTGCATATCATTACTCAATCCGGTATCAATAGCAATATCTGAACTGTAGTAGGCCCCTACCGCAATTAAACCGGCATATATCACAAAAAGACCTAAACCTGCAATAAAGCCCGACTTCCTAATTAACGTTCGCTTAGAGCCGTATGCTTCCACGGCCATATTATCAAAATTGATCGACACAATAATCACTGCTCCAACAACCACAGAGGCAATAGCATCAAACGTTTGATACCCTTCTATAAACCCTGTGATCATTGGGGTTTTAGACAATGCCTCCCCTGTTGAAAATTCAGAAGACATTAAGGCGATTCCAATAACCGCCAATAGCAGTATAACAATAAAAGGCGTTAAGAACTTCCCTATAATATTTAAAATTTTAGTTCGGTTTAGCACAAAAACCAAGACCAAAGAAAAATAAACAGTACTTGTTAGTAAAGGCGTGGTTCCAAACGTAGGAAACACAGCAATCTCATGGGTTGCTACAGCGGTACGAGGCGACGGAATAGCAACAGCAATAAGGTAGATAAGAATACAATAAACAATACTAAACGACTTAGATACCTTTTTCCCAAAATCGAACAAGGTCCCTTGTAGCCTAGCGTGCGCCAAAATGCCTAAAATAGGAATGACCACCGCCGTGATCATAAATCCTAGGGTTACCAAAAACCAACTTTCGCCTGCTTGATAGCCTAATAATGGTGGAATAAGAAGGTTGCCCGCTCCAAAAAATAAAGAGAACAATCCAAAACTGGTGATGAGTAATTCTTTTTGACGAATATCCACTTATTTCGTTTTCTTAAGTTCTAGGTCCTGAAAATCAAAGCTAAAATCGGTAATAGGTGCTATATAACTCATTGTTGCAGACACCGCCTCTCCATGAGCATCAAAAGTGAACTTTACATAAACATCAGCATCATAACTTCTATTATCCCATTTAGCCACAAACGTCGTGGCATTTAAAGGCAACAATTGCCCCGATAACCTTGATGATCTTTCACTTTTTATAGTGTAGCCTTTTTTAGCGTTGTAAGTAATATGAATATCCCCAAACCAATCGTCCGTATACGTCCCCACAATTTGTTTAGGTTGCGGTAAGCCTTTTAATTTTTCTGCCGCTTTTACACGATTATAAACTTCCGCTTTAATACTATCATTATACTGAATAAAAGCACGATTACGGTTTCCATAGGTCGTTAACCATTTTCTATTTTCGTAACCGAGATAAGCATCTTTAATTGTATTTGTAATAGTATTAAAGGCCGACCCGTTCATTTGATTAGTTAAGACCACAATCCCTAAATCTAAATCAGGAATCATTGTAAATTGTGTTACAGTTCCTAATAAACCTCCGGTATGGTAAACTTGTTTATAACCACCTTTAACATCAGACAAAAACCAACCTAAACCATAACCTTTAAAATGTGCATCATAGGCATCATCGGGAGACACATGTAATGGCGTCTGTAATTGCCAAAGCTCATGCAATTGCTCTGAACTTAATAGACGTTCACCATTTTTAGTCACGGCATCATTCATTAAAAACGCCGCCCAAGTTAACATATCAGGTACATTACTAATAATTCCCCCTGCAGGATTTGCCGTTGCACTCCAATCATGAGGAATCTGAACAACCTCACCTTCCGCTCTAGTGTGCGCATCAATAATATTAGACCGGTCAGTAACACGGTTATAAGACGCCTTACTATTGGTCATGCCAACAGGTGTTAATATTTGAGACTCAATGAAGGCTTCCCAGGTCATACCACTTACACGTTTTAAGACTTCACCCGCCACAATAAACATATTATTATTGTATTGAAATGTACTTCTAAAGGAACTTTCAGGCTCTAAATAACGTAAATTAGAAATGATATTTTCTACGGTAAAATCACTGCCTTCTGGAAAAAACATTAAATCACCAGCACCTAAACCTAACCCACTGCGATGCGTAACGAGATCGCGAATTGTGAAGGCTTCAGTCACCCAAGGGTCAGACAACTGAAATTCCGGAATATGAGTTCTGACTTTATCATCCCAATTAAGTTTTCCGGCATCGACCATCATAGCCAAAGCAAAGCAGGTAAATCCTTTACTATTAGAAGCAATCCCCACTAAGGTTTCCGCATTCATCGCTTTCTTATTATTTAAAGACCTAAGACCATGCCCCTTAGCATAGACAATTTCGCCATCTTTATAAATCCCTACTGAAATACCAGGCACTTCAAAGGTGCTTAAGGTTTCCACGATTAATGAATCGAGTTGTTTGTCTTCAATTTGAGCATACCCGAAGGAAAGTGTAATAAATAATAGAAATGAAAATAAAGCCTTTAATCTCATGAGTTATAGAATTAGTTACAGAAAGCCTTCAAAGATACTAAAATGTTATAAGGATTACGGTTGAAAAACTTTGCTTCAGTTATCTTTGCCCTTATGATTATAAACTACAAGAATTGTCAGGTTCACTATACAGTTGAAGGTGAAGGGTCACCGGTTGTATTGCTTCATGGTTTTTTAGAAAACCTAAAAATGTGGCAACCGATTTTACCCGCCTTAACCAAAACCCATCAAGTGATAAGTATAGACCTTTTAGGTCACGGTGAAACCGAATGCCTAGGTTACGTGCATCGTATGGAAACTATGGCCGATGTTGTTTTAGCCGTATTACAACATGAGCAAGTGGAAAAGGCGCATTTTATAGGACACTCCATGGGGGCTTATGTTGCTTTAGCCTTAGCTGAACAACAGCCAGAGTTATTTAAAGGCCTTTGCCTGATGAATTCTACTTTTGAAGCCGATACTCCAGAAAGGCAACAGATTAGAACCCGTGCGTGTAAAATGGCACAGCACAACTACCAAACCCTTATAGAACTCTCTTTTGCTAATTTATTTTCTGAAGAAAGCAAAACCACATATAAAGAGGCTTACCAAAACGCCTTAAACGAAGCTTTACAAACGCCCTTACAAGGCTACATTGCTGCACAAGAAGGGATGAAACTAAGACCTAATCGTTTAGAGGTTTTTAAAAATTTAGAAGGACAGCAATTAATCATCGCCGGAAAAAAAGATCAGCTTATAAATAGGGAACAGATCTTAAAAACTATTGAAGGCAGCCGCATTACTTATGTAGAATTTTCTGAAGGACATATGAGCTATATCGAAAACAAGAAAGAATTAACTTACAATGTTTTGCAGTTTATCGAAAAATAAATCCTTTTAACGTTTTATATTCATTTATTGCTTAGGTTTACTTCATACGTTAACCCCTTTATTGTAATAATTTAGATATGACGCCTACAAAAATCTACTGTGATTTATTTGGTCATAATTACGAGATTACCAAAAAAGTCACCAATCATGTAAAAGAGTACACCTGTACTTGCTGTAAAAAACAACTCACTACCGATAGCAATGGTCAACTTACGGCTCTAACTCCTAAACACCAAGACATTAATTTGGCTTTAGAGCGAATTTACAACCATAAGCTAATGCGTTTAAAGCGAAAAACCGTCCATTCGTCGATTTATTAGGTACAAATCCCAAACTAACGCCTATTTTTCTTATATTCCAAGCCTTGTCAATAAGATGCACAACCCCTAAGAATTCCAGTTAATGAAAAACATTTACTGTTCACTCTTTGGTCATAGATATCAGGTGTCCAAAAAAGTGACCTATCACGTAAAAGAATACAAATGTAAACATTGCAAGACCGAAATGACCATCAATGGCGATGGTGCCCTGACACCACTCACCCCGAAATTCAAAGAAATCAACAAAATTTTACATCGCATTCATAAGAAGCGCTTAAAAAAACGACAACAACTTTTTACGCTGGATCATCAGTAAGCGCATTCCAACCTTTAGCAATAATCGGAATTTTTTCCTCTCCACGAGTTACCAAATGCATCCCACGATCTTCATCGGTCATATAACCTATAATCGTTAAATTAGGATTCCCTTTTATTTTAGGAAAATCTTCTTGCGAAATGGTCATGAGCAATTCATAATCTTCACCACCACTTAAAGCAATCGTCGTACTATCAATATTAAATTCTTCACAAGTGGCAATCACTTGCGGATCTAGAGGAATTTTATTTTCATATACATCAACCCCTACCTTACTTTGCTTACATAAATGGATCACTTCAGAAGATAAACCATCACTTACATCAATCATACTTGTAGGCTTCACGTCTAACTCTTTTAAAAGTTCCACAATATCCTTACGGGCTTCAGGTTTTAATTGACGTTCAATGATGTAGGTATACATCGATAAATCGGGCTGATTTTGCGGATTCACCTTAAAAACTTGCTTTTCGCGTTCTAAAACTTGCAAGCCCATATAAGCGCCTCCTATATCTCCCGTAAGCACTAAAAGATCATTAGGTTTAGCACCAGATCTTAACACTTCCTGCCCTTGCTCTACTTCACCAATAGCGGTTACCGAAATAATTAAACCAGAGGTTGATGATGTGGTATCTCCACCAACAACGTCTACATTATAATATTTGGCAGCCATCGTAATCCCAGCATACAACTCTTCTAAAGCTTCTAAGGGAAATCGGTTAGACACCGCAATAGAAACTGTAACCTGAGTAGCCATCGCATTCATGGCATAAATATCCGAGAGATTAACCACTACAGCTTTATAACCTAAATGTTTTAAAGGGGCATAAGTCAAATCAAAATGCACACCTTCTACCAATAAATCTGTAGAGACAACAATTTGTTTTTTATCAAAGTTTAGAACGGCAGCATCATCACCAATACTTTTTACGGTCGATTTTTGAGTCACTGTAAAATGCTCAGTCAAATGCTCTATTAATTTAAACTCTCCTAATTCACTTAAAGGAGTTCGCTGTGGGTTTTTATCTTCAATCATACTGCAAAAATATTATCCTTTTTTTAAATACGATGCATTTAACGTATTTATTCCATCTTATTCCAAAGTACAGATTCATAAACAAACCTTAATTTCAGCTATTTTTTATTTAAAACCAACCATTTAGTTAAGTAAATCCCATCTTCAACAACTAATCACAGGCCAGAAAAAGAGCATTCATAACGTCCTAAATGACATGATATTACAAAATTATAATGCATTTCATCGAAAAATTATGCGTTTTAACCTGTATTTATCACGATTTATATAAATTGTCCTCCCCAAAACACCCCAAACCTATGAAACCTACAAACAAAAAGCCCTTACCTTGTGCCGTTTTTGGCCACAATTATATGCGTTCCAAAACCAATTCAGACCAAACTGTAGAACTTACTTGTACACATTGTAACACCATAGTTGTGACGGATAGCTTTGGTAATTTTGAGAATAATACCCTTAAAAACCCAGAAATTGCAGACACGTTACGGGAGTTATATCAACTTACACGTCAATTATCTAAAACACGTGTAGCGTCGTAGCATACACTCTTCTCGACTTTTACTAGCTTTGACGTCATAGCCATTGCTTATGAAATCATATACTAATATAATGTTAGTAGCTATGGTTAAACACTTGCTATATCGTATATTTGCATTCTATTTAGAACTAATCTAGTTATTCAATATGATCAATGTCTCTGAACATGCAAAAAAGAAAGTTATAGAACTTATGACTGATGACGGCTATGACCCTAGTACAGACTATGTAAGAGTCGGTGTGAAAAGTGGTGGCTGCTCGGGTTTATCTTACGATTTAAAGTTTGACAAAACACAATTAGAAGATGACAAAGTTTTTGAAGCCAATGGTATTAAAATCATTGTAGACAAAAAGAGTTTCTTATATCTTATTGGTACCACCTTAGAATATTCTGGAGGCTTAAATGGAACTGGTTTTGTTTTTAACAACCCTAATGCCAATCGCACCTGCGGTTGTGGCGAATCTTTTTCACTTTAAATTGAGCTTACCCCAACCTTCCTTAGAGAAGGCGCTTAAAAAAACGCAAAAATTATTATGAGTAAATACACAGAAGACGATCTTAGAGAAGAATTAAAAACCAAAGAATACGAATATGGTTTTTATACTGATATAGAATCAGAAACCTTCCCTAATGGTCTTAATGAAGAGATTGTTATTGCTATTTCCAAGAAAAAAGAAGAGCCAGAATGGATGACTGCTTGGCGTCTTGAAGCTTTTAAAGTTTGGAAAGAAATGACAGAACCAGATTGGGCTAACGTCAACTACAAAAAGCCCGATTTTCAGGCGATCTCTTATTATTCTGCACCCAACAACAAACCAAAATACGATAGTATTGACGAAGTTGACCCAGAATTATTGGCCACTTTTGAAAAATTAGGAATCTCACTAGACGAGCAGAAAAAGCTTGCTGGGGTTGCTATGGATGTGGTTGTAGATTCTGTTTCAGTCGCTACGACCTTTAAAAAGACTTTAGGGGAAAAGGGTATTATTTTTATGAGTATTTCTGAAGCCATAAAAGAACACCCAGAATTGGTAAAAAAATACTTAGGAACCGTTGTACCACAAAAAGATAATTTTTACGCCGCTTTAAATTCTGCCGTATTTAGTGATGGTAGTTTCTGTTACATTCCTAAAGGTGTGCGTTGCCCAATGGAATTATCAACATATTTCAGAATTAACCAAGCCGGAACAGGACAGTTTGAAAGAACCCTTGTTATTGCAGATGAAGGCAGTTACGTTTCCTATTTAGAAGGTTGTACCGCTCCGAGTAGAGACGAAAACCAATTGCACGCGGCCGTTGTAGAACTTATTGCCTTAGATGATGCTGAAATAAAATACTCAACAGTACAAAACTGGTTCCCAGGAAATGCTGAAGGGAAAGGTGGAGTATACAATTTTGTAACCAAAAGAGGCCTTTGTGAGAAGAACGCCAAAATATCTTGGACACAAGTAGAAACCGGGTCTGCCGTAACATGGAAATACCCATCTTGTATCTTAAAAGGTGATAACTCTGTTGGAGAATTTTACTCTATTGCCGTTACTAATAATTACCAACAGGCCGATACAGGAACTAAAATGATTCACTTAGGGAAGAACACCAAATCGACCATTATATCTAAGGGAATTTCTGCAGGAAAATCGCAAAACTCTTACCGTGGATTGGTACAAATTAATTCGCGTGCTGAGAATGCTCGTAATTTCTCCCAATGTGATAGTTTATTAATGGGGAATGAATGTGGCGCACACACTTTCCCATATATCGAAGCCAAAAATAAAAGTGCCATGATTGAGCACGAGGCTACCACAAGTAAAATTGGAGAAGACCAGATTTTCTATTGTAACCAAAGAGGAATCGATACTGAAAAAGCCATTGCCTTAATTGTTAATGGGTTTAGTAAAGAAGTCCTAAACAAACTTCCTATGGAGTTTGCTGTAGAAGCACAAAAACTATTAGAAATTAGTTTAGAAGGTTCTGTAGGATAGAACATTTAAAAGTGGTCACCACTTTGTTTAAGGGTAATAATATTGCAAATCCAACCATTGAAATATGAGAAAAATTAGCGTCATTATTGTTTTAACTTTAGTCTTTTTTGCTTGTAAAAACGAGCCTAAACAAGAGGCCAGTTCTAAAGACGAAAACCCCATAACTAAAACGACATCTGAAGCTTATGTTACCTTAAAAGGTGACTTTGTATACTATGCCGATGCGGCCGTATTACAAACCCCTTCAGAAATTTACGGAGTTGTTATTGATGAAAAGATGCACCAACTCAATAAGCAGGTCACTGCTTTAAAAAATGAAGACACAGATATGGTACCAGTCACCGTAAAAGTCAGAAAGTTTGAAAAAAACAAAGACGAAGAAGGATGGCAATACCGTGTAGAAATAAAAGAAATTTTAAAGGTGGAAGCACCTGATCCAGAAGGAAAAGACGTTATAAAATTAGCAAATTAAGACTATGTTAAAGATTAATAATTTACATGCAAGTATAGGAGATAAAGCCATTTTAAAGGGGATAAATCTTGAAGTAAAACCAGGAGAAGTTCATGCTATTATGGGACCAAACGGTTCTGGTAAAAGTACCTTAGCTTCTGTTATTGCAGGTAAAGAAGACTACGAAGTTACGGAAGGTTCTATTTTATTAGAAGAGGAAGACATTGAAGAATTAGCCGCAGAAGAGCGTGCCCATAAAGGCGTCTTTTTATCGTTTCAATATCCTGTTGAAATCCCTGGAGTTAGCGTAACTAACTTTATGAAAACAGCCATCAATTCTTCACGTAAAGCCAAAGGTTTAGAAGATATGCCAGCTAAAGACATGTTGAAGATGATTCGTGAGAAATCTGAATTATTAGAAATAGACCGTAAATTCTTATCGCGTTCTCTTAACGAAGGCTTCTCTGGAGGTGAAAAAAAGAGAAACGAAATTTTCCAAATGGCCATGTTAGAACCTAAATTAGCCATTTTAGATGAAACCGATTCTGGTTTAGATATTGACGCCCTGCGTATTGTTTCTAATGGTGTTAACAAACTAAAATCTAAAGACAACGCCGTTATTGTTATTACACACTACCAACGTTTATTAGATTATATCGTTCCAGATTTTGTACACGTTTTATTAAATGGTAAGATCGTAAAATCAGGTACCAAAGAATTAGCACATGAGTTAGAAGCTAAAGGTTACGATTGGATTAAAGAAGAGGTGGGTGCCTAATATCCTTTTTAGGATAGGCTTGTCTTTGGTCATACCAAACACAGCACATCCCCCGCTTACCTAGCATGTTTTTAATAAAAAAATAAGGACACAGTTTTTTTATTGCCCTTCCCAGAATACGGTAGAGCAGGTGAAAAACTGAAAACTGAACAAAAATGGAATTAAAAGAAAAATTAGTATCGTCGTTTATGGCCTTTGAGGACAACGTAGATGTGAACTCGTCGATACATGATATACGAACTGAAGCTATAAAAACATTTGAAGCAGAAGGCTTTCCGACTAAAAAGTTAGAAGCTTGGAAATACACGTCCTTAAATTCCGTTTTAAAGCAGGATTATAGTGTGTTTCCTAAGCAAGATAATGAGATTGAATTTAAGGATGTTAAGAAATACTTTATTCATGATATTGATGCTTACAAAATCATCTTTATCGATGGTAAATACGCGTCACATTTATCGCAAACCACCCATGATGGTTTAGACGTCTGCCTTATGTCTGCCGCTTTAACAAAGCCAAAGTACAAGGTTATTATAGACAATTATTTCAATAAAATTGCCAATAAAGACGGTCTATCCTCTTTAAATACTGCTTTTGCATATGAAGGGGCTTATATTAACATTCCTAAAAACAAGGTGGTTGATAAACCCATTCAAATTATACATTTCTCTACCGGAAATGAAGCTGCAGTAATGCTACAACCAAGAAATTTAATTATCGTTAACGAAAATGCACATGTTCAGATTATAGAACGTCATCAGAGTTTAACCGATAATCCTGTTTTAACCAATTCTGTCACAGAGATTTTTACAAACAAACGTGCCATTGTTGATTATTACAAAATTCAAAACGATAAACAAACGGCTTCTATTATTGATAATACCTTTATCAACCAGAAGCAAGAAAGTTTAGCTAAAGTCCACACCTTTTCATTCGGAGGGAAATTAGTAAGAAACAATTTGGAATTTTATCAAAATGGCGAACGTATAGACTCTACCATGAAAGGTATTACCGTTATTGGTGATAAACAACATGTAGATCATAACACTTTAGTACACCATATTGAACCAAATTGCGAAAGTCACCAAGATTACAAAGGCATTTTTGATGATAAATCTACAGGTGTTTTTAACGGAAAAGTCATTGTAGAAAAACTCGCTCAGAAAACCAATGCTTTTCAGGCTAATAACAACATTTTAGTTAGTGATAAAGCGAGTATTAACACCAAACCTCAACTAGAGATTTTTGCTGATGATGTAAAATGTTCTCACGGTTGTACCATTGGTCAATTAGATGAAAGTGCCATGTTTTATTTACGCTCACGTGGTATTCCTGAAAAAGAAGCCAAAGCCTTACTCATGTTTGCCTTTAGCAACACGGTTTTAGATTCTGTTAAAATCCCAGAGATTAAAAATAGAATTACAAAAATCATTGCTAATAAATTAGGTGTAAACATCGGGTTTGATTTGTAAACCATACCAAAGACCTGTTTAACCATCATCCTTAAACAGGTCTCTTATTTAAACTAGACCATGCTCAACGTACAAGATATCCGCAAAGACTTTCCTATTCTAAACCGTAAGGTAAACGGAAAACCATTAATTTATTTTGATAACGCTGCCACCTCACAAACCCCGCAGCAAGTTATAGATGTCATTGTATCGTATTACAGCAATTATAATGCGAACATACATCGTGGCGTTCACAGCTTAAGTCAAGAAGCAACAGATGCTTACGAGAAAGCACGGATAACCATTCAGAAGCATTTTAATGCCAAAGAAGCACATGAGATCATTTATACATCTGGGACCACCCATGGTATTAATCTCGTTGCCAATGGCTTTTCATCTTTATTAAAAAAAGGAGATGAAATTATTGTTTCGGCTTTAGAGCACCACAGTAATATTGTGCCTTGGCAGATGCTTTGCGAACGTACAGGAGCGGTCTTAAAAGTCATTCCTATGAACGAGGATGGCGAATTAATCTTAGCCGATTTTGATGCTTTATTAAACGAAGCTACCAAATTGGTATTTGTTAATCATATTTCTAACGCTTTAGGGACCATTAATCCTATAGAATACATTATAGATCGTGCTCACAGCGTAGGAGCTGCGGTTTTAGTAGATGGCGCTCAATCTTGCCCACATTTAAAACCGGATGTTCAAGCTTTGGATGTGGATTTCTATGTGTGTTCAGCGCATAAAATTTGTGGACCTACCGGTGTAGGTATGCTTTACGGAAAAGAAGAATGGCTTAAAAAACTCCCTCCTTATCAAGGTGGTGGAGAGATGATTGCTGAAGTAAGTTTTGAAAAAACCACTTATGCAGGACTTCCTCATAAATTTGAAGCCGGAACGCCAAACATATGTGGCGGTATCGCTTTTGCGGCGGCACTAGATTATATGAATGCTATAGGATTTGAAAACATTGCCGCTTACGAAAATGAGCTTCTCAGCTATGCTACGGAGCGATTACTTCAAATTGACGATTTAAAAATTTTCGGAACTTCAGAAGAAAAAACTTCGGTGATTTCTTTTAATGTTGGTACTATTCACCCTTACGACATCGGAACAATCCTTGATAAAATGGGTGTTGCCGTACGTACAGGTCATCATTGTGCACAGCCTATTATGGACTTTTTCAAGATTCCTGGAACCATCAGGGCTTCTTTTATGTTCTATAATACCAAAGCGGAAATTGATGCCTTCGTCGTTGCGCTTAAAAAAGCCATTATGATGCTCTCATAAACTTTGGCATTAAAAGTGTAACTTTAATCAGTAAACACTTCAAAGATGAAAAAAGTACTCTATTTATTTATAATTATCCTGACTTTGAGTTCTTGTAACTCGTCTAAAACAGCCCTTGAAAAAAAGGATACAATGCCACAGACCATACCAGAAGCCACTTATCTTATTACTGAAGTTAAGTCTGAAACGATAAACCCTGGTGCTTTAAGCATTGCTTTTAACCCTACCACGGGCAAAGTTACAGGTCATGGCGGATGCAATAGCTTTTTTACGACCTATACTACTGAAGGCAACGAAATAGTCTTTAGCCCAATTGCGGCCTCAAAAAAATTATGTCCTAAAGCCATTAGTCAGTTAGAAAATGACTATTTCACAGCTTTAAAGCAAGCAACTCATTTTAACGTTAATGGGGCGACGATAAGCTTTTCGAATACAAAAGGGCCCCTCGCTAAAGGACAACTACAAATAGAAGCTGTTAAAACGCCTAAGGAGGTGGATTACAAGGATCGACTTCGTGTAAAATATGAAAGCTTTTCTAGGACGGATTTTGATTTTATCCTTCTATCCCAAACACAAGCCATTACCTCAAAAGATAAAGGCTTACAAAAAACAACGATTACCCCAATGCCGGCAGATGATTGGAAGGCATTAAAAGAATTAATCGATGCTATTGAGTTGTCTGAAGTAACGAAGCTCACACCGCCTTCAACTGCCCATCAGTACGATGGCGCTCCACATGCCAGCTTAGCTATTACTGTGGGCGATATAGAATATGCTAGCCCTGCTTTTGATCATGGTAATCCACCAAAAAGCATTGAGGCTTTAGTTAATAAAGTGTTATCCATAAAAGAAAATCTTAGAAAGCCCTAACGATTTTGTAATTTTGCATTAAACGAAGAGACTATGACTATCGAAGACGTACAGAATGAAATTATTGATGAATTTTCCATGTTTGAAGACTGGGAAGAGCGTTACCAATATATGATAGATTTAGGGAAAGACCTTCCTTTAATTGACGAAAAATATAAGACTGATGACAACATTATAAAAGGTTGTCAGAGTAAAGTATGGGTACATGCCAATTTAGAAGATGATAAAGTTCAATTTACCGCAGATAGCGACGCTATTATCACTAAAGGTATTATTGCCATTTTAATTCGTACCTTTTCTAACCAACATCCTAAAGCCATCATTGAAGCCAATACGGATTTTATTGATCAAATAGGATTAAAAGAGCATTTATCACCCACCCGAGCTAATGGTTTAGTGAGTATGATAAAGCAATTAAAAATGTATGCCATTGCATACCAAACCCAATTAAAATAATACAACCCGAGGAAAGCAATAACGCTAGAAAGGCGTTTTACCTATAAAATTGCAAGACTTTGGCACTAATTTTTTTTCAATGAGCGAACAAATAGACACCACTATAATAGGAGAAAAAATCCTTAAAGTTATCAAGACCATTTACGATCCTGAAATTCCTGTAGACATCTATGAGTTAGGATTAATCTATGACGTTTTAATTAACGAAGATTTCGAAGTAAAAATCTTAATGACTTTAACCACACCAAATTGTCCGGTGGCAGAAACTTTACCTCTAGAGGTTGAAGAGAAGGTAAAATCTATAAATGAGGTTAAGGATGCCGAAGTAGAAATCACTTTCGATCCGCCATGGTCTCAAGAATTAATGAGCGAAGAAGCTAAGTTAGAGCTTGGTATGCTTTAATTAAATCTCGCCTATGCCAAGACGCCCATTTACATCATTAAAGGACGATAAGAAAACAAATATAAAATCGTCCTTTAATGCTTTAATCTACATCCCTAGATTTTTCAAAGAAATTTGGAAAGTCAATAAAGGCCTCTTTCTACTATCTGCATTTTGTCGCCTTATTGGCGCCCTACTCCCTGTTGTTATCTTATGGATAGGGAAACTTATTGTAGATGAAATTATCTTACAAATTTCATTAGACAACCCCGACTATTATACCTTGTGGACCTACGTAGGGGCAGAATTTGCTTTGGTGATCCTTTCAGACCTTATAAGTAGAGCCATCTCTTTGACTGACGGTTTATTAGGCGATGAGTATAATATTACCAGCTCGGTAAGTATCATAAAAAAAACCAATCAGATTAATATTAGTCTGTTAGAAGATTCTGAGTTTTACGATAAATTAGAACGTGCCAGAACCCAAACTAACGGTCGTGTGGGCTTAATGTCTAACGTCTTAGCCCAAGTACAAAGCGGCATCTCTATTACCACTCTGGTGGCTGGTCTAATTTATTTTGAACCCTATTTAATTATCCTTTTAGTCCTAAGTATTATTCCATCGTTTATTAACGAGGTACGCTTTAGCCAACAACAGTATTCGCTTGCCCGCAGCTGGACTTCAGAACGCCGTGAATTGGACTATTTACGCTTTATTGGTGCCAATGATAAAACCGCTAAAGAAATTAAGCTTTTTGGTTTAACAGACTTTATCGTTAATCGTTTTCAAAACCTTTCTGAAGAGTATTACGAACTCAATAAAACTCTAGCCATAAAGCGCTCTGCATTAGGATTTTTATTTAATGTTTTAGGATCTATTAGTTACTACGGCGCCTATGTTTTTATTATTTACAGAGTGCTCTCGGGCGCTATAACCTTAGGGGAACTGACTTTTTTATCAGGATCATTTAACCGTTTAATGAAAAACCTACAGGATTTCTTTTCTAGATTCACTAAGATTTCTGAAAGTGCCTTGTATCTAAAAGATTATTTCGATTTTATTGATATTTCTCTCAGGTCAGAAACACAAGAAAACCTTTCCCTTCCTAAAAAGATTAAAACCGGATTTGAGTTTAAAGACGTCCGTTTTGCCTACCCTAATTCTGAAAATGAAATTTTAAAAGGGATCTCCTTTACACTAAAAGCAGGTGAAAAGTTAGCCTTTGTAGGACAAAATGGTGCCGGAAAAACGACGTTAATTAAACTCCTCCTACGGTTTTATGAACCTACCGCCGGGGAAATTTTATTAGATGGTGTTAACATCAACCGCTATAATATTGCCGAATATCAGGAGTATTTTGGTGTGATATTTCAAGATTTCTTTCGCTATGAATTTACCGTTAAAGAAAACATCGCTATCGGAGATATTGATGAGCTTGAAAATCAAGTAAAAATAGAGAATGCCGCCGAATTAAGTTTAGCGAATAGCGTGGTTTCAGAATTAAAAAAAGGCTACAATCAGCAATTAGGAAAACGTTTTTACAACGGACAAGAGTTATCGGGCGGTCAATGGCAAAAAGTAGCCTTAGCCAGGGCTTATATGAAAAATGCGGAAGTGATGGTCTTAGATGAACCTACATCAGCCTTAGATGCCCGTGCCGAAAGTGAAGTTTTTGATCGTTTTATTGGTTTAACCGAAGGAAAAACAAGCATTATTATTTCGCACCGCTTTAGCACTGTAAGGCAAGCCGATAGAATTTTAGTTCTAGAACAGGGAAGCGCTTTAGAAATTGGAACCCATGAAGAACTGATGGAAAATCAAAAATTGTATGCCGAATTGTTTACGTTACAAGCAGAAGGCTATCAGTAAAATATTTATCTTTATAGAAATATGGCAGAAGAAATTATAAATAGAGTCGCAAATAGTAACTTAAAAGTTATAGATCTAGAAGATTATTACCCAAGCGGTAAACGGGTCTTATTCGATATTAAGCCTTGGTTACTAGAAGGCTTAGTACTGCGCGAAAAAGAGTTTAGAGCAAGTGTTGCAACACATAACTGGTCGCAGTACCAAGACTGTTTTGTAGCCTTACACTGCTCTACCGATGCCATTGTACCCGATTGGGCTTACATGCTCATAGCTCTAGAGTTAGAACCCTATAGTCAACGTACTATTATTGGAGATCTAGAGGTTTTAGAATCCCTATTATATGTAGCTATCATTGAAAATTTAGAAGTTTCAGAATACCAAGATGCTCCTGTAATTATCAAAGGTTGTTCTAATAAGCCTGTACCTGCTAACGCTATGATGTTATTATCTCAAAAATTAAAACCGGTTGTTAAGTCTATGATGTTTGGTGAAGCCTGCTCGGCCGTTCCTTTGTATAAAAAAGCAAAAGCCCGATAAAAACCTTAAAATTTTATTAAAATCCATACCACTGTTGGTATTATCTATAAAAGCGAAATAATTTTGTTTCCAAGTCTATTTAACCTGTACTTATGATATAAAGGCGTGCACGCTCATATAAATTGTGACTTCTGTATAAAGCCTGTGTCTAACAAGAGTGATTAATTAACATAACTTTTAAACTTCGAAAATTCACCTCATTATGAATAATATGAACAAAAAATTATTTTTATCAGCAGCGATGATGCTTGCTTTAAGTTTCGGTTTTTCTCAAACAAAAGAAGAATTACAAGCTCAAAAAGCAGAAAAACAAGCGGAAGCTAACAAATTACAAAGCGAAGCAAAAGCGATCCAAAAACAAATTGATGCCTTACCAGGATGGAGAGTTGGTGCTTTTGGTACTATTGGTGGTAGTTTATCTGAATTTAACGATTGGTATTCTCAAGGCACACCTAACAATAGTTCTGGTAACATTGGGATTTCTTTAAATGCCTTCGCGAACAAAATTGAAGCTAAATATTTCTGGAGAAATGCTTTAACTACAAACTTTGCGTGGGTAAAATTAGATGACAAGAATGATGCTACTGACAGTGATTCTTTCGAATCTACAACAGATGTTTTCAACATTTCATCTTTATACGGTTATAAGCTTAGTGAAAAACTTGCAATCTCTGGTTTAGGAGAATACAGAACAACGGTTTTAGATAATTTCAATGACCCAGGTTATTTAGATCTTGGTATTGGTGCAACTTGGACACCTATTGAAAACTTAATTGTTGTGGTACACCCATTAAACTACAACTTTGTTTTTGCTGATGATGATACTATTTTTGAATCTTCTTTAGGTGCTAAAATTGTAGCTGACTATACAAGACAAATTGGTGCTATTAGCTTCAAAACAAACCTTTCTGCTTTCCAAAGCTATGAAAGTTCAGACCTGTCTAACTTCACATGGACAAACTCTTTCAGCTATAAATTATGGAAAATGATTGGTGTAGGTTTTGATTTTGGTTTACGTAGCAACAAGCAGGAAGCTTTAGATTACTCAGTAAATACGTTAGGAAATACCGCAGAAACTTTTGATTCTGTAGATAACAAATTACAATCTTATTACACTATTGGTTTATCATACGCTTTCTAAACGTAACATAATCCAACTCAAAAAAAACCTGTTTAAATTCAATTTAGACAGGTTTTTTATGCTTCACATTAACACTTAGTGAAACTTTTTCTTCTTCTCTTTTTTCTTAAACAGTCGTTTTATAAAACCATCGCGTTTGGTAGGTTCACAATCCATAGTCAAGACAACCTCATCTGAGGGCTCTTCAAATTTGGCTTGGGTAATAGCCTTATAATCCGCGTCTTTATTTAATTTCTGATAGAACTTAGCAAAAATGGGTAAGGCCGAATTAGCGCCTTGTCCCATCCCCGTTGATTTAAAACCAATACTATGATTGTCATTCCCAACCCAAGTCACCGTAACTAAATGTGGTGTCAATCCTACAAACCAACCATCTTTATTATTCTGTGTGGTTCCTGTTTTTCCGGCAATAGCATTTGTTAAACCATAAGTCTGTCGTAATCGCGTTGCCGTACCCGAATTTACTGTAGACTGCATCATCTCTAAAAGCACTTGCCTAGTGTAATCACTATAGGCTTGCTCTTCTGCTACCTTAGGTTCAAATTGCGCGATAACACGCCCTGATTTATCTTCTATTTTAGTAATATAGTAAGGCTTTACCGCTTTACTTTTATTTAAATAGCTGGCATAAGCTCCAGTTAATTCCTTTAAATTAATTTGAGCAACTCCCAATGCTAAAGAGGGCTCTTCAGGCATTTTTTTTGTGATGCCTAATTTTTTTACTTGTGCTATAACCTTCGGAATACCCACTTCCTCTAAAACCTTAACAGAGATGGTATTAACAGAATTACTTAAGGCTTTTTCGAGGGTATAATTAATATATGGATCTTCTTCCTTAGCTCCCGCATTACTCGGTGTCCAATCTTCATAATCAGTATAGGTCACTTTATTTAAAGAGAAGTAGCTACAAGGATTTAATCCCTCGTCAATCGCTGCGGTATAGACAAAAGGTTTAAAGGTAGACCCAACTTGGCGTTCGCTCTGCGCAACATGATCATATTTAAAATAGCGGTAATCTATACCGCCTATATAACTGCGCACCGCTCCGGTAGTCGGTTCAATCGCTAACATCCCGGTGTTCAAAAACTTTAGATAATGCTTTATACTATCTATAGCAGAAACTTGCTGAAGCGTATCCCCCTTCCAACGAAATAAATCTACAGGACGTTTTAAGTTTAAAGAGTCTTTAATTTGCTGCGCTGTTAATCCTTGTGCTTTATACGCTTTAACCTGCGGCAATTTGTTAATTTCACTTTGTAACACTTTAGAATTAACCTCCCAAGGACCTGAGGCGCCATAAGACTTTTCAAAAGCCGCCTGCAAAGGTTTCATATGCTCTTTCATGGCTTGCTCCGCCAACTCTTGCATCTTATAGTCTAACGTGGTGTGAACAATAAGTCCGTCTTTATAAAGGTCGTACTTATCACCATCGGGTGTTTTTAAGGTATCTAAGATTTTTTCTAGTTGTTTCTTTACTTCCGCTCTAAAATAAGGGGCTAAGCCAACATCATGATTAAAAGAACGGTAATCTAACTCCAAGGGTTTAGCGGCATAAAACGATAAGGAATCTTCAGACAGATAACCGTAGTTTTTCATCTGATCTAAAACCACATTTCTACGATCTCTACTTCGCTCTAAATGCACTCTTGGATTGTAATAAGAATTCGCCTTTAGCGTCCCTACCAACGTAGCCGCTTCAACGACTGTAAGATCATTAACCGACTTATTAAAAAACTTAAGCGAAGCACTTTCTATACCATAGGTATTATCTGAAAATGGTACAGTATTAAGGTATAAGGTTAGAATTTCGTTTTTAGAATACACGGTTTCAATCCGCTTGGCAACAATAGACTCTTTAAATTTATTAATAAGCATACTGAACATAGCATAATTTTTTCTGCCATATAAATTTTTAGCCAATTGCAAGGTAATGGTACTTCCACCGCCTGCCGATTTATCTTGGAGGATTAGATTCTTAACAAATACACGCATTAAACTGATATTATCAATACCATCGTGCTCATAAAACCTTGAATCTTCAGTAGCAACCAAAGCTTCTATAAGGTGCTTAGGAAAATCTTCAAAAACAACGGGCTGCCGATCATAGATATAATATTTACCCATTAACTTCTGATCCTTATCTAAAAGCTGAGTGGCCTGTTCTTGTTTTATAGAACTGATCTCCTCTATACTCGGAACTTTTCCAAAAACACCAAAATAGATACTTATATATAAGCCAACCAGACCTAGCACGGCAAAAAAACCAAGGACGATAACGCCCTGAACCCACTTATTTTTTAAGATCTTCTGAAATAAAGACTTTAAACCCGACGAAGATGTATTCATAAAAAACGCAGTTGTTATTATTCTATATCTTCAACGTCTGGATATAAGAAATGATTGTAAGGAAATCTTGTAATATGAATTTCGCGCACTTCTTGATAAACACGTTTTCTAAACTCGTCCATATTTTCTTTGTTTAAGGCCGAAATAAATAAGGCATTCCCATCCATGCGAGACATCCATGTTTTTTTCCATTCCTCTATAGTGTAATTGGCTTTCGTACGCTCGTCTACTAAATTATCATCATCAAAAGGTTCAGCTTCATAAGCATCAATCTTATTGAACACCATTATGGTTGGTTTGTCTTTACTATCAATTTCGTCTAAAATCTGATTAACGGAATCAATATGCTCTTCAAAATTATTATGAGAAATATCTACCACATGAAGTAGTAAATCCGCCTCTCGAACTTCATCTAAAGTACTTTTAAAAGACTCTACGAGTTGCGTTGGTAATTTTCTAATAAATCCAACGGTATCACTCATTAAAAACGGTAGATTACCAATCACCACTTTACGCACAGTAGTATCTAAGGTGGCGAACAATTTGTTTTCAGCAAAAACTTCACTTTTACTAATGACATTCATCAACGTAGATTTCCCAACATTGGTATAGCCCACTAAGGCCACACGCACCATTTTTCCACGGTTACCACGTTGCACGGCCTGCTGCTTATCAATGGTCTTAATCTTAGCTTTTAGTAAAGCAATTTTATCACGAACAATACGTCTATCGGTTTCAATCTCGGTTTCTCCAGGTCCACGCATTCCAATGCCCCCTTTTTGACGCTCAAGGTGTGTCCACATTCCTTTTAATCGTGGCAGCAGATATTCGCACTGCGCGAGTTCTACTTGGGTTCTGGCGTAACTGGTTTGGGCGCGTTGGGCAAAAATATCGAGAATAAGATTGGTTCTATCTAGAATCTTACAGTTCAGAATCTTACTAATATTGCGTTCTTGAGCCGGCGATAATTCGTCATCAAAAATTACAGTTCCTACATTATTAGCTTCTACAAACTGTCTTACATCTTCCATTTTTCCGGTTCCTATAAAGGTCTTAGGATTGGGGATGGCCATTTTCTGCGTAAAGCGCTTGATCACTTCACCACCGGCGGTAAACGTTAAGAACTCGAGTTCATCTAAATATTCTTTAGACTTTTCCTCATCTTGATTTTGCGTAACAACACCAATAAGTACTGCTTTTTCTAAATCTATATCTTTTTTTTCTATCATATATTAAGTAAAGTACAAAGTTAAGCAATTGAATGCGCAACATGTAATGTTAAAAAACTATATTTAATCCCTATGAATACAACACCTACAGATTACACCATTGCATTTTATAATATCGAAAATTTATTCGACATAGAAAACAATAAATTTATAAACGATCGTGATTTTTTACCAACGTCTAAAAAACAATGGACCAAAAAGCGTTACCGTAATAAAGTTGAAAAGCTAGGCACTGTAATTTCTAAAATTGGTAAGGAAAACACGCAAACGCCTCCCGTTTTAGTAGGTTTGGCTGAAGTTGAAAATGAAAAGGCACTTTCAGATTTAATCAACAGTCCGGAACTCAAAGATAAAAATTATAGTTTTATTCATTATGATTCTCCAGATGAACGTGGCATTGATGTCGCCTTATTATACAATACAGACCTTTTTGAAGTTACACATTCTCAACCTTTCTCCGTGTATTTAGAGCGCCCTAATGGCGAACAAGATTATACCCGAGATATTCTATTGGTAAAAGGAACCCTAGACCAAGCCCCTATTAGCGTCTTAATTAACCATTGGTCCTCACGAAGAGAAGGGATTAAAGAAACAGAATTTAAACGTATAGCTGCTGCAAAGGTGGTTAATACTGTGATTAAAACCTTAAAAGAAGAAGATCCGGAAGTTAAGATTATTGTTATGGGCGATTTTAATGATAACCCCAATTGCAAAAGCATCCATTTAATGGAAACCGAAAGCGGACTTTTTAATCCTTTTAAAACGGTTTGGTCTTACGATCGTGGAAGTGTTAACCACAATTTTCAGTGGCAACTCTTTGATCAAATTCTATTTTCCACTAATTTCTTCGACACCTCTAACGCCAAGCTAATTTTTAAAAATGCTCAGGTTTTTAACAGTAAATTTATCACTCAGCAGCATGGAAAATACAAAGGCCAACCTTTTCGCACTTTTGTAGGGCAAAAATACCATGGAGGATATAGCGACCATTTCCCTGTTTACATAGAATTACAACCTTCCTGAAAAACAACCAAACCTTTCAACGATAAAAAATGTCGTTAATCTATTTTAGCACTGTTAACACCTTGTTAATACTGCTTTTTTATATATTCGGGATCGTATAGATAATGCTGTCCAACCAACACTAACTATACAGTTTTCATCTCTAATTTTCTGTCTAACTAACAAATCTCTTTATAATCAAAAGGTTATAGAGGAAATGAACAATTTTTAACAAACCGATTACTAATGAAAAAAATTACTCTCTTTTTAATTATGCTAGGTTTTTGCCTTACGGCAACAGCACAGTATAATTTCCCCACAATTACAGGCCCGACCAATGTGGTTTCGGGGTCACCAGTGACGCTTAGTTTAAATGATGTTGCAAATACAGCTGGGGTACCAGCAGGTGCATCAGGTAGCTACAGCTCATTTTCTATAACTGTAGATTGGTCAGCTGGCGAAGGCGGACCTTGGTCATCTGAAGCAGAACTCACAATTACAACAACAGCAGGCGCTCTTTCTCTTGAAGCTACTGATGGAAGTGCTTTATCTAGTTCTGACACTACATTGACTTTTGAAGGTGATTTACCTGCGGTTTATGTACCCTCTACAGATGGATATTTCGATATAATTCTGGATCAAACCTATTCAGGTTCTGACGCCAATTGGTCTAACATTACAGTAACTCTACTTGAAAGTCCTACATGTATAACCCCTACAGGTATAACAACAACAGGATTAACAACAACATCTGTAGATTTAGAATGGAATGCTGGTTTATCTGAAACTACATGGAACTTAGAATATAAAACAGAAAACTTTGTCCCAGGCACTGGAGATGCAGAGACTACATTAGTGGTTACAGGAACTCCTGAAGCAGCGCTTACAGGATTAAGCGAATCTGCTACCTATTTTATTTATTATCAAGCAGATTGTGGTACAGAAAACGGAACTAGTGAATGGGTTGGACCATTTACAGTATTTACCGGATATTGCGAATCAATACCAACAAGTAATGATGGTACTGGGATATCTCAAATACAATTAGGTACAGAAACTTTAACCTCAGGAGGAGATCTTACCTATGAAGATTTTACAGCAACTACTGTAGATTTAGCTGCTTCAGTAACAGCGAATTTACAAATTACCTTTACAACAGGGTACGCCTACAATACCAATGTTTGGATTGATTTAAATAACGATTTAATTTATGATAACGAGACAGAATTGTTTTTTCAAGGTGAATCTCTTTTTAACAATCCCACTACACTCAATGCCTCTTTCTTAATGCCAGATTTACCTTTAGGTATTTATAACATGAGAATTGGTACGGCTGACTCAGGCCAAACATCTCCTAACCCATGTTATTCAGGGTCTTATGGTGTAACTATAGATACTTCAATTAATGTTACAGCTGCACCGAACTGTATTCCTCCTAGTGCCTTAGACGCATCTGAAATTGGTGCAAATAGTGCTTCATTAAGTTGGGATCAAACGGGAACCGTATCACAATGGAATATTGAAGTTGTTGCTGCAGGTACAGAACCAACAGGAACACCAACAGCAAATGATGTCTATAATCCTTACACTGTAACAGGACTTGCTGGTTTGTCAACCTATGATTTCTATGTACAAGCCAATTGTGGATCAGAATTGAGTACTTGGGCAGGACCTTACTCCTTTACTACACTTTGTGATGTTATTTCTCCTGATTACTTACAAGATTTTACAGATGCCACCGGAACTGTTACTCCTGAGTGCTGGGAAGAAGCTGATGATGGAGATATAACAACTGGCCCAACGGATTTAGGTGCGAGTTCTTGGATAACAGACGGATTCCTTAACAATGGTTTCACTGGAGCATATGCTATTAATTTATGGTTAGCTTCAAAAAGTGATTGGTTACTTTCACCACAATTTGATTTAACTGGTGGTCCTTTTCAAGTAGAGTTTGATTTTGGAATCATGGATTATGGTAGTTCAACTGTTGCAGGAACTTTAGGATCTGATGATACTGTTGATCTTTTAATAACTACAGATAATGGTGCCACTTGGGTATCGCTTTTAAACTACGACACTACCTCTGTAGTTCCAGCAACCGGATCACACCCTGTTGTAGATTTAACGGCATATAGTGGTCAAACCGTACAATTTGGTATTCTTGCTTCAGAAGGTACAGTAGATGACAATGTAGATGTTCAAGTATTCGTTGATAATTTTCAAGTTAGAGACATTCCAACTTGTCCAGAACCAACAGACTTAGAAGTTACTAATATTACTTCAACAGGAGCAGAATTATCTTGGACTGAAGCAGGTACTTCTACGGTTTGGAATATTGAAATTGTAGAAACGGGAGAAGAGCCAACAGGTACACCAACTGCTACCAATATTACAAACCCATATATAGCAACAGGACTGAATCCTATTACAACTTACGATTTTTACATACAATCAAATTGTAATGGTGACTTAAGTTCATTTACAGGCCCAATTTCTTTCACAACATTATGTGATATATTCATTCCTGATTATATTCAAAACTTCTCAACCATTACTCCAGACTGTTGGGAAGAGGCTGATAGTGGCGATGCTACAACAGGACCAGGAGATATTGGAGGAAGTTCTTGGGGAACAGATGGTTTCTTAAATAATGGAACCACAGGAGCTTATCAAATTAATTTATGGCTAGCCACAAAAAGCGATTGGATCATTTCTCCAGTATTTGATTTAACCGGAGGACCTTTCCAGGTAGAGTTTGATTTTGGAATTATGCAATATGGAAGTAGTTCTGAAGCTGGTACACTTGGTTCTGATGATATTGTTCAATTATTAATAACAACCGATAACGGAGCAACATGGACACCATTATTAACTTATGATAATACCTCTGTTGTTGCTGCTAACGGTGAACACCCTGTTGTAGATTTAACCGCTTACAGTGGACAAAACGCTCAGTTTGCTATTTATGCCTCTGAAGGTACAGTAGATGATTCTGAAGATAATCAGGTTTTTGTAGATAACTTTAGAGTTAGAGGAATCCCTACATGTCCTGAGCCAACAGATTTAACAGCGACTAATTTATCGTTAACATCGACAGAAATAGGATGGACAGAAACAGGTTCATCGTCAGCTTGGAGTATTCAATACGGTGAAGCTGGTTTCCTTTTAGGAAACGGTACTATTATCGATGATATTACAACTAACCCTTATGTGCTATCGGATTTAGAGCCTGACACTGCGTACGAATTCTACGTAAGATCAATTTGTAGTACCGATGATATCAGCTCTTTTTTCGGACCTTATGAGTTCTATACAGGGTACTGTGAATCTATTCCTTCAAGTAATACCGGATCTGGTGTAGACAATGTAACGCTTGGATTTACTGACTTTCCTAGTGTAGGAGATGTGAATTACGAAAGTCACCTAACACCTGTTGTAAACGCTTTTCAAGGAATTGAGACCAATCTTGAAATTGAATTTGGACATGCTTCAACTTACTATACAACAGTTTGGATCGATTTTAATGATGATTTAGTATTTGATGACTCAGAGATGGTTTTCGACGGAGAATCAGCAGGAGCTGGATTTGGTGTACCATCTCACCTATTAGACGCTTCATTCGTTATGCCTGCTACCGCAACTTTAGGTGAGCATAGACTACGTATTGGTTCAGCTAACTTTTCTACTCCTACACCATGTTATAACGGTACTTCTGGGGTAACCTTAGACTTTACAGTGAATATCCAAGAATTAACTTGTACACTTTCTGAAGCAGAATATACTCTTGTTCCTGATTGTGATACAGATCAATTCAGCGTTAGTGTTGATATCTCAAGTATTGGTGACGCTGATAGTTTAGAAATATCTAACAATGTAAATACAGATACTGAACAAGTTACTGAATCTGGTATCTATACCGTAGGTCCTTTTGACTTTGGTACTGAAGTGAAAGTATTTATCACTAATGAGCAAGATAATAACTGTACAATAAGTAGTAATACGCTCCTCATGGTTGCTTGTCCTCCTGTCAACGATGAACCTTGTGAAGCTACTGTAGCTTTTGTTAATGACGATATTTTATGTGTACAAAGTACACCAGGAACATTATTTGGTGCCTCAGCATCAAATGTTACTGAACCGTCTTGTAGTCCAAATGCCAATGACGACGTTTGGTTCCAGTTTGTAGCAACTAGCGAATACCAACTTATTTCATTAACTAATCTTGCTGGAAGTAACACAACCGATATTGACCATGCCCTTTACGAAGGTACTTGTGATGGTTTAACAGAAATAGCATGTACCTCGGACTTTACACTATTATCTAGTGTTACACCTCAACTTACAATAGGAAATACTTATTATATTAGAATTTTCTCTGGTCAAAATACAAACGAAACAACAACCTTTGATTTGTGTATTACGCCTTATGTTGCGCCAGTTAACTTAACATGTAGTCTTGCAGACAACTATTGTAGTGGTAGTGATGCTACAGACATCTTATATACTTACAACACTATTGGAATAGAACCTGGTGAAGGAACAATTGACTGTTTATTTACCACTCCAAACCCAACTTATAGTGTATTAGAGATTGGAACATCTGGAGATATTTTAATTGAAATGGTTCAGAATACCGCTTTTGATAGTAATGACAATCCAATTGGAGATGAGCTCGATGTCGATTTTATCCTTTGGGGACCATTTGCTCCAGGAGATGATTTATGTAACTTATCATCAGTAGTCGATTGTAGTTATTCTGCAGCACCTGTTGAAAACGTAACACTTTTAAATGCTACCCAAGGTGAAATTTATTTACTATTAATTACAAACTTCGAAGCAGAACCAGGTGTTATTCAAGTAAGACAAACCAATATTGGTGGTGCAGGTGCAGGTAGTACTATTGCAGATATTACGGCTTCTCTTGTAAGTGATGATGTTTACATCGATCCTAACAATGATCCTGCAGAAGCGGACGAAGTATCGTTATGTGGATACAGTTCTATTGTTATTGAAACTTACTCGCCATTCGCAGATGATTTTGTATGGACTAAAGATGGTGTAGAAATTACAGGAGCAAACGCAACAGACTTAACGGTAACAGAATCTGGAACCTACCAAGTTTTAGCCTTTGATTCGCAGTGTAACTCTTCTGCATTATCTCAGGAAGTTATCATTAACCTTTATGATGCTGCACCAGCGGTAGAGCCACAAGAACTTATTGCATGTGATGGTCCTGAAGCTGACGGGTCTGAAGTATTTGATCTAGATGCGCTTACAGCCTCATTAGCCTTAGACGGTTATACAGTAACGTATTACTTAACAACAAATGATGCTAACCAAGCGATCAACGCTGTAACTTCACCTTACACATCAACTGGAGAAGATTTAGTGATCCGTATTGAAGATACTGAAGCTTACAATAATGGTTACTTAGGATGTAGAGAAATATCTGAAGTTTCATTAATTGTAAACCCAAGACCAGAAATTAACCAACCAGAAGATTTCATCGTTTGTGATGATTTAGATGGTGTTGTTGATGGTTCAACAGAATTTGATTTAGTTTCTATAGATGATGAAGTAACAACAGACCCTAACATGGTGATGAGTTACCACACTTCTTTAGACGATGCTGAAGCAGGAACTGCACCATTAGCAAGTCCTTATGCAAGTAGCGGTGAAACCGTTTACGTAAGAGCTGAAGACAGTGTAACAGGATGTTATGAAACAACATCATTTAACTTAGTGATTAACCTTGTTCCTTTAGCTTCAGTTGATTCTAGCTTTAACAACATTGTATGTCCTAATGCTACAGTACCAGTAACCATTGGTATTACTCCAGATAACTTTACAGAATCTGAAGTTACTGTAACATGGGAATACAACGGAACATCAACACCAGGTACAGGTTTAATTTTAGATACAGTTTTATTACCAGGAGATTATACAGCGATTATTGAATTTAATAACTCAGGTTGTACAAACACGGTTGACATTGAGGTAGAAGAAGCTGAATCTTGTATTTTCCCTGAAGGGATCTCACCTAACAATGATGGTAAGAATGATACTTTTGATTTAAGTAGCTTCGATGTTTCTAAATTAGAAATCTTCAACAGATACGGTACACGAGTATACTTCAAAAACAATTATACTAACGAGTGGCATGGACAAACTGATGATGGAGAAGAACTACCTGTAGGAACTTATTTCTACACCGTTATTTACGAAGGTGGAACGAAGTCTAAGAGTGCTTGGGTATATATTAACAGATAATCAAATAACAGAATCAACTACAACTTATAATGAAAAAACTCACTATTATAGCGATCTTGCTATTGGCATTTAAAATGCACGGACAACAAGATCCTCAGTACACACAGTACATGTATAATATGAACATAATCAACCCGGCCTATGCAGGGTCGAAAGACAATCTGTCTTTCGGATTATTGTACAGAAATCAATGGACTAAAATTGATGGAGCACCGGAAACAGGAACGTTTTTCGGTCACGCTCCAATTGGTAGCAATTTAGGACTAGGTGCCTCTGTTATTTCAGATCACATTGGTCCTGTAAATGAAACCAATGCTTACGTAGATCTTTCATACACTCTAAAGCTTGGCGGTGAACACCGCCTTGCCTTTGGTGTAAAAGCTGGAGCTACATTTCATGATATTGGTTTAACAAGTTTAGATGTTGTAGATCCTACAGATGATTTTTTCTCTCAGGATGTCAATACAACAACGCCTAATATTGGAGCGGGGTTCTTTTACTACACCGATAAATATTACGTATCGTTTTCTGCACCAAACTTATTATCATCTGTTCACTTAGATAATGATGGTCGTAAAATAGGATCAGAAACACAACACTATTTCTTAACAGGGGGTTATGTATTTGACCTTTCACCTAATACCGAGTTAAAACCATCAGTAATGTTTAAGTCGGCTTTTGATGCGCCAACATCTTTTGATGTTAACCTAAACGCTAGGTTCTATAAAAAATTAGAAATTGGAGCGTCTTACCGTTTAGATGATTCATTCTCAGGATTAATCAATTTTGCAATCACACCTTCGGTAAGAATTGGATATGCTTACGATGCTGTATCTTCAGACATCAAGGATTACGCCCCAGCATCTCACGAAATTATGTTATTATTTGATCTTAATTTCCCAAAACGCGTTTCACGTTCTCCTAGATACTTTTAATCAGCTAAGCTAAAAACAATTATGAAAAACATTAATACCTTATTATTTACTGCGTTGTTGAGTGGCTTTTGCTTAACGGCTCAAAACAAAGACACAAAAAAAGCAGACAAGCATTTTGATCGTTACGAGTTTGTAGAAGCCGTAGAAGATTATAATAAGCTTGTAGAAAAAGGAAAAGCAGACAGCTATGTTTACGGACAATTAGCAGAAAGCTACTATAACATTTTTAATACTGTAGAAGCAGAACGCTACTATGCCAAAGCTTTAGAAACTTCAACAGACCCAGAAATGGTGTTTAAATACTCTCAGATGCTTAAGGCTAATGGGAAGTATGAAGAATCAAATGCACAGATGGAAAAATTTGCATCTATGCGTCCATCTGATAACAGAGCTACCGCATTTAGAGCGAACCCAGATTACCTTCCTAAGATCTTAGAACAAGGTAAAAAGTTCAACGTTCAAAATGCAGATTACAACTCAGAGCAATCTGATTTTGGAGGTACCATGCATGATGGTAAATTATACATTACCTCTGGTCGTAACGATAGCCGTAAAACTTACGGATGGAACGAGCAACCGTTTTTAGATATCTATACGGTAACTAAAAATACCGATGGTACCTCTCAAGCAGCAACCTTAGCTGAAGGTAAATTAAACACTAAATACCATGAAGGTTTAGTGTCTTTTACACCAGATGGAAAAACCATGTATTTTTCTAGAGAAAGTTATTTTGAAAAAGATTACCAAAAAGATTCTATCAGCAGTGCTAGATTCAGCCAGGTATACTTATTTAAAGCTACTAAATTAGGTGACGAGTGGGATACTATTGAGAGTTTAGCGATCAACAGCGAAAACTATTCTGTAAAAAACCCTTCTGTAAGTGCCGATGGAAAAACACTTTACTTTTCTTCTAACATGCCAGGTGGTTATGGAAACTACGACATCTACAAAGCAGAGATCAATGCAGATGGTACAGTGGGAGAACCTGTTAATTTAGGTCAGAAAGTAAACACTGAAGCACAAGAAATGTTTCCTTTTATCAGCAGTAACAATACCCTTTATTTCTCTTCTAACGGTCATTTAGGATTAGGAGGATTAGATGTATTTTACACTAAAGAAGTTGATGGAAAATTAGCAACGGTACGTAATGTTGGGATTCCAATTAACAGTAATGCTGATGATTTTGCTTTCAGAATTGATGAAGAGAAAAACGAAGGTTTAGTATCTTCTAATAGAGAAGGTGGACAAGGAAGTGATGATATCTACGAATTCAAAAAACTACAACCACTTTGTGATGTTTTAATTGTTGCAACGGTTTTAGATGACAAAACACGTCAGCCAATTGCAGGCGCTAATGTAGCTTTATTTGATGCTGAAGGAAATAAAGTCCTTTCTAAAACAACAAATCAAGAAGGTGTTGCTGAATTCATGGTAGAATGTGATGAAGACACAGAACTTGAAGTTGTAATGGATGGTTTTGACAGTAAAAAAGTCGCGGTTAAAGGAACGAACGAAGAAGAAAATGACGTTCAGATTTCTTTAGATCCTATCGAAAAATTAATATTAGCTGAAACTATTGATTTAGCACCTATCTATTTTGATTTCGACAAATCTAATATTACAGCACAAGCTGCTTTTGAATTGGATAAATTAGTTCAGATCATGAACAAATATCCTGAAATGAAGATCAAAGCTACGTCGCATACAGATGTTAGAGGTCCTGAGTCTTACAATGCTAATCTTTCTGAGCGTAGAGCTAAGACTACTGTACAATATGTAATTTCTAAAGGTATTGATGCTTCTAGAATTACTGCTGAAGGTAAAGGTGAAACGGAGCCTAAAGTAGATTGTGCCGGTGGATGTACTAAAGAACAACATGCTGAAAACAGACGTTCTGAATTCATCATTGTAACTACAGAAACAGTAGAAAACTAAAATCCATTGAATTTTACTTATAAAAAAAGCTCTGAACAGTTGTTCAGAGCTTTTTTTTATGTCATATTGTTTTTAACGTAAGCGGTAACCTTTGGCGGCCCACCACGGATGTATTTCAATCTTTAAACGACCAGATTGCACCATAGGATCAGCTTGCGCCAAACTATCCGCCAACTGTTTTGTAGGCACATTGTAAATGGTAATCCCTCTTATGACCCCATCATCATCAAAGGGTCCTGAAATATCGGCATAGCCTAAATCATACATCTTCCCTAAATACGCTAAATGAGCTTTTTGCAAAAGCGCAGCTTCTTCTTCATTCTGATTTCTAATTGGTCCTTCCTTTAAAAACGCCATAAAATACTTTTGCATCAAAATGGTATCTTGAGTTTTAGCGTCTACATAATCAAACACCTCATACCCCTTCGCCATAAGTTGGGCTTTTAAAGCCGCCTTAGATACAGGTTCTGGCGTCGTACTCTGAACACTATCTATAGGTTTAAGCTTAGTTTGCATATCCTCTACCGGAAATGCTGGCGCAGTATCGCCTTCTTTCTTTGTATTGTTGCAAGACAACAAGCTTCCTAAAACAACAGAAACCGTTAAGAATCGTTTTATATAGACCATAATTTATACGGGGTTTTACTTAAAATTGAATTGTAATATTTTAAATCGCCAGTCACTTCTTCCCCCAACCAAGCCGGTTTGGTATACGACTCATTTTCGGCATTTAACTCTACTTCTGCCACCACTAAACCTTCATTATCACCAAAAAACTCATCAATTTCATAGACGTGCTTTCCACAGATTACTTCATAACGGACTTTATCTATAATTCCAGGTTCACATAGGGCTAACAAGGCTTCCGCTTCCGCTGTAGAAATAGATTTTTCCCATTCAAAACGCGATAAACCATTGGCTGTAGATTGCCCTTTTACCGTTAAAAATCCAGCCTCGTCTTTCAACCTTACACGGACCGTCCGTTCTTTAGCACTATTTAAAAATCCTTGTTTAATCGCATAACTTTTATGAGCCTCAGCTTTAAAAGCCATGGAGTTCACAAGAAATTTCCGTTCTATTTCTATCATTTTATATATTCTGAATTTACTAGTTAATTATTAATTTGTGATAATCGGCCCTTACGGCGCGCTGCAGCCACAGGATTTCATAAATTTACAGTATGCTAAGCGATTTACCAATAAGAAAGATAATTCATGTGGATATGGATGCATTTTATGCGTCGGTAGCCCAATTAGATGCTCCTGAACTAAAAGGTAAAGCCATTGCTGTAGGTGGCGGTGGCCCCCGAGGGGTTATTAGTGCCGCAAGTTATGAAGCCCGACAATTTGGGGTAAAAAGCGCCATGTCTGGCCAATTGGCCCTTAAGCTTTGTCCTGATTTAATTTTTGTAAAAACAGATTTTGAGCGTTACAGATCCATTTCCAACCAAATAAGAGCCATTTTTTTAGACTATACCGATTTGGTTGAGCCCTTATCCCTCGATGAGGCGTATTTAGATGTTACAGAAAACAAAAAAGGCCTTTACAGCGCTTCTTTAATTGCTGAAGACATAAGACAACGTATTTATGACGAAGTGGGCTTAACGGCTTCCGCAGGAATCTCTATTAACAAGTTTATTGCCAAAGTAGCGAGCGATTATAACAAACCTAATGGCCAAAAAACGGTAAACCCAGAAGATGTGCTTCCGTTTTTAGAGGCTTTAGACATTCGGAAATTTTATGGCGTGGGGAAAGTAACGGCAGAAAAAATGTATCAGAAAGGGATCTTTACGGGTAAGGACTTAAAATCTAAATCTTTAGAATACCTTAAAACACATTTTGGGAAATCTGGCGCCTATTATTACGATGTGGTTCGTGGCATCCATACCAGTGAAGTAAAACCCAATCGCATTAGAAAATCCTTAGCTGCAGAACGCACCTTTAGCGAAAACCTTTCTTCAGAAATATTTATGCTCGAAAAATTAAAACTTATTGCTGAAGAAGTCTCCAAACGCTTACATAAAAATAACGTTTCAGGAAAAACCATCACTTTAAAAATAAAATATAGCGATTTCACCCTACAAACACGCAGTAAAACCCTTCCTTATTACGTAAAAGAAGCGGCCCTTATCCTTGAAACCGCCAAAGACTTATTGTATCAAGACCGCTTAAATAATTCGGTACGCCTTCTAGGTATTTCCTTATCAAACTTAAATACCAATGCCAAAATTCCGAAGAAGGGCAAAGCAGACAACAGTACTATTAGTGTGCAACTAAAATTAAAGTTTTAAGCAAAAAAAATCCCCTAAAAGGGGATTCTTTTTTTAAAAACGGATCGTTTTCAATTATAAGGTGTTGATATTAAAAGCTACAGCTTTCAATCTCTGTAACTCTTAAAGTGTTTACCATTCCTTTTTCTTGAATAGGCATCGCTGCTAAACTAATAAGCATATCACCAACATCTAAATAGCCTTTTTTACAAGCAATAGCGTTTACATCTTCAATCGTTTCATCTGTACTTACAAATTTATCGTAGTAGAACGCTGTAACACCCCAAAGTAAACTTAATTGATTTAAGATACGACGGTTTGATGTAAAGACTAAAATATGTGCTGACGGTCTCCATGCCGAAATTTGAAAGGCTGTATAACCACTATTGGTTAAGGTAGAAATAGCCTTTGCATTAATTTCGTTGGCCATGTTAGCCGCGTGAAAACAAATCGCTTTTGTGATATAACGTTTTGTTCGAATATGTGGTGGCGATTGTGGTACCTCAATTAACGGAGAATCTTCTACGCTACGGATAATGTTTGCCATCTGACGGATTACTTGTACAGGGTACTGCCCTACTGAAGTTTCTCCAGATAACATTACTGCATCTGCACCATCCATTACTGAATTGGCAACATCATTTACCTCTGCACGGGTTGGTGTAAGACTAGAAATCATAGTCTCCATCATTTGCGTGGCAATAATTACTGGAATTCTAGCACGTTTAGCACGTAATACCAATTGCTTTTGAATTAACGGTACTTCTTCTGCAGGAATCTCAACACCGAGATCTCCACGAGCGACCATTAAACCATCACAATAGGCAACAATCTTATCAATATTCTCTACAGCTTCAGGCTTTTCTATCTTCGCTATAATTGGAATTTTATGCGCACTGTGCTCGTTAATTAAATTTTCTAGCTGCATTAAATCTTCGGCATGACGTACAAAAGATAAAGCAATCCAATCTACCTCTTGTCCGATGGCAAAAATAGCATCTTCAATATCCTTCTCTGTTAAAGCAGGCTGAGAGATATTAGTATTAGGAAGGTTAACCCCTTTCTTAGATTTTAATGGACCTCCTTGAATAACTTTGGCTTTCACCTCAGACTTCATATCGGTAGAAACCACTTCAAAAATTAATTTTCCATCATCTAATAAGATACGCTCTCCTGGCTTAGCATCTTGAGGGAAACGCTCATAAGTCATGTAAACACGCTCTTTTGTCCCTTCAAAACGTTCTCCTGTAGCAAAAATGATTTCGTCGCCTTCATTAACGATAACTTCACCTTTCATTACCCCTACACGCAACTTAGGTCCTTGAAGGTCTCCTAAGATTGAAGCGTTATAGCCGTACTCTTCGTTAAGCTCTCTAATCATTTTAATACGTTCTTCTACATCGGCGTAATCGGCATGAGAGAAGTTAATTCTAAACACATTGGCACCTTCATCTAGCATGGCTTTTAATACGGCCTTGTTGCTTGTTGCGGGTCCTAATGTGGCTACTATTTTTGTTTTTTTGTGTGACATCGATTCAAAAAATTAAATGGTCTTTTGATTTTATATTTAACGGATCTACCGTATAACTTGTTATGATCTGTGGAATATCCTTCAATTTATTTAAAATTTCTTTGTCATCCACACTATGTGAATCTTCAGAAATCTTAAGAAAGAAATCTACTTTTTTATATTCCGAAATTAAATGGAATGTTTTGAGCACTTTTTCGTTGTTCGCAAACAATGTCCCAGAACTATATAGACTGTCTTCCTCTTTTTTACAGACGTTTGAAATTAAATTCCACAGGGTAAACTCTATGTCATTATCCCATTCAAAAATACTGTAGGAAGCCTCCAAATACCTGAAGTCTATATCTTTATCCTTACGCACTAATCTCAGCCCTAAATGCTTGTTAAGCAAATATGCTAGTCGATAATCTTCTAATCTACAATGAATAGCTATTAATTTAAAAGCATCATCGTAAAAATCATCCACTTGAAGTTTGTGTAAAGCCATCCAATTATAACTTTGAGAGGCAAATATACCACAATAAACGCTTAGTTGGCTTAAGAAATGGTTAAGATTAGCAGTGATAATCTACGAAAACGTTATCGTTTAGGTTATCCTAACACGTTTATAATCTTCAATTAGCCATGGTTGGTAATTTGTTTTTGAAAAGCGAAAAAGGCACGTTTAGAGGCTTTTTCTTCCGCCTTTTTCTTAGAGGTTGCACGGGCTTTGGCCACCACCTTCTCATTAATACTAAGCTTTACAGAAAAATGCTTTAGTTCATCTTTACCCGTATCTTCGTACACTTCGTAATTAAAGGTGTTTTTTTCTTTTTGGCACCACTCTATCAGTAAGCCTTTATAGCTAATAACTTTACCTTCTAGGGCCTCAATATCTACATGCGGGTTAATAACGCGCTTGTAAACAAATTTCTCGCAAAACCTATAGCCCCGATCTAGATAAATAGCGCCTACTAAGGCTTCAAAAAGATTACCGTGAATATTGTTCCCAAAATTAGAGGTCGGGATTTTACTTTCTACAAAGTTAATCAGCCCAAGTTCTTCTCCTAATTTATTAAGATGCTCTCTACTGACCACTTTAGAACGCATTTTGGTAAGGTAACCCTCATCGCCATGCGGTACTTTTTGAAACAAATATGCCGCTATTACGGAGCCTAAAATTGCATCGCCTACAAACTCGAGACGTTCATAGTTAATGGGATTCCCCTTATCGTCCTTAATATTCATAGAACGGTGGGTAAAAGCCGTCATATAGATGGCTGTAGACTTGGGTTTAAAGCCTAAAATATCCTTAAGTTGAATAAAAAAATTCCCGTCTTCTTGAGAGCGGGAATTTAATATGTTACGAATGAAGCTCATTCGGGATTTAATCTAATTTTTTGAATAATACACAGGCGTTATGTCCGCCAAATCCAAAGGTATTACTCATTGCGACTTTAATGTCTCGTTTCTGAGCTTTATTGAGTGTCAAATTTAACTCTGGATCTATGTTTTCGTCAACCGTTTCGTGGTTAATTGTTGGTGGTACAATACCATGCTCCATAGCTAAAATAGAAGCAATCGCTTCAATTGCTCCGGCAGCACCCAACAAGTGACCTGTCATAGATTTTGTAGAGTTAATATTGATGTTTTTAGCGTGGCTTCCAAATACTTCAGATATAGCTTTTAGCTCCGCAACATCACCTAATGGTGTTGATGTTCCGTGCGTATTGATATGATCTACATCTTCGGGATTTAAACCAGCGTTTTCTAAACAATTTTTCATTACCGCAACAACACCAATACCATCTGGATGTGGTGCCGTCATATGATAAGCATCAGAAGACAAACCTCCACCAAGTACTTCGGCGTAGATTTTAGCGCCTCTAGCTTTAGCATGTTCATACTCTTCTAAGACAATAGCGCCAGCACCTTCACCTAAGACAAAACCATCCCGGTTAGCGTCAAAAGGTCTAGAGGCCGATTGCGGATCATCATTTCGAGTACTCATGGCATGCATAGCATTAAAACCACCCATACCAGCAATAGTCACTGCGGCTTCACTACCTCCAGTAATCACAACATCACAAGTTCCTAAACGAATGGTGTTTAAGGCATCGATCATTGAGTTTGCTGAAGACGCACAAGCAGAGACTGTGGTATAATTAGGCCCCATGAAACCATACTTAATAGAAATGTTTCCAGGTGCTATATCAGCAATCATTTTCGGTATAAAGAAGGGATTAAATCGTGGCGTTCCGTCACCAGCAGCATAGTTTAACACTTCATCTTGAAATGTTTCTAAACCACCAATACCAGCGCCCCAAATAACACCGACTCTTAATTTGTTTAATGAATCTACATCTAATTTCGAGTCTACAATGGCTTCATCTGAAGCAACCATCGCATACTGCGAAAATTTATCCATTCGCTTTGCTAACTTTCTATCAATAAAGTCAGTAACTTTAAAGTTTTTTATTTCACAAGCGAACTTAGTTTTGAATTTTTCAGGATCAAAATGCGTCACAGTAGCGGCACCACTCTTCCCACTGATAAGAGCATCCCAATATTCATCTTTGGTATTTCCTATGGGCGTAAGAGCACCTAAACCTGTAACAACGACTCGCTTTAATTCCATAAAAATAAAGTTATTATTTTGCTGCTTCTATGTAAGAAACGGCTTGACCAACTGTCGCTATATTTTCTGCTTGATCATCTGGGATTTGAATATCAAATTCCTTTTCGAATTCCATTATCAATTCAACAGTATCTAATGAATCCGCTCCTAAATCGTTAGTGAAGCTTGCTTCAGTTACAACTTCGTTTTCATCAACACCTAACTTGTCTACGATAATCGCTTTTACTCTTGATGCAATGTCTGACATAATTTTTTTATTTTAAGTTTTATTAGACGGCAAAAATAAAAAACTTTATTTTAAAAAACACTTTTACCAATAAAATGTACATATAAATTAATGTAAATCGATTGAAGTATTTGGTTTTTACCCCTAATATTAAATTATTATTCTTTTTTTTGTTCTAAATATTTGAAACAAATATAACTGTAAATGCAATGAACTGAACTAAAGTTTGCTAAACATTTTAGTAAATTTTTAAGGGTTAATTCCATTTCATCTTAATCTTAAATAAAATCTACTGATGAAACGTATTGTCATTTTTGCTTCCGGTAGCGGATCTAATGCAGAAAATTTAATTAAGTTCTTTCAAAACAGCGATACTGCCTCTGTTATTCAGGTCTTAACCAACAATCCTCATGCCAAAGTTTTAGAGCGTTGCAAAACCTTAAAAGTTAGCGCCTTATCTTTTAACCGCATTGCCTTTTCTAAATCTAATGATGTCTTAAACCTTTTAAAAGCCACGCAGCCCGACCTTATTGTATTAGCAGGATTTCTGTGGAAATTCCCTGAGTTTATACTGAAAGAGTTTGAAAATAAAGTCATTAATATCCACCCTGCTTTACTCCCTAATTACGGCGGAAAAGGGATGTATGGCATGCATGTGCATAATGCTATTGTTGAAAACAAAGAGGTTGAAACAGGGATTAGTATTCATTATGTTAACGAAAACTATGATGAAGGCGCCTTAATTTTTCAAGCCAAATGTGCAGTTTCTGCATCGGACACCGCAGATGATGTTGCGCAGAAAATTCACGGCTTAGAGATGGAACATTTTCCTAAGGTGGTGGATCAACTTTTAAAGTAAGAACTTAAATAATAAGATTTCCGCTATCGCGGAAACTAAAGATGAGTAAAAAGAAAAAGAAATATTACACGGTTTGGCAAGGTCATAAACCTGGGGTTTACAGCTCTTGGAACGCTTGTAAAACGCAGATTAAAGATTTCCCAGGAGCACAATACAAATCCTTCCCTACCCAAGATGAAGCCGAAAAGGCTTTAGAAGGCAACTACTTTGACTTTATAGGAAAGCAAAAAACATTTAGTAGTGGACTCTCTGAGGCCGAATTAAAAAAAATAGGAAAGCCCAATTACAATTCCATTGCTGTAGATGCTGCTTCTAGTGGCAACCCCGGAATTATGGAATACCGTGGTGTGGATACAAAAACTAAAAAACAATTGTTTCATCAAGGACCTTTTGAGCAAGGTACCAATAATATTGGCGAGTTTTTAGCGCTTGTGCATGGTTTGGCTTTTTTAAAACAACACAATAGCACCCGCATTATGTATACGGATTCTAGAACAGCTATGAGCTGGGTGCGCAAAAAAGCTTGTAATACAAAACTACAGCGTAATGCTAAAAACAAACCGGTGTTTGATTTGGTAGATCGTGCCGTACAATGGTTAAAAACCAACGAATACAGGACCACCATAGTAAAATGGGAAACCAAGGCTTGGGGAGAAATACCTGCAGATTTTGGGAGGAAATAGCCCAAAATAAGGACCATAAATCCTTTAAGACACTTCAGATCCAAAAGCATAAAAAGGGCGAACAAAATGTTGTTAGCCCTTTTTATAATACTATGATAGTGTTGCTTATTTTAAGATCACCTTTTTAGAAAGCTCTTGTGTGGCGTTTTCTAATGTTACAATATAAATACCTGCCGTTAATTGCGAAGCGTCTACTTCATTAGCGTTAGATCCGGTCTCTAAGGTAGAGAACATCACTTTACGTCCTAAAGTATCGTAAACAGTCATTTCTGTTGCTTCTACAAGTTGTCCTGTAACCACAATCGTTTTCTGAGCTGCATATAAATTTAAGTTATTCAACTCATCATCAACTTGAGATAAGGTTGCATTACCAATATTTAGATAAAAACGTCCTGTACCAGAAATAGCTGAATTTGTTGTAAAGCTATAGTCTGTATTATTTAATAAGGTAACGGTGTTGGCTACTATATCTTCTAAATATACTGCAACGTCTGAGGCTAAGGTAGAATTCTCAATACTGAAGGTAATCTGTTGCCCTTCTCCTGCTTTTAATCCTAAAGGAATAACTACAGAACTAAGATCTGAAGATCCTAAACTTTGTATAGCCATTGCTGTGCCTTGGTTATCTGCAACCAAATGCGAATACAATGAAAACCCTAGAGAAGATGCCCCAAATAGTTTTGCATCGTAACCAGGATCTAAAGCCTGTGTAGAATTATCATTAAAATAAAACTCGGTAGCAAAATCAGCGTTAGCTTGTGCCACCTTTAAACGTAACATTTGATTATTAGCGTCTCTACCTGCTATAAAATCATCTCCACCATTAAAAAGGCGCATTGCTGGAGTAAAGGTAACGGTATTACTAGATGCACTAGGGTCATTAGCCACATAGAATCCTTGACCTGGAGCAATATTTAAGTCCGTATTGGTATTATAATTAATAATAGTATAGTTTCCTATGGTCCCAATACTACTTGCGTTGGTTCCACTATTATAGCCATAAATAGCTAGAGCATCTGGATCTAATTGCCCGCTATTTGCCGTTAAAAATGCTTCCGAATCTAAATAAGTAGGATAAGGATTTCCTATTAAATTCCATCTAGAATATGTTCCTGTAATAATAGGCGTAGTTACACTATTCGTCGTAATACTTCCTGTAAATCTTAAGGTTCTCCCAGAAGCTGTTGCAGCTCTATACCCTTTACCTCTTAGCAACTCTACGGCCCCATCTGCACTAGAATCATAATTAATATAGGTATAATTTGCTGTATCAAAAGGCCCAAAAGCATATAAGGTCAGGGTCGTTGGCGAAGTTACCATATAATCTGCATTAGTGTTTGTTCCCCCATCATCACTATAGGTTAAAAAATCAGCAAAAGTAGCAGCTCCATTTTTTACAGGTAAAGCCACTAAATCATTTCCTCCATTCACTAAACTTTGCCCTACAATATTAACATACCTATCGTAATTAACAACAGCTCCAGACGTTAAAGCATCAACATCAGTTAAAACCGCGGCAAATTTACTTGAGCTTGATTTTAAAGTTAGGGTATCAGCACCGAAAACAGTTCCTGACTCTATACGCACAGAGGTCCCCGGACTTACCGTCATGGTCTTTTCAAAATCTTGAGCACCAAGATTTATACAAAACATTGATATTAAAGCAATACAAGTCGATTTCATGTTAATCATCATTTAATTAAGTAAGTATGCAATAAACGGCAATAATTTATATAATTCAAGATAATTGTAAAATATTTTGACCAAACCTATGTAATAACCGTCAATAAAACGTTAAGATTTACAAGGTCTTAAAGGTCATTTTTTAAGATTTAAAGCTTTAAGTCACTAAAAAAAGCCTGAAGTACTTAAGCTTTATAGTGAAAGTAAACTATTACAAGCTAAAAAAGACTCTAGTATTTTTTATACAAATCTACTTACAGCCTCTTAGCCTAACTATTTTTAAAAATTAATAAAGCCACAAATTTGATAAATCCCATTTTTTAATGTTAATTTGTCACTAAATCCATGTAAACCAAATAGAAGAATGAAATCAATTTTTACCATTTTAGCTGCATTTTTATTATGTACAAGCACGTGTTTTGCTCAAGTAGGTATTGGTACAGATACTCCAAACGCCTCTAGTATTTTAGAATTACAGAGTACTGATAAAGGTCTATTATTACCTAGACTTACAACTGCAGAGCGAGATCTTATTGCCTCACCTGTAGAAGGTCTTACTATTTATAATACCACAACAGAAAGTCTTGAGGTATATATCTCAGAAGCAGTAGGATGGAGTCACTTATCAACAGAAGCAGATGCTACTCCTACCTTAACACTGTATGATGATAACACAGGAACTATACCTTCACAGAATGGCACTTTTTATAATTTACCAGTAGGAGGAGGTGAAACTACTGAGATTCAAGAAATTAACACTGATTATTTTTCTGTGATAAGTGATGGTAAAATTGAAATTCTAAAAGACGGTAGTTATATCATTAACGCAAGTTGGTCTGTTTCTAATTTAAAAACAGGAAGCAACAAATATATTCTTGCTGTTTTTCTAAATAATAATCGTATTGCCTACCTTTCTAGAGGAGTTGCTACGCTTGGGAGTGGAGATCATTTTGGTGTAACAGGAACATTTCAATATAAGTTTGCAGCCGGCGATGTTATAGACATTAAGTACTATATTAAAAATGAAGATACTCCTAGTACTAATTTATCAGGTACTTATACCCATATCGGTATAACTAAATTATAATTTATTACTGAGACGTTAAAGCGTTTACAAGTATAAAAGAAAAGCCATAATTTAACTATTGTGGCTTTTTTTGGTTATAAAATCGGCGATAAGCATTCTTTTTATACTATAGGCCTACACAAAAGCGCCCTATACCCCTTAGAGCTTCATGATAGGCCAGGATCAAAGTAGGCATAGTTGTTTTCTTTAAAATGACACCTGGCTTTACAAGCCTAAAATTTCCTATTTCACAAGGAATTATTTTTACGTAAATTTGCACTTTAATTCAAAATTCTTTTATGAGCAAATTAGTAATTGTTGGAACCGTAGCCTTTGACGCTATTGAAACTCCATTTGGTAAAACCGATAAAATTCTTGGTGGTGCTGCAACCTATATTGGTTTATCAGCTTCTAATTTTAATGTTGATGCCGCAGCAGTTTCAGTGGTTGGTGGTGATTTTCCGCAAGACTATTTAGAATTGTTAAGCAATAAAAACATTGATATTGAAGGTATAGAAATTGTAAAAGAAGGGAAAACCTTCTTTTGGAGTGGTAAGTACCATAATGATATGAATTCTCGTGATACTTTAGCTACAGAGCTTAATGTATTAGAACATTTTAACCCTATTGTCCCTGATTCTTATAAAGATGCCGAAGTGGTGATGTTAGGTAATTTGCATCCTTTAGTGCAACAAGGTGTGCTTAACCAAATGACTAAAAAGCCTAAGCTTGCTATTTTAGATACCATGAATTTCTGGATGGATATCGCTTTAGACGATTTGCTTGCGGTTATAAAAAACGTGGATGTAATTACCATTAACGATGAAGAAGCCCGCCAATTAACTGGGGAATACTCTTTAGTGGTTGCAGCAAAGAAAATCCATGAAATGGGACCTAAATACGTGGTGATTAAAAAAGGCGAACACGGGGCCTTATTATTCCATAACGACAATGTGTTTTATGCACCTGCTTTACCATTAAAAGAAGTTTTTGATCCTACAGGAGCCGGAGATACCTTTGCCGGTGGTTTTGCAGGCTATTTAGCCAAAACAGGAGATTTCTCTTTTGAAAACATGAAAACAGCGGTCATTTATGGCTCTACATTAGCATCCTTCTGTGTTGAAAAATTCGGAACTGAGCGTATGCAGAACCTTACAGACCAAGACATTTATAAGCGCTTAGAGCAATTTAAGACGCTAACCCAATTTGATATCGAATTATCTTAAACAAGCGCGCTCTAAAATGAGCGCGTTTTTATTTTCAAAATTATATAACTAATTGCAGACAAACAATCATGAGTGATGCATTAAAACATGAGTGCGGTATTGCACTTATTAGACTTTTAAAACCCTTAGAATACTATAAAGAAAAGTATGGCAGTGCTTTTTATGGTGTAAATAAGATGTATTTAATGATGGAAAAACAGCACAACCGAGGACAAGATGGTGCTGGTTTTGCAAGTATAAAATTAGATACCAAACCTGGAGAGCGTTATATTAGTCGTGTGCGCTCTAATGCACAGCAACCCATACAAGATATCTTTGCGCAGATTAATGCCCGTATCAATGATGAGCTGACTAAAAATCCAGAATATCAAGATGATGTTGATTTGCAAAAACGAAAAATCCCTTATGTTGGTGAGGTTTTATTAGGCCACGTTCGTTATGGTACTTATGGTAAAAATAGCGTAGAGAGTGTACACCCGTTTTTAAGACAGAATAACTGGATGCACCGTAACCTTATTGTTGCTGGTAACTTTAACATGACCAATGTTAATGAGCTTTTTGATAATCTTATAGAAATAGGACAACACCCTAAAGAGAAAGCAGATACCATTACCGTAATGGAAAAAATAGGGCACTTCTTAGATGATGCTGTTTCTAAAATATATAAAGATTTAAAAAAGGAAGGCTATAGTAAAAACGAATGTTCGCCACTTATTGCAGAGCGTTTAAAAGTTGGTAAAATACTTAAGCGTGCGGCTAAAAACTGGGATGGTGGTTATGCTATGGCAGGCTTATTAGGACATGGTGATTCTTTTGTACTAAGAGATCCTTCAGGAATTAGACCTGCGTATTATTATAAAGATGATGAAGTGGTTGTGGTTGCTTCAGAACGCCCTGTAATTCAAACGGTATTTAACGTGCCTTTTGAAAAGGTTATAGAGTTACAACCCGGACACGCTATAATTACCAAGAAGTCCGGTGTTACTCAGATTAAAAAAATATTAGAACCTTTAGAGCGTAAAGCTTGTTCTTTTGAGCGCATTTACTTTTCTCGTGGTAGTGATGCTGAAATTTATCAGGAACGAAAAAAACTAGGTCGTTTATTAATGCCAAAGGTTTTAGAGGCTATTGATAACGACACTAAAAACAGTGTGTTTTCTTATATTCCTAATACTGCTGAAACGTCTTTCTTTGGAATGATAGAAGCGGTTGAAGATCACCTCAACGAACAAAAAACAAAATCGATCTTAGACGGTGACGGTAAATTGTCTGCAGAAACAGTAACCGACATCTTATCAGAACGTCCAAGAATTGAGAAAATAGCCATTAAAGACGTTAAACTAAGAACCTTTATTACTGAAGATAGTAGTAGAGATGACTTAGTAGCACACGTTTACGATGTTACTTACGGCGTTATAAAACCTAACGATAACTTAGTGATTATAGACGATAGTATTGTACGTGGTACAACACTAAAAAAGAGTATCATTAAAATGATGGACCGTTTAAACCCAAAGAAAATTGTAGTGGTTTCTTCTGCTCCTCAAATCCGATATATTGATTGTTACGGTATTGATATGGCTAATTTAGAAACTTTAGTGGCTTTTAAAGCAGCTCTAGCCTTATTAAAAGATACCGACCAATACCATATTGTAGAAGAGGTTTATAATAAGTGTATTAAACAAGTTAATAATAAGGATAAAGACATCGTAAACTATGTAAAAGATATTTATGCGAAGTTTACAGATGAACAGATTTCTAATAAGATTTCAGAATTATTAAGTAACGAACACACTAAAGCAGAGGTTAAGGTTATTTTTCAACCTGTAGATAACCTTCATGAGGCGTGTCCGGACAACTTAGGAGATTGGTATTTTACAGGGGACTACCCAACACCAGGAGGTAATAGAGTGGTTAACAGAGCCTTTATTAATTTTTACGAAGGAAATAATAAACGCGCTTATTAAAGCATAGCACTTAAAACGCGTTTTATCCGATAAAATTATCATTTTATCGGGTTATACTGTATTTCACCGGATTATTGGTGAGAATCATTAAATTAAATATAACTTAGTATCACCATAACATAAGTAGGTTAAGTTCATGGTAGATTTGGGGCAAAAAGGATGAACAACTGTTCATCCTTTTTTATTAATCGCTTTTAAAGACTTAAAGCCTGTAAGAAAATTGATTTTTTTAACAGAAAGCGCTTAAAAAAATCAATTAACATTCCACATTTAGACTAATATATAGGTCGTTTATCCATAAAATTAGAAATTTCAATAGAAGTGCTCGTATATTTGGCTCACCATAACATAAGTAGGTTAAGTTTATGGTAGATTTGGGGCAAAAAGGATGAACAACTGTTCATCCTTTTTCATTTTTAACATATTGATTTACAAATCAATATACATTAACCAGTCCAATTAAGATGGCCTGACCCTTATAAAGTCCATGTTTTTAGAGCACTCTCTTTAAGCCTGAAAAACCTCATGATTCTTATTTTGAAGTCGCACTGACTAAAGCCTATTTTCCTTGTACTGAAAAATAAATTATTGTGCCGCGTTCTAGGGCAACCGTATGCTGAATAAAAATAACCTCGGATTGATAGATAACTTCAATTAACCAAGTGCTCCCATTAAAATACGAGCTTCTTACAGTCGCTTTAAAGTCGGATTTCGCTACGATATGAAGTTGATGGGCATAAACAATACCGTAAGGCTCAAGTACATTAAATTCTCCGAAGAACGAAGCTATAAGAGGTAACTGAGGATTTTTATAGAGGTTTTCAGGACTGTCTTTAGCGATGATATTAGCGGTATCGAGTACAATAATTTCATCAGCAAAGCCCAACACATCATTACGGTCATGAGTGGCCACAATACACGTAATATTTTTAGCTTTTAAGTAATTAAAAACATTACGCCTTAACCCTTGCTTTTGAAAATTATCGATATGGCTAAAAGGCTCATCGAGGAGTAATATTTCGGGTTGTTTTGCTAAAGCTCTGGCAATCGCAACACGTTGTTTTTGGCCACCACTCAATAATTTTACTTTGGTATTTGCAAAAGCTTCAAGCTCTACCACCTCAATAAGTTCTTTAGTGCGTTCCTTTTTTTCTTCAGGATAAAAATTAGAAAGAAATTTTCCGATGTTTTCAGCAACCGTGGTTACAGGCATTAAATCGAATTCTTGACTTACAGATTTCATAAACTCATAGCCCACCACTAAATTGTATTTAGGGCCTAAAATTTCTTGATCTTTCCAAAAAATTTGTCCTTCGTCTAAATCGTATTCCCCATAAATGAGTTTTAATAAGGTACTTTTTCCGGAGCCACTTTCACCGATAATGGCGAGATTTTTTCCAGCTTCAACTTTAAAATCAATCGCATTTAAAACCTTGGTCTTCGTGTATCCGAAATTTAAATTATTTACCTGTAGCATTGGGGCTTTACTTTAAGTTAGCTCTTTTGTAAAAAAGCATTAAAATCTATCGCTACGGCGCTTTAGTCGCAGCAATGCATTTCAAAAATACTACTTCAAGACTTAAATTACATAAAAAAACCGCCAGATTTCACTAGCGGCTTTAAAAGGGAAGTTAAATTCATTTAGTTTTTTATAAACTTACGTTTTATCATTTTTCCTTGCGATTCTATACGTAGCACATAAACCCCAGGGGCTAAATATGAAACATCTACTGTAGACGCGCTAAGCTTTTCATTAAACACCCGTTTACCATTAGCATCAAAAACACTTGCAATTTTATGAACTAAGACTCCTGTGGTCTTTAAAAACAAGGTATCATCTACCGGGTTAGGATAAATAGACAGATCTACTAAAGCCGGATCTTCTACACTTAACGTGCTTCCTTCGGTAACACTTAAGGTGGCATTAATATCAGGATTCTGGATATAATCTACCGTTCCGGAAGGCCAATAAATAGTAAGACTAGTAATACTATTTAGGCTACCAATACCAAAATGCGTATTTAAGCTACTCATATACTCAAAACCTTCACCACTTCTAACATCTCTAATTTGTGTACCGTTGGTGGTTTCTAATTCTATACGTGCGCCTATACCGTTACGGTTACTTGTGGTTCCTATGGTATTTATCTTTATCCAATTATTGGTGTTGGTATTGTTTAAATAAATATTACCGTTGTAATAAACATCTAAAAACCCATCGTTATTAGTATCGCCAATGGCCCCACTTGGCGGCATATTAGTGTTGTAATTCGTAAAGGTAAGGTCACCATTATTAAACAATACATCTCCATTACTAAAAATATCAATATAGCCATCGTTATCAAAATCTACCGCTACATTTTCTCGTCCTAAGGATGCCAATAGAACTCCAGAACCTGCTGTAACATCTGTAAAGGTACCATCACCGTTGTTTCGCATTAATTTAGAATCGCCATCTACAGTAGTACTTGCCCCGACATAAACATCCATATCCCCATCGTTATCATAATCTGCCCATGCTGAGGACCAAGTTTGTACCAAGTCACCTAAATTTGAAGAATTATCATGCCCAACACCTGGAGCATTAGTGCTATAGTAGCCATTTGCATCAGCGACGTTTACAAAACTTCCGTTGCCATCATTTCGCCATAACTCGTTCATACTAATCGACGAGCCACCTCTACATTTAGCGAGAAATAGATCCATATCCCTGTCGTTATCAAAATCGATCCAAACTGAGCCGTAATTTCCACCTCCTGATACGGTGCCTAAACCATTAGGAACAACCGTACTTGGGCCTTGATAAAAAGTTAAATTTCCAGAGCTATCTGAGAGATAATACACGTTAGCTTGCACATCATGACAAACGAAAGCATCTAAATACCCATCATTATTAATGTCTACAAAATTAGAACGTTGAGAAAACACGTACTCTGTTCCTGATATTTCGGTATAGCCTGTACCGGTACTATTGGCTTGCATAAAGGTGACCCCATTGTAGCCTCCATACAATAAATCATTATAACCATTACCATCAAAATCTCCAGCCGCTATACTCCAATTTGGGGAGTTAGATGTTGGAGTGGTTGTAATATCAACCTCATTAAAGCCTCCTGAAGGCAGTTGGTAATGTACATTAATATGGTCATTACTCACGGAGATCACATCGTCTAAAAAATCGCCATTTAAATCCACCAAGGCCGTATCATAAGTTCCTGTGGTTACCATAGGGTTAATTGTAAACGCTACCGGGTAGGTAGAGAGATCGACTCCTGTTTTAAACATTTGCGTCATCCAGTTGCTTACGCCTCCTTGAGAACATTGTGCTCTTATAAAAACCACATAATCGGTATCTGCACTAAGGTTAGACACATTATAGCTATTGCTGGTGACCAGGGTACCAGAACTAGGAATACCTTCACTTAACAACTGAACAACAATCTCCCAAGAGGTTTCGGTAGCACCACTTTCCCATTGCACCATAGCACTAAAGGCATTAATATTACTAATAACTATATCGGAGACGTATGGGCAAGCCGGTGGCACAGCCGAGCTAATAACAGGGGCATTTACACAAAACCCCCAACCATAAGAGCCATTATCGTCATATAAAATGCGGTATTTAAATCCGGTTAATTGGGTGCTTGTAAAGGCAGACACGTTTAAATCTTCACTTATAAAAGCGGTATATTCTTCATTACAAAATTCATCATTAGTCCCAGAATTCTCTTGTAAGGGCACTCCCCAATTGACCCATATTTCTGTATCGGCATCCCAATACTGTAAGCTAAGGGTTTCATTTTGATAAATATTTAGAACATAGTTAAATGCCACCGTAATTGCGGTTTCATTAGCCGTGTAGGCTGCAGAAAGGTCAACCACCGGAGATTCTGCAGCAATATTATTAATGGAAGTTCCGCCTGCATCATCATCATCAAAAGAAAACGAACCACTAGACGAGCCGGTTGGATTTTCATCTAAATACATGGGATCATAACTCCCTGTGAGCGTCCATTGCGCATTAGGCCAATTGGCCGGTTCATTTAATTGCTGGGCTTGAGAAAAACCATAAACAAGCAGCAATAAAAATGTAAAGCGTAGTTGTGTCTTCATATCAATATGTTTAGTTACAATTCATGTCTAAAGATTCTATCCAAGCTTCTACAAGCTGAAGCCCTTCTGTATGAACCAATGTTCGGGCTAATAGAGGCATTCTTGTAGAAGGTTCTGTGGCACTTAACCTGTAATACAACACCGAACTTCTTGCATCTCCCGGAGTTACAATACGCTCTAAATCTTCACCTAGAGGAGTATCGGCATCAACACAAACCCCAATTGTGGTGAAGTCATCGGTTAAGGAATAATCGAAACGCATAGGACGATAAGAACAGTGTGTATAATCGGAATGACAATGCGCACAGTTAATTTCTAAATAGGCTCTTACTCTTTGGCTCAGTGGAACACTAGTATTAGTATAATTAGGTAATTGGCTTATCGTCTCGGGCAGTGAATTGTCTAAGTACCCAAACTCTACTAAATAATCTAATTGATTCTGAAAGCCTTCATCTTCTTGAAACGTGAGATTTAAATTTCTTGGTTTAGGGCCAATAGGCTGCGCCGTTTCCATAATCTTATGGCAGGTATGGCATTCTGCTTCTGAAGGAATACGGTATTCTACAGACTTTACCTCATCATTCTCTTGCCATTCTAAGGGAACAAAACTCCCATTCAAGTCTAATTCGGCTTCAGATTGAAGCGCATTCCATTTGTAATTCGCAAAAACCCAACCCGCTTCCTTTTTAATCATAAGCCGTGTTTCTATAATCTGAGTGCTATAATCAGGACGTACATTATCGTAATAAAAATTTTTTATCAGAATCGTTCCTATAGGGAAATCTAACACTTGGTCATCACTGATGTAAGCGGCTTTACTTTGGTTAGGCATCCATATAAAGCGTTTCTTTTTAGCATAATCGCTAAATAAAGTGGCATTGAGGGTATAGGGTAAGACCCCATGGCTAGGCTCTAAATTTTTGAGTTCGCCTTGAAAAAATTGGTATTCAGACAAGGTTGAAAAGGGCATATTTTCTAAATCGTAATGCACCACACTTTCGGTATCTAAAGCCGTAAGGCCGTCATCCTTAGCGCAAGAAACCAGGAGCAAACTTATTAGAAATAAAATACCGTAAAATTTTATCATATACAATGATTAACCCTCACTTATAAAACAACTTAAGTCCAAAATCACCTACCTCATCATCATTCTTTTTTGACTGTACAATTCCTATACCTCTGTCCTGATGGCTTGCTGAAATGGAACTGGTCTTATAACGTTTAGGTTTCCCTAAAACGCCCTGTCTATAATGTAATTACTACTTTTCTAATGCTGTTGGCAAAGTTTTAAAACCCATATTGTAAAGCGTAAATCCGTAGATATCGGCAAATTGTTCTATGGTTTTACTTACCGGTGTTCCGGCCCCATGCCCTGCATCTGTTTCAATTCTAATTAATGTAGGGTTTTCACCCGTTTGCTTGCTTTGTAGTTCTGCAGCAAACTTAAAGCTATGGGCAGGCACCACCCGATCATCATGATCTCCTGTCGTAATCAATGTGGCTGGATATGCGGTTCCTTCTTTTACATTATGTACAGGAGAATAGCCTTTTAAATAGTTAAACATCTCCTTAGTATCTTCTGCCGTTCCGTAATCATAAGCCCAACCTGCACCAGCCGTAAAGGTATGGTAACGTAACATGTCTAAAACGCCAACGGCAGGCAATGCCACCTTCATTAACTCCGGACGCTGCGTCATGGTAGCGCCTACGAGTAAACCGCCGTTAGAGCCCCCTCTAATCGCTAAGAAATCTGAGGTTGTATATTTTTCACTTATAAGGTATTCTGCTGCGGCAATAAAATCGTCAAATACATTCTGTTTTTGAAGTTTAGTCCCAGCATCGTGCCATGCTTTTCCGTATTCACCACCACCTCTAAGATTAGGTACTGCATAAACCCCACCTTGTTCCATCCAAACAGCATTAGCGATACTAAAACTCGGTGTTAAGCTTACATTAAAACCTCCATAACCATACAGAATGGTTGGATTTTCACCATTTAGTCTAAGTCCTTTTTTGTGTGTGATAATCATAGGAACTTTAGTTCCATCTTTTGAAGTGTAAAAGACCTGCTTGCTTTCATAATCTTCAGGATTGAAATCGATATTAGGCTTTTTATAAAGTTCTGAGGCCCCGCTTTCAATAGAGTATTTATAGATACTCCCTGGTGTTACGTAATTAGCAAAAGAGTAATACAATTCTGTTTCTTCCTTTTTAGCACTAAATCCTCCTGCCGTTCCTATTCCCGGTAATTCTACCGCTCTAACAAGTTGGCCTTCGTAATCATATTGAAAGACTTTTGAAACCGCATCTACCATATAATGGGCAAAAAAGTAACCCCCGGCAGTCGTTGGCGTTAAAACATTTTTGGTTTCCGGAATAAAATCAACCCAGTGTTCTGGTGTAGGATGAGACGCCTCTACCGTTACAATTTTTTGGTTTGGCGCGTTTAGATTTGTCGCAATATAGAGTTTGGTCCCTACGTTCTCAATAATATTAGAATCGGAATTGGTATGCCCTAAAATTTCTATTAATGGTGCATTGGCTACTGATAAATCTTTTATATAAAGTTTATTGCCCGAGGTAGACACTCTAGGCGTAATCACTAAATAGCGATCATCTTCCGTCACCGTAGCATAGATATAACGATGTTTTTCTTTTGGAGTACCGCCGTAGATTAATTGATCTTCAGACTGCGGCGTTCCTAATTTATGATAATACACCTTATGCTGATCTGTTTTAGCTGACAATTCGCTCCCTTTAGGCTTATCGTAACTTGAATAATAAAACCCTTCATTCTTATACCAAGACATGCCGCTAAATTTAATGTCTACCAAAGTATCTTCAACGATAGTTTTGGTCTCGGTATTCATGATTAAGATTTTTCGCCAATCACTTCCGCCTTCAGAAATGGCATAGGCTAGAGTTTTTCCATCTTTTGAAAAACTAGTGCCTCCTAATGAAATGGTACCATCTTCTTTAAAGCTATTAGGATCTAAAAAGACCTCTGCCGTGCTTGGGTCTGCTCCTGTTTTATACCTGTAAATCACATATTGATTCTGAAGCCCATCATTTTTATAAAAATAGGTATAATCTCCTTCTTTAAAAGGCGCTCCAATCTTCTCATAATTCCATAAGGTTGTAAGACGCTCCTTTAAAGCTTTGCGGTAAGGAATTTGATCTAAATAATTATAAGTTACTTTATTTTGCGCCTTTACCCAAGCCTCTGTCTCCGTACTTCTATCGTCCTCTAACCAACGGTAAGGATCTGCAACAGCCACATCAAAATAAGTGTCTATAGTATCTACTTTTTGGGTTTGAGGGTAATCTACAATAATGGGTTTCATGCTTTCAGTTTCATTTTTACAAGAGACAAAAATACTTAACGCTAAAGCAAGGAAGGGAAGTTTTTTCATAATTAGGTGTTTTTATAACTTACAATTTCATTTTAAAGTTAAGTTTTGAGTTTTACGAGAACGCTTTAACTCAAAACTTAACCTAAAATTGGAAGTACAATATAAGCATAATTTCAGCCACCTAATTAAGCAATAGACTGAAAAACAAAAAGCTGCTTATACTTTTAAGATTAAAACACCTTAAACAAGATCGTTTTTAATAAGGTATTCTGCAATTTGTACAGTGTTAGTCGCTGCACCTTTTCTAAGGTTATCACTCACCACCCATAAGTTTAAAGTGTTTGCTTGCGACACATCTCGTCTAATACGTCCAACAAAAACATCATCTTTACCATGCGCATACATTGGCATCGGATAAAGGTTTTCGTCTAAATTATCTTGAAGTGTTACTCCATCGGTATTATCTAGTAAGCTTTTAACCTCTGTAAGATCAAAATCAGACTCAAATTCTACGTTAATAGCTTCACTATGTCCACCTGCAGTTGGAATTCTAACAGCAGTTGCAGTAACTGCAATGCTATCATCCCCTAAAATTTTACGGGTTTCATTCACCAATTTCATTTCTTCCTTGGTATAACCATTATCTTCAAAAACATCACAATGAGGAATAGCGTTTTTATGAATTGGGTAAGGATAAGCCATATCGCCTTCTTTGCCTGCAATTTCATTTTCTAATTGTTCTACCGCTTTTACTCCTGTTCCCGATACTGATTGGTACGTAGACACAACGATACGTTTAATCTTATATTTCTCGTGTAAAGGCGCTAAAGCCATAACCATTTGAATGGTTGAGCAATTAGGGTTTGCGATAATTTTATCGGTTGCTGCTAATTCAGCGGCATTGATTTCTGGTACCACTAATTTTTTTGAACCATCCATTCTCCAAGCCGAGGAATTATCGATCACTGTTGTTCCGACCTCAGCAAATTTTGGTGCCCATTCTAATGACGTCCCACCACCAGCAGAAAACAAAGCAATATCTGGACGTTCTTCAATAGCGGCAGGAATACTAATGACTGTAATATCCTTACCTTTATACTGTAATACCTTACCTGCAGAACGCTCTGAAGCGACTAATAATAATTCATCTAAAGGAAAGTTACGTTCCTCTAATACTTTTAGCATCACGTTGCCAACCATACCTGTTGCACCTACAATTGCTACTTTCATACGTTTATATTTTTAATGTTCTTAGGTCTTATATGCATTATAACGCCCTCATTTAAAGTCCTTATGCAGGGTTATAATTTTTTATAAAGACACAACTCTAAGATATCAAAATTAGAATATTTCTTTTACTCTTAAGGGGTAATTAGCTTTAAAAATCTCATAAAAATAAGGAGGATTCATTGTGAGATGTGCACCAGACCTTTTAAAGCAAAGAAAACCCAGGCTGTTATCGCCTGGGTTTAGTTAAAATAATAGTGTAGCGATGATGCTAAACGGTCTTATTTTTTTAAAGAATCTCTGATTTCTTTTAATAAATCGATTTCAGATGGTCCAGATGGCGCAGCAGGAGCTGGCTCTTCTTTCTTCTTCATTTTATTAACTCCTTTTACCACAAGGAACATAACAAATGCTACAATGATAAAGTCAATAACGTTTGTTAAAAACGTTCCGTATTCTAAAAATACGTCTCCAACACGTTCACCAGCATCGTTTAAAGTTCCTTCTTTAAGCTGATACCTCAACGCTTTAAAATCTGAATTGAAGATCAATCCAATTAATGGGGAAACGATTCCTCCTGTAAACGCAGTAACTACTTCTTTAAAAGCAGCACCCATAACAAAACCAACTGCAATGTCTATAAGGTTCCCCTTCATTGCAAATTCCTTGAATTCTTTTAACATAATGTTCTAATTTTTTAGTTAGGCTATCTAATATGACACCAAGTTAAGAAAAAAGTCACAAAATGTTAAAAAAAGATTAATCCTCTACAATAATTCGCTTAATACGCTGAGAAAGTGCGGTTAAGATTTCATAAGAAATAGTGGCGGCAGATTCGGCTAAGGTGTTTGCCTTGTACTTAGCATCAAAAACAATAACCTCATCACCTTCTTGGCAATTAATATCCGTTACATTCACCATAATCATGTCCATACACACATTTCCAACAATAAAGGCTTTCTGGTCGTTGATATAAACAAATCCTTTTTTCTGACCATAAATACGGCTCACCCCATCGGCATGACCAACAGGAATCGTTGCAATACGCTCTTTACGTGAAGTAGTAAAAGCTCTGTTATACCCTACGGAATGTCCTTTATCTACCTCATGAATTTGAGAAATAACCGATTTTAAACTTGCTATAGGTTGTAAAATAGCATCCTCTTCGTCACAGTTACCAAACCCATATAAGCCAATACCACTTCTCACCATATTAAAATGAGCTTCGGGATAATTAATAATACCCGATGTATTACAAAGATGCATCCAAGGTGTTGTTCCGGAAAGGCGCTTAAAGGTTTCTGTGAAAGTTTTAAAACGATTAATCTGTAAGGCCGTAAAATCGTTCTCCGTAAGATCTTCACTAGCCGCTAAATGTGAAAAAATAGACTTAGCTTGTACGGCTTTAGTGGCTCTTAACTGCTCAGTAATCCCTGCGATATCTTGTTCACCAAAGCCTAAACGATTTAATCCGGTATTAAATTTAATATGAACAGGATAATTGGTCTGCCCTCTTTTTTCCGCAGTAGCAATAAAGTCTTTTAAAAGTCGTGCGCTGTAAATACTCGGTTCTAAACAGCGATCTATTAAGGTATCTGCGTTTAAAGATTGTGGATGCAGTACCAATATCGGCGTCCTAATCCCAGCGTCTCTTAAAGCCACGCCCTCTTGGGTATAGGCCACCGCAAAATAATCAACCCCTAGCGTTTCCAGGTGTTTTGCGATTGCTACGGAGTCGCTTCCGTAAGCAAAGGCTTTAACAACGGCTAAAAACTTAGTTTCTGGTTGTAATTTCGATTTTAAGTAATGATAATTATGCGTTAGCGCGCTCAAATTAATTTCAAGCACTGTTTCTTGAACCTTAGGCATTGGTCTCGTCCTGATTAAAATCTAATTCTTGAGGATCTACTACCGTGACGTTTTTCAGCTTATCGCGTTGTACGCTTTTAAAATAAGCCGCTCTACTTAGAGGTTCGTATTCATCAACTTCACCTAATAAAACCAACTCATCACTAAGGGCTTTACGGTGACTGTATTGCGCTAGATTCCCTGTTTTTGTGCACACCGCATGGACTTTAGTCACATACTCTGCCGTAGCCATTAAATTAGGCATAGGTCCAAAGGGGTTTCCCTTAAAATCCATATCTAATCCTGCTACAATAACACGAATTCCTTTATTGGCTAAATCATTACACACGCGCACAATCCCTTCATCAAAAAACTGCGCTTCATCAATCCCTACCACATCACAACCATCCGCCAAAATAGGAATATTAGCAGCGGCCGGAACTGGTGTTGAACGGATTTCATTAGCATCATGAGAGACCACCATATCTTCATCGTAACGTGTATCTACGGCGGGCTTAAAAATTTCAACTCTCTGTTTGGCAAATTTTGCACGCTTTAATCGTCTAATTAACTCTTCGGTTTTACCGGAGAACATTGAGCCACAGATGACTTCAATCCATCCAAATTGTTCTTTCTGATTTACTGTATTTTCGAGAAACATTTTGTAATTTTAGCACTAAATCGAAGTTGTTCTTCGAGATTATAAGGTGAGACAAATTTATTAAAAAATCGATAGCAAAACTTACGAAAAGCGAATAAAGAAATTATATTTCCATTTGCAACACGCACATCGATAGGATAAAAAAATAAAAAACTAAAGTGCTTCATTATAAAAATTTAGAACTATGAAAAAGAAATTAGAATCAGAATTAGTAAGTATTGCCCATAGGATTCTAAAATTATCTGGAAGAGAAGACCTCAGTAAACTTCATGAAGAAGTTGCTTTACTTTATGAAAAACTGACGGTTTTAAAATTTGCCGAAGAGAATTTTGAGGACAAAATACCAAAAATTGGAAACGATTCTTCATTTTTCAGTATGCTTGAAACGGCCTTTAATAACAAGTTTAGCGACAACATTGAAGTGGAAGACAAAACGTACATTCACTTAGATGAAAAGGAAGATGATGGCATTATGGAGCCGGTAATGACTAAAATTAAAGACTTGGTAGCTCAAATGCCCGAAGACGATGAGGCTCAAACTGACATTGCCATAGAACAACCAAAAGTTGAAGCGAAGGCTCCAACCCCTAAACAACCTGAAGCACCAAAACCTACAGAATCTTTATTTGAACAAGATCTACCGAAAGACAACCCAATCACACCAACCCTTCAATTTGATGACATTACATCTGGCTTTGATACCATTCCAGAGTTCGAACCTATTGAAGATGCTAAAAAACGTGAGGCTGAAACTGCAAGTAAATCTTTAAACGACCGACTAAAAGGTCAGAATTTAAAAATAGGATTAAACGATAAGTTAGCATTTATAAAGCATTTATTTGAAGGAGAAAGTGAAAGTTACGACCGTGTTATTTCTCAAATTAACACCACAAGCTCCCTATCTGAGGCTAAAACCTTAATTTCTGAAATGGTAAAACCCGACTATAACAATTGGGAAGGAAAAGAAGAATACGAGGAACGTTTTCTGCAACTTATTGAAGGCAAATATAATTAATGAAACTGAAAAAAATAACCTATTGGGTTTGCACCCTTGCTTTGTGTTTTATTTTTCTGTATTCTGCACAGATGTATTTTTTTAATACTGCCATGATGCAAGGATATTTTGAAAACTTAACCTATCCCAGCTATATTGTTATTCCGCTTGCGGTATTAAAAGTGCTTGGCGTGGGAATGGTGTTATGGCGCAAAAGCAAATGGCTTACAGAATGGGCCTATGCTGGTTTTTTCTTTGATTTGGTGCTAGCAACCGCTGCCCATTACAATGCTGACCACGGGATTTTTGGAATTTCCTTTTATGGCTTACTCCTGCTTTTCCCTTCCTATTTTTTAGGAAAATACATAAGAGATTAAATTATAATTATAAAACTATCCTCGATTTTTCAGGATCTACATATGAGTCAACTTTACTTAGTACCAACGCCCATTGGAAATTTAAAAGACATGACCTTTAGAGCGGTTGAAGTTTTAAAGGAAGCGGATTTAATTTTAGCTGAAGACACCAGGACTTCTGGAAAGCTATTAAAGCATTACGAAATTACCACCCCTATGCAAAGCCATCATATGCACAATGAGCATAAAACGGTGGATGCTTTAATAGAAAAATTAAAATCAGGAATGACCATTGCCGTTATTAGCGATGCAGGTACACCTGCTATTTCAGACCCTGGGTTTTTATTAGTCAGAGCCTGTGTAGAACAGCAAATTAAAATTAACTGCCTCCCTGGCGCTACAGCCTTTGTCCCTGCTTTAGTTAACAGTGGCTTACCTAATGATAAATTTGTTTTTGAAGGATTTCTACCCGTAAAAAAAGGGCGCCAAACTCGATTACTCCTTTTAGCCGAAGAAACGAGAACAATCATTTTTTACGAAAGCCCACATAAGTTAGTAAAAACCTTAGGACACTTCTGTGAGTACTTTGGAGAGGACCGATTGGTATCCGTTTCAAGAGAAATCACGAAGCTTTACGAAGAAACCATAAGAGGAACGGTAAAAGCAGTTCTAGCCCATTACACTAACAAACCGCCTAAAGGCGAAATTGTAATTATTGTAGACGGAAAACACAAATAGCACTTATGACCTTAGAAGATTTTTTAGCGAAACTTAAATCGCAACCGGAAGCTATTGCGTTTTCTCAAACCATGACCGTTATAGAGGCGTATTATCAGTTTACACCAACCACTTTTAGTAATGGCAACTTAGAAAACTCAGCAGATGAGAACCAAGGCTCTTGCAAGCTATTTGCCTTTGCTATAGACCAAAATTTAAGCAAAACCGAAACCTTAGCCTGTTTTGGTGCCCATTATTTTAAGGATGTAGCCATCAACCCTGAAGGTACAGGACATCAGAACATCCGGAATTTTATAAAGACAGGGTTTGAGGGTTTAGCCTTTAAAACATTTCCTCTAAATCGCTTGTAGTCTGTTGATCTTTTAAAGGGTAAAAAACAATGGCAGCAGCTAGACTTTCGTAATTGGGTTAACCTTTAGTGGAACAGCAGCAGTATTTACCGAATGCTTTTTTTAATTTTCTCGTTTAAATTAAAGTTATGGAAACAATTTACTACGATGTATTTGTTATAGGGAGCGGTATTGCGGGACAAACCGCAGCGAAAGCCTGCACTAAAAAAGGACTAAAGGTTGCTATTGCAGACAACCGAATTTATGGAGGCACCTGTGCCATACGCGGCTGTGACCCTAAAAAAGTGCTCATGCAGTTTGCAGATTTAATGCAAAAATCATCACAGCTTAAAGACTTAGGGGTTACTGAAGTGCCAAAAATAGATTGGAAAACTGTTCAGAAGTTTAAAACCTTCTTTACGCAGCCGGTACCTTTAGCTACTGAAGAAGATTTATCGCAACTTGGTATTGACCTTTACCACCAATCCCCGAAATTTATAAGTAAAAATGAAGTTCTTGTTGAAGGAAAAACCATTACCGCCGATAAATTTGTTATCGCCACAGGACTTCTTCCAAGGCCTTTAAATATCAAAGGATCTAATCTCCTAAAAACTAGTGATGCGCTTTTAAATATGAAAAGCATTCCTAATTCGGCCGTATTTATTGGTTCCGGATATGTGGGCATGGAATTTAGCTATATGTTAGCCGCTATGGGATGCAAGGTTACCCTTATAGAGTTAAGCGATCAACCGTTGGCGCCATTCGATGCGTTTTTAGTGGACAAACTCGTTAAAGTTTTAGAAAAAATGGGAATCACCTTTATATTTCAAGCGAAACCCCTAGCTATAGAAAAATTAAAAAAGAACGTCAAACTCACCTATGAGAAGGATGGCGAAGAATTTACCCTCAAAGCGAGAAAGATTTTTAATACTTCAGGACGAGTTCCGGCTATTAAAAAACTTGATGTAGAACAGGCGGACATTAAAGCTGATGCAACAGGAATCATTGTCAATGATTATATGCAAAGCACAAGCCATAGCCATGTTTACGCTTGTGGCGATGTTTCTAGCAAATCTTTACCCTTAACGCCACTTTCTGGATTACAAGGTTATATTGCCGGGCATAATATTGTCAATGGAAATACTAAAACCTTTGAAGACCCATTAGTGCCATCTATAGTCTTTACACATCCACAATTGGCAATGGTTGGCTATTCTGAAGCCGAAGCCAAAAGCCGTTATAAAAACATAAAAGTCTATAAAGGCGACGCTTCAAAATGGTACAATGCTAAAAAAGAAAACGCAGAGGTCTATGCCTATAAAATTTTAGTAAACGAGCGTACCGATACAATTGTTGGAGCGCATTTACTGAGCAACCAAGCTAATGAGACTATCAATATTTTAACCATGGCTATCAATACCGGAATGACGGTAACAGAATTTAAAAAACAGATATTTACTTACCCTTCCTATAGCAATGATTTAAAGAGTATGCTAAAAGACAAGGATTAACATTTTTAATCCTTGCCCTATTAGTTTTGGCTTATCTTTCAGAATAAAACAGCAACGATTTCAACATTAAAACAGAAACGTTTTCGGGATTGCTACTTTAGTATTTAGAGCCATCGTGTTTGCCCACCTCATAACCGTGTTTACCTAAATATTTGTTTCCACTCTCTACGGCTCCCTCTTCAATTGTTGTTCCCATAGAGTCATTCCAACGGTTAAGATAGCCAAATAAGGAAATAACCCCTAACATTTCTACAATTTCACCCTCGTCCCAATATTGGTATAAGCGCTCTTTTATTTCAGCGTTTACGGCATTGGGCACTTGCGAGGCCGCTAAACTAAAATCTAGTGCTGCACGTTCGGCTTCAGAAAAAGCATCATGCGTTCGGTAATCCCAAATATACTCCAACTGCTCTTGCTCTGCCCCATAACGTTCTGCAGCTCTAATAGCATGTGCTTGGCAGTAGCGACAACCGGTAGCATTACTACTCACCCAAGCAATCATTCGTTTTAAAGCCGAAGTGACGCGGCCTTCATTTGCCATAACGGCCTTATTTAAATTAATAAACGCCTTACTTATTGCAGGTCGGCGCTGCATGGTTAAAACGGAGTTGGGGCAAAACCCAAGGGTTTCATTAAAAAATTCTGCCAATTCTTTGGTCTCTATATCATGCTCTGCGGATAATGGAGTTACTAATGCCATATTATTTTTTTTAAGTCGTATTTTTGAAATAACTAAGATAGTATTTTAAGAATTAGTAATATTACCAGGCTTAAATAAGACAAGCCTCTTCAAATTAAAAACTAGAAATCATGATACATAAAACAACAACAATGTGGAAAGGCGGATTAACTTTTGAATCTGACAATCCAAGTGGAAAAACGGTCCTTATGGATACTAATATTGAAGGCTCTGACGAACGTCATGGACTTTCGCCTAAAGCAATGATGTTATCGTCATTAGCCGGATGCTCTGGTTTAGATGTGATTTCTACTTTAGATAAAATGAAAGTTGAAATTGACGATTTTAAAATGGATGTCTCTGGAGAACTAACCGAAGAACACCCTAAATATTACCACACCGTGGTGGTCGATTATCATTTTTATGGTGCAGAATTAAATGAGAAAAAATGTGAACGCGCCGTTAATTTATCTGTAGATAAATACTGTGGCGTTATGGAAATGTTTAGACGTTTCGCTAAGGTTGAAACCAACATCCATTTTCATAAAAGCTTAAAATAATTGATATTATAAGGTGCAGCGCATAGGTTAATAAGCTTAAATTACAAAACCTTAGGCTGCACGTATTTTACTACTGAATCCTAAATTTTGTTACGTTCGCATGCGCTGGACCTTAAAACCAAAACCAGACCCTTTAAAAGTTGAAGCCTTAAAAAACGCTCTTCAAGTAGACCATATCGTTGCTACGTTATTGGTGCAACGTGGCATTGAGGATTTTGATGCTGCCAAAACGTTTTTTAGACCTAGTTTTAACGATCTCCACAATCCATACCTCATGAAAGATATGGATAAAGCTGTGGCACGTATTGAAAAAGCGATAGCCCAAGATGAAAACATTATGGTTTATGGCGATTATGATGTGGATGGCACCACTTCTGTAGCTCTAATGTCCACTTACCTAAAGACCCGAACAGACACTGTGGCTACCTATATTCCAGATCGCTATGATGAAGGTTATGGGGTATCGTATCAAGGTATTGACTTTGCTCATGATAACGATTTTACACTAATTGTGGCTTTAGATTGTGGTATAAAAGCCACGGAAAAAGTGGCTTATGCCAAAACAAAAGGTATTGATTTTATTATCTGTGATCACCACAGACCTGGTGATGAAATCCCAGATGCTGTAGCTGTTTTAGACCCCAAGAGAAAAGATTGCGACTATCCGTTTAAAGAACTCTGTGGCTGTGGTGTAGGTTTTAAACTCATTACCGCTCTTGCTGAAAACCAAGGCCAAACTGCCGAAGATTTAACGGAATATCTTGACTTGGTTGCCACTGCTATTGGAGCTGATATTGTGCCTATTGTAGAGGAAAATAGAGCCTTAGCTTATTTAGGCTTAAAAGTTATTAATAGCACACCGAGACCTGGGATGAAAGCCATTATCAATCAGGTTAAAAAGCAGATTCTTACCATTACAGATGTGGTTTTTACTATTGCGCCGCGTATTAATGCCGCAGGCCGTATGAAACATGGTAATTATGCGGTTAGGTTATTATCTGAAACCGATTTTGCACTTGCGGAAACTTATGCTTCAGAAATTGAAGAGTATAATTCGGACCGAAAGGAAACGGATAAAAAAATCACCAAAGAAGCCTTAGCGCAAATTGAAGACAATAACGAGCAAGAGGGTTTTACAACAGTGGTTTACCATGAATCTTGGCACAAAGGCGTTATCGGTATTGTGGCCTCCCGACTAATAGAAACCTATTACAGGCCTACACTCGTATTTACAAAAAGTGGTGATAAGTTAGCCGCTTCAGCGCGTTCTGTAAAAGGTTTTGATGTCTATAATGCGCTTGAAGCTTGTTCTGAACATATAGAACAATTTGGAGGTCACAAATATGCAGCAGGATTAACCTTAAAACCAGAAAATTACGAGGCCTTTAAAGCTAAATTTGAAAGTGTCGTTAAAGAACGTATTGATCCAAAATTATTAACCGAAGAGTTAAGTATTGATTTAGACATAGAACTTGGTGAAATCAATGATAAATTAATGCGCATCTTAAAACAATTTGCGCCATTTGGACCTAATAATATGTCGCCGACGTTTATGACACAACATTTAAAAGATACAGGTTGGGGAAAATGCGTTGGTGAAGACGATAAACATATTCGATTAACGTTAACTCAATCTTTCAATGATAAAATTGTCTGTATTGGTTTTGGCTTAGGCGATAAAATAGATATTATTAAAAGCAAAAGACCATTTAGTGCGGCTTATGCTATTGATGAAAATCATTGGAATGGCAATGTGAGTTTACAGTTGAAATTGAAGGATATAAAAGAATAAAACTCATAACTCTTCGTTGATTGTATATGAAACAAGCAGTCGTATTGCTCTTCTTTCTTTGTGGCTTTATTTCAAATAGTCAAAACTTAGTTTTAAATCCAAGTTTTGAACATTTCTATGATTGTCCTAGAGATATGAGCTTATTTCATAGGAATGTAAAAGATTGGACGATTCCCAATAATGGCACAACGGATTATTTTAATTCGTGTAGCGAGAAAATAGGTTTCCAAAACTTCAATGGTTATCAAAAAGCCAGAACCGGAAATGGTTATGCTGGTATATATGTGTATTTCAAGAAAGACTATAGAGAATATGTTCAAGGCACATTAAAAACTACCTTAGAGCGAGGGAAGAAATATCAAGTTAAATTCTATATTAGTTTAGCGGAAAACTCAAGATACGCCCTCAAAGAATTGGGGATGATGTTGACGTCTGAGAAATTCAATGCATCCAAAAGTAAAACGAATATCAATGCAAAACACTTTGCAAATAGAATTCCTAATTTAACATTTCGTCCAACGTTCAGCAAAGAATTCTACGATAATGATAAAGACTGGATAGAGGTTTCTTTTCTATATACCGCAAATGGTTTTGAAAATTACTTTGCTATAGGAAATTTTAATACAAATGCCGACACTAAAAAAAGTAAAGCTAGACCAACTAAATATGAATCGTTTTCCTATTACTATATCGATGACGTTTCCATTGAACCCTTAGAGAAAGAAGAAGAGAACATCAAAAAAGAAATACTCAAACCAGTTGAAGAACCTATCATTAAAACTAATGAGATTTACACCTTCAAAAATGTATTATTCGATTTTGATAAAGCCGAATTGTTAGCTGTTTCAAAAGAAGAACTCAATCAACTTTACAAGCATTTAGAGGATAATCTTACATTAAATATTGAAATCTATGGTCATACCGATTCCATTGGATTTGAAGTTAGAAACCAAGAATTATCAGAACAACGTGCCAAAGCAGTTTTAGACTATTTAATTGAAAAAGGATTAAATGCAAATCGGATTAAATCATTTGGTTTTGGAAGTACGCAACCTATTTCAGATAATGATACAGAAGAAGGACGCCAATTAAATAGACGTGTTACTTTTAAATTGATTGAAAACTAAACTAAATAAAACCTTTGCTTATTATACATTTGTATTGAATCAATTGCAGACCTGCTAGGTTTTTAAAACCTGCTAGGTCTCGTAACTTTAAATCATCTTGGTAAAAAACGATCCATACGCGGCATTAAGAATCAAAGAATTCAATATTTTTTTATTGGTGCGCTTTGCATTGGTTTTTGGTTGGTCTATGCAATTTATTGTCATTGAATGGCAAGTCTACGCCTTAACCAATGACAAACTGAGTTTAGGAATTATAGGTTTATGTGAATTTTTACCAGCCTTTTTATTTGCGCCTTTTGCAGGCCATATCGTTGACAAAAAAGAAAAACGCAACCTATTTACCATTTGTATTGCCTTATTCTCACTTATAAGTTTTGGTTTGTTTTGGCTGACTTCTGACCAAATTGAATCGACTTGGAATATCCGTCCTATTCTCTATAGCATTTATGGTCTCGTATTTTTTGGTGGTGTTTTAAGAGCCTTTTTTGGACCCACAATTTTCTCGTTGATTGCTCTCATTGTTCCTAAAAAAATATATCCTAATGCCGCAACATGGAGCAGTAGCACTTGGAAAGGCGCTAGTGTGTTTGGTGCACTTTGTGGTGGGTTTTTAATTTCTTGGACTGGTGTGCATTATACCCTTGGCATTATATTTTCGTTAGTAATGCTAGCCTTAATTCTTGTTTTTGGCATCAAAAAGAAACCGATACTCTATACAAAAACCGGGGAATCTGTGATGGACAGTTTAAAAGCAGGCCTCACATTTGTGTTTACTGATAAGGTTGTTTTAGGGGCACTAACATTAGATATGATTGCGGTGCTCTTTGGAGGTGCCGTTGCCATATTTGCTGTATTTGCCAAAGATGTTTTAGATGCAGGTCCGCGTGGATTCGGTTTTTTGAATGCCGCGTTGTCCTCTGGTAGTATTATTACTATGGTTGCGACGACCTACATTCCGATTACAAAAAACACCGGTAAAAAACTATTAATTTCAGTTTTTGGATTTGGAGTATTCATGATTGTATTTGGGGCCTCAAAACTACTCTGGTTAAGTCTTATCGCTTTATTTTTATCTGGCGTGTTTGATGGAGTATCTATGGTTATTAGGCAAACCATTCTTCAACTTAAGACTCCAGACGATATGAGAGGGCGCGTTGGAGCAGTCAACTCTATGTTTGTGGGATCTTCTAATGAGCTTGGTGCTCTTGAAAGTGGAATAGCCGCAAAACTATTTGGTGCGCCATTGGCGGTAATCCTAGGTGGAACCATAACACTCATTACCGTGGCCACCATGAGTTTTAAAAACAAAGCGCTCAGGGACTTGGATCTTACCAAAGATATTGATGCCCACGAAAAAGCTTAAATTTAGAATGTCTTTAATTCGAAAGTGTCGCCATCAAAAACACCATAAGTGTAATATTGAATCCAATCGCCTAGATTAATATACTTAGAATTTTCATTGAGTGAAATCTCTAAAGGAAGATGTCTATGACCAAACACAAAATAATCACGGTGTTTATCGTCAAGTTTACGTTTGCAATAAGCCACCAACCACTCGTTATCTTCACCTAGAAATTTAGCATCATCATCACCAGAAATCATCTTGTTTTTTACCGACATGTATTGCCCTATCCTGATACCAATATCAGGATGCATCCATTTAAAACACCATTGAAAGAAAGGATTGGTAAACACTTTTTTCATGCGTTTGTAACCTTTATCTCCAGGGCCTAAACCATCACCATGTCCAATAAAGACGGAGGTTTCGTTAAATGTGAATTCTTTAGGTTCGTGATAAACGGGTATGCCTAATTCAGTTTTAAAATAATCCTTCATCCATAAATCATGGTTACCCACAAAGAAGAAAATTGGTATTCCAGAATCTGCTATTTCGGCTAGTTTCCCTAAGGTTCTTGTAAACCCTTTAGGAACCACGGTTTTATATTCAAACCAAAAATCAAATAAATCACCTAAGAGAAAAATGGCTGCAGCGTCATCTTTTACTGTGTCTAACCAAGCCACAAATTTCTTTTCACGCGGTCGTGAAGTTTCTTGAGTAGGTGCGCCTAAATGATTATCTGATGCGAAATAGACTTTTTTGCCTTCAGCAATGCTTATGTGTTGGGGTTTACTCATTATCACTAGCAAACCATTCAGCGTAAGAAGACGCGGTTTCTGACAAGCGCAACGAATGCAATTTTATATCATCTGGCAGACGTTTCTTTATTTTATCAGCAAAATCAATCACCATCATTTCACTTGTAGGCTGGTAATCTACTAATAGCACGTTATGATCTCTATCGGCTAATTCTTTAGCGAGTTCAACATGTGGTGTGTTTTTATTGAAAACGGTAGCATGATCAAACACATCAACAATATCTTCCTTTACGATTTTCTTTAAATCGCCAAAATCAATCACCATGCCGTATTTTACATTGCTACTATCTGAAATTGGACTACCAATTACAGTAACATACAAACGGTAGCTATGCCCATGCACGTTTTTACACTTTCCATCGTAACCGTAAAGTGCGTGGCCTGTTTCAAAAGAAAACTGTTTTGTAATGCGAATTTTGCTCATGTGATTCTATATTATCTTGCAAAGATATTATAAATGTAAAAGGAATAGCTTTTTAGATTACATTTGCGTACTTTTTTTAATATTTAAAATGTAAATGATAGGATTCAATTTCTACAAAAGTCACGGTGAGTAATCTTTTCGAAGCGATCCCGTTTATTGAAAATCCGCTTTACGAGCGCATTATTTCAGACATTTCATCTCAAAAATATAGTATTGTAGATGATTTTTTTTCCGAAGAAGAGGTCATTGCCTTAAGGCATTCACTACTTTTAAAAGATGAAGAAGCCGCCTTTAAAACATCGGCCATTGGAAACAAAACCCAAGAATTGGTTAAAAAAACCGTCCGTGGAGATCGAATTTTTTGGATCGATGAGCGCGTTATAAATGTGGCAGAACAGATGTTCTTTGCTAAAATTAACGATCTCAAAACCTATTTAAATCAAACTTGCTTTCTTGGCATCCAAGATAAGGAGTTTCATTATGCCATGTATCCTAAAGGTACATTTTACAAGCGACATTTAGATACGTTTCAGAATGATGATAGGCGTAAATTATCTTTAGTATGCTACCTTAACTCTGAAGATTGGCAACCTGAAAATGGTGGTGAGCTGGTCCTTTACTTAGACGGTAAAGACGAAGTCATTTATCCTTTGCCGGGCAAGGTTGTTATTTTTGAAAGTCAAGAATTAGAACACGAAGTAAAACCCGTAACGACCACAAGATTGAGTATTACAGGTTGGTTTAAAACACGATAACCGGGTTTTAACGTCTTTTAAATCTGTTATAGAAATATATAATAATCAAAGCTAGACCTAAGATTAGAAACAAGCCATTTCCGCCTAAAAAACCTAAAATATCCATATGTTCGTTTTATTTATAAGCCAAATTTAAGCGTTTTTGGCTAGTGATATAAAGGTTTTACGGAAATTTATAATTAGAGGCAGTCCGCGTGCTATCATCCAAAAGGTAAAGGCAATAAAAATACCGTACAGTTTGTAGTCTAAATGATCGGTCCAGAATACGATAGGGACAAAAACGGCCAAGGTAGAAAAGAGGAGTACATTTCTAAGGTATTTCATTTTTCCTAAGCCTTTAAAAACACCATCAAAAATAAAGGCCAAGGCACACAAGGGTTGCATGGCCAAAATGATCCAAAATACCTTATAGAATTCACTTAAAACAGCCTTGTCATTACTAAAGATCCGTCCAATAGGATAATAAAATACTGCACCTATAGTGGCAATTAATACCCCAACCACTATACCGTATTTAATGAGTTTATTACTCAGCTCAATAAGGTTTTTATAATCTTTAGCTCCAAATAATTTCCCCGATAAAATATTTCCTGCGCCAGCATAACCATCAATTAGGAATGCGCCTAAAAACCATAAATTAATGGCAATGGTATAAGCTGCGATATAATTTTCACCATATTTTGTCGCAAAACTGGTAGCTAAATACAGCGCCAAATTAAGGGCTAAGGTTCTTATAAATAAATTAGCGATCATGAATACAAAACGTTTCATTTCCGAATTAAATGGCAATTTTACAAGTAGCGGTATATCGGTCTTTCGGCGTAAATAAAAAGCCGATAACAAGGCCATAACCACCTGCGCGAAGACACTTGCGTAAGCGGCGCCTTTAATATGCATTGCAGGAAAGAGACCATCAATGCCATATACCAAAACCATATCTAAAGCAATATTTAAAACCGCTCCAACAATAGCTATAAGCATAGGGTGATACGTATTTTGAAGCCCTCTAAACGTGCCAAAAACAGCGATGGTGAATAAGGTAAAGGGGAAACCAAACACTCTTATTTGGTAATAGGTTACACTAAAATCTAATATTGGTCCGGCGGCATTATAAAGTTTAAATATAGAGGCGGCCAAAGGATAAGTCACACCTATAATTATTAAACTTAAAATGGTGATGATAAAAATGGCCTGCGCCGGTAAATCCTTTACAGCTTCAAGTTGATTGGCGCCTAAATATTGCGAGACTATAGAAGAAATAGCACTTCGGGTTTGACCCAAAACCCATATCAGCATGGAGAAAAACGTTCCTACAATCCCTACAGCGGCCAAGGATGTCGTAGCTTCATAATCCATATTACCAATAATAGCGGCGTCTGTTAAAGACAAAATGGGTTCTGCCACACCTGCTATTAGGGCAGGGATCGCAAGCTTATTTATCTGTTTTAAGGTTATTGAGGTGCTCACAGGACTAGTTCATAACAATGAAAGGGATAATCACTTTGATTTGGAAAGTGAATATCACCTAATTTTTTATAGCCGCGAAGTTCGTAAAACTTTTGGTTTCTTTTGTTTTTTGAAAAAGTATCTAGTCTAATTGACTGGTATTTATGTGTCACGGCCTGCTGTTCTACAAAACACATAAGCTGTTGGGCATAGCCTAAGCCCTGAAATTCAGGATGAACTGCAAGTCTATGAATATAGAGGTTATGGCGATCTGTAGTAAGCCATTTCATTGCTTTGTACTCGTCATCCATACGTTTAGAACTCACAATACAGCCTACAATACGCGCATTGACTTTTAAAACAAAGAGTTCTTCGCGCTCCACATCTTGAATAAAAACGTCTTGGTTAGGATAGGTTGCATTCCATTGGAAAATTCCCTGAGCTCTCATAGCCGCAGCACATGCTTTGGTAAGTTTTAAAACAGAAGGAATATCTGATAAGGTAGCTTTACAAATCATGAAAAATAATATTTAGCCTTCCGGCTAGTTTTTTTTAATTAAAATTAAAAAATAAGACTATATTTACATCTGTATTAAGGGGATGTAGCTCAGTTGGCTAGAGCGCTTGACTGGCAGTCAAGAGGTCGTCGGTTCGAGCCCGATCTTCTCCACAACAAGCGTGTTTTTACACGCTTTTTTTATTAAAAAAACCGAATTAACATTTTTGACGTAAGCTAGTGGTCGTTGAATACCCTAAGATTAACCCAATCTTACTAATAACCTTTTTATACACTCAAAAACTAATCCTTAATCTTAATACTTCCTTAGGAAAATTATTCTAATACACTGGGTATGTCGGTGCAGAGAAATAGCTTTTCACTATTGAAAAATTCTCAGAAAATGCAAATTTACAGTATAAGGATTTAAAATCTCAATTTCGGTGTTACCCCAACTCATTACATGTTAAATTTCATTTATTAAACAGCTTTAAGTAAGAAAAGCTTTAGAGGATAAACCTTATCAATCGCTTGGTCACCTTATCTAATTCAGAAGAAAGTGTATCCTTTGACCAAGGATGTTTTGTATTAAACACATGGTCTGCATCGGCAATAATCTCGAGTAGACTATTACTGCTCCAATCATAGATATTATAAGCTTCATCAATGCTTACAGAAGTATCTTTATCGCCATGAATAATAAGCATAGGTAAAGTTAAAGCGCGGGTTGCTGTTTCAATATGAAGCCGATCTTCATGGGCCTTAAAATCTTCAAAAAACTGATAATAATGTGGCATGTTTTGCTTGGTTCTTCCGTTTTTAACAAACTTCACCCCGTCTTCCTTCCAAGCTTTAATTTCAGGTTCAGATCCAAATCGCGATCCAAAGTCACTCACACTTGCCAAAGTGACTAACTTGTTGATTCTAGGATCTTCGGAAGCTTTTAATATCGCAATTCCACCGCCACGACTATGACCAATTAAGCAAATGTTTTCTGTATGAACGTTCGTATGATCTTTAAAACGTTCTTGTGCCCAATCTATAACATCATTTAAGTCCTGGAGTTCTTTACTGTTATTATTATTTCCGAAGGCTTCTAAATCCGGAAAATCGATAGGATTCGCCATCGTACCTCCGTTATGAGAAAAATTAAATTTAACAAAACAGCACCCTGAGGTTGCTAATGTTTTAGCCATAACATCCCAAGCCCCCCAGTCTTTAAAACCCTTATAGCCATGACAGAAAATAACTATGGGTTGTTGCTGCTGCTCTTCGGTATAAAAGGTGTCAATTAGAATTGGTTTCTTGCCTTTGCGTTCTAAAATGTAATTCTTCTCTATGTTCATTTGGTAAGGTCTTTTTCGATAAATTTAAGCTCTGGATTACAAATTTCTGAAATAAGCTTTTTCAGTTCCACTTCAAAACGATCTAAGGTCTCATCTGTAATTAGTTGCTCCTTCTTAGCATATGCTCCAGGCTTATCTTTCTTCGCAAATTTTAAGAATCCACCACTAAGGTTTTTAAAGGATATAATACCAGCTTCAACAGGCAATTCTAAGTGTTTATTTTCTCGCATCATATAAGCGTAACATAAAATCTGAAAGGGTTTACTGTATTTTTCGTAATCCGTTGTAAGAGCTTCCCAATCTACAATTTCTACCTTGCTCTGGTCTACTTTTCCAGACTTATAATCAATCACTCTAATTACCCCATCGCAGCGGTCTACACGGTCTACTTTTCCCTTTAATTTAATAGGAAAATCTAAGCCGTCTATAGTAATAGCAATTTGCTCATCTGCTTCAATAGATAAGATTTCTATCTGTTGCCCTTTTTCTAAACTCTCAATCTCTAAATTCAAAAAATTTAAAATATAACGTTGGGCAATTTCAAAAATAATCAGGTTTTTTCCTTTAGAAAATCCACCTTTGTTATAAAGCTCTTCAAAATGCTTCGTCACCATTGGTTTTACCTGCTTCTTAAAGCCTTCAACATGCGCTATCGTTAAGAATTCCCCCTCTAAAGGTTTATAAAAATCTTCTAGCGAATTATGAATAACGGACCCCAAGGTATTGGCGGCGATATTTTCCTCAACCTCTTCAAACTCCTTAATTCCAAGAATTTTATCATAATAAAAGTCTATAGGATTCCTTATATAATTGGTTAATGAGGAGGGCGAATACCCTTTTTTAGAAAGCGATTTTATCTGTTCTAAAACGCTTGGCGTCTTCGTAATTTCTTGTAATTCTTCTTTAATATTTGGAACGCTTGGTGAGACGATTTTATGAGAAATAGCGTGTAAACCTTCAATTTCTAACTGGGTGATAAAACGACTTTTTTCGCCTCCTTTTAAGGCATCTATTTCAGTATTATACAGAATGTACACATTTTTTGCCCGTTGTAATAAGCGATAGAAATGATAGGTATAGACGGCATCTTTTTCTTTAAAGGTAGGTAGCTTATTTTCAAGCTTTACATCGAATGGGATAAAAGAATTATTGGTTTTTCCCGAAGGAAGAATCCCTTCATTCACCGAGCTAATAATCACGGTTTCAAAATCTAGAACACGCGACTCTAACATCCCCATAACCTGAAGTCCTTCTAACGGTTCTCCTTGGAAGTCCAAGGTTTCTGAACTTAACAACTCCTTATAAACAGTTTGTAACGCCACAATAGAATTTAGATATCTATAAGTGTTATTTAGTTCTGAAAGTTGATTAAACAGCGTATTAAAGCGATAGAGGTACTCTAATTCTAGACGGTAACTGACTTTATCGCTATCATAATGCTGTTTCATTTTAAAAATCAAAGCCTTACATTGTTGTAAAGCCAAGGTTGGCTGGTTTGTCCACGACTTAAATAACAACTCCAAAAGCATTTCACTTGCAGGCGCTAGGCTTTTTAACTCTGCTAAAGTGATATAAACAAGGTTATTCTTTTGAATTTTTGAAACCAAGGCACTAGCCTCGTTAACTGTATCCTGTTCAAATAAGGGATACACCGAAGCATGAGACAAAATCCCAATGACATCTTTATAGTAATACTGTTGTGGATTGTTTTTATGCATAAAAAACAACTGCTCAAACAAAGAGGCTAAGGGAACGTATTGCAAGGGTAAGCCCATTGTGACATTGAGCTTTTGAATAGCCGCAGGAATAGAGTTTAAAACCGGCAATAACAGCTGCTCTTCACCCAGTACCACCGCAATCTTAGATAAGTTGGTTGCTGAGGCGGTTAAATCCTCTAAGATTTGCCCAATATATTTAGCTTGGCCAACAAGCTTAGGAATCCCTATAACATTAATATTTTTTTCTTCGGAATAATGGCTGGTGGTCCATTGAAAGGGGTCCGTTTTAAAATGCTCCCAATCTTCGCGATGTTCTCTAGTAAACCAACCGGCATCATGCTTAGCATCGTCAATAAAGGCTTTATCAATATCCCAATAAATATGGGCGACCTCAGCTTTTAAAAGAGCTTGAATAATTTTAGTTTCGGCAGAATTAAGGGCATTAAAGCCTAAGAAAACATGTATTTTGTCCTCTGCTGTTGAGATATAAGGGTCCACTTTCTTAGACGCTTCTCTATAAATTAAACCCTGGTAGCCTTGCCCGGCCTCTAACAGGTTTTTGGTAAAATCGATATAGTAAGCCTTAAGCTGTTTCCAAAACTTTAAATGGTTTTTAACCAGTCCGGTTTGCTCAACATCCAAAGACCAATGGTTAAGTTCTTTAATGGCATTTAGATAATCGAAAATTTGCGATTGCGGAATAAGGTAACGATCAATTTCGTTAAAATCTTGTAAGAGGATCTGTGCCCATTTGGTAAAGGATTCAAAAGACTCTTGCTCGTCTACGGGTGTAAGGCCGCAATAGGTTTCATAAAACCTAAATAGCAAATCGGTATTCGGGAGGTTTTTTAATCCGGAAAGGTCTTCAACAAATTCCTCAATACTTACAATATATGGTGAGAAAATAGGCTGATCTAATAAAGACGACAAGTGGTGTTTTAAGAACACACCTGCACGTTTACTTGGTAAAACAAAATAGACATCCTCAAGATTAAGTTGTTTTTCTTGGAGGTCTAGAAGTACGGACTTTATAAAACTTATCATTTTATAAAAATAAAAAACGCCCCGAAATTCGGGGCGTTTTTTTAATATATTTTAGATGTGATTAGTTTTTCAACTTCACCTCTACACGTCTGTTTTCTTTCTTACCAGCGCTTGTTCTGTTACTAGCGATTGGGTTAGACTCACCGAAACCAGCAGCTGTTAATCTGTCAGCGTTAATACCATTAGCGATTAAGTAATCTCTAACTGCATTTGCTCTTCTTTCAGATAATGCTTGGTTCATAGATTTAGAACCATCGCTATCTGTGTGACCTTCAAGAGAGAAGTGTGCTTGTGGGTATTCTTTAAAGATAGCCACCATAGACTGTAATACTTTATCTGTCTGCTTTTGGAAAGTTGCCTTACCAGAGTTAAATAAGATAGATCTAGAGTATTCGTTTAATGTATCCATAACTTCTTCAGTTGGCTTAACTTCTGGACAACCATTGTTTGCCACAGTACCCGCTTCGTTAGGACATTTATCATCTTTGTCTAATACACCGTCACCGTCAGTATCTGGCCAAGGACATCCGCTATTTGCAGCAGGACCAGCTTCATTAGGACAGTTATCATCAGCATCAGAAACACCGTCTCCGTCAGCATCTGGACAACCTGCTAAAGTTTTAAGACCAGCAACTTCTGGACACTTATCATCTTTATCCATTACACCGTCTCCATCAGTATCAGGACATCCGTTAAACTCAGCTAAACCAGCTGTGTTAGGACAATCATCTTTAGAATCTTGGATTCCGTCATTATCAGAATCTGGACATCCATTAAATTCAGGTAAACCTGCTTCTTCTGGACAAGCGTCATCTTTATCGTATATACCATCACCGTCAGTATCAGTACCACCAAACTTGAAAGTAATACCAACTGAATGTTGGAAATGCTTAGGTAAGTAATCTTCGAATGAATGCTTGTAAGTAGAGTTAATATCTAAACCAAGGTTTTCAGTAAACCAAAATTTAAATCCAACAGTTCCGTTAGCCGTTCCTGCTCCGATTTCATCTAACCAAGTGTAACCACCACCAACTCCTAAATAAGGATCGATAACTTTAGAATTGATGATATTCATAAAGCTATAAGTAAGGTTACCATCTACACCGTAATATGTTAAATCATCAACAGAATCATCTCCAAATTTATCAATTCGGTTAAGAGATCCTTTTGCTGTGAATGTAAACCCATCACTAAGGTATCTAGATACAGAAAGTGTTGAAATTGAAGGTAAAACATTCCAGTGCTCTTTTACATTGAAATATTCGTCAAAATATCCTCCTTGTGGTGCGTCTTCTCCTACTGGGAAAGCGTCAACTGCATTGGCTCCAAAACCAAGGGCCCATGGATTGTTCTTGTCTTGTGCATTAGATGTGCTAAAACTTGCAATAAGCACAGCGACAAAAAATAATCTGCTAAGATTTTTCATATTCTAATTAATTTTAATTTTAAGTGTTAATTGATGCAAAAATAATGTGTTAAAAAGTATTAACAAAGACAAATATATAAAAATAATGTTACATCGCCCTACATTACAGCGTTTGAGTTAAGATTTGAATCAATTCAGATAACCTTTAATTCTTTACCCACTTTTACGAAGGCTTCAATAGCTTTATCGAGTTGGTTTTTATCGTGAGCCGCAGAGAGTTGGACTCTAATTCTTGCCTTATCCTTTGGTACAACTGGATAGAAGAATCCTATAACATAGATTCCTTCTTTTAATAATAAATTGGCCATATTTTGAGAGAGCTTGGCATCGTATAACATCACCGGAACAATTGCCGAATCTCCATCGACAATATCAAATCCTGCAGCCTTCATTCCCGCTTTAAAATAATTGGTATTCCACTCTACTTTATCTCTTAAAGTGGTGTCATTTTTAAGCATATCAAACACCTTAATAGAGGCGCCTACAATTGCCGGTGCTAATGAGTTTGAAAACAAATAAGGTCTAGAACGTTGACGTAACAATTCTATAACTTCTTTTTTAGCGGTCGTATAGCCTCCCATAGCACCCCCTAAAGCTTTCCCTAGAGTTCCGGTAATAATATCGATACGGCCTAAAACGCCTTTTTCTTCAAGCGTTCCAATTCCTGTTTCTCCTATAAATCCGGTAGCATGGCATTCATCAATCATAACCATAGCATCATATTTATCTGCTAAATCGCAAATTTCATCTAAAGGAGCCACTAAGCCATCCATAGAAAACACACCATCGGTCACAATAATCTTGTGACGGGCACCATTTTCATTTGCTGCAATTAATTGGGTTTCTAAATCGGCCATATCATTATTTTGGTAACGATATCTCGCCGCTTTACATAAACGTACCCCATCAATAATAGAAGCGTGATTTAAAGAATCTGAGATAATGGCATCTTCTTTAGTTAATAGCGGTTCAAAAACACCACCATTAGCATCAAAGGCTGCGGCATAAAGAATGGTATCTTCTGTGCCATAAAAATCAGCTATTTTTTGCTCTAATTCTTTATGAATATCTTGGGTTCCACAAATAAATCGTACTGAAGACATTCCGAAACCATGGGTATCCATAGTATCTTTAGCGGCTTGAACAACATCGGGGTGCGCCGATAAACCTAAGTAATTATTAGCACAAAAGTTAAGTACTTTTTGCCCTGTATTTAAGGTTATTTCTGCCCCTTGTGGTGAGGTAATAATTCGTTCTTCTTTAAAAAGTCCGGCCTCTTTAATAGACTCGATTTCTTGCTGTAAATGCTTCTTTATATCTCCGTACATGGTTATTATTTTTTGTTTAACACGGCCAAAGATACTATGAAAAATTAGACTTCAAGAACTTCAATTGTATCATTTATATAAACCAGAAGTTTATGAATAACTTTAAAATTCATCTGTTCTAACACAAACTCATAGTCTCGTAATTGGGCGTTATGGGTGGATTTGGCTTCTCCGGTTTTATAATCAATAATTATAACGTCATTCTCAGCATTGATATTTAAACGGTCGGGTCTTAACAATTGCCCTGTCCGTGTTATAATATCGCGTTCGTTATAAATTTTAAAACCGTCTTGATAATACGGGGCCAATTTAGGATGATGAATAACTTGTAAGACTAATTTCTGAAGTGCCTCACGGTTGTCTGTAGTTAAGTCTCCGGAAAGAATTAAATCTGCAAAAGCCGTATCAAGATCCTGTTCCGTGGTAATTTTAGATAATAGTAAATGCACTAAATTTCCGCGTTCTATAGCGGCCTCTTGTTGGGTATCCCATAAAAGTCCGGAATTGGTTACCAAGTTTAAATTATGAACTTCCTTAGGAACAGACAATAGTTGTAGTGCTGCCAATGGCGTGTCTTCTTCTACCGTGTTGGCGTTGGGGTTCAAACTTCCGAAGTTATAGCTTAACTGACTGTCATTCCACAGTTGTTCTTGGCCTAAAAAATTCATAAACATCCCAGCATAAGTGCTCTTTCTTACTGCGCCTTTAGAATCGTAATCTTTCTTGGTTATTATGTATAATTGCTCTACGGCACGCGTTAAAACAACATAGAGTAAGTTAATGTTATCTAATTCTAATTCTGATTGGTGCTTGTTATAAATTGCAGCTCCCACCTCGCCATAAGCTTCAACATCTTTGTTATAATTGAGTAATAAGGTTTCAAAACCGTTATAATCTTCAGGAGCCACCGGAAACCAAACTTTAGGATCTACTTCTTTATAAATATCGAGGTCGGCATAAGGAAATATCACCACCGGAAATTCTAAACCTTTAGATTTATGAATGGTCATGATCTGAACCGCATTCATATTTTCTGGAGTTACCACACTAAGATTATCTTCTTTCTTTTCAAAATACTGAATAAAAGCTGCTACGTCTGAATTCTGTTTTTGGGTAAACTCTAAAACCACATCCAAATAGAATTGTAAGTAGGCATCGGAGTCCTCATTAAGCTTAAAAACCCTAACAATATGTTCTACTAACTCGTATAATGGCAATTGAAGACAGTGGTTTTTATCAATAAATATCCCAATGCTCTGAAGGGCTAGGAACATAGCATCTAAAGTACTTTTTAGGTAAGTACTAAAAAACAAATGCTTGTCTTCTGCTTGTTGTTGTTTGGCTAAATAGTTAAGAATATCCACTTTTAAACGGTCGTTATCAGGTTGCGTGAGCACCTTTAAAACCGAATTGATAAATCTTACTTTATCCGAATTTTTTAAGAGTAAGGTTTCTGAAGACGTAATCTTAATGCCATGATCATTTAAAAAGTTAGCGATAGCAACACCATCTTTTCGTTTTCTAACCAACACACAAATATCATCTAATGGGAAGCCAAGATTCTGACAATTTTGAATGGTCTCTAAAACCTGATTGGCATACATTTCATGCTGATCATCCTCTTTATCGAACTCTAAAAAATGAAGATTTACATACCCTTCAGAGCTATTGTGGGTATGTTGTCTGGCATTTTTATAGAGGGACGCATAAGCCTCCTCATTAAAAGCAGTACTGCTTAAAAACTCGAAAAACGCATTATTAAATTCTATGACAGCTTTGGCACTTCTGTAATTGGTCTCTAATGCCAGAACCTCGGCCTCAAATGCAAATGGTGCATCGTCTTTATTATATAGCCTTATAAATTGCTCGGCTTCACCACCTCGCCACCTATAAATAGCCTGTTTGGCATCGCCCACCAACATGGCCGAACCATTTACTGCCGCCAAAGCATTATCTAATAAAGGAATTAAATTATCCCATTGCATATTAGACGTGTCTTGAAACTCATCAATAAAATAGTACTTAAACTTTTCGCCTAGGCGTTCGTAAATAAATGGGGTTGGTTGGTTTTTTATTTCTTCACTGATGATGGTATTAAATTCTGAAATCAGCATTTTATTCTGATCCGATTTTAAGAGATCTAATTCGTTTTTTATGGCATTTAATACGGAAAGCGGCGTAATATTTCTGTAAAAGCCTTTTTTAAGTTTAATTGCAAACAAGGCATTTTTAGTTCCAAGAAAGGCATCAGCGAGTTGCGATTGAATGCCGTCAACAACGGAGGCCACATCGGGTTTAACACGCTTAGGATAGATTGTATTTCCTTCTAATAAGGTATTTTGCCAAGCGGCACCAAAAGTAACATAAAACGACTTAGTACTTAATTTCTGAAAATATTTAGGCAAATAACTGCCACTAAAATCTTTAAATTCTAAGCCACATTCTTCAATTAAAGCTAAAGCTCCATGAGCAACATCCACAATTTGTGCTTCGATTTCTATAATGTCTTTAGACAGTTGTTTCTTTAGATTTTTAAAGTCCTCTAAAGTCTTATTTTTTAAACTACTTAAGGCAGAAATATCGTTTTCATTCACCAGCAGTTTAGAAATGGCATTAAAATCGTAACTGATATCCCAACTGCGATCATCATCTGCTTTTTCAATAGCAAAGTCCACTAAGACCTTGGTTAAGGCTTTATCACTTCCTGCTTTAGCAATTAGGCTATCTACGGCCTCACTTAAAAGTCGTCCCTGATCTAATTCTACTTCAAAATTTAAAGGCAATTTTAAATCGTGCGCAAAGGTTCGGATCACACGGTGGGTAAATCCATCAATGGTAGAAATATCAAAAGCACCATAATTGTGAATAATGTGCTTTAATATCGCTTTAGATTTATGCTGAAGGGCTATTGGGGTTATCTCAAGTTCTTCGCAAATAGCAACAAACATCGGGTGTGGCGTTTCTAAATTGCTATCTTCGGAAAAACGTTTCAGCATATCAATAATCCGTTCTTTCATTTCCCCTACCGCTTTATTGGTAAAGGTGATGGCTAAAATGGACTTAAACTGATCGTGACTTTTGGACTGAATTAAAATTTTTAAGTAGGCCTTTGCCAATGTAAATGTCTTTCCACTACCGGCAGAAGCGTTGTATATTTTAAAGGCTGAATTTTGCAAGAGATAATTTTTATACCAAAATAGGCAATCTTAATAGTTTATTAAGAGAAAATTCTAGACAAAATTGTAAATTTGAGTGCAAAGAATTTATTAACCAATTAAAAACAAATATATTATGGCTTTCGAATTACCGAAATTAAAATATGCTTACGATGCTTTAGAACCAAATATTGATGCTCGCACAATGGAGATTCATCATACTAAACATCACCAAGGCTACACAAATAAATTGAACGCAGCGATTGAAGGAACTGATTTAGAAGGAAAAACAATTGAGAATATTCTTATTAATTTAGATACAGATAACAAAGCTGTTAGAAATAACGGTGGTGGTTTTTATAATCACTCTTTATTTTGGGATGTAATGAATCCTGAAGGAAAAAGTCGTTTATCTGGAGACTTAAAAGATGCTATTGAAGCAGAATTTGGTTCTTTTGACGCGTTTAAAGATGCATTTTCTAGTGCAGCAGCAACACGTTTTGGATCTGGATGGGCTTGGTTATGTGTCCATGAAGGTGGTAAAGTAGAAGTTTGCTCTACAGCAAACCAAGATAACCCTTTAATGCCAGGAATTGGATGTGAAGGAACACCTATTTTAGGTTTAGACGTATGGGAACATGCTTACTACTTAAACTACCAAAACAGACGTCCAGATTATATTGAAGCGTTTTTTAACGTGATTAATTGGAATGAAGTTGAGCGTCGTTATGCTGAAGCTAAATAATTAGTATGAGATAACACTCAAACTACGGTTTGAGATGATCATAGAAAAAATCCGAGCAGTATACTGTTCGGATTTTTTTATTTTTAATAGTTAAGATTTATAGCGCCACAGTCCACTATAGAACATCTGTAATGGTAAAGGGTTGCGCTCTAAAAACAATAGGATCCCCTTTAGCTTTAGATACGAGCAGTTTGGCTATAGGTGTCGCTACAGAAATAGCATAATAAGCGGTATTATCTATTCTAAGTTCACCGGCGCTTATCGCTATAAAGTAATTAGCATTTGTGGTTTTTACAACACTTCCTAAAGTTACGTTCTCATGCTTTACTTCAGGATTAATTTTTTGAAGTATGGCCTTTTGGTTTTCAATTTCTAATAACTGTTGTCCTGCTTTTTCTCGTTCTAACTGTAGCATGGCTCTTCCGGTTTCATGCTTATCCCCAGCGCTACTTTTCGTTTCGGATTCTAAAGACTGCTGAATATCAAGAATCGTTTTTTGTACGGTTTTAAGGCGCTCATCAATATACCTTAAGCAGGCCTCATATAAAGCTTTTTTAGTTGTCATTTTTAGGTTTTAGATTTAAAGGGCCGTAATAACGCATTTGCTTTACAATCCATTCTTTTCTTTTCTGAATATAAGAGGTCGCTGGTTGCGCTTTATAAGACCTAGGGTTTGGTAGTATTGCGACTATCGCTGCGGCTTCATAGCGTCCTAACTGTGCTGCCGATTTACCAAACCAATGTTGTGAGGCAGCCTCTACACCATAAATCCCTGGCCCCATTTCAATACTATTGAGATACACTTCTAAGATGCGTTCTTTACTCCAAATACGTTCAATTAAAAACGTAAAATACGCCTCTAATCCTTTGCGGAGCCAACTGCGCTCGGGCCATAAAAATACATTCTTTGCAGTTTGTTGGCTAATAGTACTCCCGCCTTTAATCCGTTTCCCCGCTTTATTATGCTCATAAGCCTTTTCAATAGCTTCTATATCGAAGCCCTTATGAGTCACAAATTTTTGATCTTCACTACAGATTACGGCTAGCTGCATGTGTTCTGAAATTTCTTCCATAGGAACCCATTGGTGTTCCCAACGTGGATTTTCATTAGTAACCTCCACATAACGTATAAGCATTAACGGCGTGAGGGGCACCGGAACATATTTAAAAAGGAACACGACACCAACCGAAATTAAGAGGCACCATATTAATACTTTTACAAAAAATCGAAAAATTCGTTTCATTCTTTATTCTAATAAATCGGCTAATTCCTTACCAATTGTACTTCCTATAGCAATTCCCATTCCGCCTAAACGCACCCCGCAAAACACATGGTTGGACAGTTGTTTTACCAAGGCTTTTTTCTGCTTCCCTACGCCCATTATTCCAGACCATCTATGGTCTATTTTAAAATCCGTATTGGGTAAAATTGTCGTTTTTAATACCTGTTCTAATTGGCCTTGTATCAAAGCCGTTTCACCAAACTCGGTGGTTTCTTCTGTTTTAAAATCAAGATGCCTTCCCCCACCTAACAATACTCTACGATCTATATTTCTAAAATAATAATACCCTTTATCTAAATGAAAGGTTCCTTTAAAGTGCAGGTTAGTTATGGGCTCTGTTATGAGCACTTGGGCTCTTGCCGGAAGCACTTCTGTAAGGTTAAAAGCTTTAGAGAATCCATTGGTTGCAATAAAGAGATTTTTAGTTGAAAAAGAAAAATGATTGGTCCTTATTTCTACTGAATTTATTAAATCTTCATAAGACTCTACTGTACAATTATTTAAAATTTTAATGCCTATAGCCCGTACTTTAAGCACTAAAGCTTCCATCATTTTACCGGTATCTATTTGACCTTCAAAAGCATTAAAGCTGTATTTGGGTTGCACCTGATTAAAACCTACACTGGTTGCTTTCCATTGAAATACAGGAGCCCTAAATAAGGGCTGCAAAAGCGTATTGATAGCACGGTGCTGCTCTAAACAGGAGTCATATAACTCGGTATCGGTTTTTAAAAACAGTTCATACCCTCCCCCGTTCTTATAAGCGATTCTGCGATCACCTAACGTTTCTCTAAGACGTTTAAGCCCATTGATACGTTGTGTTACGAGGTTTAAGGTTTCTTCTTCGGTATGATCTTTTAAATCGTCTATAATTTCACTTAAACTGCCAAAACAAGCAAAACCGGCATTCTTAGTACTTGCCCCTTGTGGCAACATGCCTTTTTCAAGAATTAAGATCTTGGCTTTTGGAAATTTTTCCTTTAAGCGCAAGGCACAGTTAAGTCCTACGATACCACTTCCAACAATTGTAAAATCAATGTTAGATAACCACGTTTTTATTTCCCAATACGATAAATTCATAGCATAAAAAAAGCTCCTTATTAAGGAGCTTTTAAAATAATCATTTCTATGCTTATTCTACTATAATTTTTTTAGTGACTTTTTGCCCACCATCGGTTATCGTTAATAAGTACACTCCAGATTGTGCATTCTGTAAGTGAACCGTTTCATTAAAACGACTCACACTGTTATAACTTTCAGCATATATAGCACGTCCTCTAATGTCATAAACCGCAAGAGAGATTTCTTCTCCAGACCTTGGGTTAAACTGCACGTTAAAGTCGCCATTATTTGGGTTAGGGTAGATACTTAAAGCCTCTAACTCGTTATCTTCTACAGATAAAACCGCTTCAGTTGAAAACTGACATGCTTCAATCGTAACCGAATTTAAAACACTTGAGGTATTGTTTACTGTATTATCAAAAATATAGAAAATCCAATTTCCTTGAGCATTTGTTCCGTTTACTGCTGACAAAGCATCTTCTGGTATTACAATATCCCCATTACTTAAAGTGCCACAATTAATTGCTGATCCTTGATCATCAAACACTAAATTAGGATTAGCTGATCCTGAACATTCCTGAGAAGCCAATCGGATAAGAAATGACCCTGAGTATTCTGGATGTCTAACCCCATAAAATAAATCACCACTATTTGGGTGTGTAATATCAACAGCAATATTAGCATCGGTCATATTTATAGAAGTAGGGAAGGTAAGTGCATACCCCGTATAACCAGTACTACTTTCTGGCACAGCGATATTAAGATTATAGGTATAACTCTCACAAACTTGTACATTTTCATATACATAATTTCCGACAGCAAAAAAACTAGTGTTAACATTAAAGAAGATATTCCCAGCGCCTTCAACCATAATTCTACATTTTGGGGCACTAACATCGGGTACTGTTACGGTATGTGAACCGTCATTAGGAACATTAGACGCTAATACTGTAGAATAGGTTAACCCTTCATCAGTAGATAATAATATATTTACATTGGCTGTATTTACACCATTACCTGTTGTCCCTGCAACTTCCCAAGTAATTGTTTCCGTTTCTCCTGGAGTCCAAACTATTTGACTTTCATTTTGCGAAGTCACTACAAAAGGTCCGGCAGCGGATACATTGGTAATAGTCATTTGATCAGAATCCGTTTGTCCTCCTCTCGCATCATTATCGCGTACGGTTAATTTAAAATTGATATTTCTATCTACATTAGATAATTTCTCCCACGTGGTCGAAGTTCCTCCATTATTTAAAAGATCTGAAAGCTGTGGTACAAATCGAGTAGGATTAGTGGTCCCTTCAAAAGAACGCACTAAAGGCCCTGATGTTATCGTTTCTGTTGGTAACCCAGCATCACCTAAATCATATTGTTCCCAAGTGTAAGTTAAGGTTTCCATACCGTCTACATCCGTAGAGTTGCTTCCATCTAATTTATAAGGTGTTCCTTTAGGTATGGAATAATTAGCGCCAGCTTCTGCTGTAGGTTCACTATTACCCGTAGCGGTTCTATTAACAGGACAAGTTCCTGTACTGCTAACATGACTCCAAATAGCATTTAAACTATTTTGATGAAAATAAGCATCACTTCCCACTTGCACATTATCAGATCCGCAGATCCCTGCATAAGCCATAATGGTAGACCCACTTCCTGGCTCATAAGCGTTAAACGTTGAGCGGTTTCCACCAGCACAACTTCCTATTGTACCGTTAAAGGTATGAGGGGCACCAAACTGATGTCCTAATTCATGTGAAACGTAATCAATATCAAAAGCATCACCTATAGGTTGAGATACACCAGTAACTCCTCTAGCTTTAAAATTAGAATTACAAGTTACCCCAACACCTGCTAAACCACCAGCTCCGGTGCTAAAGGTGTGTCCTACATCATACCCCCCTGTGGTAATAGCAGCATCAATTACGGACTGACTTTGGGATATTAAAATACTTTCATTATCGTTATTAAGGTTATCTGTAGCCGGATCAGTAAAAATAATATCATCATTATCTGCAACTAAGGTTAAAGTAATTGATAAATCGCGCTCATAAACACTATTTACTCTTGTAATGGTTACTACAATAGCAGCTAAGGCATCTGCAACCGTACCACCATGAAACTGTGTATATTCTCCGGTACAAGCTACGGCTAATCGATAATTTCTTAACGTTGCATCATTTGCATCACGAGCAGATGTTGTATTCAATGTTGTATTCTCTAATAGCGTTTCATCCTCAATAACACCACACTCAAATTCGGAATTGCTATCGTATATCGCTGATTTAGCATACACCGTATAAAGATCTCCTGTAGTTGAAAAAGGATCTATAAATTGTGTCCCTTTTTGAGTCCCTAACACCATAGCATGAAGACCTTTTGTGGTAACACTGAATCTTATGATTTCATTAGGGTTATCTACACCTTGACCGGCATAACTTCTAAGATTTGGATATTTAGCCTGAAGTTCATCTTCCATAACAGAAGCTTCAAAAACCTGATAAGCACTTAGTTTTCCTTCTGAATTTGGAAAAGACACAACGGTATTCCCAGTATTTTCACGATTTCCTACAGTTTCTAAAACCGTTTTTAAAGCCTCTAAATTGAGTTGAAAAAACGCTTCATCTTGAAGCTTTATTTTTCTGATAACTTGTTCGGATTGTTTGGCCTTTTGTTCATCTACACGCGTCCATAGTGACGTACTGTTTTGGGCTTGCGCCGAAACCGATAAAAGCACAATAGCAACAGTGCATAATTTTAAAGCGTAATTCTTAAGCATATTAAATATTTTATTTACTAGCTTATAAAGTTACGCTAATTATATTTAAAACGCCTTAATCCCTTAAAAACACCTTCTATTTTTGTGAATTTTGAAATTAAAAAACCCAAACATAAATGCTTGGGTTTTAATTTATTCTTCAATTTGCTTTTCTAACTTAAAGTCTTCCATAAACTTAGTGGTATAATTACCAGCTAAATACTCTGGATGATCCATCAGTTGTCTGTGAAAAGGAATTGTTGTCTTAATCCCTTCAATTACAAACTCATCTAAAGCACGTTTCATTTTATGAATTGCTTCTTCTCTAGTTTGTGCGGTGGTAATAAGTTTGGCAATCATAGAATCGTAATTAGGCGGAATAATGTATCCGGCATATACGTGAGTATCTAATCTTACACCGTGCCCACCTGGAGCATGAAGTGTTGTTATTCTACCTGGTGAAGGTCTAAAGTCATTAAATGGATCTTCAGCATTAATTCTACACTCAATAGAATGTAAATTTGGTGTGTAGTTTTTACCAGAAATTGGAACCCCTGCAGCGACTAATATTTGTTCTCGGATTAAATCGAAATCAATGACTTGCTCGGTGATAGGGTGCTCTACTTGGATACGTGTATTCATTTCCATAAAGTAGAAGTTTCTGTGCTTATCTACTAAAAATTCTACTGTACCAGCGCCTTCATATTTAATGAATTCAGCAGCTTTTACAGCGGCTTTACCCATTTTGGCTCTTAACTTATCCGTCATAAAAGGTGAAGGCACCTCTTCTGTTAATTTTTGGTGACGTCTTTGTATAGAACAATCACGCTCTGATAAATGACAGGCTTTTCCACGAGAATCACCAACCACTTGTATTTCGATATGGCGAGGCTCTTCAATAAGCTTCTCCATATACATATCATCATTTCCGAAAGCAGCTTTAGATTCTGAACGTGCTGACTCCCAAGCGGCTTGCAAATCTTCAGGTTTCCATACCGCACGCATTCCTTTTCCACCACCTCCGGCAGAGGCTTTAAGCATTACTGGATAACCAGTTTCTTTGGCTATTTTTACACAGTCTTCAAAAGTTTCAATAACTCCATCACTACCCGGTACACAAGGCACACCAGCAGCTTTCATGGTCGCTTTAGCATTCGCCTTGTCTCCCATACGGTTAATCATTTCTTCAGAAGCACCGATAAACTTTATGCCATGCTCTTCACATATTTTAGAAAACTTAGCGTTTTCAGACAAAAACCCATATCCTGGATGAATGGCGTCTGCATTTGTGATCTCTGCAGCAGCAATAATATTAGACATTTTAAGATACGACTCACTACTTGGTGGTGGTCCTATACAAACGGCTTCATCTGCAAACTTAACGTGTAAGCTTTCAGCATCTACAGTAGAATATACTGCTACCGTTTTAATGCCCATTTCTTTACAGGTTCTAATAACTCTAAGTGCTATTTCCCCTCTATTGGCAATTAATATTTTTTTAAACATCACTTTTTAATATTTAAAATTTCAAATTCCAAATTCTAAAAGTTCTTAGAATTATGTTTTGGAATCTTAAATTTGGTTATGATGGATCTACCAAAAACAATGGTTGATCAAATTCTACTGGAGAAGCGTCGTCAACCAGTACTTTTACAATTTTTCCTGAAATTTCTGATTCAATCTCGTTGAATAATTTCATTGCTTCAATAACACAAAGCACATCACCTTCTTTAATATCACTCCCTACCTCGACAAACACTGGTTTGTCTGGAGAAGGTTTACGATAAAATGTTCCGATAATAGGAGATTTTATAGTAATATATTTAGAATCTTCGGCTTTTGGCGCTGCGGCTGCTGGTGCTGCCTCTGCTGCAGGAACAACAGCTTGTGCAGGAGCGGCTTGTTGTACCATACCAGGAGCCTGCATAGGAACTTGTTGTACTATTGTAGTTTCGTTCTCAGAACCGGTTCTAATTGTAATTTTAATATCATCCATTTCTAACTTAACCTCACTTGCACCAGATTTAGCTACAAATTTTATTAAGTTTTGAATTTCTTTTATATCCATAATAAAGATATTTTGTTAGTTAGTTTTTCATTAGGAGTTATAAGCCCATTTAAAATAAATTGAGCCCCATGTAAATCCACCACCAAAGGCAGCAAAAATAATTTTATCACCTTTTTTAAATTTTGATTCGAAATCAAATAATAGTAAAGGTAAGGTTGCAGAAGTCGTGTTACCGTACTTCTCTATATTCATAAGAACTTTATCGTCTTCTAAATTGATTCTATTTGCTGTGGCATCAATGATACGTTTATTGGCTTGGTGTGCTGCCAACCATGAGATATCATCATTAGTAAGATCATTTCTTTTCATAATCTTTTCGGCCACATCAGCCATATTGAAAACGGCATTTTTAAAGACCGTTTTTCCATCTTGAAACACGTAGTGCTTTCCTTCCTCGAACGTATCTTTATTGATTGGGTATGACGAGCCTCCGTATGTCGCCTGAAGAAATTCTCGTCCTTCACCGTTACTTCTTAGTAATTCATCTTGAAGTCCTAATCCTTCTTCGTTAGGTTCAAACAATACAGCGCCTGCGCCATCACCGAAAATGATGCACGTTGCTCTGTCTTTGTAATTTATAAAAGAGGAATTTTTATCGGCTCCGATAAGAAGAATTTTTTTGTAACGTCCAGCTTCTATATAAGCTGCTGCAGTAGACATACCGAATAAAAAGCTAGAACAAGCCGCTTCTAAGTCATAAGAAAAAGCATTAACAGCACCAATTTGCGTGGCGGTATATGCTGCGGTTGAGGCTGCTTTCATATCTGGAGAAGCCGTACAGACAATAACTAAATCTATTTCTTTAGGATCTAAGCCTTTTTTCTGAATAAGGTCTTCAGCTGCTTTAATCGCTAAGAAAGAGGTTCCTTTACCATCTTCTTTAAGTATTCGTCGTTCCTTAATACCAGTTCTTGAGGTGATCCATTCGTCATTGGTTTCAACCATTGTCTCAAGAATCTTGTTGGTTAAAATAAAGTCAGGAACGTAGCCTCCGACAGCTGTAATTGCCGCTGTGATTTTACTCATTATTAGCTTTTAGATTAATTAAAAGTATGAAAAATTGACAAAATCTAGTACAGTTGATTCAATTTTCCTTGATTTTGGCAAATGTAAATAGAAACGCAAAGTAAATGGTTTTTGCGGTATTGAAAAAATAATAACAAAAAAAACGCTCACAAAGGAGCGTTTTCTTGTATGCACGCATAATACTTATGCTACATTTTCTTCTTCAACAGAGTTGTCAATTAATACTTGACCTCTGTAATATAATTTACCATCATGCCAGTGAGCTCTGTGGTATAAGTGTGGCTCACCAGTAGTTGGGCAAGTTGCTATTTGAGGTACAGAAGCTTTGTAATGTGTTCTTCTTTTATCTCTTCTTGTTTTCGAAATTTTACGCTTTGGATGTGCCATTTTAAATGTTATTTATCCGTTAATAGTTTTTTTAAATTATCCCAACGAGGATCAATATCCTCTGATGATTTTGTGTTTTGATCCTCACTTGGACGAAGCTCTTCTAATTTTGAAAGGATATCAGATTGTAATGTACCATCTTCTATACCTGGATGAACTCTTTTTATAGGAACAGCCAAAACAATTAACTCATAGATATATTGAGCTACATTAATTTCGTATTCCCCATGAGGTACAATTAATATGTCTTCATTATCATTATTGTACGCATCACCAAACTTTACAACCAATTTAAATTCGTCGTCTATAGCCAGGTCAAAGGGTTCGTTCGTTATATCGCAGTTTACGTTTACTGAGCCTTTAGCTGAAAAACACAACTCTAAAAGGGTTGTTTTTTTTTCGAACTTGAGGTCAATTTTTACGTCAACAGCGTTAAATTCATCATATTCAAAATGTTCAAAGAACGTATTATCAATTTGATAATCAAAATGATGCTCTCCTATTTTTAGTCCTACAAAAGGGATTGTATAAGATTTTAATGCCTTCATTATCACATTCATTTTGAGCGTGCAAATATATAAATTTTTATTTACTTCAAGCCTAGATATCAACAAATTTTGTTTATAACTATCGGGTCTGCCTTTTTAACGGGTTTTTTGCATAGATATTGTACTCTTCTCGCTGTCTAAATATTTCAATAGCAGTGACAATAGCTTGTTTAAAAGAACTTTCATCTGCTGTGCCTTTACCGGCAATTTCATAAGCCGTTCCATGGTCTGGAGAGGTCCTTACTTTAGAGAGTCCGGCCGTATAATTAACCCCTTTACCAAAGGCGATTGTTTTAAACGGAATTAAGCCTTGATCGTGATAAGAAGCAATAATAGCATCAAAATTTCTATAGGTATTAGAGCCAAAAAAACTATCTGCGGCGTATGGTCCATAGACCAAATGCCCTTCAGATTTAATTTTTTCTAATGTTGGTTTTAAGACAACGTCATCTTCATCCCCAATAACACCATGATCTCCGGCATGTGGATTAATGGCTAATACGGCGATTTTTGGTTTACGTATACCAAAATCTTGCTTTAAAGATTTAGTAACCGTCGCTATTTTTTCTTTTACTAAGGCCCCAGTTATAGTTTCACTAGCTTCTTTTAAAGGGACATGATCGGTAAGTAAGCCCACACGTAAATTATCTGAAACCATAAACATTAAGCTTTTACCATTTAAGGCCTGTGCTAAATAATCGGTATGTCCGGGAAAATTAAATTTTTCTGACTGAATGTTATGTTTATTAATAGGAGCCGTTACCAATACATCAATAGTGCCTTCTTTTAAAGCCGATGTTGCCGCTTCCAGAGATTTTATGGCATATTCTCCAATCTTCTGATCTTCCGTACCAAACTTAATTTTAACAGGTTCTTTCCAAACATTGACGACATTCACTTTACCATGAACCACTTTATCTGGACTGTCAATGCTAAAAAAATTAATTTTACTATTAAAATGATTCTTAAAAAACTGCATGGTCTTCGCTGAAGCAAAGATCACAGGTGTGTTTAATTCTAGAGACCGCGGATCTTCATATGTTTTTATGACTATTTCCGCTCCAATACCATTAAGATCACCAATTGAAATCCCTACAATTATCTTTTCGTCTTTTTTCATTTTTTGTCTTTAACTTTGTCATTGCAAATTTAACTAAATAAAGTACAAATTATGTTCACAGGAATTATAGAAGATTTAGGCCGCATTGAGAAAATAGAAAAAGAGCGTGAAAATCTTCATATCACGGTAAGGACTTCTATTACTAATGAACTGAAAATAGACCAGAGTGTTGCTCATAATGGGGTCTGCTTAACGGTTGTCGCCATAGATGGTAACACCTATACGGTTACAGCGATACAAGAAACTATTGCTAAAACGAATTTAGGGCTTTTAAACGAACACGAAGCTGTGAATATAGAACGTGCTATGAAACTTGGAGACCGCTTAGATGGCCATATCGTACAAGGTCATGTCGATCAAACAGCAACTTGCATAGCTGTTTTAGAACAAGATGGCAGTTGGGTTTATACTTTTGAGTACGATAAAAATCTTAATAATGTTACTATAGAAAAGGGCTCGATTACTGTTAATGGAGTTAGTTTAACGGTTGTTAATTCTGAATTGAATCGTTTTTCAGTGGCTATAATTCCTTATACTTATAAGCATACCACTTTTCAATATTTAAAAGAAGGTGATGCTGTAAACTTAGAATTTGATGTAATAGGAAAATACGTTAAACGCCTTAACGATTTACGAAATTAAGCGTTTCGTCTCGAATATTGATATGACTTATAGATACCAAACCCTAGGGCTACTACCAAAAGTATAACAATATTGCTATCTATTGGTAATTGACCAGGTGGTGGTGGTGTATTCATAGCTTCTGGTGGCGGTAAATCTTCTTGAGCCAACGCCATAAAACCTACAAAAAAAACTAAAATTGAGGCAAAAACATTTTTCTTCTGCATGCTTAATTTATATGCTGTAAAAGTATAAAAAAAAATGAACTGACAAAATTAAAGCAAGACTAAAACATCCTTAAAAAGCAGATTTCATCGATAAAACGTTAAAAAGTCAGTTATATTAGAGAAAAACGCTCTTTTTGTAGTGCTATTTAACAAAATCGTAATATTATTATTCGGATTATAAACAAACAAAGTACAGTTCGTCTACCAAAACAAGTCTTTCATCAAACTTATAAGCTCATAAAATTTCTAAAAACTCGAGTTTAAGACATTCATAGCTAAAATTTTATAAATAATAGGCTCTGTTTCTATCTTCATCTTGATACTAAAAAATTAAACAACCGGAAAGCCCATTTTCATCTTAACGAGTAGCCTTCAATCCATTTAATTCTGAAAATTAGGTCTTAAGTCCGAAATCATAAAAAAAACTATTGTACCAACCTCTAATAAACATAGTATAAGCCTCGTTTTAGTTTATCTAGTGTCCATTTCTTTGTAAGCCAATTTCACTGTGGCTTCACCATATTTTCGTTCTAAGCGTCTTATTGTAAAATGTGCGCTGGCCATATTCTGAAAATGATCAATAAAAATATAATTGAGTCCTCCGCCTCCAACAGCGCCTATAATAGGTAGGGCTTGTGCTAAAAACTTTTCACTAATCAATAAACTTAATCGGGTGGCAATCTTAGATAGTAAATTACCAATTGCATTAGACCCCATAATAGAGCTACTTTTAATTAGACCTTCTAAAGTCATTTTTAATCCTGCTGAAGAGATATTATTAATTGTAGAATTAAGCGCAATTCTGGTTGTGTAATAACTCATTTCCATATCGTCATCCCCTGAGGCTTGTCCGCCTAAAGCAAATACCCTTAGGCACTCCATTTGCCCTTCTAAGGTGTAAATGTCTTCGCCTTCACTTCTAGCAATATCCATTATGGTACGCATTAAAAACTTTGTGGTTAAGGTAACTTCTGACGCAAAAATCGCGGTTCCAAATCCTGTAGACGCCCCAAAGAAACCACTTAAAGCCCCTGTACTTGTCACAATACTTTTATAAGTACTTTTCGAAGGTTTTTTAAAGGTTTGATTTTTTTGAATGGTTAACAAATTCGCTTTAATAATTTTAAGCAAAACAGTTTCAGTAATTTTCTGAACTTTTACCAATACTTTTTCGGGAACATAGTTGATGCCCGTTTCTACGGTCGTTCCTATTTTATTGACACTTCGTATGCCCCAGCCTAAATTTTCCATACTCATTTTGGCTTGCTTAAGGAGGGCGCTATCTTCAGGCGACAAATGATTTACTGTAATTTTCAAAAGCTAAGATTTATACAAGATAGGTCTATAAAACTTCTTTTTTGTTACAGAGGAAGCGATTAGCATCAACTTATCTTGATTAAATTCTGATATACTTCAAAAGAGGACTTAAACACATGCTCCCTTTACAATTTTAAATCGATTGTAAAAGACATGGCTTAAGTCCTCTTTTTTTTTTGTAGTTACTCTTTAACGTACTGGGCAGAAGGTTCGGATTCTGAAATGTATTCATCACGGCCATTGTACTGCACGTTTTCTTTAATGAGAATATCTATAGGAAGGTATATTTTCTCTGCGGGTTGCTTCTTTTCAATGAGATAATCGGTTAAGAGCCGTACCGCCGTATAACCTTGATCAAAAGGTTTTTGAGAAATTAAAAATGACACCGAATCATTAAGCAAACAGGCAGTGTTTTGAGGTGTATTATCAAAGCCAACAAGCTCTAACTGCTTCAGTCGTTTTTTATCTATACAATTCACCACCCTATAAATCCTACTCGAAGGGACAAAAACAACTTTAATCTGTAAATGGTTGTCTAAATAAGCTTTTATAATTTCTCGGGAGTCTTCAGTATTAGCAATATCATCAATTTTCAAAATTTGAGGTTGAACCTTGATTTTATTTTCAATGAAATAATTATTAAACCCTTCAACTCTATCGGATATCGCATTGTTTTTGATGCTATTATGGCGCGATTGAATAATTAAAAATTCTGAAGTTTCTTGGGCTTGACGATGTAGTAACTTAGCAGCAATATAACCTGCAGTATAAGAGTCTTGACCTACATAACTCATGTTATTATAACCATTAATATCAATATTTAAAAATAAATACGGAATCTTAAGACTTTCTAATTGGTTGATGATTTGTGTGGTTTCCTCAGAAAAATTAGGCACCATAATCACAGCTGAAGGTTCTGTTTTTAAAACATCTTCAAAAGCCTTAACATAAGAATCTGAATCCGATTGATTAAAAGTAAAACTATGAACCTGAACACCAAAACTCTTAACATCCGTTGCAGCCTTTAAAACCCCAAGATATGGCGATTTCCAAAACAAATCGGCCTCCGTATACTCAGGAATCAATACCGAAATTTGATGTTTCTTTTTCATGGCTAGCGCACTGGCCACCGGATTCACAGTAAAGTTATGGCGCTCAAGAATTTCTCTAACCTTGGCTGCGGTCTTTTTAGAAACGCCCCCTCTATTATGAATCACGCGATCCACGGTACCTTCGGAAACATGAGCCTCCTTTGCGATGTCCTTAATGGTAATCATCTTATCAATTGAATGGATTTATTAATACAAACGTAAACATCCCACAAACATAAAACATATGGTATGTAATTTTAAGCAATGTAGTCAAAAAAACACAATTTTGTGTGCGCACACAAAATACTATCGTTATATTTGTGTGTGCGCACACGAAACTATTATTTAGTTAAATATATTAAATCAAAATAATGAATAAAGTCATCGTATTAACAGGAGCTGGAGGCGTTTTATGCAGCACTTTAGCTATTGCACTTGCTGAGCAAGGTCATAAAATTGCCGTATTAGATTTAAGAAAAGCAGCAGCAGACAACGTTGCCAATGAAATTAAGGCTTATGGCGGAACCGCTTTAGGTATTATGGCCAACGTTTTAGAGAAAGATTCTTTAGAAGCGGCAAAAAAAATTATAAATGATACTTATGGTAAAATAGATATTTTGGTAAATGGTGCAGGTGGCAATCATCCCTTAGGAACCACCTCAAATCCCTTTTTAGAAACGGAAGATTTACTCAATAAAACAGAAGGTTTTAAAACCTTTTTCGATTTAGACCCTAAAGGAATAGAATTTACCTTTAACCTTAACTTTTTAGGCACTTTAATTCCTACACAAGTTTTTGCTACAGATATGGTTGGTAGAGACGACTGTTCGGTGCTAAATATTTCATCTATGAATGCCTTTACCCCTTTAACAAAAATACCAGCTTATAGTGGCGCCAAAGCTGCGGTATCTAACTTTACCCAATGGCTAGCGGTTCACTTTTCTAAAGTCGGCATCCGTGTGAATTCCTTAGCGCCTGGGTTTTTCTTAACCGACCAAAACAGAACTTTACTAACCCACGCTGATGGAAGTTTAACCCAAAGAGGCCAACAAATTATTGACCAAACCCCGATGCAACGTTACGGTAATCCTGAAGATTTAATAGGCCCAACGCTATGGTTATGTGGCGAAGGTGCTAAATTTGTAACAGGTGTTGTGGTACCTATTGATGGCGGATTTTCAGCCTATAGTGGCGTTTAAAAAAATAAAATTATGAGACAAAATTTAGAACAAACATGGCGTTGGTACGGCCCAAATGACCCTGTTTCTTTATCAGATATAAAACAAGCAGGAGCTACAGGAATTGTTTCTGCTTTACACCATATCCCAAATGGAGAGGTTTGGACCATTGAAGAAATCAACAAGAGAAAAGAAACCATAGAAAACCATGGCCTAACTTGGTCTGTTGTAGAGTCGGTGCCTATTCATGAAAACATAAAAACAAAATCTGGTGATTACCAGTTATACATCGATAATTACAAACAAACCTTATTAAATTTAGGGACTTGTGGTATCGATACCGTTTGCTACAATTTTATGCCCGTTTTAGATTGGACCCGTACCAATCTCGATTACGAAGTTTCAGATGGATCGACCGCCTTACGATTTGAAGCCACTGCTTTTGCTGCTTTTGAATTGTATTTATTAAAAAGACCTGGTGCTGAAGAAGACTATACCGAAGCACAAAAAGTACAAGCTGCAGCATTTCTAAAAAACAGCTCTGAAGACGCTCAAAAAACCTTAATCCGAAATATTATTGCAGGTTTACCAGGTGCTGAGGAAGGCTATACTTTAGAAGAATTTAATGCCATCTTAGCAACCTATAATACTATTGGTCCAAAGGAATTAAAAGCGAATCTATTTTCATTTTTATCAGCAATTATACCTGCCGCAGAACAAGCCGGTATTTTAATGTGTATTCATCCTGATGACCCACCTTTTCCAATTTTAGGTTTACCAAGAGTGGTTTCAACAGAACAAGATATTATAGATATCTATGAAGCAGTGCCGTCACACAACAACGGATTAACGTTCTGTACGGGTTCATTTGGTGTTAGAGCGGATAATGATTTAGCCGGAATGGTAGAACGCCTTGGCGAACGGATTCACTTTATTCATCTACGTGCCACGACGCGTGATGCGGAAGGAAATTTTCACGAAGCCGATCACTTGGATGGTGACGTCGATATGTATGCCGTGATGAAAGCCTTAATTAAAGAACAACAAAAGCGTATTGAAGCTGGCCGTAAGGACACTAGAATGCCTTTTAGACCCGATCATGGTCATAAAATGTTAGACGATTTAAAGAAGAAAACCAATCCTGGGTATTCTGGTATTGGACGCTTACGTGGTTTGGCAGAATTACGTGGTTTAGAATTGGGGATCAGACGCTCATTATAATTCAGAAAACACATTAAAATGACTTCCAACTCAACTTTTATGACGTCTAATTTCTTATTGCAATCAGACGTTGCTGAAACGCTGTACCATCAATATGCCAAGGATTTACCGATTATAGATTACCATAATCATTTGTCACCACAGCGTATTGCAGAAGACCAACCGATAAACAATATCACCGAAGCTTGGCTTAATGGCGACCATTATAAATGGCGGGCTATGCGTGCCAATGGCATTGAAGAAACCTATATCACAGGGAGTGAAACCACTGAAAAAGAGAAATTTATGAAATGGGCAGAAACCGTGCCTTATACGCTTCGAAATCCTTTATTTCACTGGACGCATTTAGAACTGCAACGCTATTTTAATGTCGATGAGATTTTAACACCTTCATCTGCAGAACGCATTTATGATAAGGCCAACGCTGTGCTAGAAACCAAAACGCCTGCACAACTCTTAGAACAGATGAAGGTTGAAGTTATTTGTACCACAGATGACCCAACAGATACTTTAGAGCACCATAAAACTATTGCTAAAAAAGGGTTCTTTACTAAGGTTTTACCAACCTTTAGACCCGATAATTTAATCTTAATTGAAGCTGAAGGTTTTGTCTCTTATATTGAAAAATTAAGCGCTCGCGTAGGGTTTACCATTTCAAATTTATCAGAATTACTTCAGGCCATTCAAAATAGAGTAGACTTTTTTGATGCCTTAGGCTGTCGACTTTCAGATTATGGTTTAGAGCAAATTTATGCCTTCGACTTTACAGAAAAGAAAGCCGATACAATCTTTCAAAAACGTCTATCTCAAGCTGAAATTTCAAAAGAAGACGCCCGTGTGTTTGCCTCTTACCTCTTGTTTCAATTGTGTAAAATGTATCACGCCAAAGGTTGGGTACAACAATTTCATTTGGGAGCCTTACGAAACAATAACAGCCGATTATTAGACCAAATAGGTTTGGATGCTGGTGTGGATTCTATAGGCGATTTTAGTCAGGCGAAGGCCATGTCTAAACTGTTTAACCAATTAGATGCTGAAAATGCACTATCTAAAACCATAACTTATAACCTCAACCCTTCTCAAAACGAAGTCTTTGCCACCATGATGGGAAATTATAGTGAAGCTGGAATTCCTGGAAAAATGCAATGGGGATCAGGATGGTGGTTTTTAGACCAGAAAGATGGCATGGAAAAACAGCTCAATACCTTATCTAATATGGGCTTATTGAGTCGGTTTGTAGGGATGCTAACGGATAGCCGTAGTTTTTTATCCTTCCCAAGACACGAATATTTTAGACGTATTCTATGTAATTTAATTGCAGAAGATGTTAAAGAAGGCTTAGTTCCCAATGATATTGAATTCCTCGGCAAAATGGTTCAAGATATTTGCTATAACAACGCGGTTCGCTATTTCAATTTTGAACACTAACATCATGAAAAACCGTCTATTTCATATTTTAATCCTGATTATTTTTCTGCAGAGTTGTAAAGAAGATCAGACCACTAAAACGCTCTATTTAGCACATAATATGCCACAAACGCATTCAGTGCATAAGGGAATTTTAGAATTTCAGAAGGCCTTACGTTTAAAGTCCGGTGGAAAGTTAGACGTTAAAATTTTTCCTGATGGTCAACTCGGTTCAGAACGCGAAGTTTTAGAATTATTGCAAATAGGCAGTGTGGCCATTACCAAAGTGAGTGCGGCCACCTTATCTAATTTTGTTCCTGAATATCATGTTTTTGGAATTCCGTATTTATTTGAAAACAAACAACATCAGTTTGATATTTTAGAAGGCGACGTCGGAAAATCTATCTTAGAAAAAGGAAGTCAGTTTTGGTTACGAGGTTTGTGTTATTATGATGCTGGAAGTCGAAATTTTTACACTTCAAAAAAAGCCATTAGAACACCTGAAGACTTAAAAGGCTTGAAAATACGCGTGATGAATAATCAAATGGCCATTAATATGATTAATAGTATGGGCGGCTCTGCCACACCTTTGGCTTTTGGGGAATTGTATACGGCTATGCAACAAGGCGTGGTTGATGGTGCAGAAAACAACTCACCTTCGTTTGTGTCTTCTAACCATTACGAAGTAAGTAACTATTATACGATAGACCAGCATTCCTCTATTCCGGATGTCTTATTAATAGGAACAAAATTTTGGAACACCTTATCGGATGAAGAAAAACAATGGATTCAAGCGGCCGCTGATAGTTCGGCACAAGCCCAGAAAAAGTTTTGGAATGCCTCAGTTGAAGAATCTATGGCCATAGCAAAGGCCGCTGGCGTAGAAGTTATTACTCCTGAAAAGTCTTTATTTCAGGAGCGTTCAAAATCTGTTTTAGAGCAATTTCAGAAAGCGCATCCTGAAATGCAAAGTCTCATTAACAGCATTAAAAAGTAATAGGTATGAAAACTGCAGATATTATTTTCCTTAAGGTATGCAATATCATAGAAATGGTATTAATTTCTATTTTTGGCTTATTAGTGGTCGATGTGTTACTACAGGTGTTTTCACGTTACATTCTTAATACCTCATTTACATTTACAGAAGAATTAGCACGCTTTTCATTAATATGGTTATCCATTTTAGGTGCCGCTTACCTCAGTGCGAAACGAGAACACTTATCTATGGATTTTCTCTACCAGAAAATGGGCGTTAAATCGCAAAAGAAAGCCCTTATTTTTATTGAACTCTGTGTGTTTCTATTCGCGCTTTGCATCATGGTGATTGGTGGTATTAATTTGGTTTACACCACACTTCATTTAGAACAATTATCGGGAACTTTACGCATTCCTTTAGGCTACATTTATGCCATTTTACCGCTTAGCGGACTGCTAATGATGTGTTTTTCAGTTTATCATTTTGCAAAAATTCGCACGAACATTATAACCGAATAATGATGAGTATAGAAGTTATTAGCATCCTCGTTTTATTTTCGAGCTTTTTTATTCTATTAATGCTTAAAGTTCCTGTGGCTTATAGTATTGGTATTTCTACAACCTTAAGTTTATTACTTAACATTGATAAAATGCCAGGCCTTACAACCATAGCCCAACGTATGACCACGGGAATTGATAGTTTTGCCCTCTTAGCCATTCCGTTTTTTGTACTTGCCGGAGAAATTATGAAACAAGGCGGAATAGCCAATCGGCTTATTAATTTCGCCAAATCATTAGTCGCAAGTCTACCCGGAGGTTTGGCTTATGTAAACGTCTTATCATCAATGCTATTTGGTGCGGTTTCGGGCTCAGCAATTGCAGCAACCTCAGCCATTGGAAGTATTATGACAGACCCCATGGAAAAGGAAGGTTACCCGAGAGCATTTAGCGCCTCGGTAAATATCACGTCTTCTACAACAGGCTTATTAATTCCACCAAGTAACATCTTAATCGTTTACGCTTTAGCAAGTGGAGGTACAGCCTCTGTTGCGGCCTTATTTATAGCCGGATATTTACCAGGTATTTTACTAGGTGTTGCTATAATGGCCTACATTGCTTTTGTGGCCATAACACGAAAATTTGCTAAAGGACAACGCGCGCCCTTGTCCTTAATCTGGACTTATTTCAGAAAAGCATTTTTTAGCCTCTTATTATTAGTCATCGTTGTAGGTGGTATTGTTTCTGGAATCTTCACGGCAACCGAAGCTTCCGCAATAGCCGTTTTATATGCCGGAGTTTTAGCCTTAATTTATGGTGATGTGAAAGTCAAAAACTTTCCTGCTATACTATTGACAAGTGCAAAAACGACTGCTGTGATTATGTTTTTAATTTGCACTTCAATGGCAATGTCTTGGTTATTTTCCTTTGAAGGCATTCCGGAATTGATTAGTGGATTTTTACTGGAGCAATTCAGCAATAAAATTGTCATCTTTTTAGTCATCAATCTTGTGTTATTGATTATTGGAACCTTTATGGATATGACGCCAGCTGTGCTCATCTTTACCCCTATTTTTTTACCGGTTGTGGTGGCTTTAGGTATGGATCCTGTACATTTTGGAATTGTTTTAGTGCTTAACCTATGTATTGGCTTATGTACGCCACCTGTAGGGACCATCCTTTTTGTAGGTAGTGGTGTGGCGAAGATTTCGGTTTCAAAAGTCATAAAACCGCTACTCCCATTTTTATTAATTATGGTTATGGTATTACTGCTTATCACCTATATTCCAGAAATAGCCATGTATTTACCTACTTTATTTGAGTTGTAACAACAGAAAGCGTTTTGATGATAATGGCGTTGACCATAATCACCTGCTTCTAGATTTAGTAATGAGTTCTTTCAGAAATAGAATCCCCTTAAAACGCACTATTCAGGAATATAAATCACAAAAAAATCCGCGTTTCACATAATGGAGAAACGCGGATTATATAAAATAATTAATACTCTTAATTTGCGGTAATTGTAATTTTTAGAACCGTATTTACACTTGGATAATCGTAGCCATCATTAACATTAGATAATAATTGAACTGGTTCCGTTTCAACCATTCCCGTATCTGCAGCCAATTGATTCGTCACTGTATTTGGACCAATGGCAGGCTGCTCGTTAACCTCTGTTCCAGCATCCCATAAGTAAACCTCATTTGTAATATCACCACTTAAAGGCGTTCCGTCTGCACTGAATAATTCAATTCCTTTATCTTGAGTGGCGAACAACACATCGTTTGTAGCCGCTAACATACTTGCAAATGATAAGCTATTTCCTGCTTCAGCTGTGAAGCTAAACGTGTAAGTGTTTCCTGGTAATAAAGGCCCAGGACCATTACCTCCCTCTACAGTATTAAAAACAGCACCTGAAATTTGTCCTTCTAAAGCACTTAGGTTATCCGCTAAAACAGCCGTATTTCCATCTTCAGCAATATGTTCTAATCCTAAATCGTAATCTGTAACTCCAGAAGTGAATAATGGCATCGTATTTCCTTCATGAACTACAAATATGCCAGGCGATGATGGGTAAGTCACTCCCGTATTATCAGCTGTATAGTCGCTTAAAGGAGCTGCATTTCCATCTTCAGCAATCGCTTCAACTCCTTGTCCGTAATCTGCTTGACCTTCTGTAAATAAAGGATTTTCACCACCATGAATCACATAAACGCCAGGTGATAAAGGTGCAACAGAACTACCTGCGCTCGTCTCTAAACTTGCTGTTGTTAAATCTTCAATAGAAACGGTAAATAATGTGCCATCTTCATGAGTGATGCTTACAGAAATTATTTCGTTTACCGCTGGGTAATCAAACATAAAACCATTGGTAACGTCTGCAATTTTTAATACGTTTCCGTTTTCCACCTCGCCAGTATCTGGACCAGATTGCATGCCTACCGTATTAGGCCCCACCGCTGGTTCTTCGTTGACTTCTGTTCCCGCATCCCATAAATAAACTTGATCGGTAACATCTTCAGAAATAGGATCGCCATTGTCATCGTAAAACGCAATGCCGTTACCATCAGGCGCAAAAAATAAATCGTTGGTTGCCGCTAACATGGTTACAAAAGACAATTTTTGACTTCTACCGGCATCAACCGTAAATTCGTAACGTTTTCCTGGAGTTGCTGGCCCAGGACTTGCATCGCCTACAGGGGTATTAAATACTCCTGAGTCTATAAAACTATAGGCACTCCCTATATTTTCAATACTTACTGTAAAATTGGTAGTTTCGCTTGGGTTAACTATTGTGTTGTCGTCGTCACTATCGCAACTTGCTAAAAGGGTAATAACGGATAAAAGGGTAATAAATTTAAAATTTTTCATTTGTAAATATGTTAATGATTATATACCTACAAATATCTTCCGAGAGTATCACCAAATTATAACAGCGCCATAACTATAGTGTAAATTATTATATAAAATTTATAACGAAGCCGTTCTTTTAAGCACGGGCAGATTGAAATAAAACTGGGTTCCTTGGTTTAGAATGCTGTCTACTTTTATAGTGGAATTATGAAGGTCCATAATCTTTTTAACAATGGCCAACCCTAGTCCGCTACCTTTTGTAGCATCGGAATAAAATTTGCCCTTGCGGTAACGTTCAAATATATAAGGCAACTCTTGTGACGCTATACCGCTTCCGGTATCGGAAACTTTTACCATCACCTGATTATTTGCGGTATAAAGCTCTAAGGTAACGACATCACCCTGCTCACAATGTTTAATGGCATTGTCTATGATGTTCTGTAATGCTCTATCGATTAAAGCGATATCCGCGTATACAAAAGGAAGATCTTTAGAATACACTGTATTTATGCTTACCCCTTTATTTTTGGCTATAATGCGGTATTTATCGGCAATATCTTGAATAATTTCTGCCATTTGTAAGGCTTCCGGCTGCACCGCTTTTTGGTTGGCTTCCAAAACACTTAGCTCAAACAAATCGTTAACCAATTTTTTGAGACGTTCCGAATTTTTAAGCACAATTTCCATGTAACGTTGCTTTTCCTTTTCTTCTAGGCGGTCTCCTTTAATCATTATGGTTTCCACAAAACCTTGAATGGAAGCAATAGGTGTTCTTAAATCGTGTGAAATATTTGCAATAAGTTCTTTACGTAAGTTGTCTACACTCTGCAAATCTTGAATATTACTTTGTATGGTATCGGCCATATCGTTATAGGTATTGGCCAATAATCCCATTTCGCCATGTTGTACTCCTGCAACGCGAGCGTTGTGATCCCCATTTTTAAAGGAGGTAAACGCCGCAATAATTTTATTAAAATTTCTTGTGATAATATAAATGGACAGCAATGCCACCAATAAGGCTGCAAATAGTGCATATAAAATATTACGCATGCTGAGTTTACGAATATAGCTGGCCTCATGTTTTTTAATTAGCGAGTCGTAATCGTTACCACCAACAATCGTATAGATATACCCTACTTTTTTATCTTTATAAAGGTAAGGTGCTGCTGAAAATATTTTTTTTGTTCCCGGTAATTTTGGATCATCTCCCTTAATAAACACTTCGCCATCTTGTGCTATAAATTCGGTTATCGGTTGTAAATCGATGCGTTTTGCTTTCACCTCTTTATTCATGGCAACATGCTTCAGAATATTCCCTTCTAAGTCTAATAAATAGACTTCCGTTGCCGGATTAGTGGCCATAACATGATGCATTAAACTGCTCATTTTAGAACCCACTACCGAGTCCCCATCGTAGAGACCTTGAATTTCTTCAACAATAAAACCAGCGACATTTTTATTTAAGCCTTGGGTAATTTCATCGTGATAATCTTCCGAAAGTTGTGTAGATGTTTTGGTAATTAAAAAGGCGAGTACTACAAATAAGAGGGTAAGGACACCCGCAATTTTGTAGAATAAAGTATTTTTTGTTTTCATAAGGTCTTAGGATTCAGAAAATCGGTAGCCCACGCCCCAAGTGGTGAGTATGTATTTAGGGTTTCCAGGGTCTTGTTCTATTTTTGCGCGTAAGCGGTTAATATGAGAATTTACGGTGTGTTCGTAACCTTCAAATTCATAGCCCCAGATGCGGTGTAATAATTGCGCACGGCTATAGGTTTTACCAACGTTATTGGCTAATAAACAGAGTAGTTCAAATTCTTTGGGTGTAAGATTAAGTCGCTTGCCTTGTAATTCTACTTTTCGCATTTCCTGATTAACCACAAGATCTTTACGGGTTAATACCGGTAAGTCGGTGTCTTCTTCTGAAGCCGTACTTGTAGTACCGAAGCTTTGGCGCCTAATAATGGCTTTGACACGCGCTTGCAATTCGCGAACGCTAAAAGGCTTGGTCATATAATCGTCTGCTCCGGTTTCAAGTCCTAAAATCTTATCGATTTCATCGCTTTTACTCGTAAGCATAAGTATAGGCGTATTAACTTTTGAAGCTCTTAATTCTCGACAAATATCTAAGCCTTTTTTACCGGGAAGCATTAAATCTAAAATAATAAGGTCGTACGTATGGGTAGAGGCTTCTATAAAACCTTCGTTACCATTATAGCAACTTTTTACGCTTGTTTGATCGTCTTCAAGGTTGATAGTGACCAATTCTGCGATATGCACATCATCTTCAACAACTAAAATTTGAACCATTTTAATATATTTTGTGGGCAATCTAGTCTTAAAGTATCAAGAAAGTATCCCGATATTATGTCATTTAAAAAATAACATCTGCTTCGATTACAGGTTAATACTTCAAATAGACGAAAGAAGCTGAAGATGCTTTCACATTGAAAAAAGTAAATTGATTGAAGCGCTCCATAAAAGCTGCTGAATCCTAAAAAAGAACGGATATAGATCTTATTTATATACCCTTAGAAAAAGAAGCGTCGCTAAGGCCTAGAAAAAACAAAACCCTTGAAACATTAAATGCTTACAAGGGTTTATAATTTTGGAAGTGGTCCCACTTGTACCACTTATATGTTTATATCTATTTATATGATTTTATATAAATATAACTAAAAACCCTTTATTTATAGTCAATAAGAGCTATTTAAAATAAATTTAATACTTTTGATATATCAATATATAAACCAAATGTTGTCCCTTTATTTGTCCCTTTTAATATTATAATATAAATGAGCTTATGAGTAAAGCAATTCAATCAACTTCAGGAACTCTAAAATATCGTCTTAAAGACCCTAAAGCAAATGGAGAATCCTCAATAATTTTAGATTATAGCTTTGGTAGAAGAAATCGTATAAAATTCTCAACAGGATATAAAGTAAAACCTAAAAACTGGGATAAGGTAAATCAACGTATTAGAGCTGTATCAACAATTAATAATCGAGAAAAAGTAAACAGTGATTTGTTGAGATTTTCAAGTGAATTTATTGATGCGGTTACGAAGTTAGATGAAGCTCAGAAACAAGATAGAGACGTACTAAAAAGTATTTTAACTAGAATAGTTCGTGGTATAAAAGAAGAAAAGAAAATAGATTTTACATTCTTTAATTACGCCGATGATTATATCGAAAGGAAAGAAAATCAAGCTAATAATATAGAATCGATAAAACTCAAACCCATTACTGTTCGAGCATATAAACAAACAATTAAACGATTAAGAGAATTTGATAAAGAACAAGGATACAATCTTAACTTTAACAATATCGATTTACAGTTCTATTATGCTTTTGTTCAATACTTAGAGACACAAAACTATTCAATAAACACAATTGGTAAACACATTAAGAACATAATAGCCTTATTAAACAGAGCAACTGAAGATGGGGTCAACACCTATTTAAAATATAAACACAGAGAGTTTAAGGTCTTAACAGAAGAATCTGTATCTATCTACTTAACAGAAACAGAAATAGACGCATTATATCATATAGACTTATCAGCCTGTCCTGAATGGGAACTAGCTCGTGACATTTTTCTAATTGGATATTATACTGGCCAAAGAGTTTCAGACTACAATGGAATATCAAAGGATCAAATCAAAACATTTAACGGAAAACGAGTTTTTGAATTCAATCAGCAAAAGACGAATAAGCGAGTGTATGTTCCAATTCATTCTAGAGTAGAAAAAATAATGAAAGAGAGATATAACAGCTTACCTCCAAAATCTCTTAATAGTCCTGATATTAATAAATACATTAAGAAAGCTGGAAGAAAAGCAGGTATTGAAGCCCCCGTAACCATTAAGAAGATAGTTCACGGGAATCGAATAACTGATACAGTAAAAAAACACGATCTTATTGTGACCCACACTGCACGTAGATCTTTTTGTACTAATGCTTACTTATCAAAAATGCCAGTAATTGATATTATGGCTATTAGTGGTCACTCCACCGAAAGAGAGTTTTATAAATATATTAAAGTTTCACCTCAAGAGCGTGCAGTAAAAATTGCTGATAGCGCTTTCTTCACTAATTAACAAATAACTAATATAAATGATAAAAAAGTATAAGAAAGAAGCTTTTTCAATAGACCCGATACCGTTTAATGAAAGAAAAAAAGATAACACCTATAACGGTAACTCATTTCAGCTTAAAAACTATGAGAATTACGAACCCAAATTAGAAAATGACTTTTATATAAAATATTTTATAAAAGAACTTTTGTTTGAAATCGATATTCTAGAAGTAGATGATTTTCTTCAATACCATTTTGAAAATTGTAAAAATGCCGACCTAAATTTATCTGTTTTAGAACTGAAAATAGTACCTAAAACTAAAGATATAATTATTAATGCCAAGGCATTTCTAGACGTCAACAACACCTACTACAATGAGATTCTTCTAGAAGATGGCTTTATAGAAACTGAAGGTATAATTAAAAATTCACAATACGAATACGGTCAAATGCTTCATTTCACAGGCTTTAATAATCTTCAAAACGATTTAGAACAACGCTTAGAATTAATACTAACTTTTACAACAAAATCAAAAGAAACTGAGAATGAAAATGTTTTAACTTGGACTGGAAAACCAACCCATTTAGCCTTCATCATAAGCCAATTATTGAACAATGAATACATTGACGCTCCTTTAAAAAATGATGGGGAAATTAATTATACTGAATTATCGAAACAAATTCAAAATTCATTCAACTTCACCAATAAAACACCATCTATAGAAACGTTACGTCGTTATACAAATATCGAATCAGAAAAGTATTATAAATTAAATGACAACTTCAAAGAGAAAGGGTTTTACTTACCAAATTCAAAAATGATGGGTTGAGTACCGGTACCCACAGGTACTTTAAAAGCAGAGGTTTAGGGATAGATTTGCCAAAAATAATTAACAATAATATCAAATGAAATCAAATCGACTACATTTCTATCAGACAACTCCTGAAGAACTTACGAGCACCATTTTAAATGGTGTTGACAATAAACTACAGGAGTTTTTTGACAAATTTCTAAAATCTCTTAACACTGAAGAGGATGAACTTCTAACCATTGAAGAAGCTCTAAAAATTTTAAAATGCTCAAACCAAACCTTATGGAACTGGCGTAAAGCAGGTATAATACCTAGTCACCGTATTGGTAACCGAATTTATATTAAAAGAAGCGATATAAACGCTAAACTCATAAAACAAAACTAAGATGGGTAACAAAGGGTTTATAATGCTGTATAGAGAGCTAACAGAATGGGAGTGGTACACTGACATCAATACGTTTAAGGTATTTACACATTGCTTACTAAAAGTTAACTACAGTAAAAAACGTTGGCAAGGGATTTTAATACAAAAAGGAGAGTTTATAACCTCATATGAGAAACTTGCCATTGAAACCGGATTAACAATAAGCAAAGTTAGAACGGCTTTAGGGAAATTAAAATCTACTGGATATATATCTGTTCAAACTACAGTAAGCTATACTAAAATAACTGTATTACAACTTAATAGATATGTTGCTGAAACAACAATAGAAATCAACACACCGTTTGACAAACACAATGACAAACACAATGACACACCAAATAACAACTTAATAGCAAGTCAGTCACAAACGTATACCAATCAAATAACAACAACTAATACTAATAATAAGAACAGTATAAAAAAAAGAAAAAAGAGATTTAGAGAACAGGTTTACTCTCACTCTCATTTTAATTCCAAGATATTAGATTCTTTTTATAATTATTGGAGTGAACTAAATTTAGAAAAGACAAAAATGCGATTCGAGACCGAACGTTTCTTTGAATTTGAAATGCGACTAAAAAAATGGAAGGATAATGAAAGGCCTAAAAATGAATATCGTTACGAAAAATCAGAATTATTAACTAATAGACCAACAAAATTATGAGAATAGGAGAAACCCAACCTATCAGAGAGGTATTTAGTCTTATTTCGAGCCCAACGTCAAAAAAAACTAAACCTAATACCTCAAAAAGCAAAACCATAATCACTAAACAACAATTATGGAACCTCTTCTGCAACGATTTTTTTAAAATTCACGGTAAAGTCATTACCCAAAATGAAGATGCCATAGAAAACCTAAAGGTCTTATTCTATTACTTCTTGGAGGATTCTGATTTTTTTAAATCAAAAAATTTAATTAAACATTTAAATGAACCAACTTTTAATAAAGGACTTATCATTATTGGAGGTGTAGGAATTGGTAAAACGGCTTACCTAAAGTGTTTCGAAAATATCTTTCACCGTTTCTCTTCACTACGATTTAAAGGTTATAGTGCTAAGCATCTTGTTCGTGAATTCGAGAAATGCACATCACCATTAGACAAAGATTTATTCTATAATGAAATAGACAGAAAAAGAATTTTTATAGATGATATCGGATCAGAAAAAGATGCAAGTAACTATGGAATTATTAATCTTATTGGTGAAATTATTTCAGATAGATATGACAAGAATCAAAAAACCTTTTTAACTACAAATTTCATAAATGCTAACCATAACGTAGAAGATACCTTACAAGCTCTAGGTAAGCGATACGGACACCGTAACTACGATAGACTCTTCGAAATGTGTAATATTATAGTATTCACAGGACAGAGTATGAGAAAATGATAAAACGTTAAATTAAATCTTATTTAACCTTTTACCTAACCATAACAACAATTTTACCATGAAAAAAGACTGCAATTATTGTCAAAATGAGTTTAACGCAAGAAGAAAAAATCACATCTATTGCTCTAACAGCTGTAAAACTCTAGCTAGCTACAAGAGAAATAATTATAAGTATGTTGCTGGACATTATGAAAAAAAAGAAATTACTATTACTAAAAATAGGGAGAATGTTTCGAATCTTGTACTAAACGCTATTAAAGAATTAGAAAATAAAATAGAAGTCATAGCTGCCCAACCAGAAATTAATAGTAGTTCCATATCTAATTCTGCTATTGGTTCTGCTGCTGTCGATGTCTCAGTATATGCAGCCAAAAAACTTTTTGCTCCTCATACTTTATCCGCTACGAAAGGAGATATGGAAATTTTAAAAAAAGAAATAAACGAACTAAAATTTCTAATAAGTAGAAAAAATAATTCGCTTTTTCAATAACTCTAGTCAAAATTATGATCTTACAATCTCTACAAATTCATCAAAATCATTTTTCGTTAGAATCTTATTCAAAGTATCAATGAATTTATTAAGTTCTCGTTCTATTATCAAATTGTAATCGTCTGTTTGATGCTTATAATCCTTTGGAAGATGATTTGATATTGCATAATCGATACCCGTAAGGGTTGTAGGAAAATCTAGAAGAATCAATTTACCTCCTACAACTTTAGCATCAACATAAACATTTCGAGGCCTCCCAAAAGCACTAAATGATAGTTTATCTACACCAATATCATTTTGGATTTTATTAAAAGCTAAGTTTAAATCATTAGGTAATTTATATGGTATGATTATTCTTAGTTTACAATCTGGATAATTATTATTCTTATAAGTAAAACCATTATTTTTCACGTAATGCTCACATACATGCTTTACAAAGTTTTCATAATAAGCATATGCTAAAGTGTTAGAAGGAAAAAAATTCAGTTCTGTGTTGCTAGCGTTGAGAAACATTTGTTTAATTCCATTGATTCTATCAGCAAGTGTGCTATTATTATACATAGCCAAAGTAATACCCCCTAAATCGGATGGTACTTTTACGGACTCTTCAATCAAAAAAGCACATTTCTCCAAACCTAAACGTCCAGTAAACAATCCTAACTCAAATAAGACGTTATCTCGTGCAGTAAGCTTTTCTTCTCCTCTATATTCCAACTTGTCATCTGGTGTTCCTATTAAAATTCCAAAATCAAATTTTAAAGTTGCAGTAAGTAAATCAGATAAAAAATTATTGTTAATCTTAAAGATAGACTTATCCCATATAGATTCATCCCATATAACAACATCAAAATCTTGTTCCAATATTGATTTAACAATTTTGGCAGTACCTAACTCTTCACTTGAACTTCCGATAAATATTCTTTTTTTCATATTATAAAAATCTTGTTATTGCGTTATTACCTACCAAGTCCTTCTTAATAATATTTAGTTCATTTAAAAGAATAAACAATTGACTATACTTTTCAGGTTTATCTCTAAAAATATATTCAGTACCATCAATCGATTTTATGTTATTACGGTAAAAATCGTCTGCAATAATTTTTCCTAACTCTACTTGCAAAACATAAACAAGCTCATAATACGGTTTATAGTCGTATGAAAGAGAGTCTATGTTATAGCATATTGATGAAATATCGAAACTGCTAATTTTGATTTTGATATCTGAATCAGCTTTAATTGTTTTCAAAAACCTAATCATTTTCTTCAGACGTCCATTAACGCTCTTGTCTTTATCATTTAGCAGTTTTATTTTTAAAAACGGGTAATCCACGGGTAATCTTACATTTTTATTTTTGTCATAAATACAAATACCTTTATCAGTTTTATCACCTGATTTTGTTGATTTTACAGACCTATACCAAGATGCGGTTACAACATCAACTTTACGTTTAGGGTTTGTTATATTGACTTCTATAGATTTATCTTTTGAAATATCTACATCATTATATATTATACCAAGCACGTTTTCGGCTTCTAGTCGCATAGTCCGTAAATCTTGATCAGCATTACCAGTATAAGTTGAACCTTCAATTACCTTTAATAATGCCCACCGTTGCGTTTCAGTAAGATTTGATTTTCGATATTCTTCCGTAAATTCAGTTCTTGAATCGTGACCATAAAATTTATTACACAATTGAACAAGATCAATATCACTATAACCTTTTATATGAGTATTACTCATTACTGATCCTTGATACTCATAATCTAGATTTGGATTATTGTTTTTAAGATGAGTTTTGACTTTATCGCCTGCAACTATTGTATTCTGTGTATATGCTGGCTCAACACCTTGCATAGATCGCTTAATATATTCCATAACTTTAGAGCCTGACAAAGCTTTTAATTCCACCCTAAGTGATTCATTTAAAAGTCTTGATTCATCGATCGCTGCTGGATTATATCTAGACTTAACTCTACCTATTAATTCATCGTAATTCTTTTCCATATTTTATCCTTTAGATTGTTTTGGGTCGTTAGCTCGTGGGTAGGTTCTTTCTTCTTGAAAACCACCTTTATTTTTGTGAATTTTAAGTGAACCACCACCTTGGCTTTGAACAAAATCCCTTGCCGTCTTGATAGCCTCTGTCTTATTCGTTTTAATAATTTTAGAAGCGCGCTGTGCATTCTCTTTCTTAAGTTTGTACACACCATTATCGTGTACTAAATGAAAATTTTCCATTTGTATTCTGAATTAATTAGATGGTCAACGTTTACAGACGATTGACCTAAACCGTGAAAGGAAATAGGAATATTTTGTAGGTTGGAAGTGAGACACTATATTTGCGCCACAAAATATGGGGTAGTATCCTTTACATTATACTACTCACTTTCAATTTTAAAAGTCCTTCCGGTCTAATGTTGGGACTTTTTTATGCTTATAAATTTGACAATCATTATTCCAAACTGTTAAGGCTTTCTTAAATTGACAAGTTGTCATTATGGACCTTTTATTCTCATCACTTTTTAGTTAAACTACATCTTAAACAGATGAACGAATTTGTAACCTACTGACACGAATGACATTAGGCAGCATCATTATTACCGTACATAGAATTGTTTTGCACATTGGTTTCTTGGTCACGCCATTCTTGCTTCCCAGATTTAAGAATTTTGATACCAGTAAATCCTAAAGTATTGCGCTCATCATTTATAGGATAATTGCTAATTAGAAGACCAAATTGATATGGATTCTTTTTAAAGAAAATATTACCAAAATCATTTTCTAAATTACAGTTCCAATTACGATACACACGATTACTTGCTTGGTTATAACCAGAAGCGATACGTACAGTAACACCTTTTTGTTTGAAACGTGTTCCTTTTGTAGAAACATTGTAAAACGTTGCCTTAAAATAATCTAGTAAACGGTGGTATGCATCATCATCAATAAATGATAAACTTTCTCGCCCTGCTTCAGTTAGCAATTGATCATAAGTAAGGGCTTCAATATGCTCAATAGGTGTAAATGCTCCTTCAGATTGCGTTTTTACAAACTTTGTATGCGTGCTCAAGCCTCTAACATTACTATTGAATAAATCGTTACGCCAGTCTTCGTCTGCAAAAATCTCCCAATCTTGTTCAAACTGTGCATAGTGTTCTAATAGGCTTCTGCTGGCGATCAGTTTAAAATCACGATTTTTATGATACCCACAAAAACGACCTGTAATACCTTGCGCTCCGTTTGCTAGCTGTCTATCTCTTGGTTCAATACCAAAACGTACTTTTTCTTTAATTATACCTAAATCTTTACCGGCTGTAAGTGCTTGAACAATTATAAGTACTACGCGTTGTCCTCTTTTTAGAATCAAATCAGAAATCTCCTTAATCCCTTCATTAATACTAAAATCACATGCAACATCGGAACCGATTACGATAGTGGTACATTGCTTTTTATACTGATCCTTTAGTAACCTTCTTAACTCAATCGCTCTTGCGGTATTGGATACTCTAATGATTCCTAATCCATTCTCAAAAGCGTTTAAATGGTTTACATATTCTTCGGTCTTTGGATGAATTGAATAGTGTACTTCTCCATCTATTTCTTGAGATTGCATTGGTCTAAACCCTTCTGGAATGTCTTCAATAACACCATCAGCTAACATTTCAGAAATACCATAATACTCTGGTGGACGCACACCAACTATTACATCTACATCTGTTGCTCCTGTAAATTGTGCATCTAAAATATCATAAGGTGTAGCACTTACCGCAAGTAATTTAATATCTGGCATACGGTAACGAAGTTCAGCAAAAAAGGCTAATTCAAATGAAGATTCTACACCAGAACCATATTGGTCCTCGTCACGAACAATTAACTGCACATCAAATTCGTTTACGACTTTATGAGGATTTGGATGATTAAAGAAATCACTCATTTTCATTACTTTTAATACCGAAGGTTTCATATCACCTGTTACACAATCGTAATATTCACGTTGTAATACACGACAATTCTGATTGTATAAATCTGTATCACGCATACTCGTTACAAACAAGATGGATTCGTATTCTTTAATCAAACCTATTGCAGGTAATACATAATTGCATAAAAAATATACAGTTCCAGACTTGCCACTTTGCATCGAAGCTACAAATGCCATATTCTGATTGCCTTCTTTTAAAGACAAACCAATACGAAGTGCATTAATAATTTGATTAGGGAAGATTCCGGTTCTTGTCGAATTGTTTAATGTGTCCACGATATTCTCTTCTAGAGATTGTGGTGCGTCTAATTGCTGAAGAAGCGTTTCTATCTCAGCGTCCCAAAAGTTTTGATATGCAGTCATAAGAACAGTATTTAAGATTAATACTGCAATTATATGACGGAACTATGCAATATAATCGCATAGTCTATAAAAGAGATTAAGTAATGAGGTTAGTTTGCCTGGTTAAAGTCCTCCACAATTTTGAAGATTATGTCGCCTTGTTGTTTAGTAAAAACGCCATCAATACCCATGCTATGATAATTTTTAAATGGTGCATCATATAATTTACTAGGTTCTATCTTTCCATTACTGGTTAAGAATTTTTTTATAGTATCTAGAAATTGTATTTGTACTGCGTTTAGCTTGTAATCATTGGTGAATTTTGCAAAAGCAGCATCTACTTTCTCTGGACTTAAGCCCATTAACGCTATGATGAATTTTACTAGACTAAACTGTGAACCCAATTCTTTCTCAATAGCTTCTTTATCTATACCTCCTTTAAACAGTATATCTTCTAAAGCTTGTAATTCTTCTTTAGTAATAGTTTCCCCTTTTCTAATTCTAGCTATAGTAATATGGTTTTCATTCTCACGAATTAATTGCTCTAAACGATGTACATTATTTTGAAAGGGCGATGTATATTCTGGTGATTCTGTATCTGAAAATCTATTAGTTTTTATTTCATCTTCAATAATATAGTCTGCAAAATCTGTAGTAACATAACGCTGATCCTCTGGATCTATATATTTTACTAGCTCACGAACCCCTTTTCTTAGTTTCTCAAGGTGAACAATACCTTCTACTTTCCAGAAATCCTCTTCTAGTGGTAATTTTATTAATGCTTCTTTAGACTTGACCGCTGGTATAGTCGTTTTCTTTAAAAGTTTTTTTGATGTCCCTACTACTTTTGTAATAGGTATCATAAAGCTATTGATATACTCTTCACTGTTTGGTGTTTCGAGTCTTTTAGTTATTAGCGTGAAAAGTAATTTATCATAATATCTCGCTAAGTCTGTATCTCCTTTTTGTGGTTTAACTAAAGGTGCTAATTCATCTTCTATATGCTTTACATCACGTTTGGATAAATGGTTCCAGATCTCACGATTTTCATTACCAAATTCGTGTACTATTTCTAGTTTCATTTTTACATCAAATCGATCTAAATCTAGTATTTCAATATCTTTATGTAAACCATCTAACAACTCCGTTCTAAAATTTTGTAGTGCATCATCGTCTATAAACTGATTGCTTTTTAAATATTCTGCAAGACGTAATCTTAAGCCAAATAAAATCTCTGTTAAACTCTTTTGTGAGCTTGTTTCAATACCCTCTGGATTTTCATTAAAAAATTCAAAATTGCCACATAGGTCAAAAATTAAGAAATGCGTTTTATCTTGACCAGCACCAAACAAATCTGGACGTAAACGAGAACCACGACCTATCATTTGCCAAAACTTAGATTTAGATTTTACTGGTTTATAAAACACTAAATTCACACAACTCGGAGCATCAATTCCTGTGTCCATCATATCTACAGAGATAGCAATTTGTGGTAAACGATCCTTCTCTTCATCACAAAAACGATTAATAAACTCTTTGGCTTTATCTTCTTTATGTGTTATCACTTTTACATAATCATTACCAAATTGTTCTTTATCTAATTCCATAAAGGTGTCTTTAAGAAATTGAGCATGCTTCCTGTTTTTTGCAAAAATGATAGTTTTACCTAATTCATCACCACCTCGTTTTTTGATGCCATTTTCTAAAACATATTGTAGTGTTTTTTTAGCTGTAGGCTTATTGAATAACCAGGTGTTTAATTCTGAAGAGGCAATCCATTCATTTCCTGTTGCTTCTTCTCCATCTAGTATTTCTTCTTCAAACTCCTCTTTTTCTACCTCTGAAAGCTCGTCGTATTTAATCCCTTCTCTTAAAAATTTTGTTGGTACTTCTATAGTATAATAAGGTACTAAGTGTTTGTTAGCAACAGCTTCAGGGAAATCATAGGCATCCGTTGGTGATTTGTCGGGCAAACCGAAAACATGATAGGTGTTTTTATCAATATTACCTTTTGGTGTAGCAGTCAAGCCCAAGAATAAGGCATCGAAATACTCAAAAATAGCTTGGTATTTTTTATAAATAGAGCGGTGTGCTTCATCAATAATAATTAGATCGAAATGTCCAACACCATAAAAACGAGCTTCTTCTTCACGACTACGGTCTATTAACCCCATCATTGTTTGATAGGTTGAAAAGGCAAAACGTGCTTCTAGATTGTCTTTTTCTTCTAATAAATTTACACTGGTATGTTCTGGTAGATGTTTTACAAAGTTTCGTTTTGCTTGATCTACTAAACTAGTTCTATCTGCTAAAAATAAAATACGTTTAGCCCAATTACACTCTAATAAGAGTTTCGAAAAAGCGATTGAGGTTCTAGTTTTTCCTGTTCCTGTTGCTAATACTAGTAATGCGCCACGATTGGTACCTACTAACTTTCCGACACTTTTATCATTTCCTGTAAAATGTTCTGCAATACTTTTAATAGCACGCATTTGGTAAAAACGTTCTACAATGTCAGTGTCTATTGTTGCAGTACGAATATCTTTACGATGTGTACGACGAAACATAACCGTTTGTAATTCTGCTTTGGTATAAAAACCGTGTACAGGTCTTGCTTGTTTGTAAAACTGATCGTCCCACAAGAAAATTTCATAACCATTACTGTAATACATTACAGGTCTTTGCCCATGCATTTTTTCTAAACTATCAGCATACAGTTGCGCTTGATTTTCACCTTTGCTCGCACTTTCCAAGGTGCGTTTTGCTTCTACAAGTGCTAGTGGTAAACCGTCATCATCCCATAATACATAATCTACATAGCCTGTTTCTGAGGTGTTTGTAGATTTGGGCATGTATTGCACCTTGTATTCTTTATCGTTAACTCCTTTTAAATCCCAACCCGCTTCACGTAAAGCTACATCTATAAGATACTTACGTGTTTCTGCTTCGTTACGTGGATGGTTAACTTCATCTTCTACATTAGCCTCAACTTTATTCGCTTCTATTTGTGCTTGTAATGCTTCTATTTGCTTTTTAAATAGCTCATTTTCATCAGCTAGTTGCTGTCTTTCGGCTTCTTTGGTTTTTAGTTGCTCTTGATACGTATCTAGTTCTTTATCAAGTTGCTCTTGAAGTTGTTTTATTTGTTTGCGTGAAAGTGTACTACCACCTTCTTTAGGAAGATAATCAAAATCAAAAATTCCTATTTCACTTACTGGCTCTTTAGCGTATGATTTGATAAACCACTTGCCAAAATAGAAGAGTGCCTCTATAGCTTTGTGTGAATCTATATCATTTACTGGCTTGTTGTGTGCTGCTAAGTTTCCTGCATTCTTAATAATGAATAATTCATTATATAATTTATGATTGAATTGTTCTTTAAATTCCGGCTGTACTAATAAGTTATGTAAGGTTGTGTTATATTGTTGCTCGAGGTCTTCGTCATTCGCATACATCCAATTTATAGCTTCTTCTAACGCCATACGACTATAAACTAGTGATGTACGTGGATCTGGAATAACCAACTGTTCTGCCTTAACTGCTCTATCGTGAAAGGTGGCAAACTCGTCTTTAAGAAACTGGAAATTTGAATTCATACTTCTAATATACTAATGTGTTCGGAAAGTATTCCATTTTGTTTTTAAAATACCTGCTAATGCTACTTCATAAAAATACAATTCATAGTCATTTAATACTGGATATAGCACCACCTTAAAATTTCTCAAAATCTCCCTTTTTGGTTCTAGGATACTATTACTAGAACTTGCTCTAGTAAGTTCTTCTTTTTCGTTTTTTGCCATTAAATAAGCAAGGGTTGACTCATTATGCAATTTACCAAAACCGTGCTGTCTCAGTCTTCTGTATACAGTTCTACTAATTCCAACGTATACTGGTGTTACTTTACCTTTTATTTCCTCGCCAAAAACATACAAGCCTTTGAACTCATTATTAGATTTTACTTTTCCTGATTTTATATTGGGAAGATATCCCAACTCGTTAAATGCTTTTTTATTACGTATCACTGAATATTCCGGTTGAACACCACAGGTTTTGTGTAACTCAAAAAACAAATCATTAATACTTGGACAATTATTGAAGTTTAATTTTTTGAGAATAGTCCTAGCTATTTTATTTGCTTTAACTAATAACAAAGACAAATCACCTGGATATGTTTCTTCTCTGTAATTCATTATTTTATTAAAACCGTTTTAAATGCTTCTTTAACTTCATTAATTAAATGAATTAGATTTGTTAAATCATTTTTATCTGTATCTAATAATTGCAACTCTTTAAATGGTATACTTATACTTAATTCGTAACCAAAAGATATGTCAAATTGAGTACGATTAGAGTCAATTAACTTTTTATCCCACTTACAGTATTCCTTCCAATCATAATCATCATTAAAAGTAGTATCAAGTAGATTTTTAATAGAATCCCAATGCAAACTTTTTTTCTTTCTGCCAGAGTGATTATAAAAATTAGCTTTAGTGTATAATGGTTTTTTAAAATCTTTTTCTCCAGCCCATAGTCCAGTTATATAACTTTGACCAGAAAACTTAATATGATAATTTTTATTAATTTTTCTATCCTCCTTATTTATATAAAGCGTTTTTTTAAACTGAGGCTCACCATCACTTTTAAAAATATGATACCCTTGTGCTTTAGTATTTCCAGGGTAAACAGAAAAACTAACTTTTTCTGTCTTAAGGTTTAAGTATAAAAGGATTTCTTCTGCCCAACCAAAATTACATTTAATACCCAAACGGTTATTAATTGCTGTATTGTCTGAGTTTTCGATAGCATCATTTAACCTCTTTGAAATACTACTACTATTTTCAGTAAAGTTTAATGCACTTAATGACAATTGAGGTAACCATTGGTAGTTGTGCATTTTTATGTACGAAATAAAATTATCTAATAACCTAGATTTTTTATTAATAGCAATCTGATAATTATTTACACGAACTGCCATTTGCATAATTAGTGGCCAATTAAAATCTACAGCTGTAACATCGTTTTGCATTGTTAAAGACTCGTCACTTTTAATTGTATTAAAAGCTTGATTGTACAATTGCGCTGTACTATTATGATTGTTTGGTTTAACCTCAAAAATGACAGCCATGTTATCTATTTGAATAAATAGGTCTGTAACTGGGTTATACTCTTGATTATGGTTTTGATTATAAAAATCATTTCCCATGGCATTACCACTTATACGCACCGCAAATAAATGATCAAAGCCATCTATAGATTCTACAGGTTTTTGAATATCAATTTCTATTGGATTTTTATTTGTATAGTCATCAAAAATATTACTGTAAACATTCTCTTTTTGTGTTAAAATATGATTTAAAAACTGATGTAAAAACACGTCATTTTCTTGTAAAACAATAGCTAATGCTCTTGTTAGATCATCTTCTAATTGATAATTTTCTCTATTAACTTTAGAATAGGTTTTATAAATGTTTAAGTGTTTATTCATTTTTGATTAATAGCATTTAATTAAAATTATTTTACTTTTCATCCTTTATGATATTGTGCTAAGCATCTATTTGGTTACCAAAACAGGTTAAGGCTAAATTGGCAATCATGACAAAATAATCTGCACGAAGCTTCATTCCTGTTTTAGTATCAGGAAATTCAAACTTATTTATAGGATCTATTATTACACCTTTACGCCAGAATTTAAAAACAACAACAGTTTCTAGTTTGGTCTCTAATTTTTCTAAATTACTTCTTGTTATTTCACTTAATGTTAAACTACTTTTCTTATGGTATTCTATAAAAATAACATCTTTCCAAAGTTTTAACACTAAATCCTCATAAGGCGGATTAATAAAATATATTTTTCCAATATTAGTAGTTCTTTCTGATGCATACATTTTTTCAAGCAATGAAGCTCTATACAACTTATAATACGATATATATTTATAACTGGGCATATTTACACCAACTCCCCTTTAAACGCCTTTTGTAACAAACAATTAAACAAATCTTCACTTTCTTGTAGCTCTTGTTTGGCTAACGCCTTTTGTTGGTCAATTAAGGCTATTTTTTCTGCGAATTGGTTTTGGAGTTCAATAGGAGGCACAATAATTGGTATTGCTCTAACTGCATCTTTTCTTATAGTTTTTGTCACAGCTCCTTTAACCCTTTTACTAATCTGCCATTCACCATATTTTGTGTGTAAATAGAAATATGCAAACAAGCTATTCATACTAGGTTTCAACCGTAACATAAAAGCGTTCATACCTAAAGATACTGGACGATCTAAATATGGCATTAAATAAACTTTTCCAGCACTACCTATTTTATTAATAATAATTTCTCCACCATAAACCTTTGATTTTTTTAAAAAATTATATGCTTTTTCGGTAATATAATTTACGTCAGTTTCAAAATTATTGTTTTCCAAATCGGTAGTTCTTACCATTAGTGCATAATCTTTATCATTAGATAATTCGACGTTTTTACTTAAAATTTGATAACTACCATTTGCATGATAATCTGTTAACACATTGATATATGATCCAAATTCTTCAAATTTCCAATTTTTATCATTTACTCCAGGATCCCCAAACATATCCAAAAAGATAGATTGTGCAAGTGCATCGTATTCTTCTAAAAGCAATTTTGTTTTATCGCGTAAGGCAGCAGCATCGTCTAGAATCTGAGCGATGTGTTTTTGGGTTTTAGAATAATTATTTTCAAGATCAATTTTAGGAAAAGGGATTTCTTTATTTGAAAATCTAGAAATCCAGTATCGTTTATGAAGTTGAGTATCTATTCTTACTTGCTTCATTTGTAAATAAACATATTTCAAATCAACAAAACCCCCTTTAGCCGTAAGTATTTTCATAGCTGAAGATTTCACTTTAAAAGGGAAGTCTACATAATGAAAAGATGTCGTAAAATCATCAAATATTATTGCAGGAACATTTTTGAATACTCCTTCCTTTTCTTTAGTATATCCAAGCAAAAAAGATTTACCCGCTGTTAAAACTGGTGTTTCAAAACTATCATCATAATCAGTTGTCTTAACTATATATTTTGACGGTTGTTCATAATCTAAAACTTCGTTTAATTTTTTATACTCCAAACTCATCATTATTAAATAGAATTTAGATTAGCTAATATTTTATTACGCTCGTCAGATAAAAGATTGATTCTTTCAATTATTTCATTAGGCGCATCATATTCCACTTCTTCATACACAATTTCTTTATAGCGATTAATGGATAAGTCCCAATCGTTTTCTTTAATTTCAGCAAAAGGCACTAAGAAGGACTGTTCGGTTCGTGCTCTAGTGTCTTCATATCGTTTTGGAAAACGCGCTAAAATATCTGGCAGGTTAAATTTATCGTGCAGCTCGACTGCGCTCGATGTGACAACGCCATCAAAAGAAAAGGCTTCAAATACTTCTGGTTCCACCAATAGATTACGTTTATCGTCTAAAGATTTACCATCTGCCAACATATCGTAAAACCACACATTGTCTGTACCACCATTATCGGTTTTGGTAAACACAATAATAGCCGTACTTACTCCAGAATAGGGTTTAAACACACCACTAGGCAAGGAGATTACGGCTTCCAACTTATGGTTAGCTACAATTTCAGAACGTATGCTTTTAAAGGCTTTTCCGGCTCCAAACAAGACGCCATCTGGCACAATTACTGCGGCTCGCCCTCCTTTTTTCAATTGGCGAAGCATTAAAGCTAAAAATAGTAATTCTGTTTTTGTGGTGTCTGTTACATTACGTAAACCTGGCGCAATACTTTCTTTATCTATCGTGCCTTTAAATGGTGGGTTTGCCAATACTAATGTATAAGCATCACTTACCTCGTTATCCTTACTTACCGCATCTACATCTACAATATTAGGTTCTTCTACACCGTGTAAAAATAGGTTCATTGAGGCAATACGTAACATGGTAGCATCAAACTCGGTACCATTAAACATGTGTTTGTTTATGTGGTTTTTGTGTTTATCTAGCTCTGTAATATCGTAGTGCTTATCTATGTATTCTTTAGCTGCCACCAAAAAACCTGCGGTACCTACTGAAGGATCACAAATGGTGTCTTCTAAAGTAGGTTGCATCATTTCTGTCATTAACTTAATAATGTGTCTTGGTGTTCTAAACTGGCCAGATGTACCTCCACCTTCTAGTTTAGATAAAAGATACTCGTAAATATCTCCTTTTATGTCTTGTTTTGACATGTCTACACGCTCAAGTTTTTCAATAACTAGGTCTAAAGTTGCTGCTTTGTTTATGCCAAACGATGCGTCTTTCATGTAGGTAGAAAACAAACTTTTTTCGCTTCCTAAACTACGTATGAAAGGGAAAATACCATCAACAGAATTATTAAAAATGTTGTGACGTGCTTGTACGTCCATTTCTTTCAAATTTTTCCATCTAAAATCTTGCTGGTCTGGCCCGAAAACAGGGCTAAACTCTTTGTTAAGACGTTTTGCCATACGCTCGTTACGCGTTTCAGTTTCATCTAAATCTTTGATAAAAATGAGATATGTTAACTGCTCAACGATTGTGATAGTGTTTGATATTCCGCCTGTCCAGAAGGTGTTCCAGATGGCGTCTATTTGTTGTTTTATTTGTCCTGTGATCATGTAATTTTATAAGTAATTTTTATAGTTATTTTCTACAAATATTGGAAGCCACTCTAAAATTTCAATAAGTAAAAATTTGTTTGATGAAAAAGGTGCTTTTAAAATCTCATTGTCATCGATATGAGAATATCTATTGGTGGACTCTTTTAATTTTCTAAAGGCTGACTTTATGTCTTGAGGTATTGCTTTGTTTAGTTTATTTCCATTTGTTTCTCTATCTTCCATAAAACGGGTGCACCATTCATGGTTTGGTTTTCCATCATCTTTGAATAAGCCATTAGGGATACATGGAATAGGATTATTTAATCCGATATAAATAGCCTCTAGTAAATCTCTTTGAACATTAATGTTTCTTTTGCGGAAGTCTTTTGCCTCATAAGCTTGAATTATTTTCACTAATAAATGCTCATAAGTGTTACTAACGATACCTTTATCGAATGCTCTGAATGGTTCTTCATATTTTAATCTAGCTGTTCGGTAATCAGATTTAGCGATTTCTTGAGCAATGTATGTAAACATTTTGTCTCTATCTTCATCTTTCTTTTCATATATCTGAACATTACCTTCAAAAGATTCAAAACGATCTATAAAACCCGTATTCACACAGTACGGGATGTGTTTACCAATTTGCATTGCATAGGCATCCAAATCTTTTATAGCTCTTAACGCAAAATTATCCTTTTCGACCTCTTGGTCTGCTTCAATTTTGCCTTTTCCGTCTAGGATAACAAACTCTATTGTTGGGTCATTACGCAATAGCTCGAAGCCAGTTTCCCAATCTAATTTATATTCCAACTGAATGTTATTATGACGCGCTACTCCTGATAAGGATTCGCAATAATCTTTCTTATCGTCAACTAATAATATTCTTAAAGGTTTTGACATTATTTTTATTTTAGTAATGTTATTAAAAATTCTACGTTATGCGGCATTATTCCAAAGCCCTCATTTTTTATTAAATCAATAGTTCCTTTATGCTTTTTTAAGATTAAGCCTATTAAGAAACCACCGAAACCACTACCAACGTCTGATCTTATTGAACTTCCTTTTGCTAGGAAATCTTGAATGGTAAACTCTGGTGGTAATGGTAAGCCATTATTTCGGATTGACAACTGAAATGAAATCGCATCTTTGGCCTTAATCTCTAACCAAATTATTGGTTTTTCTATACTATCTTTAAACCCATGTTTTATAGCATTTGTAATAAAATTATGCATTAAGATTCTTAATTGTTTACGGTCTGACAAAAACTCTACTTCTTTCCCAGTTATTTTAAATTGAATATTGGGATATTCTGAAGCAATGTTTTGTAAAAATTTCTTAAGCTGAATGTTTTCTTTTATTGGCTCTGAAATTGAAATTATTTTTATCGCTTGCTCTAAAATATAATCCATATCGGTTACAGCACGTTCCATTCTGTCCAGTGTGTTTTTTAAGGTATGGATTTCAATTTGCTCTGGTGTATCTGTATCAAATACCGGTACAATAGTTTCGTTACTTTCAATTGTATCTTTGGCTTTTATTTTTTTATTTAAAAAAGATTTTATTGATGTAAAATCATTGCCCAAACTAGATAAGGGTTGTTTAAGTGTATGCTTAAGCGTTTTAATAAAATCTTGTTCTTGGTTTGTAACACTTTCACTTCGAACTGGTTTTTCCGATTTCCTAAACTCTTTAAAAAGAATATTTTTTTGCTCTTCTAGACTTGGAATCTGAATTTGAATTTCCATTAAATCCTTAAGGCTTAACCTAGCTATTGTGGCTCCTCTGGAATAATATTCTACTTGTTTAGTTACATAGGGTTGTGTAAATTCTCTTGCTACATATTCATCTAAAACCTCACTGTCATAAAATTTCAACCAATATACATTATGCCCCAATACAAATGACATATCATTTGGTAAAACAGATGCTTTAATTTTGTTGTTAAATGCACTTAACACTAAACCACCCTTAACTAAATTTTTATCGATATTTTCAATTTCATCATGGTCTATACCGAGCATATTGTCTTTGGGTTCAAAATAAAGACCATTTTTATCGATGTCTCCCATTTTGATTAGCTTAAACTCACCGCCCACGTACAAACTTTCTTTGTTTTTGAACATAGCGCCGTACTTACGCTGTTTTAATAATTGACCAATATGATATAATTTATGATCAGGTTTTATCTCAATATCATCAATATCAATCACATATCGCTTTGGGTTTAAATCGTAATTAAAGAGGTTATTATAAGTTATAGTTCTGGAAACATCTCTAACATATCGTTTATTATTTATTGTTCTAACCACCTCTGACATATCACCTTTTAGGGTATTTGAGGCATCTAAAAAGAACACCTGATTATCTCTAATATTAAAATCGAAAATAAGCATGGATACTTGCATTCCTGTATTTTCTATCATACCACTAGGAAGTGCTATAACAGCTTCTAATGTACCTGAGTTTATAATTTGTTCTCTTGCCTCTCTATTAAAGAGTACTTGACTGCTTAAAATACCGGATGGCGCTATTAAAATGGCCTTATCTAAATTGATATTATTATTTTGTAATTTTGATAACATCACATCAAACTCACCATTAGAATTTACGCCCGACCTTCTTCTGAATGGTGGAATGAAAATGCCTGTAGTTGTTGTTTGAGGTGCTATATGGTTAGGATTTCCTCGATCAATTAATTTTGAAACTAACCTGTTTATATGGCTACGATATTCGAATTCATTAAAAAGGTTGTGATTATAGTTTTCTTTGATAGAAAATGATGCATTTTTGTTATCAGCCGCAATTTTTAAAACGAAGTCATTAAATCCTTCAAAATAAGTTTCGATACTATTATCATTATATTGAAACCAATTTAAGCCAGATAGCACTGTAATTAAACTATCGCTTAACCTTAAGGATCTATTGTTATTTGAATGTTTAAAAAACCAGTTACAAAGTTTATGAGCCACCAGTAATTTCTCTCTTGAACGCTTATTTCTATTTGTAAAATTTATTTCTGGTTCTGAAATAATATTATAAAAATATTCATGATTATTTTCATGTAATATGTCTTCAAGAGCGCGAACAAGGACATCGTTTTTATTTGCCCAACCAAACGTTTTTATAGTTTTAGATTCATGCATCAACTTATTACGATAGTGTTGAAATTTTAAGCTAACAATATCATCTTTTACCAATTTAATTTTTCCAGATTCTCTTGTAAATAATTTTGAATAGTTATTGGCTCTTGTTGTGACCTGTGAAGCAGATACAGGAAGACCGTCTTTACGTTTGTAAAGTTTAAGATTATTTATAATATCAGCTATATCTCTTGAAAAAAGAGGTTTTTCTGCGTTTTGTAGTACTTGTTCTATTGCTTCGTGTAAGGTCATAAATGTATTTTCTCTATTTACTTTTACTCTGCAAATTAACAACTTAACTACGCAGAGTAACCGCACAGTTATTCTTTATAAAACTGTCGCATTTTATTTGAATGTTCTCTCATTTGCTCTTTTAAAGATTCTGGTTCTAACACCTCTAATTCTTGACCATAGGACAATAACTGTTGCACTAATTCTTTATTAATTATTGTCTCAAACCAAACTTGATCTTGTTTTTCTTCTTCAAAAAACTCTTCGTAATCTGGTTGAAATGGTTTTGTTTTAAAATAATTTTCCCTTCCATTATGGAAACGTAAAACTACGCGCTCTACATTTTCGTTTATTCTGGTTACACCAACCATTGTTCTGAAAAACATTTCCCAATCTTTGTCCGAATCTAAATAATTGACATCATCAAGTGTTTCAAAACTGATAAGTCTTTCATCTAATGGAATACACCATGCTGTAATAGCTTTAGTTTTATTATACCCAAAAACAAACCACCGTCTATTGTATTGTTTTAAAATATGTGGGTGAAATTCAAATACTGATGATTCCTTATCTTTAAAGCCTTTGTAAACTATTTTTAAAACTTGCTTTTTCTTGATAGCTAGATATAATGGCTTAAGGTGATTTATACCCTTGTATTCTTCGTTATGATCATAAAATAATATTCTAGATTCGTCGTTTTCTTGCTCCTCTTCATCTTGAAACTTGATTAAGGCTTCTGCCAGTTTGTTATACTTAGGATGGTTTTCAAAACGATCAAGTAATTGTTGAGCTGCTTCAATTAGATACTGTTCGTAAGGCAATAGTGGACGTTTGGATATAGAAAAGTTAGAGTCCGTATATTTTAGTATTCTTATTTTAGAAGGCAAAGGTGCTCCGAAACCATTTTCTTCATCTCTTAAGACCTTAAGATCTTCACGAAGTGTTCTAATTGCAATACCCTCACCTGGATAATACTCTGCTATTTTTTCATTTAATACTTTTAAAATTTCATCGAAAGTATAGGATTTATTTCGAAAGCAATAATCTAAAATGTTATACCTTAAATGCGCATGTTTACTATTTGCCATAGTCAAATAACTTATTTATTTTTATTAAACACTACTCCAGTAGTAATGAATTTATCTTCCTGTTCATGACTCTTTCATTCATATGAAATTTACGGTTTTATAAATCGGGCTAATTGAAGATTAAAGAATAGGATTTCTATTAAAATATCCTATATAACATATTTAAACTAAAAAGGTCTAATGGCCGTTAAATTCACATAATTTAATACCCATTGAGGCATTTCAAATATAGGCTATTAATAGAAAATTGGAAAAAGAAAGTATAGTGGAAAGAATGTTTGTCCCTATTGTTGTCCCCTTAATAACACAAAGCCCCGTAAACATTGAGTTTACGGGGCTTTTTAGTGGTCCCACTTGGGCTCGAACCAAGGACCACCTGATTATGAGTCAGGTGCTCTAACCAACTGAGCTATGGGACCATTAACATTGCTGCTAATTTTTACTCTTCGTTAAAAGAGTGTGCAATATTACTACATATTTTAAAACTGGCAAAGTATTTTTATCCCTTTATATCCTGACACAACTCAATTAATACCCCATTAGTAGATTTTGGATGTAAAAAAGCAATTAATTTATCATCCGCGCCCAGTTTAGGACTTTTATGAATTAGGGTAAATCCTTCTTGTGTTAAACGCTCTATTTCAGCTTCAATATCATCAACAGCAAAGGCAATATGATGCATCCCCTCCCCGCTTTTGGCAATAAATTTAGCAATTGGGCTCTCGGGATTTGTTGCCTGTAGCAGTTCTATTTTATTAGGTCCACACTGAAAAAACGAGGTTTTAACCCCTTCCCGCTCGACTTCTTCAACTTTATAATGGGCTTCACCGAATAAGGTAGCAAAAAGCTGATTAGACTGCTCAATATCTTTAACAGCAATACCGATATGCTCTATTTTTTTCATCTGTAACGGGTTTTATTTTTCTCTTAAAATGGAATATATATGAATAAATTGCATTCAAAAATAAGATTATCTTTAAATAACCTCTACTTTTGCAGATCATTAGTTAATAATGAATATTATGGAAGAATTTACACAAAGACAAAAAAAGATAGGAGGTATACTCCAACAAGATTTAGCTGAAGTTTTACAAAAAGCCGCTACTGACGGGGGCTTAAGAGGCGTTATTATCTCGGTGAGTAAGGTTAATGTAACTACAGATCTCTCTGTTGCTAAGGTCTATTTAAGTATTTTCCCAAATAAAGAAGCGCAACCTTTATTAGAAGGTATTCAGTCTAATAAACCACTTATTAGACACGAATTAGCACAGCGTACACGTCACCAATTAAGACGTATGCCACAATTAGAGTTTTTTATTGATGATTCTTTAGAATATATTGACGGTATAGAACGTTCCTTAAAAGGAGAAGACAACCCTTTAGAGAATCCAGATTTATTAGGTAAGCGTAAAAAATCTTAAGTGAATTTCCCCCTGTATATAGCAAAACGTTATCTGTTTTCAAAAAGCAGTAATAATGCTATTAATATCATGACTTTAATTGCTTCTGGAGGGGTTATCATCGCTTCAGCAGCTCTCTTTATTGTCTTATCGGTTTTTGCAGGGTTAAAGGATTACAGCCTTAACTTTTCTTCATTTGTTGATCCAGATTTAAAACTTATTCCTTCAGAAGGAAAATCCTTTCAATGGACGGATAACGACCATACCGCTTTATTAAATATTGAGGGTATAACGGCTTATTCCAAAGTGATTGAAGAGCGCATTATTATTAAATCTGACAACAAAAACCTTATTGCCACTCTTAAAGGCGTGGATAACAACTATCTTAATGTTACCCAAATTGATACTATGGTGACTAAAGGCAGTTGGATCCATCCTAACAGCCATGAAGTGGTTTCGGGTTGGGGGATTTCTAACAACCTCTCTTTTGGTATTTTAGATTTTAGAAAATCCTTGTCATTATACGTCCCTAAGGCCGGTAAAGGTCAGGCTAGCTCGGTTAAGGATTATTACAATTCTGTCTTTGTCAATAACGTGGGGCTATTTGAAATTAATGAAGAATTAAATAATAATTATATTTTTTCTGATATTTCATTGGCTAAGGAATTGCTTAGTTACAACGCCAATCAGCTCAGTGCTATTGAACTTAAGTTAGCTGCAACAGCCAATGAAGATGATATAAGAGCACAACTTGAAACAACTTTTGGAGATCAACTTAGCATAAAAAATAGAGCCCAACTTAACGATGCTTTATTTAAAATGCTAAATACTGAAAATTTAGCCGTGTATTTAATTTTTACGCTCGTCATTATCATCGCCTTATTTAATGTCATTGGTGCCATCATTATGATGATTTTAGATAAAAAGAATTCACTCAATACCCTGTTTAATTTAGGAACTGAAACAAAAACTATTAAATCTATTTTCTTTTTACAAGGAAGTTTAATGACTGTGGTAAGTGGGTTAATAGGCGTAAGTATAGGCTTGCTTGTGGTCTTTTTACAACTGATGTTTGAATTAGTAATGCTAACCCCAGACTTACCTTATCCGGTTAGAATTAACGCCTTAAATATTCTTATTGTATTAGCTACCATTTTTGGCTTAGGAATCTTGGCTTCTAAGATTGCTTCACAGCGTATTACCCCTAACTTAATTAAAAGCTAAAGACACTTCTCTCCTGCTCTACGGCGGAAAAATCACCAATTGCCTCTTTTGGAATAAAGCTATTTAAAAATTGGATTATACTCAACAAAGCACAGCGCTTCCTTAATTATAAAATATAAGGATTAAACAAGGCTTAGAATGCCTTAACGTATCTCTAAAACTGATAGTCTGCAAACTTATCTAATACCTCGTCAAAAGCCGCAAACACGTCTTTAGAGTCGTCACTAGTAACCATTTTCATACGGTATTCTTTAAAATGAGGAATTCCTTTAAAATAGTTGGTATAGTGTCTACGTGTTTCAAACACGCCAAGCGTTTCGCCTTTCCAATCAATAGCCATCTGAAGATGTCTTCGCGCGGCTTCTACACGTTCTGCTAAAGAAATAGGACCTAGATGCTCACCGGTTTCAAAAAAGTGCTTTACTTGTTTAAAAAACCAAGGGTTTCCTATTGAAGCACGGCCAATCATAGCGCCGTCTAAACCATAAGAATCACGCATTAACATGGCCTTTTCAGGAGTATCAACGTCACCATTACCAAAAACAGGAATATGCATACGTGGATTATTCTTAACTTCTGCGATAGGTTTCCAATCGGCTTCGCCCTTATACATTTGCGCACGGGTTCTACCATGAATAGAAATGGCCTTACAGCCTACATCTTGCAACCGCTCTGCCACCTCTACAATTTTTATAGAATCATGATCCCAACCCAATCGGGTTTTAACCGTAACTGGTAAATTGGTACGTTTTACCATTTCCGCTGTCAACTGCTCCATTAAACAGATATCCTTTAAAATCCCTGCTCCTGCACCTTTAGACACTACTTTTTTAACCGGACAGCCAAAATTAATATCTATAATATCTGGATTGGATTTTTCAACAATATCAATGGTTTGCAACATACTCTCCATATTAGCGCCAAAAATCTGAATCCCAACTGGGCGTTCTTTTTCGTAAATATCCAATTTCATAACGCTTTTAGCAGCGTTACGTATTAAACCTTCACTACTTACAAACTCCGTGTACACTACGTCTGCACCTTGCTCCTTACAGAGGGCTCTAAATGGTGGATCGCTTACATCTTCCATAGGTGCTAGTAGCAATGGAAAGTCTGGTAATTCTATGTCGCCTATTTTAACCAAGAGTATATATTTTGATGCAAAATTACTGCTTTTTATGAAAAGACCTTGCAAGATTTAAAACTTGCAAGGTCTAAGCCATTTATATAAGGTCTATTTCGGTCATTTTAAAACTGAACCTTAGTCTGTATTTCTGTTTCACCGCGCTTTACGGTTATGCCCGCTTCATCACCTTTTTCAAAAACGGAAAGCGCACGCATATAACTCATCATATCTGTAATGGTACTATCGCCTAGCTTTAAAACAACATCTCCTTTTTGTAAACCTGCGTTAAATGCAGGGGTTTCTTCACGAGTGCCGTCAATTCGCATTCCGGTACCATCATATAAATAATCGGGTACAACCCCTAAGCCCACTTTAAAACGTGGTGTAGATTCGGTTTCGTTTTTAGTTTTTCTGAAGGCTAATTCGCCATTATCGTCTAAATCATTAATAATGGTGTAGATATAGTCTGAAATAAGATTCATACCATCATAATTAAGCTTTTCGGCATCGTCACCAGGCTTATGATAATCCTCGTGCTGCCCCGTAAAAAAGTGCAACACTGGGACGTCGATAAGATAAAATGACGTATGATCACTTGGTCCTACCCCGCTTTCATTTTCTACAATCTTGAACTTATCATTATTAGACTTTAAGGTTTGCTTAAACATTGGTGAAGTGCCGGTTCCGTATACGGCCAAAGTGCTATCGGCTTTCATACGACCTACCATGTCCATATTAATCATATAATTAATAGAACTGGCATCAACCGTAGGATTTTTAGAAAAGTAATTAGACCCTAATAAGCCCATTTCTTCGCCCGAAAAAGCCATAAATAGATAGTTATTATGGTCTTTAACTTCAGCTTGCTCATTTTTTACTTTTAAGCGACTCGCTAAATTTAGCATTACCGCTACACCACTAGCATTATCATCGGCTCCGTTGTGGACGGCTTTATCTTCACCACGGTATAAAGATCCTTCGCCCCCATAACCTAAATGATCGTAGTGCGCCCCAATAACCACTGTTGTTGGCGCATTATTATCTATATAACCAATTACATTATGGCCTGTAATTGTACTATCGGCATTGGTGGTAAATTCTACTTCGCTATGCGGATCTGTTTTAGGTTTAAACGAAAAGGACTGCAAATAACCATCCGTTCCCTTAGGCGCCACGCCCATAGCTTTAAAACGTTTTACCAAATATTCTGAAGCTAGAACTTCACCCGCAGTTCCGGTTTGCCTACCTTCTAGCTTATCATTAGCTAAATATTCTACATCAGCTTCAATTTTATTTTCTGCAACTTTAACTTGGTTAGTACAGGAAAAACCTCCTAACATTAAAGATAATAACACTATTTTTTTCATTCTGAATTCTATTTTGAAGACCCTAACTTTAAAGTGATTTAAGACATTCTATTGAAATACTTATAAACTACTATTCCGCTTATATTTCACTATTAAATCTTACTTTTGCCCAAAATTAGGCATTAAATACCACTTATTATAATTCAATATTATGAACAGAATCGTCGCTATTTTATTACTCTTACTTACTGTTTCATCTTGTAAAAATGAAACCGCTAAAACAACAGATACTACTTCTGGTGCTACCAAAAAATACGACTCTTTAATTTACCCTGAAGAAACGCATTTTAAGTCTATGAGACAGGTCACTTTTGGTGGCGATAATGCAGAAGCCTATTGGAGTTTTGACGATAAGCAACTCGTATTTCAATCTAATAACGCCAATTGGAATGTAAGTTGTGACCAAATGTTTTTAATGGATGCCAACCAAACTTTTACAGACAGTATTGCACCACCTATGGTCAGTACCGGAAAAGGGAGAACCACCTGTTCCTATTTTATGCCCGATAACAAACATATCATCTATGCCTCTACACATCTTGGCGATGATGCATGCCCTGATACACCGCTAAGAAAAAATGGAAAATACATCTGGCCCATTTATGATACCTATGATATTTTTGTGGCTGATTTAGAAGGTAATATTGTTAGTCAATTAACTAATGAAGTTGGTTATGACGCAGAACCAACCGTATCTCCTAAGGGCGATAAGATTGTATTTACATCCACACGAAGTGGCGATTTAGAATTGTACACCATGAATTTAGATGGGAGCAATGTAAAGCAAATTACTGATGAATTAGGTTACGATGGCGGGGCTTTCTTCTCTCCAGATGGTACTAAAATTATCTTTAGATCATCGCGCCCTAAAACAGAACAAGAGATTAAAGACTATAAAGATTTATTGGCTGAAGGTTTAGTAGAACCAACGGATATGGAATTGTATATCTGTAATGCTGATGGTTCAGATTTACGCCAATTAACCGATTTAGGAAACGCTAACTGGAGTCCATTTTTTCACCCTTCAGGAGAAAAAGTATTGTTCTCTTCTAACTTTGAATCTGAACGTGGATTTCCATTCAATCTTTATTTAATTGATATTGATGGTAAGAATTTAACACGTGTAACTCATAGTACAACCTTTGATGCTTTCCCTGTATTTTCTAATGATGGAAAGTATTTAGCCTTCTCGTCTAACCGTAATAATGGTGGGGGTAGAGATACCAACTTGTTTATTGCGGAGTGGCAAGATTAATTCCTTAGCGGGTTAATATTTCGTTTTAAATTACTTTAAATTTCCAAGTCTTGTACGCTCTTCTGCACTTGTGCGACGTTCATTAGTGTTAAGTTTAGTGTTCCCAAAATTGTAACGAAAACCAAGTCTAATATAACGCGTATCGGAGTCATTAAAATAAGAATTCCACTGATTTAGGTAACGTTGAGAAGCATCAGTATCTTGAAGATTAAAAAGATCCTCTATAGTTAATGAGATGACGCCTTTTCTTTTCATTATGGATTTAGAGATCCCTAAATCAGAAAACAAACGATGTTCAACCGTATGTAATTTATGGACATTTTTCCCAACCCATGTTAGTGTTAAGCCCACATTTAAACTATTATCTTCTAAAAAAGTTAAGCCATTATAGAGCACACTATAGTTAGACCAACGCTCCATTTTAACGGTACTATTATTAATTTCAACTTCTTCGGTTAAATTAAAAAATGAGGTTATTGCTGAAATATAATAGCGCTCCGTAAGCTGCTTATGGAATAGAAAATCGAAACCATAATCTACTTTACGATCTAAGTTGGTTGGCGTATAAGAAAATATATTGGTAGAGTTGTCTTGATACGCTAACTCTACAATATCTCCATCAAAGTGACTGTAATAAGCCTCTACGCTAAAATGTCTTAAAAAACTAGTTCCTATAACATAATGATTTCTATAACTCGGTGTTAAATTTGGATTTCCCTTAACCACCGTGTTTTCATTTAAATAGAATGTAAAAGGATTCAAATTGGTATATAACGGTCTAGAAATGCTACGTTTATAATTCCCATACACACTAATAGCATCAGAAATATTATACAATAAACTCACATTAGGAAATAAGTTAAGATAGTCCTGTGTATTGGTTTCGCCCATCATTAACGATTCGCCCTCAATATTGGTTTGCTCTAACCTTAGGCCTAAATTAATATCCCATTTTTCCCAAGTGGCGCTATAATTGGTATAGGCTGAAAATACTTTCTCATCATAATTAAAACGATCTGTATTCCCCGTATTTATCACTTCGGTATTTCCAATAATATCAGTTCTTGTAATATCACTATCCGTGTTAACGCTAGAATATTTAAGTCCCATTTCTAAGGTAGAACTATCTTCAAAAGGAAGGTTATAATCTAATTTTCCGGTAATAATATCTGTATTCTGATTGGCTGTGGTATTAAATTCTGAAGCACCAACAAAGGCATCCGTATTGTCGTAATAATTACTTAGTACGTTCTGATCTCTATCATAATCATAAAAGGTATAGTGCGTTTGTGCGGTTAAACTAGCCCCATTTTCAAAATTATGTACAAAACTTAAATCTGTACCAATGTTAAATTTGTTATCTCTAGATAAATTATCGGCTGTAAAACCCGATTGAAACACCGCATTGTCATCATAAATATTAGTACGGTTTGCAATCTTGTACTTAAAATAAGGCGTATAAAGCCCGGTACTAGTTAGGCTCAATGTATTATTATCATCAAAATAATAATCAAAATTTAAATTTAAGTGGTGCGATTCAGACCAGGTATTTCGGTTCACATTAGACTGCCACACTTCTTCTAAGGCGTTGGATTGATCTAAATAATTCACCGTGGCATCGGTATCTCTATTGTGTTTTTGACCCGTATAACTATAGTTAACGTTCAAATTAACCTTATTATTCTTGAAAAAATGACTCGTAGCGGCATTATACCTCGGAAATACACCCTGCGAATAATTCACTACAGCACTCCCTCTATAGCCCGTTATTAAATTTTTGCTCATTATAATGTTAATCACAGAAGCACTATCGGAATCGTAATTAGAAGGAGGAATGGTAATCACCTCTATAGATTTTATACTATTTGCTGGGGCAGTATCTAAGAGCTGTATTAACTCTTCTGAAGTTAATTGTACTCGTCTGTCATTGATATAGACCGTAGCGGCTACACTTTTTATACTAATACTTCCGTCTGTAACAATAACTCCAGGCGTATTTTTTAATACACTTAAGGTAGATCCTTCTATAAGAGCCGTATTTTCTACATTAAAAACTAAGCGATCCGGCTTTCTGGTAATGGTTGGTTTTTTAGCAACAACGGTAACTTCACCAAGAGTTTCGGCGGTTTCCTTAAGCGTAATGACTTTTAAATCTAAATCTTTAGTGAGCTCTATTTTTTGATAATAATCCTCAAAACCCATATAGCTAATCTTTAAAAAGAAGCTATCTTCTTCTAGGCGCTCTAGGGTAAAATGTCCGGTTTCATCGGTAGAGGTTCCGGTTAAATAATCTTCATCGATGGCGTTTAGAACAACAACATTTGCAAATTCTATGGGACGCTGATTGACATCCACAACCTTTCCGGAGACGCTGTATTCTTGTGAGAAAAGAGATAAACTTAAAACAGAAAAAATCACACAAAAACAATGGCGTAAGCTAATAATCATAAAATTAGGTTTGTTTTGCAATATATAAATTGTTTTTTTAATTCTCTTGTGGTTTTTACGTAATGCTTATACTTTTTATTGTTGAAATTGATACCTTAATGCACAAGAATTCGATTATATTTGCAAATTAGATTATTGCCTTAGAATAAAGACATGAAAAACATTCGTAATTTTTGTATTATAGCCCATATTGATCACGGTAAAAGTACCCTGGCCGACCGTTTATTAGATGTTACAGGTTCTGTAACCGCGCGTGAACAACAAGCGCAACTTTTAGACAGTATGGATTTGGAACGTGAACGAGGCATCACTATTAAGTCGCATGCCATTCAAATGGATTATATATACAAAGGAGAAAACTATGTTTTAAACCTTATTGACACGCCTGGCCACGTTGATTTTTCTTATGAAGTATCACGATCTATTGCCGCTTGTGAAGGCGCGTTATTAATTGTAGATGCCGCACAAAGTATTCAAGCACAAACCATTTCTAACCTGTATTTAGCTTTAGAAAATGATCTAGAGATTATTCCTGTTTTAAATAAAGTCGATTTACCAAGTGCCAATCCAGAAGAAGTTACAGATGATATTGTAGATCTTTTAGGTTGCGATCCTGAAGAGGTCATCCATGCTAGTGGAAAGACCGGTTTTGGTGTTGAAAATATTTTAGAAGCCATTATTGAACGTATTCCGGCGCCAGTAGGAAATGTAGATGAACCTTTACAAGCCTTAATTTTCGACTCTGTTTACAATACCTTTAGAGGTATTGAAACTTACTTTAGAGTCTTTAATGGGGAAATTAAAAAAGGACAAAAAATTAAGTTCGTCGCTACGGATAAGGAATATTTTGCAGATGAAGTAGGAACCTTAAAACTAAATCAAGTTGCAAAACAAAGCGTAAAAGCAGGTGATGTAGGCTACTTAATTACAGGAATTAAAACGGCAAAAGAAGTTAAGGTAGGAGATACCATTACAGATTTTGCTAATCCAACCACCAATATTATTGGAGGATTTGAGGACGTGAAACCTATGGTTTTTGCCGGAATTTACCCTGTAGACACCGAAGATTATGAGGAGTTAAGAAACTCTATGGAAAAATTACAACTTAATGATGCGTCATTGGTTTTTGCTCCAGAAAGTTCTGCAGCCTTAGGGTTTGGATTCCGTTGTGGTTTCTTAGGAATGCTTCATATGGAAATTATCCAAGAACGTTTAGAACGTGAGTTTGATATGACCGTGATTACCACCGTACCTAACGTATCTTACCATGCCTATACCAATAAAAACCCTGATGAAGCTTTTATTGTAAATAATCCAAGTGATTTACCCGAACCTACAACCGTAAATAGGGTAGAGGAACCTTTTATAAAAGCCACTATTATTACCAAATCTGATTTTGTTGGAAACGTAATGAGTCTTTGTATAGAAAAACGAGGAATGATTGTAAATCAGACCTATTTAACCACAGAACGTGTAGAATTAATTTTTGAAATGCCACTCGCAGAAATTGTTTTTGATTTTTACGATCGTTTAAAAACGGTTTCTAAAGGTTATGCCTCTTTTGATTACCACCCAATTGGTATGAAAACCTCTAAATTAGTACGTTTAGACGTTTTATTAAACGCTCAGCCTGTAGATGCACTATCAGCATTAATCCACGCTGATAACGCTCATAACATCGGTAAAAAGATGTGTGAAAAATTAAAGGAATTAATTCCAAGACAACAGTTCGATATTCCAATTCAAGCTGCCATTGGAGCGAAAATTATTGCGCGTGAAACCGTTAAAGCCTTAAGAAAAGATGTTACCGCTAAATGTTATGGTGGAGATATTTCTCGTAAACGTAAGTTATTAGAAAAGCAGAAGAAAGGTAAGAAACGTATGCGCCAAGTAGGAAATGTAGAAATTCCTCAGCAAGCCTTTATGGCCGTTTTAAAATTGAATGATTAATTTTTTAATGCCGCTTAAAACTAAAAAAGATTCCTACGAAAGTGGGAATCTTTTTTTATGAATAAAACCGTTTACAAGCTCTTTTTCCAATCAACTATTGTTGTTCTTCATTAGTCACTTTTTCAACGTCATAAGGTTTACCTAAATACACTAATTTGTAGTCTTTCCCTATAGCTTCCGCTTTAGTATCGTAAACCGATATAATATGAAGCTCACCTTCATCATCCTTCAAAAATAAAGGAATCATGTATTTATCCTTACTCGCTAATTCAATAAGACTGGCATAATGCGTTGCATCATCAATGTCAACCTCTTGTATCGCAGGATATTTACGGGTAACTTCCGTTAAGTTTATATAGTCATCGGTAGGAGAAAATAAACCTTCTTTCGGACTCTTATCAGGATCATTCATCTCATCGGAAGTCACCAATCTATAAGAACCATTTTCACCAAACTCTTTACTGAACTTTTCAATGACATAAGCATTAATGTCCGAGTTTCCGGTCATAGCCATAATATAACCAACATCGTTAAGTTCAATATTATCCGAAAGCGTATCCGAATAAATATTACTGCTTAACGCTTCTAATCCCAATTCTTGGGCCTTATCAATATTATTTTGATTGCTATCTATAAGCACCACATGTCTGCCATTGTTTACCAAATAATGCCCTAATAAGCGCGGTAGTTTTGAAGCACCAACAATTAAAATACCATTAGATTTAGTAAGGAATACGCCTACTAAACGGGCAAACAAACGCGCCGTAGTAGCATTTAATAATACGGTACCTAAAACAATCATAAACACCAAAGGTGTAATGTACTCGGCACCTTCAACGCCTTGCTTCATTAGTTTACTTCCAAATAAAGAAGCAATACCTGCCGCTACAATACCACGTGGACCAACCCAGCTGATAAATAGCTTTTCATTGAGGTTTAATTTAGAACCTTGCGTACTTACAAAAACGGCAATAGGCCTAATAACAAAGACCACAATAGCAAAAAGAATAGCCGTTTTCCAAGTGTATAACAAGAGTAAATCTGAAATGTCAATATTAGCCGCTAAAAGGATAAATAAAATAGAAATTAATAATACACTTAAAGATTCTTTAAAGTACAATAGCTCTTTTAAATTCTCTAATTTACTATTTCCTAACACCATCCCCATAACCACTACGGCGAGTAAACCAGACTCGTGAGCAAACAATTCGGACTCCACAAAAACCAAGAGTACCGTAGACAAAGAGACCACGTTTAACAGATAATGTGGAATTAATTTTTTGTTGATAGCAAAGGCTAGGGCATGGGCAAAGGTAAACCCGAAGGTAGTACCAAATAATACAATTTTACCAAACTCAATAAGGGCTGTCTTTGTAAAACCGCTATCGCCACCAACACTAATAAATTCAAAAACCAATACGGCCACTAAGGCCCCAATAGGATCAATTAATATTCCTTCCCACTTCAAGACCGCCGAAACGTCTTTTTTAAGTGGAATATTCCTTAAGATTGGCGTAATTACTGTTGGTCCGGTGACTATGATTAAACCAGCAAATAAGAAGGAAACATCCCAACTTAATTCAAAAATAAAATGTGCTACAATACCGGCACCAAAAAAGGTGATTGCAGAACCTACCGTGATTAATTTAGTAATCACAGGGCCTACATTTTTAATTTCAGAACGCTTAAGCGTTAAGCCTCCTTCAAATAAAATAATACTAATGGCTAAGGACACAAAATAATACAAACTATCTCCTGGAAACAAACCTTTTCCGGTAATGAGCTTTCCAAATTCATCTAATATTGGTTTTCCGTATTGGTCCAATTGAGGATTATAAATAGGTTCAATCCACTTGGTTCCATCTTCACTTAAAAATTCTGCAGCAATAGGGCCTACTAATAATCCTATTAAAATTAAAGGCAAGATAGCAGGAATCTTAAATTTCCACGCCACCCATTGTGCCAATATTCCTAGAATGATAATTCCAGCAAGTTCTAACATTGATTTACTTTTTTTGTGAAAATACTAAATTCTACCTTTATAGCAGATTTAAATTTACATCTTCAACACAATTGCATGTCTTCCCCTTATTCATTTTCATCTTTACTGGCTTCCTTATCTTCCGACTTGTAATACACCCGCTTTAAACTCTTTTTTAATAAGGTAAATCGGTACACCCCAATGATAAAAAACAAAATACTAAACACTAAAGCTCCTAAGGCTAAGTATTCAAAATTTGAAAATTCTTTGAGTTGGAATAAGGCAATAGCCCCTAAAAGTAAGTATAAGGAAGACCGAATGTAGGAGAGAAGGGTACGTTCATTGGCCAAACGTGTCCGCTCAATAGCTAAATAATCGCGTAAAATAACTTGCTGATCGGGCTTAAAATCACGCCCAAAACGTAAGAGTTTGATCTTCTTCATTTTTAAAGGGGATTTTGATAATTTTTCCATGAGACATTCATTTATACCTTCTAAATGTAATTATTTTTAAAGGGAGTTAAAAACTTGTCAAATCAATTTGTTAAATATGCCCTAATAATTGACCGTTTCATCGTTTAATTTTGATGGTTTTAGTACTTTGCACAGTCTATCTTTTTAAATTCAGAATATGAAGCTATATCCTATAGAAAGCGGGAACTTTAAATTAGATGGTGGTGCTATGTTTGGTGTTGTACCCAAACCTTTATGGCAACGTACCAACCCTGCTGATGCGAATAATATGATTGATATAGCAGCGCGCTGCTTATTAATTGAAGATGGGGACCGTCTGATACTTATTGATACGGGTATGGGCAATAAACAAAGCGAAAAGTTTTTTGGCTATTACTACCTTTGGGGCGATCATAGCATTGATAAATCTTTAGCGGCTCATGGTTTTCATCGCGATGATATTACCGACGTATTTATGACCCATTTACATTTTGACCACTGTGGTGGAAGTGTACAATGGAATAAAAACCGTACCGGTTACGAACCCGCCTTTAAAAACGCTCATTTTTGGAGTAATGCAGACCATTGGAAATGGGCTACAGAACCCAATCGTAGAGAACGTGCTTCCTTCTTAAAGGAAAATATCTTACCGATGGAAGAAAGTGGTCAATTAAAATTTACAGGCTTACCTGAAAATCATATTTTAGAAAATTCGGCCCTTGGTTTCGATATTTTTTTTGCAGATGGCCATACCGATAAGCAGATGATTCCTATGATTCATTATAAAGGTAAAACCATTTGTTTTATGGCCGATTTATTACCTACCGTAGGCCATTTACCTATGCCATTTGTTATGGGTTACGATACCAGACCCCTGCTCACCCTAGATGAAAAAGAGCTGTTTCTTAATAAAGCTGCAGACCAAGAACTCTTTTTATTTTTAGAACACGATGCGCATAACGAAATTATTACGGTAAAACATACCGAAAAAGGAGTGCGCCTTAAGGACACTTTTACAACTCAAGAAATATTCAACTAAACATAAACAACATATTCCTAAGCGCGTAATAAGCCTGCTTATTTCTATAAGTAACTGACCTACGTAATAGGAATATGATCATTTAAACTTAAACTAAAAACAAATGAAATTTAATTACAGATCATTAGCATATTTAAGTCTTGCTGGAGCCTTATTTGTAGGTTGTGGTAGTACTGCAGAAATTCTTTCTACACCGATTGAAAATATTGATGCTACACCTCTAAAAGTATCTGATTTAACAGACGCAGAAAAGAAACACTGGGGACATTTAGACCTTATTAAAGATACCATCCCAGGGATGAGTGTAGATAAAGCTTATGATGAAATTATTAAAGACAAAAAAGGAAGTAAAGTTATCGTTGCTGTAATCGATTCTGGTATTGATATTGATCATGAAGATTTACAAAATGTATTATGGACTAATGAAGATGAAATTCCTAATAACGGGATTGACGATGATAAAAATGGCTATATAGATGATATTCATGGTTGGAATTTCTTAGGAGATGCCTATGATGAACAATTAGAATATGTACGCTTAATTGCCAGTGGAGACACTACAGATCCACGTTATGACGAGGCTGTAAAACTTCTTGAAGATGAGTCTAAACAATACGTTGATGCTAAAGCAAGATACGATCAGATTGCGCAAGCTATAAAAGGAGCTGATGCTACTTTAACAAAGCACTTTGGTAAAAGCGATTATACAATTGAAGAGGTAAACGCTATCACAACTGAAGATGAGATGTTATCGCAAGCCATCCAAGTTGCCAATGGAATGAACGCAAATGGTTTTAGTTTAGCGGAAGCTCAAACTGAAATTAACAATGCCTTAGTTGGGATTAACGAGCGTTTAAACTTCCACTTTAATCCTGATTTTTCAGGACGTACAACTGGAGATGATATCAATGATTTATCAGATATCGGATACGGAAATGGTAATGTAAAGCCTGTTAAAAATTCAGAATCTCACGGTACACACGTTGCAGGTATTATTGCTGCAGAGCGTCATAATGGTATTGGTGTAGATGGTGTTGCTAATAATGTAGAAATTATGTCTATTAGAGCAGTACCTAACGGTGATGAGTATGATAAAGATGTAGCCTTAGCTATCCGTTACGCTGTAGATAATGGTGCACAAGTTATTAATGGAAGTTTTGGTAAATCTTTTTCTCCTCATGCAGAATGGGTAAGAGATGCAATTAAATACGCTTCAGATAATGATGTGGTTTTTGTACATGCTGCTGGTAACGACAGTAAAAATGTAGATGAAGGCACAAACTTCCCTGATGACAATGTAAATTTTGTAGAAATTTCTGAAACTTATATCAGAGTTGGTTCAATCACTTCTAAATACGGTTCTAAAATTGTATCAAGTTTCTCTAACTACGGAAAAAAGAACGTTGATGTTTTTGCTCCTGGTTCTGCAATTTACTCAACTTTCCCAGATAACGATTACAAAAGTATCAGCGGTACATCAATGGCCTCTCCATCTGTAGCAGGAGTTGTAGCTTTAGTACGTTCTTACTTTCCTAAATTATCTGCGGCGCAAGTAAAGCAAGTTATTTTAAATTCTGGCTTAGCAATACCGACTAAAGTTGTCGTTGGTGGTGATGCTTCAAATGTGAAACCTTTTTCAGATTTATCGACTTCTGGACGCATTGTCAATGCTTACAACGCCTTAATTATGGCTTCAAAACTATAAGACATGAAATTTTTTAAAATAAATCTCTTATTACTTCTCGTTTTAACATCTTGTGGCTCGGCGGTTCAGCCTAGCGCAGATGTTACAACGACTAGTAAGGTAACCAACCGTTATTGGCAGCAGCATGTAGACTATGCCATGGATATAGACATGGACGTTAACAGCTACCAATACCAAGGGAAGCAAAAATTAGTTTACACTAATAACTCGCCAGACGTATTACACCGAGTGTATTACCATCTTTATTTTAATGCCTTTCAACCTGGTAGCGAAATGGATGTACGCTCACGTACCATTCAAGATCCAGATCCTCGTGTAGGCAGTAGAATTAGTCAGCTTGGTCCTGATGAAATTGGATATATTAAAGTAAATGCACTAAAACAAAATGGTAAAGCCATCAGTTATAATACTGTGGGGACTGTTTTAGAAGTTCGTTTAGCTGAGCCTATTCAACCTGGTGAGAACGTAACTTTCGATATGGATTTTGATGCGCAGGTGCCTGTTCAAATCCGTCGTTCAGGAAGAAACAATAAAGAAGGTGTTGCCTTATCTATGGCGCAATGGTATCCTAAATTAGCGGAATACGATGATGAAGGATGGCACGCAGATCCGTACATCGGAAGAGAATTTCATGGTGTTTGGGGTGATTTTGATATCAAACTAACCATTGATGAAAACTATGTAGTAGGAGGTACCGGATACTTACAAGGTGAACCAACAGTAAAATCAGGAAAGAAAACCCTGCATTTTAAAGCTCCAAATGTACATGATTTTACTTGGGCTGCAGATCCAGATTTTATCCATGATACATTTCAGGTCACTAATGGTCCACTTTTAAACTTCTATTACAAAAAGGATTTAGAGCCTCAATATCTTGAAAACTGGAAAAAACTTCAAGCCGATACGGCAGAGTTAATGTCATTTTTTAGTACTTCTGTTGGGACCTACCCTTATGAGCAGTACTCCGTGATTCAAGGTGGTGATGGTGGTATGGAATATGCAATGTCTACCTTAATTACAGGCCAAAGAAGCTACAGAAGCTTATTAGGCGTTACAGCACATGAGTTAGCCCATACTTGGTTTCAATTTTTATTAGCCAGTAATGAATCTAAGCACGAGTGGATGGATGAAGGGTTTACAACCTATATTTCTACTTTGGCTATGGAACTTTTTAAAGAAAAAAAGAGCGATAATCCACTTGCTAGAACCTATGCAGGTTACATCGCTTTGGCCAATTCTGGGGTAGAGCAACCTTTAACCACACACTCAGACCGCTATAAATATAACCAAGCGTATAGTGCCGCAGCGTACAGTAAAGGCGCGGTATTTTTAGCACAGTTAGGTTATGTTATTGGGCAAGAGAATTTAGAAGCTACCATTAAAAAATACTACCAAGATTTTAAATTTAAACACCCTAAGCCCTTCGATATTATCCGAACAGCAGAACGCGTTACAAACTTAGAATTGGATTGGTATTTTATAGATTTTGCACAAACCACTAACACTATTGATTATGCTGTAAATGCGGTAGAAGGCAATACAATTACGCTAGAACGTATTGGTTTAATGCCAATGCCTATAGATTTAGAAGTGACTTATGTAGATGGTACAACGGAATCATTTTATATTCCATTACAAATGATGCGTGGTGAAAAACCAACTTCAGCAACGCTTATTAACGATTGGGCTTGGGCTATACCAACCTATACTTTTGAAGCTAAAAAAGCTGTAAAATCTGTTGAAATTGATGCCTCACAAAGGATGGCAGACGTAAAACGAGAAAATAATGTATGGTCTAAATAAGCCTTACCAATAATATAAATCTCACAAAACCGCATCAAGTTGATGCGGTTTTCTATTTTTGCGCTATTATAGATGCAACCTAATGAGTTTTAAATACACTAAGAAAGATAAATTAAAAAGTAAAAAGCTAATAGATCAGCTTTTTACAGAAGGGAAAGCCGTTACCGCTTATCCGTTAAGATTGGTGTATCTTAAAACCGAATTTGAGGATGGTTCTCAGCTAAAAACAGGAGTTTCGGTGAGCAAGCGTTTGCACAAAACCGCTGTGGCTAGAAATCAAATTAAAAGACTCTTACGTGAGGTATATCGCCTTAATAAACCACAGTATTTTAACACTAATTCGCATTCTTATGCGTTTATGATTTTGTACCTTAGTAAGGATGCCACCACCTTTGATAAACTGAATAAGAGCATCCAACAGTTATTTAAAAAATTTTTACTTAAAAATGAGCCTTTGATTGAAACATCAGAGTCCAATACGTCTGAAACATGAAAACATTGCTTCAAAAAAAAATAGTCATTCCCGCAATTGCCCTTCTCATTTTCTTTAGCACTACGGCTTTTAAAAATGACTTTTTTGAAATCGCAAAACAGATTGAAATCTTTACCACACTTTTCAAAGAAATTAATATGAATTATGTGGATGATACCAATCCTGGTGACCTTATGGATACCGCGATAAAAAGCATGTTAGATGATTTAGATCCTTACACACAATTTTACAACGAACAAGACGTAGAAGCCTCTAGAATTAATAATGCCGGTGATTATACAGGTATTGGAGCCAAAGTCTTAACCTTAGAAGATAAACTAGTTATTGTAGAACCTTACCAAGGATATGCGGCTGACAAAGCAGGCCTTAAAGCAGGTGATGAAATTATTAAAGTTGATAAAATATCGGTGGCCGATTTTAAAGATGATGCGGCCAATTTATTACAAGGCGCCGCTGGTACAGAAGTAGCGGTTACTTACAAAAGACAAGGTAAAACAGCTACCGTTTCTATCATTAGAGAGTCTTTAGAAATCAAAGCTGTACCCTATTACAACATGATTGATACGCATACCGGTTATGTAGTGCTTAGAAAATTTAACCAAAAAGCATCCGCCGAAACCATCAGTGCTATTAAAGCCTTAAAGAATCAAGGCGCCACGCAACTTATTTTAGATCTTAGAGGTAATCCTGGAGGTTTACTAAGTGAAGCTGTCAATGTTACCAATATTTTTGTCCCTAAAGATCAGTTGGTAGTAACCACTAAATCTAAAGTAAAGAAATACAACAAAACCTATTATACGCAACGCGAACCCGTAGATACACAGATGCCATTGGTCGTTTTAATTAACGGTAAAAGTGCCTCTGCAAGTGAAATCGTTTCGGGCGCTTTACAAGATATGGACCGTGCCGTTGTAGTTGGAACACGTAGTTTTGGAAAAGGTCTTGTTCAACGTCCAAAAGCCCTAACCTATGGCACGCAAATGAAAATTACAATCTCTAGATATTATACCCCATCTGGACGTTGTATTCAGGCTTTAGATTATTGGAATCGCGATGAAAATGGAAAAGCCACCAGAACAAAGCAAGAAAACTATAACGCCTTTAAAACTAAAAATGGCCGTAATGTTTACGATGGTGGTGGTGTAGAACCCGATGTAGAAGTGGAATTCTCTAAACATACACCGGTAACTAAAGCGATCTCGACTGAAAATTTAATATTCAACTTTGCTACCGAGTATTATTACAACAATAAGGTTGAAGATTTAAAGACCTTTGAACTCTCTAATGCGGATTTCAAAAACTTTAAAAACTACGTCAAAAAAAGCGGCTTTAATTTTGAAACTAAAACAGAAAAGGCTTTAAACGAAGCTATTTTAGTGGCTAAAGAAGAAGCTTTAGACAACGTCATTGCCTCCGATTTTAAAGATTTAACCCAAACTTTAGAAGCCTATAAAACCATGGCTATCGAGGAGAATAAAACCCAACTAAACGCCTTACTCACCGATGAGATTATTAAGCGTTATTTTTATAGTGAAGGGCTTTATACCTACTACACCAGTCACAATTCAGAAATAAAAAAGGCTTTAAGCATTCTAAATAATCCTACTCAATATGCGAGTATTTTGAGGTAGAACATTATTTTTCTATATTTATTGACACAATCCTTTTCTGCAACAAGAAAATTACAACAAATGAAATCCCTTATTATCTTTTTATGCTTTTGTTTTCAATTGTCTTTTGCTCAAAAGGAATTGAAACACGAGGTCTATTTCGAAACAGATCAGCACGACATTCCCGAAACCGAGCATAGTAGATTATTACTTTTCTTATCTAAAATTAAAGATATTAATATCGAAAAGGTTACCATATACGGTTTTACGGATGATAGAGGTAGCGACAATTATAACTTAGTTTTATCTCAGAATAGAGCCGATGCCATAAAAAAAGTGTTTTCTGATAATAAATTTGACGAGTCAAAAATGACTAATGTCGATGGAAAAGGAAAAATTTTGGTGAACATTATTAAGGAAAATGATCTTAATAAAATCCGTGGATTAAACCGAAAAGTAGAGATTATTGTAACGCCGTTATCCCCACCAGAACCTGTAGTTGTAGAGGCACCAAAACCAGAAAGCACTGAAGATTTATTAAAGGGTGACCTTAAAGAAGGCGATAAAATTCTTTTAGAAAATCTATTATTTAGAACCGGGTATAGCTATTTAACAAAGGAATCTAAACTAGTTCTTGATAGAATTGCTGAAATATTAGCCAAAAGAACCAACATCTATTTCACTATTGAAGGTCATGTGTGCTGTACACAAGGGCAAAGAGATGCGGTTGATCGTAAGACTAAAAAGCGTAATTTATCGCTAGCAAGAGCTAAGTATATCTATGATTATCTAATAGACAAAGGTGTAAAGCATTACCGTATGAAATTTGCCGGAATGCGTAGAAAATATCCCCTTGGTGGCGAACCAGAATTAGATCGACGTGTAGAAATTGTGGTGACTCGCGTTTACGATGAAGACTAATTAAGACATGATCATATTAATATGCGGAATACCATCTTCTAGGTAATCCTCACCAACAGCAACAAATCCTAAGTTTGTATAGAACCCTATTAAGTAGCGTTGTGCCGAAATTCGGATACTCGTCGTGTTATAATGCGATTTAATAGCTGCAATAGAAGCTTCCATAATAGTATAGCCATAATTTAGCTTCCGTGCCTTAGATCTCACTATAACGCGTCCAATACTGCTTTCCTTAAAATAATATCCTGCATCAAAAATGCGGGTGTAGGCCACTAATTCACCTTCACTATACCCTAAAACATGAAGCGCTTTTTGGTCTTTTCCGTCGATATCTTGGTAAACACAATCTTGTTCTACAACAAAAACTTCACTACGCAATTGTAGCAATTCATAGAGCTCTTGAGTGGATAATTCATCAAAAGTTTTTATTTTAATAGCTAACATACTTAATCTTTATAATGACGAAATTTAATCTTGAACGATAACTTCTTTAGGGTCTTCTTTATTAAATTCTGGTTGAATGGTAACATGATTAATATTGAATTTCTCATGCAATAACGTTTCTATCTTCAGCAATAAATCGTTAAAAGCGGTAATAGAAATGTCCTCTTTAAGGTCTAAATGCGCTTCTAAATGCAACTCATCATCGCTTAAATTCCAGAGATGCACATGGTGTATTTTAGCCACTTTTGGAAGCTTATTTACAGCTCTAACCACCTCTTTAATACTAATAGTGTCTGGCGTAAATAACATGAGCATTTTAGTAGACACCTTTAAAAGGTCATAAGCCACCCAAATTAAATACAAAGCAATAAGGAGGGTTAGTAAACTATCTACCCAAAAAAGCTGGTAAAATTTCATTAATATACCTCCAATTAATACCGCCACACTGGCTAACATATCGGTAAATAAATGCAAATATGCGGAGCGCATATTGATGTTATTCTTTGCATCTTTTCGTAAAAGGAGCACACTTAAACCATTCCCAATAATCGCAATTATAGACAAAGCGATCACCAAATCTGAGGCCACTTCATGCGGATCACTAAACCGTTTTATCGCCTCAATAATTAATAAAACAGCAACAATAATTAGTGTGGAAGCATTGATAAATGCGGCCAAAATTTCAGCTCTTTTATAGCCAAAAGTTCTATTAATTGAAGCCTTTTGTTTTGATAATTTAGAGGCGATATAGCTCACGATTAAAGACACCACATCACTAAAATTATGCAAGGCATCACTAAGCAGTGACAGACTCCCAGAAAGGAGTCCACCCACCACTTGTGCTAAGGTGATAACAATATTTAAAACAATAGATATTAAGAGCTTTTTGCCGCTTAAATCTGTTGCAGGAATATGGGGATGTGAATGACTCATGGTCTACCTTTTTACGGACCTTTTTAGGTTAACAGGATAGTGAAATCTTATCAACTCTGTTTTGATGACGTCCACCTTCAAAAGCCGTTTCCAAAAATGTATCGACCATTTTTATAGCTTGAGGAATCGATGTAAAACGAGCCGGAACACAGATAATATTAGCGTTGTTATGGAGGCGTGTAAGCTCGGTAATTTCGTTTGTCCAACAAACCCCAGCTCTCACATTAGGGTATTTATTTGCGGTCATTGCGACACCGTTTGCACTCCCACAAATAAGGATCCCAAAATCAACTTTATTGGCATCAACATCCTTGGCAACTGGGTGTACAAAATCGGGGTAATCTACACTGTCTAAAGTGTCGGTTCCGTAGTTGGTAATTGTATGCCCTTTGGCTTCTAAATGTTTTACAATTGCAAATTTGTAATCTGGACCTGCGTGATCGTTTCCTATTGAAATAGTCATAATAAATGAGTTTTTTTATTCAAGCTCAAAGTTAATAATTGCTTACAAGTAAGCACAACTTATGAGGGCTTAGTTATCCATTAGTTTTAACTTTGTTTCGAGTGTCCAAAAATCGGAGTTATTAACATTGTTAATAACTCAAGATAAACTGAAAAATAAATGTTAATATCTGTTCATAACTATTGATAAGGAAAATTAGGATTATCCATAAAATTTTTCAAACAAGAATCAGAAATTAAAAACCTAATTAGTTAGCGTTTTTTTTCGATTAAGTTATTAAACATCATTTTTACGAAGTTAACAGTTTTTTAAAATAAACATATCCATAAATTCTATTAACAATCGTTATTAACAGCTGTTAATAACCTTAAAATTTCTCTTATAAATGAACTTGTTACAGAAAAATCAATTGTTAATTAAATGCTAGCGAATTGTAAACTACGAGTTATCAAAATAAATCTTCTAAAAGTTATATCAGATATTAACAGACTATAATAACCATTATTTTATTTTTTAAATTTTTAAAGTAAAAAGATGATATGAATATAGATGTTGATAACCTCGATTTTTTTAGAAAACAGAAAATAAAAAAACGCCATTTTTAAGTCTATTTACTTGCAATGTTTATAACCTAAAGCACTAAAAAACGAGTGTTTTTAGAGGCTTTAAAATTGAAAATTTAGCCTATTTATAAGATGAAAATTTAGGTCTTATATAACCGGTGAATATTCCGTTTCTTTAATTTTAAGGACCGCTATAAAAATAGAACATAGAACCTCATTTTTGTGTTACCTTAATATAAATTATCCTCAGCCTAACCTTTAGTTAATTTTCAAAATCAGTTAAAAATAGAGGTGCTAAAAGAGACTTAATTTTAGTCGGTAGAATAGCCAAAAATCTAGTCCGGTTTTACAGGTTAAATTGATCTGAAAAACAGCCCATTTTTTTTACCTTATGACTATAGCTTTTTATTAATTTAACCTTTACTAAACACTATTTAATTTTAATAGCTTAACTTTGTAAGAAACTCAGTATCTTCTCTTCTACCTATATTGAGTTTAAATTTAGAATTCCTAACACTTTTTAGGAAACGAATAAGATTACAATTAAATGACAAAAAAGAGAAAAAGGAAACCTTCACATAATAAGATTTCCAACCTTACAAATACAATTCTTAGTATTTTAAAAAAAGATAGAAAATCAACTTTCAACTATAAACAAATTGCAGCTAAGCTTGGCGTCAATGATGCGAGTAGTCGTAACCAGATTATAAAAAAACTTCAACAACTTAAAGCCAAAAAAGAAATTGAAGAAGTAGATCGTGGAAAGTTTAAAGCTGTCGTTAATACAGAATACCATACCGGAATTTTAGATATGGCTTCTAAAGGAAATGGTTATATTATTTCAGACGATTTTGAAGACGATATTTTTATAGCCTCAAATAATATTAATAAAGCCTTACATGGAGACGAAGTAGAATTCTACGCGTACAAAAGAAAGCACAGAGGCAAACAAGAAGGTGAGATTACCAATATTGTAAAACGGGCCAAAAGTGAATATGTCGGAACCATCCAAATTCACGACAAAAAGAATTTTGCTTTCGTGGTGGTGGACAACAATAAAATGTATACCGATATTTTTGTTCCGATAAACAAAATTCACAAAGCCGAAGATGGCGACAAAGTTTTGGTGTCTTTAGAAGATTGGCCAGAAAAAGCCGATTCACCAAATGGAAAAGTTATTCAGGTGTTAGGAAAACCTGGAGAACACAGCACCGAAATTCATTCCATTTTGGCAGAGTATGGCTTACCAAGTGAGTTCCCTCATGAGGTCGAAGCTTACGCCAATAATATTGATTTGGAAATTAAAGCCGAAGAGATTGCGAAACGACGCGACATGCGTAAAGATTTAACCTTTACCATCGATCCTAAGGACGCCAAAGATTTCGATGATGCCTTATCCTTTAAAATTCTAGATGATGGCTTATATGAGATCGGAATTCATATTGCCGATGTCTCACATTACTTGCAACCAGGTACCGTGTTAGATGATGAAGCTTATGAGCGTGCTACTTCTATTTATTTAGTAGATCGTGTGGTGCCTATGTTACCAGAGGTTTTATCTAATGGCGCTTGTTCCTTACGTCCACATGAAGAAAAATATACTTTTTCGGCGGTTTTTAAGATGAATGAAAAATGTGAAATCAAAGACCAGTGGTTTGGAAGAACCGTGACGTATTCTGATGCGCGTTTTGCTTATGAAGAAGCTCAAGCTATTATTGAGAACAATGCCGGTCTCAATGACGTCGATGTTTTAAAACACCCAGATAAAATAGAGACCACTATTCCGCAGGAAGTATCATTAACGGGTGAAGAATACCAAACTACTACCGAAATTGCACAGGCCACAGTAAAAATGAATCAGCTTGCGCGAAAAATGCGAAATGCACGAATGCGCGATGGGGCAATCTCTTTTGATAAGGTTGAAGTGAAATTCAATTTAGATGAAGAGGCTAATCCGGTTGGGGTGTTCTTTAAAACCAGTAAAGATGCTAATAAAATGATTGAAGAATTCATGCTATTAGCCAACCGAAAAGTTTCAGAATTTGTTGGGAAGCAAAAACCAGAAAAAACGTTTGTGTATCGTGTTCACGATGAACCGGACGAATCTAAACTGGCACAACTGCAAACTGTGGTTGGACGTTTTGGTCACCGATTAAATTTTAAAGATAAAGGCAGTATTTCTTCGTCTTTAAATAATTTACTTAAAGATGTTGTTGGTAAAAAAGAGCAAAATCTAGTCGATACGCTTACCATTAGAACCATGTCTAAGGCCGAGTATACCACGCACAATATTGGGCATTACGGTTTAGCCTTCGATTATTATAGCCATTTTACATCGCCAATACGTCGTTATCCCGATGTTATGGCCCACCGACTTTTACAACAGTACTTAGACGGCGAAAAATCGGCCAACCAAGAGGTGTACGAAGAACGTTGTAAACACTCGAGTAATATGGAGTACTTAGCCACCAAAGCCGAACGTGATTCTATTAAGTACATGCAAATCCGTTTTATGCAGGATCATGAAAATGAAGAATTCTTAGGCGTTATTTCTGGAGTTACTGATTGGGGAATTTATATTGAAATTATTTCCAATAAATGTGAAGGGATGGTTAGTGTTAGAGATATGAAAGACGACCACTACCAGTTTGATCAAGATCAGTATGCTATGATTGGAAGCAAAACCGGAACCATGTACCAGTTAGGTGATGAAGTTATTGTAAAAGTGAAAAATGCCGATTTAGTGAAAAAGCATTTGGATTTTTATATGGTGGGAAAACCGGAAACTGAAGACGAAGCTTAAATTTTTAGTGTAACGTTTGGGCCTAATGAGGTCTTATACATAAACATTTTAAACATGATTCTTACAACGACAAATTCTATTGAAGGGTATAATATTGTAAACTACCTCGGTATTGTTACTGGGGTCTCCATGAACAAAGAGGGCATTGGTATGGGCTTTAGTATGTCTAAATATTACGGTAAAATACAATCGAGTATTGAAACCGTAAAGGAAGAAGCCTTTCAAAATTTATTGGACAATGCCAATAAATTAAAAGCCAATGCTGTTGTTGGCATAAAAGTTGAAATAGAATTAACAACCCATAATTATACCATGGTTTCCGTAACCGGTACGGCTGTAAAAGTGATCCTATAATGAAAACAAGTACCAAAGCTGGCGTATACGTTTTTGTCATATTCGCCGTTATTTATGTAGCCGTACGTTTTATGCTTCAATTTATTTTTGAAGATATTAATTCAATGGTATTAGCAGTGGCATCGGCCGTAATTACTGTGGTTTTAACGCCGCAGCGTCGGATCGTTAAAAAACAATCGGGAGAGGAAATTCAACTAAAATGGTTATTTAGTAAAAAAATAATGACCTTAAAATAAGTTATTGTAATGAAAAATATTTTGCTGTTATGTCTTTTGTGTAGTTCACTTTTTATAAATGCTCAAGAGTCTATAGAAAAAAACATAGGTAGTTTTTCAACTGTTAAGGTTTTTGATTTAATTCATCTTAAGATGATTGCTTCTAATGAAAATAAAGTAGTCATTTTTGGTAAAAACAGAAAAGATGTAGAAGTTGTAAATAACAACGGAAAGCTGAAAATTAGAATGAACATCAGAGAAAGTTACGATGGTGAAGACACCGTGGTACAATTGTATTTTACGTCTGTAGATGAAATAGATGCTAATGAAGGCGCTAAGGTGACGCTTAAAGCTCCATTAAAACAGTATGAAATTGATTTAAGAACCCAAGAAGGTGCTGAAATCACTGCGGAACTAGAAACCACTTATGCTAATTTAAGAGCTGTAACGGGTGGGCTTATCAACGTTTCAGGACGCTCTGAACAGCAAGATATCTCCATTTATACGGGTGGCGAGGTTAATGCTAAATCCTTGATTACAGCACATACCCAAGTCAGTATAAATGCTGCAGGTGAAGCTTATATCAATGCTTCAGAAACGGTAGATGCCAAAGTTAAAGCAGGTGGTAGTGTATTTATCTATGGTAAACCTAAAGAGGTTAATGAAAGTACAATGCTTGGAGGTACAATAAAACGTATGTAATATGCCTTGAGTTTCTTACCTTTGTAAAAACCGCAAGTTTTTACATGTTAGACGATATCTTAACAGCCATTCCCTTCGGAATTATATTAGCCTTTACTATTGGTCCAGTTTTTTTTGTATTATTAGAAACTAGTGCTACCAAAGGCTTTACTAGTGCCATTATTTTTGATTTAGGAGTTATTTTGGCAGATGTTGTTTTCATCTTTGTCATTTTTCTCAGTACCGATTCCTTGTTAGAGAAAATTAAGGACGATCCTAAACTACTCGTCTTCGGGGGTGCGCTCTTGGTTATTTACGGACTTATTAGTTTTATTAAAACCTCTAAATCCTTTAGAACTATTGTAAGAGAACACCATAAAATAGCCTTGCCTAAAAAGAAATACGGCATGCTATTTATCAAAGGTTTCCTTTTAAATTTTATCAATATTGGGGTATTACTCGGTTGGTTGGGCTTTATTGTTATTGGTACCTCTATAACCAAGTCAGAAAATGGGGTGACCGTTTTCATTGTAACCATGTTGTTAGCTTATTTTTTAACCGATCTGGTTAAAATAGCGGCGGCAAAACGTCTAAAAAGTAAACTGACGCCGCGTCGTATTTTTAAAACGAAGAAGATTGTAGCTTTAGTGATTTTAGTTTTTGGGATTATATTACTCAGCCAAGGCTTGTTTCCTGATCTCTATGAAAGAGGAATTGAGCAGTTAGAAAACGTGAATCCGATTTAAATTTCAGTACTTCCTAGTATTCCGTTCAACTTCTTTTCTCCAGTTCATTCGGAAAAGGCTATTTAAGCTTTAAAGCCTCTTTGACGTCCATTAAATTCAAAATGAAACACAGTTCAAGCAATTTAGGTTTAAGGTCTTAAAACCTATTTAAAATACGGTAGAAGTGAAGACTTATCTGATTTAAAGCTTACATATTGAGCATAAATAAACAGCAAAAGATCTTAGAGGTTGTTTAGTTGTTTAGCGGCTTTAAACCGTGTAATTATGAATCTATTTTTTCCTAGATTAATAAATAAGGCTACCATTGTGTTTTCTTGATGATTTTCTGTGGTCGCAAAAACGATAAGATTCCAACAACGTATTTATTCATCTAAACTTTCCTAAAAGTTAAAAAAATAGGGCTATCATAAGGTTTCTTAGAGTTTTTCTGAGGATCTTATAAGCGTTAGACTTCGTACCGCGTTTCAATTCATCTGAATATTTTTAAAATTTAAAACATAAAAAAACCTCTAAGAGATCTTAGAGGTTCATTTTCTGAGGTGTCGAGCGGATTCGAACCGCTGTAGATGGTGTTGCAGACCACTGCCTAGCCACTCGGCCACGACACCCTATATATTGTAAATAGGATTCTCAATTGTACATTGAGAGCGCAAATATAAAAATTATTAACGTTAACCCCTAATTAGCATCACTTTTTTCGCTTCTGACTCATTTTTATTCTAACCATCTCAACGTCACCACCTATGGGCGGATTTATTTTGCTCACGGTTACAGTAGCCTTAGTAATTAACGATTCTTCCTCAAAAACACGGTCTAAAATTCGTTTAGCAACGGTTTCTAAAAGTTTAGACGGAATCGCCATTTCTTCTCTAACCACCTTGTTGAGTAAAACGTAATCTACAGTATCATTAAGTTCGTCAGAAACGGCAGACGTTTGCAAATTCGCTTTAATAACTAAATCTACACGGTAATCACTACCAATAGCAGTTTCTTCTTTTAAACAGCCGTGGTTTGCAAAAACTCTTATATTTTCAACTTTAATTTTTCCCATACTACAAAAATAGGCTAAAATTGGCGCTTTTAAAATAATGGGCAACCAAGACTTTTCCGTTTTTTATATTAGCTGGTAAACAAATCAAAAATGTTACTAATCGCACTGGTTTTAGCCTTATAAAATTCAGTATAGGTACATTTTTTACAAGTCACTGAAGTAAATTTCTTATTTTGAATATCAAATATTTTAGAAAAAGTTCCACCCGTGGCACGCATCTGATCTACGGTATAGGTCGTGTTATTACATTTAGGACATTGGTAGTTCATCATTATTATAGTTTTAGGTTCAATAGATAAGTGTAAACCACAGTGAAAATGTTACAGTATTATACCCACAATTTGTGTAATTTTGTAGGGTCTTATAGCAGAATAGGAGTGTAAGATGGTTTTGCGTTTTAGACTGGTTTAATGGCCTAAAATATTCAACAGTTAATTATAAAGAAAAGCATGTCAGAAGAAACAAAAGCACTCAATTTTATTGAGCATATTATAGAGGAAGATTTAGCTAATGGCTTAGCAAAAGATAAACTTCGATTTCGTTTTCCACCAGAACCTAATGGGTATTTGCATATAGGACATACTAAGGCTATAGGAATAAGCTTTGGCTTAGGAGAAACCTATAACGCTCCGGTAAACTTAAGATTTGATGATACCAATCCATCAAAAGAAGAACAAGAGTATGTGGATGCTATTAAGAGAGATATTGCGTGGTTAGGCTACCAATGGGAAAATGAATTGTATTCTTCAGATTACTTTCAGAAGTTATACGATTGGGCCCTTCAAATGATAAAGGACGGGAAAGCTTATGTAGACAGCCAAACTTCTGAAGCTATTGCTGAACAAAAAGGAACACCAACACAAGTTGGGAAAAACAGTCCGTATAGAGATCGTAGTGTTGAAGAAAATTTAGACTTATTTCAACGTATGAAAGCGGGCGAATTTCCTGCTGGGACCCATATTTTACGTGCGAAAATAGATATGGAGCACCCTAATATGCTTATGCGCGATCCTATGATGTATCGTATTATGTATGCCGAGCATCACCGCACGGGTAACGATTGGTGCATTTACCCAATGTACGATTGGACCCATGGGGAAAGCGATTATATAGAGCAAATTTCACATTCTTTATGTTCTTTAGAATTTAAACCGCACCGTGAACTTTATAATTGGTTTAAAGAACATGTGTACCAATATGCAGAAGGAGATTACCCAATGTTACCAAAACAGCGCGAATTTGCCCGTTTAAATTTAAGCTATACCATAATGAGTAAGCGTAAATTGCTTAAATTGGTAGAAGAAGGTGTCGTTTCAGGTTGGGATGATCCACGTATGCCAACTATTTCTGGCTTACGTCGTCGTGGCTATACACCAAATTCTATACGTCAATTTATTAAAAAAGTTGGGGTTGCTAAGCGCGAAAATGTAATCGATGTGTCTTTACTTGAGTTTTGTATTCGTGAAGATTTAAATAAAACGGCAAACCGTGTTATGGCGGTTTTAGATCCTGTAAAAGTGGTCATCACGAATTATCCTGAAGGGAAAGAAGAATGGTTAGATGCTGAAAATAATCAAGAGGATGACAGCGCCGGATTTAGAAAAGTGCCTTTTTCTAGAGAAATTTATATTGAAAAGGAAGATTTTAAGGAAGAAGCAGGTAGTAAATTCTTTAGGTTAAAACTTGGTGGTGAGGTGCGTTTAAAGAATGCTTACATCATACAAGCCAATGATGTGGTGAAAGATGTGGACGGGAACATCACTGAAATTCACTGTACGTATGATGAAGATACCACTAAAAAAGTGAAAGGTACGCTCCATTGGGTGTCTATAAAACATGCGATTAAAGCTGAAATTAGAGAGTACGATCGTTTATTTATGCACGAGTCGCCAGACAGTGATAAGGATAAAGATTTTATGGAACATCTTAACCCGAAATCTCTAACCCTGAAAACAGGATATTTAGAACCAAGTTTAGCCGAGGCTAAAGTAGGGGAGCAGTTTCAATTTCAACGTTTAGGGTATTTTAATGTGGATGATGATTCTACCACTGAGCATTTAGTCTTTAATAAAACGGTAGGTTTAAGAGACAGTTGGGCTAAACAAAAGCCAAAAACGCAGAATAATCCAGGACAAAATAAAACTAAAGCCCCACAGCAAAAACGATCGGCGATAAGTGTGATACAACAATTAGGTAAAAAATATACCAATGTCCCAGAGGCCAAACAAGAAAAATCTAAGGCAGAAATCATAAAGCTTGCAGAAGAGGTAGCTTATGAAGAATTAGAGCCATTATTTGGTACTGCAGTTAAAAAAGTAGGAACACGTATTGCCACTTTAATCGCGTTAAAGGTGCTACTCAATAAAGGCTTAGAACGTAATGAAGCTATAGATGAGTTTATTGCAAAAGCTAAAGCGGATAAGAATGAATTGTTAGTGGCTGAAGCTTCAGAACTCTAAGTAAGTTTTAGACGAAAACGCTTGATAATTAGTCTTATTTGAACATAAAAAAACCTCATAATTTAGATTATGAGGTTTTTTTTATGGGATAAAAACTAGTCCATTTAAGACTTGACTGCTTCCATGCTCACGCTATCTTCCGGAATTTCGATTCCCGTTTTAAAATTCGGTAAAATTTCCGTAGTCATAGCGTTATTGTTTAATTGCTTTGTTTCAATAAACCACCAATAGTTATCGGCCTCGTTATAAATTCCTAAAAGGTGACTTGTAGAAGAAATACGTTGCCCCGACATAAGCATTTGTTTATAGCTTTCTACCAAACAACGGTATTGGCCTTGTTCTTCTACCACTTCAGAAACACTTACAACATTAGCCTTCTCAAAGACAAAACCTTGGTCTTCCATGCCTTCAAAAGTCGCTTTTAGAACTGATAAAGCCGCATCTTTGCCACCCATCATATCTAAGACAGAAGGTAAGGTGTGCTTTAAGACCAGATCGAAATCCATCTCTTTTGCGGCTTTAGACGTTATTTTAGCGTCTCTTAAAGCGTCAGCTTTGGTTTGAGCAAAGGCATTTAAACTGAGCCCTAAAAATAGGAGTAAAACGAGTTTATAATTAGATTGCATGGTTGGTACTGTTTAGTGAATCTTAAAGGTATCAATAAATTATAATGTATGCACTAAATTTTCGATACGCTTAACCGTTTCTGCTTTTCCTATCATAAACATAATATCAAATACATCCGGACCTTGTAAGGCACCAACTAAGGCAAGTCTTAAGGGCATCATTACTTTTCCAAATCCAATCTCATTAGTGGTAATCCAACCTTTAATTTCAGTTTGAAGGTTTTCTACGGTAAAATCTTCAGTGGCATTAACGAGGGCGATTACCTTATTTAAGATATCAGCAGTTCCTTCTTTAAGTGCTTTTTTCGAAGCTTTTTCATCAAAGGAAGTTGGTGTGGTAAAGAAAAAGTGACTTAGGTTCCAAAAATCGCTAACAAAAGTGGCACGTTCTTTAATTAAGCCTACAACTAAAGCAATGTAATTAACGTCCATTTCCGCTAATTCTGGTTGAATCGCTTTAAATTGAGTCGCTAAATCTAAGTCTAACTGTTGTTGCATATAATGGTGGTTAAACCATTTTGTTTTATCGGGATCAAAACGTGCACCTGCTTTATGCACTTTTTCTAAATCGAAATCAGAAATTAACTGCTCTAAGCTAAATATTTCTTGCTCGGTACCAGGATTCCATCCTAAAAAGGCTAAAAAGTTAACTACAGCTTCAGGGAAATAACCATCTTCTTTATATCCTCTAGAAACGCTACCATCTGCGGCGTTATATTCTAAAGGAAATACAGGGAATCCCATTTTATCACCATCACGTTTGCTTAACTTTCCTTTTCCTGTTGGTTTTAAAATTAAAGGTAAGTGGGCAAATTCTGGAGCCTTCCAACCAAAAGCATTGTATAATAATTGGTGTAACGCTAAAGAAGGTAACCACTCCTCACCACGAATCACGTGGGTAATTTCCATTAAATGATCGTCAACAATATTAGCAAGGTGGTAGGTTGGCATCCCATCACTCTTAAATAAGACTTTATCATCTAAAATATTAGTGTCAATTTTTATGTTACCTCTAATGATATCCTTTAAATGTAGGGTTTCATCTTGTGGCGATTTAAAACGAATCACATAATCGTCACCAGCTTCAATCTTAGCTTTAGTTTCTTCAGGGCTTAAGGTTAAAGAGTTGACTAAGCGGCCTTTTTCACGGTTATGCCAATTGTAGATAAATGTTTTTCCTTCCGCTTCATGACCTTTTCGTTCAGCATCTAATTGCTCAGCTGTATCAAAGGCGTAATACGCGTTTCCGCTAGCAATTAAATCGTCTGCATATTGTCGGTACAAATGCTTACGTTCGCTTTGTCTATAAGGACCAAATTTTTCATTTTTTCCAGGACCTTCATCAAAAGGCATTCCACACCAATCTAAAGATTGTATAATGTAATCTTCTGCGCCTTCTACGTAACGGTTTTGGTCTGTATCTTCAATTCTAAGAACAAAGTCACCACCATGTTTCTTGGCAAATAAATAGTTAAATAAAGCGGTTCTTACACCACCTATATGTAAAGGTCCTGTTGGACTTGGTGCAAATCGCACACGTACTTTTTGAGACATAACAGAATTTCGTAATGGTTTGTAAATCTGAATTTATTTCAGAATTTCGTGCAAAGATAAAATTATCACTGTGAAGTAGGAAGGGTGAGGGCTATACTTTTTTATCGATAGTGCTAAAATAAAGTTCAAAAATTAGCGGTGTTGAATGCGCTTAAAATTAAAAATCGAGGCATTTCAACTAAATATTCCAACAAAAAGGGCTATTATTAACAGAATCTTACCAATTTTGAGGCGATTACAGTAAAAATAAAATTGTAGTTTAGTCAGTTAGAATCATATATGAGCAATTTTGAAACCATAAAAAGCAAATTAGAGGAATTCATTAAACGGTATTATACCAATGCGTTACTAAAGGGTGCTATTCTGTTTTTTGCCATGGGTTTGCTTTATTTTATGGTAACCTTATTTATTGAATATGTATTATGGTTAAATCCGACCGCACGGACGATTTTATTTTGGCTGTTTGTGGTCGTAGAAGTAACGCTTTTTATAAAATTTATTGCGCTGCCGTTACTCCATTTATTCAACCTGAGAAAAGGGATTAATTTTGAAACGGCTTCGGCCTTAATTGGTAATCACTTTCCTGAAGTTAACGATAAGTTGCTTAACGTCCTTCAGCTTAATCAAAGTCCGCAACAATCGGATCTACTACTTGCCAGTATTGAACAAAAGTCTTTAGAACTCCAATCCATTCCGTTTAAAGCGGCTATTAATTTTAAATCGAATGCCAAATATTTAAAATATGCCGCGATTCCGGTGCTTATTTTAGTTGTCTCTCTAGTGAGTGGTAAAATAAATTGGTTTAGTGATAGCTATGAGCGTGTGGTTAATTACAAAACGGCTTATGAACCACCGGCTCCGTTTCAATTCTTTATTTTAAATGAATCGCTAGAGGCGGTAGAAAATAAAGATTTTAAGCTCCATGTGTCTACAGCAGGAGAGGTGATTCCGGAAAATGCAGAAATTAAATTTAACGGGCAGTCTTATTTTTTACAACCTATAACTCCAGGACAATTTCAATATACGTTTACCCTTCCTAAGGATGCTTTAGAATTTAGGTTAACGGCTAATGGAGTAACCTCAAAATCTTATCAACTTCAGGTGGTGAACACACCAAATCTTGTCAATTTTGATATGGTCTTAGATTATCCGGCTCATACTCAAAAGCAAGATGAAGTTTTAAAAAGTACAGGATCTGCTGTCATTCCTGAAGGAACCAAAGTCACATGGAAAGCCAAAACCAAAGCGACAACTAAGGTGCAAATTTTGGCTGACGATACCTTAACGTTTACAGCAAAGGCTAAAGACAATTTTGAAGCCACCAAGCAACTTTTTAAGCATTATAATTATAACCTTACCACCAGTAATCAAGATTTAAAGGATTACGAAAACTTAGCTTATAATATAAGTGTGGTTAAGGATCTTCATCCGGAGTTGACTATAAAGGTGCAAAAGGATTCTATAGATCAACAAAGTTTATATTTCTATGGTCAGGCCAGCGACGATTACGGCTTAAGCAAATTGCAAATGGTGTATTATCCTGCTGAAGACAGTTCTAAAAAAGTGGTGGTACCCATGGCTTTGATCAAAGCTAATTTTAGTGAATTTGTTAGTGCTTTTCCAAATCAATTTAACTTAGAAGAGGGGGTGAGTTACCAACTCTATTTTGAAGTTTTTGATAATGATGCCATCCATCAGTATAAGCGTACCAAGAGCGCGACGTTTAATTACCGTAAATTAACGAAAGAAGAAACGGAGGAGAAACAGCTTAATGAGCAAAGTGAAACCATCAAAGATATTAGTAAAACGTTTCAAAAACTTGAAGAGCAAGATAAGAGTCTCGATGAATTTTCAAAAACTCAAAAAGAAAAGGAACGTTTAAATTTTAATGACAAAAAGAAATTTGAAGACTTCTTAAAGCGTCAGAAGAATCAGGAGCAGTTGATGAAAAATTTCAACAAAAAGCTTCAAGACAATTTACAAGAATTTCAAAAAGAAGAGCAGAAAGAGCATCCTTTTAAAGACGATCTTATTGAACGTTTAAAAGATAATGAAGAACAACTTAAGAAAGATGAAAAGCTTCTTGAAGAACTTGAGAAATTAAAGGACAAAATTAATAAGGAACAATTCACGCAAAAACTTGAAGAGTTAGCCAAGCAAAACAAGAATAAAAAACGAAGTATGCAACAGCTTTTAGAGTTGACGAAACGTTTTTATGTGATGAAGAAGGCGGAAAAGATTTCAAATGAATTGAAAGAATTATCCGACAAGCAAGAGCAGCTATCAGAATCTAAAGATAAAAATTCGAAAGCCGCTCAAGAGGAATTGAATAAAGAATTTAACCAACTTCAAGAGGATTTAGAAGACCTTAAAAGTGAAGATAGAAAGTTAAGGAAACCGATGAAGGTGCCTACTGATGAATTTTTAGAGGATGAAATAAAATACGATCAAAAGGCGGCGAAAGAGGCTCTAGAATCTCAGGAAAAGAAGGAAGGTGACCAAGACCCTAAAGCAGCACAAGAAGCGCAAGAAAAGGCCAAAGAAAAGCAAAAGAGTGCTGCTAAGAAGATGCGTAAGATGGCAGAAATATTAGAGCAGTCTATGTCTGGTGGCGGCGGTGGTGGTAGCCAAGATGCGGAAGATATGGATACGCTACGTCAAATTTTAGAGAATTTATTAAATTATTCTTTTGATCAAGAGGCGCTTATGAAGACTTTTGAAGATTTAGATAGTAATAGTAATAAGTATGGAAGTTATATCATAGAACAGAGCAATCTCCGTGGGCATTTTGAGCATATAGACGATAGTTTATTTGCCCTTTCTATGCGTCAACCTAAACTTTCAGAACACGTTAATAAACAAATTACCGAGGTCTATTTTAATATTGATAAAGCCTTATCGCAATTAACAGAAAACAATATTTACCTCGGTGTAGGCGCCCAACAATATGCGGTTACTGCTACCAATGAATTGGCTAATTTTCTTAGTGATTTTTTAGATCAAATGGAAATGGCGATGCAGCCTCAAATGGGACAAGGTGAAGGTGATGGCGAGTCGCTTCCAGATATTATTATGAGTCAAGAAGAGCTCAATAAAAAAATGGAAGAAGGCGTTGAAAAAGGTAAAGAAGGAAGCTCTGGTGAGGAGGGTAAAGAAAAAGGTGAAGGTGAAAAACCTGGTGAATCTGGAAAAGAAGGCGAAGGGGAAAAACCAGGAGAGCAAGGGCAATCGGGTAATGAAGGACAACAAGGCGAATCCGGTGAAAACGGTCAATCAGGACAGCAAGGTAAAAGTGGTCAATCGGGACAATCTGGAGAAAATGGACAAGATGGTGAAGGAAATTCTAAAGGTCAGCAAGGCAAAAATGGGCAAAAAGGCAAAGGCAAAGGCAAAGGTGACGGTCCTAACGGCGATGGTGAAGGGGAGAAGAATGATGGTTATGGAGAAGGCGGATCTGAAGAGCAAAACGCTGAGTTGTATAAAATATATCAGCAGCAGCAACAACTTAGACAGGCCTTAGAGGACCGTTTAACTAAAGATGGCACCATACAATCGGCCGGTCAATTAATACGGCAAATGGAGGCTATTGAATTAGATTTATTGAATACGGGATTCACCAATCAGACCTTACAAAAAATGATGGATGTGCAGCATCAGTTGCTAAAAATGGAGAATGCCACTTTTATGCAAGGACAAGATAAAAAGCGTAAATCGGAAACGAGTACCGAAAGCTTTAATCCAAATCAGGTGGACCCGATTAAAACGGCGAAACAATATTTTAATACCACTGAAATTTTAAATCGCCAAGCCTTACCTTTGCAAGAGCATTTAAAAAAGAAAATACAGGAGTACTTTAAACGTGAAGAAGAATAGTCTATAGTGTTTTTGTGTGCTTATATGTTATTGAATTTTATCAATCAAAACCATAAATTATATGAAAACATTAGTCGTACTCTTCGTTACTCTTTTTGCCTTACATGCACCGCCTAATTTAGAGGTTGTAAATTCCATACATTTAGCGGATCATTATAAAATAGAAGGGACCTTTTCTGGGAATACCGAAGGTGAAAATAGTTTCCATTTAATTATAGCAAAGAACACCGATACCAAGAATTTTGAAATTATACCTTATCTGTATCAAGAGGAAGAAATCATCAAAGTAAAGGCCGTTATTTTTGAGAAGTTACCCTCCGTTTTATCCTTTCATAACAACGACGATATTTTAAGTTTAGTGACCCAATCTAAGGTTGGGCGCGATGAGATGATTAACGTTGTAGATCTTAATTTAAGTTCGGGCGCGTCTTCAATTTCAGAGGCTATTGAAACGGATGATTTTAAAACCTTGATTAGAAAAAAGGATAAGAATTTAATGGTCTTTTCCGATAAAGAAGAGGTTAAAATTATTGATGTTAAAGGAGCAGAAACCATCAATACAATTACGGTAAAAGCGGATGCTTCTTCTACCGATTTTCTAAAGGCCTTGTCTAATAGTAACCTTGACGCTATTAATAATGATGAGTTTGTGGCTAATGGTTCTATTAGTACGTTTAGAGCCTATAGTGATGGAACTTCGGTTTTAATTACTGAAGAAAATACTAAGGAGGCTTTAACTAATGTGGTTAAAATTCCTTTAGATGGAGATTCAGAACAGACGGCAAAGACCTTAGTTTTTGGTGGGGAAAAACCAGATTTAAAAATTAAAAAAAGTACCTCTTATGTAAATAATGATAAGTTGTACCAATTGCAATTAGGAAAAGAAGTGGCGGTTTTAGATGTCTTCGGAATCGATTCAGATTTTAAAAGTTCTACTGATCTTATGAATGTAAAACCATCGCTTAGTGCGGACAATTTTGAGAGTACTAAGGCGTTTGTAAAACAAGCGTCAAAGAAGGTTAATGAACCTACAGTGACGATTAACGCGACTAAGGATAATAAGTTAAAAGTGCGTTTCGATTTTGTAAATAAAAACACTTATAATTACCGTTACGATTGGTGGTGGCATCACCATTGGCAGATGCAACAAATGCAATTAATGATGCAACAGAATATGAGACATTCTGTACCTTCATTTGGTCCTGCTGCAGTTAGCGATTATTATTTTGTTGGTGAGAATAAGAGTTATTTTGAAATTACTATTGATGCTTCGGGTGGAGTAGTGGATGGGGCCTCTAGTGAAACCTTATACCAAGAGATCGATAAGAAAGCCTATATTAAGACCTTAGAAGAGAATAAAAAATTAAAACATACTTCTACGGTATTTACAAAAACAACCTTTAGATATTTAGCGTATAATAAGAAAACGGATGCGTTTACATTCGTTAATAAAGCATTATAAATGATAAGTTTTAATTACGAAACGGCCTTTAGTTTAGAGCAGGCCGATCAAATTTCAGATTGGATTTCAAAGACCATCACAGAAGAAAATTGTAATGAAGGAGAGATTAATTATATCTTTTGTTCTGATGATTATTTACACCAATTGAATGTCGATTTTTTAGATCATGATACCCTTACGGATGTGATCAGTTTTGACTATTCTTTAGGGAAAGAACTTCATGGCGATATTTATATTTCTGTAGACCGTGTAAAGGATAATGCCGAGGATTTTAAAGTTTCCTTTAAGGATGAAATTAACCGGGTCATGGTGCATGGGGTTCTTCATTATTGCGGTTACAAAGACAAGACTGAAGCCGATGAAAAAGTGATGCGATCTAAAGAAGATTGGTATTTAGCAAAGCGGGATTTTTAAGTCGGGCTTTAAGCGTATATTTGCAAGTTGTTAGTTGCGTTATCGTATAATAGTATGGCATAGAATACGAGCTTAGTTATAGTATTGAAATAGGATTCTACGAAAGTAAAATCGAAAATGTTCCACGTGGAACAATTAAAGAAATGAATTATGTTTAATGAAGTTTACGATGTTATCGTAGTTGGTGCAGGACATGCTGGGAGTGAAGCTGCCGCGGCGGCTGCAAATATGGGAAGTAAGACCTTATTAATTACCATGAACCTTCAGAATATTGCACAGATGTCTTGTAATCCTGCTATGGGTGGGATTGCTAAAGGGCAAATTGTGCGCGAAATTGATGCGCTTGGTGGGTATAGTGGAGTCGTCTCTGATACCTCTGCGATTCAATTTAAAATGCTTAATAAATCTAAGGGACCAGCGATGTGGAGTCCGAGGGTACAGAGTGATCGTATGCGTTTTGCTGAGGATTGGAGAATGCTCCTTGAAGGGACTGAGAATTTAGATTTCTATCAGGAGATGGTTTCTGGATTGTTAGTTGAAAATCATAAAGTGGTCGGTGTTAAAACCTCTTTAGGAATTGAAGTCAGGGCGAAATCTGTTGTACTTACTAACGGTACTTTTTTAAATGGTTTAATTCATATTGGAGATAAAAACTTTGGTGGTGGTAGAGCAGGAGAAAGGGCCGCAACAGGGATAACAGAACAACTCGTAAACTTAGGATTTGAATCAGGGAGAATGAAGACCGGAACGCCTCCGCGGGTAGATGGTCGTTCTTTAGATTTCTCTAAAATGATTGAGCAACCTGGTGATGAGCATCCGCATAAATTCTCGTATTTAGATACTACAAAACCGCTAACACAACAGCGCTCTTGTCATATGTCTTACACGAGTGAATTGGTTCATGATTTACTTCGTGAAGGCTTTGATCGTTCGCCGATGTTTAACGGAAGAATTCAAAGTGTAGGGCCACGTTATTGTCCGTCTATTGAAGATAAAATTAACCGCTTTGCAGATAAGGATCGTCATCAATTATTTGTGGAACCGGAAGGTTGGAATACTTGCGAATATTACATCAATGGGTTCTCAACGTCGCTTCCAGAGGATGTACAATTTAAAGCATTGCGTTCTGTAGTTGGTTTTGAAAATGTAAAATTCTTTAGACCGGGTTACGCGATAGAATACGATTATTTTCCACCAACACAATTAAAGCATACTTTAGAAACCAAGTTGGTCGATGGCTTGTATTTTGCAGGGCAAATTAACGGAACTACTGGTTATGAAGAAGCAGCTTCTCAAGGTTTAATGGCGGGTATAAATGCCAGTCTAAAAGTGCAGGAAAAAGAAGCGTTTACCTTACAGCGTGATGAGGCTTATATTGGAGTTTTGATTGACGATTTAATTACAAAGGGTACAGAAGAGCCTTATAGAATGTTTACCTCTCGTGCGGAATATAGAACCTTATTACGACAAGATAATGCTGATTTTAGATTAACGCCTAAAGGTTTTGATTTAGGTTTAGCTTCTGAAAAACGTTTAAAGCGTATGGAGGAAAAGCAGTCAAAATCTGATGACTTTGTTCAATTTTTTAGGGATACGAGTGTAACTCCTGAAGAGGCAAATCCGGTTTTAGAATCTAAAAAATCAGCCCCGGTGAAGCAGCAAGATAAGATGTTTAAATTGTATGCACGACCTAATATTACGATTGACGATGTAAGACAATTTAAAGCCGTAGATGATTATATTGTGTCTAATAATTTAGATCAAGAAGTTATTGAGCAGACCGAAATTCAAGTGAAATACGCCGGGTATATTGCTAAAGAAAAGAACAACGCTGATAAGCTTAATCGACTTGAGAATTTAAAAATTCCTGCTGGTTTCGATTATTCAATACTGAAATCTATGAGTATAGAAGCGCGTCAAAAATTAAGTAAAATTGAACCGGTAACCATATCGCAGGCGTCTCGAATTAGTGGCGTTTCACCAAATGATATTTCGGTCTTATTGGTTTACTTAGGACGCTAATTTTATTAGAGTGCTGACCTTAGAGTTTTAAAATTTTAATGTTCCACGTGAAACAATTGAAGAAATTGATTCTGATTTTAGGGTTTATTGTAAGGATAAAAAATGCTAATCAGAATCAATTTTTTAGTAAAAGCATATCTCGAATTTTAAAATGCCGAAGAATTATGGTGTTTCAATTTAAGGTTTAGCTTTCAGAATTAAATTAAAAAAAAGAGACTTTTCGTTCTGTTTAAAATGGAACTTCATAAAAATAAACAACGTTAGTGTTAAGCGAAAATTCAATCTATATTAAAGTAAAAGATCATTCCGTTTCTAAGGAAGAATTCCAATTAATGTACAATGCGGAATTTGATATGTTGGAAACCGTGCCGCAACCCAAAGAAGAACAATTAGCGGCTTATTATAAAAGTGAAGATTATATTTCGCACACCGATACCAAGCGAAATACGTTGGAATATGTTTACCATATTGTAAGAGGTTTGGCATTAAAACGAAAATTAAAACTTATAAATTCGTTTAAGACAAAATCTAAAACACTTTTAGATATTGGTTGTGGAACAGGCGATTTTTTAGAGACGGCTCTTAAAGGCGGGTGGGAGGTTACCGGTATTGAACCGGATGAGAAAGCGCGACAGATTGCGAATACAAAAACGAACGGGGTTGTTTTTAATAGCGAAACCTTAGCGCAATTAAAACCGAATAGTTTTGATGTGATTACGCTTTGGCATGTTTTGGAACATTTGCCAAATCTTGAACAGCATATACAATTGTTAGAATCACTTTTAAAACCAACGGGCACTTTAGTGATTGCAGTTCCTAATTATAAAAGTTACGATGCGGCTTATTATAAAAACTTTTGGGCTGCTTATGATGTGCCAAGACATTTATGGCACTTTTCTAAAACGTCTATTTCAAAATTATTTCAAAATCATCAGATGGCTGTGGTAAAAACGCTCCCGATGAAATTTGATGCGTACTATGTGTCCTTGCTTTCTGAGAAGTACAAGACTGGCGTTATGAATCTGTTTAAAGCATTTTGGATCGGTTGGCGCTCTAATCTTAAGGCACGCCGTACAAAATCCTATTCGTCCCTTATTTACGTCTTAAATAAGTCGAATTCTTAATTTAAAAGACGCTGTGGCTTTATTTTTAGGATAAATGTACTGTTGTTATAAAAAAATGTAAAACCCGCTTAAAACGCTTTATTTGGATTTGTTTTTAATAGATTTTGTTAATTATTGATATTTGTAAGCATAGAAAATGTCAATAGTTAAATAATTCGTTAAATGCCTGCTTAACTTTTATACATTTGTAGAAATTAATTTTAATATAAATTATGAAGAAAATAATCTTAAGCTTAGGTGCATTAGTGGTTTTAGCATCTTGCGCTCAAACAGAAAAAACGGGTTTTATAAATAATTCAGAATTGATTAATGACTATCAAGGAAAAATTGATATTGAAGAAAAGTATCAGGCTAGAGATGTCGCTTCACAAAAGAAGAGTGATAGTTTAGCGCAAGCTTACCAAAAGGAAGTGGTGGAGTTGCAGCAGAAATTAGGAACAATGTCAGAAAAGCAACAGCAAGCCGCAGCACAACCATTTCAGCAAAAATGGCAAATGGTAGAGCAGCAAATGAAAGCTGAGCAGCAGAAATTCCAAACCGAGTTTCAGACAGAAATAGATTCTTCTATTGTAGAAGTGGTAGACTTTGTAAAAGCGTATGCAGAAACTAATGGATATACTTATATTTTTGGAACTAGTGATGCTTCTAGAAGTGTAATGTATGGTAAAGAGGCTAACGATTTAACGGACGAAATTCTTGAAGCTCTTAACGCTGAATATAAAGCGAAAAAATAACCCTAAGTTTTATTAGGAAATAAAAAAGTCAAGCTATGAAGCTTGACTTTTTTTATGCAATAATCGCGTTAGTTTTATAGAGAGATCGGTGAGGATAATTTTAGAATTTCCATTTCGTTCTATATGGTAAATGGCGTCTTGTAATTCTTCTGCAATCTCCATGATATTATTATCATGCACAAAAGGGGCGAATTTTTCTAGTTTAAAATTTTCTGATTTTGGTTCTAAGTATACCAAGTCGTTCGCATTGTAATTCATCAGTAAAGCTTGGCGGAAATAATTAAGACAGAAGTTCAGAAATTTCTTTTGGGTTTCACGTCCCGTTTTCGCAATTTCTTCAGACCACGAAATTAAATCGTGAATAGCGGCTTTGTTTCCTCGTGCTTTAAATGCAGAACGTACCCATAGCACAAACCATTTTTCAAACTGAATATCTTCACTGTCATTATAAATAAGGTCGCACGCTTTGTTGTAATTCCCATTAGACTGATGCGCTATTTTAATCGCTACAGCTTCTTCAATATGGTAATTTTTAACTAAACCTTCTACAATGGCTTCTTCTGCTAAAGGCGGAAAGTGCAACACCTGACAACGTGATTTTATCGTATTAATAATTTGCTCTTCATCTTCAGTAATTAGAAGAAAGATGGTTTTCTCTGGTGGCTCTTCAATAAGTTTTAAAAGTTTATTGGCGCTAGGGATATTCATTTTTTCAGCCATCCAAATAATCATCACCTTATAACCGCCTTCAAAAGATTTTAGCGTTAGTGATTTTACAATATCCATGGCTTCTTCAACACCAATAATACCTTGTTTATTATCGACACCTAATAGTTTATACCAATCAAAAAGATTTCCATAAGGTTGCTGGTTTAAAAGTTGTCGCCATTCTTCTAAATAGAATTTAGAGACAGGTTTACTCTTTACTTTATCGCTTGTGGTTACCGGGAAAGCAAAATGCAAATCGGGGTGCGAATAGTTTTTAAACTTAATATTGCAGGCCTCTAAACCTCCTGTATTTTCACCATCGGTATTTTGGCAAAGTATATATTGGGCATAGGCTAAAGCCATAGGGAGGGTACCGGTTCCTTCAGCCCCAACAAAGAGTTGAGCGTGGGCAATTCTGCCGGCATCGACACTCGTGGTAAGGTGTTTTTTTATATGGTTTTGACCTAAAACTTCAGAAAATAACATGAAATGAATTCTATTATAGGTTAACCTCACTTAAGAGGGTTGATTTTATGGGATTATTAGCTGCTTTTCCGTTGTAAATTTAATTTAAAGGTTAAATTCTACAAGGATTCGATATTAAGCAAAACTATATAAAATATTTATGTTTCTAATCTTTATATTTGTGTTATAAAATATATATCATGAAAACATTGAACGACTTTAATTTTAAGGATAAAAAAGCATTAATCAGAGTAGATTTTAACGTGCCGTTAAATGATCAGTTTGAAGTTACTGATGCAACAAGAATTGTATCTGCAAAACCAACGATAATTAAGATTTTAGAAGACGGAGGGAGCTGTGTTTTAATGTCGCATTTAGGACGACCGAAAGGGGTGCAAGATGAATTTTCTTTAAAGCATATTGTTCCAAAAATTGAAGATATATTGGGTGTTGAAGTCAAGTTTACCGACAATTGTGTTGGGGCTGAGGCTGAAGCAATGGCTGCAGCATTACAACCTGGAGAAATATTATTATTAGAAAATTTACGTTTTCACGAAGAAGAAAAGCAAGGGGATAAAGATTTTGCAGAGCAATTATCTAAGTTAGGTGATATCTATGTAAACGATGCCTTTGGTACTGCTCATAGAGCTCATGCGTCTACCACAATCGTTGCTGAGTTTTTTCCGGAACACAAATGTTTTGGAAGCCTATTAGCACAGGAAATAGAAAGCATCAAAAAAGTAATGGAAGATGGTGAAAAACCAGTCTTAGCCGTTCTTGGTGGTGCAAAAGTGTCATCTAAAATTACCGTTATCGAGAATATTTTAGATAAAGTAGACCATTTAATTATTGGTGGAGGTATGACCTTTACTTTTATTAAAGCACAAGGTGGTAAAATTGGTAATTCTATTTGTGAAGATGACAAAATGGAATTGGCTTTAGATATTTTAAAACAAGCAGAAGCTAAAGGTGTAAAGGTACATTTACCTGTAGATGTAGTTGCTGCTGATGATTTTAGTAATACGGCGAATACACAATTTTGTGATGTTACAGCTATCCCTGATGGTTGGGAAGGTGTAGATGCTGGGCCTAAATCTATCGAGATTTTTGATACTGTTGTAAACCAATGTAAAACGATTCTTTGGAATGGACCTTTAGGTGTGTTTGAAATGGAAAGTTTTGCAAAAGGAACCATTGAATTAGGTAACTCTATAGCCAATGCAACTAAAAACGGAGCGTTTTCTTTAGTTGGTGGTGGTGATTCTGTTGCTGCTGTAAAACAATTTGGATTCGAAAACAAAGTAAGTTATGTAAGTACTGGTGGAGGTGCTATGTTAGAAAGCTTAGAAGGTAAAACGTTACCAGGTATCGCTGCGATATTAGATTAATATATGAGGTTGTTTAAATACATCTTCTTATTATTTTTCTTTTTTAGCTGTGATTCTGATGATACCTCTTCAGAAGTAACAGATATAAGATATAAAGTACTCTTAGATTATGATGGAGATCTCGTTTTCATAGGTGACCAATCAAATAAGGTGATTTTTGAAAGTAGCTCTTCTGAGTATTATTTGAGCATTTTAGGCTATTATAATAAAGTACAATCTAAACGGTTGTACTTTATTTCTAGAAGTGATTTTTATTCAGGTTTTAAGTTGAATTACATTGATTTACAAGACCTATACGAGAATAGAAATTACCACTATATGGTTCAATCTTCTGATATTAATTTTGATGAAAATGATTATTTAATGTCTGGTGTCTTTATGGAATCAGAAAATAGATATCATTTTTTAGTTACTGAAGACGATTCAAATATTCTTTTAAAAACTTTTGAGAATGGAGCGTTGGTAGAAACTCAAAATGTAACTTCAACCTTTGGTATTCCTAATTTTGGTATAGAAGGAATTAGTTATCTTCAAGCGTCTAATAAATTAGTTATTATTCAAGATGTGTTTAATTCTTCAACTCAAAAAACAAAGATTATCGATTTAGATACGTTTAGTTTAGTTGGAGAGCACACCAACTTTAATTACAACTTTTTTAAAGCTTTTGGTGATGCCGAGCATCAATTTCTAATCGGAAGAAAGGAAATTAGTTATCAAGTCCACGAATATTTAACAGATTTACAAGGCAATTTAATTACTGATAATTCTGATGGTTATTCGTTTATAGGACGAGCCTCAATAGGTTATGATACTGATGAAAGTACTTTTGAGTATTTTATAGATGGTGATGGTAGGGAAGAAGTTGGAATAATAAATACCGTTACAGGAGAGTTATTACCACAAGGTGTGGAAGGTGAGCCTCATTCCAGAAATTCCCCAATTTTTTATTTTAAACCTAATTAATCTATTCGATTAATTTAATAAACGATATTGAGCTATGCTACGCGTTATAGTATTATTTTTTTGTACAATTATTTGTAGTGCTCATCTTGTAGCACAAGTTAAAACGGATAGCATTGTAAGTACATCGACTAAAGTTGATTCAAGCCAAACTTCCGTAATTGATGGCAAGTTGATTAAATCTGGAGATAAGATTCATCCAATTCAGGACTCTTTAGATATTAAAAACCTTTTAGATTTACCTGAAGCTGCGGCCTTAGATAAAAAGTGGTTAGATGAGCTGTATAGCAATGCGCTTTACGACACCATTTATAAGTCTGTCGTAGAAATGAGTTACGAACCCGTTGAGTATCCTGAGCTTTCTACAGACACATTAAAGGCGAGGTTAGCACGTTTAAACGCTAGAACCCCCTTTAATGTAGAATATAATGCCTCTTTAGAGAGTGTAATTAAAAGCTACTTAAAACACCGACGTAAATCGTTTGAAAAGTTAATGGGCTTGAGTCATTTTTATTTTCCAATGTTTGAGCAAGAATTTGCTACTCATGATATTCCTTTAGAGATGAAATATTTGGCTATTGTTGAGTCGGCCTTGAAGCCTAGAGCGCGTTCTCGTGTTGGCGCCACCGGACTTTGGCAATTTATGTATGGAACAGGGAAAGAACATGGCTTAGAGGTGAGTAGTTATGTTGATGATCGTAGCGATCCTATAAAAGCAACAACCGCGGCTGCTGAATATCTAAATAGGGTTTACCGTATTTTTAATGACTGGGATTTAGCGTTAGCAGCGTATAATTCGGGTCCAGGGAACGTTAATAAAGCCATTAGACGCTCTAATGGGGCTACTAATTATTGGAATATTCGTCATAATCTACCAAGAGAAACCGCAGGATATGTACCAGCCTTTTTAGCCACAATGTATATTTTTGAATATGCTAAAGAGCACGGATTTAAACCAGAACGACCAGATTTTCAGTTGGTACAAACCGATACTGTACATGTAAAGCAAATGATTTCTTTAAATCATGTTTCTGAGGCTACTGGGATTAAAATTGAAGCCTTACAATTTTTGAATCCGGCTTATAAATTAGATATTATACCAAAAGTAGAAGGTAAAACCTATACCCTGAGATTACCACGTACAGCTATAGGTACTTTTGTCACCAATGAAGATCAAATTTACGCTTATGCTAATGCTGAATTTGAAAAACGTGAAAAACCTTTACCAGAGCTCATAAAAGCAGAGAGTAAAATTACCTATCGCGTAAGAAGTGGCGATTACTTAGGGAAGATTGCAAGGAAATATGGAGTTCGGGTGAGTCAGCTAAAACAATGGAATGGACTTCGTGGTCATAACCTAAAAATTGGCCAACGGCTTACTATTTTTCCAAAAAATCACAATGTTACCACGACCACTAAAACGCCTAAAAAAGTCATTAATACCGCTGGGAAACAGACTTATAAGGTAAGGTCTGGCGATTCACTATGGAGTATCGCTCAAAAGTTTCCTGGCGTTTCTGTTGATAATATAAAAGAATGGAACGATATTAGTGGTAATAAACTCAAAATAGGAATGACACTTATTGTGTCTAAATAAAAACCCAACTTAAACATTTAACTATGAAAGCTTTTTATACTGTATTATTTTGTGTGTTATTGCTAGGATGTGGCGATAAAAAGGAGAATGACAATCGGACTTATTTACCCTCATCTAACGGAAACTTAAATACCATTTCTATTGTTGCTGATAATATAGTTTGGGAGGGCGAAGTCGGTGAGGCTATTAGAGGCATTTTCGCAGCCCCTGTTAATGGTTTACCAACCGAAGAGCCTATGTTTAACATGAAACAAATTCCAACGCAGGTTTTTGATGGTTTTGCGGCGAGAAGCAGAATTGTACTTAAAATTGAAAAAGGAAATGTTGAAACTACGACTAAAATAGTCCATGAAGCCTTTGCTAAACCTCAAACAGTTGCTGTTGTTGGCGGAAAGACCGATGAGGATATCATAGCGCAGTTAAAGACCAATAAGGATAAGATTATCGAAGCTTTTACCCAAGAAGAGGTGAAGGAGAAGCTAAGACGAATTAATTTATCACCACTTTCAGATAAGGATATCGAAAACCAATTGGGGATTACTATAGATATTCCTTCTGCGTATAAAGTAGGAAAGTCTGAAGATGAATTTTTCTGGATTAGAAAGAGTTTAAGTAATACTAAAACGATCGATTTAATGCTTTATACAGTTCCTATAAAAACCATTTCTAAAGGAGATAGTACTATTGTAGATATCGTAAAAATGCGAAACGAGATTACTAAAACTAAAATTCCTGGAGAAGACGATATTTATATGGAAGTTGAAGACGCCTATGTGCCTTCAATGTTTGAAACCGTTATAGATGATAAAGCGGCTTATGAAGTGCGCGGTATGTGGGTGATGAATGGTTTTACAATGGCCGGACCGTTTATTACTTATGCCATTGAAGATAAAGTAAACAACCGCTATGTTGTTGCCGATGGTTATGTGTATGCACCGTCATTAGAAAAACGGGATTATATATTTGAATTGGAAGCAATGATTAAATCCATTGACATTAAATAAGAAACAAAAAAAGCCAACTTTATTAGTTGGCTTTTTTGTTATATGTCTTTTTCTTAAGCGTTAGAGTCTTTCTCTTTAACGTCATTAGGTTCTTCTTTGCTAGCGTCCTTAAACTCCTTAATTCCACTACCTAAACCTTTCATTAACTCAGGGATTTTTTTCCCACCAAACAATAAAAGTATCGCAAGACCAATAATTACATATTGCCATGGTCCAATAAATAAAAATATATTGCTGAAAATCATAATATTAAATTTTAGAGTACAAAGTTAGTGATTATAGTTTATATAATAGTATTCTTTAGTCAACTTTAAGACTTTATGATGATGCTATTACAGGATTTTAACTAATTTTGTTTCGATGGCAAAAAAGAAAAATAAAGAGAAAAAATTCAGGAAAAAATTGCTACATAAGTATCGATTGGTGATCCTTAATGAAGATACTTTTGAAGAACGTTTCGCTATTAAACTAACACGGCTTAACGTTTTTGTGTTATCTACCATCTCCGCAATTTCGTTAATATTTTTTACGGTGCTCTTAATTGCTTTTACACCTTTAAGAGAATATATTCCGGGGTATTCTTCAGCTAAATTAAAAAAGAAGGCCACGATTTTAAACTATAAAACCGATTCTTTAGTTCAAGAATTAGAGATGAACAAACGGTATTACGCTTCCATAAGAAAAGTGCTTACAGGAGACGTGGCAACTATAGATTTTAATAGAGATTCTATCATAGAAGCCGCTAAGAATGATCTTGATATTTTACAGGTACCAACCAACAAAGAAGACTCCCTTTTAAGGGAAAAAGTAGAAAAGGAAGATAAGTACAGCTTGTTTGAAGAAACCGCAGATCAATCGAGTTATGTGTTGTTTCCTCCTGTTAATGGTACCATTTCTGAAAGCTATAACTTAGAAGAAAAGCATTACGCGGTAGATATCGTAGTACCTCTAAATACACCTGTGAAAGCCACAGCAGATGGCACCATAATTTTTGCGGAATGGACTGTAGAAACCGGTTATGTGGTGATTATAGAGCACAACCGAGAACTTATTTCGGTGTACAAGCATAATTCTGCAATTACAAAAAACCAAGGCGATGTTGTAAAATCTGGGGAGGTGATTGCTATGTCTGGGAATTCGGGCGAATTAACCACCGGACCTCACTTGCATTTTGAACTTTGGAGTAAAGGTTATTCTGTAAACCCTATTAACTTTATTAATTTTCAGTAATGGCATCATTTAAAGCCGCACTCTCAAAACCGTTTGCGAAATATATAGCTTGGAAAATCAATAAATGGTCTTCCAACCCTGTAGAAACCCAACAAAAAGTGTTTCAAGATTTAATATCTTCAGCACAACATACCGCCTTTGGAAAAGATCATAATTTTGAAAGCATAAGCTCTTATGAGGCCTTTCAGAAAGAAGTTCCAATTAGAGATTATGAAGATTTAAAACCCTATGTAGAACGTGTTGTTGCTGGTGAACCAGATATTCTTTGGAAGGGAAAACCCTTGTACTTTGCTAAAACGTCAGGGACCACTTCTGGGGCTAAATATATTCCTATTACCAAGGAAAGTATGCCTACACACATTGAAGCGGCCAGAAATGCCATTCTAATGTATATTCATGAAACTGGGAATTCTAAATTTGTAGATGGTAAAATGATTTTTCTACAAGGTAGTCCTATTTTAGAAGAAAAAAACGGCATTAAACTAGGACGTTTGTCTGGTATTGTGGCGCATTTTGTTCCAAAGTATTTACAAAAAAATAGATTGCCAAGTTTAGAGACCAATTGCATTGAAGATTGGGAAACTAAAGTTGATGCCATCGTTGAGGAAACCATAAATGAAGACATGAGTATCATTTCTGGAATTCCATCATGGGTACAAATGTATTTTGAAAAGCTTATTGAGAAGTCTGGTAAGAACGTAGGCGACTTATTTAAGAATTTTAATTTGTTCATTTTTGGAGGGGTGAATTACGAGCCATACCGTTCAAAATTTGAGAATCTTATCGGGCGGAAAGTGGATAGTATAGAATTATATCCGGCGAGTGAAGGATTTTTTGCGTTTCAAGATCAGCAAAATGAAAAAGGGATGTTGCTGCAATTAAATTCGGGCATATTTTATGAATTTATTGAGGCGGAACATTTTTTTGATGAAAACGCAAAGCGTCTCACCATTGCAGAGGTTAAGTTAAGTGTAAATTATGTTATGATTATTTCTACTACTGCGGGCTTATGGGCCTACAATATAGGAGACACGGTTCAGTTTACGTCTTTAAAGCCTTATAGAGTGATTGTTAGCGGGAGAATTAAACATTTTATTTCGGCCTTTGGAGAACATGTTATAGGTAAGGAAGTGGAACAAGCGCTTAAAGAAGCGACAAAAAATACTTTAATTTCGGTCAATGAGTTTACGGTGGCACCGCAAATAAATCCTGAGGAAGGTTTGCCTTATCACGAATGGTTTATTGAGTTTGAGAACGCCCCTGAAGATGAAATCCAGTTTATTGCAGCTTTAGAACAGTCCTTACAACAACAAAACAGTTATTATTTCGATTTAATAACAGGAAAGGTGTTAAGACCCTTACAGCTCACAAGAATTAAAAAAGATGGTTTTCAGACGTATATGAAATCTATAGGGAAATTGGGTGGACAAAACAAAATTCCAAGATTGTCCAACGATCGAAAAATTGCAGACCGCTTATATGAACTGAAATTAACTAAATAAGCCTATATTTGTAGGTTAAATTATTATATGAGTACAACAAAAAAAGAACAAGGACGAACAAGAGCACAAGAGAGTTCTAGTGCTATAGAGCGTATGTATATTACTATGCGCCACCTTTTTAATCGTGGTTTTTATAAGCCTATGGGAGTTTCTGGAGAAACTTTACGTGAGGCTTTACTACTTTTACGTCCAGAAATTTACGGTTCTATTGGAGAAGAAAAAGCAGAATTAGAAGGCTTACTTTACGTCGTAGACCGTTTACCACAAGGAATAGAAGAGTGTACCTTTATTAACTTAACTAGTGATGAAGGGTATGCTAATTCGCATTTTAAATCTATAATTCCACCAAAACGAAGACGTAACTGTTATCGTATTGACGATGAGCAAATGAATATTGAAATCACTAGAGGGCGCTCAGAGATTTATGATATTTTAACGCACCTTACGTTTTTATTTGTGGAGTCTCATAAAATTAGCAAACGCGTTATTATTGATGAAGACGGCTCAACGGTTAGAGATTGGCAGAAATTAGAAAACGCGGTATTGTCTTCTAACAAATTAACACAAAAGGAGCGCGAAATAGCTATTACGCATACGGCAAATATCTTAGGTCGTACGTTTCATGAGTTAACAGACGCTTATCCTAAATTTGCAACAGAAAGTCAGCCAGAGCGTTTACTACATATTGTATATTGGTTAGGAAAATTAGCTATAGAAGAAACCATTAATAACGTTAAGCGTACCATTACGTTTAGTCCTGTATTAAGAGAGCGTTTAGGGCACCATATTCACGGTGAAATATGGGCAGATACCATTAAGACGGCCTTACATGAGAAAGGCCTTTTAGAGCGTCCTATTCATATTATCAGTGCCAATATGCACAGTGTTATGAATTCTTTATTTGCTAAAGGGGCCCTTAAAGGTGCAGATGCTAAAAAGGATATTTTTCAAATCTATGAAGCCTTAAGTGATTCTAAAAACGGACATTTAAGAGCTAAAATTGAAAAATTAGCCCTTCAAAATGGTATGATGAGTATCAAAGATACCTCAGGAACAAACATAGACATTCAAATTTTCGATACCGATAAAATAGATTTCTCTAAAACAGAATTTAAGTATTTAGAAGAGGTTAAAGAGAAGAAAGCGGTACTGATTGTTATGGACTATGCCTTTGGAGAACAGGCGTATGAAACCTTAGATGAATTATTAAAGCCAATTTATGTTGAGGATAAAGATGTTCACCTTAATGTAGAATCGATCTCTATTATGGGGAAAGCAGGTATTTTACAAGGAGGAAAAGGAGATGTTATGATTCCTAATGCGCATATTTTTGAAGGTACTGCAGATAACTATCCTTTTAAAAATGAATTGAGTAAAGATGATCTTTCTGATTGCGGGGTCTCTGTTTACGAAGGGACAATGGTTACTGTTTTAGGAACCTCACTTCAGAATAAAGAGATTTTAAAATTCTTTAAAAAATCAACTTGGAATGTTATTGGTTTAGAAATGGAGGGTGCACATTATCAAAAAGCCATTCAGGCCGCTTCTAAGGTAAGAGGGAACATCAATGAAGATGTTAAAGTACGCTATGCGTATTACGCTAGTGATAACCCTTTAGAAACAGGGGCAACCTTAGCTTCTGGAGGTCTAGGAACCTCAGGGGTTAAACCAACTTACGTCATTACAAAAAAAATAATAGAACAAATATTTAATTCATAAGAAATGAGTGAAAAGTTACCGCAGCAACCCCAAAATGAAGAGGTTGATTTAGGGCAATTGTTTAATGCTATAGGAAAGTTATTCGATAAGTTTTTTGCTTTTATAGGACGTATTTTTAAAGGCATTTTTTCAGCATTTATTTATGTTTTAAAACCATTAGTACATCATTTTAAAATCGTAGGTATTGCGTTAGTCGCGGCGTTTATTGTTGGTTTTGTGATTGAAAAAACGAAAAAACCGATTTATTTTTCTGATTTGATCGTTAAAACGCATTTTGACTCCAAGTATCAATTAAAGAGTGATATAGATTACTTTAACGCCTTAATAAGTGCAGACAATATTGAAGAATTATCTACTATTTTTGAAATTGATAGTGCCTCTGCAAAACAGTTAAAGGTGTTTGAACTTAGAGCAGGACCAGAGACTCAAAATGATTTATTCTTAGAGTATGATGAATACCTGCAATCTGTAGATACGTCTTTGGTTAACGAATTGAGTTACGGAGAGTATATCAATAATAGAGGGCTTTTATCGGGTCATATTTTTACGATTACGGCGTATTCTAGTAAGCAAAATATCTTTTTAGATTTAACTAAGGGATTAAAAAAGACCTTTGAAAATGAATATTCAAAACATCAAATGCAGGTTAGAGATACTATTGCTTATATTGAGCGTCAGTCTTTAACCACAGAATTGTCGCGTTTAGATAGCCTTCAGAAAACATATTTAGAAGTATTAAAAAATGATTCTCAAAATAAAGCATTATCGTTTGCTATTAGTTCTAGTATCCCATTGCAACAAGAAAGATCAATCACCAAAGAGTATGAACTATTTATAAAAGAGCAAGAGATTAGAAGAAATCTTAATGAAGTGAATTCTTTGATTGCTGAAGAGAATACTTATTTCGATATCATCTCTGATTTCGATAAATTTGGAAGTTACGATAAGCTTTTAATAAATCGTTTCTATTTTAAACTTCCTATTTTCGTATTGTTGTTATTAACTGTTGGGTTTTTATTTATTAAATTTATAAGGTTTATTAAAAATTATGAGTAAAATAATGTTAGTAACCGGAGGCGCAGGCTTCATCGGTTCAAATTTCATCGTTTATTTTTTAGAAACCTACAAGGATACTAAGGTGGTTAATCTCGATTTGCTGACTTATGCAGGGGATTTGAGTAATTTAAGTGAACTTGAAAATAATTCAAATTACACTTTTGTAGAAGGGGATATTTGTGATACAGCGCTTGTCAATTCCTTATTTGAAACCTATAAGTTTTCTGGTGTTATTCATTTTGCTGCAGAATCTCATGTAGATAATTCTATTAAAAACCCTGATGCCTTTGTAAAAACTAATGTTAACGGAACATTTAATTTGTTAGATGTCGCTAAAAAACATTGGATGGAAGGCCCTTTTACATTTAAGATGGGTTGTGAAAATAATAGATTTCATCACATCTCAACAGATGAGGTGTATGGTACTTTAGGGGAAACTGGTTTATTTACGGAAGACACCCCTTATGCACCTAACAGTCCGTACAGTGCGTCTAAAGCTTCCTCAGACTTTATTGTAAGAAGTTATTTTCATACTTATGGGATGAATGTGGTAACGACCAATTGTAGTAATAATTATGGTCCAAAACAGCATGATGAAAAGTTGATTCCGACCATCATAAGAAAAGCCATCACTAATGAACCAATCCCAATTTATGGAGATGGTAAGAATATTAGAGATTGGTTGTACGTTTTAGATCATTGTACAGGAATTGATTTGGCTTTTCAGAAAGGAAAAGCTGGAGAGACTTACAATGTTGGTGGAAAGAATGAACGCGATAATTTATATATCGTTCATAAAATTTGTGAAATCCTAGACAGTATTAAACCAAAAGAAGATGGCGGTTCTTATGCCGAATTAATCACTTTTGTTACAGATAGACCTGGTCATGATTTTAGATACGCTATTGATGCTACTAAATTAGAAAATGAATTAGGGTGGAAGGCTAGCGAGAATTTTGAATCTGGCATCATGAAAACCATAGAATGGTACCTAAATAAATACAATAACTAAGATGAAAGGAATAATATTGGCAGGGGGATCCGGGACAAGATTACACCCTTTAACTTTAGCAGTAAGTAAACAATTAATGCCGGTTTATGATAAACCTATGATTTACTATCCCTTATCGACGTTAATGTGGTCAGGGATTAAGGAAATTTTAATTATATCTACACCTCAAGATTTACCTTTATTTCAGAAATTATTAGGTGACGGAAAACAGTTTGGTTGTGATTTTCAGTACGCGGTTCAAGAAGAACCTAATGGTTTGGCTCAAGCCTTTATTATTGGTGAAGAATTTATTGGCGATGATAAAGTGGCTTTAATTTTAGGAGATAACATTTTCTATGGAACCGGATTAGCTGAATTATTGCAAGAAAATAACGATCCTGACGGTGGTATTGTGTACGCCTATCATGTGCATGACCCAGAACGTTATGGTGTTGTAGAATTTGATGCATCAGGTAAGGCCGTTTCTATTGAAGAAAAGCCTGAACAGCCGAAGTCTAATTACGCCGTTCCAGGGATTTATTTTTATGATAATTCTGTAGTAGAAATTGCTAAAAATATTACCCCTAGCCATCGAGGAGAATTGGAAATTACGGATGTTAATAAAGCGTATTTAAATGCAGGGAAATTAAAGGTGAGTGTTTTAGATAAAGGCACGGCTTGGTTAGATACTGGGACGTTTAAATCTTTAATGCAAGCGTCTCAATTTGTTCAAGTTATTGAAGAGCGTCAAGGTTTAAAAATTGGTGCTATTGAAGAAGTGGCTTTTAAAATGGGGTATATCAATGAGGAGCAGTTTAAAGCTCTTGTAAAGGCTTTAATTAAAAGCGGATATGGGAAGCATTTATTAAGTTTATTACCGAAATAAAAAGCATGACATTTAAAGAAACAAAATTAGAAGGTTGCTATATTTTGCAACCTAATATTTTTACAGATAAAAGAGGTTATTTTATTGAAAGCTTTAGTCAACAGACCTTTAATTCATTATTAGGCTTAGAGGTCAATTTTGTTCAAGATAATGAATCTAAATCTTCTAAAGGTGTTTTAAGAGGTTTACATTATCAATTGGGAGCACATGCCCAAGCTAAACTTGTTCGTGTGGTAAAAGGCGCTGTTTTAGATGTTGCGGTAGATATTAGAGAGGATTCTAAAACGTTTGGACAATATGTAGCTGTAGAATTAACGGAAGCCAATAAAACGCAGCTTTTTGTGCCTAGAGGTTTTGCACATGGTTTTATTGTATTAGAAGATGAAACCATTTTTAGTTATAAATGCGATAATTATTACAACAAAGCATCAGAAGCAGGTATAATTTACAATGATGACGACTTAAATATCGATTGGCAATTGCCAAGTACCGATTTTATTCTTTCAGACAAAGACCTCATTTTACCTAAATTAAAAGATGCTATACTATGATAAACATACTTGTTACTGCTAAAGATGGTCAATTGGGGCATTGCTTTCAAGATTTAGCCTCTAAGCATCAAAATTTTCAGTTTGTTTTTAAAAATTCTTCAGAATTAGACATTACAAATAAAGACCATATTGAAGCTGTATTTAACACACAAGCTTTTGATTACTGTATTAACTGTGCAGCTTATACGGCTGTAGATAAAGCCGAAGAAGCTATTGAATTAGCCGATAAGGTGAATTATTTAGGCGCTCGGAATATTGCTGAAGCTTGTGAAAAATTCGGAGTGACTTTAATCCATATTTCTACAGACTTTGTTTTTGATGGGGAAGCGCATAGCCCTTATTTAGAAAGCGCGTCTACCAATCCGTTAGGGGTTTATGGCAAAACCAAATTAGACGGAGAAAAGGCTATCGCTAAGACTTTAGAACAACATTTTATTATAAGAACCTCTTGGTTGTATTCAGAATACAAAAATAATTTTCTGAAAACAATGCTAAGATTGGCTAGCCAACGTGATGAAATTGGGGTTGTTGGTGATCAAATAGGAAGCCCAACGTACGCCAAGGATTTAGCAGAAGCCGTTTTACTAATTATAGAACAGAGTAATACCGATTTTGGTACCTACCATTATAGCAATCAAGGCGAAGTAAGTTGGTATGATTTTGCTAATGAAATCTTTAAGATAGCGCACAGCCAAATTAAACTTAATAAAATAGGAACTTCAGATTATCCTACACCAGCAAAACGCCCTAAGTACAGTGTTTTAGATACGTCTAAAATTAAAAAAACTTTAAACATAAAGATTCCTGCTTGGGAAAAAAGTTTGCTAATAGCCTATTCTAATTTAGAGGAATAACATTAAGAGAGAGGCCTTAAAATAGCTATTCAGTTATCTTAAACCAACTATAAATTGGTGCCTATATTAACTACTTAAGCTATTTTTTTTTGTTATCAGAATAGAGTCATTATGTTCTGTGTATTTGGAGCACTCGTTATGATGAGCTTCATTAGAGCTAAGCTTTATATAAAACAATTTTCAGTTGGTCCTAAAGTTTAAAGAAATTTTAATGGGTTATTGTATTTAGGAAGATATTAACTGTATTTGAAGTAATTAATTGCTGAAACCATTTATAATAGTATTTTTGCTTTTGCAAAGTTTAATACCTTGTAATTAGACTAAAAAGAGAATATTATTCTTAAATGAAAAAGAAAAACCTTATTATATTCGGAACGCGTCCTGAGGCTATAAAAATGGCCCCATTAGTGAAATTATTCTTAGAAAATTCAGATAAGTTTGAAACTAAAGTTTGCATTACTGCTCAGCACAGAGAGATGTTAGATCAAGTTTTAGATTTTTATAATATAATTCCGGATTATGATTTGGATTTAATGAAGCCAAATCAAAACCTTTATACCTTAACTTCCGATATTATTACGGAACTTAAACCAGTTTTAGAAGATTTTAATCCAGATTATGTGTACGTTCATGGCGACACAACAACGACGATGTCTGCTAGTATTGCAGCATTTTATTCTGGAGCTAAAATTTGCCACGTGGAGGCCGGTTTAAGAACGTTTAATAAGCGTTCTCCATTTCCAGAAGAGATCAATAGAAGTATTACAGGTCGTATTTCAGATTATCATTTTGCACCAACTTTAACATCTAAGCAAAATTTGTTGAATGAAAATATACAAGAATCTAATATTTTAGTAACTGGTAATACGGTAATAGACGCTCTAGATTATAGTTCAGCTATTGTAAATTCTGAGGAGTATTCAGACCAAGAAATAGAGGATTTAAAGAGTGTCGTAGATGCATCAAAGCGACTAATATTAGTAACAGGCCATAGACGAGAGAATCATGGAGAAGGCTTTATTAATATTTGTTTAGCCTTGAAACAGATAGCTCAAAATCATGAAGATGTTCAAATCATATACCCTGTTCATTTAAATCCAAATGTTCAAAAGCCAGTTTATGAATTATTGAGTAATCAAGATAATATAAAATTAGTAAACCCTTTGTCTTATCCAGCTTTTGTGTGGTTGATGAATAAATCTCATATAATTATAACGGATAGTGGTGGTGTACAGGAAGAAGCTCCAAGTCTAGGTAAACCAGTTCTGGTCATGAGAAATACAACAGAACGACCTGAAGCCGTTGAGGCCGGTACGGTATTACTAGTAGGCACTAATGCGGATAAAATAATAAGTGAAACAGAAAGACTTTTAAGCAATAAAAAAAACTATGATACAATGAGTAAGCTTCACAACCCTTATGGAGATGGAAAAGCTTGTCAACGTATCGTCGATTTTATATTAAATAAATCACATGAATAAACCTGAAGTTGTAATGATTGGATTAGGGTATATAGGGTTGCCAACAGCGGCCTTAATTGCTCAAAACAATACCTATGTACACGGCGTAGATATCAATCCTAGTATTGTTGAAACAATAAATCAAGGAAAAATACATATCGTAGAGCCAGAATTAGATACAGCAGTAGCAGAAGCTGTGAAAGAAGGTTATTTAAAAGCGGCCACAACACCGGTGCAAGCAAACACCTATTTAATTGTTGTACCTACGCCTTTTAAAGCTAAAAATGAGCCTGATATCTCTTTTGTCGAAGCGGCAACAAAAGCAGTATTACCTTTACTAAAAGAAAATGATCTTTATATCATAGAATCAACATCTCCAATCGGTACAACTGAAAAGATGATGGAATTGATTTATACTGAGCGTCCAGAGCTACAAGATAAAATTAATATTGCCTACTGTCCAGAGCGTGTTTTGCCAGGAAACGTAATGTACGAATTGGTGCATAACGATCGCGTTATTGGTGGAGTAAATGAAAAATCAACTGAAAAAGCGGTTGCATTTTATCAGCAATTTATTCAAGGCGCCTTGCATAAAACTAATGCGCGTACTGCCGAGATGTGTAAATTAGTGGAAAATTCATCGAGAGATGTTCAGATTGCTTTTGCTAACGAGTTATCTTTAATTTGTGATAAAGCGAATATTAATGTTTGGGAACTCATAGAATTAGCTAATAAACACCCTCGGGTTAATATATTACAACCTGGTTGTGGGGTAGGTGGTCATTGTATCGCTGTAGACCCTTACTTTATCGTATCTGATTATCCTATGGAGTCTAAAATTATAGGTAAAGCCCGTGAGATAAATAATTATAAATCTTTTTGGTGTGCAGAAAAAGTTCAAACTGCAAAATTAGAGTTTGAGTTAAAACATGGACGTAAACCTAGTATTGCTTTAATGGGACTTGCATTTAAACCTAATATTGATGATTTAAGAGAGTCTCCTGCAAAATATATTGCACAAAAAGTATTGCAAAACTCAAACAATGAAGCCTACTATATTGTAGAACCAAACATAAATGACCATAAGGTGTTTAAAATTACCCCTTATCAAGAAGCTGTAGATAAAGCTGATATTTTTGCTTTTTTGGTAGCTCATGATGAGTTTAAGACCTTAGAAATATCCTCGGATAAGGTGATATTAGATTTTTGTGGGGTTAGAAAGTAAGAATTTTGAAAAAATATTTTTTTTATGGCAGTTCAATATTATTTAGTAGAGGTTTAGAATACTTAATACTTCTAATAGCTCCATTATATCTTACAAAAGAAAATTATGGAAGCTTAGAGTTCTATAAAAAAATAATTGAACTTGGTGCGGCTATTCTAACTTTTGGATTACCTACATTAATATTAAGTTATCCTAAAAGTAATGAGAGTAAGGTATACTTCACATTTATATCCTTATTGTTTATTACTGGTTTATCTATAATAACAGCGCCATTTCTTAATCTTTTTAATTACTTATTTTTATTAATACCCATATATTTTCATTCCATTTTTTTTAATAATGGTATTATACCTCCCTTTATATTAACGCATAAAGGGAGTAACTATGCTTCCATTTATAAGGCTGTAATTTCATTATTGTTTTATAGCATTGTACTTATAACTATTCTATATTCTAAAGAACCCGATTTTGCATTTGTATATGTAAGTTACTTGTTATTACCTCTGTTATTCTGCTATACCATCTTTTATGTTTATAAGAATAATATCATTTTTCATACTTTAAAACGGTATTGGTTTATTTTTAAAAAACTAATTATTAGTTCGTTAACTATTGTTGTGAGTAATTTTGCTAATATGATGTTTTTGTATACAGATATATTGATCATCAAATTATTATCAAATACTGCAGATATTGAAATTGCGAATTATAGTTTTTCATTAAATATAGCCAATGCACTTATTATTATTCCTTTAACTTTAGTTCAGGTTGATATTGAAAAGCTAAAGAAGCAAATAGACTATTTTAAAGTACTTAGAAAGAAAATTTTGTATTTAGTGGCTAGTATGACTTTGATTTTGGTTATGGTGTTTCTTTTTTTAACACATTATTACTTTGAGAATTATAGCTCCGTACTATATGTGTTTTTAATAATTATAGCAGCTAAATTTATCCAAGCTATTTCAGTTTCATACGGAGCAGTAGTCCTAATTAAAAAGTTATTTTCACAGAATTTAACCATTAACCTTTCTGCCTTAATTGCTAACGTTATTCTAAGTTATTTCTTATACCATGAATTTGGCTTGATAGGAATCGCTCTTTCAAGTTTAATGAGTTTAATTCTTAGGTTTATATTGTTGGTGAGAATAAATAACAGGATTTGATTTATAATTAGATGAAATTAAAATTAAAATATTTTAATGATTTCACTTTACTGATACCTCTTATTATGGTCTTTGTAGGTGAAATTGTGTCTTACATTTATCCATTTTTATCTTCACCAATAAAGGTATTAACCTGTGTGATGTTAATTTTTCCGATTTGGTTAAAAATAAAAATACCAAGTAAGCTGCTTTTTGCACTATTGGTTTTTATCTTTTTCTTTATAATTGCTTTTACTAAATCTTTTAATTATAAGGCAGCATTAGAAGATGGTATTAGGTATTTTTTTCCAATAGCAGTACTGTTATATGGGTATTACAACAAACATAAGCTTAATCTTTTTGTAGGATTTATTATCATATTTACCCTCCTTAATTTTTTAGTCCAATTAAATAATTATTATTACTATTATATTGATCCACAACGGCAATGGTTTTATATAAGGTATTTCATAGAAAGTCAAAATAAAACAATCTATTGGCCAGCCAAAACTTTTGGTGTACTCAGAGCTACAGGACTGGTCATCTTTTTTGGAGCATTTGGAATTTTGAATTTTATGGCGTTTTGGCTTACCTATTACTATTATTTTGGTAGGTATAGAAAACTATGCTTAGTAATCTTTTCACTAGGTGTGTTTATTAGTACATCGTTTAAAACTATAGGCTTCTTTTTAATAACGTTGGTTATTAAGTATTATAAAAAGCTAAAGTATTTACTAATACTACCACCTGTAGCGATATGTCTTTATTTTCTTGTAGGGAGTGAAATACGTGATTCTATAGAGAAATCTATTGAAATAAGATTACGACTTTACGTTACAGAAGGTAATTCTGCAAGATCGGAATCTTATAGAGCTATGTTCAATGAATTTAAAGATTTTAATTTGTTGGGAGAAGGTATTGGAGTTTTTGGTGGGCCGGCATCTACCAAGTATAATTCGCCATATTATGATGAAATAGATTTTAACTGGTATGATACTACCCTTCTAGCGACAACGGATACATACTACCCTCACTTGTTTGTAGAAATGGGAATATTAGGTGGACTATCCTATCTTTTCGTCCTTTTAATCCCTTTAATGTATAGAAGGATGAGATATGATAAACTCGAGATGTTATGTATTGTCTATGGGATGTTATTTTTTGATAGTTTATTTTCTTTTTCTTTAAATAACTTAGTCATGCTAACAATAACCATATTATTTGTTTATCCAATATTGTATAACAAGCAAAAAACCTTATTAGAAGAATGAAGTACACGAAGGTTATTTATTTAGGGATAATACCAAGCCATAAGCGAGAACTTGTAGGCGGGTATGCTACAGCAAATAAGAGAAATATTGAAGAGTATAAAAAACAGAATATCGAAGTTTTAGCTATTCACTACCCAATTTTATATGCCAAGAATCCTGTTCAAATTGTTTTATATCTTTTAAAATGGTTCTTATTTTTTTTTAGATGTGTCAATCATTCTCTTTTTAACTCCTCTAAGGCTACATTAGTACATATTACCCCTCTGTATAAGTATTTTATTTATATCGAGTTTTTTTTGGTTCTAGTCTTCAAAATGTCTAATAAAGATATTTTAACAGATATCAGAGCAGGTTCTTTTATAGATTATTACAATAAAAACACAAGAGTTTATAGATTTTTTATTAGAAAGCTTCTCTCCTTATCTAAGCATATTGCCGTTGAGGGATTGATTTATAAAAATTTTATTATTGAAGATTTAAGTCAAAATAAAGATATTTTATATTACCCTAATTATGTTAAAGATGATCAAATACTGCCAGCTAAGAGAACGTTAATAGATACTGAACCAATTCAGATAATCTATTTTGGAAGAATAACTGAAACTAAAGGAATTTATACAATTCTAAAAACCTTTGAGTTATTACAACAACGTTTTAATATTAAACTAATAGTAATAGGAGGTTTTAATAGTTTAGATTTAAAACAAGATGTAGAACGTTATGCTAATGAGAATTTAATTATTCTACCACCAAAGAGCAAAAGCGAAATAAATAGCTTATTAGAGCACTCTCATTTTTTTATATTTCCATCACTGCACCCGGGAGAAGGTCAATCTAACGCGTTGACGGAGGCTATGGCCTATGGGCTTGTGCCCGTTGTGTCTAACAATGGTTTTAATAAAACGATAGTAGATGATTGTGGTATTGTTCTTAGTAAGGAAGCCTCAGAAGAGGATTATAATAAGGCAATTACACAAGTTATATCCAATAATCAATGGCTAATTCTATCTGAAAAGGCTAAGAATAGAATTATTGATAATTATTCTAATGGTGTGGTATCTAATAATTTCTTTAATTATATAAATCGAAATTTATGAGTTTGTTTTTTTTAGGTGATTTTGTTAATCCGAATGGTAATCTTGAATTCCCCTTACTCAAAAGCTTAATAAAACCACATGACAAATTAATATTGAATTTAGAGGGGCCTATTTTGGATGATAAAGTCCTTAGACCAATAAACCCTCATAAATATAATTTGTATTCAAATAATCATGCCCTAGGTCGTTTTAAAGACTATGATGTTTCATTAATTTTAGCAAACAATCATATAAATGATTTTAAGAGAGGGTTAAACGCTACTATAGACATTCTTGATAATGATAATAAATCTTATTTCGGAACAGATAAAAATCCTTATATAGAATATAAAAACACAGATGATAATCAGAATTACTGTGTATTTGCCTTTAATAGTAAACTAACCTTACCCGTTAGTAATAAAGGAGTAAATTCTATTGATAAAGATAGTCTTGAAAAAGTAAAACGATATAGAGATAAAAATCCTAATACAACAATAATAGTCATATCGCATTGCGGTTTAGAGTTAAGTCCTTATCCTGTACCAGCCGATAGAGACTTATTTAAGAAATTTATTGATTTAGGAGTCGATAGCGTTATTGCTCATCATCCTCATATTGTTCAAGATGTAGAAAAATATAAGGGCAAATATATTTTTTATTCCATAGGAAATTTCGCGATACCTGAAACGGTTTATTTAGGTAAAAAGTTAAATTATAATAACCCACTAACTAATCTTGGCTATATAATTCAATTTGAAAATAAAGAAAATATAAGAGTTCATAGAGTTAAGATGCATCAAGATGAAAATAAAGTGAGCTATGATAAGGAGTTGAATATTGATGAGATGCTAGAAAAGAATCCTTTTAAAGGATTTTCAAATAAGCAATACTTACAATTTTACACAAAAAACAAAAAAGCTTCTAAGTATTACCCTACTTTTGACGCTTACGGTAATTTTTCTTTTACATTAAAGTATAACTATATTTTGCTTACTCAATTTATAAGAACTTTATTAATTAAATCAAAACTATATAATCCATACTCTTAAATAATGCTAAACGCTTATTATTTATATAAACTTAGTCATCAGTTATACAAATGGCATATTCCAATAGTGCCTAAATTAATTAAACTTCTATGTTTTTTACTTTATAATTCTAGTATTCCTTATCAGTGTGAAATAAAAGAAGGAACAAGGTTTGGATACGGTGGAATAGGGGTTGTTTTACATAAAAGAGTTTCTATTGGTCGTCACTGCACAATTGGTACCAATGTCACCATTGGCGGAAAGTCTAAACATTACGAAGTACCTAAAATAGGAGACAATGTATATATTGCGACCGGGGCAAAGGTTTTAGGGCCTATAACAATTGGTAGTAATGTTACTATTGGAGCAAATGCTGTTGTGATCAATGATGTTCCTGATAATGCTATAGTTGCTGGTATTCCTGCAAAAATAATTAAATATCATAGTGAAGAACCTTCCATCTAATAAAATTGTTTTTTTGACAATTCTATCCCTTTTAATTTATCTAGCGATAGATTTTCAATATAAGGCAAAGAATAAGTTCTTTCAATTAAATTATAATTGGGGTGAGATTAAAACAATAGAACGCTTTACGAATGTGAAGTTAGATTCTGTATCCTATGATTATTTGAGGCTTATTGATAATAATACTATAGGAAATGAAAACTTAAGTCCTTATAGTTCATACGCAATAAACGATGACTATTATTTTAGGTGTGTTAGTATATCAAAGGAATCAGATACTATAGAATTTAAAGGAGTATATTGGATCAATACCAAGCCTAGTCAGCAAATAAATATCTCTAATTTTTCTATTGTTAATTTAGAATTGAACCAAAAAGGGAATCATACGGTGTGTATGATTGGAGATTCTCAATTAATATGGTTAGATTTAAAATATCTACGAAAATCGATAAGTCAAAAGTTGGAAGACGTAAAATTTGTTGGTAATAACACGGATGTCTTTGGTTATAAACACTCAGTAAGCCTCTTAAATAATAGTGAAAGGTTATTAAATCAAATTAATCAATTGCCACAATCTGACACCTACATATTATTTTTAGGGGCGCACGAAGAAAAAGTGAAGCAAACTAAAAAGAATTTAAGCTTAATAATAGATAAGCTGTTGAAGCGTAAATCAAAAATTATTTTAGTTTCGCCTCCACATTACAAAGTGTCTAGTTTTGAAAAATTGTATCAAAATATTACATCAGTATATAAAGATTTTGAAAAACATGATAATGTAGAGGTTATTGATTTGAAAGCATTAGCACCTATTAATACTAATATATTTATGGCAGACGGAATACATTTAAATTCGGTAGGTCAAGACATCCTTACTTTAAACTTAACTAATGCACTTAAATGAAGGAAAAAATTGCACCGTTTTTTTATTGGTCTTTGTTTTTATTTGTAATTACTGTGCCATTGCCAAAGTATAGTTTAAACTCTTTAAGCTTAATTTTGTTTGTTATCTCCTGGATTTTATACAATGATTGGACCTGTTGGTTCGATAAATTTAAAAGAAATTGTATTCCAATTATACTGATTTCTTCTCCATTTTGGTTAGGTATATTTAACTCATTTTTTATAGATAATTTCGATTCTAAACTGATAACAAAAAACCTACCTTTTTTAATTTTACCTACAATCATTTTAACTTCATTTAATGAAAAGAAGCTGTTTAATTATGTATTAAAAGTTTTTAGCTTTGGTGTGGTATTAAGCCTATGTATTGGTTTATTAAAAGCATTGTTATTTAAAATATTTGATTTAGGCACCTATTTTTATTACACTGATTTTTCTAAAGTGTTAGAAATGCACACCACCTATATGGCACTTTTTATAGTTATTGCTATATTCTATTTTATTAGAGATATTTTTATTTACAAGATTAATAATCGTTGGGTTAATTACGGCTGTAGCCTCTTTCTAATACTATCTTTATATATTGTAAGTGCTAGAATTAGTTTATTGGTTCTTTTAGTTGGCTCAGTACTATTTTTATTCTTTGAATTGTTTCCATCATTTTCAATTAGTAAAAAAATATTGTCAATAGCAATTGTTACTATTTCAGTGGTAGGACTTATGCTATCTCCAAATTTTCAAAAAAGAAATACACAAAGCTCTACTACCGATTTTAAAGCCCCTAGTTTAAGTACTAGATGGCTTCATTGGGAAGCCGTAGTTCAATCTATTCAAAAAGGAAACTTATGGGTTGGGAGCGGAAGAGAACGAGGAGAAGAATTACTAATAAACGAATACGATATTGTTGGTTTTGAGTCTGGTTTTAGGTATAAATATAACGCTCATAATCAATATTTAGAGCAAACCATATATTATGGAATATTAGGGCTTATTTTTTTAATAGCAACTTTAGTATTTGCCTTGTTTTATGCCATAAAATCTAAAAATACACTGTCTATTATAATTGTAGCTGCGTTTGTAATTTTTATGATTACTGAGTCTATTTTAGTTAGACAAAGAGGAATTATACTCTTTAGTTTATTGATTAGTTTTATCTGTGCTTGTAGTAATAATAGATTAAAAAGTGAATACAAATGAATTCAATTATTAATTTTGTAAAAAAAATAAACACGCAGCTGGATAAATATCCATTGTTTGCTTTTTTAGTATATAAAATCATTCCAGGGAATAGATTCTTATTTGGTAAAACTTATAGGCGCTATTACGATGAAATCAATTTTGATTCCAAAATCAATGATAAAAAACTCTTTAGCATCGTTAATTATACGATTAAAAATGTACCCTACTATGCTAATAAATATTCCAATTTCAACATTGAGAGTAGAGCCGATTTTGAAAATAAAATACAGTTTTTAACAAGAGATAACTTGTTTGAAGATAAACAAGATTTATTATCCGAAAAATTTGATAGTAAAGAATATGAAATAGTAACGACAGGAGGTACCTCTGGTAAACCAAGCCGATTTTATCTCAAAAAAGATAGATTTAAAAAGGAATATGCCTTTTTTCATAAGATATGGGCTACAAGAGGCTATAAAAATCAACTAAGAGGTGTTATTAGAAACACTAAATTAGACGAGAATATAGACTGTAAAATAAACCCGATTACTAAAGAGTTAGTTTTTGATGGATTTCGAAATACAGAAGACTATTTTGAAACTATATACAACACACTTATACAATACAAGATTAATTACCTACAATGCTATCCTTCATCGGCATATCATTTTGCTGTTATAGCTAATAAACGAGGGTGGAATTTAAACTTCATTAAAGGAATTTTTCTGAGTTCAGAAATATTTTTACCGCACCAAAAGGCTTTATTAAAAGACAAACTTAAACTACCTGTTATTTCGGTTTACGGCCATAGCGAAAAACTTGGCTTAGCTGTAGACTTTAAAGGAGAAGGTAGATATAAAGTGTTAAATGATTATGGTTATTTAGAACTGGTTGATAAAAACAGTAATGTGATTACAGAAGTTGGTAAAATTGGAGAAATAGTTACTACGACTTTAGATAATTACGGACAGCCCTTAATACGTTATAAAACAGGTGATTTTTCTTCCTATTATCAATACAACGTTAATAGCGGATCTATTTTGAATGCTATAGAAGGGAGATGGCGAGAAATGAAAATTTTTAATAAAGATGATACCTTTGTTTCTCCAACAGCCTTAAATTTACACAACGAGTTGTATACGCATATTGAAGGACTTCAGTATTATCAGAAAATAAAAGGAGAATTAGAGGTGCTAATAATCCCGAATGACAGTTATAACGATGCGGTAAAAAAGAAACTCATAGAGCATTTTCAAAGTCGATTACATCTGTCAACTAAGATAAAAATTGTGACAGTTAAAAAGTTGATTATGAATTCTAATGGAAAGTTTTTAATCTTAAAATCTGAAGTCAACGGTTAATATTCGATGTCGCTTTTGGTTTTGTGAATCTATTTCTGTTTAAAATTTAATAATAATCCAAATCGTCTATCTCAAAAACAAAACTAGTACAACGGTCCTAGGCTCAATTAACCAGAAATTTCTATTTGTATAAACGCCTGTATTAATAATGAAATAAAGAGCGAGGAATTTTAAATCAATAACAGGTCTAATAAGAGACAATCTAAATATCTTATAGTCTATTATTTATTTTGAACACATGCTAATTGAAGGTAATATTTAATATTTTTGTGCCAAATTGATTTATTAAAATTTTGGATACAAAAACTAGTTTTGAAAATCTTAGAAAATATTGTGAGAAAGAAACATTTAAAGGTTGGGATCCTTATGATGGATTAAATAGTTGGGTGATTCAGAAAACACCACTTGGCAAATCTCGTTTTTTTAGATTGGCATGGATTCAATTGTTTAAACGAAACCCAATAAATTTAAGACCAATATTTGGAATTACAAAAGACTATAATCCAAAAGGATTAGGACTTTTCCTTATGGGCTATTGTAATTTATACAAGAAAGATCCCAATACGACTTATTTAGAAAAGATTATTTTTTTAGCTGAAAAAATTATTAAGCTTCAAACAAAAGGATATTCAGGGGCATGTTGGGGCTATAATTTTGACTGGCAAGCAAGAGCTTTTTTTCAACCTAAATATACACCAACAGTTGTTGCAACAACGTTTATAGCAGATGCATTAATCGAAGCGTATGAGATTACTAAAAACGATAGTTATTTAGATGTCGCTATTAGTGCCTCTAAATTTGTATTGAACGATTTAAATAGGTCTTATAATGATGAAGGAGATTTTACATTTTCTTACTCACCAATAGATAAGACTCAAGTTTATAATGCAGGTTTATTGGGGGCCAAACTTTTAAGTTTAGTCTATAAATACACCAAGGATGATAACTTATTAGTTTGTGCAAAATCGGTAGCCTCTTATGTCTGTAAGAAACAAAATGAAGATGGATCATGGGCTTATGGAACTTTATCTTTTCATCAATGGATTGATAACTTTCACACAGGTTATAATTTGGAGTGCCTAAAAATTTATCAAGACGTCTCGGGTGATTTCACCTTTAGTTCTAATATAGATAAAGGGATGAATTATTATTTGAATACTTTCTTTACTGAGGATGGCATGTCAAAATATTACAACAACCAAACTTATCCTATTGATGTTCATGCGCCAGCGCAACTTGTTGTTACACTTTTTAGAAATCATAAAATTGACCAAAATAAAGAACTTGTTCATCGCGTTTTACAATGGACGATAGATAATATGCAAACCCGAAAAGGATATTTTATTTATCAAAAGCGAAAATTGGTTTCTTCTAAAATCCCATACATTCGCTGGGCACAAGGATGGATGTTTTATGCGCTAAGCTTTTATAATTTAAATGATGAATAGACATAAATTTTTAAATACAGAGGTAGATAACCTCTCCATGGTAGAAACTTTGGATTTGGTAGAGAGATCCATTGATGCTAATCAACAAATTCATCATGTCGTTGTAAATGCTGGGAAGATCGTTGCGATGCAAACAGATTTACAACTCCGACAAAGCGTTAATGAGAGTGATTTAATTAATGCCGATGGGCAAGCCGTTGTGTGGGCCTCTAAAACCCTTGGGAAGCCTTTAAAAGAGCGGGTAGCAGGTATTGATCTTATGGTTAATTTGGTGGAATTAGCGCACAAAAAAAAATATAAAATCTTTTTCTTCGGTGCTAAAGAAGAAATCGTAAAATCTGTAGTTAATAAATATTCGTCAACGTACTCTCCTGATATTATTGCAGGATATAGAAATGGATACTTTAAAAAAGAAGAAGAGCAAGATATAGCAAGGGAAATAGCCCAAAGTGGTGCGAATATGCTTTTCGTAGCAATTAGTTCTCCAACTAAAGAAAACTTTTTATATGATAACAAGGTTTTACTTAAAAACGTCAACTTTATTATGGGTGTAGGAGGGAGCTTCGATGTTGTTTCTGGTAAAGTAAAACGTGCTCCCATTTGGATGCAGAATTACGGTTTAGAATGGTTTTATAGGTTTGCTCAAGAACCTAAGCGGATGTGGAAGCGTTATTTAGTTGGTAATTCAAAATTTATATATTTAGTCCTGAAAGAAAAGTTAACCTAATAGAAGCTTCAAATTAATTGTTCAATAAATATTTTAAGGTGTTGACTTATAAGTTTAGATAGGTTGGCTTACATTTAAAACGTTAGATAATAAAATTTAAGAATTGAGTTTATTCAAACAAGGCCGATATTCCGGATATTTAAGACCTATTTCATACATTATTGATTTAATTATCATTAATGGTGTAGCGGCTTTATACTTATTTAAAAGTAATGACCCAACGGTATTTTTTATTATCATCTCCATAAGTTGGTTTTTATTATCCGTTTACTCTCGTTTTTATGAGGTGTATAGATATACACGTCCCGTAAATATTTTATCCCTTATAGTAAGGCAATACATTCTATTTTTACTCGTTGTTTTTGCCTTTTCGGGCTTGTACCACGAGCTGCTTATATATCCAAAGCCGATTGTCATTTATACCATACTGTGCTTTATACTGATCTCAATTTTTAAGTTCACCATTTATTATCTATTGCAAAAGTATAGAACCTCTTTTGGTGGTAATTATAGAAAAACAGTAATCATAGGGCTGAATAAGAAAACTCTAGCTTTAAATAACTTTTTTAATAAAAATCCAGAATACGGTTATTTGCACAAAAAGACCTTCAACCTGAAACATAAAACAAACACTTTAAAAGAGTGTTTTCAATATGTATTAGCTGAAGATATCGATGAAATTTATTGTTCTATTTCAGAACTTACCAATGGCCAAATTGCAGATATTGTAAATTTCGCTGATAATAATCTTAAGATTTTAAAATTTATTCCAGACAGTAAGGAAATTTATTCCAAAAAACTGCGTTACGAATATTATGATTACATCCCGGTTCTTACGTTAAGAAATATTCCCTTAGAAGATTCAGTAAACACCTTTATAAAACGAGGATTTGATATTCTGTTTTCTTCTTTAGTGATTATATTGATACTCTCATGGTTAACCCCCATTATTGCGATATTAATTAAATTAGAATCTCGGGGAACAGTATTTTTTAAACAAACTAGAAACGGATTTAATTATAAGGAATTTGATTGTTATAAATTTAGGTCAATGATGCCTAATAAAGATGCACATGCTAACCAAGCCACTAGGGGAGACCAAAGGGTTACTAAGGTGGGGAAATTTATCAGAAAAACAAGTATAGATGAATTGCCTCAGTTTTTTAATGTGCTTTTTGGCGATATGTCTGTAGTAGGACCTAGACCACATATGGTGAGTCATACGACGTTATACGCTAAGAAAATTGACAAATTTATGGTGAGACATTTTGTAAAGCCAGGGATTACAGGTTTAGCACAAACAAGTGGATTTAGAGGTGAGGTAGAAACGGATAAAGATATTATAGGCCGTGTGAGATATGATATTTTTTATATCGAAAACTGGTCCTTACTTTTAGATATCAAAATCATCATTCAGACCTTTGTCAATGCCGTAAAAGGAGAAGATAAAGCTTATTAGGCTTAGCGCTAAATCAAATCAATTCCTTTCCAATAGAGATCAGTTAAAAAAACAAAATAACCCTAGAGTAAGGGCAATTAGATATGGAATTTATAAGAGGAAGATATTCATGGCTACTGCGGCCTCTTTTAATGATTTACGATCTTCTTGTTATCAATGTTTTTGCGTTATACCTGCTTAATTTTAACCGTCAAGGGCTTTATTTTTTTTCAATAGAATTCTTAAACAATAAAAATTTCCTTTACCTTTTCTACTCTATTGTATTCTGGTTGCTATCCACACAGTTTTTAAAATTTTATAAAGTCTATAGGTACACTTCCGTACTCAATATTTTATCGCTTATCATAAAACAATTTCTCGTATACGCTATATTGGTATTTGCCTTCGAAGGATTATTTAGAAGTATCAATATAGAAGCCTCTATTACGTTAAAATATCTGTTATTAGTCTTTTTGGCCATCAGTTTTATGAAACTGCTTACGTATTACGTGCTCAAATACTTTAGGGTATACTTAAGCGGAAATCAAAGAAACATCATCTTAATAGGAAGTGGTAATAGCGTTAATGAATTAAAAAAAGTCTTTAAGAAAAAAGATCTAGGATACCATATTAAAGCCATTTTTAGCGACACTAAGAGCAATAAGACTACCGGTACTATAAAAGACAGCTTTAAGTACTTAAAATCGAATACAGACAATATTGATGAGATTTATTGTTCCATTTCAGATTTAACGGAACCCGAAATTAACGAGTATGTCAGGTACGCTAACCTGAACCATTGTAATATTAAGTTTATTCCAGATACCAAAAAGCTCTTTACAAAGCGCTTTAAAACCGATTATTACAATTATATACCGGTCTTGTCTATACAAGATGTAGCTTTGAATAACGACATCAATAAGTTTTTAAAACGTACTTTTGATATTGTGTTTTCCTTACTGATGATTGTTTTTGTACTGTCTTGGGTTTCGGTCATTTTATTCCTATTAATAAAATTAGAATCTAAAGGACCTTTATTCTTTAAACACAAAAGAACAGGGATCAATTACCACCCCTTTACTTGCTACAAGTACCGATCTTTAACTGAAACGAAAGAGCAAAAAGGCACTTATGTAAAAGAAAATGATAAACGACTTACAGTTATTGGTAAATTTATAAGAAGAACTAGTATTGATGAGTTGCCTCAATTTATTAATGTGCTAAAGGGCGATATGTCGGTGGTAGGACCAAGGCCTCATATGCTTTCCTACACTGAAGACTATTCTAAAAAGATTAATAAATACAATTTTATTTTTAGACATAATGTCAAACCAGGAGTCACGGGATTAGCGCAAATTAAAGGTTATAGAGGTGAAATTAAACGCGATAAGGATATTATTAATAGAATTAAATACGATATATTTTATATCGAAAATTGGTCACCGCTCTTAGACTTAAAAATTATTTTCCAGACTTTAATCAATATGATTAAAGGTGACGAAAAGGCGTATTAAAACCATTTATGCAACCATTAGTTTCCATCATAACGCCTGTATACAATAACGCTCATGTTATTGCAGAAACCATTGAAAGTGTCTTAGCACAGTCTTATACAAATTGGGAGTTAATCTTAGTGGATGATGCCTCTTCAGACAGGATTAACGCTGTTTTAAAGCCGTTCCTTACCGATAAGAGGATTCGGTTATTTACACACAAACATAACGCAGGAGCCGCGTCAGCAAGAAATCTCGGTACCAAAAACGCCCAAGGTGCTTATATCGCTTTTTTAGATGCTGATGACTTATGGAAACCCCATAAATTACAAGTGCAAGTTGAAGATTTATGGCACAATAAAACCGATGTTAGCTTCGGAAGCTACGCGTGGATTGACGCTAAAAGTCAATCCTTACATAAAAAAGTGTTCGCTTTAAAGCATTTGTCTTATGGTAAGTTATTGAAAGCTAATTATATTGGAAATTTAACGGGAATGTATAATACCGAAAAACTAGGCAAAATCTATACGAAAGATTTAAAAAAACGTCAAGATTGGTTGCTTTGGTTAGAGGCCTTACGCCGAAGTGATAAACCAGCTCTTGGACATCAAGAAACCTTAGCGTATTATCGTATTTCCGAGGGATCCCTATCTTCAAATAAGCTAAACTTGGTAAAGCATAACTTCAATGTGTATCGTAAAGGATTGGGCTTTCCTTTTCTGAAATCTACGCTTTACTTAATATTATTTTTATACGAGCATTTATTGGTTAAAAAGCGTTTAATCAAAGCTACAGCTTAGAAATAAACTGTTTTAATTTCCCTGCTTTCGTGCGTTTCAGCTGAGGGACACGCTCAAAACTAACTTTAATACCACTTTCTAAATAACGTTTTATTTCAGAAGTGATTTTATCCTTTTTATCCGGTTTTAGGGCTTCCACACTTACATATCTAATTATAAAATGATCTATGAGAGTTTGTTCTACAATGAATTCAGACACATTACCATCATCTTCAATAACACTTTTGGTAATGTAATAAAAAGTCAATCCTGCGGCTTTTTTACCACTAGGCAGTACCACAATACTGTTGGTTCTTCCGGTGAGTTTCTTTAGGATAGGCTTTCTTAAGGTACTTTCTTCAGATAAAATACCTATATCACCTAAATCGTATCTAATAAAAGGATGGGCTTTATTGTATAAAGAGGTAATGACCACTCGGCCTTCTTCTCCGTAAGGTAAAACCTTATTGTTAACATCTAAAATTTCTACCAATAACGTTTCGCTATTAACCTGCCATTCGTTTTGTGGGTTCTGAAAAGCAATCAAATCTAATTCGGAAGCTCCGTACTCATTAATTACCGGCAGTCCAAATTGGGTTTCTAATAATTCCTTATCGGCATCAAATAACATTTCAGACGTTACAATACAAGCTTGTAAACTAGGGCAAACCCTTTTCAAAATGATGTTTTTGCGCTTTAAAAATTTCGCAAACTGAACAATAGCGCTAGTATAACCGTTTATAAAATTAAAATGTGTCACTTGAAATTTGCTCAAAGCCTTTTCAAAAGCCGTATCGCTTAAATCGAAAACGGAAAATCGATAGCGGTTACTAAAATAATCCTTTAGACGTTCCTTATAATAGCCTTTTTTATCTAAAGGAATGCCATAAAAACGCGCCTGTTTAGAGTGATTAAAATCAATGCCATACCAACCAAAACGATTCATTATTTCGGCCCAAGTAAGAGCGTGGCACCATTTATCTTTTGCAAAAATAAAGGGATCTCCAGAACTTCCTGAGGTTTTGTTTTTGTATACAGTGTCAGGGGTGTAGTCCGTACTTAATCGTTGTTCTAGTGGATGCTGTAGATGGCGTTTTGTTAAAATAGGTACCGTATCCCAATCTTCAACATCAATGGCTTTTCCTAAAGTTTTATAAAATGGATTATGCGCTAAATGGTATAAAATAATGGCCTTTTTCTGGTCTTCAACATACAATTGAAAGTCCTTATCACTTTTGGCCTGAATTGTAGATAATACAGACTTCGCCTTTTGGATATTAAAGCCATTGAGTTGTAATGATAAATCGAATAATCGCAATGTTGTTTTTGGCTTTAAGGTTTCCGTAAAATAATTGCTTTTTAAACTTAAAACCAATTATTTTTGCTGAAACAATTTTTAGGATGAATATTTTAGTATTAGGTTCTGGAGGAAGAGAACACACATTTGCATGGAAAATTGCGCAAAGTAACCGTTGTAAAGGGCTTTTTGTAGCGCCAGGAAACTCGGGAACAGAGGCTATTGCCACCAATCTTAATATTGGTGTTACTGATTTTGAAGCCATTAAAGTGGCTGTTTTAGAACACAAAATCAATATCGTTGTGGTAGGTCCTGAAGATCCTTTAGTACAAGGTATTCACGATTTTTTTCTACAAGATGAAGCCCTTAAAGGCGTGGCGGTTATTGGACCACAACAAGCGGCTGCAGAATTAGAAGGAAGTAAAGAGTTTGCTAAAGAATTTATGATGCGTCATAATATTCCTACTGCGGCTTATGAAAGCTTTACAAAAGCGAACGTAGAAGCGGGATATAAATTTTTAGAAACCCTAAAACCACCTTACGTTTTAAAAGCAGATGGTTTAGCAGCAGGTAAAGGGGTACTTATCCTTAATGATTTAGACGACGCTAAAGCTGAATTAAAAAGTATGCTTGTTGATGCTAAGTTCGGCGAGGCAAGTACTAAAGTTGTTATTGAAGAGTTTTTAGATGGTATTGAATTAAGTTGTTTTGTTTTAACCGATGGTAAAGATTACAAAGTATTACCAACGGCTAAAGATTATAAACGTATTGGAGAAGGAGATACCGGACTTAATACAGGAGGAATGGGAGCTATATCGCCAGTACCTTTTGCAACGGAGGCCTTTTTAGATAAAATTGAAAATCAAATCGTAAAACCTACAGTAGAAGGTTTAAAGAAAGATAACTTACCGTATGTCGGATTTATATTTATCGGTTTAATTAAGGTAGGAGACGACCCTAAGGTTATTGAATATAACGTTAGAATGGGGGATCCTGAAACCGAAGTTGTATTACCGCGTTTAAAAACGGATATCGTTGAGGTTTTTGAGGCTATGGCTAACCAAACGCTAAAAGACGTTACAATTACTATTGATGAGCGCGCAGCTACAACTGTAATGCTAGTTTCTGGTGGATATCCGGAAGCCTACGAAAAAGGTAAAGAAATTACCGGAGTAGAGACGCTTACAGATTCTATTGCTTTCCATGCGGGGGCTATCTCTAAAGAAGGAAAAACAGTGACTTCTGGTGGTCGTGTAATGGCTATTACATCTTATGGGGATACCTACAATGAGGCCATAAAAAAATCTTACCAAAGTATAGAAAATCTACATTTTGATAAGATGTATTATCGTAAAGATATTGGGTTCGATTTATAAAAATCAACCCAATTGTTATTATATAAAGAACTTTGGTTGCCGTATACTAAAACACTAATAGATCTTCTATTACTGCTTTAATTAAGTACGGAAATCAAAGTTCTTTTACTGTAATAAGGAAACTATTAAAGGTATGAGTGCGAAGAAATACTTTTATTTTCTTCGTTATTATCATTGAATTTCTTCAATTGTAACATCCAATAAACAAAAGCAACAACACCAATAGCCATAAAAAGCCAGTTTAAAATGTTTGCAGAAAACCAGTTTTCTAACTCAAGTGCTCTTAAGCCATCAAGCGGTGCAAGTAGCACATTAACAAATAAATCTTGTATTGCGTAAAAGAAATCTTTCATAACTTTATAAATTTACACCAATTCTAAGTTGGTTATATATTTGAGATTTGAAGAGCAAAAATACAAAAAGAAATCAGACTGTTATTATTGGCTCTATACATTTTTTATGGCATCGTTTTATTCAGAATAAGTAAGGTTTAAGTCTATGCGCGCAACACCAACCCCTAGTATACCTATAAGAATTACGCTATGATTACAAGTGTTTTTAGTAAATCTAAACCTATAAACTTTATTATAGTTGCCGTTTACGTAAGTATACTTTTTGTACTTACTAATTACAGCGCAATGCTATCTAATATGCAAAGTGGTCTTGCGGTGCTGTTTAAGTGGTTCTTAACCTTGTTTTTAGTTTTTTTGCTCGATTTTATTGTTTCCAAAAACAATCTTACACAACGTAATAGTTATGCTATTATGACGTTTGGTCTGCTTGTTGGACTACTGCCAGAGGCTTTAAAACATACCGATTTACTGCTCTCTAATTTGTTTGTAATCTTTGCGCTAAGACGCCTTATAAGCCTGCATTCTAAATTACATATTAAGAAAAAATTGTTTGATGCGGCCTTTTGGATTGGCATCGCGGCCTTATTTTACTTTTGGGCCATCTTGTTTTTTGCTTTGATTCTTGTGGCTTTAATTTATTACGCGCAGAACGATATTAAAAATGTTATCATTCCTTTTACGGGGATGGCTACAGCACTAATTTTACTGATGGCTTATAATATTGTTTTCTACGATGTTTACTTTAATCCGTCCGATTTTGAGCGTTATGCAAGCTTAGACTTTACCGCTTACAACAGTAGGGAGAGCATTCTAAAACTCACCATTTTATTTAGTTTGTTGGTATGGGCGCTTTTTTATTATTTCAGAATGATTCCTGATAAAAATAAAAAACTAAAACCGTCTTATTTTTTAATCGCTTGGGCTTCTGTAATCGCGGTATTAATAGCGCTTATCGCCCCGATTAAAAACGGAAGTGAGTTTCTCTTTTTGTTGGCCCCTTTTGCTATTGTAATGGCCAACTATATGGAAATGATTTCGGAACGTTGGTTTAAAGAAGTTTTTGTAGGCCTTTTAATTGTGGTTCCCATAATTGGTTTAATGCTGTAATTTATTCCCAAACGCTAAATCTCCAGCATCTCCTAAGCCCGGAATAATATAGCCCTTATCGTTTAGTTTCTCATCAATTGCAGCAATCCAAAGGTGTACCTCTTGGTCAAAGGCTTTAGAGACAAAATCGACACCTGGTTGTGCGCCAATAACACTGACGAGATGGATAGCTTTAGGTGTTCCAAAAGGTTTAAGAGCTTCAAAGGTAGCCACCATAGATTGCCCGGTTGCCAACATTGGGTCGGCTAGGATTAAGGTTTTGCCTTCCAAACTAGGGCAGGCTAAATATTCAACAATAATTTCAAAACTCTCAGGGTCATGTTTATGCTGTCTGTAAGCTGAAATAAAAGCATTCTCTGCGGCATCAAAGTAATTTAGTAAACCATCATGAAGCGGAACACCAGCCCTTAAGATAGAGCAAAGTACAATGTCTTTACGATGTAACACCGTTTCAGATTTCCCTAATGGTGTCTGTATTGTTTCAGCATCATATTGAAGTGATTTACTCAATTCATACCCCATAATTTCACCAATACGTTCAATATTTCTACGAAATCGCATACTGTCTTTTTGTATGGTTTCGTCACGTAATTCTGACATAAAAGTATTTAAAATCGAAGGGGTTTCAGAAAGGTTATGAATATGCATGTTTTGAGAATTAGTTCAGTCGTTAAAGTTAATAATTCCAACTATATTTGTAAACAATAAATTAATTTCATTATGTTTTCACAAAAAGCAAACGCCATTTTTCAGGACGTTATAAAAACCTATAAAGTATTAAATACCGTAGATCAGCCTTTTACTAATAAGTACGATAAAAACGAAGATTTAATAGCACATTTATTATATAGAAAGTCTTGGATAGACACTGTTCAGTGGGCTTACGAGGATATTATTAGAGATCCTAACATCGATCCTGTGGCGGCTTTAAAGCTGAAACGAATGATTGATGCCTCTAACCAAGATAGAACGGATACGGTGGAGTTTATTGATAGCTATTTTTTAGATAAATATAAAGATGTTAGCGTTAAACCTGATGCTAAGATTAATTCTGAAAGTCCGGCGTGGGCCATAGACAGACTGTCTATTTTAGCGTTGAAAATTTACCATATGCATATTGAAACGGTAAGAGAAGATGCTTCTGAGGCTCATAAAGCAGCTTGTCAGAAAAAACTTGACGTTTTATTAGAGCAACGTGTAGATTTAAGCACTGCTATAGACGATTTACTTACTGATATTGCTAATGGCGATAAGTACATGAAAGTTTATAAGCAAATGAAAATGTACAACGACGATGAACTTAATCCGGTGTTAAGAGGACAGAAATAAGTGTTTTTAGGGTTGACAAACCTATAAGAGCAATTCTTAAATCTTAAATATCGAATTCGATATAAATTTATAACCGTTGTCGTGGTGTTTCTACGATAACGGTTTTTTTAATGCCTTTTGTAATAAGTAATTTTATGGCAAACCCTAATCATATACTAGTGCTTAGATTCTCGGCTATGGGAGACGTGGCAATGACTATCCCCGTACTAAGAGCACTGACTTCACAATACCCTGATTTGAAAATTACAGTGGTAACAAGAGCCTTTTTTAAACCTTTTTTTAAGGATTTAAATAACGTTACCGTCTATGCTGCCGACTTTAAAGGAAAACATAAGGGGGTGATTGGGCTTTATAAATTGGCCAAGGAACTGAAAGCTTTACATTTTGATGCCGTGGCTGATTTGCATAATGTACTTAGGAGTAAGATCTTAAAAATCTTTTTCTTCGGAAAAAAAGTCGTGCAGTTAGATAAAGGGAGGGCAGAGAAAAAAGCCTTGGTTTCAGGAGCCGATTTTAAGCCCTTAAAAACAACACACCAACGTTATGCCGAGGTGTTTATGACTTTAGGTTATCCCGTTGATTTAACAGCACCAACCTTTTCTAAACCGGAAGCATTGGCACCTTATTTAGGGCAATATATTTCTAATAAAAATCGTAAAACTGTTGGAATTGCACCTTTTGCGGCTCATAGTAGTAAAATGTATCCTCTTGAGAAAATGAAATCCGTTATAGCTGAGGTTTCTGAGTATTATAACGTCGTTTTATTTGGAGGTGGCGCCAAAGAGGTTAAAATTTTAAATCAAATAGAGCAGGATAATAGGCATGTGAAATCTGTGGCAGGACAACTAAATTTAGAGGAAGAACTAAGCCTTATTTCGCATTTAGACGTTATGCTAGCTATGGATTCTGGTAACGCTCATATGGCAGCGATGTTAGGGGTAAAAGTTATTACTATTTGGGGCGTAACGCATCCTTTTGCAGGCTTTGCACCTTTTAATCAGGCTGAAGATATGGCCTTACTAGCTGACAGAACACGGTTTCCTTTAATTCCAACTTCAATTTACGGAAATAAATATCCTGAAGGGTACGAGAACGCTGCGGGTAGTGTGCTCGAGGCGACTGTTGTTTCCAAAATTAAAGAAGTGGTTTAGGTTGTAAACTTCTCGATACAATTTTCTCGTGCCTCAAAAACCACTCGAAGTGACGGTATTGGGTTTAATTAGCGCACGTCAGTTCGAGTGAAATTCATTTTTTAGAATTTTGTATCGAGAACCATTCATGTGGTTAACTTTAAGAGTCAACGTTACTCTTTTTTAATTCAGTTTAAAATACTTCTTGATACGATTTTATCGTGCCTCAAAAATCACTCGAAGTGACGGTATTGGGTTTAACTACTGTACGTCAGTTCGAGTGAAATTCGTTTTTCAGAATTTTGTATCGAGAACCATTCATGTGGTTAACTTTAAGAGTCAACGTTACTCTTTTTTAATTCAGTTTAAAATACTTCTCGATACGATTTTCTCGTGCCTGAAAAACCACTCGAAGTGACGGTATTGGGTTTAACTACTGTATGTCAGTTCGAGTGAAATTCGTTTTTCAGAATTTTGTATCGAGAACCTTTCAGTTGGTTCACCTTAATAGTCAACGTTATTCTTTTCTAATTCAGTTTAAAATACTTCTCGATACGATTTTCTCGTGCCTCAAAAACCACTCGAAGTGACGGTATTGGGTTTAACTACTGTACGTCAGTTCGAGTGAAATTCTTTTTTCAGAATTTTGTATCGAGAACCATTCATGTGGTTAACTTTAAGAGTCAACGTTACTCTTTTTTAATTCAGTTTAAAATACTTCTCGATACGATTTTCTCGTGCCTGAAAAACCACTCGAAGTGACGGTATTGGGTTTAACTACTGTATGTCAGTTCGAGTGAAATTCGTTTTTCAGAATTTTGTATCGAGAACCTTTCAGTTGGTTCACCTTAATAGTCAACGTTATTCTTTTCTAATTCAGTTTAAAATACTTCTCGATACGATTTTCTCGTGCCTCAAAAACCACTCGAAGTGACGGTATTGGGTTTAACTACTGTACGTCAGTTCGAGTGAAATTCATTTTTTAGAATTTTGTATCGAGAACCATTCATGTGGTTAACTTTAAGACTCAACGTTACTCTTTTTTAATTCAGTTTAAAATACTTCTTGATACGATTTTATCGTGCCTCAAAAATCACTCGAAGTGACGGTATTGGGTTTAACTACTGTACGTCAGTTCGAGTGAAATTCGTTTTTCAGAATTTTGTATCGAGAACTTCTACAATAAAAAAAACCTGTCAGAAATTAAATTCTAACAGGTCTTAAGTCTTATAAAAGTTGCGAAATCTAAATGCTAATCACTTATTTAAACATCATCATAATCTACAACAATCTGCGCTGAGGTTGGGTGGGCTTGGCACGTTAATATTAGGCCTTCTTCAACTTCGCCATCCGTTAAGATATTATTTTGTCGCATTTTAGCTTCACCTTCCGTTACACGTGCAATACAACTGCTGCAAATTCCGCCTTGGCAAGAATAAGGCGCGTCAATATCTTGTTTTAAGGCTGCTTCTAAGATCGACTGGTCTTTCGGCATGCTAAATTCAAATTCTTCTTCATCAACTAAAACGGTAATTTTAGTATCTCCTGAAGGTAAATCTGTGGCTGCTGTAGTTTCAGCTTCAACGGGTGCCGTAAACAATTCAAAAGCAATGGCCTTTTCCTTAACGCCGTTTTCTACTAAGACCTCTTTTACGGTGTGAATCATCTGTTCAGGTCCGCAGAGGTAAAACTTTTCAATAGTTACCCCTTTGTATTTATTCTTTACAATAAGGTTAACCGTACTTTTTTCAATTCGACCTAATAAAGCGCCTTCTTCACGTGCTTGGCTATAGATAAAATGAACATGAAAACGATTACCATACTGGGCTTGTAATTCCACTAGGTCTTTAAAAAACATGGTATTTTTAGACGACTTATTTCCGTAAACCAAGATGAAATTACTAAAAGGTTCCTCTTCTAAAAGAGTTTTAGCGATGCTTAGAATAGGGGTAATACCACTTCCTGCAGCAAAAGCCGCAATGGTTCTGGTTTTAGCCGGATTCGCTTCAAAAGTAAAACGACCATTAGGTGCAGCAACGTCTAAAACATCACCTGCTTTTAGGCTGTTATTAGCATATACCGAAAATGTTCCGCCGTCTACAGCTTTTACAGCTACGGTTAAATTTCCACTTTTTGGTGAAGCGCAAATAGAGTAATCTCTACGAATGTCTTCTCCGTTTATTGTGGTTTTAAGAGTAATATATTGTCCGGCTGTAAAGCTAAACGTCTCCTTTAAATTTTCAGGAACATCAAATGTTATGGCAACGGATTGGTCTGTAACCTTATCAATGGACTGTATAGTGAGTGAATGAAATTGTGACATCAAAAATTATTTTGAGCAAAGATAAACATTCTAGACATAGACCCGCAAGTTATAAAACAGCTTGTATGGGTAAAAGACATGCCTAAGTTTCTTATACATAAGAAAATTATGTATATATTTGTAAGACCATGAGCAATTCAAAATTATATAAAGGGAGTTTAACGACCATTATCTTAAAGCTTTTAAATGAGCACGATAAGATGTATGGCTATGAAATTACCCAAAAAGTAAAGGAATTAACTAAAGGCGAGTTAAAGATAACAGAAGGCGCCTTATACCCAGCTTTGCATAAGTTAGAAGCTGAAGGTTTATTGGATGTTGAAGTGGCCAAGGTGGATAATCGGCTGCGTAAATATTACAAACTCACCGAAACCGGGACAAAAGAAACTGTGAATAAATTAGAAGAACTTGCCGAGTATATTAAAACAATGCAAGCTTTAGTAAACCCTAAATTGGCATAAAGGTCTACCAACTTTCACATATGAAACTTAGCAAAGCCGACATACAATTCATAGATACATATTTAGAAAACTCTGATGTGGTTTATGCAGATATTAGAATGGAAATGGTAGACCATGTGGCTTCGGATATAGAAAACCGAATGGAAGCTGGTGATACAAGAAGTTTTTATGAGGTATTTAAAACTTATATGGTTGAAAATAAAGCACAACTTTTAAAGGATAACAAACAATTTTTAAAATCTGCCGATAAGAAAATTTGGAAGACTTTTTTAAAGGAGCTTAAAAATCCAATAACTCCTTTATTGTACGTGATATCTTGTGTGGGGTTTTATATGTTGCACCAAAATTTTAGTTTAGAAACTTCTAGGTTGTGCTTGTCAATTGTTCCGTTGGTTGGTTTTACGGGCTTTATATTCACTTATGTGGTTTATCAAAGTGTAAAAGACAATAAAAGATTCTCCGTGGTTGAGCGTTTAGCCTTTCCTTTTTTAGCGTTATACCAATTACCTAATATTTTTTTAAACAATACAAAAGAGTTAAGTGAAACTAGTGATTTGTTTTGGACTATTGGTGGTGCGAGTTTAGCGCTAACTTTGGTGTTGATATTGGTAATTATTAGTATAAAATTATTTAAGAATTATGAGCGTCAGTATAAAACTTTAGCTTAATCCATGAAACTAACCAAAGAAGATATAAAATTTATAGATGATTTTCTTATAAATAAAAAGATAAAACATCTCGATATTAGAGTTGAGTTGATAGATCATTTAGCAACAGAGTTTGAAGAACGCTCTGCTTATGTGCTTATTGAAGATTTTTTGTTAAGTAAAGTTAACTTCATATTAGAGTTCAATAAGAAACAGAAGAAGACGATTCATTGGAGTTATCAAAAGTTGCTTTGGGTTCAGTTCGCAAAGTTTTTTTATCAATTAAAATTTATAGCAATACTTACCGCATTAGTAATTATTGGATATGTGATATTTAATCTTTTTAGTTTAAAGACTTTTAGTTTCATTTGGTTATCGACACTGGCAATTTTGCTGCTTTATCCAATCTATTATCAAATTCGGTATTCTAAAGCATTAAAAAAAGTACAATCTATGCAATCATTGTTTACGATAACTTCACTACCTTCTGTGTTTTTATATGTGTTTGGTGTTTTAAAAGATTATTTATTCGAAACTCCGATAATATTAGTCTTATACTTTAGTGTTTCACTTTTATTAAGTCTTTCAGCGGTAACTGTAATTGAAAACAATAGAAGAAAAATTATAGATAAATATATACAACTTGTAAGAGATATATGAAACTAACCGAATCCCAAATACAAGACCTCTACGTGTTTACAAGACAACATTATGTGGAGCATTACGACTTACAAACGGAACTCGTTGATCACTTGGCCAATGATATAGAAGCCCAATGGCAGGTAAGGCCAGAGCTTTCTTTTGAAGACGCTAAAAACAGAGCCTTTAAAAAATTCGGCATTTTTGGTTTTATGGATGCCATTGAGCAAAAAGGTAAAGCCATGAATAAACGCTACAGAGGTTATTTGTGGGCAGAGCTTAAAACATGGTTACAGCTGCCTCAGGTTTTAGCCACCATTGCGTTGTATTTAGTGTTCTACGTCTCGTTTTCTCTAGGAGATATTGCGACTATAGCTTTAATTTTCTTCGGAATTATTTCAATCTGGTGTGCCTTTAAAAGTATACAACTCAATAGACAGTTTAGACGACGAAAAGAAGTGTCTAATAAAAAATGGATGTTAGAAGAAATGATTTTTAGACAAGCAGGAAGTACAATGTTTGTCTTTATGTCACAGTTGTACAACGTTTATAAAATCCCAGAACACTTTGGCGACAATGCGTATTTTTTATTCCTCTTTTCTTTAGGTTTTACGGCTCTAACGCTAATTAACTATATCAGTTTAGAAGTTATACCAAGTAAAGCTGAAAAACTACTTAATGAGACTTATCCAGAATTTAGTCTGTAACATTTTGTTGTTTTTTCATACTTATTGCATAAACCAACCCTTCATTGCCTTATGATAAAACATTTTATAAGCTTAGAGTGGAAAGCATTTACGCGCTCAGCCTCTTTTAAAGTCAATCTTATATTAAAAATTTTAATGGCGTTCGGTGCTTTAGCAATCTTACTCTATATGTTGCTTATTGGGGTAGGGGCTTATTACATCATTGATGAGTACCTTAAAAAGGAGCCTTTAGTATTTGTAAATCAAATCCTCATATTTTATTTTCTAGCCGACTTATCACTGCGTTATTTTCTTCAGAAAATGCCAATTTTAAACATTAAGTCCTTTTTGTATTTACCGCTGAAGAAAGACAAAATTGTAGGCTTCGGAATTAATAAAACCATCATTTCGTTTTTTAATATTGTCCACGCTTTCTTTTTTATACCTTTTTCAATTGTAATGCTCTTAAATGGGCATGATGCCCTTAACGTTTCAGGATGGGTCGTGGCTATGTTGGCATTGGTGTATTGCAATAACTTCATTAATATTTTTGTAAATAATAAAGATGTGGTGTTTTATGCCTTAGTCGCTGTGATTGTAGGCTTTGCTGCACTGACGTACTACAATATCTTTGATATCACCGCGTTTACAGGCCCAATTTTTCAGGCTTTTTATGATAGACCTTACCTTGCAATTCTGGCTGTAGGATTAATGGTACTGCTTTATAAAATGGCCTTTAACTACTTCCGAAAAAACTTTTACTTAGATGCTGGTTTAGCTCAAAAAGTAGCTGTAGGAGAAACCGATAATATGGCCTATTTAGACCGCTTTGGTAGTGTGTCTACGTTTCTAAAGAATGATATAAAACTTATAAAAAGAAACAAGCGTTCTAAAACCACGGTTTTAATGAGTGTGCTGTTTATCTTTTATGGCTTATTGTTTTTTAGTGGTGCTGTAAAAGCTTATGATGGTCCATTTTGGCGCGTATTTGCAGGTATTTTTGTGTCTGGTGGTTTTCTATTTAGTTTCGGACAGTTTGTGCCTAGTTGGGACAGTGCGTATTATCCACTAATGATGAGCCAAAACATCAGGTACAAACAGTATTTAGAATCTAAATGGTATTTAATGGTTATTGCTACGATTATTACCACCATAATAGCATCATTTTATCTCTATTTGGGCTGGCAGGCTTATGCTGCTGTTGTGGTTGGGGCTATTTATAATATTGGTGTGAATTCTCATATTGTTCTGTGGGGTGGTGCTTATATTAAAACGCCTATAGATTTATCATCCAATAAAAAAGCCTTCGGAGACAAAAAAGCATTTAATGTAAAAACACTCCTTTTAACCATCCCTAAAATAATATTACCCGTAGCCATTTATGCCATTGGTCATTTTGCTAGTGGTGAGGTCTTAGGCTTTATCTTAGTGGCGGTATCAGGTCTTATTGGACTGTTATTTAAGAATAAAGTATTTGGCATTGTAGAGCGAATTTACAAAGCAGAAAAATATAAAACACTAGCCGCTTACCAACAAAAAAATTAGAAACTATGATATCCACGTATAAGCTTTCAAAAACCTATAAAGAGAACACTGTTTTAAATATTGATGCCTTAGAGATTCCAAAAGGTCAAAGTTTTGGTTTAGTAGGAAATAACGGTGCGGGTAAAACAACCTATTTTAGTTTGTTACTCGATTTAATTCAGCCTTCAACGGGTTCCATAAAAAGCAATAATATCCAAGTCAATGAAAGTGAAGATTGGAAGCCTTTTACGGCAGCCTTTATTGACGAGACCTTTTTAATCGGTTATTTAACACCAGAGGAATACTTTTATTTTATTGGTGAATTAAGAGGCCAAAATAAATCTGATGTGGATGCATTATTAGCACAGTTTTCAGACTTTTTTCATGGCGAAATTCTCAATCAGAAAAAATACTTAAGAGATCTCAGTAAAGGAAATCAGAAAAAAGTAGGAATCGTTGCAGCGCTTATCGGGAACCCTGAAGTGATTATTTTAGATGAGCCTTTTGCCAACTTAGATCCAACAACGCAAATACGACTAAAGCAAATTATAAAAGATCTTGCGCAAAAACAAGGGGTTACTGTTTTAGTCTCTAGTCACGACTTAACCCACGTTACTGAGGTCTGCGAACGTATTGTGGTTTTAGAGAAAGGACAAATTGTAAAAGATTTAGAGACCAATCCAGAAACCTTGAAGGAGCTAGAAGCACACTTCGCCAATGCCACAGTGCTTACAGAAGTTTAAGCTTTAAAATTTTATAGTTAGACAACGAAAAAGGCGTGCTATGAGGAGATCATAGTGCGCCTTTTTTACCTACAACACGCCGCATTTGCTCGAAAAGGCACTAAATAATATTAGAAATTCAAAAAGATGCTTATTTTTACGAACTAACACACTAAATACCGTACATTTTAGTTATCTATTAATCAAATAGAATTCCCGTTGAAAACCGTTTACAAAGTCATATTGTCCTTATTTGGTGTCCTTGTGTTAATGCAAAGTTGTTCGCGTAAAAAGGATAAATTTATTAACCGAAATTTCCATGCTCTTAGTACGGAATACAATATTCTCTATAACGGAAATATTGCCTTACAGCGCGGAATTGAGAGTGTCAATAACGAGTTTACCGAAGATTTCTGGAACCTTTTGCCCGTTGAGCGTATGGAGGTTAAAGAAGATATCTTTTTACCGGGGCAAACCAAAAATGCCGATTTTGAACGTGCGGAAGAAAAGGCCATTAAAGCCGTTCAGAAGCATGGGATGAATATAGACGGGAAAGAGAAAAATCCTCAGATAGATGAGGCGTATTTACTCCTTGGTCAGGCCCGTTATTTCGATCAGCGCTTTGTACCAGCCATGGCTGCCTTCAATAATATTCTAAATAAATACCCAACCTCAGATAAAATTAATCAGGTTAAAATTTGGCGCGAAAAAACGAGTATGCGCCTCGATAATAACCGTGGTGCAATAGATAAACTAAAACGCCTTTTAGAGGAAGAAGAACTCGAAGATCAAGATTTAGCAGATGCTACAGCGGCTTTAGCCCAAGCTTATATTAATATAAAAGCTAAAGATAGTGCCATTACCCAACTTGGCATAGCGGCAGCACATACCAAAATTAAAAGAGAAAAAGCACGCTACCATTACATTAAAGCGCAGTTGTATAACGAGTTTGGTAAAAAGGATAGCGCTAATTTAGAGTTCGATGCCATTATAAAGATGCACCGTCAAATTCCGAGGTCTTTCTATATTAATGCTCATATTGAGAAATCTAATAATTATGATTTTTCAAATATCGACCGCGTTGAATTCGAAGAATACCTTGTAGACTTAGAGGAGAATAGAGAAAACCGTCCGTATTTAGATAAAATCTTCTACCGTATTGCTGAGTATTACCGCGAGAAAGGATCCGATAGTATTTCAGAAGTCTATTATAATAAGTCGCTCAGAAAAATTCGTTCAGACAAATACTTAAAAGCACTCGATTATGAGACGCTCGGAAATATGTATTTTGATAACAATAGCTACAAAACGGCTGGCGCGTATTATGACAGTACCATGACGGCTATGGAATTTAATTCTAAGCCTTATAGAGTAATTAAAAGAAAGCGCGAAAATCTTGATGATGTTATTTATTATGAAGGAATTGCACAGACCAACGATAGTATTTTACATATTTTAAGTCTTCCTAAAGATGAGCAATTAGCGCTCTACACAGCACATGCGGAAGCGCAGCGTTTAAAAGCGTTAGAAGAATTAAAAAAACAAGAAGAAGCCTTAGAGCGTAGAGAAAATGCAGCGGCACCAAAGGCTGCTTCTAATAATAGGTTAGCAACCCAAGCCAAGCTTGTGGGGGCAAGGCAACCTATGAGTCTTAATAGCCCACAACAGAATAGTTCGTTTTACTTTTATAATTCTACAACAGTAGCCTACGGAAAAAATGAATTTTTAAAACTTTGGGGCGAACGCAAACTTCAAGACAATTGGAGACGTAACACACAGCGTTCTGATTATAAAAATGAATCTGTAGCCTCTAATGAAGAAGAGGAGAAAACAGTTGAAGATGTTCGTTTTATGCCAGAGACTTACCTCAATAGCCTTCCTAAGGAACAGAAAGACATCGATAGTATTATTAAGGCGCGTAACTATGCCTATTATCAATTAGGAGTTATTTACAAGGAAAAATTTAAAGAGTTAGAATTGGCAGAAGATAAGCTTGAAAGTCTTTTAGCAAAAGAGCCTGAAGACCGACTTATTTTACCTTCAAAATACAATTTGTATCAAGTTTATTTAGCTCTTGGGCGTCACCAAAAAGCGGCAGCCATGAAAACGGCTATCATTGAAGGTTACCCAGAATCGCGCTATGCAGAAATACTTTTAAACCCGAATTCTGAACTGTCTAAAGATGAAAACAGTCCAGAGGTTATTTACGCCAATCTTTACAAACAATTTGAAGAAGAAGCCTATGTTGAGGTTATTGAAGGCACGGAAGCTCAGATTAAACGCTTTGAAGGCGAGGCTATAGTGCCTAAGTTTGAAATTTTAAAAGCTTCTGCTGAAGGCCGATTATACGGTTTTGAAGCCTATAAAAAAGCGATTAACGCCATAGCATTAAATTATTCTAATACTGAAGAAGGACAAAAGGCTAAAGAAATTATTGCAAAAGCCTTACCAGTCTTGGCGAAAAAGAAGTTTGTTGCAGATGATGCCGCAGATAAGTTTAACGTTATTTATCAGTTTGAAAATAATGTCGGAGAGGATGTTGAAGCCTTTATAAAGCGCTTAGAAGAAGAGGTCGCTAAAATTACCTACTTTAACCTTACGGTGTCAAAAGATGTATATGATGCAGATACAACCTTTGTGGTGGTCCATGGGTTAAAAAGTTATCAAGGGGCTAGTGGCTTTGCAGAGTTACTTCAGTCTGAAGAAAAAGATCAAAGAGGACGCGTGGTTAAACCAAAGATTACAAGACCTTATATTGCTATTTCTTCTCCAAATTACGCCATCGTTCAGCGTCATAAAAACTTAAATGCGTATTTAAAAATACAGTAATATAAATCTAATCACTATGTTTTCTTCAGAAAGAAAAAAACCAAAACTACAAGCTATTATGGAATCAAGTACACAACAGAATATCATCGCTCACGGCACAAAAATTGTTGGAGATATTACTAGTCAAGGTCCGTTTAGAATTGATGGTATTGTAGAGGGTAATGTAAAAACATCTGGAAAAGTAGTGGTTGGAAAATCAGGTTTAATTCAAGGAACCTTACAAGGAGAAAATGCCGATTTCGAAGGGAAGTTTTCTGGAAAACTTGTCCTTACAGGGACCTTATCCTTAAAATCAAGTGCTAATATTGAAGGCGAAGTACATATTGCTAAACTTGCTGTAGAGCCCGGAGCGACCTTTAATGCCACTTGTTCTATGAAGGGCGATGTAAAATCTGTAGAGGACAACTCTGTAAAAGCTCTAAAATCTTCAGGTGCCAAAGCCAAGTAAAACCCCTAGCAAGTTTCTTAGGTTTGTAGGTGTGGGCTTCCAAATGGGAGGTGTTATTTATTTAGGGCATTATTTAGGGACATGGCTAGATGCCAACTACGGTAAAACCTATTGGGAAACCAGTCTGACACTTTTATCCGTTTTTGTTTCTATTTATTTGGTAATTTCGCAAGTTATAAATCTATCTAAAGAAGATGACTAAATCGCTTTTCATTTACATTGCGTCTTTTACCGCTATGTTTTTTGTTCTTCATTTTGCGCAACAAGGATTATTTCAAATGTTTAATGCTGAGGTTCGTTTTAATACTTGGGACGTAAATATGTTTTTGGCTATTGTGTCCTTATTAATCTGTGTACATCTTAAGTTGTTCGCTAATATAAAAATGTTACATACCCAAATAGGCTTCATTTATTTACCAACTCTTTTTATTAAAGGCGGTCTGTTTTACGTCGCTTTTAAGACTTCAATTTTTAACATAGAAATTTTAACATCTCCCGAACGGTATAGTCTTTTGGTGCCAGTACTCTTATTTTTAGGACTTGAAGTCTTTTTTGTTGTAAAGATCTTAGAGGAAATCGATGCGTAAATATTAAGAATAAAAAGATGTTGTATTTTTAATTTATTACGTACTTTTGCACCGAATTTGAAAAGAGTAATTTTTTTGATTTTTTTAACAATGAAGATATTTCAACGAAGTTTTAAATTTTTAGCACTTGTAGTCTTAGTGTTCTTGTCAACAACTATTTACGCTAATACATCTACTGAAGATGGTGGACAAGTAGATACAAGAGAAGAAGTGGATGCTTATATAGCACATCACCTTCAAGACTCTCACGACTTCTCATTCTTTTCTTATACGAATGATGAAGGTGAGCGTAAACACGCCGGTTTTCCACTTCCTGTGATCTTGTGGTCTTCTGAAGGATTAGTGACTTTTATGTCTTCGGAATTTCATCATAATGATGATGGTCATGTCATTGTTGAGAAAAACGGGTTGAAGTTTGCTAAAATTCATTCTAAGATTTATGAATTAGAAGCCGGAGCAACAGCGGTTAATTTTGATGCTGAGCACCATGCTACAAATGCTTCTAGAGTTTTAGATTTCTCTATTACAAAGAGTGTTGTTGGTATTTTAGTAATTGGGTTATTAATGTTCTTCTGGTTCTCTAGATTGGCTAAGCAGTACAAGAATAAAAAGATTCCTACTGGTTTTGGTCGTGTATTAGAGCCGCTTGTTATCTATGTAAGAGACGAAATTGCAAAGCCAAACATTGGAGACAAACACTATAGAAAATTTACAGGTTATTTATTAACGGTGTTCTTTTTTATCTGGTTACTAAACATGGTAGGTTTAACACCATTAGGATTTAACGTTACAGGACAGATTGCTGTAACAGCATGTTTAGCTATTTTTACACTGATTATTTATGCCTTTAGTGGTAATAAAGATTTCTGGGTACACATTTTATGGATGCCAGGAGTACCGTATTTAATCCGTCCTATTTTAGCGGTGATTGAATTGGTAGGTACTTTTGTAATTAAGCCTTTCTCGTTATTAGTACGTTTGTTTGCAAACATTACAGCTGGTCACACGGTTATTATGGCTTTAATTGCAATTATGTTTGTAATGAAAGATTCATTAGGTGTTGCAGGTGCGACCGGATTATCTTTTGTGCTTTCAGTCTTAATTATGTTTATTGAGGTTTTAGTGGCCTTTTTACAAGCTTATATTTTTACGATGCTTTCAGCTTTATTTATTGGTATGGCGGTAGCAGAACACGATCATGATCATGAGCACGATGCTCACGGTCACAAAATCCCTGATGCGCAAGACGTAAGAGGTGATTTTATTTAAGAAGAGTTTTTTTAATTTAACTATATAATTTATTTACTATGTACAATTTAATTGGAGCAGGAATAATCGTAATTGGAGCAGGTTTTGGACTTGGTCAAATTGGTGGAAAAGCAATGGAAGGTATTGCACGTCAGCCTGAAGCTGCTGGAAAAATCCAAACAGCAATGATTATCGTAGCAGCACTTTTAGAAGGTTTAGCATTCGGTGCTTTAATCTTAGGAAAGTAAGCTTAAAAAACAAGATAGAGCCTCTGCAACGGTTGGTTGCAGAGCCTATTTTATTCAAAAAAAATTAAAAAAACATTTAATTATTTAATACAATGGAGACATTATTAAACGATTTTTCACCAGGATTATTTGCCGTACAAACTGTATTGCTTTTATTATTAATTTTCTTAATGGTGAAGTTTGCTTGGAAACCAATCCTTAGTTCTTTAAACGAAAGAGAAGAAGGAATTCAAGGGGCCTTAGACGCAGCTGAAAAAGCAAGACGTGAAATGGCGAATTTACAAGCAGATAATGAAAGATTATTACAAGAAGCACGCTTAGAAAGAGAAACAATGATCAAAGAAGCGCGCCAACTTAAAGAAAAAATGATTGCAGAAGCAGAAGCTGATGCTCAGGTGCAAGCTAATACCATAATTACTCAAGCTCAAGCAGCAATTGAAGGAGAAAAGAAAGCAGCGATGGCAGAATTAAAAAGTCATGTTGCTGGTTTATCTTTAGAAATCGCAGAAAAAGTAGTGCGTAATGAATTATCTAACAAAGACAAACAATTAGAATTGGTGGAGTCAATGTTAGGGGAAGCAACTTTAAACTAAGATAGATGTCAGGATCAAGAGCGGCCATACGATATGCTAAAGCGGTTTTGAGCTTAGCAATAGATCAAAAGTCTACAGATGCAGTGCAGAGTGATATGAGAACCATTACAGACACCATTGCAGAAAGCACAGATTTAAGTCAGATGCTTCAAAGTCCTGTAGTAAAAGCTTCAGATAAAAAAGCGGTATTAACACATGTATTTACGAATACTAATGCGGTTACTGTAAACTTAATTGATACTTTAATTGCCAATAAAAGACTAGCCATTTTAAATGACGTAGCCGTAAGCTATACGCATTTATATGATGAGATGAAAGGCATGCAGGTTGCAACAGTAACGACTGCGGTAGCTTTAAGTGACGATTTAAAATCTAAAGTCTTAGCCAAAGTAAAAGAGCTTACAGGAAAAGAGGCAGAAGTGACTAACGTTATCGACGAAAGCATTATAGGTGGTTTTGTGTTACGTGTTGGAGATATTCAATATAATGCGAGTATCGCTAACAAACTAAATAATTTAAAAAGAGAATTTACATTAAATTAAGAAGCGTTAGAATTAGGGACGAAAATCTCATTTTCTAACGACTAATATCTAAATAAAGATGGCAGAAGTAAAACCAGCTGAAATATCAGCAATCTTAAAACAACAACTTTCAGGCTTTGAAGCGGGAGCTTCTTTAGATGAAGTCGGAACAGTATTAACTGTAGGTGATGGTATTGTACGTGCTTACGGATTAGCTAATGCACAATATGGTGAATTAGTAGAATTCGAAGGTGGTGCAGAAGGTATCGTACTTAACCTTGAAGAAGATAATGTAGGTATTGTACTTTTAGGAACTTCAGTAGGAGTTAAAGAAGGGTCTACAGTAAAACGTACAGAACGTATCGCCTCTGTTAAAGTAGGAGAAGGTATTGTTGGTCGTGTTGTAGATACTTTAGGAAACCCAATTGATGGGAAAGGACCTATAGTTGGTGAAACTTATGAAATGCCTTTAGAGCGTAAAGCGCCTGGTGTTGTCTACAGAGAGCCCGTAACAGAACCTTTACAAACCGGAATAAAGTCTATTGACGCTATGATTCCTGTAGGTAGAGGACAACGTGAGTTGGTGATTGGTGACCGTCAAACTGGTAAAACAGCAGTTTGTATCGATGCTATCTTAAATCAAAAAGAATTTTACGATGCAGGTGAGCCTGTATATTGTATATATGTAGCTGTAGGTCAGAAGGCTTCAACAGTAGCACTTATTGCTAAAACATTAGAAGAGAAAGGCGCTTTAGCTTATACCACTATCGTGGCTGCGAATGCATCTGATCCTGCAGCAATGCAAGTTTATGCACCGTTTACAGGAGCTTCTATTGGAGAATATTTTAGAGATACGGGTAGACCAGCTTTAATTGTATTTGATGATTTATCAAAACAAGCCGTTGCTTACCGTGAGGTATCTTTATTATTAAGACGTCCACCGGGACGTGAAGCATATCCTGGTGATGTATTCTACTTACACTCAAGATTATTAGAGCGTTCTGCAAAAATTATCAATAATGATGCGATTGCTAAAGAAATGAATGACCTTCCAGAAGTGTTAAAACCTATGGTTAAAGGTGGAGGTTCTTTAACAGCTTTACCTATTATTGAAACACAAGCTGGTGACGTTTCTGCCTATATTCCAACCAACGTAATCTCTATTACAGATGGTCAGATTTTCTTAGATGGTGATTTATTTAACTCTGGGGTTCGTCCAGCGATTAACGTGGGTATTTCTGTATCTCGTGTTGGTGGTAACGCTCAGATTAAATCGATGAAGAAAGTTTCTGGTACTTTAAAATTAGATCAAGCACAATACCGTGAATTAGAAGCATTCGCTAAGTTTGGTTCAGATTTAGATGCTGTTACTTTAAACGTAATTAATAAAGGTAAGCGTAACGTTGAAATCTTAAAGCAAGCACAAAACGATCCGTTTAAAGTAGAAGACCAAGTTGCTATTATCTACGCTGGTTCTAAGAACTTGTTAAAGGATGTTCCTGTAGAGAAAGTGAAAGAATTTGAGCGCGATTATTTAGAGTTCTTAAATGCGAAGCATAAAGATGCCTTAAACACGCTTAAAGCTGGTAAATTAACAGACGAGGTTATAGATACATTAACAACTGTAGCTAAAGACCTTTCTAGCAAATACAAGGCTTAATAAGGCCTAGATTTTGAGTTATAGTTTTGGAAATACAGGGCTATAACTCAAAATTTTATAATATAAATAGATTTAAAACGGAATGTCACTCCGAGCAATAGCGAAGAGTCTTTTGTATAACATTCGAATACAAATATAGAATGGCTAATCTTAAAGAAATACGTAACAGAATATCATCGGTATCTTCAACGATGCAGATTACAAGTGCCATGAAAATGGTATCTGCTGCGAAGTTAAAGAAAGCGCAAGATGCTATTACTGCAATGCGTCCTTACTCTAATAAGTTGTCAGAATTACTGCAGAGTCTAAGTGCGACTTTAGATGAGAGTTCTGGAAGCAAATTTGCTGAACAACGCGAAGTAGAAAATGTGCTTGTCGTAGCAATTACTTCTAATAGAGGTTTATGTGGGGCTTTTAATTCTAACATTATAAAGCAAACGCAACATTTAATCAATTCAGTATACGCCTCTAAAAATGTTTCTGTATTAGCAATTGGGAAAAAAGCCAATGATGCTTTTGCAAAACAAGACAGAGTCATTGCTAATAAAAGTGAAATTTTCGATGATCTAACTTTTGATAATGTTTCTGAAATTGCAGAAATGTTAATGGAAGAGTTTGTATCGGGTACTTACGATAAAATAGAGATCGTTTACAATCACTTTAAGAATGCCGCGACACAAATTATCATTACTGAGCAGTTCTTACCAATAGTACCTGTTGAAGCGGATGATAGTGTGAACCTAGATTACGTTTTTGAACCTTCTAAATTAGAAATTGTAGAAGAATTAATTCCGAAGTCTTTAAAAACACAATTGTATAAAGGAATTAGAGATTCTTTTGCTTCTGAACACGGAGCGCGTATGACAGCGATGCACAAAGCAACGGATAACGCTACCGAGTTAAGAGACCAATTGAAATTAACTTATAATAAAGCCAGACAAGCCGCTATTACTAACGAAATCCTTGAGATTGTTGGTGGGGCTGAAGCTTTAAACAACTAAATTTTTCTGTCGAGGCAGAATTCTTATAATTAAAGATCTAACAGTTAGTCGTTAGGTCTTTTTTTTGTTTTAAACCCTCCTAGGTTTTGGATTTAATTAGAGCACTACAATCTGCCAATCCTTGGTTTAAATCGACCTTCTTTTCATATTATTTCAATACTTTTGAACCTCAACCAATAGAATTACATTGAGCGGTTTCAAATCCCTTTTTAAACAGACTTTTATCTACGGACTCGCTACGGTATTGCCTAGAATGCTGAGCTTTATCCTAGTGCCGTTATATACCGATCCTGCTGTGCTATCTGTAGAAGAATATGGGCGGGTCTCCTTTATATTTGCCTATTTCGTACTGTTTAATGTGGTTTTAGCATACGGAATGGAAACCGCATTTTTTAGGTTTTTTAATAAAGAAGAACAGCAAGACAAGGTCACTAGTACCGCAAGCCTATCTCTTATTCTTAGTTCATTGCTACTATTGGCAGGGGCCTTTTTGTGCCGTCATCAAATTTCAGCACTGATAAATATAGATCTCCAATATCTTAATCTTGTCTTTGTCATTTTACTCTTAGATGCCTTAGTCATTATTCCATTTGCCTGGTTACGAGCCACAGCTCAACCCATGAAATATGCGGTTATTAAAATTCTGAATGTTGCTATAAACCTCGGACTCAACATCTTTTTGTTACTGTATTTAAAAGATTTGGCACATCCAGATTCTGGTTTGGCTGCCATCTATAAGCCCGATTTCGAAATCAATTATATTTTTATATCCAATCTTATTGCTAGTGGACTCACTTTGGCTATCCTGCTTCCATTTTACGCCAAATTAAAGTTCAACTTTGATATGGCCTTATGGAAAAAAATGATGCGCTACGCGCTACCAGTACTAGTTGCAGGGATTGCCTACTCAGTTAATGAAACCTTTGATCGTATTCTCTTAGAATACCTCTTGCCAGAAGATCTAGCCGATACACAAATAGGAATGTATTCCGCCTGTTATAAATTGGCGTTGTTTATGACGCTGTTTGCCACGGCCTTCCGTTTAGGAATAGAACCTTATTTTTTTAGCCATTCTAAAACTGCAAATCCACAAAAAAATTATGCGACTATTTTAGAGTATTTTGTGGCTCTCGGCGCGCTTATTTTTCTAGGTGTTGTAATTTTTGCCGATGTGCTTAAACCCTTTATCATAAGAAGTGAGGCCTATTATGAAGCCATGTGGATTGTCCCATTTATCCTTTTAGCTAATTTCTGCCTCGGTATTTATCACAACCTTTCTGTATGGTACAAAATTACAGATCGGACCGCTTACGGGGCTTATATTTCAATATTAGGAGCACTTGTAACGCTAGGCCTCAACTATATGCTTATTCCTAGTATGGGCTTTAAAGGATCAGCCATTGCAACCCTTTCTGCCTATGCCATGATGATGTTATTATCTTTTTACTTCGGAAGAAAACACTACCCAATTCCGTATAACTTAAAGAAAATAGGATTGTATCTAGGCGTTTCTATTTTGTTTTCATTTGTGTTTTTCTATAACTATCGCGGAAATTATGGCATCGGAATTACAATGTTAATCGTATTTTTGGGATTAGCATTTAGCCTCGAAAAGAAAACGCTAAAACAATTATTAAAGAGAAATTAATTCGTCATTCAGATTAAAACATGAATATAAAAATCATCAATAAATCTAATCATCCATTACCACACTATGAAACTATTGCTTCAGCAGGGATGGATCTTCGTGCCCACCTATCAGAATCTAGAGTATTAAAACCTTTAGAGCGTAGTATTGTAGGCACAGGGTTATATATAGAATTACCTATTGGTACCGAAGCCCAAGTAAGACCACGTAGTGGATTGGCCGCTAAAAAAGGGATTACGGTACTCAATGCACCAGGAACTATTGATGCAGATTACCGAGGAGAAATTGGTGTAATTTTAGTCAACCTTTCTAATGAAGACTTTGTTATAGAAAATGGTGAGCGTATTGCGCAATTAGTCATTGCGAAACACGAACGTGCGGAATGGGAAGTTGCCGATGAATTGTCAAACACCGCTAGAGGAGAAGGTGGATTTGGGAGTACCGGTGTAAAATAAACTAAGAATTAGTATTTTAAGCCTCGTTTTTAGATAAGGATTCAGGTCACCTTGTAAAAAAAACTGAAGAATAACTTAAATGATATCAATCAATCGATTTCCTTTTTTGGGAAACACAAAATAAATTTTCAGATGAAAATAATTGTACCCATGGCAGGTCGCGGATCGCGCCTTAGACCACATAGTTTAACCGTACCAAAACCATTAATTCCTGTTGCTGGTCAACCTATTGTTCACCGTTTGGTTAAAGATATAGCTAAAGTATTAAAGCAGCCTATAGAAGAAATAGCCTTTGTTTTAGGGGACCCTGCGTTTTTTGGAGACGAGGTCGTTAAGAGTTTAACAGAACTTGCTGAAGGTTTGGGCGCTAAAGCTTCTATTTATAGACAAGATCAGCCATTAGGCACCGGTCATGCTATAATGAGTGCTAAACCGTCGTTAACGGGGCCTGCAGTTATTGCCTATGCCGATACTTTAATCCGTGCTGAATTTGATTTAGATCCTAACGCCGATAGCGTTATTTGGACCAAGCATGTGGCCAATCCAGAAGCTTATGGGGTTGTAAAACTAGACGCGAATGAAAATATCGTTGAGTTGGTAGAAAAACCTGAAACCTTTGTTAGCGATCAAGCTGTAATTGGTATTTATTACTTTAAAGATGTTGCCGTTTTAAAAGACAAATTGCAAGAAGTTTTAGATGAAAACGTTATGAATGGCGGGGAATACCAGATTAATGACGGTATTAAGCGTATGATGGCCGATGGACGAGTGTTTAAAACCGGAACGGTTGATGAGTGGATGGACTGCGGAAATAAAGCCGTTACGCTAGATACTAACGCTAAAATGTTGGGCTTTTTAACTGCAGATAAAGAAGAGGTCTTAGTGGATCCGTCAGTAGTTTTAGAAAATTCAAAGATTATAGAGCCGTGTTACATTGGTAAAGGTACCGTCTTAAAAAATACAACTGTAGGACCGTATGTGTCTATAGGGGAAGAATGTGTTCTTGAAAATACAAGCGTTAAAAATAGCTTAATTCAAAATAAGACTAGCATTAAAAACGCTAATTTAGACGAAGCTATGATTGGTAATCATGTGACTTATAATGGCCAATTTACCAAGATTAGTATCGGTGATTATACGGTTATAGAATAAGCGAGAATCCGGTGTTTAACGACCAAGAATAGGACTTGGTTAAAGGGAGTTTTAAGTGAATAAAAAGTATCTTTTTATCGTTGTATTGGTGTTCGGAATGTGTCTTCCGCAGCCTAGTTATGCCCAAGCGGATTTTAACAAAATGGCAGAAGACGATTTAGGGAATGTTGAAGACGAGTTTCAAGAGTACTTTTTTGAAGCCTTAAAACAAAAAGGGATAGAAAATTATGAGCGTGCCGTTAAAGCGCTTCAAAAGTGTCTGACTCTAAATGATAAGCTGCCTGTAGTTTATTTTGAATTAGGAAAAAACTACAACAAACTCAAAAACTTTGGTGCGGCAGAAGAGCAATTAAAGGAAGCAATTAGTCTGCAACCTGATAATGTGTGGTTTTTAGATGAACTTTATGACGTCTATTTTCAGCAAGATGATATAAAAAATGCGCTAAGAACCATTAAACAACTGGTGAAATACCATCCCGATTATAAAGAAGATTTGGCGGCACTTTACGTCCGTGAGGAACGTTATAAGCAAGCCCTAGAGATTTTAGATGAACTTGATGCCGAGTTTGGTCTTAGTGAGTCTAGAGACGCCATGCGTAACGATATTTATAGCATTACAGGAAATGCCGACGATAGAATTGAAAATTTGGAACAACGTATTGCTAATAATCCAAATAACGAGGATAATCATTTAAAATTAATTTACCGTTATAGTCAAACCGGAGATCATAAAGCCGCGTATAAAGCTGCTAAGCATTTATTAAAAGTGAAGCCCAATTCTAAATTTGTGCACTTGGCTTTGTATAAATTCTATCTTCAGGATAATAAAGTATCGGAGGCCATTAATTCTGTAAAAATTGTTTTAACGAGTCCAGAAATAAATGCCGATGCTAAAGCTAAAGTCTTAAAGGATTTTGTAGGTTTTGTTGCCAAGCATCCGGAATACGAATCAGATCTTATTGATATCACAGCGCTTGTAGATGAAAATAAAGATGCACAAACGCATAGCGATTTAGGGCATTATTATTTAAAAGCCGGTGATAAGGTTAAGGCCTTATCTAATTTTAAAGCGGCTCTAAAGCAGACGCCTAATGATTTTAAATTAATAAAAGATATATTATTACTTCAGCTAGATATAAAAGATTATGACGCTGTCATTAAAGATAGTGAACGTGCCTTGGAGTTGTATCCGGCGCAACCTCTACTATATTTGGTCTATGCTGTGGCTTTAAACAATACAGAAGCACCAAAACAAGCCATTTCACAGCTTGAAATGGGATTAGATTTTTTAATTGATAATCCTAATATGGAAGCCGATTTTTATTCCGAGTTGAGTCGTGCATACAAAGCCCTAAATAATATAAGTAAATCAGAAACGTTTGCTAAAAAAGCTAAAGCCTTAAAATCTAAATCGTAAATGAATTTATTTCAAAAGAATAACACTTTCAAAATTGTTTTATGTGCATTACTTATTGGTTTAGTAAGCAGTTGTCGTGGGACAAAAAGTGTCATTGCCTCTGGGGTACCTAGCGATAAGCTCTCGGCCAAACAAGTGATAAAACAACACGACAAAAGTGAGGCCAATTTTAAAACCATGAATGCCAAAGTGGCTATAGATCTTATTCAAGGCGAAAAAGAACAAGGGCATACCTTTAGCCTGCGTATGGAAAAAGATAAAGTCATCTGGTTAAGTGCCTCTTTCGGGATGGCTCGCATGATGATTACGCCCAAGAAGGTTCAGTTTTATAATAAATTAGATAACGAATATTTTGATGGTAATTACCAACTATTAAGTGAAGTTGTTGGGGTAGACCTAGACTTTAATAAAGTGCAGAATATTCTTTTGGGTCAAGCTATTTTTAATTTGCAAGATCAAGTCCATGAAGTAACTATAAGTGATAATGCTTATGCTTTAAGTCCTAAAGATCAGGAAGCGTTTTTAGAGTTATTTTATTTAATAAACCCTTCGCATTTCAAAATCGATAGCTTACAAATGTATCAAGCCTTAGAACGTCGTATGTTACAAGTAGATTATGCGAGTTATCAAGAGGTAAATAAGCAAATTATTCCTCAAAATATTAAAATTGTAGCGGTAGATCATGAGGATGAAGTTAAGATTACGCTAGAGTTTAAATCGGTCGCTTTAGATGGTGAAGTACGTTTCCCATTTAATATTCCGGCGGGTTACAAAGAAATTGAGATTAAATAACATTAATAGCCTTTAAATACTAGGCTGTATCGCGACTAAAAATCATTATATAATTAATGAAAAAGAATTTTTATATCCTTCTTATTATCGGGTTAATCCTACCGACAATATCCCTTTGGGCACAAAGCGATAAGCAAAAACAATTAGAGCAACAACGGCAGCAGGTTTTAAGAGAAATGAAGCAGATCAATGCCTTGTTATTTTCTAAAAAGAAGGAACAAAAATCAGCGATTACCCTTATTGAAGATATTAATTATAAGGTGAATGTTAGAAAGAATTTAATCCGTATTACCAACGAGCAGGCCAATCTGCTAACCCGAGAAATTAATACCAATCAAGAAGAAATAACAAGCCTAAGAACGCAATTACAAGAGTTAAAAGACGATTACGCTGCCATGGTTGTAAAATCGTACAAAAGCAAATCTGAGCAAAGTAAAGTGATGTTTTTATTGTCTTCTCAAAACTTTCAACAAGCCTATAAACGTTTGCAATATATAAGACAATACAGAGATTATCAAAAAGAGCAAGGCGAAGCGATTAAGGTAAAAACAAAAGAACTTCAAGACTTAAATATTCAGCTTTCTAAGCAAAAGGAAGATAAGAAGAAGCTTATTGAAGAAAACCGTATTGCTAAACGCGAATTAGAAGGCGAGTTAAAGGAGCGTGAAACCCTTATGGCTTCTATTAAATCGGACATGAGCAAGTTTGCCTCACAAATTAAAGCCAAGCAACAAGAAGCCAACCGCTTAGATAAGGAAATAGACCGTTTAATTGCTGAAGCTATTGCGGCAGCTAATAAAAAATCGGGTAAAAAATCGTCAACCGGAAAATTTATCTTAACGCCTGAAGCTAAAAAACTAGCCGCAAATTTCGCCTCTAATAAAGGGAGATTAGGATGGCCAGTAGCCCGTGGAGTCGTTAAAGCGAAGTTTGGGAAAGGGCGTTCTTTAACGGATCGCTCTGTAGAGGTAAATCACTCCGGAATCAAAATTGCAACGGAAGCCAATGCCGATGTAAAGGCGATTTTTAACGGTGTAGTATCTTCAATACACGTTATGAAACGAGGAAACCCAACCATCTTAATTAGACATGGAGATTACATTACCATTTATCATAACCTCTCTAAACTCTATGTAAAAAAGGGTGATAAAATTAGTACAGGGCAAGTGATCGGTAAAGTGTTCAGCAATAAAATTACAGGAGAGACACTGCTCGATTTCAGAATCTATAAAAATAATTTAAAGCTAAATCCAGAATCCTGGTTGGCACGACAATAAGAACGGCTTTAAGGCTATTCTACAAAAAGCGCTTTAAGTTCGGTAGCTTCTGAAGGTTTCATTTTACCTGCTAAGACTAAACTTAATTGTTTACGGCGTAAAGCAGCATCAAAACGTTGTTGCTCTAACTCTGTTTCTGGGACAAGCTCAGGCACTTTCATAGGGCGTCCGGCATCATTTACTGCGACAAAGGTGTAAATGGCCTCATTGGCTTTTATACGCTCGCCAGATTCTCTGTCTTCAATCCAAACATCAATATAAACTTCCATTGACGATGAAAATGCTCTAGAAACTTTAGCTTCAATCATTACCACACTGCCTAAAGGAATAGCTTTGGTAAAAGCCACGTGGTTTACGGCCGCAGTAACAACAATATGTCTAGAATGTCTTCTTGCGGCAATACTAGCGGTTTTATCCATACGCGCTAAGAGTTCACCTCCAAATAAATTATGAAGCGGATTGGTTTCTCCGGGTAGTACCAAATCGGTTGAAACTGTTTTAGACTGATTAGCGGTTCTAGATTGCATAGTAATTTTTAAAAAATTTTGCGCAAAGATAAAGGGATTTTATCAGTTGCCTTTATGAAATAGGAAAAAAGCATCTCAAAATAAATAGACGGACCTTAAAGCTGCTTTTTCTAAGTTTTAATTAGAGATAAGATCTTTACATACGTATAATTAGGCCTATGCCCATCTTGTATCGTCTTTTTGATTAAGACCATAACAAATAAGAGGGTAAAGCGCTATTTAAGCTAAGCACTTCTGAAATAAAATTATTTTAGATTTTTAATCAATAACCAGGCATCTCTATTGTGGTCGCGACGAATTTTAGACAATTCGTTTTGAGCTTCAGATCGGGTTTCAAAACTTCCGTAAACGACCTCGTGTAAGCCAAATCGGTTAGTCCCAATCTTACGGGCTTTAAACCCTTGTGCTCTAAGTTGTTTAACTTTAGTGTCGGAATTAGCTTCCACTCTAAAAGCACCAGCAACAATATGGTAGTTTCCTGTTTGCTTTTCTAAGCTTAATGTTGCAGCAGGTAATGGACTCATTACAAAAGTCGCTTCTTGGACCTTGGTATCAAGTTGTTCGTTTGCTTGTTCTTGAGCTAATTGATTGTGGTTTTCAATGCTCGTGTTGTAATAGGTTATAGCCGCAACGCTACCTAAACCTAAACATAGTACAGCCGCAGCAGCATATTTAAACCAATTACGGTTAGAACGTTTTTCTGGGCTTATGCTAATAGGAGTCGTTTCTTCAACAGTCGCTACAGTGGCTTTGTACGTTTCTCGTGTAATTTCAGAAGACGAGAAGTGCGATAAACCAAAAGCATCCGTCAGATAGTTGATGTGTTGAGACGGATTAAATTCAAGTTTTCCATCCGTGTTTAAAATAAAATCACCAATGTTTTTAAATTGAATGGTATCTCCTTCAGAAAGGTATAATTTAATAGATCTTACTTGCTTAGCAATAGCATGTAAGGCAGCTGAATATGAGATCTGTTCTACCTCTGCAATATAATGCGCTAATAAGCCATCATTCTTTTGCAATTGTGCATTGAACGATAATGCTTTTTTAGGCGGATAAAACGTGTGTGTGGTCTTATGAATTTCTGCTGAAACACGTTGCGTTAAAAAGGCGCCGAACTCAGGTACGGTCACACAATCATAACGGTATAAAAGGTCACTAATGTAAGTCTCTAACTGCATAAAGACAAAGTTAAAAATTTTTATTTCTGAAAGAAGTGTTGGACGAAATTTTTATTAACATCACAATAGGAGCAGCGCGAGTGGCTTGTTATTGATGGTTTATAAAAGGCTTTCGGTCGTTTTGAAAGGTGAAGTTTTAAAGCGAAGTCCCTATTAGTTTAATGCTGTTATAATATAGAGAATGTTTTAGGAGTTTGATATACGCATTGAAAAGGCCTCTATGTTCTGGTTATAAAATTTAAGGTTATGATGTTAATAATTAAATAGTTATATTCGTTTAAGGTAGGTTTCTATTTTAAATTTTATGGACGTCATGACAGACCAAGAACTCATTTATGCTTTAGCCTTACAACACATTCCAAAAATTGGATCTACAACCGCCAAGAAGCTTATTAAGCATTGTGGTTCTCCAGAGGCGGTATTAAAAGAAAAGCCGTCTACCTTGCTAAAAATAGATGGAATTGGGGCCTTAACCGCTAAAGGAATTGCCGATAGACACCATATCGGTGATGCGGAGCAGGAATTAAAATTTATAAAGCAACATAATATAAAGGTCTTATATTTTACGGAAGACCATTATCCAGAACGTCTTAAACACTGTATTGATGGTCCTGTAGTATTGTTTCAGAGTGGTGCTATTAATATTAAAAATCAACGAATCATTAGTATTGTTGGAGCGCGGAAAATTACAACCCATGGCATTGCGTTTTGCGAAAAATTAGTAGAAAATTTAGCGCCATATAACCCGATTATTGTTTCAGGTTTTGCCTACGGAACGGATATTACAGCTCAAAAAGCGGCGGTAAAACATAATTTACAAACCATAGGCTGTTTGGCACATGGGCTTAATCAAATCTATCCTAAAGTGCATAAAAAATACGTCGCAGCTGTAGAAGCCCATGGCGGATTTTTTACTGATTTTTGGAGTACCGACACCTTTGATCGTAATAACTTTTTAAAACGCAATCGTATCATAGCCGGTTTAAGTGAAGCCACGCTTGTTATAGAATCCGCAGAAAAAGGAGGTAGCCTTGTTACGGCTGATATCGCCAACTCTTACAACCGAGAAGTCTTTGCGGTACCGGGACGCACAACGGATAGCCAAAGTGTGGGGTGTAATAACCTTATTAAATCGCAACAAGCCCATTTATTATCGACACCTTTAGATGTGCCCTATATGTTAAATTGGGAATTAGAAGCCGACAAAAAAGCGCCGGTACAGACCCAACTTTTTGTGACCCTTACGCCCAATGAGCAAATGGTATTCGATTACCTGAAAGTTAATGATAAATCCTCTTTAGACCACATAGCACTCGCTTGTGGGATCCCCACTTACAAGCTAGCCAGCTTGCTTTTAAACCTAGAATTAAAGGACCTTGTGCGACCTTTACCGGGTAAATTATTTCAGTTAATTGCAAAATAACTGTTAAAACTTTATCTAAAACGGACATATTTTGTCCTTTAAAAACCACCGTTCGTGGCAGTTATGTGCGCATTTCTACACTTAAAAGGAAATTACTTACACATCAGCTAATATTTTTTGGCGAACGCCTAATCTGTACCACATTTGTAGTGTGAAACCCAAATTTACACTGAAATGATATAAGCCGAAGAACAATCTCTTATGTTAATATCAATTCAAAAGACTTTAAAATTTTAACCTATGAATACAATTTTACCTACCGTTTTTTCATTCACAGCGTCTAAAAAAGTAATAACAGCAGTTTTACTTTTGTTTAGTACATTTTCTTTTGCGCAAATCGTGGATAATATCTTTCCAACTCGTGTTACTACGGGGAGTAAGGTAACCATCATTGGATCAGGATTTACCTCTGGAGATGAAAATAATATTTCCATTGCGGATATTTCTATTGGTTCTAAAACATTTGTGAGTCCTACAGAAATGACTTTTAAAATTACTCGTACTGGTTCCGGTCAAAGTGATAAAACACTTTCAGTTACTGGAGCCACGTATACTGTGGCCTCTAGAAATATAACTTATGTTAGACCTGAATCACAAACAATTACTGAAGGTTCAGAGTTTAGAGTTAGAGAGGTCTATACGTCTTGGGATCAAAATGGAGATGGTGAAAACTTTTGGAATTCAGGAAGTTTTTCTTATGGTGATACTTCAAATTGGCCCAATGACCGTCATGATCTGTTAGGGTTTAAGATGACATATGATAATATAGATTATATTTTTTCTACAGGGGTAGATAATGCAACGCTTGAAAGTAAATTGACTAGTTTAGGTGTAGACGGGACTAGTGTTGTTTATGTAGCACAAGAATATAAAGCGTATTCTACAAATGGAGTAAGTGGAAAGCCAAACAGTAATAATTTTATTGGTATGGCTGATAAAATTGATGGTTATCCTGGATTAATAAGATTTAATGACGCTGTAAGAAAGACTGTTTATGATGTGATTATTGATGGGGAAAATAACCTTGACTTAGGAACTGGAATTGCTAATTTTAACAATGATGCTGATATTAGATTTTATAGTGGTAATGGTAGTGAGGGAACTTCAAATGATAGTATTCCTGATTTATTAATTACTCAAATGGCGAAACCTGGTGGATCTGATGTATATTACTATGCTGATGTTGATGGAAATGTAATTGGTACGCCAATAAAAGTAATATTTCAGGATAATACTTCATCAAGATTATATGAGTGGTTTGTTGATTTTTATAAAATGAATACTTCAGCAAACTTCGATGCTTCTTTTTCTACTGGAGCTGGATTTTCAAATGGTGGTCATAGAAGTTTTAGAATGGCAGCATTTCAATTAGATGATTTTGATATTACGGATGATAATATTGGTCTCGTTGATAATATTAATATGGGCGCTGGTGGATCTTCAGATATGTCTTTTTTGGCTTACAATAAATCAGCTTTCGAAATTAAATCTCCGATTATCGATAAATTACCAGTGTCTCGTTATATCTGTAGATTACCTTCACCTGACGATACTACACTTATTTTTGAAGCATTAGGGAGTGTTGAAGAAGGTTCAGGAGATCCGCGAGAAACAATTAAATATGAGTGGTTTAAAAATCATATTAGTTTAACTGAAACAAGTAATACGTATACGATTAATGGAAGTTTAGAGGCGTCTGATATAGAAAATGTGACTTACAGGGTAAGAGTGTCAAATGATTTTGGAGCTGTAGATTTACCTTTTACTATTAATGAAGGTGGAACTCCTACATATTGGAATGGTACAAACTGGGAGTTGCCATCTGCTTATGCGGAGAATAATGTTACAGTAGATGATCGTGATAGAAGTTTAGTTTTTTCTAACGATTATAATCAAATTGGAGATTTAGTCGGATGCGACTGTACGGTAACAGCTGGAAAGAATGTTATTATACCTTCTGGTACCTCCATCACGCTCTTTAATGACTTAACTGTTGAGGGTGCAATTCCTTCTGTTGAAGTTGATGGGGAATATACAGATGAAATACCTGCTGGGGTTTTCACCTTAGAAGACGATGCGAGCCTTGTGCAGATTAATGATGTAGAAAATAGTGGAGAGATTATCGTAAAAAGAACCGTTGAAGGGGAAACCTTACATGCTTATGACTACGTGTATTGGTCTACTCCTGTTGAGGATGCTTCAGTATCTACTATGCCTGGAAATTTAAAATTTAAATGGGATGTCGATGGAGCCAATACAGTTCCTGGTGCTGTTGGAAACTGGACGAGTGCTACGGGTATAATGGAGATAGGAAGAGGTTATATTGCAAGAGTATCCTCTGCTATAGACTATACGGCGGCATTTACAGGTACGCCTAATAATGGTGATATTAATATTGAGGTAAAGAAAACACCAACATCAGGATCTACTAGTATGGCTTCTGGAGAGAAACATTGGAACCTAATAGGGAATCCGTATCCATCAGCGATAGACCCAGCAAAATTATTGAGCAACAATACTAATTTGGATGGTGCCGTTTATGTATGGACGCATAGTGATCCAATCTCAGCATCTGTCGATGATCCATTTTATGACAATTTTAATCTTAATTACTCTGACCAGTATATCGCTTACAACGGAACCGGATCATCTAGAGCAACCAATGAAGGTGAAAACTATATTGCTTCAGGGCAAGGGTTCTTTGTGAAAGTCTTAGATGCTGCTGATAGCTCATCTAATGTAACCTTTACCAATGCCATGCGTTACAACGATGCTGAAGAGGCGTATGATAACGATCAGTTTTATAGAAGTTCAACAGAAGCAGGTATAACAACTGAAAAACAATTGTTGTGGTTGAGCTTAGCCGACGAAAATGATAGTGCAATTAGTACTTTAATTGGGTATGTAGAAGGAGCTACAGAAGGAAAAGATAGAGTTTATGATGCACAGACTAATAATGGCGGATTTAATATTTATTCTTTAACCTCTGAAGATGATAACTTGGTTATACAAGGACTTCCTTTACCATTCGTAGATTACAACACCGTACCATTAGGTTACGAAGTATCTGCAAGTGGAATCTATAGAATCGCTATTGCTGATGTAAAAGGAAGTATTTTTGAAGAACAAGAACAAGATATTTACGTAGAAGATACCTATACAGGAGTAGTTCATGATCTAAGAGCCTCTACTTACGCTTTTACATCTGAATCTGGTGTGTTTAACGATCGTTTTATCTTAAGATACACGCCATCAGTTACACTTTCAGTTGATGAAATTGCTGCCGATACAACCTTTGCGTTCATTAACAACGCGACCTTAAATGTTAAATCTTCTGATGGTATTAAAGCTATTGAAGTTTATGATATTAATGGTAAGACGGTTGTGAATTATACCTTAAGAGGTTCAGAAAATACATTTAATACTAACTTTAACTTTGCAAGAGGTGTTTATGTTGCTTCTATTACTCTAGATAATGGTAGTGTAGTCACTAAAAAGTTAATGTACTAGAATAGTCTATTTAAGCACCCCTTCGCTTAAATACAAGAGCTTTTAAAATACTGAAAAACATAACTAACCTTTAACCATACTAAAGGGCGTAGTCACCTACGCCCTTTTCTTAAATCTTTTACTATGAATCAAAAAACTACTTTTTTTCTAGGACATGTTCATAAATGGGCTGTATTAATGTTTTTAATAGTTGTTTCAAATAGCTTATTTGCACAGGTTTCAGTTTCAGAGGCTTTTCCAAGTCGTGTTACAACAAATTCTGAAATTAGGGTATTAGGAACAAATTTTACCGAAAGCACAACGGTAAGTATTGCGGGGATCAACAATAGTGGCATTACCCTGTTAAGTTCTACGGAAATGATTTTTACAATTACACATACAGGTTCTGTAGATAAAACGGGAGAACTTGTCGTGGACGGGACTTCTACAGGAATCGTAATAAATTACATTAGTCCTACACCAAAAGCACTGAAAAATGGGGAAACCAGTAATGTCACTAAAATCACAGAGATTTTTACAACTTATAACGGATTTTGGAGATCATCAGATTGGAAAGCCGATCCAGAAAATAATAATTTAAAGCCGAATACGAGTCATGATTTATTAGCCTTTACCTATAATGGGGTAACGTATTCAACAGGTGTTAATGATCCATTGCTTACTGATAACGGAGTAAGCTTTAGCACGCAATTGTTCTTCGCCTATACAACCAATGGAGTTGATGGGGTTACACATGGTAACAACTATTTAGCCATGGCAGATATGATTGACGGTGAAGTTGGCGAGGGTACTGCAATTACATCTCCAAATATTTCTGGAACCACAGTTTATGATGCCATTATTGATGGTGTTAATGGCTTAGATCTTGGAACAGGGGTGACCAACTTTAATGCCACAGCCGATGTAGAATTTTTTAGTAGTGGAGGACAATTAGGAGCTTTAGATGATGATGTGCCAGATTTTTTAATCTCACAAATTGCATCTGCAGGAAGTACAGATGTGTATTATTATACGGATTCTGAACATAATGTCGTGGGCCGACCAATAAAATTAACTATTTCAGAAGAGAGTGATAATCAAGGAGATGCTTTACTTGCTCGTTGGCGTTTAGACTTATATAACTTTTTATCGGGTATTAACTTCGGAATTGCTACACCAACCAATAGAGCTTTCAGTAATAATGAGGAAAGACCTTTACGTATGGCAGCATTCAAATTTGAAGATTTTGAAATTAATGCCACAAACATTTCTGAGATCAATAATATCAATATGGTAGCCGGTGGAACAGCAGATTTAGCCTTTTTGGCCTACAATAGAGGATCTTTTGATATTAAAACTCCTGTGTTTACGGAGTATCCTGTATCACAGTTTGTGTGTAATTTACCGAGTACATCAACAATTACGTTTTCAGGTGTTGCTGAAGTCTCTGGAAATGCTACGGGTGCTCCTGAAGAAACATTATCTTACCAATGGTATAAATATAATACGGCTATTGCCGGAGCGACAACAACAAGTTATACCGTTCCAGGACCTTTAGATGAAAACAGTTTAGGAAGCTACAAATTAAAGGCCACCAATAGTTTTGGGTCTGTAATTGTACCCGTTAGTTTATCTATTGGAGGAACTCCTGTATATTGGAACGGAACGGATTGGCAATTGCCTTTAGTTTATCAAAATGCTGGTGTGGTGGTAAATCCTCAAGATCGTGGTTTGGTTTTTTCATCAGATTATAATGAAGCTGGAGATTTAGAAGGATGCGATTGTTTAGTGCCTTCAGGTAGTGAAGTTACCATAGCATCGGGTTCAACGTTAAAATTATACGGTGCCGTAACGGTAGAGTCTGGTGGAACCTTAACATTAAATGATAGTGCAAGTTTAATTCAAACTAAAGAGGTGACGAGTAATGAAAATAGTGGGGCCATAATTGTGAATCGCGAGGTGAGTGATTTAGATGACACTGATTTTATTTTGTGGTCTTCACCGGTGGCTGATTTTGACGTTGCTAATGTAACACCATCAGAAACAGCTCAAGCTTTTAGTTGGGGTGTTAATACCGCGAATACTAATGGTGTAGCTGGCTCATGGGAGTCTGCAATTGGTGCTATGCAAACTGCAACAGGGTATGCTGTTGAAGTGCCTTCAGAAGTAGCATCAACCGGATTTACAGCGAGCTTTACAGGGACGCCAAATAATGGTGATGTATCAATTGAGGTGTATAAATCGGTAGGTGCAAATTTACCAACTGCGGAACAAAAACACAGAAATCTTATTGGGAATCCTTATCCTTCTGGACTTAGCATTGACCAATTATTATTAGACAACACTCTTATAGAGGGGAACATAAAATTATGGGCTAATAATATGGATATGCCTAATAGCGAAACGCCTTTATCAAGCGCTGCTTATCAAGCCTTAGCTTATAATTATGGTCAACAATATGTGAGTTACAACTTTACAGGGGCTAATCCTCCTGCAAGTGCCAATGGTTTTGTCGGTGCTGGACAAGGATTTTTTGTTCAGGTAGATGATAATGCCTCTGAGGGAGCAGTAACTTTTAAAAATGAAATGCGTTATGATGAAGATGAAATCGCTTATGATAACTCACAGTTTTATAGACCAAATGTATCTGTAAATAGTACGCAAGATTTAGAGAAACATTTAGTATGGTTAAGTCTTATTGATGCTAATAATGCTTCAGCAAGTACCTTGGTGGGTTATGTAGATGGCGCAACTTTAGCTAAAGATAGACTTTTTGATGCCTACGCTGATGAAGAGGAATTAGGCATATATTCTATGCTGAATGACAGGGCAATGGTTATTCAAGGTCGTCCTTTACCTTTTGATGTTGATGATGTGGTGCCTTTAGGAGTACGCTTGCCAGAAACGGGGTCGTATACAATTGCTATTGGTAATTTAGAAGGATCGGTGTTTGTAAGTGCTGCCCAAGGCATTTATTTAGAAGATACCTTATTGGGTACTGGAGTTGATTTAAGAACCACACCATATACCTTCACAGGAGAACAAGGTGAAATTACGGGAAGATTTAATCTTTTATATCAAAATATACTTTCTGTTGATGATCATTTAGTGACGGATACCTTTGCTTTTATTAAAGGAAACGTATTAAATGTACAATCTGGCGCAGCTATAAAAGCTATTCAGGTTTATGATATTAATGGAAGACAGGTGGTGTCTTATGAGTTTAATGGCCAATCTAATAGTATTTCCGAAGACTTTCAGTTTTCAAAAGGGGTTTATGTGGCTTCTATTACTTTAGAAGGTCATACCGTAGTGTCTAAGAAAATTATAAATTAAGGTTGAGGAACAATAAGCCCAACTGTTAAATAAAAAAGACCACTATTATGATAGTGGTCTTTTTTTATTTCAAATGCTTTTAAAAGGAGGTGAAAACTAGTATCCAACCTTTTCTCGCACACGCTCAAGTACGGCGTCTGCAACGAGTTTTGCTTTTTCTGCACCTTTAGCTAAAGCAGCATCGACTTCTTCTAAATGATCCATATAGTAGTGGTAACGCTCTCTTTGTTCTGCAAAACGTTCTACGACTAATTCAAATAGCGCTTGTTTAGCGTGCCCATAGCCGTAATTTCCACCTTCGTAGTTTGCTTTCATTTCTGCAATTTGAGCTTCGGAAGCGAGTAAACTGAAGATTGCAAAACAATTACATGTAGACCAATCCTTAGGCTCTTCAAGAGGCGTACTATCCGTTTCAATGGACATTATTTTTTTACGTAACTTTTTGTCCGGTAAAAAGATATTGATAAAATTACCACGGCTTTTACTCATTTTTTCTCCATCTGTACCTGGGATAAGCATACCGTTTTCCTGTATTTTGCCTTCAGGTAAAACAAAAGTTTCTCCCATTTTAGCATGAAAACGAGAGGCTACATCTCGGGTCATTTCAATATGTTGTAACTGGTCTTTTCCTACCGGAATAATTTCAGCATCATATAATAAGATATCTGCAGCCATTAACATAGGGTAGGTAAATAAACCGGAGTTAACATCTTCTAAACGATCTGCTTTATCCTTAAAGCCATGCGCTAAAGTTAAACGTTGGTAAGGGAAGAAACAGCTTAAATACCATGAGAGTTCTGTAACCTGCGGAATATCACTTTGTCTGTAAAATACTGTTTTTTCAATATCTAAGCCAAAGGCAAGCCAAGTCGCCGCAACAGAATATGTATGGTTTCTTAATTCTTCAGCATCTTTAATTTGGGTTAGTGTATGCAAATTCGCAATAAATAAATACGAATCGTTTTTAGCATCATTTGCCATTTCAATTGCTGGTAAAATAGCCCCTAGAATGTTTCCTAAATGTGGGGTTCCTGTACTTTGTACGCCTGTTAATATTCTTGCCATAATAATGCCTGCAAAAGCAGGGATTTCTTTAATTGTTCCTTGATCTTAACCCAATTCAAAATTAAATTTGGGTATGGAATTAAGGAGGAATCTTTTTTAATTAAACTTCTATTGGTAATATAAAACAAAGGTAAATTTTTTAGCAGAACTATAAGTAGGCATTTAATTTAATTAACTAGTTTTGGTGCTATGGCATTTTTGAAATATCCATTATGGCTTTTATACCGGATTTGGTTCTACATTTTAGTAGCCATACCGATTATTGTACTGTTTCCGCTGTTGATCATTTCTATTTCTAGAGAACAGTGGTACCCTTATTTTTTTAAATTAGCACGAATCTGGTCTAAGTTTATTTTAATAGGCATGGGCTTTGGCTATAAAATTAAGAGGGCAGAAGTGCCAGATCCTAACAAGAGCTACATGTTTGTAGCTAACCATACCTCCATGGCAGATATTATGCTCATGCTTGTGGCCGTAAAAAATCCTTTTGTTTTTGTTGGTAAGCAAGAATTGGCAAAAATTCCGTTGTTCGGATTTTTCTATAAGCGCACCTGTATTTTAGTGGATAGAAGAAGTGCTAAAAGTAGACAGGCTGTATTTTTAAGAGCGCAACGCCGTTTAAAACAAGGCTTAAGTATTTGTATTTTTCCTGAAGGTGGTGTGCCTGAAGAGCATATTTTATTAGATGAATTTAAAGATGGTGCTTTCCGCTTAGCTATTAACCATCAAATTCCAATTGTACCGATTACATTCTACGATAATAAAAAACGCTTTTCGTATACCTTTTTCAGTGGAAGCCCTGGAAAAATGCGTGCGAAAATCCATAAGTTTATACCTACTGAAGGCTTAACAACAGCTGATACTAAAACGTTAAATAAAACGACTAGAACCTTAATTTTAGAGGCTTTAAGTGCTAAGACTTTAAAAAAGTAAAGCTACCCTAACCAAGAGTAGCTTTTGTCACCATTGCTAAACATAACTCTTATGTTGCAATAATTTAAGTCAACCTAAAACTTATATCGTAATCCGGTGTACACTCCAATAAAGAAGGGTTTAAAATTACCGGTAGTATTGTTAAAAGTGTTTAGTTGGTATTTAAAAGTGGGTTCTAGGTTAAGAAGCCACTGTTTAGATAAACTGTAATCTATACCAAAACCTAAATTGGCACTAAAACTAGTGTCGTTAATGTTATTGGCTTCTCCGATGAGTTCAGAATTGCCATTAACATCTGCATAGATTTCATTATTACTTAATAAAAGGGTGCTAAAACCTCCTATAAGATTAATTCCAAATTTACGGTCTAAAAGACGGTATTCTAAAGCTACGGGAATTTCTATAAAACCAAAACGTTGGTCTATATCACCAGCAACAGTATTGGTTAGGAGTTCTGGTACTGTAGACCTATTCATTAGGCTAGAACTCACTAAAGAGACATGCTCTTCAGCATTATTAAAGCTAATATTAGTAAACGAGCCTTCAATACCTCTAGAAGCTGTTTCTGTACCTGAAAAGGCATAAACATCATTAGTGGTTTGGTTGAGGTTAACACGGTTAATACCCGCTCTAATTTTTAATTTAGGACCAACAGCGTAACTCGCAGCAATACCATAACTCATATTCACATCAGCACTTTTGCTATTTTGATTAAATTGGTTGTCTAGTGATGATCCTTCTCCTAAAGAGTTAAAATATACTGGGGCAACATTAGGCGCAATACTCCACTTGGTCTGTTCTGTTTCCTCTTCGTCTTTATCTGTGGCTTCTTCTAAAGCCGCAATAGCAGAAGTGATAGCATTGTCTTCAGTGGTTTCAGTAAGGTCATTTTCGGCAACTGTAGTTGTGGTCTTGTTGACTTCTGAATCCGTTTTAGAAATTGCATTATTCTGAGCCGAACTTGAGTTGCTCTGTTGTGCAATTTGGTTGTTTTGTGTTTTAGTAGCTTCTTTTATGGTCGATTTTTGCTTTACATCAGAGCTGAACTCCGTAGAATTTTTAAAGTCCGAAGGTTGATTAGCACTCGTGCCATTTGCCTTATTCGCTTTTGAAGCTTTTGGATTTGTGGTTTGCCTGTTTTGGGTAGATTGGTTCCCCGTTTCTGTCTGCGCCAATGCCGTATTTACAGCTTTGGAAGCATTAGTGTGTAGAGGATCGTTCTTAATAGAAGATTCTTTAGTCGTTTTAGCAGCTTCGTCGTTGGTTAGCGTATCGCTAGTGTCTTTAGAAGTATCCGTATCTGCAATTTTCTCTTTATTGAAGGCTTCAGTTTCAGGAACTTCTAGCTTATATGTGTCTTGTGTTTTAGAAGGTTGTTGAGTCTCTGGATTTTCTGTATTTACTAAAGGAACCTCTTGCTTAAAACTTTCATTGGTATCAAAAAAGGAAATGCCTGCGGTTAACAGTAGAGCAATGAGGGCTGCTACACCACCAATTTGCCACCATAGGGCTATGACGCGACGTTTTTTCTTTTTCTTTGGAAGACTTTCGTTAATACGTTCCCAAACGGCATCGTTGGGTGCCATTTCAAAATCCTTAAACTTTTCCTGAAAAAGTCTGTCTATGTTTTTTTTATCGTTCATGATCTAAATACTCTGCGAATTTGGAGTCGCATTGTAAGCTTCAATTTTATCTTTTAAAATCATTCGGGCCCGTGCAAGATTGGATTTTGATGTTCCGGTTGAAATTTTTATTAGTTTACTAATCTCAACATGCGAGTAGCCATCTAAGACGTACAGGTTAAAGATTAGGCGGTACCTGTCGGGTAATTCTTGAATAATTTTTAATAAGAAATCAAGGCTTACATTTTCATTATTAATATCTAAAGTGACGTCTTCAATACGATCTTCATTGACAATATCATAAACGCCAACATCTTCTCTATAGCGTTGTAAGGCTGTATTTATTGTAATACGCTTAAGCCAGCCTTCAAAAGAACCTTTATGATTGTATTGCCCTATTTTATCAAAGATAGTAATAAAGGCATCATGCAGGTTGTCTTCTGCTTCAGCATAGTGTTTTGAGTACTTGAGACAAAGCGAAAATAATTTACTTGCATACTGCTTGTATAATTGGCTTTGAGCTTGAGCATCACTCTTCTTACAATTTTCTATGAGTTGTTCTAAACTCACATGTGTTTGAAATTAGTTAATAATTGACTTTTACTTAATCTTCTAAAATAGATCTTGAATCTATGACAGGCACTTCAACCAAATGAAACTGATCTACACCATCTTCATCTTTTCCTTGGTAAAATTTAAAGAGATAGGTTTCGTTGCCCGTAACATTGAAATCAAAACTCACAGTAACCGATTCTGGTTCTTCAACACAGGCATCACTAAGGTAGACGTTGTTTTCTATTGCAACAGTTCTTTCATTGCCTTCAATACTGTAATAAAAGTCTCTAAATAAATAACAAGAACTCGGTTGTGTGTAAGTCATTGCAATCTCATAGGTTTCACCATAAATAAAATATTCTGGAACTTCAACAGATTCAATAGGCATAAACTCAACGGAATATTGGGTATTATCGTCGTCCTCAATACTACACGAGGTGAGTGTTGCTATAAAAACTAAAAATAGAAAGGCGTATTTTTTCATATATAATCATCATCAATTACACTAGGTAGATGAGAGAAAGTAAAAAGGGTTGCGTCTATAAACAAAAAAAATCCTGAGATTATCAGGATTTTTTTCATTCAATTTATTACTTCGCTTCGTTAATTAACGTTCGCACTTTTTCTTCAAGTTCATCCATTAAATCCGGATTGTCCTTAATGATCATTTTAACGGCATCACGTCCTTGTCCAAGTTTGGTATCACCATAGCTAAACCAAGAGCCACTTTTCTTAACAATATCGTGTTCTACAGCTAGGTCTAAGACTTCACCCACTTTAGAGACCCCTTGGCCGTACATAATATCGAACTCCGCAAGTCTAAATGGTGGTGCAACTTTGTTTTTTACCACTTTTACACGGGTTTTGTTACCCATTACGTTACCATCACTATCTTTAATTTGCGTTGAGCGTCTAATATCTAAACGTACAGAAGCATAGAATTTTAAGGCATTACCACCAGTTGTAGTTTCTGGGTTACCGAACATCACTCCAATTTTTTCACGTAATTGGTTAATGAAAATTACGGTACAGTTTGTTTTGCTAATAGAAGAGGTTAATTTTCTAAGCGCTTGTGACATCAAACGTGCATGTAAGCCCATTTTAGAGTCTCCCATTTCACCTTCAATCTCACTTTTAGGTGTTAGAGCTGCAACAGAATCGACAACAACAATGTCAATTGCCCCTGATCGAATAAGATTATCAGCAATTTCTAAAGCTTGCTCTCCGTTATCGGGTTGAGATATAATTAGATTATCAATATCAACGTTTAGTTTTTCAGCATAAAAACGGTCAAAAGCATGCTCAGCATCAATAAATGCAGCGATACCACCAGCTTTCTGAGCCTCTGCAATAGCGTGAAGTGTTAAGGTTGTTTTACCTGATGATTCTGGACCATATATTTCAATGACACGTCCTCTTGGATAACCACCAACGCCTAAGGCGATGTCTAACCCTAATGATCCAGAAGATATGGCATCTACATCTACCACAGCTTGATCGCTCATTTTCATTACTGTTCCTTTTCCGTAAGCTTTATCTAACTTGTCTAAAGTTAATTTTAGAGCTTTTAATTTGGCATCTTTTTCGCTACTCATATTTCTTTTTTCTAGAATTCTTCATTTAATAATTATTCAAAAATACCACTTATTTTAATTAATAACATTCCTCGTTTCAAATTACTACAAATGCAAGGGGTCATTTTTTTAATTTTAAATTGTTGTGCTTAATAATTTTAAAAATAATTGCGATAAAATAAAAAAGCCAGAACACAATGAAGGTTATGGCTTTAAGTTTTATACCGTTTTTCCTAATAAAAAGATTAAACCGTTAAGCTGGTATGTTATTAAAATAAACCGATGTAAGAGGCATCCGTGGTTCCGGTTTGTAAGGTTGCCCCGGTTGTAAATCCATCTGCACTTGTAGAACTTGGATCGAAAATGTAAACTTTTCCTTCACCTCCTAAAGAGGCTAATGCCATATATAGTTTTCCATCAATAACACTTGCCCATTGATATTGACGTAACCAAAGATCTAAAGGTACATTCATAGTTACAGCTGTTTTGTTGTATACATCTATACGTACAACATCCCAGTTAGAACTTGCGCTATCGCCTTCATCTGTATTTAAAACAGGAACATATCCAATACCATTGCCAACGTAAAACCATCCTGTATTGGCCTCTGCATTATGACCTAAAAGTGCTTTAATATCAAATTTACCATAAGCTTCGTCATAAGCTCCATTACTAATTTTCATTATAGAAGCATCTCCAGAAGTAACTAGTTGGTACGTATCTCCATTTTCATCTTTATGTGCCACTGGAGTTCTGTAACCGTTGGTAGATCCTTGGGCCAATGTTGATGTAATTGAAGTTTCATTATCTAAAGAAGGATAATCAACCACTAAAGTTTCTACATGATCATAAAGCATATCGCCAACCTCACCGGTTAAAGCGTTATAGAATCTTTTTGCAACACCATAGTATAATTTACCATCTGTAATTACTGGAGCATCGATACGGAAAGTGTAAATTCCGGCGTTAGATTCTGTTTCATTGTATGGGTATTCAAAAGAATTGTTTTCTACAACGGTCATTGAACTTAAGTCTACACGGGCCAAAGTTATGGTAGCTGTAGTTTTAATGTATGGAGACGTTTCATCCTCTGGGTCTTCATAGATATTTTCTGTTGTAACGTTATGAAGCATAGCGTAGTTGTCATCAATTTTAGTCCAACGTGGGTAAGCTGTACCCATAACTGCTTGTATGTCTGTTGTTAAAAGTAAATTATAGGTTTGGCCACTAACGTAGTCGTATTTTGCAATATCACCACCACCGTAGTTTAAATTGTATACGGTTTCACCATCATTTGAAGTGTATAATCTAGCGGTACGTGTCGAGGGAATTTCTTGGCCATAACCATTAAAAGTAAAGGTTTTATTGGGATCATTTAGTTCTTCAACAGTGGCACCTTGCACATAAGTTTCAGATTCTCCCGTTGGACTAGAACCAATAACTAAGTGATAAGGTCTGTAGTCTGAAGTTTCTGAGGACGTTGCACTAGCTGTGTCGTCTTCACTACAAGAAAAAGTATTTAAAGATAAGGCTGATAAACAAGCGATACTTAAAATGGATCTGAAATTAAAAGTCATAATGTATTGGGTTGAATGATTATAAAATTGAAAAAGTTAGTTTTCCGTAAAAGCCTCTTCCTGGTTTTTGAAGGGCATAATTGTCGAATAATTGATTGTCTAAAATATTTTTAACATCGAAACTTAGCGAGACTTTATTTTTTGGGAAGGTGTAAGCAAAGCCGGCATCAAATGAAACCTGACTTGGGATTACCGTTTTCCCAGAACCTCCTAAAACGCTACTTCCTCTAAAAAATTCGTGTACATAGAGTAGGTTGGTGTAGGTGCTGAATCTTGAGCCTTTCTGAATAAAATTTTGCGTTTCATACTTCGCATTATAATTCATCGTAAAATAAGGCGTATTGGCTAGTCTCTCATAAGTAGGTGTTATGGGATTTCCATCAACGTCGTAGGTTACATTGTAATCTCGGGCGTTAAAAAAGGAGGTGTTAGCACTAAAAAATAAGGCGTCATTGTAATTATAACTCAAGGTGAAATCAAAACCTTCAGTATAGATTTTTCCAACATTAGAATTTTCAAAAAACTCTTCGTTACTGCCTGTTGGGAGTTGCATAATTAAATCTTCAGTATCTCTAATAAAGACATTAGATGAAATACCAAAACTGTGTTTTTTAAAGCGAATATTGTCGTAACTAAACCCTAGATTATAGTTGTTGCTATGCTCGGGTTTTAGATTTATAGAGGCATTTAAATTATCGGCAACGTTTCCAAAAACTTCATCGGCATCTGGTAAGCGAAGGGCTTTTTCTGCCGATCCAAATACGGTAAGCTGTGGAGTAATGGAGTAGGATATGGAGCCTCCAAACCCAAGATCGTGAGAAGAAATGTTATTTTCATCTATAGAGATAGTGGCCTCCGAGGTATTAGAATCTCGCGTTCTTAATTTAGAGGTTCTATGAAGGTAGTAGGATTTAGCGAAAATAGAGGTTCTTAATTTTTCATCGAAAGCCTTATTTTCAAAAGATAAGGACAGTATAGATTTTAAATATTCTCTTGTTTCTTTGAGTGCATTTTCTGCGGCAGGAAGCATAGGATCATCAGAATCTCGAGAAAACGTATTTAATAGATGATTTAACTGTAACGTATTATTGTCGTTAAGATGATAAGCAAGATTGGTACGTGAGTTAATGGTTTGATCTGTATCTTCCTGTAAGGTGGGGTCCCCAGCTTCTGCTCCTGAGGCCCACACATCGGGGTCGTTATAATAACTGGTTGGGTATCCTAACCAACTGTATTGTGTGGCAATGGTATCTATTGTTTTTCTTTTCAGTCGTGAGTAAGAGGCAAAGGCACTAACATCTAAATTTTTTGCGAGGTTTGTTTTTGCATAATCTAAGCTGAACATTCTAGTGGTCTGCTCTGTAAAACGGTTTCCGTATACAATTTCCATTGTGGCTCCGGTTTGAATCTGGTTGTCCATATTAGAGAGAAGAACAGCACCCAATAATTTGTCGGCCCAAGACACATGGGTGTAACCAAATTCAGCTCTACCTCCTTGAGAGCGGTAGCGGTCATGAAAACGTTTTGCTCTAATATAAACATCGGGTGTGCCTGCGGAAAGTGCCACAGCAACTTGATCTCCCCAAACTTCATAGTCGTTATCCGCATAATTGGTAAAGGCAGATCCTCTAGCGGTAAATCCGTTTTTATTATTTCGGTAGCCTCCGTTAACATCGGCTCTGTAAGTCCCAAAGGATCCCGCGGAAATTGAAGCTTTTAATTCATTCTTTGTAATTCCATTTAAAACCACATTAATGGCGCCACCCATAGCATCATCAGATAAATGCGGTGGAACCACACCTTTATAAACTTCTATTCGTTTAATTAAAGAAGGAGGGATGCTATTTAATGAAAATGAAGGTCCGAAATTTAAAATAGGAACCCCATCAATAAAGACTTTTACAGAGTTTCCCGTCATTCCATTAAGGTTATAATGCACATGAGATCCTAATCCACCAGATTGGCGTACCCTAACACCGGCAGTTTGGTCTAATAATTCATTAACTTGTATTGATTGTATGGCGGCTTCTTTGGTTTCTATAACACTAACGGCAAAGCCCTTTTCTTCAATTTTTTGTTGTTCCGTTTTAGATCTTACAAAAACTTCATCTAAAGCGGCCACTTCTAAAGTTACATTGACTTCCTTGTCCTTAGCATCCAATTGTACGTTTACAGTTTTAGGTAAGTCGTTTACAGAGTAAAAGGTGATGCTATAAGTGCCATAAGGCAGGTTCCTAAAGTTATAAGCGCCGTTAATGTTAGCGTTCGTTTCCTTTTCAATATCCATTCCTTTTAGGGCTATAAAAGTAGCCACAGCAGGTTCGTTAGAATTGTACTTTACTTTTCCATAAAAATTACCTTCTTGTCCAAAGGCCATTAAGCTGGTAAGTAAAAAAAGATAGATAACAGATAGTTTGAATCGGAACACGTGAGAATTTTTGACAAAAATATCCTTATTTATATTTATTCCAAATAAAAATAGTGTTTTTTTAGAATCATAATTCTTGAGTGTAGACTCAGGGTTGAGTAAAGTCTAGGTTCTTGTTTTTAAAGGGGTATTATGGAATTAATAGGGTCTAATTTTATTTTTAAGATTTGTTATTGAAAGACAAATATCTGTTGATAAAGAAGATGAAGGGAGACCTATAGATTAAAATGAAACTTTATTTTTTTCAATTTTAGTACGCAACCCTTTTACAATTTTTACATCTACTAAATGAAAAAGGAAAAAATTGCTATGATTATCTTAATGTTGAAAGGTCGAAATGTTAGCGTCTTCTTTTCAACGCGCCTGAAAAATTAGGTGTTTCAATTGCTGTTGAAGCCTCAGCGATTGTGAAGCCGGTATAGATTAATTTTTTTAGTTTTAAGTTAGTAAGTTAATCTTAAAAGCACTCTGACAAAATCGGAGTGCTTTTTTTATGCTTCTATAAGTTGTTTTCGTTAAAAGTGATACCTTTGCAGCTTATAATTATTTATTCTTTAACCTTAAAAATTAGTATAGCATGCAACTGTACAATAACTTAAGTGCTAAAGAAAGAGCTGAACTTATTGAACAAGCGGGAAAAGAACGCTTAACCATCTCTTTCTACAAGTACGCCAAAATTAACAACACTGAAATTTTTAGAAACCATCTATTTATAGCTTGGGACGCTTTAGACGTTTTAGGCCGAATTTATGTCGCCACCGAAGGGATTAACGCACAACTTTCTGTACCTGCTGAAAATTTTAACGCCTTTAAAGCACATTTAGATACCATTTCATTTTTAGAAAATGTAAGATTAAACATTGCTATTGAGCATGATAATTTTGCCTTTTTAAAGTTGAAAGTAAAAGTGCGTAAAAAGATTGTTGCTGATGGTTTAAACGATCAATCCTTCGATGTCACTAATAAAGGTGTACATGTTAATGCTGAAAAGTTTAATGAACTTATAGAAGACCCTAATACGGTCTTGGTGGATATGCGTAACCACTACGAAAGTGAAATAGGACATTTTAAAAATGCCATCACTCCAGATGTAGATACCTTTAGAGAATCTTTAGATTTAATTGAAGAAGACCTAAGAGCGCATAAAGAAGATAAGAAATTAGTGATGTATTGTACCGGTGGAATTCGATGTGAAAAAGCCAGTGCTTATTATAAACACAAAGGGTTTAAAAACGTATTTCAGCTAGAAGGTGGTATTATCAATTACGTAAGACAGATTGAAGCCCAAGGCTTAGAAAATAAATTTTTAGGTAAAAACTTTGTTTTCGATCAACGTCGATCAGAACGTATTAGTGATGATGTTATTGCGCATTGTCACCAATGTGGAGAGCCTGCAGATTTACATACCAACTGTGCTAATGAAGCCTGTCATTTATTGTTTATTCAATGTGATTCTTGTAAAGAAAAGATGGAAAACTGCTGTTCTACAAACTGTATGGAGATAAACCGATTGCCGCACGAAGAGCAAAAAGCGCTGCGTAAAGGTCAAGGCAATAGTAATGATATATTCAAAAAAGGAAGAGCTGACCATTTGCCTTATAAAAAAGATTTAAGAAACATTTTTGAGACTTTAAGAACCGATAAAGTCTAAAGAACCTCAAGTTTTATAAACGGATTAGCCTGCATAACAAAACCGTTATGTGGGCTTTTTTTATCTGAAATAGTACGGCGCGTTAGGTTCTAAAATTTTGAAAACTACTGAAGCTTATTTGTGGCTAAAATCCTTCATAGTTTTATACAAAAAGAACATTGTATTTAAAAAAATAGTGCTCGTAAAGTCTTACAAACCCCTCTCGTTATGCATTAACAAACGAGACTTTAGTTAACTCAGGAAATAATCTTATCTTTACTCATTAATTATTTACGAATCCGCTATCTAATCGTATTGAGATTAGATTTAATATATAAATTTTATGGCTTGTAACAGTTGCTCAACTGGTAAAGATGGCCAACCAAAAGGATGCAAAAACAACGGAACTTGTGGCACGGATAGCTGCAATAAATTGACGGTTTTTGATTGGTTAGCTAATATGTCACTTCCTAACGGACAACAGCCTTTTATTGGGGTTGAGGTGCGTTTTAAAAATGGCAGAAAACAATATTATAAAAATACAGAAAATCTTACATTAAGCATTGGCGATATCGTGGCCACCCAAGCAAAATCGGGACATGATATTGGTATGGTCACCCTAACAGGGGAGTTGGTACGCATACAAATGAAACGTAAGAAAGTGAGAATTGACGACTCTGAAAACGTTCTAAAAATATACCGAAAGGCCAGCCAAAAAGATATTGATATTTGGTCTGAAGCGAGAGATCGTGAGGAGCCTATGAAAGTAAAGGCCCGTCAGTTCGCTATAGATCTTAACCTTAAAATGAAAATCTCTGATATCGAATTCCAAGGAGATGCGAGTAAGGCAACATTTTATTATACAGCAGAAGAACGCGTTGATTTTAGAGAACTAATCAAGGTTTTTGCACGTGAGTTTAGAACGCGTATAGAAATGAAACAAGTTGGTTTTAGACAAGAAGCCGCAAGGCTTGGTGGTATTGGTTCTTGTGGTAGAGAGCTGTGCTGTTCTACGTGGTTAACCGATTTTAGATCGGTAAGCACTTCTGCGGCACGTTACCAACAATTATCCTTAAATCCTTTAAAATTAGCAGGGCAATGTGGGAAACTAAAATGTTGTCTTAATTACGAGTTAGACGCCTATTTAGATGCGCTTAAGGCTTTTCCTAAAAATGATGTGAAGCTGTACACGGAGAAAGGAACCGCCGTATGCCAGAAAACGGATATTTTTAAAGGCTTAATGTGGTATGCTTATGAAGGCGAATGGATGAATTGGCATATCATCACCACGCAACAAGCCAATGAAATAATAGAGAAAAATAAGAAAAGAGAAAAAGTTGCGAGTTTAGAAATGTATGCGGTTGATCATATTCAAGACACTAAAACGGAATTTGAGAACGTTGTAGGTCAAGATAGTTTAACACGTTTCGATAATCCAAAATCGAAAAAGAAACGTAAAAACAATAGGAATAACCGAAATAACAATAAAAATAAATCCCGTAACCGAAACCGTAATCAAAATTCTAATGCAAAGTCAAAGCCAAATGCTAAGAAAAATTAGTGGCCTAATTCTTATCGTCCTTTGTTGTTTTTTTAGTGTGAGTTGTGACTCTAATGCGGTGTTTGACACCTATAAATCGGTGCCTAAAGAATGGCATAAAGATTCTATAGCGCGTTTTGAGTTTACGGCTCCAGATACCACTAAAAATTACAATCTTTTTGTAAACCTTAGAAATACGGATGCTTATAAGTTTAGCAATTTGTTCTTAATTGTAGAGCTCAATTATCCGCATGGTAAAACCGTAGCAGATACCTTAGAGTATAAAATGGCGGCGCCTAACGGTGAACTTTTAGGTACCGGATTTTCAGATATAAAAGAAAATAAACTTTGGTTTAGAGGGTATAAAACACCTTTCAAATTTAACGAAGAGGGGAATTACACGGTGAATATTCAGCATGCCATGAGAAAAAATGGTACGGTCAATGGTGTAGAGCGTTTAAAGGGAATTACAGATATAGGTTTTAGAGTAGAAAAAGCTCAAAAAGAGTAAATATGGCAAAAAAGAAAACAGTGAAATCTCCTAAAGGAACAGAAGATTTTTCAAAATATGTACGTTGGTTTTGGATTCTATTTTTAAGTGGAATTGCCTCAGTAGTACTATTATTTTTATTCGCATCATGGGGCGCACTTGGTGAAATGCCCGACCATACCAAATTAGAGAATCCTGAAACGAATCTGGCAACAGAAATTATCTCTTCAGATGATAAAACTTTAGGGAAGTTCTATTTCAACGATAATAGAACCCCTGTTGGTTTCGAAGATTTGCCACAAAATATTGTAGACGCCCTTATTTCTACGGAAGATGTACGTTATTTCGGCCACTCTGGTATTGATGCGCGTGGTACGCTACGTGCTATTTTTAAACTAGGTAGCGGTGGCGGTGCCAGTACTATTTCTCAACAATTAGCTAAAAATCTGTTCACTAAACAAGTCTCTAGAAATATCATAGAACGCTTGTCTCAGAAAGTAAGAGAATGGATTATTGCCATCCGTTTAGAACGTCAGTATACCAAAGAAGAAATTATAGCCCAGTATCTTAATATTGTCGATTTTAATAATAATGCCGATGGCATCCGTAGTGCTGCGCGTATTTATTTTGCCAAAGAACCTAAGGACTTAGATATTAAGGAATCTGCAATGATCGTAGGTATGTTAAAGAACCCTTCACTCTACAATCCAAGATCTCATAAAAATCCTATAGGAACTCGAAATCGAAGAAATGTGGTATTGGCGCAAATGGCCAAATACGGAAAACTATCTGAGGAAGTCAAAGATTCACTTCAGGAAACCGAATTAGATCTTAATTATTCGCCAGAGTCGCACCGTGAAGGGATAGCCACTTATTTTAGAGAATACCTAAGAGGTTTTATGAAAGATTGGGCTAAAGATGAAGCCAATAGAAAACCTGACGGGAGTAAATATGATTTATATACCGATGGTCTTAAAATTTATACAACTATTGACTCGCGGATGCAAAAATATGCTGAAGAGGCCGTTGGCCAACATATGCCAAGGTTACAAGCCGAATTTGATAACCAAAACACACCCGAACGAAATAAAACAGCACCATTTTTAGACCTGAGTAAATCTGAGGTCGATAAATTATTGAACGATGCCATGAAACGAGGGGAACGTTGGAGAATTTTAAGAAATCAGGGGAAATCTGAAAAGGAAATTCGTGCATCTTTCCATGAACCTACAGAAATGCGCGTGTTTAAATGGGTTAATGGAGAAGCTAGTGAAGTAGATACCATAATGAAACCTATCGATTCTATGCGTTATTATAAATCTTTTTTACGCCCAGGTATGATGTCTATGGATCCGCTTACAGGACACGTAAAAGCTTGGGTTGGAGGTATGAATTATAAGCATTTTCAGTACGATATGGTGAAGCAAGGTAAACGTCAGGTAGGATCTACCTTTAAGCCTTTTGTTTATGCGACCGCTATAGATCAGTTGCAATTATCACCTTGCGATTACTTTCCAAGAACGCAAATTACCATTGCTGCTAATAAATTTGGAAATCCAGAACCTTGGACTACAAAAAACTCTGATGGTAACTATTCAGGAGAACAAACCCTTAAAGACGCCTTAGCAAGTTCTACCAATACAGTTACAGCAAGACTTATGAATGAAATTGGCCCTCAGCCTGTTGTTGAGATGGCTAAGAAATTAGGAGTAGAGCAAGACATTCTTCCGGTTCCAGCGATTGCTTTAGGAACTCCAGATATTAGCGTTTATGAAATGGTAGCCGCCTATTCTACCTTTGCCAATAAAGGGGTTTACAACAAGCCTGTTATGGTCACCCGTATTGAAGATAAGAACGGAACAATATTATACCAATTTGCACCAGAAAGTAAAGATGTCTTAAGTGAAGAAGTTGCTTATGTTACTGTAAATCTTATGGAAGGGGTTACCCAAGCAGGTTCTGGTAGACGTTTAAGACATGATTCAGAATGGTTAAAGAAATCGGCTATGTATAAGGAAGTAATGACCGGATACCCCTATAAATTAACCAATCCAATTGCAGGAAAAACCGGAACAACCCAAAATCAAAGTGATGGTTGGTTTATGGGAATGGTTCCTAATTTAGTCACAGGAGTTTGGGTTGGTGCAGAAGATAGAGCAGCACACTTTAGAAGTATTACCTATGGACAAGGTGCTACTATGGCCCTTCCTATATGGGGACTTTATATGAAAGCTTGTTATGCCGATAAAACTTTAAATGTTTCTACCGCAGATTTTGAAAAACCTGTAGATCTTTCTATCAATATTGATTGTGAAGCTGTAGATGAAGGGGATCTCGTTGGTGATGATAATTCAGACGATGAGGTCGATTTTGATTTCTAGACGTTTAAGCGCTACACCCATTTTTTATAGTTTTAATTATTAATTTGAGGCTGATTTTTGTATTTTTCAGAAGCAAAAATTTGTACTGATGATTAATAAAAAAGTAGACACTATTTCTGAAGCCTTAAATGGGGTCCGTAATGATATGACTTTTATGTTTGGTGGTTTTGGCCTTTCTGGGATTCCAGAAAATGCCATTGCTCAACTTGTAAAACTAAATGTAAAAGGTCTAACCTGTATCTCTAATAATGCAGGGGTGGATGATTTTGGTTTGGGCTTGTTGTTACAACAAAAGCAGATCAAAAAAATGATCTCTTCTTATGTTGGCGAAAACGATGAGTTTGAACGCCAAATGTTATCGGGAGAATTAGATGTTGAATTAATTCCACAAGGCACCTTAGCCGAACGTTGTAGAGCGGCACAAGCCGGATTTCCAGCAATATTTACACCTGCAGGTTACGGCACAGAAGTTGCCGAAGGTAAAGAAGTACGAGAATTTGACGGTAAAATGTATGTCTTAGAACATGCGTTTAAGGCAGATTTTGCCTTTATCAAAGCATGGAAAGGTGATGCGGCCGGAAATCTTATCTTTAAAGGTACCGCCAGAAATTTTAATCCTAATATGTGTGGTGCGGCTAAAGTTACCGTTGTAGAGGTGGAAGAATTAGTTCCTGTGGGCAGCTTAGATCCTAATCAAATTCATATTCCAGGAATATTTGTACAACGTATTTTTCAAGGAACCAATTATGAAAAACGTATAGAACAACGCACCGTAAGACCAAAACCAGAGGTTTAAAAGGGGTATAAGCTCTAAACAAAGAGCGCGTATAAAGTTGTAATAGTAATAAAATAGACGCCTGCCTTGGCGGGAAAGACTCAATAATATGTTAGACAAAAACGGAATCGCAAAGCGTATAGCAAAAGAAGTTAAAGACGGGTATTACGTAAACTTAGGAATTGGTATTCCTACACTCGTTGCAAATTTTGTGAGAGATGATATTGAAGTAGAATTTCAAAGCGAAAATGGCGTACTTGGCATGGGACCTTTTCCGTTTGAAGGGGAAGAAGATGCAGATATCATTAATGCCGGAAAGCAAACCATTACCACCTTACCAGGAGCTTCTTTTTTCGATTCTGCAACCAGTTTTGCTATGATTAGAGGTCAACATGTAGACTTAACCATTCTTGGCGCTATGGAAGTCTCAGAACAAGGCGATATTGCCAATTGGAAAATTCCAGGTAAAATGGTTAAAGGTATGGGAGGTGCCATGGATTTAGTGGCCAGTGCCGAAAATATTATTGTAGCCATGATGCACACTAACAGAGCAGGGGCATCTAAATTATTAAAGTCCTGCTCCTTGCCATTAACAGGTGTGGGCTGCGTTAAAACAATTGTGACTAATATGGCTGTTTTAGAAGTGACGCCTAAGGGATTTCAATTGTTAGAGCGTGCGCCAGGGGTTTCTGTTGAAGCTATCCAAGCGGCTACGGAAGGAACCTTAATTGTAGAAGGTGATATTCCTGAAATGCAACTATAGAACGAAAAGAATAAGGTATAAAGGCTGCTAATTTTAGCAGCTTTTTTTATATCTAAACTTTAAGCAATTTTCTTTAAATGTTAAAGTTTTATGCTATTTATCGATTTATAATGTATTTAGACTGACTTATTGAAAAAATGTGTCATATTGCAGTACCTAAACAGATTAAATTAAATCCTACTAAGTGTCATAAACTAGATTTCCTTTTTGCCCCAAACCTATATTGAAATACCGCTTATGAAACCTACATCAAATCTACCAGAACCTACTTTAATGGAAAGTCAAGATTTTTCATTAATGGAAAACACTTTCGAGTTTGTCTCAAAAGTATTTAAATTAACTAAAAAAGTATTCATGCTATAAGCCTTTAGGAATAGCATGAATTAACTTTTTAGTATAAGCTTTTTTCGGAGCGGCATAAATCTCATCCGCATCTCCAATTTCTTCAATTTTACCTTTATTCATAACTAATAACTGATCGGCCATATATTTGACAACGGCTAAATCGTGCGAAATAAAGATATAGGTAAATCCAAATTGTGTTTTTAAAGTATTTAAGAGGTTTAAAACCTGAGCTTGAACCGAAATGTCTAAAGCAGACACCGATTCGTCACAAATAATAAGCTGAGGTTCTAAAGCAATCGTTCTTGCAATTCCTACACGCTGACGTTGTCCTCCAGAGAATTCATGCGGATAACGGTCAAAAGCATCAGCATCAAGCCCTACTTTTTCTAATAAGCTTAAAACTTTTTCCTTTCGGTCTTTAGAAGAACGGCCAATACCGTGAACCTTCATGGGTTCTAAAATTGCATTTCCTACTGTAAGTCTTGGGTTTAAGGATGCAAAAGGATCTTGAAAAATGATCTGTATGTCTTTTCGCATTTTGCGCATTTCCGAAGTGCTCAACTGGGTTATATCTTGGTCTTTATAACGTATTTGCCCATAGCTCGCCTTATCTAATTGTAAAATGGCATTTCCTAAAGTCGATTTCCCACAACCCGATTCGCCAACCAAACCTAAAGTCTCCCCAGGGTAAACTTTAAAGCTCACCCCATCTACGGCATTAAAAGGTTCAGCTTTAGAAAACCATCCGGCCTTAGAAAGATAGGTTTTTGTAACATCAATCACCTCCAATAACGGGGGCTGTTGATATAGGGTTTTATGATGTTCCGCCCGTTCTTCAGAAGATACGATGCGTGTCGCCACCTTCTCATGCATAAAATCTGAAATGGTAGGAAGTTGTTCTAAGCGTACCTCGGTAGATGGTCGTGCGCCAATTAAAGCCTTTGTATAGTTATGTTTTGCTGCTGTAAAAATAGTTTGAGTGCGACCTTGTTCTACAATATCGCCTTTATACATTACCAAAACCCGATCTGCAATTTCAGAAACTAAAGATAAATCATGAGAAATGAATAGAATACTCATTTTAGTTTCCGTTTGTATGGTTTTCAGTAATTCTAATATTTCTTTTTGTACCGTAACATCCAAAGCGGTTGTTGGTTCATCGGCAATGAGCAGTTTAGGTTTACAAGCGATGGCCATAGCAATCATAACACGTTGTTTTTGTCCGCCAGAAATTTCATGAGGATAAGCTTTATAGAGTCGTGATGGATTGGGCAACTTTACCTTATCAAATAGCTGAAGGACTTCCGTTTTTAAAGCGGATGACGATAAATTTGTATGTTGTTTTAAGATTTCTTCAACTTGCTGCCCACAACGCATAGAAGGATTTAAAGAACTCATAGGTTCTTGAAAAATCATGGCAATGTCTTTACCACGTATCTGTTGAAAAGCATTTTCAGGGAGGTTCACGAGATTGCGACCTTCAAAAATAATCTTACCCGAGGTAATTTTTGAGATCGCCTTTGGGAGTAATCCCATAAGGGCTAAAGAGGTGATCGATTTTCCTGATCCTGACTCGCCGACAACGGCAACAATTTCATTTTCATTAATATAAAAGGAGCTGTTGTTAATAATTTGCTTTTCAACCTGCTCTTTATAAAATGAAATATTTAAAGCTTCAACCTGAAGTAAATGTGTATTCTCCATAAGTAAATGTAGTTATTTTCTTCAATACTGCTGTGGTAAAACCGTAAACTTCAAATTATGGCTGTTTTTCATCGAAAACGCCCATTTGTTTTTGTTCTTCTTAACAATATTTTAATAGTTTTAAGAGAATTAAAGCAATTTTAACCCTATAAAATTATCAATTTTTATGAAAAACAATTACTTTATTGCTTTTTGTGTAATTTTAGTAATGTTGGTCGTTCTTCCAACATCTGCACAAACAAAAGCTCAGAAAGAACAGATTATAAGCCGTTATAATCTTGAAGCGCTTCAGGATTTATCCAAACAGTTTGAGGCAAAAACTAAAGTGGAAAAAGCGGTAGCACAGCAAATGGCCATGACTAATGGTTGGCCATTGGTTATCGAAAAAGAGGGCACTTATATGGAACTTCAAAAAGTATCTTCTGAAGGGCGTCCTATATATTACCGCACCTTTAATGTGGCAGCGGCAAAATCGACCAGAGCAGATCATTTAAATTCTGGAGGATCGCTAGGCTTAAGTTTAGACGGTCTTAATATGACAGCCCACGTTTGGGATGGAGGCTTAGCTCGAAGTACGCATCAAGAATACGATGGTGCAGGGGGTAATAATCGCTTTTCAATCGGCGATGGCACTTCTACCTTACATTATCACTCGGCTCATGTTACCGGAACAATTATAGCGTCTGGTGTTGTGGCTAATGCAAAAGGAATGGCTCCAAAAGCCAAAGCGGTAGGTTATGATTGGAATAGTGATACTTCTGAAGCTACCACAGCCGCAGCTAATGGGATGTTAATTTCTAACCACTCTTATGGTTATGCTGCAAGAAATTCTGCAGGACAAGCCCAATTACCAAGTTATTATTTTGGTGGTTATATCACCGATTCTAGAGATTGGGATGAGATTATGTTTAATGCGCCTTACTATTTAATGGTTGTAGCAGCAGGAAATGATGGGGCTGATAACTCAGCAAATAGCGCTCCTTTAGATGGAAATTCGTCTTACGATAAATTGTCGGGACATGCCACGGCAAAAAATAATATCGTTGTGGCCAATGCTAACGATGCTAATATTGATGCCAACGGAAATTTAATTAGTGTTACCATAAATAGCAGTAGTAGTGAAGGTCCTACAGACGATTATAGAATTAAACCTGATATTACTGGAAATGGTACCTCTGTTTATTCTACTTACGAATCTAGTGATACGGCTTACAACAGTATAACTGGAACCTCAATGGCATCACCAAATGTGGCGGGTTCTCTTTTGCTATTACAAGAGCATGCTCAAAATCTCCAAGGAAGTTATCTAAGAGCGGCGACTTTAAAAGGATTGGCCTTGCACACTGCAGATGATGCTGGATCTAACGGACCCGATGCTATTTATGGTTGGGGACTTATGAATACGAAACGTGCTGCGGAAGCCCTGTCTGCTAATGGAGGGGCTTCAAAAATTGAAGAATTAACCTTAAGTAACGGTCAAACTTATCAAATTACTGTAGATGCAGATGGGATAAATGATTTATACGCCTCTATTTCATGGACCGATAGAGCAGGGACAGCCACAACGACCGCCAATAGCAATACAGCCGTTTTAGTTAATGACTTAGATATTAGAGTCACTAAAGGCGGTACTAGCTATTCGCCATGGCGATTAACAGGAGTGACGACCAATGGAACAGGAGATAATACAAAAGATCCTTACGAACGTGTAGAGGTGGCCAATGCTTCGGGAACGTATACCATAACAGTGAGTCATAAAGGTAGCCTTACTGGAGGAAGTCAGAATTTCTCTTTAATAGTTACCGGTTTGTCTAGTGTTCCAATAGTCTGTAATGCAACCACACCAACTGGGCTTTCTATAGATGGTTTTGGTTCTAATTCAGCAAACATATCTTGGGATGCTGTACCAGGCGCGACTTATGAGTTAAGATATCGCGAAGTGGGGACATCGTCATGGGTGACTTCAACGGTGGCTTCAGCGTCTACTTCAATTTCAGCATTATCGCCAGAAATGACGTATGAGGTGCAAGTGAGAAGTCTTTGTGATGATAATACAAGCTCGGCGTATTCTAGTCTTGTAAACTTTACCACCACAGAGGTACAACTTAATTATTGTGCATCTAGCAGTAGTAATGTTAATGATGAATTTATTAGTCGAGTGCAATTAGGAAGTATAGATAATGCAACTTCAGCCCAATTTTATTCAGACTTTACCAATGTGTCTACAGATTTAACTGAAGGTGAAACTTATACCATTACTGTAACACCAACTTGGACAGGTACTTCTTATGCTGAAGGCTATGCCGTATGGATTGATTATAACCACGATGGTGATTTTTCAGATTCAGGAGAACAAGTTTGGTCACAATCGGCCACTCAAACCACTCCGGTTAGTGGTACGTTTACGGTGCCTTCAGGAACCTACTCCGGAGCCACAAGACTACGTGTTTCTATGAGTTATAATGCGGTACCAACAGCTTGTGAGTCCTTTACTTATGGCGAAGTTGAAGATTATACGGTTAACCTCTTGGGGAGTGCACCAGATACAACTGCTCCTGTGTTGAGTTTAATAGGCGCTTCGTCTATAGACTTAGAAGTCGGAGATACTTATAACGAATTGGGAGCTACAGCAACTGACGACCGTGATGGTGATTTAACCGCGAGCATTGTAGTTACAGGTACGGTGAATACTAATACAGCCGGAACCTATACAAAATATTATAATGTGAGTGATGCGGCTGGCAATGCGGCCACTGAACTAACAAGAACAATAATAGTTACTGAGCCGGCTTCTGGTACAGCTTGTACTAATGGGATCGCAACTTTTCCGTATTCAGAAAGCTTTGAAAATACTTTAGGCGCATGGTCTCAGAGTACAAGTGACGATTTTAATTGGACGCTTCAAAGTGGAAGTACAGCCTCTAGTAATACCGGTCCTTCTAGTGCCGATACAGGAAGCTATTATATTTACATGGAAGCATCATCTCCTAATTATGCCACGAAGCGCGCTATTTTAAACTCACCTTGTTTTGATTTAAGTGCAGAGACTGAAGCGACTTTCGCATTTAAATATCATATGTATGGTGCTTCTGAAATGGGAAGTTTAGCCTTAGAATTAAGTCTTGATGATGGAGCCTCTTGGAGCAGCGTTTGGAGTGCTTCTGGAAATCAAGGAAATTCTTGGTTGTCTGCAAGTGTAGACCTATCCGCTTATGTTGGGCAGACCGTTCAACTACGATTTTATGGGGTTACAGGGACCACTTGGCAAGGCGATATGGCGGTAGACGCTGTTAATTTATTAACTGAAGCAGGCTCTGGAGTAACATGTGCTGAGGTCTCTTTAGCCTTAACGTTTGATAATTATCCAGAAGAAACGGCTTGGAGTCTTGTTGATGCATCCGGATCTACAGTAGCCTCTGGAGGAACTTATGGCAGTCAAGCTGATGGTTCTACTATAAATATAGATATGGGCTGTTTAGAAATAGGCTGTTACGATTTTATAATTACCGATGCTTATGGCGATGGTATTTGCTGTTCTTATGGCAACGGTTCTTATACCTTAACCAATATCGATTCTGGAGTAGTTTTAGCGTCTGGTGGCTCTTTTACGAGTTCAGAAACCACAAATTTCTGCCTAGGAAGTGGGAATGCTAATTTTGATATTTCTTCAGTAAGTATAGCTGATAATCCAAACCAATTTTTTAAATTACATCCCAATCCAGTAAATGACATACTCCATATAGAATTGGCAGGTTTTGAAGCACAAACCTACGAAATTCATAATATGCTAGGACAGACCGTTGCTAAAGGTAGATATACCTCTAAGATTGATGTTTCTAAGTTTGATAAGGGTGTCTATATATTACAATTAAACATTGGTGAAAAAACCAAAGTAAAGAGATTTGTTAAGCAGTAATATCTTAATAAATTAGTTAAAGGTGAAAAGTCCAAATTTAAAATTTGGACTTTTTTTATACGTGAATAATTTCGTGTTCCTGAAGCAATTGATCGCCACGCAATCTGAGAAATATTTGGGCCACTGCAATGGTATCCTTTTCGCAGTAAACTACAATACGTTCTATTTCTTTCGTTTTATAATAAACGTCGTAAACTTCACTACCATCAATATCATCCTTTGGAGACGGGATGCCTAAAACATTGGTGAGTAATTTTAAGGAGGTGTAGGTTTTGTAATCGCCAAACTTCCATAGCTCTAAAGTGTCCAGATGCGGAACTTCCCATGGTTTTTTACCAAAGAGATCAAGTTTATTTGGCAATTCAATATGATGAATAATCATACGCCTAGCGATATAGGGAAAATCGAATTCCTTGCCATTATGGGCGCAAAGTAAATACTTTTGCTCTTGGTAATGGGTATTTAATAAGGTCTTAAAATCGTTTAGGATTTTTACTTCATCACCATAAAAGGAGGTAACTCTAAATTGCCTGACTTCGCCCTCCATTTTAATGTAGCCTACAGAAATGCAAACAATTTTACCAAACTCAGCCCATATACCGGCCCGGTCATAAAATTCTTCAGCACTATATTCTTCCTTGCGCTGGTAGCGCGATTTAGCATCCCAAAGGGCCTGTTTGGTAGGGTCTAAATCCGAATAATGTGCGGTCTCTGGTACGGTTTCTATATCTAAAAATAGAATGTTTTCAAGATTGAGTTTACTGATCATAAGCGGTAATTTAAGTCCTTCTATAAACCTCTAAACCAAAGTTTAGGGCTTTAGGGATTTATCATGGCATAAGCTTCATCTATAAAGGTGTAAAAATCGGGTGAGTGGGCATCGCCTTTTGCTTTTGCAACGGTGTGTCCAAGTCTTACTATAATGACATCATCTTCAGGAATTACAATAACATATTGCCCTAAGTGACCACGCATATAAAAAATAGATTTATTATTATGTTCGGCTAACCACCAACCGTATCCGTACATTTTTCCATTTTCAAAACGGGGTTTTACCGATTTGGCGACAAATGTAGAGTCTAGGATTTGTTTTCCGTTCCACTGTCCGTGGTTTTTAAAAAGTTTACCGTAACGTGCAAAATCTTTAGCGTTACTTGCAATACAGCAATAGGCTTTTACTAAATCGTGATCGTCACTATCTACTTGCCATAGGGTTTCGTTTTCTGAGCCTAAAGGTTTCCAAAAGCTTTCTTCAAAATAGTTATAGAGTTTTTTGCCACTGGCTTTTTCAATAACCATAGCGAGCATTTGCGTATCGCCACTAGCATATTTAAAACTTTGGCCAGGTTCAGTTTCCATTTCTAAGCCATTAATAACTTTGGCTAAATCATCATCAAAATAAGCGCGTGTGGTTATAGATAATGGAGAATAGTAGGCCTCATCCCAATTGGTACCAGAACTCATACTAGACAAATCGCCAACCGTCATTTTTGCAGCAAGGCCTTCGCAAAATTCAGGAAGGAAATCGCAAACCGGTTGGTCTAAACTTTTTATATAGCCATCTTGAACCGCTTTTTGCATTAATCCTGACACATAACTCTTGGCCATTGAAAAACTATTGGACTTAGAATCTTCAGTAAAACCATCGTAATAGTTTTCAAACCAAACGCTGTCATTTTTTATAATAACATAAGCGATACTTCCAGAGGACTCGTGGAGCGCGGTAAGGGTTTTCGTTTCTGTAGCGCTGTTATAATCCTGATGTTTTGGCCAAGGCTGTACGTTTGAAGGAGCTGCTATATTTTGGTTATCAAATTTCTGATAGTCTTCTAAATAGGCGGTTTTATGCCCATTCATATAAATGGTGCGTACGGCCTTAAGGAGGTAATCGGTGTCTGTAATGTATAAAGTAGCGACGAGCAGTATTAGGAGTAGGCCTAGAATTTTAAACGTGTTCTTTAAGTATTTCATTAACAATAGTGGTTAGTTAGTGGGCAGATAATAAGGCCTTTTAAACCTAAAAATAGTTTTAGATTTCGAAAGGCTTAGACTAAAAATAGCAATTATATTTTGGTTTTCAATACTAAGGGTGTGGATTTTAACGGGGCTAGCGGTCTAATACTTAGAAAAGGAATTGGTGTAAAGGGCGAAAACTGTGTTATAAGCGCCTAAAATAAGGATTGTTGTTTATTGGGGTTCTCGTGGTTCAGTAGCCATTGTTTGCGGTACAGGCCACCGGCATAGCCCGTTAAACTTCCGTCGCTTCCAATAACTCTATGGCAGGGAATGATAATCCAAAGTGGATTTTTACCGTTGGCATTGGCTACAGCTCTAATGGCTTTAGGGTCGCCTAATTGTTTTGAAAGTTCTAGGTAAGACAGGGTTTTACCTGCGGGTATATTTTGAAGTAAGGCCCATACTTTTTTTTGAAAGACGGTTCCTTTAGGATTTAATTTAAGCTGAAAGGCTTTACGTTCGCCATTAAAATAAGCTTCTAATTGGGTTACACAATCTTGAAGCTCTAAAGGTATAATTGCTGAGGTTTGGACTTCTGAATTTAATACGCAGACTTCAGAGATTCCGTCGTTGTCCCCAACAATTTTGGTGATGCCTAAGGGCGAATTAATATAGCAAAAAGCCATTACAGGTCTTTCGGATCGGTATCTGTAGTCGGAATTTCTTCAAGAATACCTAATTTTTTCGCTCTAGATTCCCAGCTTTTTCGTGCTAAAGATTGTAAATCTGAAACGTTATCACTTTCGTCCATAATTTCAAGTCCAAGAAGGGTTTCAATAACATCTTCCATAGTAACAATACCACTTACTGAACCGTATTCGTCAACCACTAAAGCCATGTGGTTACGGCTTTCAACTAATTTTTCAAACAATTTAGGAATAGGGAGATTTCGTTCAATAACGATAATATTTCTCTTCAGTTCTGAAAGCTTTACAGAGCCATGATCTAAAGCCATTTCTTTAAAAACTTCATCTTTTAAGACCAAACCTTGAATGTTATCTGCATCTTCAGAAAAAATAGGAATTCGGCTAAACCTGAGGTTCATGTTTTCCTCGAAGAATTGTGCTACCGTCATGTTTTCATTTACGGTTTTCATTACTGTTCTTGGGGTCATCACATCCTTCGCAAAAACTTCCTTAAAGGTGAGCAGGTTTTTTATGATTTTACTTTCGTTTTCTTCAAAAACACCTTCTTCATGAGCGATTTCTGCCATTGCAGCAAAGCTTTCTCGGTTAAGTACACTTCCGTGACCTTTACCTCCAATAAGTTTTGTAGTGAGCTGTAAAAGCCATAAAATACCTGTATATTTTAAAGGGAAAATTAAGACGTTAAGCGCTTTCGCTGTAAAATTAGCTAATTGTTTCCAGTAGGTCGCACCAATGGTTTTCGGAATAATTTCTGAAGCCACTAAAATAAGAATGGTCATTACGGTAGAGACTAATCCGACCATAACATCTTCTGTAAGGTTAATACCTAGAATGCTTCTTTGCGTTGATCCGTAAAGTTCGGCATAAGCGACTTTTGCTTGTACCCCAACTAAAATAGCTCCAACAGTATGGGCAATCGTGTTTAGGGTAAGAATGGCAATTAACGGACGATCTACGTCTTGCTTTAAGTCTTCCAAAGTCACCGCATAGGCTTTGCCTTCTTTCTTTTTAATATTGATAAAAGTAGGCGTTAAGCTTAACAGCACAGCTTCTAAAACAGAGCATAGAAAGGAGAAAAAAACAGATATAATAGCGTAAAAAATGAGTAGGCCCATTAATAGATAAAAATTTTAGTTATGGCTAAGTTACAAAATGAATGTGGAATAGTCGCCTAATTTTTGCTTATCAGAAATAGCCTTCATGTTTCGCCGTCTTTCTAATTAGGATTTAAGAAATTAAAATAGGGGAAACTTAATGTGAAAAAAGGGCTAAGGCCTTTTACTTCTTAGGCGGAATACGGTTTTTGAAATTCAGAATCCAAAATGATACGATTTAGCGTGTTTTAATCCACTTTGATGTATTGCTTTTGTTCTTTGACATGGATAAATGTACCATTTTTATATTCAAATGCACCTTTATAAGCATAAACCGAATCAATCTGACAACAGTAGGAAAAATCTGTGGCATACTGGTACGTCAGTCTTTGAGATTTTGGGTGATAGGTTAGATCCGGTTTGTTAGTTATAAAATGTTCTTGAGACAAGACGAGTTTTCCGGTAGGGTTGTAAAGGCTGTCACTCTGAATGTCCCCATATTTCGGGTATTTATAATTGAAGCGTTGGTAGTTTATATCAGAACCTTCAAAGGCTATTAAGGTTGCTGATTTAGTGGTTTCAGAATAAACGGATGCCGGCCTACCAAAACTACTTTCTAGAACAAGATATTTCCCATCGGGCATCAGCGCTATAGTTTCCACATCTTTAAAGTGTAGGTTATAAAGTGGGGAGCCCTTAGCACGTACAATTTTTGAAATCCAATAAGGGTTGCAATACGCTCCGCAAGACGCGCCACGGCCACCAAAAATTTTAAATTTATGATCTGGAGAGGCATAGACCCGACCCACAGAAATGCCTTTAATGCCATCAGTGCTAGCCAATAACAATTGCTGAAGTTCTAGGTTTGAAAGCGCTGTATTTACAGTGTCTAAGACAGTAAAAGCATCTTTTCGCCAAAGCTGTAGCAACTCTAAAGAGTCTTGATAAGAGGGTTTTATATTAGAATGAATCGCTTTAAAAGGATAGTTTGTTAATAGATTTGTTTTATGGTTTTTACCATCCTTTTGACTAGAGTTTGGTGTAGGATTGAGGTTTTGAATTTCTGATTTAGGCTGTTTTTTACAGCTAAAACATAAACTTAAGATCAGGACAATTAGTAGTGTTTTTCTAATAGCGGTCATAACATTCTTAAGTTTCTAAAATTATACTAGTATTCGGAACGCCGTATTGGGAAATCCGTTCTAAAAAGGTAATTAGGGCTTTGTTGTCCTTGAAAAAACCTAAAATACACAAGCTGTCCTCACCGGTAATACGGTCGCAACGTTCTACTTCCTTAATGGGTTTAATTTGGTTATAGGCCGTTCTTATGGTGCTCGATTGGTGAATTTTTAAATTGATATACGCTTTAACGGTGACGCCTAATTTATCATGATTAAGGCGTAAAGAATAGCCTTCAATAATGCCATTTTTTTCTAGCTGTTTTACGCGTTTTCCAACCGCCGGAGCCGATAAATCTACCGCTTTTCCTAGTGTAGAAAATGCTTCGCGCGCATTGAAACGAAGCATTTCTATAATTTTCTGATCAATACTGTCCATTTTTGGTTTCGAAATTGTTTTGAGTCTTATTCAAACGATTCATAACCAAATATAATGAAAAAGTACGTATTGTAAACCGCTACTTCGTAGTGTATTGACTAGCCGTTTAGGATTTTAACCACATCTTTAGCGAAATAAGAAGTAATGATATCGGCACCAGCACGCTTAAAAGCCATCGTGGTTTCTAGCATTACCTGATCGTGATTTAACCAGCCTTTTTCTGCGGCTGCTTTTATCATGGCGTATTCGCCAGAGACTTGATACACGGCCACAGGCACATCGACTTCATTTTTAATGTCTCTTAAAATATCGAGGTAAGAAAGCCCTGGTTTAACCATCACAATATCCGCACCTTCTTCTATATCTATTAAAGTTTCCCTAACCGCTTCTATTCGGTTACCAAAATCCATTTGGTAGGTTTTTTTGTCTTTTGGGACATCAACTAAATCCACAGGTGCAGAATCAAGAGCATCACGAAAAGGACCATAAAATGAAGACGCATATTTTGCGGTATAAGCCATAATACCTGTGTTTTTAAAGCCTTCTTGTTCTAATAATTGACGCATTTGTAATGTTCTTCCATCGTTCATATCGCTAGGGGCTACGAAATCAGAACCCGCTTGAGCGTGTGTTAAAGCCATTTTTGCCAGTACTTCGGCCGATTCGTCATTAATAATCATCCCGTTTTGTACAATACCATCGTGGCCAACGGAAGAATATGGATCTAGAGCAACATCCGTCATCACTATCATATCCGGACAAGCATTTTTTACCGTTTTAATAGCGCGTTGCATCAGTCCATCTGGATTTAATGCTTCTGTTCCTTTATTATCTTTTAAACTATCCGGAACTTTTACAAAGAGTAACACCGCTTTTAAACCTAAGCTCCATAATTCTTTCACTTCATTTTCAAGTAAATCTAAACTGTACCTAAAATAGTTGGGCATAGACGGAATTTCATCTTTTACGCCCTTACCTTCAACCACAAAAAGTGGCACTAAAAAATCATTTGGTGTAATGTAGTTTTCTCTAACTAAACTTCTAATAGCCGCGTTAGTTCTTAGTCTTCTATTTCTTCGTAATGGAAACATGATTATGTGTTTTAGACTTGTTAGGCGTTGTGCTGAAGTCAATTCAGTATCTAAAACCTGACAGGTTTTTATGTATGAGGATTATGATTACTTTTATGAAAGACAAAGTTAACGATTTAAACCCATTTTTGAGTGCTCAAATCCCTAGATGATTTAGAATTTATTTTTCCTTGGCGTAGCTATCAGGCTGAACTTTTAAAGCATTTTAATAGCCATATTGCAGACAACCATTTTCATGTGATTGCGCCGCCTGGTTCAGGGAAAACCATTTTAGGATTAGAGATTGTTAGGAAACTAGGAAAGAAAACATTGGTGTTGGCACCCACATTGACCATCAGAAACCAATGGGAAAGCAGATTGCAGTCTTTTTTCACGAAAGATGCTAATTTTGAAGCTTTTTCTTTCGATTTAAAAGCACCGAGCGACATTACATTTTCTACCTATCAATCATTACATGCCTTTTATAAGACGTTTGAAGATAAAAACGATTACTACCAATTCTTTAAAACCCATCACATTGAAACCTTAGTTTTAGACGAAGCGCATCACTTAAAAAATGCCTGGTGGAAATGCTTAATGGATTTAAAACAGAATTCAGAATTTTACATTGTGGCGCTCACAGCTACACCACCTTATGATAGCAGTAGAGCAGAGGTGTCTAAATATTTTACACTTTGTGGCGAGGTAGATGATGAAATTGCGGTTCCGGATTTGGTGCGCGAAGGCGATTTAAGTCCGCATCAAGATTTTGTATACTTCTCAAAACCCGAAGATTTAGAGATTAATTTTATTGTTGATTTTAGACGCGATATTGCCGATTTTAAAGACGAAATAGTAAAGGATGAAACCTTCATTAATTTTTTAATGGAACATCGTTTTTATAAAAACCCGAATTGGCATTTAGACGAACTTTATGCGAATACCGAATATTTTTCAGCTATTCTTATCTTTTTATACGCTTGTGGTTTTGAAATTGACCATCACAAATTAGAAGTTTTAGGTTTTGAAAAACAAGAACTGATTCAGTTTCCTGAACTCGATTTGCATTGGTTGGGTATTTTATTTCAACATATCTTAGTTAGTGATAGAGAACAATTAATTGAGCAAGAAAAGTACATTTCAACTTTAGAAAAACAACTCAGACGACTTCATGTTTTTGAACGAAATTCAGTCGATTTTATTGGGGAACAACGATTATATAAATCTCTTTCAAACAGTCCGAGTAAATTAAAAAGCATCCTAAGTATTGTGAATGCCGAACGTAAGAGTTTAAAACGCGATTTACGATGTGTGATTCTTACAGATTATATTCGGAAGGAATTCTTAACGGTTAAATACACAGAAATAGAACATATTGATAAAATTGGTGTGCTTCCTATTTTTCAATACATAAGGCAGTATTGCGAAAAACCTGAAGATTTAGCAGTGCTTTCAGGAAGTATCGTTATCATCCATCAATCTATTTTAAGGCATTTTGAGGCGATTGAAACTCTAGATAATTTTTCGTTTTCGCCCTTACAAATCGACGAATCTTTTTTATTGGTAACTTCAAAAGGGAAATCCAAAACGTCCATAGTTAGCATTCTTACCCAACTTTTTGAAGCAGGTTATATTAGAGTTTTAGTCGGTACAAAATCGTTATTGGGTGAAGGTTGGGACGCACCATCCATTAATAGTTTAATTTTGGCCTCATTCATAGGCTCGTTTGTATCCTCTAATCAAATGCGAGGTCGCGCGATTCGGAAAGACGCCAATGCGCCAAAAAAAACCGGAAATATTTGGCATTTGGCCTGTGTGGACCCCACCGTTTTAGATGGTGGTAAAGAAGTGGATACTTTAAAACGACGTTTCGAAGCCTTTGTGGGTGTAACCAACAGTAGCATTCCGTTTATTTCAAATGGTTTTGAACGCTTAAATATTCCTGATGAGGTTCCTGTGGACTCTATTGCTATCTTAAATGAATCTACGCTAGAAGTGGCAACCAAAAGGATTTTAATTACTGAAAAATGGAATAATGCCATTGGAAAAGGCACTAAATTAACGAAGGAAGTTAAGATTCTACATCAAGGCAAACGCCCTTATAAACGCCAACAGCAAATCTATTATTTTGATGTACTTCGGTTTTTTGTGGTGGAATTGCTATTTACCATGATGCTCTTTTATGTTGAGTTTGTGGCTCAAAGTTTTCATTTCATCTTACAACGTGGCGTTTTATATTTTATATATGCGCTTTTAGCCGCATTTGTTGGTGTTTTTGGCTATAAACTTTACAAAGCGGTAAAATTATACCTGCGTCATGGTTACCTCTATAAAAAGATAGGAAAAATGGGATTAGCCATTTTAGATACTTTAGATGAATTGGGCTATATCACTTCTGGTAGACCTCAAATTAGCGTGAATGCTTATGCCTTAGGAAAAGGGGATGTGGTTTGTAATTTGGTGGGTGCCAATGCGCTTGAAAATTCCTTATTTGCGAAAGCCTTAAGTGAACTTATAGAACCTGTAGATTCACCGCGATATTTAATTATAAAAACCAGTTTTTTTAGAAAGCGTTTTGATGTTGAAAATTTTTATCCGGTACCGGAATTATTTGGTGATAAAAAAGACAATGCCTTAGTATTTCAAAGGCATTGGAAACATTATTTAGGGAAAAACAAATTGGTCTTTACACGAAGCGTTGAAGGTCGAAAACTACTTTTAAAAGCACGACTGTTTCATGTGTGCAATGCTTTTAAGGAAGTGACTAAGGAAGTTATGGTTTGGAAGTGATAGTTTTCAAACCTAGCAGGTCTAGTAAAAGTTTTTGTAATACATCTACCTTTATTACCTATTAATAAATCCAAATTGTAATTATTCAACAATCAAATTATAGTATGGTTGGATAATTTTAGACCTGCTAGGTTTGAGAAACCTGCTAGGTCCTGCTGCTTATCTACTTAATCCTAAGTAATACCATAGATTACCTTCCTTTACAAAAGCCGATTTTTCATGGATGACATCTATTTTTCCGTTTTCAAAGAAATAGGCGTTAAAAGTGACGGTGCCTTTATGGTCGTTTTGAGTTCCTTGTGTCGTTTCTAAAACGTCTAGCTTTACCCATTGCACCGATTTGGTCCATTTTACAATGGCTTTTTTTTCTTTAGTTGGTCGTGTGGATTGGTGATGAGTGGCCATCAAATAATCGCCATCGGCAAGGACAAAAGCGGAATATCTAGAACGCATAAGTTGTTCGGCCGTGTCTGTTTTTCCGTTGTTACGATGGAAAACTTCACAGCACTCTTGGTAGGTTTTAGTAGTTCCGCAGTAGCAATTCATGGTTGTTAGTTTATACTCAGAATTTAGACCTGCTAGGCTTTTCAAACCTGCAAGGTCTAGGTCTGAAGGTCTATTTAAATTATACCCAATCTACAGGGTTTTGTAATACTTTAATTAGTTTTTCTTCTTCGCTTCCTGCTTCTGGATGATGGTCGTACACCCATTGCACATGTGGTGGTAAGCTCATTAGAATACTTTCAATCCGTCCATTGGTTTTTAATCCGAATAAGGTGCCTTTGTCGTGTACGAGATTAAATTCAACATAACGACCTCTTCTTATTTCTTGCCAATCGCGTTGTGCTTTGCTGTAGTCTAAGGCTTTTCGTTTTTCAACAATCGGCACATAGGCTTCTAAGAAACTATCACCAACTTCAGTAACAAAGTCGTACCAATTTTGCATGCTCATTTCATCTGTAGCTTTACAGTAATCAAAGAATAAACCACCTAAACCACGACCTTCATTACGGTGTGCGTTGTAAAAATACTCATCGCAACGGGCTTTGTATTTGGCATAAAACTCAGGGCTATGCTTATCGCATGCCGTTTTACAGGTTTGATGGAAGTGTTTGGCATCGTCTTCAAATAAATAGTAAGGCGTTAGGTCTTGTCCGCCGCCGAACCACTGGTCTACAATATTGCTGTCTTTATCATACATTTCAAAATAACGCCAATTCGCATGAACGGTTGGCACCATTGGATTTGTTGGGTGTAGCACTAAACTTAGTCCGCAAGCAAAGAAATCGGCATCTTCTACACCAAAGTATTTTTGCATAGAGTCGGGTAATTTGCCGTGAACACCAGAGATATTGACACCACCTTTTTCAAAAACGTTACCGTTTTCTATAACGCGTGTTCGTCCGCCTCCACCTTCTGGGCGTTCCCAAATATCTTCTTGAAACTTGGCTTTACCGTCTACTGCTTCTAGTTTTGAGGTTATACTGTCTTGTAGCTGATGTATGTAGTTGAAGAATTTGTCCTTCATTGAAGACCTCGCGGGTTTTTCAAACCCAGCAGGTCTAGAATCATCGTATTCCATATGTAATGCGTTCGGTTTATTATTGTTATGTGTTATATTGAAGTTTTTCAAGTCGTCAAAAAGCCCAATACAATAAGATTTCTTCTCACTAATTAATGAAGTGTTTTCAGTACTGTATAATTTAAAAGAGGAAAACTCATAAGATTTAAAATCTTCAACAATATTATGATTTTCTGGATTTCTATGTATATATAAAATGAGTTGTTTTAAATAATTTTTATCTTTAACCTGTTTTCTTTTAAATGGTCTTTCAAATAAGGCCCCTGTTCTAGAGTTCTGCTTGTTGTAAGCTTTGGTATAGGCATTAAATAAATTAGAAAATGCTTGATTAACGTCTTTAGTGTCTGCTGTAACTTCTATAGCAAAATGAAAATGATTATTGAGTAGACAGTAAGCTAGGATATTAACTTTTGGAATGAGGTATTTCTCAACAAGCTTGAGAAAATAAAACATATTATTGGCGTCTTGAAACACAGTTTCACTATTGATTCCACGATTGTAAATATGATAATAATTGTCTTTTTTTAGTAATTCCATTTTATTACAGATTTAGTATTGTGTTGTGAGCGTGAACAAGACCTGCTAGGTTTTAAAAACCTGCTAGGTCAGGTCGGGTCAGGTTTGGTATGAGTGTACTCATTTGGTGGCTAAATATTAAGTGTAAAGTACTATTTTATTATTTGAACGTTTAATTTAGTAATTCTAGTTTATTACGGATTTAGTATTGTTTTGCAAGTTTGAAGAAGACCTGCTAGGTTTTTTAAACCTGCTAGGTCAGGTCAGGTCAGGTTTGAGTGTACTCATTTGGTGGCTAAATATTAAGTGTAAAGTACTATTTTATTATTTGAACGTTTAATTTAGTAATTCTAGTTTATTACGGATTTAGTCTTGTTTTGCAAGCGTGAAGAAGACCTGTTAGGTTTTTAAAACCTGCTAGGTCAGGTCTTAGGTCAGGTTTGGTTTGAGTGTACTCATTTGGTGGCTAAATATTAAGTGTAAAGTACTATTTTATTATTTGAACGTTTAATTTAGTAATTCTAGTTTATTACGGATTTAGTCTTGTTTTGCAAGCGTGAAGAAGACCTGTTAGGTTTTTAAAACCTGCTAGGTCAGGTCTTAGGTCTTAGAAGCTAATTCATACAACTCCATATCCAAAGGTTGCTCTCCAATTGGCGTAAACTCGTTAACCAAGGTTTTTATCCACTTAAAATTATTGTTTAGTGCTACTTTTACACTTGCTAAATTATCTTTATGTACTATGATTTGAAGTGTTTCTAAGCCTAAATCACTAATAGCGTATTGAGATAGCTGTTTAATCGCTTTAGAGGTTAAGCCTTGTCCTTCAAAGGTGTATTCAATACAATAGGCAAATTCGCCTTGCTTGGTTTCCCAATTGAGTTCTTTCAGGAAAATTAATCCGGCAAGAGCTCTGGTTTCAGAATGGTTTAATGTGAATAGAAACTCGTCCTTATGTTCAAAGGCCTTGACTTTAGATGCGACAAAAGCCTTAGATAAAGTCGGATTAAGGTTCTGTGCTAATGTTTTGGGAAAGTAGCGTTTTAATCGGTCTTCATTGGCCGTGACGAAATCACAGATTTTCCATGCCTCTCCATTATGTATTGGATTAATTTCGAAACCGTCAAATTGCATTTTTAAGTGTATTTGTGGTTGAGGTTTCGTTCTTTAAAAGGTTAACCGTGCTTATAGAAGCCGCAGTAACACTGAGTGGTAAAACTAAAATGACACCCACTACAGGGATTAATAAAAATAGCATAAATACAATACCGTTACCAATGGCAACGCCTTTATTTTTTCTAATAAACTGTATACTTTCTCGGTATTTAAAGTGGCGTTCTAAAGTGTAATCCATATTACCAAAACCCGCATAGTAGGCCTGTAATGAAAACAATAAAATGGTAGAAAATATATTGACAATAGGTATAAACTTAAGCAGTAATAATGGGATTGTGAATAAAAGTTCTTTTCCTAAGTTTCTAATATTTATACGGATACCGCGCCATAATTGGCCTTGAAACGTAGTGTTTCTATGGCTGTGGTTTTCTACTCCGGTGAGGTGGGCTTCAATTTTTTCTGAAACCGGACTCATAAATGGCGCAGAAAGGGCCATGATAATGTGTTTGTATAAAATTAAACCAATGGCTAAAACGGCAATGGCACCAATAACTGTTGCAATAGAAGTGAAGGTTTCTTTTCCCCAGTCCCAAAACCATATTTTTGCTATAAAGCCCCCAACATTATCTGAAAACCCATAGGCCGAAATTCCGATAAGGGCTGCGGTTATAATGCTTATTATAATGGGGATAAAAAAGAATTTCCAGAGTTTTAATTCTGAAATTAATGTGAAACTATTTGCGTAAGCTTTTAAGCCGATTAAGATGTTTTTAACCATAGTCTATGTTTTAAAGCCTAGCCTTGCGTTAGTGATTGAACGGTTTGTTTGAGCTCCTCGCAGAGAGCGAGCCGTGAAAGCGCGACCTACTTTTTTGTACTTATATGTTGCAATTTATAAGAAATTGTTACTCAAAAAAGTAGGTAACGCCCAAATAATTTATAAGGTGATTCCGGTTAATGGAAATGCTTATTCACTTATTATCTGGTTTTGGCTAAGCCGTTCATTGCTTTTAAAACGCTTATGACGGGCTTTGGTATTCTTTTACAGCATCTATAAATGCTTTAGCGTTTTCTAACGGAATGTTAGGTAGAATACCATGACCAAGATTAACGATATACTTATCTTTTCCGAAGTCGTTAATCATCTGAGTCACCATCTTTTTGATTTCTGCAGGTGGCGAAAATAAACGCGTAGGGTCAAAATTACCTTGAAGGGTGATGTTGCCTCCAGTTAAATAACGCGCGTTTCTTGCAGAGCAGGTCCAATCAACCCCTAAAGCAGAAGCGCCCGATTTTGCCATAGTATCTAAAGCAAACCAACAGCCTTTTCCAAAAGCGATTACTGGTGCGTCGTCTTTTAAAGCATCGATGATTTGTTGGATATATTGCCAAGAGAATTCTTGATAATCTACCGGCGATAACATGCCACCCCAAGAGTCAAAAACTTGCACTGCATTACAACCTGCTTTTACTTTTTCTTTTAAGTAAGCAATGGTCGTATCTGTAATTTTTTGCAATAAGCCATGTGCCGCAATAGGATTTGTAAAACAAAACTCTTTGGCTTTATCAAAGTTTTTAGAGCCTTGCCCTTGCACACAATAACATAAAATGGTCCATGGTGAACCCGCAAAACCAATTAATGGAATCTCATCGTTTAGTTTTTCTTTAGTGGCTTTTATAGCTTGATAAACATAGTCTAAAGCTTCTTTTACATCGGGAACAATAACATTATCGACGTCTTTTTGAGAACGAATAGGATTTGGTAAATACGGCCCAAAATTAGGTTTCATTTGAACCTCAATATTCATGGCTTGTGGAATGACTAAGATATCTGAAAACAAAATGGCAGCATCCATACCGTAACGACGAATTGGTTGTACGGTAATTTCACTCGCTAATTCTGGTGTCTGGCAACGTGTAAAGAAATCGTATTTGGCTTTGATTTCCATAAACTCAGGTAAATAACGTCCTGCTTGGCGCATCATCCATACGGGCGGACGCTCTACAGTTTCACCTTTTAATGCTCTTAAAAATAAATCGTTCTTAATCATATTATATATTTTTATATCTTAAATCGTATTCTTCTTGTCCTGCACAATAATTCTCTATGTCTTTGTTGTTTCCGTAAACAACTAAAGTGTCATGTTCTAAAACTACGGTTTCCGAATTTATACGACCTATACTTTCTTTTATTATTCGTTTTTTACCAATTAAATTATGCGTTTCTCGTTCTCGTATAATAGTAATTAGTGTGAGTTTGTATTTGTTTGTGGTATCGAGTTCTTTTAAAGATTTATTGAAAAAATCCTTTTTAGCTTTTACTTCAGAAATCGTGAAATTATTATCTAACTGATAGTTTTCTAATGTCGATTTAAAGTTAATTTGCTGTGTGAGTCGTCTTGCAGAATCTTGTTCAGGGTGAATGATACTGTTGACGCCCATAGCTTCTAAAACGGTATCGTGAATAGGTGATATGGCACGGCTAATAATTTTTACATCGCTCAATTTCTTAATAATCGCGGTGGTAATAATGGCTGCGCCTTCGTTTTCACCAATAGCCACCACAACTTTGTCGGCATCATTTAAAGGAACGGCATCGTAGGCCAACTCATTGGTAGAGTCCATGCAAATGGTATGGGACACTAAATCCTTTAATAAGTTAATTTTTTCCATGTCTCGATCTATAGCAATGACTTCGTTGCCTGTTTCTGTAAGACTTAGTGCCAATGCATTTCCAAAATTTCCGAGTCCAATAACGATTACTTTCATCTGTATAAAAATTATGCCTTGTAAAACGACCTTAGTTAATTAAAATATTCTCTTTAGGGTACTCGTAAAACTGATGGTTGATTTGTTTTAATAAACCAATCATTAAGTTGAGCATTCCTATACGGCCAATAAACATGATGATAATAATAACATATTTACTCGCTTCTGTGAGTGTTGGTGTAAAATTTAAACTTAATCCCACTGTGCTATAAGCCGAAAAACACTCAAAAACAACATTTAATATCGGGGTGTTTTTCGGTTCAAAAACTAATAAAGCCATGATTGCAATACCTATAACTATGAGTGAAATACTTAAAATAGCAAAGGCTCTAGAGGTTGATTGTGAGGAGATCCGTTTACCGAAAATCTCTATCCGTGTTTTTCCTCTAGCTATGGAAAAAATATTTAACGTTGCTAATGCAAAGGTACTTGTTTTTATACCACCACCGGTAGAGGCGGGTGAGGCTCCAATCCACATTAAAAAAATAACAAATAACAAGGACGGAACAGTCATTTGGCTATAGTCAATAACATTGAACCCTGCGGTTCTAGGGCTTACCGAATTAAAGGCCGCGTTAGTAAGCTTGCCTATAAGTGTGGTGTGCTCTAACATGGTGTTGTTGTATTCTGAAATAAAGAAAACTAGCCAACCGGCAAGCAATAAAATTATGGTGGTAACGATGACAATTTTGGTGTTCAGTGTGATGATACTTACACGTTTGTGAACACCTTCAGGATTCAACAATTCTAAGAGGAAAATTTTTATTTTCTTATAGTAGTTAAAAATAATATTATGCCCAAGTCCGCCAAAGATAATGAGGAGCATTATAATCCATTGAAAACTATAATTAAAACGAATGCTTTCTTCAAACAATCCGGAGGGTAATATTGAAAACCCAGCGTTACAAAAGGCAGAGATAGAGTGAAAAATAGAAAAGAAAATTTTATCCTTAATAATACTATTTTCTATTATGGTAGAATAAATAATGACGGCACCGATAAGCTCTAAGGAGATGGTGAAAATCACAACATTTAAGGCGGCACGAAACACATCTTTTAATCCATCTTGTGCGATAAAATCGCGGGTATTAAGGCCTTCTTTAAAAGAAGAACTTCCTCTAAAGAAAAAGGCAAAAAACGAGGTGAAGGTAAGAATACCCAATCCGCCTAATTGTATTAAAACAAGAATAATGGATTGCCCTATAATGGTAAAATCTTTACTAGTGTCCAAGACGGCTAAGCCGGTAACGCAAACCGAACTTGTAGCGGTAAATAAGGCGTTTGTAAAGCTTATGCCGTGGCTTGTGGCACTGGGAAGCATTAATAAAAATGCCCCTAAAATGGCCAGGATAAAAAAGCTTCCTACAAATACAATGGCAGGATTAAAATAGACCTCATAGATGTAGCGTACAAAAACTAGAAGCCGTAGGAGAAAGTAGAGAACGAGTCCGGATTCTAAAATCGGTTTTATTTTTTGAAATACAAAATGGTAATCGTTATGGAAGTGGGTAAGCCCCACAAAAGTAGAGGCTAGGAGTAGCAGCGAGAGGATAACAATGTTTACTAGGGCTACTCTTTGGTTTTTTTTGTACTTGTAAACCGAAAGCTTAACCGCATTAAAAACGATTAATAATACGGAGAGTACAATTAAGCCGAAGACATGCGGTGTTGTAAAGTTATCGGTATGGTCAAAACCTAAATCGAAGACAATAAAGAACAATACAATAATATCGAAAAACCGATAAATGTAGTTGAGCACGGATTGTCTTTCTAGCTTTGACATTTAAATCCCAATGGTTTGTTTTAAGCCCCTTTAAATTAAAAAGGGGTGTGGAATACTAGGCGCTGTAATAGGCGTTTACCAAAGCAACAACACTTTCTACTAAAGGCACTTTGGCAACACGTACATCTTTATAATACTTACGGGCTTCCTTAGCGGTTGTTTCCCCGATACAAAAGGCAATCCCTTTGGCTTTGTTTTGCTTTAAGAAACTTTGCACTGTAGAAGGGCTGTAAAACATAACGCCATCTAAATCCGCCTCTATTTTTTCAGCATCAAACTTGGTTTGGTAAGCTTCCACTTCATTAACCTTGATGTTATGTTCAGTTAAAAGATCTGGAAGTGTATCTAATCTTAGATTACTACAGAAATAGGTAACTTCAGTACCCTCAATATATTCTACCAAGTAATTGGCTAAATCTTTAGCATATTGTTCGTAGTGTTTTACTTTACCAATACGTTTTTCAACCATACGTTTGGTTTTACGGCCTACGCAATAAATATTTTTGAATTGTAATTCAGTAGCTGAGAAATTAGTTAATAAGGCTTCTACAGCATTCTGACTGGTAATAATTACATTTTCTATTTCGTTACGAATGATGCTTTTAGATAATCGGTTAGGATTAATCTTTATAGCATCGCTACTCTGAGGTACAACCGCCTCATGGAAATTAGCAACTTGATCGTTGGTTAATTTTTTTGTAGAGTAGATATTGGTGATTTTATCACCTTGTGTAAGCTCGTCAATTAAAACCTTGCCGCCTTTACCAATGATATAATCAGCACAGAATTCAGCTAATTCTTCGTGTTTTCCTAAAGGCTCCACTTTAGCCACTTCAATTTTCTTAGAGCCATCAGTACTTAAAAGAATGGCTTTGAAGTTGACTTCTTCGTCTTTAATATAGGCTAATGCACCAATTGGAGCCGTACAACCGCCTTCAAGACGATTTAAAAATTCACGCTCAATTGTGGTACATATTTGGGTTTCTTCGTGATTAATTTCAGCACAAATCGCACAGGTTTCTTCATCAGCTTCTAGGGCTGTAACCATAACCGCCCCTTGAGCAGGAGCAGGAATCATCCAATGTAGGTTAATGGAATTTTCAGGTGTTAAATTTAAACGTCCTAAGCCCGCGCCAGCAAAAATAGCAGCATCCCAATCTTCGTTTTGCTCTAATTTTTCTAAGCGTGAGTTAACATTACCGCGTAAGCCAACAATAGTGTGGGTAGGGTAGCGGTTAAGCCATTGGGCACGGCGTCTTAAACTTCCGGTAGCCACAATTGCCTCTCTTGCAGATAAAAATTCTTCGTTGTGTTTAAAAACTAAAGTGTCATTCACATTACCGCGTTTTAATACTGCGGCTTGTACAATGCCTTTTGGTAAAATCGTTGGCACATCTTTTAGAGAATGAACCGCGATGTCAATACTGCCGTTAAGCATAGCAACATCTAGAGTTTTAGTAAAAACACCGGTAATCCCCATTTCGTATAAGGGTTTATCGAGAACTAAATCTCCTGTAGATTTTATAGGGACAAGAACGGTTTTATGGCCTAATCTTTCAAGTTGTGATTGAACGGTTTTTGCTTGCCACATAGCGAGCTGGCTGTCGCGTGTGCCAATGCGAATAATTTTAGACATTATCTGTAGTTTCTAACTGGAATATTTTTTTGATGAGCTCTATGCTTTCATCAGAAGAGTCACTGTCTTCTCTAAGGTGGTGCGCAAATTGATTGGTAATTTTTTGAATAATGTTATTACTGATCAATTCGGCTTGGTCTTCATTGAAGTCCGTTAATTTTTTACGCTGGTTGTTGAGCTCCGTATTCTTAAAATGGGTCAACTTATGTTTTATAGCCTGAATGGTTGGGACAAATTTTAAGGTGTCTAACCAAGCATTAAATGCGGCTGTAATTTCTAGTATAATAGCTTCCGCTTCAGGAATAAACGTTTTACGCTTCTCTAAAGTATCGTCCGTAATTTTTGCTAAATCATCTAAATGGACTAGCGTAATATTATCGAGTTCTCTAATGTCTTCATTAACGTTTTTAGGAATCGATAAATCGAGAACGAGTAATGGCTTTTTAGTAGAAATTAAATCTTTATACACGGTAGGGCTATGCGCGCCTGTAGCAACAATTGCAATGTCTGAAGCGTTTAATTCTTCAGCTAAGTTATCGTAATCTTTAACAATAAGATTAAATTTTCCGGCAACTTCTTCGGCTTTATCTTTTGTTCTATTAATTAGGGTAATGTGTGGGTTTTTAGTATGTTTTACTAAATTTTCACAAGTATTACGCCCTATTTTTCCTGTACCGAAGAGTAGAATATTCTTTTTAGAAATTTGTTCTACATTATTCATAATGTACTGCACCGAAGCAAAAGACACCGAGGTTGCACCAGAGGATAACTGCGTTTCGTTCTTAATACGTTTGCTCGCTCTAATTACCGAATTCACTAAACGTTCTGTAAAGGAATTTAAAAGTTGGTGTTTTTTAGAGGCTCTTGCGCCTGCTTTAAGTTGAAAGATAATTTCAAAATCGCCTAAAATTTGGCTGTCTAAACCAGAACCAACACGAAACATGTGGTTAATAGCGTCTTTGTTTTTGTGTACGTAGGCCACCTCTTGAAACTCTTCAACAGTCCCTTTTGTGTTATCACATAAGAGTTGAATGAGTTGGTAAGGATGTTCTGCAAAGCCATACATTTCTGTACGATTACATGTAGAAATAACCAATAGGCTTTCAATACCGTTTTCTTTGGCTTGCACTAATATGTTCTCCTTAGCGGTATCGCTGAGGCTAAAATGACCACGCACTTCCGCATCAGCTTTTTTATAGCTGAGACCTATAGCGTAAAAATATTTGCTTTTGTTATGCATGTGTGACGTTCGCTCGTTTACCTGACTTCGGAAAGTAACGGCGCAAATGTAATTTCGATATTTTTAAAAAAACAACGCTAGAAGAACTTTAAGTGTCGTTTCGGGTTTTTTAGCGTTGTTTTTAACGAAAACATGATAAAAATCATACTTTTGTTTAAAATAAAGAGGTTTTAAGCCTTTTGTTTAGAACTAATCTAAATAATACGGAAATGAATTTAGAAAATGCAAATTCAGAAAGTAACGCTAAAGGTACTTTTGATGAAACCTTTTTAGAGGAAGGATTTTTCATTTTAGCCCATAAAAATGAGCATGATACCGTAGAAATTCTTGAACGCAAGATAGATAGTCGTTATATTCAATTTCATTTTTGTACCAAGGGGATGGCTGCTTTTGTCTTTAATGAAGGGCGATATACTTTAAATATTAATGAAGAGACTTCCTTGCTGCTTTATAATCCGGAGCGCGATTTGCCTATTCATTTAGAGTTGCAACCGCATTCTTGGTTGGTGTCCATTGTGATTTCTATTAAGAAATTTCACGGATTGTTTTCTGAAGACACCAATTATGTCACCTTTTTAATGGATGACAATAAGGATAAAAAGTATTATAAGGATGGTAAGATTTCGCCTTCCATGGCGGTGGTGCTTAATCAGTTGATTAGTTTTAATCTTAACAATTCTATTAAGCCCCTCTATTTTAAGGGCAAAGCCTATGAGTTGTTAAGTTTGTTTTTTAATAGAAGTGAAGATGCCGATATTGAACAATGTCCGTTTTTGGTGGATGAGGTTAATGTGGCGAAACTAAAAAAAGCAAAAGATATTATTATTGCTAATATGGCAGAGCCACCAACCCTACAAGAGCTCGCCGATGAGATTGATTTAAGTCTTAAAAAGTTAAAAGAAGGCTTTAAGCAGATTTATGGCGATTCGGTTTTTAGTTTTCTATTTGATTATAAAATGGAAGTAGCACGTAAGCTTTTAGAATCTGGCGATTATAATGTTAACGAAGTGGGATTACGGGTGGGTTACAGTACCGGAAGCCATTTTATAGCTGCTTTTAAAAAGAAATTTGGGACTACGCCTAAGAAGTATATTACGGCTTCTAGTTAGGTTTTAGAACCTATATTCTATTTTTAATAGTACATGTCTTGGTAGTAACCTATACTCGGTGGAAGAAGAGCCAATATCGCTTATTGAGAATGTTCTGTATGTTTCAGTATTAAAAAGGTTTTTACCGGTTAAACCCAGAGACAGTTTGCTTTTTATGAGTTGGTATCTTGCATCAATATCTAAAAAATAATACGTGTTATCCGTTGTTTGTATATTTCCAAAATAATAACGCTCAGATTGAAGCTGTACATCAAATTTATCATTAAAAACAAATGTTAAGTCTAAAAAGCTTTCATTGTTAGTATAAGTGTTATTAATTGTAGTTTCTATCTTGTTTGTTGTCCATTTTGTACCTATATGGTAGTTGAAGACACCTTTAAAACCAGAGCGTAGCTCCAAGCCGTAATTATAATTATTAGAGGTTATGGTTCTTAGGTCTGAATTATTTACAATGTTTTTAAATTCGCTTTTAGAGTAGCCTAAATCTAGTTTTAAATTAGAAGATATAAACTTAAAATAATAATCGAGTTTAGAGTTTATTGTTATAAATGCTCTGTCTTTAATTAATATTTGTCGAGATTGAGTGAAATTTTGTTCAATATCTGTATTGGTAGAAAAGAAATCGTGATTTTTACTGTACAAAATAAATGTATTAGCAAAAAAGCGATCGCTCCAATTACCCAATTGATAATTAAACGAGATGCTAGAGGCATCTAATTGATTAAAACTACTAGTGCCAGTAGAAAACGATCTAAAACCGGTAAGCACAAAGTTGTTATATACATCTAAAATTTTTGCATTAGTGGTATTATAAGAATACGATGAAGTAATTTTATTTTTATTATTTATTTTCCAATCCAGTCCTATGCTTGGGTTAATAAAGAAAGGGTTTTGGCTCTCTGAGCTATTGCTGAATTTTAATTGATTAAAAAGCTGATGTATGTTTAATTTTCCTGTGAGCCCAAAACCGCCTATTTTATAACGGTATTTGCTTTTTATATACAAATCATTAACAGTATAGGTGGTATTGTTTTGGTAATTTATGGGTTGTTCTAAAGTAGTTTCATTTTCTAAGATTGAAAACTCAGTATTTAATTTATCTTTTCTAAATTCATTACCAAATTGAAGTTCTAGTAAATTACCATTAGGTTTTCTATCTAATAAATGTGCGCTTACACCTGCAAATTGCATTTGGTTGTTACTTTGTTGTTTTACATGGTTTGCATTGGTAGCATCTGGAAATAAATCTTGATAAAAAAACTGATTGATGCTATAATTCTGTGGTGCTTCTTCATTGATAAAACGGCCCGTTAGTAGAAATACTTTTTTATCTTTAAACTTATTAGTGTAATTGATTTTTTGGTCAAATAACGTGTTTTGATGCTTTAAATTCTCAAGGGTAGAATTCCCATTAAATGTTAAATTGGATCCATCATTAAAATTACCACTATTAAATTTTGTGGTCGCTTCTAACATTTTGGTTTTAGAGATGTTGTAGGTTACATCTAGTTTACCAAAAGCAATTCTTTTTTTGTTTCTAAAATTGTAGTCTTCAGTATTGGTAAAATTAGTATTGTCTACATTGACAACATTTACTTTGTTTCTAAAAAAATCAGTTTCATCCCAATTAAAAAAGCCTAATGTTTTTATTTTTAATTTTTCAGTGGGATTAAATATAGCATTTAATGAAACCAGTTCTGCGTTATTAAAATTGGTTCTTTTACGTTTAAAATTTAGGTTACTCGTAGATAAATTTAATAAATTACTAACCTGTTGGTCGTCTCCGATACTTGCTGGTTCATTAGAACGAAAAGGTCTAATAAGGTTTTGAATATCTCCTGTAGCATCATAACCAATACTATTGCCATTGGCTAAAAAATAGTATTTGTTTTTTTTACCAAAATTCATAAGGTTACCTTTTAGTTGGTAAAAGCTATCATTACCAATACCTAGTTCTGTATTACCGAACCAAATACGTTTAGCATCTTCTTTTAGCTTCAAATTTAAAGCTACTTTATTGCTTTCTTCAATGTCTTTTAGTAACCGATTGTTTGAGTAGCGTTTTAATACCTCAATCTCTTCTATAGGATAGGCAGGCATATTTTTTGATAATATTTTATAGCCTTTCTCAAAAAGATCGTCTCCGTCAATCATAAGTTTCTCAATTTCTTGATTGCCTACTTTAATTGTGCCGTTACTATCTACATTTAATCCTGGAATTTTTTTTAATAAGTCTTCTACCGTTTGTTCTGTGCCATTAGTAAAGAATCTAGTTTTAAAAAGGATGGTGTCTTTAAGGATAGAAATAGGTTTTTCTGCACGGATAATTACTTCTTTTAAATCTATGGGTTGCTCTTCTAAAACGATATCTAAGTTAGGATAGCTTTGATTTTTTAAAATAGTAATGGAAATGATTTTGGTTTTATAGCCAAGGGAGGAAAACGAAAGCTTAAAATGACCGTATTGATTAGTGGTTAATTTATAGTTTCCATTTTGATCTAAAAATGTATATCCAATAGTTGAAGAGCTAAGAGAGTCTTTTAGAATAATACTTGCAGAAGGAATTGAATTTCCATTTTTTTCTTTAACAAATCCCGAAATAATTGTTTGGGAATAAATGAGACCATTAAAAAGTAATAAAATAAATAGAATTAGTTCTTTTCCTCTTCCCATTCAAATTTAATTTCAAAACCTGTTCTTGGTGTTTTCATTTGAGTTACTTGGACTCCTTTTGGGAGCTTGCTTGCCATTCTTTTAAACTGTGTATTATTGTTAAATTTTCTGTCAGCGTATTGTTTTATTGTTAGTGTTTCTTTCCCTTTTAAAATAGGCTGCAAGTCTAAAGTAGTTTCTTCAGTTTGTTTGATTGAATTTACTTGCCAATGGTAACGTTTAGTTGTGTCATATATTTCCATAATTAGCCCTGGTAAACCACTAAATTTCCAAGGTCCGTAAGGAAGAGGATATTCTTCCGAAAACCAGGCAATATAATTTCTACCTCTAAAGTATAAAGTTGCTTTTTTTAAAAGGTACTTATCAAGCATTTTTTCTTCATCATGAATTTCCCATTTTAATTGTGGGATATTTTCTTCTACTATAAATTGTTCAGAGAATAAATTTATTCTTGATATAAGCGTGTCCTTATTAAAATCTTGATAAAAAACTTTTTTCTTCCCTGCGTAAAATAAATCATATTCCGTGTTTTCATCTTCACTTTGTTTTATGCTAGATTCTGTATTTTTCCCATAAATGAACATGGACTTTTTTTTCGAACTATCTAAATATAAAATGCCTTTTTGTGTGGTTGGTCTTTCGGTATTAAAGGAGATTGTGTATTCTATTTCAACATCATAATTAATATTCTGTGCATAGGTAATATGGGTGATGAAATAAAAAAAGATGATCGAATAAGAAATTATTTTCATGTAAAATATTATTTTAATTTTTTTAAGATTTGCAAGATTATTGTTTTAATTCTTAAGGTCTAAATTAAAAACCAGACCTTAAGAATTGGATTAATTATGTAATGTTATTGATTATTAGTTGAAAATCATTATCCATGATTCAAGGAGAATTCTATTATTCGGGCATCTAGTGCGCATCCACCTTCTATATCTGATAGAACGGATTCCCATGTATACAGGAATATCCCAGTCATATTTCCTTCTTCATCATAATGAGTAACAATAGCACTACACCTTCCATAGAATAATTCATTGTAAGAATAGTTAATTGTATCTATAGATGTGTGTGAGTCTGTGAGCTTTGAATCGTTGTTGTATGTTGATTTATTTGTTTCCTCATTGGCAAAAGCAAAAGTTCCAACTAGTGTAAACGCTAGTATAAAAAAATGATTTTTTCATAATTGTAAATTTTTAAATCTAATTTTAGGTTGTATTAATGGTTAATTATGCAAAGATTTTAGCAAAGAGAAAATATAGCAAAGTGTGCAAATAAAAAATAAACCAGCGTTGGTTTTTGGTATCAATACCTGTTCAAAAAATGACTTAAATGCCTTTGTTTTAAATTTTTATAATCTTTCGAACAGCGTAAATCTAAAAAAAAAAAAATAGAATAAATCAAATAAAAAATAGGTTTTTTTTGAAATAAAACCCATTACGGTTTTTCCGTAATGTTACTGTGGTAAAACCGTAATTGCTAATCTGAAATAATTCAAATTTTAACAATTTTAGATTATGATTTTCCTGAGAATTATATTAGATAACGGTTAATAATTATCACTTCTAGTTGGTGTAACACGTTGGTTATATTTATGGTTTAAAGTAAAAACTTACAAGAATTAGCAGATGAAATAAATCTCAACTTAAAAAAATGGAAGAAGGCTTTAAGCAGATTTATGGCGACTCGGTGTTTAGTTTTTTATTTGATTACAAAATGGAAGTGGCCCGTAAACTATTGGAGTCTGGGGAATATAATGTAAACGAAGTGGGTTTACGCGTGGGTTATAGCACCGGAAGTCATTTTATAGCGGCTTTTAAAAAGAAATATGGGACGACGCCTAAGAAGTATATTACGGCATCGTCATAAATTTCTAATAATCATAATACCCATCGTTATTACTAGCTGTAACACGTTTTCGGTCTTTATAGATGGTTAAATTCATGATTTCGGCATACTGTTCTTCTATTTCTTTGGTTTTGTCTACTAGCGTTCCATAATTTTCAGATTTCGAATAGTTATCTACAACCAATTGATTTGGATTTTTAGGCTTAATAAAAGAAATGTAATGCAAGGCCTCTGTTTTACCAGAATACTCATCATCCTTGTCGATTTTAAAGAAATAGATTTCGGCATTTTTACCTTTATCGGTTATAAAGTTGCGCTTAAAAAGAAATGCAATAGAGTCTTTTTCTTTTTCATAATTGGCCTCCGACAAGAGTTTAGATTTGGCAAATTGTTGTTGGTTAATGCCAATAGGTTTGATGGTATTTAAAAGTTTGGCGTCATCTAATTCTTCTAATAATCGGTATTGATTGTCTTCATCTTTAACCAACTTTTCTTTTAATTGCTGCGGAATGGCTTCGTTTTCTTTTGTTAATAAGACGTAGTACTTTACAAGGGCATTGCTGTCTTCTACATTGAGTAGTTTTTCGAAGAAATCTTGGGCCTTACGTTCTCTTCTGTAGGGGAAAATTAATCGCACATAGGTGGCTAAATTATGAGAATATGAATTGTAGCCATAATTATTACTGTTTCCTAAGGTGCGCTTTATTTCCATTTTAGCGTCGTTAAGCAACTGATTCTTGTATTTTTTATAGGTTTTTAGTTTCACTAAGCCACTATCTTTCACCTTGGCAAGCAAAATATATAAAGGTTGTTTGTACTCTTCTATGGTAGAGTATTCCAAGATTTCTGGAAATAATGAAGCTTTAAGTGCTAAAGAATCTTTCCCCGTGTAGTTGTAAAACATACTGCTTACACTCCCTAATGGTAAATCGCGCTCCATAAGATCTAAAGCAATTTTATAAGAGGCTTTTTTATTAGAATCTAGTAGGCCTTCTAATATAGAGCTTTGCGTCTGCGGATCGGAGTAACTATCGAGATACAGTTGTTCTATAAAGTCTAAATTGTTTTTTAAATCGATCTTAATCAGTTGTTCTACCAAATGCGATTTTATATTGAGCTGATTTTTGTCAAACGGAAACGTCTTTAAAACAGAAATAAGGTCTTTACTGTTGTGTTTTTTAAATTTCACCAAGTCATAGGCTTCTAAAACAATACTATCGTTGGCTCTTAAGGCTTCAAAAAATAAAGGTGTCTTATCCTTTAATGCGTTTTGTCCTAAAAGCGTGTCTTGCGGTGTAAAAGATTCATAAAACTCGGTAACAAATGTTGAAGGTCCACTTATAGAGTCAACTAGCGTCTTTAGTTCATAAAGTACGCCTTCTTTTAAAACATTTTTAACCAATACTTGTTTGGCACTAGCCGAATCGGAATAGGTAAATTTATGGGTATAGGTAGATTCGGTTTTTGAAGTGGAACGATTTCCAATATTAAAGGTCTTACCGGTATTGTAATAGGCTGAATTCTCATTGATTTTCTGTTCTAAATTTTTCCAAAGACTATCTACATTATGAAACATTTGCAGATCATGAAATTTGGTTCTAGAGATCGTAATCTGTTCATTGGCATCCGTAGTATACACGGTTTCATTTACCGTTTGCTCGTAAGCCTTGGTGTTGCCATTGCCGTTATAGTTGTAATTATACGGATTCGGTAAGGGGGCTTTGCCTATGGTTTTAACGGTGAAATGTAAAGTAGTATCTGTGACCTTTTCAAAGTTTTTGTAGGTGGTTTTGTTGAATTTAAAAGATTTAAAATAAGCTGATTTGTCGGCCTCATTGACACCTACATAGCCCAATAAATAATAACTGCCGTCTTTAACTATTGTTTTAAGGTGGAGCTTTTTGTTGGTATTTGGATCTAAAATGGCATAAGATTCATAAGTTTTGTAATCGCCAGCTTTAAAGCCACCTTTAGCTTCTTTTAACTTGTAATTTTTATATAGTGCATGATGGAAGTATTTGGCCTCAAAACTATCTTCTTCAATATAAGAGAGGTCATTGAGTACTACTTCTTCTAAAAAATAATACGCATCATCCTTATAGCCTTCAATTAATTTTTTACCAAAATTATGGAGGTTACTAGAAATGTAATATTCAGGAAAACGCACTTGAAACTTTTGTTGCGGAGCCGTAAAGGTTTGCATGTTGTCTGCAGGTGTTTTTAGTGCTAAGCTGTTAAAAATGGCACCTTCATGTTTAAGTACAAAGTCACTGCGACCTGCAAATTTTATGATAATAATTTCTAAAGGCGTTTGGTAAATATGGTATTTCTGAAATTCGCCTTTCTTCGTTTTATTCACTATGCTTATTCCAGGATAAGGTGTGGTTAGCGCTTTCTTTTTAATGATGTCTCCAGGGATATCTTCATACAATAAACGGTCTATGACGTCTAAAGTAATGTTAGATTTTTCGTTGGGTAAATACTGAAATCGGCTTATTCTATTCACGGTTAAATAAGCCCCATTAGTCATGTCTGGATCGAGATAATATTTTTGGCCTCCATAAGAGAATTCCCTTAATTCGTCATAAGTATTAAGGCTTAAAAAACCATCGGGAGTGCTATGAGTCTTGAGGTTTGGGGCAATAAAAAGACTATCTAATTTGGTCTTTTCTAATTTGCTATAGTTGGTTTGCTCAGAGGTTAGTGCTTTTACCGTATAACCTTGTTGTCGTAAAAGGTTAATCATCCCCTTTTCTCCCGGAAGGTGAGCGGCGCCAACACCTGCAAAAACAGATTTTGTAGGCATTAATTTTTCTAGAGCAATGACCATATTTTCATTACGGATATAAAGCATGTTTTTTCTAAAAAACGGCGTGTTTACTCCGGCACCAATAGAATCTAAGAGGTCTAAGTTTCGGTCACGGTATAAGTTTTCCTGAATTAAATAGGGATTTTCTTTGGCGTAAAGTTTCTGAATCCAAGGCTCTAACTCTTTTTTATTGGCGTTATAAGCCGCTTTAGTAGTAAGGTATCGTGATTCTTCTAAATCTTCTAAGGCATATATTTTTTTGTTGTTCTTTTTTCCGGCCTGAAAAATAAACATGTCTAAATAAGTTTCTTCTTCAAAATTATCTGAGGCGGTATTTTTGCGGTATAAATAAGCGTTTACAGCATTGTTATCCATACGTACAGCACCACGGATGGCCATTTCTTCAGGGTGGGTTAATTTAAAGGCATTGGTATAAAAATCATCATTATAATCGTTATAAGCGGCCATTTGGCTAAGCATAATATTGTAGTTAAAGCCGGGCCATGTGGTAGGGTCAGACTCTAAGGCAATACAATCACTTTGGGCTAAGGCTTTATAAAAAACATCATCGAGTCTAAAGGCTACTTTTTTACTCACGTGCATAGTGCCGTAGAGGTAAGAAGGCTGTTCTAAGCCGTTTCCTGTAATTTCCCAAAGTAAACTTTGGTATTGCTGTTGTGCAAAACCTAAAACAGAACTGAGCGCTAGAAATATAAATGTGATGTTTTTCATAATATAATTTAAGTGGCAGGCGTCAAGCAATCTAAATACAATACCTTGTGAGGTAGAATTTGGTGAACGCTAACTCATATAGCGATTAAATCTATTCATTTTTTTATGGATAGCTTAAAAGTTAACAAAAATTTTGAAGATAGCAGGATAAATAAAAGCAATACCAACCATTAGAAAGTATTATATTAAGAGTGTATTTTTGTAAGGGAAAAAGAAAACTATGGCAAAAGGAATATTATTAGTCAATTTGGGCTCGCCAGACAGTCCAAGTCCTAAAGATGTGAAGAAATATCTAGGAGAATTTTTAATGGACGAGCGGGTTATTGATTTACCTATTGTGGCAAGAACCTTATTGGTAAAGGGTATTATTTTAAATACTAGGCCTAAAGCCTCGGCAGCGGCATACCAGAAAATATGGTGGGAAGAGGGTTCGCCTTTAATTGTGCTTTCAGAGCGTTTGCAAGAAAAAGTACAGCAAAAGGTAGATTACCCTGTGGCGTTGGCCATGCGCTATGGTAGTATGACTATAAAAAAAGGACTTCAAGAATTGGTAGATCAGGGCTGTACCGAAATTAAGACCATACCATTGTATCCTCAGTTTGCTATGGCAACAACAGAAACGATTGACGTTAAAGTTGATGAGTTAGTGGCTGAGCATTTTCCGGGAGTTACCATTACACGTACACCAGCCTTTTATAAACGTGAAGATTATATCAATGTGCTTTCAAAGAGTATCGGAGAAGTGTTGAATGATCTTGATTACGAACATATTCTTTTCAGTTATCACGGAGTTCCTGAGCGCCATATCCGTAAAAGTGATATTACCAATGGTAATTGTAAAATGAATGGAAAATGTTGTTTCAAAAAAGGAAGCAAACAACATGAGTTTTGTTACCGCCATCAATGTGAAATCACCACAGTTAACGTGGCTAAAAAGTTAGGCTTAAAGAACGGGACGTATTCTACAACCTTTCAATCACGACTTGGCTTTGATCCATGGCTAAAACCATACACAGATCGTACTATTGAACGAATGGGGAAAGAGGGCATTAAAAAAATGGCCATTGTAACTCCGGCTTTTGTTAGTGACTGTTTAGAGACTTTAGAAGAAATTGCCATGGAAGGCGAAGAAATCTTCCATGAAATGGGAGGGAAAGAATTTACCGTTATTCCTTGTCTTAATGAACGTGATGATTTTGCTGAGGTGCTGAGTAGTATTGTAAAAGAATGGGCGACACCTGAAACAAAAAACGTTTAATGGCCAAAGTATCGTCAGAAGCATTAGGCAATGAACCTATTGGGAAATTACTGATAAAGCAGGCCGTACCAGCATCGATTGGGGTGTTGGTAATGTCGCTTAATGTTTTAGTGGATACGGTTTTTGTAGGTCAATGGATTGGAGTTATTGCCATTGCAGCCATCAATATTGTGCTTCCGGTCTCCTTTTTTATTGCCGCCTTAGGAATGAGTGTGGGAATTGGAGGAGCCTCTATTATTTCTAGAGCTTTAGGGGCTTCTCATTATGAGAAAGCTTTAAAAACCTTCGGGAATCAAATTACCTTAGTCTTACTCTTAACCACAAGTATTGTAGCCTTAGGGCTCTACTATGTGGATGATATTATATTACTTTTTGGTGGAAAAGGCGCCATTTTTGAACCCGCAAAGGTGTATTATAAAATTGTGCTTTATGGCATTCCGATGTTGGCCTTTTCTATGCTTGGAAACAATGTTATTAGAGCCGAAGGGAAACCCAAATTTGCCATGTATGCCATGATGATTCCTTCCGTAGGGAATCTGCTTTTAGACTATATCTTTATCAATCTTTTAGATTACGGAATGGCGGGAGCAGCATGGGCAACAACCCTGTCTTATGGGTGTTCTTTTGGGTATATGCTGTGGTTTTTTAGTTCTAAACAATCGGAGCTTAAAATTAGTTTTGCACATTTAGGCCTCGATAGGCCTATCGTAAAAGAAATTGCGGCTTTAGGTTTTGTAACCTTAGCAAGGCAGGCCGTGGTGAGCGTGACGTATCTGTTTATGAATAATATTTTATTCAATTTAGGTGGGGCCAGTTCGGTAACGGCATATGCTATTGTAGGGCGTATGCTTATGTTTGCCTTATTTCCGGTATTGGGCGTTACCCAAGGTTTTCTGCCTATAGCTGGTTTTAATTACGGTGCTGAAAATTTTGACCGCGTCCGTAAGAGCATTAATATTGCTATAAAGTACGCCGCCATTTTAGCGAGTTTTATCTTTGTGGTGTTAATGTTATTTCCAGAGGCTATTACTAGAGTTTTTACCTCAGATGTTGAGGTGCTTAATGAAACGCCTATGGCCATGCGTTGGGTCTTTGCAGCCACACCTATTATTGCGTTACAGCTTATTGGTGCCGCTTATTTTCAGGCTATCGGAAAAGCAAAACCTGCCTTGTTCCTTACTTTAACTCGACAAGGGTTTTTCTTTATTCCTTTAATATTAATTTTACCCCAGTTTTATGGGGAACTCGGCGTTTGGGTGTCATTTCCTATTGCCGATGTGCTTTCAACACTAGTGACAGGTTATTTTTTAAATCGGGAAATCCGGAAGAATCTCATTCCTAAAACCGTCTAATTGTATTGTATGATGGATTACTATAATTACCTAAAATCATTTCATCTTATTTTTGTAATTACTTGGTTCGCCGGGTTGTTTTACATTCCTAGATTGTTTGTATATCAAATAGAAGCTTCTGAAAAACCGTCACCAGAAAAGGAAATTTTAGGCAAACAGCTAAAGCTTATGGCGAAACGTTTGTGGTATATTATAACATGGCCTTCAGCAATTTTAGCAACCTTATTTGCAATACTATTATTGGTTTTAAGTCCGGTTTGGTTGCAACAAAGTTGGATGCATGTAAAACTACTCTTTGTACTGCTCTTATTTTTGTACCATTACAAAACCCATCGCTATTTTATACAACTTCAAAACGATGAGGTTAAAGTGACTTCTAGTTATATGCGAATATGGAATGAGGGGGCAACCTTTATTCTCTTTGCAGTGGTCTTCCTTGTGATCCTTAAAAGTGCCTTGAATTGGATTTTTGGCGTGATTGGCTTATTTGTATTGGCCTTTTTGCTAATGCTTGGGTTTAAGTTTTATAAAAATATACGTTCTAAAAATCCGGATGCTTAACGTTTTCTGAAGCGCAAAACGTGTTTTAAGAACTTAACACCCTAATTTTAAACTGAAGGTTCTTGGGGTCTTATTTTGGATTGATTATTGCTATCTTTAAAACTTGTAATTAAAATTAGCAGAGCAATAGCTTTAAACCGGTAGTATCAGAATGATTAAACGTTTATCCTTAAGAACCCGAATTATTATCAATATGATTCTTTTGGTGCTGTTAGCTTCAGGCTTAATTGCTGCGGTTACCATTTATCAATACAGGGAAGAAGCTAAAGATTACCATGAAGAGCGCCTACAACGTAAAGAAAGAGCAATACAGCAAAGTATTGGCTTTGTCCTGAGGGAAACCACCTATCCGGTCACCACAGAAAATATTCCATTAATTTTTAAAGATGAAATTTTTGAAATTGATGCCATTCATAACCTTCAAATTAAATTATATGATCTTGATGGTCAGTTGTTAAAAAGTTCTAAGCGGACCTTGCAAATTGATGCTGAAGAGCGTTGTCTAGATCCGGAAATACTCAATGTTTTATCCAATACCCTAGAGCATCGTTATGTAATTAAAAATAAGGTGGCTGGACATACTTTTCAGTCCTCCTATACCTATATTATGGATGAGAAGTTTAAAAACATTGCCATTTTAAACTTGCCCTATTTAGAGAATGACGACTTTTTCAATAAAGAGCTTAAAGAATTCTTATTGCGCTTGGCTTATGCGTATTTGGTGTTAATATTTGTGGCCATAATATTTGCCTATTTAATCTCTAAATTTATTACCAAATCGTTAAAAACCATTAGCGATAAAATGAGTGAAACACGTTTAGAAAAGCGCAATAAAAAAATTGAAATAAAGGCCTCTAGTGAAGAGATTGAGACTTTAGTTAACTCTTATAATAGCATGATTGATCAATTAGAGGCGAGTGCCGTAAAATTGGCCACCAATGAGCGTGAGCAAGCCTGGCGAGAAATGGCTAAACAGGTGGCGCATGAAATTAAAAACCCGCTGACCCCTATGCGATTAACTGTTCAGAGTTTTGAACGTAAGTTTAATCCGGAAGACAAGAATATTCATCAGAAATTAAAAGAGTATAGTGATACCCTAATTCAGCAAATCGATACCTTAAGTTCTATTGCATCTGCATTTTCAAACTTTGCCAAGATGCCTGCGCAAAAAAGCGAGGAGCTCAATGTGGTGCTGATTGTAAAAATGGCTCTCGATATTTTTAATGAAGATTATATTGAGTTTTATCCCGAAACAGAAGAAATTATCGCGAAATTCGATCGTACACAACTCATTAGAGTGGTGACCAATTTGGTTAAGAATGGTATACAGGCAATTCCAGATACGGCAGAAGCGCCAAAGATTGTGGTGCGTGTTTTTAGTACACAAGATAAGGTGAGTATCACTATAGAAGATAATGGTTCAGGAATAGCGGAAGAGACAAAATCTAAGATTTTTGAGCCAAAATTCACAACCAAATCTAGTGGTATGGGCTTAGGTTTAGGGATGGTGAAAAACATTGTAGAAACTTATAACGGAAGTATTACCTTTACATCTCAGCTTGGTAAAGGCACTATTTTTACGGTTGCTTTTCCGAAGCATTAAACCACGTTTAAACTAAAGTAATGAGGACAAGAACCTAGATAGAAAGCTATTTAGACCTCATTTATAACTAAATATAATTAATAAGATTCCTGCTTTTTGGGGAATACAAATACGTTATTATGAATTACGACAATATTTTATCAGAGTATTCAAATGGAATTACCACCATTACAATTAACAGACCTAAAAAATTAAATGCTTTAAATAAAGCGACTATTCAAGAACTACACGAAGCTTTTGATGCGGCTAATACCGATGCTGATACCAAGGTTATTATTGTTACTGGAAGTGGTGAAAAGGCCTTTGTTGCAGGAGCAGATATTAGCGAGTTTGCTGATTTTAGTGTTGAAGAAGGTGGTGCATTAGCTGCACAAGGACATAAGCTTTTATTCGATTTTGTAGCCAATTTAAGTACACCAGTTATTGCTGCTGTCAATGGTTTTGCACTAGGAGGAGGCTTAGAATTAGCAATGGCGGCACACTTTAGAGTGGCGAGTGCTAATGCTAAAATGGGCTTGCCAGAAGTTTCTCTTGGAGTTATTCCTGGTTATGGTGGTACACAGCGTTTGCCACAATTAGTAGGGAAAGGAAGAGCTATGGAGATGGTGATGACTGCAGGAATGATTGATGCTGAAACAGCTTTAAATTACGGCTTGGTGAATCACGTGGTGCCTCAAGATGAATTATTACCATTAGCGGAAAAAATTGCAAGTAAAATTATGCGCAATTCGTCTGTAGCTATTGCAGAAGCTATTAATGCTATTAATGCCAATTATGAAGCTGGTGTTAATGGTTTTGAGGTAGAAATTGAAGCTTTCGGAAATTGTTTTGGTACGGAAGATTTTGTAGAAGGGACTACCGCATTCTTAGAGAAACGTAAAGCTGATTTTCCAGGGAAGTAATCTACTTAATGAAAAAAGTAATTTTCGTTTTTGTTTGTTCGCTATTCATCCTCTGTTTGAATGGTCAAGAGCGCGATACACTGAGTTTAAAATCTTACGATAATCTTTCTAGTTTAATTGATAAAAGCTATCTAGAAAACCCAGAGCTTTCAGAAACGTTAATTGCGTATTACATAGAAAAAGCAGAACGAGAGTCTAATGCAAAAGAAACAATACGAGGATTATCTAAGTTTATTAATCTTCAAATAAATTTAAGACATTTTGATGCTTTTAAAGCAGAGCAAGAGCAAATGTTTGCTTTAGCAACAACAGATGTTTTAGAACAAGAGTTGACTGCAATTACCTATAAACTTGGACGTAGTTATTTTTTTCAAGGACGTATTGGTAAAGCCATGGAAATGCAAACCCATGCTTTGGCGTTAGCAAAAAAACAAAACCAATTGGATTTAGAAAGCGCCGTTTTAATGCAATTGGGTTTTGTGAAATCTTTTGTTGGCGATAGGGAAGCATCTATAACATATCTTAAACAGGCGTTAGATATAAGTCAACGACAAGATTTAGTTCGTACCCCTTCTGCAACTGAAAGCAATTTAAGACAGCAAGTAGTTACATTGTATTATTTAAGTCAGGCTTATATTAAATCTAAAGTAAAAGATTCTGCTAAAGCCTATGTAAACCAAGCTATAACCTTTAATAGAATTGTAAAGGATAGTTGTCTTACAAAAAGGCTGTACAGAACGCAAGGAGAGGTTAATTTATTATATGGAAAGTACAACGAAGCACTTTCTAATTTTGAAACTTCAAAGACCTATTGTTTGCCCATTAGTGAATTGGAATCTTTAGTTTATTCCGGACTTTATGGTAAAGCGTATATAGGTTTAAAAGCGTATGCAAAAGCCCAGAAAATTCTGCAAGAAGGATTAGATAATTACCATGTTTCTGAAGAGGAAGAAGGCTTTATGGAAGACCATTATAAAATGTTAGCAAAAGCCTATAAATACAATGGTAATATAGAAAAGTCTAATTTTTATTTTGAAAAATATATTCTTACTACCGAAGCACTTAATAAAATTCAAGATACGGTGGTGGGGGTTTTTAAACAGCAAGAGTTAAAAGCTTTTGAGGCCGAATTGGATGCCATAAATTCTGAAAAGAATAGCTTTAAATATAGTGTTGCAGTTTCTGTTGTAATCATTCTTATTCTGTTAATTTTTCTTTTTAGATTCAGTAGGCTTAAAAAGAAAAATGAAGCAAAATTTAAAATGCTTTTAGAAAAGGTAAATGCAGAAAACCATGTGGCCTCTGTTAGCGATCATGTAAAAGATGAGGTGCCAGAAGACAATCCGTCGGATATAAATGAAACAACCAAAAATCAGATTCTTGAAGGTTTACGTAAATTAGAAGCACAAGAATATTTTTTAAGACAAGATTGTAATTCTTATAATGTTGCTAAGAAAATAAAAACAAATACGTCGTACTTGTCTAAAGTAATCAATTCTCATTACCAGAAAAATTTCAATACCTATATCAACGATTTACGAATTAACTATGCGGTTTTAAAACTTAAAACTGATACACGTTTTAGAAAGTTTTCCATTCAATCCATCGCTGAGGAAGTAGGCTATAAAAGTGCCGATTCTTTCACTAAATATTTCAAAAAGAAAACCGGATTAAATCCATCATTCTACATTAAAAAGTTGAATACTTTAGATTAAAATTCCTTCAGTTTTACCCTAAATTTATAAATTTAGGGACTTCATTATGTAGACGCAGTTAAACTACTTGCTTTTGTTTTAATTATTTAAAAATCAGAATTTTAAATAATGTTTTTCACACCCTATTTTTCTAAAACTGGGTATGCTTCCTTTGTTTTGTGCGTTTTTTTAAAGGTACTTTGGTTTCACAATCACAAACCAATTAAATCTCTTTTAAAAATGAAAAAACGAATCATTTACATCTCAGTTATTATTCTTATAGGGGCTTTTTTAGTAGGTCTTTTTAGTGCTTTTTATGATAGTCATTCGGCTGATGAAATCACCGTAAATCAAATTGAAGCCTCTTTAAATACTCATTGTAATTGCGACAGTATTTCAAAGGATATGTATTCTAAAGGAGTGCAGTATTCTAAAACAGAAGGGTTTTCTGTAGCGCACGTAAGTTTCAGTTTAATTAACTGCAAATACGAATCCTTACAAAAAGAAGCCAATCGCATTCATCAATTGTTAGTAAACGATGTTGAATCTCTTAAAAACTTCAACTTAATAAGCCTAGATATTATTTCTGACGATAGGCACGAAACAGTTACAATAAAAAACGGTCAATTAGAAATTTAGAAGAAATATGATAATCCTGATCAAATTAATAATAGAAACTTTAATAACAGTATTAAACTAAATCCTTAATAAAATTAAAATTATGAGAAAATTAAATCAAATCGCATTCGTCATTGTTGTATTTATTGTAACCACATTTAGCATTGCCGCCCAGAATAATCCTAAATCTATTTTATGGAAAATTGAAGGCGATAATATTAAAACATCTTATCTATTTGGTACTATACATAGAATACCTAAAAAGGATTTTATTCTAAAAGATAAAGTGCAAAAAGCTTTTGAGTCTTCAGAAAAAGTGGTGCTAGAAATTGATATGGATGACCCTAATTACTATGCAGAGTTTATGAAATTAATAGCGTTAAAAGAAGGTGAATCGTTAAAATCTTATATGTCGGATGTTGAATTTAAAACGTTAGACACGTATTTAAAGGAAAAGACTGGTGTAGGTGTTAATAATTACAATAGGTTTAAACCAATGATGTTAATGTCTGTATTAGCAATGACCTCTATTGGAGATGGTCCTTTTGAGAGTTACGAGATGAGCCTGGTTAATATGGCTAAAGCAGCAAACAAAGAGGTGAGTGGTTTAGAAAATGTAGCCGATCAGATAAATGTTTTTGAAAAAGATCCTTATGAAGAGCAGATTGATACTTTAGTTGAAATGGTGGATAATGGAAATAATGAAATGCTCTACAACCAGTTATTACAATACTATCTTGCTGAAGATGTAGATGAGATGTATAATTTTATGGATGACTATATGCATGATGACGCTGAAGGCATGAAGCGTTTTCTAGACGATAGAAACACTAAGTGGATTCCTAAAATGGAAGCTTACTCTAAAGATAATACAGTGTTTTATGCTGTAGGAGGTGCTCATTTAGGTGGCGATAAAGGGGTTATTAATTTACTTAAAAAAGCAGGTTATACGGTAACGCCAATTTTAGATTAATAAGTGCCAATGCAATCCTATTTAAAAAGTCCTTAATTTAATAATTAAGGGCTTTTTTGGGTTTGTAAAAAATTAAATCTATTCCGTTAAAACTACAACCTGTAGCCACGACCCATCCCTTTTCCTAATAATTTTATACAATGGATTTTAAATCGAAAATAAAAGGGCGTGGCGCCCAAAAAAATATACACAACCGTTTTTTTGAATTGTCTCATGAAATACGCGATGATTTCTTAGAGTTTTGTGAAAAAGAAGGGGAAATTGCAGATAAAAACAAAACGCAATATCTCAATGTGTTTCCTAAAACTATTGTGAATAAAGTAACTAGTCCAGATGTTGGCATGGCTTATTCTATGAATATGTACCAAGGATGTGAGCATGGTTGTATTTATTGTTATGCTCGGAATTCACACGAATTTTGGGGGTATAGTGCCGGCTTAGATTTTGAACGAAAAATACTGGTAAAAAAAGAGGCGCCAAAATTATTAGAAGCGCATTTAAAAAAGAAAAGTTGGAAAGCCCAAACCATAGTAATGTCTGGAAATACCGATTGTTATCAGCCTGCCGAGCAGCAATTTGAATTGACTAAACAATGCTTAGAAGTGTTTCTAAAGTATAAACATCCGGTTGGTATTATTACTAAGAACGCTTTAATCTTACGTGATATAGAAATATTAAAGGCTTTAGCAGAAGATCATCTTATTGCGGTAAATATCTCCATAACGTCTTTATCTGAAAGAACACGGCGTGTTTTAGAGCCAAGAACAGCAACTATTAAACGAAGACTTCAAGTTGTAAAAGCCTTGAGTGATCAAGGGATTCCTGTAAATGTGATGTTGGCTCCCATTATTCCTTCTATTAATAGTCATGAGATATTGCCAATGGCAAAAGCGGTGGCAGACGCGGGGGCTTTTGGGATTAGCCATACTATAGTTAGGTTAAACGGTGCTATAGGTGAAATTTTTACGGATTGGATTCATAAAACCATGCCCGATCGGGCGGCTAAAGTATTACACCAAATTGAAAGTTGTCATGGTGGGACGCTCAATGAAAGCGACTATGGGAAGCGAATGCATGGCGAAGGGCAAATAGCGCAGCAAATTAATGATATGGTAAGGTTGGCGCGGCTTAAATACTTCAAGAATAAAGCGATGCCGCCGTTAAATACTGCTTTACATGAAAGCTATAAAGACGGGCAGTTGAAACTTTTTTAAACAAAAAAAGTGGGCTCTCTACAACCCACTTTTTGAACTAAATAAACTAATATAAACAACAATCTATATTCTGAAATTCTCGACGAACACTCTGTCATTCGACACGATTCTGGCTGTGTAATTGCCTCTAAGTGATTCGTCTAATTGGTACACACGATTTAAAATCTTACTTCCTTTTACTGTTTCAGAAAGAATTAAATCTCCTTCGTAGTAAAGTTCAACATCCATGCTATCATCGGATTCTAAATCTAATTTTGAAATTAAAACTTTTGAATTTTCTTTTCTTACTACGGGCTTAAAAATGACTTTTCTGTTAGCGTTTAAGTAAGACACTAAGTGATTTTTAACTTCAATAGTATTGATTTCTATTTCAAAGTCTTTAGTGATTTCTACCGTGTACTGACCGTCTTTTAATTGTGTAAAATTGAAAAGAGAAGTTAGTGCTCCTGTATAATTAACAGTTCCGCTGTAAATCACCATTCCGGTAGCGTCAGCTACAGAAATTAAGTTTCCTTTTTTAACGTAGTTAGACGCTGGTACAACCTCTAAAGTTTCGTTGGCGTAGCTGGTTAATGTTCCGAACATCACAGCTAGTATAAATAGGTTTTTAATTAATAATTTCATTATCTATAAGGGTATGTAAATATATAGGCAAAGATAGAGGGCATCTTCAGGTTTGAAAACAACGATTTTGTCATATTTATATACAAAATTAACCGAATGCCTGTTAGGTGTTTTTCTTAGGGTTAATTTAGCATATATTAGTGGTAATCTGCCATAGGTTTTGAATTTTCAAGCTTTTTTTGCGGTTTTATTTAAGGTTGAATTTTGTAAAATCACAGTTTTTTTTCCGGATACCCTAAACTTTTTGGGGTCTATTTTGTAGGAGTCTTCCTTTGATGTATAAAATGGCTTTAATCCTTGGGGTTGGTCTCTATATATATTGAAAAATACAAACGGATAAATAGAGCTTTTGGGTAGGGCGAATAATAAAGCAGAATACGATTTGTGGAATTACTATGAGAAACAAGACGAATAGGGAATGACTAAAACTTTCTACAGCGTAGATTGGTAGTTAAGCTTTGGTGATGCTAGGTCATCATATCGTAGTGTAAATGCTTCTGTGTTCGTTTTAATCAGGAGATCTTAAAATGTAAGCATAAAAAAAGTGAGCTCTTAAGAGCTCACTTTTTGGAATATAAACTTATATATAAACAACAATCTATAATCTAAATGTTTCAACGTATTGGCGATCGTTAGATTTTACCACAGCAGTATAATCACCTTTGATCTTTTTATCAAGTTTGTACACTCTATTGATAATTTCAGCACCATTAACAGTTTCATTAAGGATTAATTCGTTTCCAAAATAAAGTTGTACTTCCATTTCATTAGTGTTTAATGCTAATTTTGAAATGATCACACGGTCGTTTTCAATTCTGAATACGGGCTTAAAGATCTTTTCACTTTTTTGGTCAATAAAGTTAACCTGGTGGTCTTTAATCTCAACAGTATTAACTTCAATTTCAAAAGCTTTGTTTATTTCAATAACATAAACACCATCATGAAGCTGAGAGAAGTCGTATAAGGTATTAATGTCACCATCAAAATTAACTAATCCGCTAAATATAATAGCACCTTCAGCATCCGTTACGGTAATTGAATTTCCTTTTTTTACATCATTAAAACTTGGTACAGCCTCTAACGTTGTGTTGGCGTAGCTTGTGTATGTTCCTAACATCACTGCGAATACTAAAATGTTTTTGAATAATGTTTTCATAATTTTTCTTTTTTTGAGTTATGTTGAATCTTAAAAAAAACTTGGGTTTTGATTTATAATTTGCTTTTAAACATTTAATTAAGATGTTTCAACACGGCAAAGATAGAGTGGGTTTAGATGCAAGAAAACAAGCATTTTGGCACAATTATATACATAATTAACCCATTGATGTATGTGGTTTATATATCGGGTTAATATAGTATATATTGGTGGTAATCTGCCATAGGTTTTGATATTTTCAGCTTTCCTACAGTAGTGCATTCAATTGTTTTATATAGAACTGTGAGTTTTATATAAGTTACTCTTTAGGTTAAGATGTGTAGAAATTTGGAGTTATAAGCCTAATCGATTTATTCTTTATAGATCTATTGTATTTATAAGGATGTAATAAAACGTGAAAGACGTCTTTAATATAAAGGGGATGCCAAACGCGGTGAATAGCTGTGAAATAGCGACCATATTATAAGGACGCTTATAATAAGGACTAGGAGGAGGAAGTTTAATACTGATTTCTGATTATACTATATAGAAGTATCTAATCACAGGCTTCGGGGCTTTCGCGATCTTTAATCCTAAAGCGCCAAATAGGTGTATAAAAAAAGTGAGCTCTTAGGAGCCCACTTTCAGCAATATAAACTTATTTATAAACAACAATCTCTATAGTTGGAATGTTTCTACGTATTGACGGTAGTTAGATTTTACCACAGCGGTATAGTTGCCCTTAATAGTTTTATCAAGTTTGTAAACTCTATTAATAATATCATCGCCATTAACGATTTCATTATATATTAATTCATTTTCAAAATACAGTTGCACTTCCATTTCATTAGTGTTTAATGCTAATTTTGAAATGATCACACGGTCGTTTTCAATTCTAAATACCGGCTTAAAGATCTTTTCACTTTTTTGGTTAATAAAGTTAACCTGGTGGTTTTTAATCTCAACAGTATTAACTTCAATTTCAAAAGCTTTATTTATTTCTATAACATAGACACCATCATGAAGCTGAGAGAAATCGTATAAGGTATTAATGTCCCCATCAAAATTGACCAATCCGCTAAATACAACAGCACCTTCCGCATCTGTTACGGTAATTGAATTTCCTTTTTTCACATCATTAAAACTTGGTACGGCCTCTAATGTTGTGTTGGCGTAGCTTGTGAATGTTCCTAACATCACTGCTAATACTAAAATGTTTTTGAATAATGTTTTCATAATGTTCCTTTTTTTTGGGTTAAGCTGAATCTTAAAAAGATGTTTTGAGTTATAACTGACTATTAAACATTTAGTTAAGATGTTTCAACATGACAAAGATAGAGTGGGTTTAGGTTATGTAAAACAAGGATTTTGGCATGTTTATATACATAATTAACCTAATAGGGGTTATAAATGAGATATTAGGATAATTATGTATATATTATTGGTAATCTTCTATAGGTTTTCATTTTGAATAGATTTAACTTTGCCGTAATTATTAGACTATGAATACAAGAAAGCCTACGTTAGAGAAAATAAGTCCAGAATTTGGTAGCTCTATTTTGGTACGAAAGCATCAAATAGATGCGTATAAAAAAGAGGTGAAGCCCTATTGGCACTTTCACCCAGAGATTGAATTGGTATATGTTAATAAAGGACAAGGTAAACGCCATATCGGTAATCACCTGTCTTATTTTAATAATAGCCAGTTATTATTAATAGGTTCTAATTTGCCTCATAATGGGTTTACAGACCGTTTAACCATTAATGGTTCTGAAACATTAGTGCAGTTTAGACCTGAATTTTTAGGTGATCATTTCTTTGATATTCCTGAAATGGAAGCGATTAATAAGTTGTTTGAACTTTCTAAGAAAGGCATTTTATTTGGTGTAAAGACCAAATTAAAACTCGGTAAGAAAATTGAAAGACTCAATGAGAAAACTGGTTTTAAACGAATACTGATCCTTTTAGAGGTATTACATGGATTGGCAAAATCTGAGGATTATACCATACTAAATGCAGATGGTTTTGCTTTTGAAACAGAACCTCAAGATAGTGCTAAGATTGATATTATCTTTAAACATGTAAACCAGAATTTTAAAGAGCATATCAGTTTAGATGAAATTGCGGATAAAGTAAGTATGACGGTGCCGGCCTTTTGCCGTTACTTTAAAAAGGTTACTGGGAAAACATTTACTAAGTTAGTTAATGAATACCGTGTGGTACATGCTACAAAACTCTTATCTGAAAGTCAAATGAGTATTGCTGATATAAGTTTTGAATGTGGATTTAATAACTTTTCGCATTTCAATAAACTCTTTAAAGAGTTTACAGGTAAAAGTGCCTCTAAATATCGAGGAGAACTGAAGTTAATGGTACAGTAAAAAGACAGCATCGCTATGGATGATAAAATTGAAAACGCAATAGCGTATTATACAAAGCAAGGCGAGGCTATTTTGGCTGCTGTTAATTCTCGTCAAAATCTCACTGCAGATGAAGTGATACATTATGGCGAAGAGATGGCAAAAATAGAATATAAATTAACCGCCTTAGAAGTCGCGCGAGAGAGTTAAACAAAAAGTGCGATTTTGACATGTCAAAATCGCACTTTTTTATTTTTTACCTTCCCATTCTGCCAAAAACTGATTTAAAAAGCCTTCCATATAATGGTGGCGTTCTAAGGCAATTTGTTGCCCTGTTTTGGTATTCATTTGGTCTTTAAGCAACAGTAGTTTTTCGTAAAAATGGTTAAGGGTTGGAGCATCAGAATTTTTATATTCAGATTTACTCATATTAAGGTTAGGTTCAATTTCAGGATTGTAAAGCGCTCTGTTTTTAAATCCACCATAATTAAAACAACGGGCTATCCCTATGGCGCCAATGGCATCTAAGCGATCGGCATCTTGTACAACCTCCATTTCTTTAGAACTAAAGGCGTTCTTGTCCGTATCAAAAGAATTTTTAAAAGACATGTGATCTATAATATTTGTCACATGCACAATCATATCTTCATCAACGTTTTGTGTTTTTAGAAAAGTACGTGCCACCGCTGCACCTAACGTTTCATCACCATTATGAAATTTAGGATCTGCAATATCATGAAGTAAAGCAGCCAAAGCTACTGTAGTTAGGTTAACCGCTTCATATTGGGCAATGAGCAAACTATTCTTATAAACACGCTCTATATGAAACCAATCGTGGCCACCTTCGGCATGTTTTAATTCGGTTTTTACAAAATTAATCGTGGCTTCAATAAGCGCTTTGTCTGTATTCATCCGTGATGCTTATGCAGGATCTACCCACTTAAATTGATACGAGTTTTCTGGGATTTTCATACGTTCCGATAAACGATACATACGCGGCGGTAATTTCATAAGGTAATCGCGAGCTTTTTCAGCTTCGTCTGTAAGTCCGGTAATTTTATCAATTTCCCAACGGTCTAAAAGTTTCTGTAAGATGTCTACGTAATCATTCGACGTATACACACCAATACGTTGTGCTGTATTAGAAAATTCTTCAAAAGCGGTACCAATACTCTCACCAGATTCTCTTAAGAAATGGGCCGGCATCGCAATTTTACGCTTCATCATATCGTAAAACGCCATCATCATTTGGCTTGGATCTACGGCAAAAATACGCTCTACAAATTCAGAGTAGGCGTGGTGGTGACGCATCTCATCACCAGAGATAATTTTACACATTTTAGCCAGTTGTTTGTTGCCTTTTTGCTTGGCAATCTTAGCCACACGGTTATGAGAAATATAAGTGGCTAACTCTTGGAAACTTGTGTATACAAAGTTTTTGTAAGGATCTCTACCCGTTCCAATATCAAATCCGTCGTTAATTAAATATTGCGTAGTTTTTTCAACTTCGCGCATATTTACTCGTCCGGATAAGTATAAAAATTTATTTAAAACATCACCATGTCTGTTTTCTTCTCCTGTCCAATGACGGATCCAAGTGGACCAACCATTATTTTCTACCTGGTCTACACCTTCAACATCCATTAACCAAGATTCGTAAGTTGGGAGGGCTTCTTCAGTAATCATATCACCGACTAAAACCACCCAGAAATCATAAGGAAGCTCTTTAGAAAGTTCTCTAATTTCTCTGACCTCTTCAAAAAATGTATCTTTTGTAGAATCGGGCAAGAAATCTGTGGGTTGCCAGATTTTTTCAACAGGAATTAAATATTTTTCTATAAGAGAATCGACATCTTTTTCAAGATGTTTCATGACCTCTAATCTTACGTTTTTTAATGACATCTTTTGTGATTTTTTAGATGATTATAGTTCAATGGCTCCAACAATTGTGTTTTCAACTTGCTGAATTAATTCGGACTTATCTGTAAAGTTAACAATTTCTAGGGGCTTATGAACAGTAAAAGTCATATGATTTCCTATACCCATTGGAAAATTACCATAGCGTAGCATTTTCCAAGAATTGTTAACGGTGACCGGAACGATAAGTGCAGAAGGGACTTTTTTAAGGAGCATTTCTAGCCCTTTGGTCTTAAATGGCTTGGGTTTACCGTCTTTACTTCGTGTGCCTTCAGGAAAAATAACAGCGGCACGTTTGGTGTTTTCTATATAAGTTCCAAAGGTCATCATAGCGGATAAAGACTGTCGGGCATTTTTTCGGTCTATTAATACAGAGCCGCCATGTCTTAAGTTATATGAGACACTAGGAATGCCTTTTCCTAGCTCTTTTTTAGAGACAAATTTTACGTGATGCTTTCGTAAATACCACATGATTGGGGAGATATCAAACATGCTTTGGTGGTTAGATACAATAATAATAGGGCGCTCGGTGCTGATCTCGTAAGGGTTGTAAAACGAAATTCTTGTGCCTAAGAGATTAAGACAGCGCATTATAAAAAACTGTAAGGCGTCTACCGTTTTTTTTAAGGCTTCATACCCAAATAGATTATAACTTAACCATTGTATCGGGTGGAATATGACCAAGGTTAAACCGAAGCATAAATAAAATATAACAGAAAGCGGGTAGGCTAATAATTTTCGCACAGTATTCAATTTATTGAAACAAAAATAATCAAAATCTTAATGTTGCAGGTACTAAAAAATAGGAATACACTCTTGGTCTTCGCAGTTAAAGCCTATGGGCGGTATAGCCACAGAACAATCGGATATAGCCCCACAGTTTAAGTTGTATTCAGCCTGTTTTTCATTGTAGGTGTTAACTAGATTCTCCAATTCTAACGTGTCTATAGAAGTGGTGTAGATTAAGTAAGACCAAGGGCCACCGCAAGGTTTTGACCCAAAGGGGAGGTAACGGCATTCAAATTCATCGCTACAAATAGCGCTGCGAGCATAGCTTTCTATAAAGGCTTTTTGCTCCACTAAATCTTGTAGTAGTGATGTGCAGTTCATATGATCATCATGGTTTTCATCGGTACAAGCCGTGACCAAGAGGAGCGCAAGCCATAGAAAAATGAGATAACGAAACTGCATAAAAACGTTTTTACTAAGATAGAACGTAAGACGGTCTTAAAATAAAAAAACCACGATAATATCGTGGTTTTTAAGTCTTGTAAAAGCTAGTGCTTAAGAGCAGTGCTCGTTATAAGCATCTTTAAGGTTTTCTGCGATTAATTCTGCAGGACGCCCTTCAATATGGTGACGCTCTAACATGTGTACCAATTCGCCATCCTTAAACAAAGCCATACATGGCGAGCTAGGAGGGAAAGGAATCATGTATTCTCTTGCTTTATTGGTAGCCTCTTTGTCTACACCAGCAAAAACAGTCACTAAATGAGACGGTCTTTTTTCATTCTGAATACTCATACGAGCGCCAGGTCTAGCATTGGCAGCGGCACAACCACAAACCGAATTTACCACCACTAAGGTTGTTCCTTCTTTTGCAATCGCGTTATCTACAGCTTCTGTAGTGTGTAATTCTTCAAAACCGACGTTGGTTAAATCCTCACGCATTGGTTTTACTAATTCTGCTGGATACATATTTTTTAATTTTAATTAATCTCAATTGAAATGCAAAGATAAGTAAAATTAATAGGCAGCCTACAGTCTTTAGTAGGCAGATTAAATAGTGCTATTGTAGAACACTATCGCTTAGGGATAACTTAACTATCTAAAAGTAAAACAAACCCTTCATCAGATACCGGCTTGCTTAAGGGAATTGTAACAGGAGAGCGTAAAAGGTCGTTCTAGTTTTTTTGAAATCTTAATTTTAAATTCAATAAAATCTATAATTTCAAGTCTGTTTCGTAACAAGTTGTAAATCTCTTCTACTAATAATCTGTTGTAAATGTTAGGCGAATACTTTTTAAAGCTAAATTTTGTGGTCTCTGAAATCCTAATTTTCACTTAAAGACCAAACGTTTTAATAGGTTCGTGGTATATTTACAGCCTTAAAAAATTAAAGAGAATATATGAGTTTTGCAAAATGGATTGGTGGTGCAATTGGATGGTCGTTTGGAGGTCCAATAGGCGCCATTATAGGATTAGCCTTAGGGAGTTTTGTTGATAATATTGCCGATAAAAGTGCGCCTTTACTTGGTGATCGTCAAACGGGAAGGCAAAGTGATCCTTATCGTTCTACAGGAACACGGCAACAGCCAAGAACACAATCTGGGGATTTTGAAGTAAGTCTATTAATCTTAGCCTCGGTGGTGATTAAGGCTGATGGTGTGCAAGACCAACGTGAGCTCGATTTTGTACGTCAACAGTTTGCTAATATGTATGGTAAGGATAGAGCTAATAAGGCTTTTGAATTGTTTAAGCGTATTAATAAGCAAGAGATTTCAACCCGTCAGGTGTGTTTACAGATAAAGCAAATGATGGACCATGCGTCGCGTTTACAATTGCTTCATTTCTTATTCGGAATAGCAAAAGCGGATGGCTTGGTAACTGAAGATGAATTGCAGCAGATTTTTACAATTTCAGGCTATTTAGGGATAAGCAACCGCGATTATCAAAGTATAAAAGCGATGTTTTATAACAGTAGCGATAATGCCTATAAAATTCTTGAAATTGATAAGTCGGTCTCTGATGCTGAGGTTAAAAAAGCTTATCGTGCTATGGCAAAAAAATACCATCCCGACCGTGTGGGGCATTTAGGTGAAGAACACCGTGAAGGTGCAGAAGCTAAATTTAGACAGGTACAAGAGTCTTATGAGCACATTCAGAAAGAGCGCGGTTTTAAATAAGCGCTACAGGGCCTGATGGTTTAGGCCTTGTTGTCTTTTTCTTTTTGTCGTTTCTCTATATGCTTAAAGTAACGTTGTGTGCGGTATTTATTATAGCTATAAACGCATAGTACAATAAAGCCTAGAATAATTAGGCCATTCTTTCCGGTAATATAGTTGAGTACTGTCATAAGAATTTAAATATGAAGCTCAGTCGCTTTGTAAGGATTATACTTTCAATTATTTTATACGATTAGCCTCGGAATAAAAAGAAATCGGCCTTCATATCTTCAATTTGGGCATCTTCATTAGTCATGATATAATCAATGGCTTTAGAGGTAAATTGATCTCCTTTTTCAGTTAAAGACACGATATTTTTATCCAGACGGATCATATTGTTCTTTTGTGCTAAATCTAAAACGCTTTTGGCACGCACCTTCTGCCAATTAATATGTTCATAAAGGTGGTTGACGTGGCGCTCTTCAAGTTCATCATGATTTTTTAAATGCAGTAGAAAGGTCAATAAAGAGACTTCAATTTGCTGTTGTCTTTCTCGGTACATCACGGCAATTATTCCTTTGGTAGGAGCAAATAAATACACTAGTAAAAACACAAGTCCAAGAACCGTGGTTATAGATCCTGCAATTGAAGCGTCTAACCAGTGGGCGACCCAATAGCCAAACACGGCACTAAACACACCAAAACTGATGGCTAAACCGAGCATCTTTTTTAAATCTGTAGTCAGTAAATAAGCTGAAGCTGCTGGTGAAATCATCAACGCTACCACTAAAATAGCCCCGACAGCATCAAAAGCGCCTACGGTGGTTACTGAAGATACAGACATGAGTCCGTAGTGGATAATGGCAGGCGAAAACCCAAGTGAGGCCGATAAGCCTTCGTCAAACGTGCTTAATTTTAACTCCTTAAAAAATAGGATTAACAAAGACACCGTAACTAATAAAATAAGGCCAACCACCCAAAGTGATTTAGGGCCTATATCAATGCCATTAAATAAAAGACGGTCAAAAGGTGCAAAAGCCAGTTCGCCTAATAAAACGGCATCCACATCGAGGTGAACGTCATTCGCATTTTTAGCAATAAGAATCACCCCAATACTAAATAACGCAGGGAAGACTAAGCCAATGGCGGTATCTTCTTTTACTAAGCCTGTTTTTTGAATGTATTCTACTAAGACTACGGTGATTATTCCGGTTAAGGCAGCCAGTAGAATAAGTAGGGGAGAATTTAAATCTTGCGTAATAAAAAAACCAACCACAATACCCGGTAATATAGCGTGACTAATGGCATCGCTAATCATAGCCATTTTCCGTAACACTAAAAATGTTCCAGGGATGGCGCAGGCAATGGCGACTAAACTAGCTATGAGCTGTATTTCTAATTGGGCGCTATTCATCGTTTGTGCTCTGTTTAGTATATAAATTGGCTGCAGTTTCAAACCCTGTTGGGGTTAGACTCCACATGTTTCCATTAAGTTTTACGTAGTCTTTATCGACCAATTTCTGAAGGGTACTTTTTGTGTAACCTTGAAAATTGTTAAGCAGCTTTACCGTGTGTGGGTGAGAAATATTTTCATGAGTTTCTGCGATGTGGTACATAAAAGCTAAGGTTTTATGCAATTCTAAATCCCGTCTGTTTTTTATAACTCTAATTTGTTTAAATAATAAGCCACGACTGGGTGAAAAGATAAAGGAGAAGGCTACAAACACACTAGCGACAAGTACAATTACGGGACCTGTAGATAAATTATTCTGACTGGCACTAATGGCGGTTCCAAAAACACCAGAGAAGGCACCAAATACAGCGGCTAAAACAACCATTTTAGATAAACTATTGGTCCATTGTCTTGCAGCAGCAGCAGGAGCTAATAGCATAGCGCTCATTAAAACAACGCCAACAGTTTGCAAGCCTAAAACAATGGCTAAAACAATGAAAACGGTAATGAGAATATCTATAATTCGGGTGTTAAACCCTAATGTTTTGGTATAATCGGCATCAAAGAGGAGTATTTTAAATTCTTTCCAAAACGTTAGCATCACTAAAAGGCAAACTCCTGTAATAATAGCCATCATCCAAACATCACTTTCTACTAAGGTAGCCGCTTGCCCAAAGAGGTATTTGTCTAAGCCGGCTTGGTTGGCATTAGGTTGTTTCTGAATAAACGTAAGAAGGAGCATTCCAAATCCAAAAAACACAGATAGGATGAGGCCTAGAGCGGTATCCGATTTCAGGTGGGTTTTGGTGACGATGTTCTTAATCCAAAATGTCCCTACAAGTCCACTAACCAAAGCACCAATTAATAGAGTATTACTGTCTTTTGCTCCGGTTATTAAAAAGGCGATAGCAATACCTGGTAAGGCTGCATGTGATATGGCATCTCCTAATAAACTTTGCTTTCTAAGGACGGCAAAACTTCCAAGCATTCCGGTGATGGCACCTAAAATAGCTGTTCCTAGCGTAATGGTTCTAAGAGTGTAGTCTGAAAATACTAATTCTATGTATGTTGTAATGTCCAATGCGTATGGTAAAATTGAAGCGCTTATGTAGCGTTATGGTATTTGGTTGTTCATTTTTTTTGCGGATCACCGTGTTTTAAAATCTGATAGTCTCGGTGGTATTAGAGGTTATTCTTGAATACTAACTTTATAATTAATGCCATAGGTTTTTGTTAAATTATCATCATTGAAAATATCTTTAACAGGACCTGTAGCAATTTTTTTTACATTTAAAAACGTCACCCAATCAAAATATTCCGGAACTGTTTGTAGGTCATGGTGAACAACAATAACCGTTTTATTGGCCCGTCTTAATTCTTTTAAAATATTGATAATGGCAACTTCTGTTGTCGCATCTACACCTTGAAATGGTTCATCCATAAAATAGATTGAAGCATTTTGAACTAAGGCCCGTGCTAAAAAGATCCGTTGCTGTTGTCCTCCTGAGAGCTGACTAATTTGTCGGTTTTTAAAGGTTAACATCCCGACTTTTTCTAAAGCTTCTAAGGCTGATTTTTTTTCTTTCTGCCCCGGACGTTTTATCCAGCCCAGACTTCCGTAGGTTCCCATCATCACGACATCTAAGGCTGTGGTTGGGAAATCCCAATCTACACTTCCCTTTTGGGGAACATAAGCCACCAATTGACGTTGTTTGCTATAGGGTTTACCATAAAAGGAAACACTACCAGCGATAGGTTTTAAAATGCCTAATATAGATTTTATTAAAGTTGATTTCCCGGCGCCATTTGGGCCAACAATGGCCATAAGAACGCCTTCAGGAATTTCTAAATCAATATCCCAAAGGACCGGCTTGTAATTGTAGGCTACAGTAAGATCGTCAACTTTTACGGCTATTTTATCCATTATTTAAGGGCATTAACAATTGTATTCACATTGTATTCAAACATTCCAATATAAGTTCCTTCTGTAGTACCGGCATTTCCAAGGGCATCAGAATATAGCGTGCCGCCAATTTCTACATGGTGTCCCTTTGAATTTACAGAAGCTTGTAGGGCTTCAATTGTTCGCTTGGGTACAGAACTTTCAATAAAGATAGCTTTAATCTGTTTGTCTATAATAAAAGTAGCTAATTTTTGCACATCTTGAACGCCAGCTTCGGTAGCGGTAGAAATTCCCTGCAGACCTACAACGTTAAAACCGTAGGCTTTTCCGAAGTAATTAAAGGCATCATGAGCGGTAACTAAGATCCTTTTTTCTTCAGGAAGTGTGGCTATCGTTGCTTTTATCTTAGTTTGAAGTTGGTCTAAGTCTTGGACGTATGCAACTTTATTGGCTTCGTACTGTGCGGCGTTAGTAGGATCTTTTTCTGATAATACGGCCGCCGTTTTTTGCGCAAAACGTTTAAAAAACTCGATATCGAACCACACGTGCGGATCGTAGTTAGAAGCAAAATATTCCGAACCGATTAAAGTGTTTTTGTCTAAGGCGTCAGATAAGGCAATAGTGGTTTTATTAACGCTTTCCATTTTTTCAAGCACTTCTACCAATTTCCCTTCAAGGTGTAATCCGTTATAGAAAATGATATCTGCATTAACCAATTTAGAAACATCCCCTTCACTGGCTTTGTAGAGGTGGGGATCTACACCAGCACCCATAAGGCCATTCACATGGATTAAATCACCACCAATATGTTGTACCAAATCGGTAACCATAGTGGTTGTGGTAACGATATTTAGTTTTCCGTCATCTTTAGTCTTATCCGTACAAGCCATAAAAATGAGCGTGATAGCGCATAGGAAAATCATTTTTTTCATAAATCTAAATATTTATTACGAAGGTACTAAAAATGAATGATTAATTGAAGTGATATCGCATTCCAAAAAATAATCGAATTCCTTGATTAGGACCATAGACATAAGAGGGGTCAAAGGTTAGGGCATAAGGGTTGTCTGCGGTGGCAATAACATCGCCACTAGCATCAAAATCCACATTTTCATCAAAAGGATCGTCAGCTCTAGCAATAATAAAAGGATTGCCCTTGTTTGGGGTCCAGTTTAATAGGTTCTTTACACCGCCATAAAGTTCTAAATTGTTTAAGCCATCGAAGGTCAGTTGTATATTCTGAATACTCCATGTAGGCGAATAGTCTTGCCTTGGGTCTAGGTCGCTTAACAAAGGTAATCGCATAGGGCCATAAAGGCTTCCGGTATAATCTAAGGTTAGATGGGTAGGGTAATGTTTGTAACTGAAAGACCAAACCCCAGAGAAGCGTTCCGTTAGTATTTGTCTTGTGGTAATGTCATTTTCGGTTTGTGAAACATCTTGGTGGGTTCCTCCAATAGACGCTTTAATGCCACTTGCAAAAACGGCGTCTACATTAAAACTAAAACCTTTAGAGGTGGAGTAACCGTCAAGGTTGTCGTAGATGATGAGGTTGGGATTGCTATCGTAATCTGGAATAATAGCATTGGTAAAATGTGTGTACCAGGCTGAGGTGTCAAAGGTGAAGTACATGCCGTTTTTAAGGTAGAGTTTCTTCAAATAGTTTAAGGTAAGGTTAAATGACTTTTCCGGATTTAATGTTTCTTCAATCACTACATCTCTAGCGCCAGTTAATGCCGCGTGTTCTTCGGTAAAAAGATTTACAACTCTAAAACCTGTTCCTGCATTTAATCTAATAATATCGGTATCGGTAGGTTTAAATTTATAGGCAAGTCTTGGGGTGAAAATTGTACCGTGCCTACTGTCGTAATCTAATCGGGTGCCTAAGAGTAAACTTTGCTTAGAATGAAGGGTAATTTCATCTTGAACAAACACCGAAGGTATGGTTGTTTCATCGGCTATTGTGGTGGCTGTGGTATTATCGTTATAATAGTTGTAACGCAGGGCAGCACCAACTAAGAAATCGTGATTAGAAAGGGTTTTATCCCAAATAAATTGCCCGTAACCAATGCGCTGCTGTGCGATGTAGGGTGTGTTTCCGTAGACTGAATTTTGGTCGTGGTCCGAATACGAGAATTGGAAGTTAACCTTTTCGCTTAATGGTAATTGGTAGTTTCCTAATAGCTCAAAACGCGAGGTGTAGATACTTTCACCATAAACCTCGTCGCCACCTCTAAAGTTTTTATTCCATTGTAATTCGCCACCCCAACGGTCTTCATAAAAATAGCGTCCGGCAACGGAGAATTTTCGATTATGAGCACGTTTGAAATCCCATTTTTGAAATACCGAAATGCGGTCTTGCAGTGTAAGGTCTGTAAAATTATCATTGTTATTATCAATGCGTTCGTTAAATCTAAAGTAGTTGGTGCCGACTAAAACACTTGCCTTTTCGCCTACCTTTGCTTTAAATCCGGCGTCCAGGTTAAGCTCGCCCCAGCCGGTTAGGAAAGTATCGGCAAAAAAATGCGGGACGTTATCCGGGTGTTTGGTAATGATATTGATTAAGCCTCCAACCGCTTCACTGCCGTATAAAGAGGAGGCTGGACCTTTTACAATTTCAATTTGTTCAATAAGTGAATTGGGAATTCCGGATAAACCATAAACGGTAGAAAGTCCACTAACAATGGGCATCCCGTCAATGAGTACTAAAGTGTAAGGTCCTTCTAATCCATTAATATGAATATCTCCAGTATTACAGACATTACAGTTTAATTGGGGGCGTACGCCATTAACATTCTGAAGTGCTTCAAAAATATTAGGCGTGGGGTTTTTCTTTAAAAAGGTAGTGCTGTAAACTTCTACGGGCACGGCGCTTTCTAAGCGAGATACGGCTTTAAGCGTTCCGGTGACAATAACCTCGCTTAATGCATCACTTTCAATAAGATTAAAAACAAGATTTTGGTCTTTATTTTGAATGGTGATGGTTTTTTTTTGAAGTTTAAATCCTGTAAATGATGCTGCAATGGTATAGGTGCCGGGTTGTAAGTCTTGAAGCGTAAATACACCCTCTGAATTAGTAGTGCTGCCTTTAATGCTATTTTCAATATAAATATTTGCATAAGGGAGTGGTGCCCCTTCTGAAAATACCTTTCCTTGAATTTTGTACGTGGTTTGAGCTGTTGCTGAGGTAATTAAAAGAAATATAATATAATTAATTAGCTTCATCTTGATTTATTTTTGCTAAGATATAAAAATATTTTTAGAGTTGTCTAAAAATATTTTAAGAAAGATAAGTTCTCTATATTTGTAGTTCACATTTCAGTTTATGATCACACTTACAGAGGAAAACTATATAAAGACCATTTATCATTTAAGTACTAATGGTGAAAAAACCGTTAATACTAACGCTATTGCTGAGGTGATGCAGACCAAAGCTTCTTCTGTAACCGATATGATTAAAAAATTATCGGAAAAGAATTATGCCGATTATAAAAAATATCAGGGTGTAACTTTAACGGAAGACGGTAGGCGTGTCGCTGTCAATATTATTAGAAAACACCGCTTATGGGAAGTCTTTTTAGTTGAGAAATTAAATTTTTCATGGGATGAGGTGCATGAAGTCGCCGAGCATTTAGAGCATATTAAGTCAGATAAGTTGGTGGACGAATTGGATGCCTTCTTAGAGTTTCCTACTTACGATCCGCATGGCGATCCTATTCCCGATAAAGAAGGAAATTTTAAACCTTTAGAAAAAATTGTTTTGGCTAAAGCCGAAGTTGGGGCCACTTACAAATGTATTGGGGTTGATGATACGTCTTCTAATTTCTTAAAATATTTAGACAGTAATAAGATTGCTCTAGGCACCATTATGAAAGTATTGCACAAAGAGCCTTTTGATCATTCTGTGAAATTAGCTTTAGAACATGCTGAAATTGTAGTCTCTTATAGTGTGGCTAAAAATTTATATTTAAAGAAAATTGAGGGCTAATACCACTCATTTTTAGGCTTTAAAAGTTAAAATTGTATTAATTTAGTCGCCCAACGCACTTGTTGTTGCGTTGACGTTCTATTTTTGAAAACATTCTTAACCTATAAATCCGTATTCCATGTCACATATTTTGAAATCTAGTTTTTACTGCATGTTGCTACTCACTTGTTTTTCAAGTTGTAAAAATGAGAATAAGTCTCCTATTGTAGAGGAAACGCCGGAGTTAATTATAGAACAAGAACCTGCTTCTCCTATTGAAACCATAGAGAAAGCCTATAATAAAGATGAATTTTTGTCTAAGGCGGCAATACAGACCGATATTGTAATTAATTTTGGAGGTCAGGAACGTTTAAATGCAACGATGACTTATTTAACCAATTCTACACAGGGGAAAATCGCCTTAAATGATGGAACGTTTATTTATTATCAAGATGATAAGGTGTTTCACTCTCCAGATTTAGTCAATGAGAAAGCCGTGCGTTTTGATGCTTATACTTGGATGTACTTTTTGTTATTTCCGAATAAATTAAGTGATGATGGAACTATTTGGTCGGATGTAGAATCTTTAAAACTTCAAGATAAAATCTATAATGCTCAAACGCTTACGTTTGAAGCCAATACAGGAGATGCTCCAGATGATTGGTACGTAGTTTATAGCGACCCTAAAACACATATGATTGATTATGTAGGCTATATTGTAACGGTTAATAAATCTAAAGAAGCTGCTGAGTCTGATCCGCATGCCATTGGCTATTCAGATTACAAAACTATCGATGGGGTGCCAGTCGCGCACCAATGGGAGTTTTATGAGTGGACGAAAGCCGGAGGTATTGGTAAAGTTATCGGTGATGCGACCTTAAGCAATGTAAAGTTTGTAACGCTCGATGAAGAGACGTTTAAAGTTCCAGAAAATTTTATTGAGAAATAAGCATCTAATAATCTCTAGTATAGCGCCATGCTGCACTTTTCAAAGTGTTTCGTTGGTTAGTGTGGTAAAACTATGGTGTAAAGCCGAGATGTTTTTTTTGCTTCTATTTAAATAGGAATGTTGTATTTCTACGCGGTGATACATCAAGTTTCAACCTGAAACATGTGGCTTTATTTAGAAGTAGCCAATAAAATAAGCTTTAGGATTAGTCCTGAATTTTTCGCGATAAAAGGTTGTTTTTTCTGAAGTGGTTAAAGCATGGCTATGCCTTATTCAGGCTTTAACTTGTAACTTTATGAGGTGAGGTTTTAATGGCAGCCACAGCCATCGTCACCACCACAAGCTTTTGTCGATTTTTTCTTCATCGGTAATACATACTTCTTAACAAGAAATAGTACCGCTGCGCCTACGGCGATATAAACGAGGATATTTTGAATAATAGTGTTCATAGAAGACTTTTAAATAACGTTTAAGACAAAGGACTTAAATTCTGTAAGCCGTTATCTCTAAATTAAGACTTGGTAAGCCACTAAAGCTACAAGATACGCAAAACCACTCATAATAACTAATTGATAGAGCGGCCATTTCCAAGAATTGGTCTCTTTTTTAACAATGGCTAAGGTACTCATACATTGCATAGCAAAGGCGTAAAACAACAATAAGGAGATTCCGGAAGCAAAATTAAACAAGGGTCCACCCAATATAGGATTAACCTCTCCGGCCATTCGGTTTTTAATGGTTTCTTCTTCATCACTCCCTACACTATAGATCGTGGCTAGGGTTCCCACAAAGACTTCACGAGCTGCAAAAGAGCTAACAATAGCAATTCCAATTTTCCAATCGTAACCCAAAGGTCTAATGGCAGGTTCTATAGCATGACCCGCAATACCTATATAAGAATGTTCTAGTTTTTGAGATTCTATTTTTTGGTTGAGCTCGTCTTCACTTAAGTTCTGTGAGGCGTATTTTTCAGTAACAATATTTTCAGCATTATTAAAATTATCACCAGGACCGTAAGAGGCTAAAAACCAAAGTACAATGGAAATCGCTAAGATTATTTTACCTGCACCAAAGACAAAGGCTTTTGTTTTTTCTAAAACGGTTAATGCCACGTTTTTAAGTAAAGGAAGTTTATAATTAGGCATTTCTACCACAAAGAAACTTTTACTCTTTTGGCCCATAATTTTATGGAGGATCCAAGCCGAGCCTACTGCGGCGCCGAAACCAATAAGGTACAGCAGCATTAAGGTTAAAGCCTGATAGCTTAGGCCTAACACACGGCCTTCAGGAATCACTAAGGCAATGATTATTAAATAAACAGGCAGTCTTGCCGAACAGGTGGTGAACGGTGTCACTAATATGGTAATTAAACGTTCTTTCCAGCTTTCAATGTTACGAGTGGCCATAATAGCAGGAATCGCACAAGCCGTCCCTGAGATTAAAGGCACAACACTTTTTCCGCTTAATCCAAAACGTCGCATTATACGGTCCATTAAGAAGACCACACGACTCATATATCCACTTTCTTCAAGGATAGAGATGAATAAAAACAAGAATGCAATTTGTGGAATAAAAATAACTATACCTCCAAGACCCGATATAATTCCCTCTGCAAGTAGGTTGGTAAAGGCGCCTTCTGGGAGAGTCACTTTTACCCATTCGCTTAAGGCAGCAAATGAGCTATCAATGAAATCCATAGGAACACTAGACCAATCGTAAATTGCTTGAAAAATAGTGAGTAGGATAACAGCAAAAATTAAATAGCCCCAAACTTTATGCGTTAAAATTCGATCTAATTTGATTCTTAAGTCCTTTGCTGATTTAAGGTCAATGGTTTGTCCTTTTTTTAAGGTTTCATTTATAAATTGATACCGCTTAATGGTTTCCTTTTGCTGTAAACGCTTTAAGTCGGCTTTAGATTTGGTTTTAAAATCTTCAACCGCATCATAAGTCTTTCGGTCGGTTTTTCCGAAGTTAACGTCTTGGGTAATCACCAACCAAAGTTTGTATAATAATTGGTTAGGGAAGGCTTTTCTTAAGTTATTGAAATAAGAAGTATCAATTTCAGAAGCATTTAGACAAGGCTCTGCCGAAATTTCTTTGTAATGGGTAAGCAGTTCTTTTAATTCTGAGATCCCTTTATTTTTTCGGGTGCTAATTAAGGCAATTTTAGTTTTAAGTTCTTTTTCTAGGTAAGCAATGTCTAGGGTGATGCCTTTATAGGCCATACGGTCTGACATGTTTATCACTAAAATGGTTGGAATTTCTAAATCCTTAATTTGTGTAAATAGTAAAAGATTTCGTTTAAGGTTTTCTACATCACTGACCACCACAGCTAAATCAGGATAGTCTTTACCATTTTTGTTAAGAAGCAATTCAATCACCACATTTTCATCTAAGGACGATGCATTTAGGCTATACGTTCCTGGTAAATCAATGATATGGGCTTTGACGCCGCGAGGTAGTTTGCAAATACCTTCCTTTTTTTCAACCGTAATACCAGGATAATTTCCAACCTTCTGATTTAAACCTGTTAGGGCATTAAAAACAGAGGTTTTTCCAGTATTAGGGTTACCTATTAAAGCGACGTTAATTTGCTTACTCATGCACGGTTTCAATTATAATATGAATAGCGGTTTCTTTTCTAATAGCTAAGTGAGAGCCATTGATGTTAAGGTACATCGGATCTGCAAATGGTGCCACTTGCACAAGTTCTACCGAATTACCTGGTAAACAGCCCATTTCTAGGAGTTTTAAAGGAATATGAATAGAAGACACATCAGTGATGATGGCTTGTTGTCCGCGTTTTAATTCTGCTAATGTCAACCTTGGCTTATTTAGAATAGTTTTAAAGAAGCAAAAATAAGAGAATTTTATTAGTGTAAGAAGCGTGATAGGGAATATTTAACGGCTTTGTTGTTTTCTAAGAGGACTCAAAATAGCGCAGCGTTTCAATATCTTCTAAAAGACGGTCTATATCTTCAGGATTTGTGCCGTCGTAAAAGCCTCTAATTTGACGTTTTTTATCAATAAGCATAAAGTTCTCTGTATGAATCATATCATATTCATCGCCATTACCATCAGTCTTTACGGCTAAGTAACTTTTTCTTGCTAGTTCATAAATTTGCTTCTTATCTCCTGTAACAAGGTTCCATTTTTTATCGTCCACGCCTTTTTCTAACGCGTATTTTTTAAGCTGAGCCACACTATCAATCTTTGGCGTTACGGAGTGCGAGAGTAACATCACATCTTTATAATCGCTAATAGCGTTTTGCACCCTAACCATATTTTTGGTCATAATAGGACAAATGGTAGGGCAGGTGGTGAAGAAAAAATCCGCCACATAGATTTTATCTTTATAATTGTCTTGGGTAATGGTTTCTCCGTTTTGATTGGTTAAACTAAAATCTGCAATAGTATGGTATTTTAACTGATGCTGAATGCTGCTGTCTACTAATTCCTCGCTCACCATTCCGGGTTGATAAATAGGAAGGTGTTGTTTTACATTTAAAATATTGTAGATAATTGCGAGGATAAGCAGTGATAGTATAGAAAAAAAGATACCAAACTTTTTATAATCTTTAAAAAAGGAAAGAAATGACATGCTATGGGTATTAAGAGGTATGAAGTACAAAAATACAATGGTATCTCAAGAAAAACCTTATTTTTAACATTAAAAACTGCTGTTATGAAACCATTTATATGCGCCGTTATTGGTTTGTTAACCTTACAAATTGCTGCGCAAGATTTTCAGAAAACCTTAGAAGAGGTGCGAGCTTCTGAAGCCAAATCCGCAATGCAACAAATGATGAATTCTCAAAATGCCAACACAGGAAATTACGATGTAAAATACCATCGTTTAGAACTAAATGTAGATCCTTCAGAGGCTTCTATTTCTGGGGCCATCACCACCTATTTTGAGGCTAAAGAAGATATGACGGAAATTACCTTTGATTTGGTGGATAATATGTTGGTGTCTCAGGTTGTACAACGCGGTGTTACGTTGAGCTATGCTCAAAATTCTAATGACGAGTTGGTTATTACGCTACCAATTGTACAAAGCCAAGGCGTGTTAGATTCTTTAACGGTGAGTTATGCGGGAGATCCTGTTAGTTCTGGTTTTGATTCTTTTGAGCAAACCACCCATAACGGAGATCCTATTATTTGGACGCTTTCCGAGCCTTATGGTGCTAAAGGATGGTGGCCTTGTAAGCAAGATTTAATCGATAAGATAGATTCAATAGATGTTCATATTACCACTCCGGCCTATAATCCTTCTAATGAGAGTTATATTGCGGTGTCAAATGGTTTAGAGCAAAGTCAGACTTTGATAGGCGCTGAAAAAGTGACGCATTTTAAGCATCGTCATCCTATTCCGGCGTATTTAATTGCCTTGGCGGTGACCAACTATGAGGTATACGCCCATGAAGTGGCCAACGGAGGAGCGCCTTTCGACATTGTTAATTATGTGTATCCCGAAAACTTAGCCAGTGCGCAAGTAAGTACTGCGGTTACGGTAGATATTATGAACTTTTTTACGGAGCGTTTTGAACCTTATCCTTTTGCGGATGAAAAATATGGCCATGCCCAATTTGGCTGGGGCGGCGGTATGGAGCATACTACGGTTTCTTTTATGGGATCGTTTAGTCGAGGACTTATTGCGCATGAATTAGCGCATCAATGGTTTGGAAATAAAATTACCTGTGGTAGTTGGAAAGATATTTGGTTAAATGAAGGCTTTGCAACTTATTTATCCGGACTCGTTATTGAAGACCTTGATGGTGACGCTAGTTTTAAAACCTGGAGACAGCAAACCATTAATAGTATTACCTCCCAACCCAATGGTGCGGTTTATTTAACGGACCAAGATACCTTAAGTATAAGCCGAATTTTTAGCAGTCGCTTAAGTTATAACAAAGGAGCTATGGTATTGCACCAACTGCGTAGGCATTTAGGGGATGTTGCGTTTTATCAAGGTTTACAAGATTATTTAGTAGCACCAGATTTAGCGTTTGATTATGCAAAAACAGAAGATTTTATTGGCGTGATGGAAACTTCAACAGGGCAAGACTTAGACGGTTTTTTTCAAGATTGGATTTATAATGAGGGGTATCCGAGCTATCAAGTTAATTGGAATCAAAATGGAAATGCCTTATCCGTAACCTTGGGTCAAACCCAAAGTGATAGCTCTGTAGATTTCTTTGAAGCTAAAGTACCGATTAGAGTTTTGGGCGAAGGCGGGGAAATTTTAGACCTTGTATTAAACCATCAAAGTAATAATGAAACTTTTATTGAAACTGTAGATTTTGAAATTTCAGAATTGCTGTTTGATCCGGATTACCATTTAATTTCTAAACAGAATAGTGTAACCTTAGGAACTGAAGATTTTATACGAAACACCGTTATAACCTTATATCCTAACCCTTCAAGTTCCGAAGTGTATGTACAAAAACCAGATGAGGTAGTGGTGCATCAAATTTCAATTTATAACCAATTGGGGCAGTTATTGCAGGTTCAAGATTGGGCTTCGGAAATAGATATTTCAGGGATTGCTCCCGGGCTATTGTTTATACAGTTTGAAACAGAAACCCAAATCATTAACAAAAGAATTGTAAAAAAATAAAGCAGGCTGAATTTTAATCGATTGTCTTGGGCGCTGTCCCTTCGCATGTCATATAAAATCCTTACTTTTGCAAATCGAAATTTGAAAAATAATACATGGACTTTATTATAAAAATATCTCAATTTTTACTGAGTTTATCTTTACTAATTGTATTGCACGAGTTAGGACACTTTGTGCCAGCAAAACTTTTTAAAACTAAGGTTGAAAAATTTTACCTCTTTTTTGATGTGAAATTCTCACTTTTCAAGAAGAAAATCGGCGATACGGTTTACGGTATCGGATGGTTGCCTTTAGGAGGTTATGTTAAAATTGCAGGGATGATTGATGAGAGCATGGATAAGGAGCAAATGGCCTTACCACCACAACCGTGGGAGTTCCGCTCTAAGCCGGCTTGGCAACGTCTTATTATAATGTTAGGAGGGGTTACTGTGAATTTTATCCTCGCTTATGTTATTTATGTTGCTGTTTCATTTGCTTATGGCGATTCTGATGTAAAAGTAGACAGTCTAAAAGATGGATACTGGATTGATAACCCAACCTTATTAGAGATTGGTTTTAAAACCGGAGATAAAATCTTAAGTATTAATGATACGCCTGTTGTTAATGATTCTGATATTGGGTTTAATCTTATTAGTGCAGAAACCATTACTATAGAACGTAACGGAGAACAGAAGGTGATGACCTTACCTGAAGACTTTTTAGGGCAATACTCAGCAAGTAAGAGTAAGCTTAATTTTGAGTATCGTGTGCCCTTTATGGTGGGTGAAGTTGCAGATTCGTCTTTAAATGCCAAGAAAGATTTAAAAATGGGTGATATCATTACAAGTATTAATGGTACCGAAATTAAATATTTTGATCAGGTTGAAAACTTTACGAAGGATTTAAAAAATGAAACGGTTACTGTTGAAGTTTTAAAACCAGATAATAGTGTTGTTAAAGAAGAGTTGGCACTCGATGAAGAAGGTAAATTTGGAATTCGTCCTTGGACTAACAATTTTAGTCGTTTTGATGAATTGGGTTATTTAGAAGTTACACGTAAGCAATATTCTTTTGGAGAAAGTTTTTCTGCCGGAGGACGTAAGTTTACAAAAACCATTACCAACTATTTTGATCAGTTAGCGGCGATCTTTAATCCGAGTACCGGAGCCTACAAAGGCTTAGGAGGTTTTAAAGCCATCTACGATCAATTTCCAAGTGCATGGAGCTGGCCTTACTTTTGGGGTCTTACCGCCTTTTTATCAATCATGTTAGCTATTTTAAACCTATTGCCTATTCCGGCTTTAGATGGTGGCCATGTGGTGTTTTTATTATATGAAATGATTTCAGGACGTAAGCCAAGCGAAAAGTTTTTAGAACGCGCACAAATGGTAGGGTTCTTTATTTTAATCGCTTTAGTGTTATTTGCCAATGGTAATGACATCTTTAAAGCGGTCACAAACTAAATTTTGAAATTTTTTTTAAAAAAATATCAAAAATGTTTTGTGGAAACGAAAATGCGTTATATATTTGCACTCGCAAACGCGAAAAAAATAACCTTCCTCTTTAGCTCAGTTGGTTAGAGCATCTGACTGTTAATCAGAGGGTCCTTAGTTCGAGCCTAAGAAGAGGAGCTTATTTAAATCAAAAGCCTTTACAGAAATGTAGAGGCTTTTTTGTGTTTATATACCTCGGTTGTTTTTATGTAAAAGTAAGTTTGCCGTGCGTATGTACACGCTAGGTAATAGCCTAAACTGGCTATGGACTTAGAATTGCTTTATCTGTTTTTCTGTATCAGGATAGTTTCCCATTAAGGTCAATGCTATCGTTGACCAATCATAGCTAAGTGCATGTTCTTTTAAGGCTGTAAAACTGTTTGATAACATTAATAGTGAAGAAAGTGAAGGCTTTCTAGCCTTTTAGGAGATGTTTTTTTTATTCAGTAATGAAATTAAAATTTACAAAGGTGTATTTATCTCCTCTTTTTATTGTCATTTGTGAGTTGTCCTTTAGCAAGGCTGTATTTTCAGCAACTTCTTTTTTAATTTCTTCTTCACTTAACGGAGTTACATCTTCATTGCAGAAAATAATACTCTCTGCATAAATCCCGCTCCAATACCACTTTTGGTAAACGACATCATAATGTTCTACTTTAGTTGCAAAGCTTAAAATAATTTGTGTGTCTTCATCTACGGGTAAATCTTTAAATTTTTCGTTCATAATTTTATTTGTTGTGTTTTCGTTTTTCATTTATATAATTAGATTTAAGTTGTTATTTTTCATTTAGAACATTTAAAACCTCTTCTAAAGTGACAAATTCTTTTACTTCATCTGTTTTTCCTACCGATTTCATGGTGTTTTTGGCTTGTTCAATATCCGCTTCTAAAAAGCTTATAAAGGTCATTTCATAAAGGCAAAAAGCAATAATATCTAGTTCCGAGTAGGTGTTGAGACTATCTTTAGAAACAGCCATACCAAGCCAATCGCTCCAAGGACAAAATTCTAAAGCTTGGGGGTATTTCTCTTCTTCTGTTTTAGGTTGGTTATGAAGTCCCGAAACGTCTATAAATTCCTCGTCGTCATCAATTTCTTTAGAGATAATGAGAGTAAAATCGGACTGTTGGGGTTTCATCTTCCCTAATTCTTCATACACTAACTTGTAATCTAGAAGATTTGCTTTACTTTTTGGGTATAATTCCAGAAGTTTTACCGAGACCTTTGGCCATGCATTGGTTTTTATAAGTTGATGTAGAGTCATAGGCGCTTTAATAAGGTTTTTAGCAGGCGAGGTTTACATAATAATACATGGCCTGCATTGTTGTTCTGTTTAATTGTGTTGCTCAAGGCTTAAGCTAGATTTTTTAAATAGGACACTACAGCTTTCCAATCCTTAAATCCCTTGTCTTCGGCGCAAAAGTGAATATGTTTGCCTTTAAAATCTCCAGCGCCATTTGCGGTACGGTCATCAATAAGGAAGTCTCCATGCGCTAACTGTTTGTTGTGCGATAGTATGAGTCTTTTTTCGGCCACTTCTGGGAGGTGTTTTTGTACCCATAAGAGTTTATCGGTCCATGCGGAAGGATTTTTCCAAGGTGCTGTAGATAAGATGTAGGTATCAAAGTTTTTAGCCAGCCATTGGTAGCCTTCAATAGCGCCTTCGTACGGGTCCATTAGAGAAAATATACCAGGTACATTGTCTAAATCATTTTTATACTGCTCTTTTTCTTCTTCTGAAATTCTATCAATTCCTGATTGAAAATTCACCAAAACGTTATCCATATCCACAAATACAATTTGTTTGGCTTTCTTCCTTTTAAGCTCAAGGAGTTCTTTATAGTTTTTGGAGTGTCTTACCACTTCTTCACAGAACAGCTGAGAGCTGTCGTCGGTTGGAAAACCATCGTCATTAATGGGGCCAACGCCAAAAGCGGCTCTTTTTTTATTAACGCGGTCTGTATAGGCATCTGACATGGGGTTGCCGTCATCAGAAATTTCACGCATCATAAAATCCCACTCTTCTCCAAATAAGGCTGACTTTAAAGCCTGTACTTGTTCTGAAAAGCTTGTTTGTTCGGTTTGAATCTTTTTTAATTGTTTTAATTCATAATCTGTAAGGTGGTTTTTGTAGGTTTTTAAAATTTTTCCAATAGTAAGTGTAGTCATATATTTAGGTTTAAGGTTAGTCCAATTTTAGCGTTGTAGTAATTCTCCTATAAGATAATGAATTCTGAAAATTAAAACTAATCGATTCAATTAAATTTTTTTTGGATTTTGGTTTCGAAAGAAAAAGCTTCTATCACAACCCTTTTGTAGACTTGCAGGATTTTATTTTTAGCGTAAACTGAACTCTAAAGCCCCCTTTACGACTTTGCATAAGCATACACTAAGCATACACTAAGTATACAGTATCCATAGGGTAGGGATAGTGTTACTATAGGGATAAAAATTTCAAAATTGTGGTTTAATCCTATGTAGCGAAACACCAAGAGCGAGCTTTATCTAAATGTAAAGGCTTGGCACAAGGTTGCTCATTAAATGAAAACAATGGGCTTTAAGAAGGTGTAGGGTTGTAGGAGCTTGCTATTAGCTGGATTTAAGAAAAATAATCAATAAGTAATTTTTTCAGCTTGTCTTTATATAGGGGTTTGGTGAGGTAATCATTCATTCCAACATCAGCAGAGCGTTTAATGGCCTCTTTGGTCACATTAGCGGAGAGGCCAAATATGACAATATCTTTATTGGTTTTTCGGATGATTTTAGTGGCTTCGTAACCATTCATATTTGGCATATGAATATCCATTAAGACCAATTGATAGTTGTTATTTGTAACAGCTTCTAAAGCTTGTTTACCATCTTCTGCCGTATCTGGTGTAATACCCAACTGTTCTAAAATTTTAGTTAGCACGAGAATGTTAATTTTATTATCATCAACAATAAGAACATTAAGGGCTTTTAAGTTAATAGTTGCCAATTGGGCTTCGAGGTCTTCAGCTTTTAATTCTTTTGAAATTGTAAACGGAATGTCTACCGTAAACCGACTCCCAACTTGCAGTTTACTTTCTACGCTAATTTTACCGCCCATAAGTTCAACAAGGCTTTTGCTAATAAAGAGTCCAAGTCCACTTCCTGAATGTTTTTTCTTTAAGCCGTAATCTATTTGCGTAAAGCGTTCAAATATCCGTGTTAAATTATCTTTAGGAATCCCAATACCACTGTCGTTTATGGTTAACTGTACTTGTAGGTTTTCGTTTTGGATATGTTCTTCATAGCTTACGGTTACACCTCCGGCTACGGTGAATTTTAACGCGTTTTTAATAAGGTTTATTAAAATCTGGTTGTATTTACCTTCATCACCAATTACTGTGGCATCGTGGCTTTGTATAATGTTTAACTTAAGGTAAAGGTCCTTTTCATTATAGATAGAGGTGTATTGACTTACAATGGCTTTTATTTCAGTAGATGGCTTAAAGGTAACGAGGTTGAGACTCGTTTCTCGCGATTCAATTTTATCAATATCTAAAACATCATCGACTAAGGCGAGGAGGTTTTTAGACGATTTGTCCATAAGATCTAGAAAGGTCTTATTACTGGCTTCGTTATCTGAATCTTGTAGCAATTGAATAAACCCTAATATGGCATTTAAAGGCGTGCGTATTTCATGGCTCATATTCGATAAAAACTCCGTCTTTGCCTTGGAAGCTTTTTCGGCCTTATTACGTTCTTTATTTAGTTTTTTATTGGCACGTTTTAATTTCTTATAACTAATACGGGTCCGTAAAGCTTCTTTTTTGGCTTTTAAATAGAAGAATATTAATAGACTCATTAAGGCAGAAAGGACCAAGCCAAAGTAGAGCATATTTAACAATGATGCGCTCTTATCCATAAGAAAATTAGGCGACACTGGTGTTATGGTCATCGACCATTGTTCATTATCGCGGTGGTCTATGGTAAAGTTGTTAAAATAATGAAAGTCTAAATTAGAGTTGTTCTTTAAAATTTCATTATAAGTGTAAAAAACAGCACCTTTGTTGTCTCTTATTTCAATAGCAAAGTCTTTTAAATTACTGATATAGGCATCTAAGTTTGTTTTAAAATCCATACCAGCAGTAATGGTGCCTTGAAAACGATTATTAAAATAGACGGGGACATCCACTAAAAACGAATTGCCCCCTTGCGTGAGTTTTGCCCATTGGGTAATGTTAGTGGTGCTATCTAAACGGTGTTTAATCCATTCGTCTTTTCGGTATTCTAATTTAGAAATATCTAAACCTACAACGGCCTCATTACCTTTTAATGGATTAACTTTTTTGATGATCATTAAACTATCAATCCATTCTATAAACTTAAACGACTTGTTTTGTTCTAAGATAGTTTCAGCATCATGTTCCCAATATTTAAAATAGTAGCCATCCGTAGTTTGCAGGCGGTCTTTAAGGTTTTCTAAGCGCTCAATGTCCGAATTTACAATACTGTAGAATTTATTGGTTAAAAGTTCTCCAAGAGTTTCTACTTGCTCTTTTAAGGCTAATTTTTGGGTGTTAATCGCTATACTCCAAATGGATAGAATAATAAGATTTAGGGCAAGGAATGATAGAATAGGGATACTATATTCCTTTTTTGTTATGATTGAAAACATTGATTTACAATATATTCATCAATATAAGCATAAAACGATGTAATACTATATAAATATTAGGGCTTATATTTTTTCTTTAATTGAGTAAGCATTTCCGAAGTCATCTTTTTAAGATCAAAATTATGCGACCAATTCCAATCTTTTCGAGCTACGGTATCATCAATAGAAGACGGCCAACTGTCTGCAATAGCTTGTCTAAAATCGGGCTTATAAGTCATGGTAAACTCAGGTATTTCTGCTTTAATGCTCTCAGCAATAGCGTCTGGGGTAAAGCTAATGGCTGCTAAATTGTAAGATGATCTAATGCTTAGTGCGTCTGTCGGAGCTTGCATGATATCTGTTGTTGCTTTAATGGCATCATCCATAAACATCATGGGAAGCTTTGTATTTTTAGATAAAAAACTTTCGTAAGTTCCATGCTTTATGGCCTCATGATAAATTTCAACGGCGTAATCTGTAGTCCCACCACCTGGCATGGCTTTATGGCTAATAATGCCTGGATAACGAATACTTCTCACATCTACATTGTACTTATCATGGTAATATTCGCACCAGCGTTCACCGACTTGTTTAGTAATTCCGTAAACGGTTGTAGGTTCGCAAATGGTATGTTGAGGTGTGTTTTCTCTTGGTGTTGTTGGTCCGAATACTGCAATACTACTTGGCCAAAAAATCTTTTTAATAAGTTTGGTTTTTGCTAAGTTTAAGACATGAAATAAAGAGTTCATGTTTAAGTCCCAAGCCTCCATAGGGTATTTCTCACCTGTTGCGCTTAATAAAGCCGCCATTAGATACACGGTATCAATCTTGTGGTTAATGCAGCAATCTTTAATGGCATTAAAATTTTTAGCATCTAAAATAACAAAAGGGCCCGCGTTAACCAGATCTAGGTTCCTTGTGTTAATATCACTTGCTATTACATTGTCAACCCCGTGGAGTTCTCTTAGTTTAGCCGTTAGCTCTGTTCCTATTTGCCCACAGGCACCAATGATGAGTATTTTTGAAGACATTTGTGCTATTTAAATTTTTGCAAAAGTAATAAGAATAAAGAGGCTGCAATATTAAATTTATAAGAAAATAAACGCTTTTATTTGAGAATTCCTTAACGTGGGATTGTGCCTAGGGTTTGTTATTAAAAATAGATTGTTTAGTATATTTACCGTAAAATTAAAAACGACTTATGAAATTGAGATATATCCTATTGTTTTTGAGTTTTATTGGGCTTTCTAGTTGTAATGAAGACGCAAAAAACGAGACTGTGGTACAAGAGGTGGCTGTAGAAACGACTTCCAAAAAAATTACGGCTAAAATGATTGAGTCTTTAGAATATAGAGATTTTGCTTTAAGTCCGGAAGCCGATCGTGCCATTGCTTCTTGGGGGGAGTACCATGAATTAGGGCGTCAGCTCGATTTTCTTAAAAGAGGTGATTTCTCCTTTTTTAATGGGGATAAAGCGGTGCTTAAAAAGTTTATTTTAGAGTTTAAAAATAAATTACCAGAGGCGTTTGAAACCAATCCTATAGAATCGCGTATTGCCGTGATTGAAACCGAGCTTTTACAGCTCAATGAAAATCTTACTTTAGATAATATTAAAAATACCACGCGTTTAGAGAGTATAAAAGGGCTTTTTATAGCTTTTTCTAATCTGAATGACATGATGAATAAGAAGCTTGAACGCGAAACCTACAATAAAATTTTGCCTGAGTAATGGCCTTTAATTTGAAGGATTTACACCAGGAAGTATGTGCAGATTTGCTCATCCGATCATGATATAGCCATAAAAAAAGGCAGCTCATTGAGCTGCCTTTTTTAGGTTAATAAGACTAGTGGTCTTAGTTTTTGTTTTGTGCTGCTGCTTGTTGTGCTTTTTGAGCCTCTAAAGCTTCTCTACTAATTTTTGCTAAATTAAAATTAGGGTCAATAGCTAAAGCATCGTTCATAAGTTTTAAAGCCGCATCGATATTCGCGGTTTTGTTTTCGTTGAACGTTAAAAGCCCTTTAAGGTAAAAAATTGCCGCTTTCATAGACGTTTCATAAGGCTTTTGGGTTTCGTAAAACGCACGTTTCATATCGTCTTTTACGTTTGATAGCGCGTAATTTAATTTCTCTTTAGCGCCAGCTAAATCACCGGTCTGAATGTTCATATCAGCGATTTCATAAGCTAAATACACATTAGGGTTTCTTTTATAAAGCACTTCAAAATGCTCTAAAGCCATCTTTGGTTGGTTTAGATTTTTTAGAGCTACGGCTTTAACTTCCACATTCATATCAGAATCGCTCTCATTTTTATCTACACCAATGGTGTTTAAAGCTTGCATATATTGCCCTTCAGAAAGGTAAATATAGGCTAAGGTATCCTTACGAGCTACAGAAGGTTCAATGACGTCAAGATGAGTCATAGCATTTATTACCCCTTGCTTATCGCCTTGAGCTTTCATTTGCTTGTAGTAGGCTTCGAAATGTTTTTTTAACTCGGTGTTGCTCTGAGCAAATGCACTTAAAGAAAATAGCATAAGCAGGCTTATTGTAATGGTCTTCATTTGTTTTAAGTTTGTTGTTCTTAGATGTATTAAAAATAATGGGTTAAATCTATGAAAATTAATAGGAATTGATCTTAAAAATCTATTAATTTCTAGGGCTCTACCAGAAACGAATAGTTTAATGCTTTGCGAGTTTCTGTACTTTTAACGTGTTTTCCTTTACTGTTTTGGTCGTGTATAAAGCTGGGAAGTGGAAGTTTATTGGCTTTACAATATGCCATATAGTAGGCTGCTTTTGTAGGGTGTTTAGGATAAACGGCATGGAAGGTTTGCCCCCAAAGACCCTGTTTAATTATAGCGGTAATAATGCCAATAACATCTGTTTTATGCACTAAATTAATAGGAGCTTCAGGATTTGTTAGGTTGGTTTTTCCGGAAAGAAATTGTCCGGGGTGCCGCTGCTCATCAACAAGACCGCCACAGCGTAAAATACTAGTTTTAAAATTTTTATTTTTCTGAAGTAACTGTTCTACAGCATGAAGCTGTTTACCACTTTCGCTTTGTGTGTTAGGTTTCGTATGTTCTGTAATAACAGGACATGAGGTCGCGTCTTCAAAGACACTTGTAGAGCTTATAAATAGCACATGATTTATAGCTTGTTTTTCAAGTTCAGGAATTAAAAGTTGAATTTCAGCCACATGATTTTTATGTGGGTTTTTTCTTAACCCTGGAGGGATATTAATGATGAGAGTATCACTTCCTTTTAAAAAGTCAGGATAAGAGGCACTTAGGGTGTGAGGCGTGAGTTCTAAACGATAAGGGATAATATTTTGCGCTCTAAGCTGCGCTAATTTTTTATCAGAGGTCGTAGAGCCTTTAATGGCACATCCGAGTTCTACCAAGGTTGTGGCTAAAGGGAGGCCAAGCCAACCGCAGCCCATAATGCTAATTTGAGTTTTCAATACTTGTCTATTCATTAATGGTTTTAAAGGTAGTTAATATTTCTATCTTATGAATTTGATTTTTATAAGTCATTAATTTTCAGTAACTTTATGTTTATCTCTAACAATTTAAACAACACTATTATGGGAATCAAAAGCTTTCAAGGGGCTCGTAAACAGCAGCAGGTTAACGAAGTTCGTACGTTACGCGTCAGGGATTATATGTCTACTAATTTAATTACGTTTAGGCCGGAGCAATCTGTGCAAGATGTTGTAGAGTCTCTAATTCAACACAAAATTTCTGGTGGTCCAGTGGTTAACGAACGCCAAGAGTTAATAGGTATTATTTCTGAAGGGGATTGCTTAAAACAATTGAGTGATAGCCGTTATTATAATATGCCTTTAGAACATGATACGGTGGCTAAGCGTATGATTGTAGATGTAGAAACCATTGATGGTAATATGGATGTTTTTGATGCTGCTAATAAGTTTTTACAATCGAAACGGCGTCGTTTCCCTATTGTTGAAAATGGAAAACTCGTTGGGCAAATTAGCCAAAAAGATATTTTAGTTGCCGCCTTGCAACTTAAAGGTGAAAACTGGAATAATAGTATTAAGAAGAGTTATTAATCGTCGCGTTTTACCAAGGCGTAATAATCACCTTCTAAAGGAAGGTATCCTTGATCGTAGACAAAATAATAGATGGTACCTGCCTTGGTGGTATAGAGGCTTGTAAAATAATTAAAATCGAAGCCTTTTTCTATAAGTTTGGCTCTAGAGCATTTCATCTTTTTATTTGGATTTAGGGCCTCTAGAATTCTGTAATTTTTTCTTAAGCGATTATTGGTATTCCTAATAAGATTTTTAGAGTCTTTGTTGAGACGATTGTTCTGCGAATTCCTACAGCCGTCGCTGCAGTATTTTTTATCAATTCTGCCGACAATAACATCACCACATTCCGGACATTTTCTTCGCATGTTGTAAAATTAAGTGTTTACAATATACTAATAAAATGCTTATAAACCATTGGCAATGATTAAGGTATTGGTGTTGTTTACTTTTTTATAAACTTGAACTTGGTAAACTTTCGTTTTTAGGAACTGGACCAAGTCGTCAATTTTAGAGGCGTTTTTAGCCTGTACGGAAGCGTTAAAAAGAATACAACCTTTAGACGATTTGGAGGCTAAAATCTGTGTCCAAAACGTTTCACTTAAAAATTTATCGGGAACCGATAAATCAATATAAAGATCCACAATAATTAAGTCGAATGCTTTTGAATTTGCTGTTATAAATTCAAAAGCATCTGTACAATGTATTTTAAGATTTTTGTTTTCGGTAATACCAAATTCATGTTTAGCAATCTCTACAATAACAGGGTCAATTTCTACGGCCTCAATAGGGCTAAGGTAGTTAAAATCGTCTCTTAAAGTTTTTATCACGCTGCCGCCTCCCATACCCAAAATAAGTACAGAGTGCACATCTGAAAGATTTAATTTTTGAAGTCCAATTTTTAAAATGCGCTGTAAAGAGCCATAACTATAATTGGCATTTTTAGAATTCAGATGTTTTTTGCCATTATACCAGGTAATTTCTAAATCACCACTGTAAGCAGAAGAAATTGTTTTTGTAACCGGGTAAATATAGCTTAGCATGCGTTTCATAGAGCTGCTAAAGGTAAGGCTTATTCTACTTGCTCTTTGTTTTTTGACTTATTGTATTTTGTGTAGCTGATATTTTTCTTGTCTAAGATGGCATAGAAGCGTCGTGATGAAATTTTTAAATCTCTATTAATTTCACTGACTTTTTTCTTTCCCTTTTTATATAAGGTTAAGTTCTCGTTGACTTTTTTGTTGAAATAATAGTCTTTTAATTTTTCAACAACTTCTAATTCGGTGAGTTTCGATTGGCTTGCGTAGCTTTCTACTTCTTTTCTGACATTAATTAAATTTGTTTTCATATAGGGGTTTTTAATGGATTAGCATTTTGGGTAGGGGATGCTATTGTATTTACGAAATTATAAAATAATTCTTAATTAAACCAAAATGACCGTAAAGGAACCTTTTTTCAGGATGAACTCCGCAAAAAGCCTATTTTTAAGGTTATTTTCACTTAAATATTGTTTTTTTCTTACCTTAAAAAGCTAGAAATGAAATATTTTAGAGGTTTTTTTAATTCTCTATGCGATTTTCAATCTTCGGATTTAATTGCTTTAAGTAGGCGGCAAATTCCGATTTGTTTTTAGGAGACAAAATGATCTCATCAAACTTACCATATCTAATTTCTATACGATCAAAAGATGCTGCAGGTGAACTTATAATATTTGAAGATTTAGCCATAGAGGTAATGCTTTTTATAGGAATAGGTTTATAACGGATAAACCCACATTTTATAATAAGGTGCTGTGGGGTTATTGTATAAGTGGTATTAAAAAATAGATAAACAATACACCCGTAAACTAAGCTTACCATGACAAACAGGCTACTGATATTTATAGTAATGCCATCGGTTATATATATTGGAATTAAAGACCCATAAAACACTAAAAATAGGATAACGAGTAAACCATAAGATATTTTACTGTAAAATGTTTTGCTTCTGGTCATAGGTTAGGTAACGGACGCATTAAAGGTTGTTTTAGCTTGGGCTATAAGGGTTAAAATTCTACACTGTCTGGATCTAAACCTGAAGCTCCTATAGTGTCTAAGGCATTAATAGCTTTGATCTCAGAATCAGAAATTTCAAAGTCAAAAACCTCAAAATTGGCTTTAATGCGGTGTGGTGTAACAGATTTAGGTAGTGGTACTACACCATTTTGTAAGGCCCAACGGATACAAATTTGAGCTTCTGATTTGTTGTGAGCTTCTGCAATTTCTTTTAATAAGGGGTGGTCTAAGACTTCACCTCGACCTAAAGGGCTCCAACCTGCTACCTGAATGTCATTAGTCTTGCAAAAGTTTACACATTCCGCTTGCATAAAACCGGGATGATATTCAATTTGGTTAACCATGGGTTTTATCGTGGCGTCTTCAAGCAAAGCTTCCAGGTGATGTGGCATAAAATTGCTTAAGCCTATTGCTTTTATTTTTTTGTCCTTGTAAAGCTTTTCCATGGCCTTCCACGTTTCAGTATTAAGGGCTTTCCAATTTTTAAATTGATGAGCGGCAGCAGGCCAATGAATTAAATAAAGGTCTAAATAATCGAGTTGTAAATCTTTTAAGGTCTTTTCAAAAGCCTTTATCGTGCTATCGTATCCGCGTTCTGAATTCCACAATTTACTGGTCACAAAAAGGTCTTTACGGTCAATACCAGAAGCTTTAATACCGTCTCCGACCCCCACTTCATTATCGTAAATGGCGGCCGCATCTATATGACGATAACCGGTGTCTACTGCTTCTTTTATCGATTGAATGGCCGTTTCTCCATCAGGAGTTTTCCAAGTTCCAAAGCCAATGGAGGGGATACTAATGCCGTTGTGTAATGTAAAATTGTTGGTCATAATTTTATGTAAGCTTTTATTATTTGTTTGATGGTATTGAAGACGATTGCTATCAAGACAACTTTTGATTAGATACTTCTTTTTAACGCATCTGATAGGGTCTAAATAAGATGTCTATCTTCTCATCTGAAGATCCTAATTTAAAAAATAATAAGGACAACAAGGCATTTTTGTAAGGTTTTATAAGGGTTGAGCCTTTAACAAGATATCCTTTTTGCAAATACGGAACTTACACAAAATGAACACCGTGTTGCGCACAAATTTTGCTAACCAATTCCATATTAGGAGGTCCGGGCGGTAATTCTGCTAAGGCCATAAACATCTGTTCTAGGCCAGCAGGAAATATACTTAAAATGGCTTTTGCTTTTTGATCGCCTATAACCTTCCAAGAGTGGGGGATGCCTCGAGGACAAAATATAAGATCGCCCGCTGTTAGGGTGCTAGTTTTTTCTCCAATACTCATGGCAACTTCACCTTCTAAAACCTGAAACACTTCGTCTTCATTATCATGTACATGGGCAGGGATACCAATCCCAGGATCGTTATACTGCACTATTAAGGTGTATTGACCGTTGGTGTCTTTGGCGGTTAACTTAATGTTCTGCTGGTCGCCTAAAACATTCAACAGAAGGCCTTCCTTGTGTTTAACAATTTTTGGTGTCTGTTTTTGTAAGGGGGAAGCGGTATTGGTGCTTTGGTTTGCTAGCTTTTCTTGTGAGGACATAATTGGCAGTGTCGCTAATGCTCCTATGCTAAGCGCTGTGGATTTGATGAAGTCATTTCGGTTCATAATGTTTATTATTTAAATAGATTGAACGTGCTTTATCTAAGGGACTCTCAGTGCCCTTTTAATAAACATAAGGAGCGATTAAGGTCTTTAATTAGGGCTGCTTAAACGGTTTTGAAGCCTTTGGAGCTGTTGTTCTGAGGGCTTTTACGTTTCACACAAGAACAAAAATGATTGGTGTATGTTGCGTGTGAAGAGCAATTAAAAGTACAATAAAATTTTTGAATCCTGAGGATTTTATAGTGCTAATGACTTGTAAGTAAGCATTTTAAATTTGTTTTAGGCTCGTGGGTTCAGAAAGGACTAGCCATAAAAAAGCCCAAAGTCTAAATTTAACTTAGACTTTGGGCTTTTTATTTAAGCGACTTTTTTGAGCAAATCAAAACAAGGACATTTTTTACAACGCTTGTTTTCAGATTTTTTAAATTTCTTACAGCATTTAGATTTTACTTTACTGCTGTGGTCTAATCCGGAGGCTTCAAGAATTTTAAGACGTTCTTTTTTAAGCTTCTTGTTTTTCTTTTTTTTACCCATAATTAACGTTCCTTTTTTAGAGGCGCTCTATAATTTCGAGGGCAAAAATAACTATTTATATTTAATCTAAATAGAATTTAACATTTTAATCCTCAGGGGTTTCTGCAGCCGAACTTACCGTGAGTTGTTGAATGTCTCTATCAAAGAGGTATAAACCACCTTTATCATCACCAATCATTTTTACCTTATCTAAGATGGTTCTGGCAGTCGCTTCTTCTTCAATTTGTTCTGCAACGTACCATTGTAAAAAGTTATGTGTAGCATAATCCTTTTCTTGTAGCGCAATATGAACCAAATCGTTGATGCTTTCAGAAACAAAAATTTCATGCTCTAATAAGGTTTCAAACATAGATTTATAAGATTCAAAAGTAACGTTAGGCGCATTTAATTCTGATACATGGGCATGTCCGCCACGCTCGTTAACAAACTTGACTAACTTAAGCATGTGCGTGCGTTCTTCATCAGATTGGTCATACATAAAATTAGAGATGCCTTCTAAACCTTTTACTTCAGCCCAAATGGCCATTGCTAAATAGGCTTGAGAAGATTCAGCTTCAATTCTAATTTGTTTATTAAGGGCGGCTTCAATCGTTTTTGATAACATAGGATGCGGTTTTCTTTCAAAGATAAGCATAGTTCATCCTATTGTAAAATATTTCATTGAAATTGCTTTCGTACAAATTCGACCTTTTAAAAGAAAAGCTCTTGGGCCAAGCGGAAGGTGTTGGCATGCGCATTTACAATGGTTTTTATCTCTGGAGAATAACCACCACCCATACTACACATCACCGGAATTTGGTGTTTTTGGCAAAGGTCTAGTACAAATCGATCACGTGCTTTACAACCTTCAATAGTGAGACTCAACTGGCCTAACTTATCGGAAGCGATGACATCTACGCCGCATAAATAATATATAAAATCGGGTTGTTGTTCTTCAATTAACTTAGGAAGTGTGGCTTTTAATAGGCTTAAATAATGGGTGTCTTCGGTGTGCTTTTCTAAGGCAATATCGAGATCACTCTGTTCTTTTTTAAACGGATAATTGCTTTTACCGTGCATTGAAAAGGTAAATACTGAAGCGTCATTTTGAAAAATTTCAGCCGTTCCGTTGCCTTGGTGTACATCGAGATCTACAATTAATATTTTTTTCACTAAGCCTTTATGTTGAAGGTACCTCGCAGCAATTGCTTGATCGTTTAATAAACAAAAGGCCTCGCCGCGTTCTGAAAACGCATGATGTGTACCGCCAGAAATATTCATGGCTATACCATTTGTTAGCGCAAATTCACTGGCTTTAATTGTACCATCTGCGATTATAATTTCCCGTTCAATTAAGGTTCTACTGAGAGGAAATCCAATTTTTATAGCAGCGCGTTGGTCTAAGGTTAAATTGACTAAATCGTAATAATAGTCTGGGCTATGCACCGCTACAATATGTTTGTCATTAGGTTTCTCAGGAGTAAAGAAATTGTGATGCTCGCAGGTGCCTTCATGTAGAAGTTGTTCGGGGAGCAGCTCATATTTTTCCATAGGGAAACGATGCCCGACAGGTAAATGATGTTTGTAAATGGGGTGAAAGGCTATTTTAAGCATTAACTGATTAGTTTAAGTTGAATACGTTTTCGCGCTACATCAACTTCTAAAACTTTAACGATAATTTGCTGATGCAAGTGGACATGTTCATTGACGTCTTTAACAAAGCTATCCGATAGATTTGAAACGTGAATTAAACCACTCTCTTTAATACCCACATCTACAAAACACCCAAAATTGGTGATATTATTAACGATCCCTGGTAATAATTGCCCTTCGTGTAAATCGGATATGGTTTTTATGTTCTGATTAAAACTAAATACCTTGGCTTGTTCTCGGACATCTAATCCAGGTTTCTCTAACTCTTTTATAATGTCTTGAAGCGTAGGCAAGCCCACTGTATCGGTATAATATTTTTTTAAATCTATTTTTTGAAGTTTGGCTTTTTGTCCAATAAGATCTTGGAGTGAAATTCCTTCATCTTTGGCCATTTTTTCGACCAGTTTGTAGGTTTCTGGATGTACAGAAGAGTTGTCTAAAGGATTTTTAGCATCGCGAATTCTTAAAAAACCAGCGGCCTGTTCAAAGGCTTTTCCACCCAAACGTGGTACTTTTTTAATCTGGCTTCTCGATGTAAACGCTCCGTTTACATTCCTGTAATTAACAATGTTTTCAGCGAGCTTTGGTCCAATACCCGAAACCGAACTCAACAATGGAATACTGGCGGTATTAATATTAACACCAACGGTATTCACACAATTTTCAACCACCACGTCCAATTCTTTTTGAAGTTTGGTTTGGTCTACATCATGCTGATATTGCCCTACGCCTATAGATTTAGCATCAATTTTTACCAATTCTGCTAAAGGATCTTGCAAGCGTCTTCCAATCGATACCGAACCACGAACGGTGACATCGTAATTAGGGAATTCGTCACGGGCAATTTTTGAAGCCGAATAAATACTTGCCCCAGCTTCACTCACCACAAAAACCTGAATGTCGTTTTTAAATTGAATTTTCCGAATCAAGGCTTCCGTTTCACGCGATGCCGTTCCATTACCAATGGCAATGGCTTCAATTTTATAAGCTTCGGCTAAGGAAGAAATCTTTTTTATGGCACCATGACTGTCATTTTTTGGCGCATGCGGGTAAATGGTTTCATTGTGTTTTAAGGCCCCTTGGGCATCTAAGCAAACCACTTTACAACCGGTTCTAAATCCTGGGTCTATTGCTAAAACGCGTTTTTCGCCTAAAGGCGATCCTAAAAGTAATTGCTTTAAGTTCTTTGCAAAGACGGTAATGGCAGCTTCATCGGCTTTATCTTTTGCTTTATTGAGGGTTTCTTTGCTTAAAGAAGGATATAACAAGCGCTTATAAGCGTCTGAAATGGCTAGTTCTATTTGGTCTGCACAGGCATTCTGACTGCGTATAATACGGCGGTCTATTTGTTCTAAAGCTCTTATCTCATCAATTTCTATTTTCAAGCGTATAAAGCCTTCGCTTTCCGCTCTTAAAATTGCGAGTAATCGGTGCGATGGAATACGATTTAAGGATTCTGACCAATCAAAATAATCTCTGAATTTCTGCGCTTTTTCCTCATCTTTTTTCGTCTTAATGACTTTTGTGGCAATTTGCGCATGCCGCTCTAACTGATGTCGTAAACTTGTTCTAATATCGGCACGTTCATTAATCCACTCGGCAATAATATGTCGGGCACCTTCTAGCGCAGCGTCTGCAGATGGCACATCACTATTGGTATATTTATTGGCTATAGAAGCGATATCCTTAGCCTTTTGGCTCATAATAATCTTAGCCAAGGGTTCTAGACCATGTTTACGAGCGGTCTCAGCTTTGGTTTTTCGCTTTTTCTTATAGGGTAAATAAAGATCTTCAAGTACAACAAGGTCTTGAGCCGCTGCGATGTTTTGCTTTAGGGTTTCTGTTAAAACGCCTTGTTCTTCTAAGGCTTTTAAAATAGCGGTTTTCCGTTTTTCTAGCGCTTCAAATTGCTCCTTGTATTTTACAATATCACCAATTTGGACTTCATCTAAATTTCCGGTAGCTTCTTTTCTGTAGCGTGAAATAAAAGGAATGGTACAGTCGTCATTCAGTAGTTGAATGGTGCTTTTTATATTGGTTTCAGCGATTTGGCTGCGTTGCGCTATGTATTTTATCATCATAAAAAAAGACCTTATACGTTTTAAATTATAAGGTCTGTAATATATTTAACTCCGCTGTAACGGCCGAATAGTTTTAGAAAAAATTATTAATTAGATCCGGCTTCTTGTTGCGCTTGTTGTACCATGGTTTCATTAGGTACAATGGCAATATTAACACGTCTGTTTTTAGATCGGCCTTCTGCGGTAGCATTATCGTACATGGGTTTTTCCTCACCAAACCACTCGGTGGTAAATCTTCCGCTGCTTAAACCTTTACCCATTAAATAATTGGTTACGGCTTGCGCTCTGTTTTTAGATAAGGTCATATTGTAAGCATCGTTACCCGAACTGTCGGTATGGCCCACAACGAGAATGTTAGTTTCTGGGTATTCTGAAAATACGGCTGCTAATTTATTGAGGGTTTCTTGCGACTTGGCATTGATGTTATATTTTTCAGTATCAAAATAAACACCACTTTGTTCATCAAAAGTCAAAACAATACCATTGTCTACACGCTCTACAGTAGCACCAGGAATTTCTTCTTCAATTTCTTGGGCCTGTTTGTCCATTTTATTTCCGATTAATACACCGGCACCACCACCAACAACACCACCAATAACGGCTCCTAATTCACTGTTGTTTCCATCGCCAACGTTATTTCCAATAATAGCCCCTAATAGGGCACCTCCAGCAGCGCCAATGACACCACCTTTTTGTTTGTTATTCGCATTATCTACCGCTTTACAGCTGGTCATTAACACTAAGCATAGTGAAAGCGTTATAGCAAAATGGGTTTTATATTTTAAAAGTTTCATATCTGTATGTTTTTAGGTCTTATTAATTAATTATCCTTCTTTTTTAAAGGGGTTTATGAGGTTTAATATTTTGAAAAATTCATAGTAATGGTGATGGGTTTGCCGTCTAAGCTAACCACTTGTTGCCATTGCATATTTGTTTCAGAAAGGGCCGTAAGTTCTAAGCGATAGCCAACGTTAGTTTCCGATTTTCCTTTAGCATTCGTTGGTTTTAATAGGAAGTCGTAAAGTCCTGTGGTTTCATCAATTTCATCTATAGTGAAATTAAAATAGCGTTGTTCTGACGGGCAATTTATTCCAGATAGGGTATAAGTTCCGGTGAAATTGTTCGGTACAAACTGCCAGGTACTATTTTCAAAACAAGCTTTTTCTGCATCATTAAGTAATGAAATTTTAAGATCGCCAATGGCTGAAGAGCTCACGGATGTTAGCGTCCAATTGCCTTTAATTGTTTTTTTAGATTGTCTTACGGTTTTTGAGGCTCCACAAGCCAAAAAGCAAACCGTTAAACATAATATTGCAAGTTTTTTCATGATTTTTTAGGTAATGATTCACATCAAAATTAACAAAAGTCCCGAGGAGAGATTACTTGTAAAGGAAAAAATATTGATGCAATTGGTAACGCTAGTCTTAAAATTTTAAGAGGGTATATTCACTTTCTTTTAGATTGAAGACCCCAAAGTAAAGTTCATTATTATGAAAGAAAACATCCTCTGCGGTGAGGTAAGCTTTGTCGCTTTTGTAAGCTGTAATTTTATCAAACGCATTGCTTTCAATCGCTCCTTTTATATGGTTGAAGTTAGAATCTAAAATTGTGTTGAAAAACGTTGACTTTGTTACCGTATAATAATTGTAGCTTTGGTAGGTAGGATTAAAGGAAATAAAACCAGTTTTACTCATTGTTGGGGTACTTACTACCGGAGTAATACCACTTGTATTTATTTCAAGGTAACCGCCTAAGGTGACGTAATAGACCTTATTAGACAACTGAACATTGATCCCGAGGTTTCCTGCGGAGATTTTTCTTAGATATTTTGAGGTTTGTTCTAATTTTCTAGTATTAACAAACGGAATGGCTGTAGCCCCTTCTTGAATTATAGGTGAGTTTTTAAAGTCAATAGTCATGGCTTTACTCACATAATAATCTTTAATAAGCTGCCCTTCAAAATCTTTTATTTCAAAAGCCATTTCTGCTTTAGAACTCGCAATTTGGTAGATCTTATTTTGAAAAATATAAGAGTTGAATTTTTTAAAGCTGTCGTTAATTCGCGGTTTAGGATAAGGGTAGCTTTTTATCTTTAGGTCTAAAGTCTCTAAATTTATAGTATAAAGAAGCGTAGCGGTTTTATTATTATCAAACGTAAGGTATAGCGTTTGCTCATCTTGATAAATTTTGTTAGCGCTAGAGGCACGTTCTATAGAACTCGGTGAGCGTGGATCGATCTTAGTAATATTTGGTGCTTCGTTTCCTGTTAGTATAAAGGCGCCTATGGCCATTTTACTACTTATAAGGGAGGTTTCGGCATTGATTTCTTCAAGCTGAAACGTTTTAAGACGTTGAAAAGTGAAGTTTGAATCGAGTTGCCTTATGCTTAAATTAGAATAATTATCGCCCGTTAAGATATAGAGCTCGTTGTTATAGGTGATGGCCTCTAAAAATAGTTCGCCTTTTTCAAGATTTAAAGCCACTTCAGTGGTAGAACTCGTTTTGGTACTAAAGTCTAAATGAAAGATCGCAAACTTTTTGTGATTCTGATTGGTGTAAAGTACATTATAGCGTGAGCCCTCTACATTATAGCCTAATACTTCATTGTATTTAGATTTAATATTGGTAGTTTGAAATTGCTCTAGTTGTTCAAACTCTGCATTAAATAGATAAGCGGCAATAGTTTTACGTTCTATAATAATAAGCGCTAAATCCTTAGTGATGGCATTGCTTAAGCTGTAAGAATCTTTGTTAACCCGTTTAGATAGGTCTTGGTTTTTAAAGGATACAACACGTTCTTGACCTTGTAGATTTAAGCTCATTATAAGGACAAGAACGAGGAGGTATCTTTTTATCATATTAACTAATTTGAAGTCCGTTGCTTACGCCATCTTTAGTGTTATCTGGATTTACAAAGACTAAATGACCTGCTTGGTCTTCAGTCATTAAAATCATTCCTTGACTTTCTACACCTCTTAATTTACGCGGTGCTAAGTTTACTAAAACAGTAACACGTTTTCCAATAACCTCTTCCGGAGAAAAGCTTTCGGCTATACCAGACACAATAGTGCGTGTGTCAATACCCGTATCTACCTTTAAGACTAAAAGCTTTTTGGTTTTTGGCATTTTTTCAGCTTCAAGAATAGTTCCTACACGGAGGTCTAGTTTCGTGAAATCTTCAAAAGCAATCTCTTCTTTTTGTGGTTCTACAACTTTATTAGCTGCTTCGTTCGCTTTTTTACTCGCAATTAGCTTTTCTAATTGGGCTTCAATTTGTGCATCTTCAATTTTAGAAAATAACAATTCAGCTTTACCAATTTGATGCTTTGCAGAGATAAGGATATCTTTTGTAGAAATGCTTTCCCAATTGTTAGCGTTTGTATTTAAAATACCTTTTAGTTTTTCCGAAGTAAATGGTAAAAACGGCTCCGATAAAACAGCAAGCGCTGAAGCAATATGTAAGGCAACAAACATTACTGTTTTGGTACGGGCCTCATCAGTTTTAATGGTTTTCCATGGCTCTTCGTCTGCTAAGTATTTGTTTCCTAGTCGTGCTAAGTTCATCAATTCTTGACTTGCTTCTCTAAAACGGTAACGTTCTATAGAGCTAGAGATCACAGATGGATAGGCTTTTACGGCTGCTAGTGTTTCTTTGTCAATAGTATTGTACCCTGAAGGTTCTGGTATAATTCCATCGTAATATTTATTGGTTAAAACCACCACACGGTTAATAAAGTTACCAAAGATGGCTACCAATTCATTGTTATTTCTGGCTTGAAAATCTTTCCATGTAAAATCGTTATCCTTAGTCTCTGGTGCATTAGCCGTTAGGGCATAACGTAACACATCTTGCTGATTAGGAAAGTCAATTAAATAATCGGGCAACCAAACCGCCCAATTTTTAGAGGTTGATAATTTCTGACCTTCTAAATTTAAGAACTCGTTGGCAGGGACATTTTCTGGTAAAATATAAGAGCCTTCTGCTTTTAGCATTGACGGGAAAATGATGCAGTGAAATACAATATTATCTTTCCCGATAAAGTGTACTAGTTTTGTGTCTTCATCTTTCCAGTAATCTTCCCAGTTTTTACCTTCGCGCTCAGCCCATTCTTTGGTCGCAGAGATGTAACCAATTGGAGCATCAAACCATACGTAAAGTACTTTACCTTCTCCACCTTCTACAGGAACCGGAATTCCCCAGTCTAAATCTCTAGTTACGGCACGTGGGCGTAAACCATCATCAATCCATGATTTTACTTGGCCGTAAACATTAGGTTTCCAGTCTTTTTTATGGCCTTTTAAAATCCACTCGCGTAAAAATTCTTCATGCTTATTTAGGGGTAAAAACCAGTGTTTGGTTTCTTTTAAAGTAGGAACATTTCCTGTGATTGCCGATTTTGGATTAATTAAATCCGTAGCATTTAAACTCGATCCACAGCTTTCACATTGATCACCATAGGCTTCTTCGTTGCCACATTTAGGGCAAGTACCGGTCACAAAGCGGTCCGCTAAAAATTGATTTGCTTCTTCGTCGTATAATTGCTCCGTAACTTCTTCTACAAATTCGTTTTTGTCGTAAAGCGTTTTAAAGAATTCTTGAGCTGTATCATGGTGAATTTTGGCCGTAGTACGTGAATAATTATCTAAAGAAATACCAAAGTCTATAAAGGATTGTTTGATAATAGCGTGGTATTTATCCACAATATCTTGTGGGGTTACGCCTTCTTTTTTCGCTTTAATAGTGATAGGCACACCATGCTCATCACTTCCACAAATAAAGGCAACATCATTACCGGTTAATCTTAAGTATCTAGAATAAATATCTGCAGGCACATAAACACCGGCTAAATGTCCAATATGAATTGGGCCGTTAGTATATGGTAATGCTGCGGTTATGGTATATCTTTTAGACATGTGTATTTTGTTTTTTGAAGCTACAAAAGTACGCAATTTGTAGTGTGTATTATAATGAAATGTTGAATCGCTTTGTCGAAAAAATAGAACAATGATACTTCTTATTTCAAAAATAAATTACATTTAGCACTCAATCAACAAAATTTAAAAAATGAAAAATTTAAAATTACTTATTTTATTAGTGTCAATTAGCTTAGTATCTTTTTCTTGTGGAAGTGATGATGATAATGATAGTGGCTCTAATAGTGGTTCAGGTGTATTAGTTTATGGAGATACAGAAATTCAATTGAAAGCGGGAACTATTGAAAATTATGGAGAATATTCAAATGGTTTGTATAATTTTGATATCGTATTGATTAGTTCCGAAATTAGTAATACATCAGGAGAACCTGAAGCCGTAGATGAAACTTTTTCTGGAGTTTATTTTGAATTATTTACGAATAACGCTGCAGACCTAGCAGAAGGTACCTACAGTTTTGGAGATATTATAGAAATTAATTCTTATACTTATGCTAATGTTATTATAGATAGTACATTAGATAATTTTAACGAATTTGAAATCAACTCTGGAACTTTTACAGTTTTAGATGATGGTTCGTCTTACGAATTTGAATTTGAAGGAACTGTATCTAATGGTACTTCATTTTCTGGTTATTACGAAGGGTCATTAGCATCTTATGATTATTCATCTGAATTAGATCGTTCTGCGACAGCGGATTCAAGAAAAACGAGAAGGTTGTTTAATAGATAGTTTTTTTAATTAGAGCTACAAGAAGAGATGGTCTTAAGATAAGGTCATCTCTTTTTTTGTGAATTAATTTCGGTTAATGTCACTTAGAGATTATACACTATTAAAGTACTTTTTTGACGTTTTATGAGTTATTTAAATTGTTAAGCTTCGATTTTTACTTTTTATATTTACAAAAATTCTTTTATGATTTTGAAAAAGCATGCTCTATATCTAATTTTAATTCTTCTTATGACTGTAAATACTGATATTAATGCTCAAAATAACACAGATACCTCATTAGAATTAATTCAACCGCCCTACTTAAAAGCTGGTGATACGGTGGCTATCGTAGCGCCATCCGGAATTTTAAAAAACAGAACCGATGAGGTGGAACATGCCGTACAACTTTTAGAGAGTTGGGGCTTGCATGCTGTGGTAGGAAAACATGTTTTTAGTAAAGCCCATCATTTTGCAGGAACCGATGCGCAACGTTGTGAAGATTTGCAAAACGCTATGGACGATCCAAAAATTAGTGCCATTTGGTGTGCACGTGGTGGTTATGGTACGGTAAGAATTTTAGATCAATTGGATTATACTAGGTTTAAAAAACATCCAAAATGGCTTATTGGGTATTCCGATATTACGGCTTTACATAACCAAATACATCAGCAAGGGGTTCAATCTTTACACGCCTTAATGTGTGTTAGTTTACCTAAAGATATAACTGAAATTAAGGAGACGGTTGCCACTTTTAAGTCAACTATATTTGGTCTACCTGTAGATTACACTTTAAAGGGGTCTAATTATAATAGAGAAGGTGAGGCCTCTGGCGTTTTAGTGGGAGGGAATCTTACCATTTTACACACCATGTTAGGTTCTAAAGAAAGTATAGATACCTCGGGTAAAATTCTTTTTATTGAAGAAATAGGCGAGTATAAATATCACGTAGATCGTATGCTACAGAGTATGAAACGTGCCGGTTACTTTGATAATTTAAGCGGACTTGTTGTGGGCGATATGACCAAAATGCGAAGAAATACAACAGCTTGGGGAACTTCCGTAGAACAATTAATTTTAGATGCATTGTCTGAGTATAATTTTCCTATTGCATTTCAAATGCCAGCAGGGCATGAAAAGGATAATCGAGCTTTGGTATTAGGAAAAGAAGTGAAATTGGTTGTGGGTAAAGCACAGTCGACTTTAAAATATTCAAAATAACTTTTTTTGAAATTTATAAAATAGAAACCCACCTAAAAAATAGAGTCCAACATCTATAAAATCAGTGGTGTAACGTGTGTTTGTTTTTGGTAAGAATGTTTCAAAATACAAAGCGAAATAAGTGGTTAATAGTATAATGACGCCTAATGGCACGTAAAGTATTTCTGTTTTTTTGTAGAGGCGTAAAATGGCCAAGCATAAACTTAGAACAATTGGCATACACAGAAAGTCATTCACGTAAAAATAGATCCAATTTGGTAGTGGTATTTCACATCTATTTACACTATAGATAACAGAAGAGATACCTATACTTATTAAGAATAAAGGATGTTTTAAAATTTTCAAAAGACTTACTGTTTTCTGCTGCTCACATAAAATTTATTTAATCATTTGTCGTTTTTTATGCTGCAATTGCGGTAATTAGCCAAGCGATAAACACACCGATGGCCATAAATCCTAACCAGATTGAATGTGTAATTTTCACAACAACACGTACAATTAAAAATTTATGGTCTTTGTACTTTTCATAGAAGGAAGGCGAAGCTTCATTTTGAAGACGTTCGCGTTCTAAACGGTCTTTTTTGTCTTGAGCAAAGGCTAATTCGCGTCTTTTTTTATAAGACAAAAGCGTATTACATTGGGTGCAATACGTTTCATTTGTGTTGTAGACTCCACAATTAGGACACTTAACATGTCGCGCCATTTTATCAAATTTGAAATTACCTTAAAGATAAGATTAATTGTTTTATTTTATGTGCTTGAAAGAAAGAGGTTTTGACGCAAATTATTTAATTCCTTATATTTAAGAGCATAAGCGGAGGATAAGGTTTTAATTTTGAATTTAAAATGAGCAGAATTTAGGTTCCCACTTTCCCAGAAATAATGGCAGAACATAACGAACTTGGTCAATTAGGAGAGCAACTCGCAACGGATTATCTCACTAAAAAGGGATATAAAATTGTGGAGCGAAACTATGTGTTTCAAAAGGCCGAAATTGATATTATTGCGAAACACGACAACCGTATGATTTGTGTTGAAGTTAAAACCCGAAATTCTGATTTTTTTGGAGATCCTCAAGAATTTGTGACGCCCAGTAAGATTAAATTGTTAGTCAAGGCGATGGATGCCTTTATTACAGACCATGATATTGATTTAGAAACCCGTTTTGATATTATTGCGGTACTTAAGAATAAAACCAAAGAACAGATTACGCATTATGAAGATGCTTTTTATCATTTTTAAAGCGGAATAAATAAGCATTGACAATGACTTCCAAATGCCGTAAAATTATAAAAAGGCTAACCATTACGAACTAGCCTTTTATATATAAGGTGTTTACAGATAAAATGAAGTGCTCTAGCGATAAAAGCCCATGTCATCAATAAGCTTCCATACACCATTAGAAAGCATGGGTCTCACGTTTCTGTTGGCCTTAATTTCATTTCGTATAAACGTTGAAGAAAGCTCCATAATAGGGGCGTCTACTTTTATAATCTTAGGGTGATTAATAAGTTCGCTAACGACCTTTCCTTCAGATAATCGTGGGTACACATAAATGTTATGATTCTCTAGAATCACCTCATTGTTTTTCCACTTATGAAAACTTTTTAAATTGTCTTCTCCCATTATGAGTGCAAACTCATGGTCGGGATGTTTTTCAAAAAGATGAGCAAGCGTATCAACGGTGTAATTGGGTTGCTTTAAGCCAAATTCTATATCGCTAGGACGTAATTTATCATAATCCTTAGTGGCCAAATGCACCATGTCTAAGCGATGGTAATTGTCTAAAAGGCTACTTTTCTTTTTAAACGGACTTAAAGGAGTGACAACAAACCACACTTCATCAAGATCACTGTGCTCAACAAGATGATTTGCAATAGTGAGGTGCCCTATATGAATAGGGTTAAAGGTGCCAAAATACAAACCAACTTTCATTTTAATTTGCTATAAAGTCTGCAACTAATTTATGAGCATTTTCTAGCGCTTCGTCTAAATTAGAGTTGATTACAATTTCGTCAAAAAGCGGTGCCGTAGCTAATTCTGCAGGGGCTTTAGAAACACGCATGCTTATTTTGTCTTCACTTTCTTCACCACGCTCTTTTAATCGTCTTACCAATTCGTTTAAATCTGGTGGCTTAACAAATATGGCTAAGGTTTGCTCAGGGAATTTACGCTTTATACGCAATCCGCCAGAAACATCAATATCAAAAATAACGTGTTTTCCTTGGGCCCAAATTCTAGCAATTTCTGTTTTTAACGTGCCATAAAAATTATCTCTATAGACTTCTTCCCATTCTAAAAACTCATCGTTTTTAATACGGTTTTTAAATTCGTCTAAAGAGAGGTAATAATAATCTTTACCATGAACCTCATTCCCACGTTTGTCGCGCGAGGTAGCTGAAATAGAAAATTCTAAATTAAGTTCTGGCTGGTTTAATAAATGGCGAACAATGGTGGTTTTTCCAGATCCTGAAGGTGCGGAAAAGACAATGAGCTTGCCTTGTTTTTCGTTTTTAATCTCTGACAAAGTGTAATGATTTTTGCTGGCTAATGTTTAAAGCACATTTAATAGCTGTTCCTTAATTTTTTCTAATTCATCTTTCATCTGTACGACTAATTTCTGCATCGGTGCGTAATTAGATTTAGACCCAATGGTATTGATCTCACGACCAATTTCTTGTGTGATAAAGCCTAATTTTTTTCCGTTAGAATCGTCAGAATTCAATGCTTTTATAAAGTAGTTTAAGTGGTTTTCTAAACGTACTTTTTCTTCGGTAATATCAAATTTTTCGATGTAATAAACCAATTCTTGTTCAAAACGGTTTTCATCAACTTTTTCTTTAAGGTCAGCAACCCCTTTTTCTAATCGAGCTCTTACGCCTTCAATACGCTCAGGGTCCATAGTAATGACGGCTTCTAATAAACGCTCTAAAGTGGCAATTCGTGCTATAAAATCTTGCTTTAAAATAGCACCTTCATCCTTACGGTATTCTACAATGTTTGCAATTGCGGTATGGATTTCGTCATTAATCAACGTCCATTCATCTTCATCTATATCATCGCGCTCAGTGGTAATGGCATCAGGCATTCTAATGGCCATTTTTAAGAGCTCTGTGGTGTCACCATCAACAACTTCTTTAAGTTGTTTAATGTATTCTTTTACAACCGTTTGGTTAATTTTAGAACTGGTATCTTCACCTGTAATTTCTACGTATAATGAAAAATCAACCTTCCCTCTGTAAAGGTGATTGGCAATTAATTTTCTAATGCCTAACTCTTTAGCTCTATACATGGATGGCATGCGGGCGTTGAGGTCTAAATTTTTACTATTTAAAGATTTTAATTCTATAGAAATCTTTTTTGTTGGGAGCTGCAAAACAGATTTCCCATAACCAGTCATGGATTGTATCATTAAGATGATGATTTTTAATTGCGCAAAGGTACAAAATTGAATGGTTTTAGGTAAGAATAATCTTTTTAGCTCTTCTTATGCATGCATAAGAATCTTTTTTAACTTTGCTCGAAACTAGAAAATCAGAAAAGATGTATAAAAAACAGTTTGAAATTCGTTGGAGTGATGTTGATGCTAATGGACACTTGGCCAATTCTGCCTACACCAATTTTATGAGTCATGCAAGGATGTCTTTTTTTACCGAGCAAGGGTTTTCTATGCCTGAAATAATGAAGCATAACGTAGGACCAGTGGTGTTTTACGAACATATGTATTATTTTAAAGAATCATTTTTAGGCGCACCTATTACGGTAACAATTGAAGTCTCCGGGATTAGCGAAGATGGTATGTATTTTATGTTTGAACATAATTTTTACAACCAAAAAGGCGATCATTTGGCTTATTGTGAAATGCAAGGAGGATGGATAGATCTTAAGGCTCGAAAATTATCGGCCTTACCTAAAATTTTACTCGATTTGGCGCATAAGTTTCCAAAATCTGATGCTTTTAAAGTCTTAACCAAAGAAGATACGCGTAAACATGGCGTACGTCCTAAGCCATTAAAAATGTCGTAAAAGCATTTTTTTTAAGGCATTTAATACCCCAAAAGTCCCTTTAAAGGTCTAGTTTCAGGACGATATCTTGAATACTTATCATTGATTTTTCGATGTCGTTTTAAAGTGGACTTTGCGGGTCGTTATGAAAACCACACTTCTTATCTGAACGTTTTAAGCGGCTATTTAAAAACCGAATGTTGCTTAAAAGATTTGATATGCACATTCTGAATGAACGGTTTTAATAGCCTATTGATATATGGCCGTTGGTGATTACAGTAGCAGGTGAGTGTTTCAGGCTGCGCTCCAAGTGTACTTTTTATTTCAGAAGCCGTTCTTCCCAAATTTATTTTTGTCGCGTTTTTAGCGATCCCTAATCTAACATAGTCATTTAAAATTCTAGGATAAATGGCTAAATCTTTATGATGCTCGTAATCAATACCAATAAAATGAGCATCGAGATGCGTGCCATTAAGCATGGCGGATAAAAACCCCACTAATTTCTGGTCTAAAAAATAGGCCTTAACTATAAACTGCTCCTTAAAGGCTTTCTTAAGGAGAATATAGGTATCTAAATTTAAAACTTGAGCATTGAAGTCGGCATTGTCTATAGTGTTTTGATAAAGGATTTGAAGCTCGACTTTATGAGTTTTAATGTCGTCTTCTGTAAAAAATTGCGCCCTTAAGGTTTTACTTTTGGCGTCGGCTCTGTTCGCTTTTACGCGGTATTTAGATTTTAAAGCTTGGATGTAATCTTTAAAGCTTTGCCATTGTGGCTGTAGCGTAATAATCATATTTGGTTCAACTTGCATTGGCGTATAGCTCATGTTTTCAAGTTGATGGGTTATAGGAAGGGAAGCATTTTCAAAATCTTTAATAAAGCTAAAACGAAGTTTTTTAGTGCGTTTTACCAAATGCTTTACACTTGTGGCTAAGGCTTTAAACGTGCTAGTTTTATCTTCGTTTGCTTTTAAAAAGGTTCCATATTCGCCACTCAAAAATACATTCCCACAAAAAAGAACTTTAATGTGATTGTTGCAAAAGAGCCGGTTAATTATCTGCCTTAAGTAAACAGACATCTTAATGTTTTTAGTAATGGTTTTAATGCCAATCGTTACAATCTGGGTATTGGCAAATGCCACCGCTTTATTGTCTTTTAAAATGAAGATATAATGAAATGCGATTTCGGTATTAGCCAATTCAAAAGCCTTTAAAAACTCAGGAGTATAATAAATATTGGACGTGCAAGCAAGCTGCTCCCAATAGTGTGTTGGAATGTTGTCTACCGTTGGAAAAACTTCTGAAGTGAACGACAATTAAGAGGATTTAAATTTTGAATGGCTTACAAAAATACAGATAAGCATTTAAGGCTGTAATGTTTACCCGTGAAGAGCTGCTTTAGCGGCTTCTACAGTTTTCTTCGCGTTCCCAATAAAAATCTGTTCGTCAACGATAAGCACAGGGCGTTTAAGAAAGGTGTAATGATCTAAAATATAATTTTTATAGTCATCATCAGTTAAGGTTTTGTCCTTTAAACCTAATTCTTTGTATAGACGTGCACGTTTGCTAAAAAGACTTTCATAAGAATCCGTAAGATTTCGCATGGCTTCTAGCTGTGCTTCAGTAATCGGTTCTGTTTTGATATCCTGAAGAGTAAAATCTTCAGGGAGTTGAAGTTCATTTATAATTCTTGAACACGTATTACAAGTGCTGAGGTGGTATATTTTATTCATTTTAGAAATGTCCTGATTTTCAAAATGCAAATTAACCCTAATTATTATGAAAAATAATTACATTTAAAAAAAATATCAGTTTATGGATTGGACCTTTGGTGTTACCCTTAAAAATAGGGCTTTACTACAGCAATATATTAGGGAGCATAGCCTCGAGGATTTGAATAAAATTCCAAAAGGATTCAAAAATAATATCATTTGGAATATAGCGCATTCCATTGTTACCCAACAACGCTTAGTGTATCATTTTTCTGGAGTCCCAATGCTGGTTTCACAAGCTATGGTAACACAATTTAAAAACGGAACCCAACCGGAGCGCGCGTTATCCCAGTCGGAAGTCGATCATATTGACGCACTATTAATATCTAGCGTTGAAACAACACAGAAAGATTATCACCAAGGGCACTTTAAAACTTACGAAACCTATACGGTTAGAATGAAAACAACGCTACATTCTGTAGAGGAAGCGATAAGCTTCAATAATTATCACGAAGGTTTACATTTAGGGGCTATTTTAGCCCTCAGAAAATTATTATAAGATTATGGATTACTATTCAATTGCCACTATTTTAATTGTACTATCAGCACTTTTTGGCTATCTCAATGAACGGTTTTTAAAATTACCCATTACCATAGGTTTAATGGTGATTACGATTGCTTTTACCGTGATTGTTGTGGCTATTGGGCAATTTGATGATACCTTATTACTTCAAGAAAAAGCCTTAATCACAGGGATTGATTTTGAAACGGTTTTATTAGATATAATGTTGAGTTTTCTGTTGTTTGCAGGGGCTTTACATACCAATTTTAATCAGCTTAAAGTACAACGATGGCCTATTTTAGCCTTTGCAACCTTAGGGGTTGTAGTCTCTACTTTTCTAGTAGGAATAGGGATGTTTTATGTCTTAAAATTAATGGGCTTACAGGTGGATTTTATTTACTGTTTGTTATTTGGAGCTCTTATTTCTCCTACCGATCCTATTGCGGTGTTAGGAATTTTGAAAAAAGCGGGTGCCCCAAAAAAATTAGAAACGAAAATTGTAGGAGAGTCCTTGTTTAATGATGGCGTTGGTGTAGTTGTGTTTTTAACCTTATTTGCTATTGCTGCGAAGCCCGAGGCGGCCATTGCCTTAACTGATATTGCGACCTTATTTGGTCAGGAAGTTATTGGTGGTATTGTGCTTGGTATGTTTTTAGGTTGGATTACCTACCGCTTAATGCGCTCCATAGATAGTTACGAAATAGAAGTAGTCTTAACGCTTGCGGCGGTTATGGGTGGTACCATGTTAGCGCATCAATTTCATCTCTCTGCGCCTTTAGCTATGGTTACCGCGGGATTAATTGTAGGAAATGATACGGTTAGGAATTCGGCCATGTCTAAAACAACAGAACTCTATGTGGATAAGTTTTGGGAATTGGTAGACGTCCTTTTCAATACCATTCTCTTTGTTTTAATTGGTATGGAGATGCTTGTATTAACTCTAGAAGGGCAATTTGTGTACGCCGGACTTATTGCAATTCCATTACTATTATTGTGTCGTTATATCTCTTTATTTATCCCCATTACGTTTTTTGCCAAACGTTTAGATTTTGTACCCAAAACAAATCTAATTATGACCTGGGGTGGATTACGTGGTGGTATTTCTATTGCTTTGGCTTTGAGTTTAACCAAAGATATGCATAGAGAGTTATTCCTTGTTATTACCTATGTAGTGGTTGTCGTCTCTATTATAGGGCAAGGTTTAACCGTTGAGCCACTGATAAGACGCTTAACACGGTCTAAGGCTTAATGGCGTTTTAAAAACGGTTCTGCCTTTTCAAAAGAAATCATAAATTCTGTATAACCTAAATCATAAGAAGCAACTTCGTAAACATTGTAAATTAAGATTAGCCCTTCATCGCTAAATCCAATGTTTTTAGGAAGCTGAAATGGTTTTCCGAAGAAGTAGTTTTCAATAGAAGTGTTGTCGTCATTCTTTTCGATTGCAGCAATAAACTCTGATTTGGCTAAATCTGTAAAGCCTTTTTGGTCATTGATTATAGCGTCAATGGCTAAGTTTTTACCGGTCTTAGGATCTATATTAAGCAACGTGATCTGATCGTTTCCATGCGCACCGCCTTTAAATTCATAGGTGCTAATTGCCAAGGTAATGACCTCTGGAGATTGGTAGGTCAATTCAGTTTCAATATTCAGTTCCCATATCGGTTCTGAGACCTCAGGATAATCAGATTTAAACTTTAAATAATCCGCATTAAAGTTTTTTAACAACGCTTCTAAGCTTGTGGCATTTTCCGATGAATTTACCGTTTGCAAAATAGCATCCTCAATATTTTTATTAATGGCGGCACTTTGTGCATTGTCGGTTTTGGCCGTGTCGTAAGCGGCTGTAATATTGGCCTCGTATGCGGTATCTATATAATGGGTTTCAAACTCTAGAGGTTGTGCTTCGTCTTTACAGGCACTCAATAATACTAATATGATGATAAACGGGAATAGTTTTTTCAATGTCATAGTTGTTTTGTTAAACATGACATAAAGGTATTATTTACTTTCCAATAGAGCGAATTATCTTTTAATTTTGTTGAAGGCGAAATGCCACACGGGCTTGCGCTAAAATTCCTATCGGTTTAAAATAAAACGAATGAAATTCAATACAAAAACAATTCATGGCGGACAAGAGCCCGATGCGGCATACGGTTCCGTAATGCCACCAATTTATCAGACCTCAACATTTGCGCAATCCTCTCCTGGTGTTCATAAAGGTTTTGAGTATGCCCGTTCTGGAAATCCCACAAGGCACGCTTTAGAGAAAGCTTTGGCCAGTTTAGAAAATGGCACTTTCGGGTTAGCTTTTGGCTCTGGTTTAGCCGCTATTGATGCCGTTTTAAAATTATTAAAACCTGGAGATGAAGTGATTTCTACTCGCGATCTTTACGGTGGAACCTACCGGTTATTTACTAAAATATTTGAAGATTTTGGTATTGTTTTTCATTTGGTAGATATGATTGAGGCATCTAATATCGAAGCATTTATAACTCCTAAGACCCGATTAATTTGGGTGGAAACGCCAACCAATCCGACCTTAAATATTATAGATCTAGCGCTTATAGCAACCCTTGCAAAACAGCATAAAATATTATTTGCTGTAGACAATACCTTTGCCACACCATATTTACAACAGCCTTTAGACTTAGGGGCTGATCTTGTAATGCACTCTGCGACTAAATATTTAGGTGGGCATAGTGATTTGGTGATGGGAGCACTCGTTGTTAAGGATGAAGCATTAGCCAAACGCCTCTATTTTATTCAAAATGCAAGTGGTGCTATTTGCGGACCTCAAGATGCATTTTTAGCCTTAAGAGGCTTAAAAACCTTGCATGTACGGATGCAACGCCATTGTGAAAACGCTAAAGCTGTGGCCGAATATTTAAACCAACATCCTAAAATTGATAAGGTGTATTGGCCAGGCTTAGAATCGCACGCTAACCATGAGATTGCAAAACGGCAGATGAAGGATTTTGGTGGTATGGTGTCCTTTACCCTTAAAGGAAATAATTATGAAGCGGCTATTAAAATGTTAGAGCAGCTTAAGATTTTTACTTTAGCAGAATCCCTCGGTGGTGTTGAGTCTTTAGCGGGGCATCCCGCGAGTATGACGCATGCTAGTATCCCTAAAGCAGAACGCGAGCGCGCAGGAATTGTAGATGCAATGATACGGTTAAGTGTTGGTATTGAAGATGAAACCGATCTTATTGCAGATTTAGAACAAGCTTTACACTCCATAGCAGTTTAATTCATAAAAAAAGCCAAATCCGAAGATTTGGCTTTTTAATTTTATAGGTGTTTTGTTAATCGAAATAAAAGATATAACCAAAATTTAGCCATACCAACCAATCGTTAGTTTTGTTAGACGGCAATTGGTGGTCTAAGCCGTCTGTGGTGTCACTAAAATAACTTTGAATTCTAAGGTCTACCATAAGGTCAGAAAGTGGCGTTAGTTTATAACGCGTTCCTAAACTCCCTACAATAGCCCAAGTAGAACCGGCCTCTTCAGTAATAGAACCTGGTTCCCAACCTGGATAAAAGTTATTAATATTGTTTATGTTTTGATCGCCGTAAGTGGTCATCACGGACGGATTGTAAGATACAAAGTGTGCCCCTAAGCTTATAAAAGGCGCCCATTTTCCGCCACCACGTCTAGAAAAACGTTTAATACTTAGCGGGTAATATTCTAATTGTGCTCCCAGTTCTAAATTGCTGGCTTCACCAGAGTGGGCTTTTAGTTTCTCGCCAGAAGTACTTGTTTTATCGGCCCAAATCCCATAATGGTTTAAGGTGGTTTTGTTGTAAGATAATTCAGCACGGACTTTAAAGTGATCTCTAAAGTAACTGTTACGACGTCTGTAACTATAGAAACGGAGGTATTCAAAATTCATATAGTAAACAATACCAATACCAAAGCCAATATTACCAGAGTTAGTTTCGAAATCGTAGCGTTCTCCAAAATCAGATTGGTAGGCTACAGGGCCGGCGATAACGCCAATCTCATGAGAAAAGCCTAATTGCGAATAACCCAATTGCATTGCTAAGAATAATAGCAAAGAGAAGAGTAGTTTTTTAATTTTTAGTGTCATTTCATCTAAAATTGAGGCTCTTGTAGAGCAAATAAATAAAAACTCGATAAACTACCCAATAAAACCGATTAAGTGCAGTTTTTTAAATATTTTCATAAAAAGTAATCCCTTTTTAGAGTCATCAAATATATTTAGAATATCTTAATGTTAAAATTGATATTTGTCTTATTATTAGTCATAATAACAAAGCTACAATATATCAAAATATTCTTACAATCGTAGATTTTTAATAAAATATCCTAATCTGTCGCCAAATATAGATTAATATTTAGAAATCAGCCTTGTAATTTTTATTTACAACATTAAATTTTAATTCAATGAAAAAAGAGATCGATGATTTTTTAGCTGAAGTAAAAGCAAGAAATAGTCATGAGCCTGAATTTTTACAAGCGGTTCAAGAGGTTGCTGAATCCATAATTCCTTACATATCTGAACATAAAATATATAAAGAGAAAAATATTCTTTTAAGGATGGTAGAGCCAGAGCGGCTCATTTCATTCCGTGTGAGTTGGGTCAATGACGCCGGCGAAATTATAGTCAACCGAGGGTATCGCGTTCAGATGAATTCGGCCATTGGGCCTTATAAAGGCGGGCTGCGTTTTCACCCTTCGGTAAATGCAAGTATTTTAAAATTTCTCGCTTTTGAACAAGTGTTTAAAAACGCCTTAACAACGCTGCCTTTAGGAGGTGGAAAGGGAGGTTCGGACTTTAATCCAAAGGGAAAATCAGATGGCGAAATTATGCGTTTTTGTCAAGCCTTTATGAGCGAGCTTTACAGACATATAGGACCTAATACTGATGTGCCAGCAGGAGATATTGGGGTTGGAGGTAGAGAGATTGGCTATCTGTTTGGAGCCTATAAAAAAATAAAAAATGAGTTTACAGGGGTGTTAACCGGTAAAGGTGCCACGTGGGGCGGCTCATTAATGCGACCAGAATCTACGGGGTATGGCGTGGTTTATTTTGCTCAAAACATGTTAAAATTAAAAGGTAAAGATTTACAAGGAAAACGTATGGTGATGTCGGGCTCTGGTAATGTGGCTCAATTTGCTGCAGAAAAAGCGATTGAACTCGGCGCTAAAGTGCTTACCATGTCCGATTCTGGAGGTTATATTTTAGATGAAGACGGTATCAATACGGAGAAGCTCAACTTTATTATGACCCTTAAAAATGTAAAACGAGGGCGTATTAGCGCTTATGTAGAGCAGTATCCGAAGGCCAAATATTTTGAAGGTGAAAGACCATGGTCGGTGCCTTGCGATATCGCCTTGCCATGTGCAACGCAAAATGAACTTAATGGAGATGAAGCAAAACAGTTGGTAGAGCAGGGGTGTACTTGTGTGGTTGAAGGTGCAAACATGCCTTCCACACCAGAAGCGATTCATGTGTTTCAACACGCTCAAATTTTGTTTGCTCCAGGAAAAGCGTCTAATGCAGGTGGTGTAGCTACTTCTGGTTTAGAAATGAGTCAGAACTCCTTACGTTTAAGTTGGACAAAAGAAGAAGTTGATGCCCGTTTAAAAGAAATTATGGCAGCCATACATCAGTCTTGTGTGTCTTACGGAGAAGGAGAGAACGGCGCTATAGATTATATAAAAGGGGCTAATATTGCGGCCTTTGTTAAAATAGCAGATGCCATGTTAGCGCAAGGCGTGGTCTAAAGTTAAAGCCTATAGTATAAGAAGCTTCTGTTTTTTGAGCAGAAGCTTTTTTTATGATATTATATGCGTTTATCTTAAAACTATCGTTAGTATTAAATATCTTTGAACAAACCTTTTTCATTCATGTTTCGTAATTTTTTTAAAACCCTGGTTCTTATTTTAGGACTCTCGGCATCCGGTTATAGTCAAGATTTTTCTGCGCTGTGGCAAGGGCATTACTCTTACAACGCTATTGTAGATGTTGTAACAGGAGACCAAAAAATCTATGCAGCGGCTCAAAATGCGGTTTTTAAATATGACACACAGACCAATGCTTTGACCACTATTTCTTCGGTAGAAGGTTTATCTGGAGAGCACATTTCAACCCTTTATTACAGTGAAAGCTATCAGTATCTTTTAATCGGTTATGAATCGGGTTTAATTGAAGTGTATTCTGAAACGGACCAATCTGTACTGTCTGTTGTTGATATTTTGGAAAAGCAAAACATCACTCCCGTAAATAAAGCTATCAATGATTTTTATGAAAAAGAGGGTTTGGTTTATATATCTACAGATTATGGGATTTCGGTTTATGATTTACAAGGTTTAGAGTTTGGCGACACCTATTTTATTGGTAATGGCGGTGCCCAAATCACCGTAAATCAGGTGACCATTTATAATGAAGAAATTTATGCCGCTTGTGGAAGTGGGAATGGGTTAAAAAAAGCTGCTTTAAGCAATCCTAACCTTATTGATTACCAACAATGGCAAACGGTTTTGTTTGGAGAGTACGTTGCAGTAAATTCATTGATTGATAAATTATATGCGGTTCAAAGTACAAGAACAGTTTATGAGATTGATGGCACTTCGAGCACAGCTATTTTCACCTTACCAGGAACCCCTTTAGATGCCACGGTGTCTAGTTCGCAATTGGTGTATGCCATGACGGGCTTGGTTTATGTGTACAATGAAGAGATGCAATTGCTGCAAAGTTATGGGCCTACAGAAGATTTTGATACCAATTTTACTACAGCGGTTACCTTAAATGAGGAGGTGTATATTGGTACTGAAGACTTTGGGGTGCTAAATAATTTAATTTCTACGGTTGCCGACTATATTGAAATTAAACCTAATGGCCCTCTAGAAAACAGCATCTATAAATTAAATGCCACCACCCAAACGGTATGGGCTACATACGGGGAGTATACAAGTGCTTTAAACCCTTATCCTTTAACTTCTAAAGGGATTAATTATTATGCGAATGAGGAATGGCATGATATTCCGGTAGACAGTCTATTTGGTGCTGTGGAGTTAAATGAAATTACACCGAATATATTTAATCCGAATCAGGTTTTTATCAGTTCCTTTTTTGATGGACTCCTTGAAATCAACAATTTTGAAGCGACAACGCTTTATGATAATACCAATAGTGGATTAGAATCCTTAGTAACGGGTGATCCTAATTATGTAGATATTAGGGTCTCTGCAACGGACTTTGACAGCTCTGGTTTATTATGGAGTATTACCAGTAGAATTGATGCACCACTAAAATCTTATGATCCTAATTCTGGCCTTTGGCGTTCGTATAGTTTTTCAGATTTAATAGATCCGCCGAATTCTGAAGATGGGTTTTTCGATCTTGAAATTGATAGCAATGGCACCAAATGGATTGGGTCTTACGCCAACGGCTTGCTTGCGTATAATGAAAATATTTCCAATGCGCCTCTAAGAAATATGAATAGTACGGCTGAAAATGTAGACCCTTACATGAGGTTTATTAGTTTGGCTCTTGATAATAATAATCAATTATGGATCGGGACAACCTTAGGTTTAAGAGTGCTTTATAATACTTCTGGGTTTTACGAAAACTCTAACCCAAGCTTAAGTTCGGTCATTATTTTAGAAGAAGGTATTGCTAAAGAATTACTAGAAGGCGAGGTTATTACCGATATAAAAGTTGATGGCTCTAATAATAAATGGGTAGGAACTTTAGATTCTGGGGTCTTTTACTTTTCACCAGATGGGCAAACAACCATTTATCATTTTACAACAGATAATTCTCCGTTACCTTCTAATCAAATTAATGATATCTCTATAGACGCCGATAATGGCATTGTTTATATGGCTACCGCAGACGGTTTGTTATCTTTTAAAGCTGGAGGCTCTGCCGTTGATGAAAATTTAGAAGATGCTTATGTTTATCCTAATCCGGTACGTCCAGAATATAATATCTTAGGCTTTAATGATCTCAATGATATTAATAAAGGTATTAAGATTAGTGGGCTTACAGAACGTGTTAATATTAAAATTACGGATATTGAAGGTAATCTTGTTGCCGAAGCACAAACCAATGTGAATTTAAGATCGTCAGGCGCGAATTATAATTTTGCTATTGATGGCGGTACGGCGATTTGGAATGGAAAAAACTTAGGTAATAATGTGGTGAGAACGGGAGTGTATGTCATTCTTATTTCCGATTTAGATACCTTTGAAACCAAAGTGTTAAAAGTCCTTGTAGTACGTTAAGTCTATGCTTTCTAAAAATAACAGTATTGTCTTATCTAAATTAAAATTTAGAGATCACGACCTCATTGTAAAATGTTACACAGAGCATAGAGGGGTGGTGAGTTATTTATTGCGTGGGGTTTTGAAATCTAAAAAAGGCCGGTCTAAAATGGTCTACTATCAGGAGCTGTCTCAGTTAGAAATTGAAGAAAGTTATAAGCCCAACCAATCATTACAGTATATAAAAGAAGTAAAGTTTAATTACATCTATAAATCTCTTCATACGAATATTTATAAGAGTTCTATCGTTATGTTTTTAGCTGAAATTCTCGGTCATGTGTTAAAGGAAGAAGAAAAGAATGAAGACCTCTACCATTTTATTTCGGCGGCTCTTCAGTATTTAGATAACGAAGATACTTATGCTAACTTTCATCTTTTATTCCTCCTAAAACTGACGCGTTACTTAGGGTTTCAGCCCGAAAATTTAGAGACGCATTACCCTTTCTTTAACTTAGAAACCGGAATTTTTGAAACCTATAATCATGGGGTTTACTCTGTTTCTGGTGAAAATTTAATAGTGCTTAAGCAGCTCTTGGGCACAAATTTTGATACGCTTAATACCATAAAACTATCGGCAGTAAGACGACAAGAGTTTTTAAGTATGTTGTTGCATTATTTTGAATTGCATCTCGATAGTTTTAAAACACCAAAATCACTTCAGATTCTTAATGATGTTTTTCATTAGGGTTGACCTTAAGTGAAATTAACAGCACTATGGCACTAAAGGGAAGACAACTTATAATTTTTAGTATTCTAATATGTTTTGTGTTGTCGTCTGCTGAAGCACAAATTGTAAAGGTTCTAGAGGCTGAAAGTAAAACGCCTGTTGCTGGCCTAGCCCTATACAATACCGATAAAACCAGAAGTGTATTTACCGATGCTAAGGGTAAGGCCTCTTTAGCTTTATTTAAGCCGAATGAGCTTATTTTTATAGACAGTTTTTTATACCAACCCATTCAATTTTCAAAAGCTTCGATCTCTAAGAGTGAAGCTCATACCGTAATATACCTACAGCTTAAAGTAGCAAGCTTGGATAAAATTGTGGTTTCCGCTTCAAAATTCAAACAAAATGAGCGTGATATTCCTCAAACGATTGTGAGTACAAATGCTAAAGCTATTGCTTTGGCGCATCCGCAGACCAGTGCTGAAGCCTTAGAACAGACCGGGCATGTTTATGTTCAGAAGAGTCAGATGGGCGGGGGTAGCCCAATGATTAGAGGGTTTTCTACAAATCGGCTTTTAATAACCGTGGATGGTGTACGGATGAACAATGCGACCTTTAGAGGTGGGAATTTGCACAACGTCATCGCTATAGATCCCCTTGCTGTACAACGCACAGAAGTAACCTTAGGAGCGGGAGCCGTGGTGTATGGAAGTGATGCTATAGGCGGTGTAATGAGTTTTTATACCAAAAAACCAGAGTTGTCGGTTTCAGATTCATTACAGTTTCGGGGTCAGGTGTTAACGCGCTATGCTTCTGCAAATAATGAAAATACAGGACATTTCGATGTTAATTTAGGATTTAAGAATTGGGCATTTTTAAGTAGTGTAAGTTATACGGATTTTGACGATTTACGTATGGGGTCTCATGGTCCTGAAGCGTACCTAAGACCTCATAGGGTAATACAGGAGAACGGTACAGATGTTATGGTAGAAAACCCGAATCCTCAGGTGCAAAGCCCAACGGCTTATAACCAACTTAATGTGATGCAGAAGGTAAGGTATCAACCCCATACAAAATGGGCTATAGATTTAGGACTTCATTATTCTACCACCTCCGATTTTTCGCGCTACGATAGATTGTTACGGTACCGTGAAGACCAGTTGCGTTCTGCCGAATGGAATTATGGACCACAGCAATGGTTTATGGGAAATTTACAGTGGTCTCAATCGCTGAGTGACTCCAACTGGTACGACAAATTTAAAGCCACTTTGGCTTATCAAAATTTTAAAGAAAGCCGAAGTGATCGCGATTTTGGTTCGTCCTTACGGTATGTGAGTGAAGACCAGGTTAACGTCGGATCTTTTAATTTCGATTTAGAAAAACGATTGGGAACTGAGGCTTCTCTTTTTTACGGTTTAGCGTATGTTTATAATAGCATAGGCTCGTATGCCGGAACACAAAATACAACCGATATTTCAAGTTTAAGGGCGGTAACCCGCTATCCTAATGGCGCTCTTTGGCAATCTGTTGCGGCGTATACCAGTTTGAAGTATAAGGCTAGTCCTAAGGTGGTGTTTCAAACCGGATTGCGCTATAATCGGGTTTGGTCTAGGGCTAATTTTGCCGCCAATAATGAGTTTTTAAACCTTCCTTTTGAAGGGGCTACATTACATACAGGAGCTTTTACAGGGACGGCCGGATTAGCCTGGTCGCCAAGTGCTATGCTGCAATGGAAACTTAACTTTTCTACCGCATTTAGAGCGCCTAATATTGATGATATCGGGAAAGTTTTTGATTCCGAGCCCGGCGCTGTTGTGGTGCCTAATCCAAACTTAAAACCCGAATATGCTTATAGCGGGGAATTGGGTTTAAAGCTCGATTTTAATTCCCGTGTAATTTTAGATCTCACGACGTATTACACCTTTTTAGATCAGGCTTTAATTCGAAGAGATTATGAGCTCAATGGGGCATCTGAAATTATATATAATGGCAGTTTAAGTCGGGTGCAAGCCATGCAAAACGCTTCAAAAGCTTGGATTTATGGTTTTGAAGCCGGTTTAGAGGTTAATTTTACCGAGCAGCTTAAACTGCGTTCGCAATATAATGTGGTTGGTGGAACTGAAAATCAGAATGGGGTTGAGGTACCGGTACGGCATGTGGCGCCAAATTTTGGTCGTACGCATTTAACATGGACCTCAGATAACTGGCTTTTAGAGACATTTTTAGTATACAATGAGACCTTAAGATTTGAACAATTAGCGCCTTCTGAAATTGAAAAAAGCTATATGTATGCTTTAGATGCTGACGGTAACCCTTATGCACCTTCTTGGAGTACCCTCAATTTGAGAACCCAATACCAGTATGATAAACAACTGAGTTTTACTGTAGCTTTAGAAAATATAACCGACCAGCGCTACCGGCCTTATTCTTCCGGGATCACAGCAGCAGGCCGAAACCTTATTTTGGCCTTAAACTATGGTTTTTAAGCAGTAGTATTTCCCTAAAGGCTATTTCTTATTTCTAAGTAGAGTATAGCATAAGTGCATTTAATAGCATCTCATAAAAAAAAGCCTCATATAAAAATGAGGCTTTCGCATTAAACAAGTTAAGGTTGGTTAGTATTGTTTAAGCGCTTTTTTACTTAACACTTGTCCGTTAGAGAGTGTGATTTTAGCCATATAAGCGGCTTGACTCAGTCTAGATAAGTTGTACACTTCCGTACTATTATGGCCTTCCAAGCTGTACACTAAACGTCCGTTAATATCAATAATATCGATATGTTTTATGCTGTGTGGGCCATCAACGTTAAATTGTACCAAGTCCTCTGTTAATTCGGTAATGGTAATTGTGTTAGAAAGGCTTTGATGGTCATCTATAGAAAGCGTTGAAGGTATAAATACAATTTCGAAACGGTCGTTATAGGTTCCAGGCTCTAAGGTAAATGTATAAGGTTGTGCCGTTAAATCATGGGTAAAACCTAAGACGTTATCTTTAAGGTAAATGGTTTGGTTATCAGTTTCAAAAATCCCATCTACAGCATGTAGGGCTAGGGTATGACTGCCAGATTCAATCGTTTTTACACTTAAAGGGATAATATCTGTAACGGCAAACGGTAAGGCTCTTCCTTGGATTAAAAAATAATCATCGTCAATCATAGAATAAACCCCTGCGCTGGTTTCACCTAAGACGGTTTCCGCATCAAACAAAAGATCTTCACCCATAGTTGCGGCTTCCGTATAACCAACTAGAATTCTATTTGTTGGGGTGGTTGGTGTCAATAAATTCAACCAAAATCTATGCTTTTCGTTACTGCTGTTTGGCGAAGCTCTAAAGAAATCACTATTAGAATAGCCTTTGTCTCTCATGCTATTGTTAAAAGTTACCGTGGTCGTTGCGGCCTCTGAACCATCGACCATATTAACCATAAAGCTTTGTCCGGCGGCAATATAGCCTGAAAACCCATCGCCGTTAGAGTCGCCAAGCGCATTATAATAGAAGTAGTCTGCGCTGTTATAGTTGTTGGCAAAATTTTGATAAAAAGGTGAAGGTTCTGCTGTGCTTGGTGGTGTACCGTGGGTCCATATATTAATATACCCATCGATGTTCTGCAGCTGTGCAGCGTTCTCAATTATAAAATCGCTTGCCGAAATCGCAGACGGGTAAGGATTTCCTATAAGGTTCCAATTGTCGTTTTTATCCTCATCGCTATTGGCATTGATTCCTCTTTCTATGGTCACCGCAATTTCACCGTTATTGGGCACACCTTCACCAGGCGTACTACTAGAAAAGGTGGTTGTAAAGTTGAGTTCTCCAGGAGTTGCGGGAGCGGTTTGTCCGTTAGGGGCGCGAATAATATACCCTTTTCCGAGGTCCATAGTTGTATTATTGGCGGCAATCCAATTGCCTTGAGTACCATTACTATTTATTGTTGTTGGATGCCAATAAAAATAATACGATCCGGCAATATCACTAATGTTAAAGCCAGAAATTGGAGAAGACCAATACACATAGTCATAATTTTTAATGGAGGCTTTACGCTCCATACTCATGCTTCCGGTGTTTACACTGGTATCATCAATTTGAATTAAAGCGCCATTGTTTTCAATATGGAAGGTTCCGTTATTATTGACGTCGTAATAAACTTCAGCATAGGCGCCATCGGTAATCGTTAGTGTTTTTCCGCTATTAATAACTAGGCTACAGGCGCTAAAATTTCCATGTGTAGAAGTGTTGTAATTTGCATCTAGTATGACTGCATGGTGAATCGTGGGTGCAATAGACCAGCTACTACCATTCCATTCTGAGATTAACACTTCTAAGTTTGCCGCATGGGATGCTTGGAAACAACTTTCGTTATTTTCCCTAAGTTGGCAGTAATATTGATATCCGTTAAAGTTAACGGTGTCGATTACGTTCAGTGTTGCTGATTGTTGTCCTGTGTAATTAGAGTTACTTGGTAGTATTTCTGTCCAACCGGAATCACCTGGAGCGGTGTAATACCATTGATATGCTAAATCTTGAGTGTCATCACTTTCGTTATAACTTTCTGTTCCGGTTATGGTAAAACTTGCAGAGAATTCACATGCAAAATTGGAATCTGTTGGTTCAACAGAAATAATTGGTGGGTCTCCAATGGAGAAGTTGTAGTTACCTATATCTGAATAATTAAGTGGTGTAATTAAGGTCCAATCTGCAGGATCCCATGTCATACTTGGTAAAGAGGTATCTCTGTAGTTTCTTCTATAGGTATAATCGCTCCCATTAGGTGTGTCATCACTATAATCTGTACCTACCCCTCCAGTAAAAGGTGTTCCAGAAGTGTCTCCCCATAAATCAATATTTATAGTGCCGTTATTTAATATTAAATGATCACTATCATTAAGGCCTATTGTATTAGAACTAAAATAATCATGCTGGGATACGGGGTCTATTTCTGTTGATCCTGTACCAAATGAAATTACGTAGGTGTCACCATCTGCAAGTGTAGTTCCATTAGGGATGTTAATGATTCCGTTTGCAGAAGAACTACCGTTACTATGTATTTCAATATTATAATTTGAGATGTTCACTGCATTTCCTGTCGCATTATGGAGTTCTACATAAGAATGTCCATCAACTGAAGAGTCTCTATCGGTGACTTCACTAATAAAAATATCTGTAGGTAAACTTCCTAAGCCATCACAACTCGTAATATCTGAAGTGATAACGGTAAAAGGTAAATACCTAGTACAACCTGTAATATCATCAAAGGAAATATTTCCGCTTATGGCATTATTGGGAATTGTAATTTCAAATACAGAGGGCGATATATAGTTTACAGTTGTGGCGACACCGTCATATAATGCCGTTGCGTAATCTGCGTTAGAGCCACTGGTTGTTGTAATAGTCACAACAGTGCCTGCAGGACCTGTGCTTGGAGACATATCGTAAGTTGCGGGATTACACTCGCCAGTACCTTGGATAGCAAATGTAAATGGATTTTCGTCACTGTCATTAGTTGCTATTTCAACGGTTGCAGTTCTAATTCCTGAACCTGAAGGGGTGAACGTTATTACAAAATCGGTGTGTTCTCCTGAGCTCAAATTAGAGTCTGTAGGTTGACTCGTTACTACAAAGTCCGTAGCATTGGTGCCTGTTATTTGCACATCTGGACTTCCTGTTAAATTTAGGGTAGCCGCTCCAAGACTTTCAATAGTAAATGTTTTTACTATGGTATTACCTATGTTAGTAGTGCCAAAAGACGTGTTGTTAAGACCACTCGTTGTAATGTCTCCGTTAAGAATAGTGTTGTTATTCCCTTCTACATGTATTTCTGCACCTGCAGGACGTATAATGTTTATAATATAATCTTCTACTTCGCCATAACCAAAATCTTCACATGAGGTAGCATAACGTTCAGGCCACGAATCTGACCTAGAACTTACACGCATTCTTACATTTCCGATATAAGCGTCAGATGGTACGGTAATGTTAACTGGAGATAATGAAGGTTGTCCATTATTGTCATCGTCTAAAATTCCTAATTCTATAGCTTCGTTGGAAGAACTATTAAAAGAGCCATCTCGATCCCAATCTATCCAAACTTTTACATAAGACGTGTAGTTTCCTCCTGTATTTACATTGACACTTAAGGGGTAGGTTTCTCCTATGGTAAGGTCGGTAGTTACAGTGGTAAAATCAGTATACGCATCTTCCGAGTCTGAATCTTCATCTATGGTATTTAAGCTTACGTTTAAAATTCCAGAGTCTGTTGAGTCTCCTCCAGAAGATTCACAATACGAAAGCCCAGTGGTTTGGCAAATAGACGTTCCTGAACTCCATTCGCCAGTTGCTACATTTCTTACAAAAATAGTATAGCAATATTCCAAACCATCGGTTAATCCGCTGACCGTTGTTGTAATGCCATTACCTGCAAAAACAATAGAATTTGCGCCGCTATAGGTTGCGTTAGCGGCATACGTATTGCCATTAGTTGGTGTAAAACTGGTGATACCGCCTTGGTTGGCTACAATTAATAATTCGTAACATGAGGTAGGTAACGGGTTAGTCCATGATAATACGGAAGATGTAGGTGCAATAGACGCACTTGTAAATGTGGCCTCTGGCATACCAATGGTAAAGGTATCGTTCCAAGACCCGGTGTTGTTGATGCCAGTTGCCCAACCGGTTAGGTCTTCGCTGTAGTACGCCACAACTTTAAAGGTGTAATCGTTACCACTGGTTAAACCTGTTATGGTGGCGTTGGTGCTGTTGCCTTTAAACACTGCTTTACCTAAAGTGCCATACGTGGTTGCTAAGGTATAATTGGTATTGGCTGTATATGCGGACGCATCACCTGCAGCAGCAGCTGTACTTGTAGGTACAGTACTTCCAGGTTGTGCAAATACGATGTAGCCTGTTGGTGTTAAGGTGCCAGAGGATGCATTCCAGCTTAAATCAATACTTGTTTCTCCTAAACACCCCTCTAAACCTGTAGCATTATTAGGACTATCATTACTTAAATTTAATGTTACGGCATTAGATGTTGTAGTACCACAAATATTAGTTAAGATACAACGGTATTGGTTGCCATTCATGGGTGTTGACGTTGCTATTGTGGTGTAGGTGTCTGTCGTGGTCCCAGAACCGTCAGTAACATTATTCCAACCCGAGCCTGTATTGACTTGCCATTGGTAGCTGTCTGTGTTTGAAGAGCTCACCGAGAATGTTGCGGTATCTGGTATCACTTCGGTTTGGTCGGTAGGTTGCGTTAAGGTTGGTACACCCTCTTCTATGACTACAGTGTAGCTTAAATTACCATCTGACCAACAGGTACCAGCAGTATCATAAGCTCTAACGTAGTAAGTGCCAGAGGTCGTTGCGGTATATGTAGAACTAGCATTATAAGTTTCATCCGTTCCAGTGGCCGTAGTTTGCCAGTAATTTGTAATTCCTGCAGGTGCTGTGCCAGAAAATGTTAAGTCTGTTGAAGTACATACAGGTGTGGTTCCTGTGATGCTTCCTACTGGGTCTGCTGGTGCTGAACAGGCGGTGTAGCATGTCCAAGATAAATCATCTATAGAAACTCTATCACCAGTGTTTAAATCTAATTCTATAATTACATTGCCTCCAACGTTAATGTTATTTATAGTAGTAGTTTGGATAGTATCATCATACGGAATCGTTGCAATAAAAGTTCCATTTACATTTAAATCAAAGGTGCCTGAGCTTCCACCAAATTCTCTTTGAGTTGACACGGTTAAACTACCGATACCTCCTGTAAAAGTATCAGATGTTAATTTACCACCATCTGTTGTAATTGCTCTTCCGTTTAATGTCTGATCGGTTCTAGAAATTGTAGCCGTCCAGTTTACTCCATCGTCTCCGGTCCAATTTTGTGTAGTATAGCTCCCTGTGCTTGCTGGTATATTATTGAAACTCTCCTCAGCACAAGGTCCAACGAAAACATCCCATTGCGCATACAAAGTAATATCCGAAGCAAAACTATAAGATGCTTCATCTGCATAAGATGCACCACTACCATCTGCGGCTGTATTCCAGCTATTAAAGGTAAAGCCAGAATTGGTAAATGCGTTTGCTGTTAAATTGGTTGCGCTACAATTTGTTTGAGGAGACATTGTACCTGTACCTCCATTAGCATTATATGTTACTGTATTTCCTGTAGGAGTCCATTGTGCGTATAAGGTGGTGTTATCTGAAATGGTAAACGTGTCACTAGCCACATACGATGTGCCGGAACCATCAGCTTTTGTGTTCCATCCATTAAAAGAATTACACGTATTTACTAAAGCCCCTGTATTGCCTAAAACGGTTACTGTATCTCCAGGATCATAGGCATTACTATCAGTTGGGGTTGCTCCTCCAGTGTTGCTATTACCGTTATATGTAACAGAATAGGTTGGTGGACCTGCTGAAACTCCCCAAATTTCAATATTATCTATTGCTATATCTTCATCACCAGAATCTAAATTAAAAATTAATTCGAGGTCTAGGTTGGTACCTGTGCCTGCTATGCTTTTTGTAAATTGTGCAAATGCATCTGTTATATGGGTACCGTCACCTGACCCATTGTAATCCGTGTCAATAGCAGGTGTTGTATTTGTGCCGCCAGAGCTTTCTACCCAAATTAAGTTTTGATCAGTACCAGTATCAATGTTTCCGTTTAAATGAAAATAATCAGCAGCATCCCAATCTTGACTACTTCCGTCATCATCTTCTGCAATATGAATTCTAACTTCTAAAGTGGTGTACCCAGAAATGTTAATTCCTGTAAAGTATAATCTTTGATTAGCACTACTAACTTCACCATCAATATCATGAGCCGCAAAATAATAACTTCCTTGGATATTTGTAAAATTAATTGTGTTACCAATATCAGTTCCGTCGGTTCGAGTAAAGTAATCTAATGATCCATCTGAAAATTCAGTTACACTTGTAGTGTAACCACCAGGAGTTTCAAAAGTTAATTCTGCTATTTTAGTCTGTCCATAACCAGACCAAATCATGCAAAAAAATGAGAAAAGTAGTAGGGGGTAATTTTGTTTCATAAGTAGAGGGATTAAAATTCTTACAAAAATAGATGAACGGCTAGTTTTATAGACAGCGTGTAAGATATGTTTTTATTAAGAAAACATTAATAAATAATTAACGATACCTTTTAAAATGCAAAAATTAACGATAAAATGCACAAATTAAAAGGCTATTCTGCATATTTGATACGATTCTTCTATTGTTTTAACAGCTTGAGACTAAGGTCTCTTTTTCTTTTTATAATGGCGGTTTGGCGTTTTAATAGTTTAGTTCTACGTCTAAAAAAAAGGGGCTGAAGTACTACTTTTAGTTGTTGCATTGCGATCTTTATTTGGGGGCAATGTTTGATGTCTATTTTGGCTACTTTTACTTATTTAAAGTGGGAATCCCTTGAGATTTTACACCTTTGGTCTATTAAAAAATTGAGATCTGTTGCAAGCCTATGTAATTTCAAAACTGTACTTTTGAGGCTTATGGAGGCAAGGAAAACCTATACTGTAGACGAAGCAAAGCGTAAATTAGAGCATTATTGTGCTTACCAAGAGCGTTGCCATAAAGAGGTGCGCGCTAAACTTTACGAGATGCATATGATTCCAGAAGCCATAGATCTTATTATGGTGCACCTTATTCAGCATAATTTTCTTAATGAAGAACGTTTTGCTAAAGCCTTTGTCCGGGGGAAATTTAGAATGAAACAATGGGGTAAAAATAGGTTGCTCCGCGAGCTTAAATTTAGAGATATTTCTAAATTTAGTATTGATGCCGGCCTCAAAGAGATTGATGAAGACGATTATGAGAAGACCTTAGAGACTTTAATTGAAAAACGGATGGCCTTAGTGAAAGAGCCTAATGGGTATAAAAAAAAGAAAAAAATAGCCGATTATCTGTTGTATCGAGGCTGGGAGTCCTACTTGGTTTTTGAAAAACTTAATACGTATTTAAAATAAAAGGGTGGCGCAAAATGTTTGTCCACCCTTTTGAGGTTTTTAAGTCAGGCTTCCTTTATTTTTTAATGGCTTTTTTTGTTAAAACTTGTCCGTTAGAAAGTTCTAATTTCGCAATGTATGGCGCTTTGCTTAACTGTGCTAAATTGTAAACGGCGAGGCTGGTATTGTTTTCAAAATAATACACACGACGTCCGTTGAGGTCTATAATTTCTATAGATTTTAAGGTTGCAGTCCCTTCAACTTTAAACTGTACGTTATTGTGTTCAAGTTCTCTTATAGAAACAGTGTTAGTTGTCGTTTCGAGATCATTGATAGAGAGGGTAATTTCATCTTCATATACAAGTTCAAAACGCGAATTAAAAGTTCCAGAATCTGAAGTAAAACTGTAAGGTTGCGTTAATAGATTGTGTGTAATATTTAAAAGCTGGTCTTTTAGATAGACGGCTTGGTTTCCAGTTTCAAACAAACCATCTAAGGCGTGTATGGCAATAGTATGGCTACCAGAGGTTTCTGCAGTAAAACCCAAGGGAACAACATCGCTAGTGGTAAAATCTACTGCTCTTCCTTGAATGTTAAAGGCTTCATCATTAATAAGACTATAGAAATTTTGCTGATTAGTTCCACTATTTGTGGCATCATAAATACGGTCTTTTCCTTGAGTTGCTCCAGAAATATATCCCACAAGTATACGGTTGGTTGTGGAGTTTGGCCCTTCTAAATCTAACCAAATACGATGTTTCTCTGTGCTGCTTGCGTTTCTGTAAAACTGTGTGTTGTTATAGGTTGTTGAACGCATGCTATTGTTAAATTCTATAGTGGTTTCTAAGGCATTTCCATCTTCTAAATTAACCATAAAACCTTGACCAGCGGCAATAGAACCTTTAAAGGTATCAGGGCCAGAAACCGCTCCTGAAGCGTTATAGGTAATATAATCATCGGTAGAGTAATTGCTGACGAAATTAGCATAAAACGGATTGCTTACATTAGCGCTAGGTAAAGAACCGTGTGTCCATAAGTTAATATAACCTTGAAGATGAGTATTGGTTTGTAAAAATGTTGTAGCATCAATAGCAGAGGGATAGGGGTTTCCGACTAAATTCCAGTTATCATCATATTTGGTGACTGTATTTCCGTTAGAGGTGGTGTAATTTGAGCCGCTAAAATCCCCTCTTGCCACACTAACGCTAATATTACCATTGTTAGGTCTAGAGCCACTAAATAGAGCTGTAAATTCTTGAGCTGTAGTATGCGTATTAGGGCCTCTTAAAATATAGCCTTTACCCGGTGTCATAATACTGTTACCTGCAGATACCCAATTGCCTTGTGTACCATTAGAATTTGAATAAGTAGGATTCCATGCAAAAATTAGAGCGCTTGAAATTGCGGTTGAAATAGCATTAGTATTAAAATTTTCCACGGGAGACGACCAATAGACATAATCTAAACGGTGCACATCATATGCGGTTCTCTCCATAAAAAGGTTTCCGCTGTTTAGATTTGTACCATTGCCATCTTGAATTAAGGAGCCGTTATTTTCAATATAAAAGGTGCCCTGATTTATAAGGGCATCATTAACAAAAATGTAATCATCATTAGAGATCGTTAGGGTATATCCTTGGTTTATGGTAAGGTTACCTTTGGCATATAGCTTGTTTGAGGTGGCGGTGGTAAAATTGTTAGACAATTCTACGTGGTAAAAATGCTCAGTTTCTGTTGAGGTAAGTCCGCTAGAATCACTGTAATTGATAATTTGTGGTGAATCACCATTAAATATCACGGTGCTATTTCCTTCTTCAAACCCTGTAGTTCCAATGGCGTTATTCCAATTCCCGTATAGAATAATGGTTCCGTCTTCAGAATCAGGATTGGCATCATCCATCTTTAAGGTTCCATCAGAAATGATATTTAAATCTCCATGGACTTCTAAGGTATTATTACTGTTACCTTGCATTGTTAAACTCAGACCAGACAGGGTTAGGTTTTTAGAGTAAGCGGTGGCGTGATGTTCTTCTGCATGCAATGCCGTATAGTCTATAATTGGGGTGTTAAAGGCACTAGCATCTAAACGGACGTTAGTGCTGGCTTTAGGCACGGAAAGCCCTTCCCAATTTAAGCAGTTAAACCAGTTAGAGTCAGCATCGCCCACCCATTGTCCTGCGGGTTGGCTTGGTGTAATGGTAAATGTTTTTCCGGCATGCGTTGCAGCATTGCTTGTAGGGTTAAAACTATTATAGGTTTGAAAGGTCCAATGAAGTGCTGTTTCTGAAATATTATATATAAGATTTCTTAGAGTTGCAGCTCCATGTTCTTGGCTATTTTGGTAGTAACCGCTAGGAGAGTTGGTACTTTCAATATGAAAACAATACAATTCTGGTGGTATCCTTGATTCTACGGCGGTGCTGCTACAAGCTTGTTGTAACGAAACCCAAGGAGTATACGTTGTTAGTCCATGAAGTACGGTTCCGTTAAAGTAATAATTGGCTTCGTTAGGTGTTGTATTCCCTTCGTAAACAAAATTACCTTGCATAAGGAATATTTGGTCTGACGTATTTGTCGCTAAATTAGGATAGTGTCCAGGGGTAGTAATTGAGGCCTCAAAGTCATCAGTTCTTGTAGTGGTTGTATTTCCTTCAGTAACGCTTACGGAAGAAATAAACGTTTCCGATTCTGTAACTTCAATACGTAATACGGACCCTGCAGGAATCGTTGTGGTTCCGGTATAGGTTATTTTAGCTTCATAAGGTGCCTCACTAGCATCTGTGCTTGCTCCTCCCCATTTTAAGGTACGCTGTTGTGCTGGTGCTCCTGCTTCAAAACGCGAGTTAACTATTGAAAATTCTGTTCCTGGTGTGAGGTCCGCAAAATTGGCAATAAGATACTCGTCATTAGTATTATTGTTATTAATTTTTCCATTGAATCCAACAAAAATTAATTCTCCAGGATTTAGCAGTGTCGTTTCTCTAATGGTTAATGTTGCAGTATCCGATGTGCTACTTCCACAGGAATTACTGATCTCCACACGATAAAGGTTATTGTGATCAGCATGTGTAACTGAAGCTATTGAAAGACTATAGGTGTTATTTCCAATAGTAGTCCAAGTATTTCCATTATCTGTAGAGACTTCCCATTGGTATGATTCAGCATTGTTGCTTGCCACAACAAAATTTGCTGTACCTCCAATAGGCACAGTGATGTCGCTAGGATGTGTGTTGATTACAGGAGCTGTAGCATTAATGTCTACATGATAAGGACCAACTGCTTCTAAAGACCAACAACCTTCAGTTGTATTATAGGCTCTTACATAATAATCGCCAGCGGTAGTAACGTTTAAGTTGCTCGTTGTATTGTATGATTGTGATTCTCCTGTAGCACTTGTTTGCCAATAGTAGGCCACTGCATTAGGGGCGGTTTCAGAAAAGCTTAACGTTGTATTAGACGGGCAGCCCTGTGTTTGACCGTCAATTACGCCTTGAGGAGTGTTAGGGGGTGTGCAAACATCATAACAGGTCCATTCTATATTGTCAATAACTACAGATTTATTTTTCTGATTCTTTATTTCTAAACTAATGGAACCATTAATGTTAATATTAGAAATATTGAATGTTTGGGTATTAGAATTATTTTCAAGAGCATAGCTGCCCTTAGAGTTACCATTAACAAAAACCTCTATTTTACGTTCTGCACTATCTGAACCTACTTTTTTTAACTGTATGGAGAAGTCTCCTATACCACCAGGAACGTTTGCAATGGTTAGTTTACTATTGGTTTTATTAAATATTATTCCCGATCCATCAATCTCATCACCGCTCGCGGTTTTAGAGTCTTCATAGATCCATTCAATCCCTTGGTCTCCTGTAAAATTCCCATCGCTGTAATTATTAGGAAGGTTGGCGTTGGAAAACGTTTCGTAGCCACAGGGCCCTTCATAAACGGCGAAGTTTACACTTAAATTATGAGAGGATGCAATATTTGTAAAGGTGTAGCTCTCTAAAGGGCCATAAGACGTATTGTCAATAATTACATCGCTTACCATATAACCGTCGTCCGGGGTGAAATTATAAGTTAGGGTGTCACCACAAAAAACAGTTGTACTGCCATTTGGATTTATGGAACCGTTAGCTCCAGCAGTAGCTGAGATTGTATAAGAGCTTTGGTTGTACACGGCTTCAAGTGAATGATGGTCTGTAACAGAGGTGAAGGTGTATGGGTTATTATTTCCGGCTTGTATACCATCAACTAACCAATAATTAAAGGTATAGCAACTGCTTGCTGTCGCTGTAAAAGATTGACTGTCATTATAACTGACTTGTGTTGTGCCAGGAGAAATAGTACCACCGGAAGCAGGAATAACAGTAATGGTTTTTGTTGCTACCCCCGTAGCTTGTAAAATTAATTTTTGTAATTGGATATCTGCACCATTGGTGGCGTTGACTTTTAGCCTAATTACCGTTTGTGCAGATACCTCGGAGATATTTACTGTTTGTGTTTTGTAATTTCCTGTGGTGCTCGGGGTTGTAGAACTTTGCGTAAAACTCGTGCCGCCATCTGTAGAGACTTCTACAAGTAATTTGTTTTGACCACCACCAGAAAATTTCTTCATATCAACAGTAAAAGTAGCCGAGTCATAAGCTTCTAAATTGTATATGGTAGTTTCAATTTGGTCACTAGGATTCCCCTTTTCTAAAATGAAACCTGAGCTGTTTTCAATGTTGTTTGATGTAATGTTATTTTGCCTAGACCAATTTGCTGGAAGGTTTGAATAACTCGTAATATTGAAAATTTCTGTTTGTCCGTAACCGAGTGTTAAGACACTGAAATAAACGGAAAGAATTAGTATAAGTTTTTTAATCATCTAACGGTGCAACTAGGGTAAAAAAGATGGCAAAGTTAGAGGTATTCTTAAGGATGTGAGAGAGTTTAAAACTAAAAACTTTAAAATGCAATTAATTTCGATTAACGATAAAAATTAGGGAAAAATGAAGAGTGTACGCAATATTTTGTAGGATTTTGGTGTCAAAAAAAGGTTTTATTTTTGATGCCCTAAAAAAAAACGCCTATTCTAAATTTAGAATAGGCGTTTTTTTATACGTGAAGGTAAGAGTTTAGATATTAAAACTCATCCCTATGTTTACAGCAAATTGATTATGGATATCAATTGAATTTTCTTCATATTTCGCTAAAGGAAAAGAAGCTTCAGTATAAACCCCAAAACCTTCTGTAAAGAAATAACGTGCTCCAACGTGGCCTCCAAAGTTTTTTAAACTAAGGTTTAAACCTGGGTAAAAGTCAAAATTTTCATCAATATTAATGACATTTCCTAAATTGGCATTGAAGCGTGCTTTAAGATCAAAACGATCTTCGAAGTCTAAATTTTCAATCCCACTAGAACCTCCTAAAGCATAAGACGAAGAAACCCCTACAGAGATATTTTGGCCTAAACCATGGTCGAAGCTTACATTAATACCGGTAGCATACTCTTGAAGGTTTGCACCCACTTGAAATTTTTGGTCGCCTTTACCTTCAAAGGCTTGCGCGTTAGCAAAACTAAAGGCTAATAGTGCCACTGCAAGTAAAATATTTTTCATGTTTTTCATTTTAAATATAAGGGCCAAATATACAAATAGTATTTAAGTAATGTCAGAAAATTAGCTGAATCGCTGTGTGTTGTGTATAGCTTTTTTGTTTTTCCAGTCTATCCACTTCTGGCCTTTTAAGCGTCGCATAAGGTTGTCAATGTTACGCATGGCAAAAACGTTATAAATGGCTTTTCCTAAATTCTTTGGGTTACGCGCTATAGCCCGTAGGCTCATAGAAAACCCTGGCGTGAGGTAACGCATATAGTGCCAATAGCCTTCTGGCATGTATAAAACCTCGCCGTGGTTGAGATTACAAACCCAACCCTTTGCATTTTTTAAGGCTGGCCACTGGTCTAAATCAGGATTAGAAAAATCAATATCTTCTCGTGTAATTAAGGCAAAAGGCACTTTGTAGAGGTAAGGATTTTGTTTCTGATCAAATAAAATACATTGCTTTTTGCCTTCAAAGTGAAAATGGAAAATATTGGCTAAGTCAATATCGTAATGCATAAAGGTGTAAGAATCTGTACCACCAAAAAATAACATTGGGAGTTTTTTCATAAGACGCAGTCCAAAATCTGGAAATTTAAAATCCTTTTGAAGTTGTGGTACTTCCTTTAGGATATTCCAAAGAAAAATACGGTATCTCGTTGGTTCGCGTTTTAGTAAGTCAACGTAATCGCTCATTTTCATGGTGGCGTGCGCTTGGTTAAAACCATCTTTAAAATGTACAGGTCGGTCATCATAAAGCGGAACGGTTTTATCCCCGGCCACGGTCTTAATGTAGTCTAAATTCCATTTTTTGTAGGCAGGCCAATCTTCGATAAACTTTTCAATGACCACAGGTTTCTGTGGTTTAAAATACTGTTTTATAAAGTCGTCCTTCGTGATGGTTTTTACACGTGGAATGTCTTGAAGGTTGAGTTTCAAATGCGTTTATATTTAAGCTACAAAGTTAATAAAAGCTAAGGACATGTTGAAGGCTGTGTTCTCGATACGATTTTTCGTGCCTCGAAATCACTCGAACTGACGGGTGGGGTTTGGGTTGCGTTGGTTTTTATGAGGGTTATGGGGTTTGGGTTGTGTTGGTTGTTATGAGGGTTGTGGGGTTTGGGTTTAGGTTGAAGGCTGGGTTCTCGATACGATTTCTCGTGCCTTGAAATCACTCGAACTGACGGATGGGGTTTGGGTTGTGTTGGTTGTTATGAGGGTTGTGGGTTTGGGTTTAGGTTGAAAGGAGAGTTCTCGATACGATTTCTCGTACCTTGAAATCACTCGAACTGACGGATGGGGTTTGGGTTGTGTTGGTTGTTATGAGGGTTGTGGGTTTGGGTTTAGGTTGAAGGGAGAGTTCTCGATACGATTTCTCGTGCCTCGAAATCACTCGAACTGACGGATGGGATTTGGGTTGCGTTGGTTGTTATGAGGGTTGTGGGGTTGGGTTTAGGTTGAAAGGAGAGTTCTCGATACGATTTCTCGTACCTTGAAATCACTCGAACTGACGGATGGGGTTTGGGTTGTGTTGGTTGTTATGAGGGTTGTGGGTTTGGGTTTAGGTTGAAGGCTGGGTTCTCGATACGATTTTTCGTACCTTGAAATCACTCGAACTGACGGATGGGGTTTGGGTTGTGTTGGTTTTTATGAGGGTTGTGGGTTTGGGTTTAGGTTGAAAGGAGAGTGCTCGATACGATTTCTCGTACCTTGAAATCACTCGAACTGACGGATGGGGTTTGGGTTGTGTTGGTTTTTATGAGGGTTGTGGGTTTGGGTTTAGGTTGAAGGCTGGGTTCTCGATACGATTTTTCGTACCTTGAAATCACTCGAACTGACGGATGGGGTTTAGAGTGGGAGGGAGCGTGATAATTGGTGAATTTTATGGCTTTTAGTTTAGAGCCAATTCGGATCTTTGGAGGTAGCGTCTAAAATTTTTAGATGTAAAGCGCTAGCAATTTGTGTTGCTATCGCAAAGGCCTGGTCTGTATTATCCGTTTCGTAGGCTTCAATTTTTCTATTGGTGTTGTAGAATAAATTAACTTTTACACACGATATCGTAACTTGGGTGCTAGCTGTAGAAACCCAAACTCTTGAGGTTTGTGTGGTTTTAAAAACCGAAACATATTCAATTTCCGGGAGTGGATTCCAAGTTCCGAAGGTGAGATTAAACAAGCTTGTGGTGGTTCTGTATTGGGAATTTTCAAGGTTCATTTCCAAACCTTCATTTCGAAAAAAATAAAAGCCTGCGACCCCAAATAATATGCCTAAAAAATGTCCTGATATTAAGGCAAAACTGCTCAATACTAAAAGACCAACACCATAAATAAGTTGTAGTGTTGGTCTTGGTCTGTTGTAACTAATGGTTTTCAAAATAGATCTGAATGCTTAGTTTTCTGTAGTTTCAATTTTAGCGTCTTCCGCTTCAATTTCTTTTTTGTCTTTACCTTTTAAATACTCAGGTAAATCCATACCGGCCATATTAAACATTTCTTGTAAAGGTGGTACTGATTTGTACATTCCTGATAAGAAATTCGCAGTAGACGATTTCCCGTCTTCACCGTTACTTCCGTTATCCCATACCGTAACTTTATCAATTTTAATATTCTTAATAGCGTCGGCTTGTGCTTGTACTAATTCTGGTAATTTATCAGCAATTAATAATAAGACAGCATCTCTACTATTATTACCAGCGGCTTTTACAATTTGCTCCATACCTGCCGCTTGCTTGGTTAAGATCTCATACTGACCTTGTGCTTCGGCTTGTGCTTTAAATAATATCGCATCTGCTTCACCTTTTGCTTTACGTCTAATACGTTCCGCTTCTGCTTCAGCATCAATTTCTGCTTTTTGCTTATCAATTTCTGCTGGGACAATAATATCGGCCATTTGAGATGAACGCTCACGTTCTGCTCTCGCGGTTTCTGCTTCTTGCTCAGCAGCATAAGACTCTTCTAAGGCTTTTGCGGCCTGTACTTTCTCTGAAGCGATTGCTACGCGTTCTGCCTCGGCTTCACGCTGACGACGTAAAGAATCTGAATTCGCTACCGAAATTTTAGCGGCGTTTTCACCTTCTACCGCTTGTGCATTGGCGGCAGCAACTTGTGTTCTTTCATCTTGTACGGCGTTAGCTTCACCAATAGAACCATCTCTAGTTTTCTCTGCAACCGATTTACGGGCGGCGTTAATAGCATGGGCTGCGGCTTCTTTACCAAGGGCTTCAATATAACCCGACTCGTCAACGATATCGGTAATGTTTACGTTGATTAATTTTAAACCAACTTTCTTTAATTCGGTTTCAACAGATTGCGAAATGTTCGTTAAAAATTTATCACGATCATTGTTAATTTCTTCAATATCCATAGAAGCAACAACCAAACGTAACTGACCGAAAATAATTTCTTTAGCCAATTCCTGTACATCTTGAGCGCCTAAACCTAATAAACGTTCTGCCGCATTTTGCATTACCCCAGGCTCTGTAGATACCCCAATAGTAAAACGAGAAGGCACGTTAACACGAATATTTTGTTTAGATAAGGCATTGACCAGGTTAACCTCAATTGAAATTGGTGTTAAATCTAAAAATTCATAATCCTGAATTACAGGAATAATAAACGCGGCGCCACCATGAATACATTTTGCCGATTGGCCTCCGCCAACTTTACCATAAACCACTAAAATACGGTCAGAAGGACAACGTTTGTAGCGTTTTATTAAGATTAATAAGGTCACCACAATAAAAAGGGCAACAAAAATAAGTAGCATGGGCCCTCCGAGACCTTCTACATTAATAGTTTCTTGAATGGTTAATAAGTTCATTTGCATACGGGTTAAGTGTTATTTATAAAAGTTTCTTTTGTGATTGGCCAGGTAAAGCGTCTTGACTGCTTTGTATTTGAGACGGTTCTATAGGTTTTCGGGTTCTATCGACTATCAGAATTCCATTAGAGGTGACCTCTACGACTTTAATAATGGTGCCCGATTTTAGCGCGGTTAAAGAATCCGTTAAGGCGTCTAACTCGCGCATAGACCCTTGAACATTTACGGTGACCTTTCCCATTGAAGAACGGTCTGCACCAATGGTTAAATAGACTTCTCCAACGGCATCTAAGGCGTTTTTATATTTTAAAGTACCACTATCTGAAAGTTTACTGATAAAATAAAATAAGGAGGCCATAATTACCATCATCAATAAACCAGAAATAATAGAAATAATGATGGTTGAGGGTTTTGAAAGTCCGGCATCAATACAAGCAATACCACTCCATCCAAAAATGGTAAAAAAGGCAACAAGATTTTTAAAGGATATAAATTGAAATCCTGCATCACCATCGATTTCCGTATCTATATCACCAAAATCTTCTCCATCACCACCCACAAAAGTTAAAATCATCACTACGATAAAAATCAGTGATCCTACTACGGCCACTAGCCAATAGATTTGCGAAATAAATTCTAAACTTAAGTACCATTGTGTCATGAGATTTTCTTTAAATTCTGAGTTAATAAATATACGACCATTGTAAGAGATTACAATTTTTTTTCTGAAAGTAAATTCAAGCTTATGGGCCTGATTTTTTCAACTTAAAGAGTTTTCTTTCTGTGTTTAAAAACCAAGTTTGTTAACCAAATGTTTTTAATATTTTAAAGTTGAATACCTAACTATAAAAGAAAGGTTTGCTCTATATCAGTAGCAAACTTTAAGGTTTTGTTACAGTTGAAGCTAAAAATAATTCACTTATACGTTGGTTCTACTGCCATTGAAGGTGTATAAAACAAAAACATCTGCAAGGTTACTATTAACTCTGCAGATGTTTTAAGAAGATTGTTTAGGCTGAACCTTTAAGGTTTATAGCTTATAGGAATTTATAACGCATACCGAATAACACATTACTTGGTGGCATTGGGGTGTAGCCCGATTCTATATAGTCCGCATCAAAAATATTACTCGCCGTTACCGATAGCTCTACTTGTTTTAAAGTGAAGACTACTGAGGCATCCCACACATTGTAGGTTTGTCCGGTAGTGCGTTCCGCATATTTGTAAATGATATTCTGACTGATGTTTTTAAATAGTTTAGTGCTTAAAGTCGTGGTAAAATGATGCTTTAAGGTGTTTAAGGCATAACGTGATAATTCTTCGTTTTGTTCTAAAATATTATCATCTAAATAAGCATAACCGAGTGCAAGACTTTGCTTATAACCTTTTACATTAAAGTTGTATGCTGCATCAAGCTCTATTCCTTTGGTATTCACTTCAGCAATATTGGTTGCCGTATAGATTTCTTCGGTAGTATTAGGTCTTACAAAATCTATAAGATTGGTGGCGTCGCGGTTAAAAAGTGCTACACTAGCGCGTAGGTTAGAAGCATGGTATTTAAGACCAATTTCTTGTGAAAAGGCTTCTTCAGGCTCTAAATCTTCATTACCTATGGTTCTAGGATCATTATAATACAAATCGGTATAGGTTGGGATTCGGTAGGTCCAGCCAATATTTCCGTAGGCTTTTAGGTTATTGGTCAGATCAAATCCTAAATCTAGGCCAGGGAAGGCATTAAATTTAAAATCTGAAAAATAGGTCATTGCCACTCCGGGAGTTACACTTAAACGGTTTTCCAAAAGGTCAAAACGGTGCTCTAAGAATACAGTGCTCATAAAGCGGTTACGGTTCCCTAAGTTATTACTCTGTAAATAGGTTTTAGAAAGGTCTATTCCAAATCCAGTAATACCCAGTTTAGAGGTGTAAGAAGCGTTGGCTTCAGCCCCTATTTTATTAGAAATATGAATGTTTCTGAAGAAGTTAGGCTCAAAACGTTTTAAAAGAAAGATATCTTGGTTACGTTTCCAATACACTCGAGGTTGAATTTTAAAGTTTTCAGATTGAAATTTAGTGGTGAACGCCATTAAACTATTCTGGGTTTCTTCATATTCATTATAATCTGCACTGGTGGTGTAGAAATTTTCAGCTCCAAATTTACGCTCAGAGAATGTGGTAATCATTTCTATGGCCTGCGCATTTTTATTAAAGGTGCTTTTGATGAAATAATTTGCATTATCATAATCGGTATTGCTGCGGTATCCTTCAGAAGTCATACGATCAATATGGATAATATGGGTAGAGTTTTCTAATTCTGTACCGGCAGTAATAGAACCGTTAAGTTGCCCAAAGGAACCGGTTTCAATCTGTGCAGAAACCGAATTGTTTAGGGTTGATTTTGTAACAATATTAATGGCTCCTGTAAAAGCATTTTGGCCAAAAACACGAGCTGCAGGGCCTTTAATGATTTCAATACGTTTAATTACTTCTATTGGAATCGCTGCATTTAAGGTGTTGTGGCCGGTTTGTACATCGTCCATTTTTATACCGTCAATCAGTAGAAGTGTTTGATCAAAACCACCACCTCTAATAAATAAATCGGCTTGGCTTCCGCCCGTACCACGACGTCTTATATCCACACCGGCAACTTGTTGTAATAAATCGGCAACCGTGATAGCGGCACTATTTTTAATCGCTTCGGCAGAGATAATGTTTATGGTTCTTGCATTTTCTTTAAAAGGCAAATCTATACGGGTAGAAGTGATTATAACTTCAGTTAAAGAATCTGTTTTTATGGGTTGCTCTTGGGCATAAAGCTTAAAAAAAGCAATAGAAATAAAGGTAATAAAAAGGCTCGTTGTTTTCATTGGTTTAGCGTTTGTGATCTGTTTAAAAAGTTCAAAACTTTAGGGTTTTAGATAAGGCTGTTGAACGCTGCAAAAGTCGTAACTTTCCGGACGATTAAAATAGTCCAGTATTAAAACAATGAATAGTCCGGTTAATGAAATCATAAAACAACTTGTTACCTTCGATAAAACCTTGGTGCAGCCTGTCTATGTGCAAGTGGCACAGCAAATTATCAATGCCATACAACGCGGGTATTTAGATAAAGGTAGTAAATTGCCCGGAACACGGGTGCTTAGTACGCTATTAAATGTTCATAGAAATACGGCTGTAGCAATTTACGACGAATTAGCCTCCCAAGGTTGGGTTGATATTTTGGCGAATAAGGGAACCTTTGTGGTGGTCCCTGAGGCTTCTATGACTAAAATTAAGGCCGCCATACAGCCTATAGACCATGCTTATACTTATCCTAAGGTGGCAGGATTTCCTTTTCAAAAGTCCTTTCATTTGGCATCAACAGCACAAGAAACTACTGTAAAATATATTCTGAATGATGGGCAGCCCGATTTGCGTTTGCATCCGGTGCATCAATTTTCTAGGTGGTATAGTGCGGCTATGAAACGGAAACCGCTTATTCAAAAATGGAATACCACCCAGACCACAAAAGCTTCTGTGTTTATAACCCAACTCTGCAATTATTTAAATGCTACTCGGGGTTTTCATATTGATGCTAAGAATTTAATCAATACACGCAGTACCGAGATGAGTCTGTACATGGTTTCTCAGTTGCTGATTAAACAAGACGATTTGGTCCTTGTTGGGCAGCTGAGTAATTATTCGTCTAACATGATTTTTCAGCAAGCCGGGGCGACCATCCGAACGATTCCGGTCGATGAGGAGGGTTTAGATGTAGATTATATTCGTAAGCATTTTGTAAAGCACAGCGTGCGCTGTGTGTATGTCTGCGCTAATAGAGATTATCCTACTACGGTAACCTTGAGTGCTAAGCGTCGTTTAGAATTGTTGGCCCTAGCGAAGACTTTTGGGTTTGCTATTATTGAAGATGATTACGATTACGATTTTCAGTTTGATGGGTCGGCCATGTTACCAATGGCGAGTGCCAATACGCATGGTATGGTCATTTATTTAGGGAAGTTAGGGCAGTCTCTATTTCCTAGTTTTCATACGGGTTTTGTGGTGGCGCCGGAAAATTTTATTTCCGAAGCAAAAAACTATTTACAACTCTTAGATAAACAAGGCGATTTAATACAAGAACAGATGTTGTCGGAGTTGATTTCTGAAGGTGAAATATACCGTCTTAAAAAAAAGAATATTGTCACTTATAAAGCGCGTCGCGATACCTTGTGCCGCTACTTAAATTTTTATTTTGAAGGCATTCTCACTTGGAACATACCTTCAGGAGGTTTGGCCATTTGGCTACAATTTAATGAGACTATATCTTTAGTGAAACTGGCAGAAGAAGCTGAAAAGTGCGATGTGTTTTTACCGAAAACCATTTTGTATCAAGATAAAACTACCTGTGCCATTCGGTTTGGTTATGGACATTTAACCGAAGAAGCGTTAGAAACGGTTATAAGGAACCTGAAGCAGGCCTATAATAGGGTGCTCAAGCTTTAATAGGAAAACGGGTTTTACAGTCTTCACATTGGTATTGATATCGCGTACTAAAAGGAAGCGTACCCGTGAGAAAACTGATAAGAAATGAGACTAAAGCTTTAACATTATTGATGGTAGAATAGAGTCTAATATGGTGGTTTCCGCAGTTAGGACATTTTAGAGGCTGGCCGTCATTATCCATGGAATAGGATTGTATAGCTTGTAAAATTTCTACAGCTTGTGCTTTGTCTTTAGCTAAAACATTTAATTTAATACCGCCTATAGCCTGACTCACCAAAGGATCGGTATCAATAGTGATATTATCTTTTAAGAAGACGCTTATGCCTTCCGATTCTAAACGGCCCTTAATAATTTCGGCTTCTGTGGAATATTGATATTTAGCGATGGTAACAAAGGTGTCTTGCATAGGGTAAAGATAAGAAAAGCGGTCTGAGGTTTATGAATTTTAAGAGTTTATATCTTAGCGTTAGGCGGTTTGGGCCTGCGCCATTTGGGCTTTCCATTCTGCTTTATCGATCCATTTATAATCATTAGGAACCGTAGCGTCTAACAAATCAATATTTAAGGTTTCTGAAAGTTCATAACCTATAATAAAAGCATCTTGATAGTCCTGCTCTTCATAGAGCTCAAAATGTTTGTTGTTATCATACCATAGGTTTACCTCAAAAACATAAGTCCCATTGGTTGTAGGTTGATGAAAAACGGAGACGTAGTTATAATTTTTAATGGTTTGCCACGATCCCAATTTTATAGGGCCAATTTCTATAGTTGGTTTAAACCTAGAATTAGCAATATCAATATGGATACGTTTTCTAGAGCAAAAACCTGCGCCAATACCAGAAAAATAAATGAGACCTTGAAAATCTACCAATCGTATGCCTGAAGATTGATTTGTGGTGATCCAAAGATAAAATTTATACCCTATAATTCCGAAAGCCATGGTAAAAAACAGGGCTGCAATGGGGATTTGCCAAATAGGTCTAGGGCGTTCTGAAATGATGGTATGCGATGTCATAATTCAAATATAGTATAAAGAAATAACTTACAATATTTAAGCATGCTTCAAAATGATTATAGTCAAAAAATATTGTTTATCGATAATTTTTATATATTTGTTATCGTAAAACGATAATTTTTTTAGCATGAGAAAACTAGTGATTCTAAAAAGTTTAATTGATTTTGTTTGGATTGTTACTTGTATTCCGGCAATTGCACTGTTGGCTTTTTTTACGGTTTATATGTTTATTGAGCCCAAAGCTTTAGAGTTAATCTTAAATACGGATAAGTCTGTAGTGGCGCCATTTTCAATGGTAGGGCAGTTGTTTGCTTTGCTATTCATTGCTTTAGCTTTTGTTAGTATTTACTGCCTGTATTTATTTAGAAAAACGTTGCGCTATTTTCAGAGGGTGAAACCTTTTCATAGTGATGTTATTGCTAACTTCTATAAGATCGGGTATTTACTTACAGGTGTTGGTGTACTGACGTCATTATTAGTTGTTATAGTGGAATTGGTTTTTAAAGGGACTTTTAAAATTTATTTAGGGTTAAGTCCTTACCTTATGTTGCTCTGTTTAGGTTTATTTTTTATGGTATTAAGTGAAGTCTTTAAGATAGCGAAAGTCGCGAAGGAAGAAAATGATTTAACGGTGTAATTATGGCTATAAGAGTAAACTTAGATCGTATTCTTGCCGAGCGTGGTATGAAGAGTTATGAACTTGCTGAAATTGTAGGGATCACTACGGCCAATTTGTCCATCTTAAAAACTGGAAAAGCAAAGGCTATGCGATTTTCAACTTTAGAAGCGATTTGTAAAGCCTTAGACTGTCAGCCTGGTGCTATTTTAGAGTACGTAGAAGATTTATAAAGGGTCTTCGCAACCGTGAGATTGTCCCCTTGAGGGGACTTTAGGGATGTAAAAATGAGATAATTTATAAGGTTCAAATTTTTTTATAAAAACCTAACAGGTCTTTCACGTACTATCGTCGTCTATTTGCAAGTAAAGGTGGAGGTTCTCCATTAAAAGGATTCCAACGGCTAATGCTTTTAGCATCCATACCAGCAGCACTCATTACGGCTCTATCTCCATAGCGTTCGCGCATTTTATCCATGGCTTTACAGAGGTTGAGGTGCATTTCATTGTCTTCAAATAAATTAATTTGATGGCCTCCCTCCACCAAATGGCTAAACCTAACGCCAATGAGTCTTACCAAAAGTCGCCGTTTGTATAATTTTTTAAATAAATCTAAGACCACAGGAATAAGCATATGGTCCATAGCGCTATAAGGAATGCGTTGTTGTTGGGTGTAAGTCTGAAAATCGGAATATCTAATTTTAAAGGTTACACAAGCGGTAAGTTTATGGCCTCGTCGTAATTGATAGGCTAAATTTTCTGTCATGGCAACCACCATACCTTTAAGTTTTACCACATCTGTAGTGTCTTGACCAAAAGTACGTTCTGTAGATATAGATTTTCGTTCATGGTATTGTATTACAGGTGCATTGTCTATCCCATTGGCTTTTTTCCAAATGCCAAGGCCATTTTTACCGAGTACTTTGTGCATAAGCTCCATGGGCATCTCTTGGATGGTTTTAATACGTTTTACTCCCAAATCGCACAAAGCTTTATAAGTCACATGGCCTACCATAGGGATTTTTTTTACCGATAGTGGCGCTAAAAAAGGCTTTTCGTTACCCGATAGAATTCTAATTTCGTTATTAGGTTTGGCTTCTCCTGTGGCTATTTTAGATACGGTTTTGTTAAGGGATAAGCCAAAGGAAATGGGAAGTCCGGTTTCTTTTATAATTTTTTGGCGTAGTTCAGAGGCTAATTTGTGGCAGCCAAAAAATTTATCCATTCCCGTTAAATCTATATAAAACTCGTCTATAGAGGATTTTTCATAAAGCGGGACACTTTCTTTAATAACCTCGGTGACCTCATTAGAAAATTTGGTGTAGATTCCCGAGTTTCCTCGTAGTACAATAGCTTCTGGGCACAGTTGCTTGGCCATACGCATGGGCATGGCGGAATGGATACCAAAAGTTCGGGCTTCATAGCTACAAGAAGCTACCACACCTCTGTCGCTTGTGCCACCAATAAGTATAGGTTTGCCGTTAAGGTTACTATCCATGTGCCTTTCGCAAGACACAAAAAACGTGTCGAGATCCATATGTACGATGCTGCGGTTTTTGTTCATTTTTTAATTTGGGTTTTCTGTAAGGTTTAAGTGGTATCCTTAAATTTTCTCTAAGGATACCATTAGTAAAAGGTAGTTTCGATGTATTATTCAGCAATACTGAGCTTATAAGAGAGGGTGGTCTCCTTATAGCGTTCTATTTACAGCGTAATTGTCTTCAGTTTGGGGCTTATATTTTATTGCTAAAGCCGTAGAAATTACGATATAGCATTCCTGGCAAAGGGTTAAATTTCGCATTACATTTTACGTGTAGCTCGTAAGCCACTCATATGGAGATTTAGGATTTTAGGACTGTATTTTTTTAAACGGCTTCTTTAGGCGATATCATTTTTTCAGAATAACGGGGGTCTTCAATAATCGCTAAGCGTTCTAATTTTGAAACTTCAATAGTTATACAATCAAATTCATTTATAACTTTTCCTGTAATGGCGTAAATACCTCGTCCTCTAAACGGATATTTTGCAACGGTAGGAGGGAAGTGTACCGTATCTAAAAAATGACCATCACGATCTAGGAAGGTTCCAAAATGCATCAGTTTACCCTGAGTTGTTTTGGTGGTTTTAGTCGTTACGAGATAGCCTTCAATAATTATAAGTTTAGTTTCTAACTTTTGAAGATGCTTTGCCCGTAAATTGCTAATGGATTGTGATTCTAATAAGTGAAACGGATTACAGAGCGGAAACCCTAATAATTCAATTTCATCAAAAGCATTTTCTAAGGTTGTACTCGGCAATTGGGGTGTATTATAATGTACCCGTTCGGTTTTAAATAAATTAATAATATCTTCTTTTAAGACGGTTTTACTTATTTTTAAATGAGCTTCCCAAAGTAATTCGCGCTTATTAACTTTTGTAAAACGAAAGGCATTAATTTTAATTAAAATTGAAATCTGTTCTATAGAGATAGGGACCCGTTCTATAAAATCATCAAGCGACTTAAAGTCTCCTTGGTTTTGACGTTCAGTAATAATTTGAGTGATTGTTTTTGATGCTAACGCCTGTAAAAACATAAAGCCTAAATAAATGGTCTTTTCTTTGATGATGGCTTGCGCAAAAGATTGATTTATACAGGGCGCCTCAATATTACCGTTGTGCATTTTTGCTTCATGAACATAAAATTCAGTACTGTAAAACCCGCCAAAATTATTAAGGGTTGCCGTCATGTACTCTAAGGGATAATAGGCTTTTAAAAATAGACTTTGGTAGCTTTCTACAGCATATGATGCGGAGTGGCCTTTGGCAAAAGCATAGCCAGCAAAACTTTCTATTTGTCGCCAAATATCAGCCACTAAAGCTTCAGGTTTACCGTCGTTTATACAATTGTCGAAGAATTTTTGTTTCACTTTTAAAAATTCATTTCGAGATCTAAATTTCCCAGACATACCACGACGGAGCATATCCGATTCGCCTAAATCTAAACCTCCAAAAAGGTGCGCCACTTTTATAACATCTTCTTGGTAAACCATAATACCATAAGTTTCTGGCATTATTTTTTGTAAAACCGGATGTGCTTCTTTACGTTTTTCAGGATAACGGTAACGCAGAATATATTCGCGCATCATACCACTTTTGGCCACACCAGGTCTAATAATAGAACTTGCGGCTACTAAGCCTAGATAGTTATCTACTTGTAATTTTTTTAAGAGCATACGCATGGCAGGCGATTCCACATAAAAACAACCAATAGCTTTAGCATTACGGAGCAGCTCTTTGATGCGTTGGTCTTTTTTAAAACGTTTAATATCGTGAATATCAATTGCGGGCTGATCTTTGTAATTGGCGTTAATAATTTCTACAGCTTCTTTAATTTTTCCTAATCCACGTTGGCTTAGAATATCAAACTTATAAAGCCCGATGTCTTCCGCAGCCACCATATCAAATTGTGTAGTAGCAAAGCCTTTAGGAGGCATAAATGTGGCGCAATAGCTGTGAATAGGCGCTTCTGAAATTAAGACCCCACCTGCATGGATGCCTAAGTAGTTGGGAAACCCTTCAATATACGTGCTGTATTTAATGACAAGTTGCGATAATTGATCGAGTGTGCTGAGGTTAAATTTCCCTCGGGTAAGTTTGTCCATTTCAGGCTTTGGTAAGCCAAAAACCTTCCCCAGTTCGCGTATAGAGGCTTTAAATTTAAAAGTGTTATATACGGCAATAAGGGCGGTATGTTTGAAGGTTTTAAAGATGTAGTTGGTTATATCGTCTCGGTCTTTCCATGAAAAATCGAGATCAAAATCGGGTGGATTTTGACGGAATAGATTAATAAATCGTTCAAAATATAAGTCTAGTTCAATAGGGTCTACATCTGTAATGCGTAATAAATAAGCAATAATGCTATTGGCGCCACTTCCACGACCAACATAATAATAGTCCTTACTGCGGGCGTATTCTAAAATTTTCCAATTGATAAGAAAATAAGAGACAAAGCCTTTTTGTTTAATTATGGTAAGTTCTTTTTCAATACGATCATAGATTTTTTGTGTGGCTTCTGTTCCGTAACGGTAAGCAATACCATCATAGGTTAGCTGTTTTAGTAAGCGGTAGTCTGAACTTTCACTATCGGTTAAACACTTTTGGTTTTTAGGCGTTTCAGCACCAAAATTAAAGTTTAAGGAACAAGCATCTAAAAGTTGTTTGGTGTTAGATATGAGTTTAGGGTACTCAGCATAAGTGGCACATAAATCGTGATACGGAAGCATTTGATGACTCTCAAGGCCTTCTTCAGATTTAGGCAGTTTACTTAATAAGGTATTATTGTCTATAGCACGTAGCAAACGGTGGGTATTAAAACCTTTTTTATTTTGAAAGGATACCGTTTTTAAGATCACTAATTTATGTTTGAGTTGTTTCCATTTTGAAAACTTTAATTGATTAAGATCTTGTGGGGTTATGCCTAAAAACTCATTAGCCTTTAAGGTAAACGTTAGGTCATCTTTATAAGGATAGACCACAAAACAGTCTTGTAAATTGCCATCTGGTCGTGATGGAATTTTTAAGTTAGGCTCATGGAGAAATTTAGAGAGGTAAGTATTAATATTAAAAAAACCATTATTATTTTTTGCAATAAGGATAAATTGCTGTTGCACACCATTTCTAAAATCAACACCGAGAACGGGTTTTATCTTGTACTTTTTAGATAAACGCATCACATCTAAACATGCCGATGTACTGTTGATATCTGTTAAAGCTAAAGTTTGAACTCCGTTTTCAGAAGCTATAGCTAAGAGCTGCTCTGGCTTAATAGTGCCGTAGCGAAGACTGTAATAGGTGTGGCAATTTAAATACATAGTTCTTAATTGGTTTGTAAAATTAGCTACTATGTGTAGTTTTTATTGCTTACATTTGTAGTAAATAATGTTAAAACTAATATGAAATGAAACCAATTCAGGTTAATATAAAGCATTTACGTTCTTTAAAGAAGATGTCTCAAGAGCGTCTTGCGGACGAATTAAATTGGAGTCGTTCTATGGTGGGGTCTTATGAAGAAGGCCGTTCTGAGCCGCCAATAGACCGCTTAATAGATTTGTCTACTTACTTTAATATTCCTATTGATATTCTAGTGAAAAACGATTTACGTAAAGCGACAAATACCTCTTTTATTGAAGTTGGAAATAAGCGCGTATTGTTTCCGGTTACCGTTAATGAAGACAATGAGGATCTCATTGAAATTATACCGGCTAAGGCATCGGCAGGTTATCTTTCAGGTTATGATGATCCGGAATATATAGAGCAACTTCAAAAAATTAAATTGCCTTTTTTGCCTACCGGAACGCATCGGGCATTTCCTATTAAAGGCGATTCCATGTTACCGGTTAAAGATGGTGCTTTTATTGTCGCTAAATTTTTAGATAATATTGCTGATGTTAAAAGTGGACGTACCTATATTATTCTAACAAAAGATGATGGCTTAGTGTACAAACGGGTTTATATTCCAGAAAATGATGTTACTAATTTATTATTGAGTTCTGATAATAGAGCTTATGAGCCCTATTTAATTGCCCGCGAAAATATTCTTGAAATTTGGGAGTTTACTTGCTGTATTAATACGCAAGAATATGATGAAAAGGAACTAAAATTAAGTAGTATTATGACCATGTTTCAAGAGCTGAAAGTAGAGCTTGAAGCCATAAAGCGACTTTAAAAGATGGCAGAACATATTAAATGGGGAATTATTGGTTGTGGTGATGTTACGGAAGTTAAAAGCGGACCCGCCTACCAACGTGTTGAAGGTTTTGAATTGGTGGCGGTAATGCGAAGAACTTTGGCCTTGGCTAAAGATTATGCCCAACGTCATAAGGTAGAGCGCTATTATAATGATGCCGATGCTCTTATAAAAGACAAGGATGTGGATGCCGTCTATATTGCTACCCCTCCAGATACACATCGTTTTTATGCGTTAAAGGTGTCTGAAGCCGGAAAAATTTGCTGTATAGAGAAACCTATGGCGCCAAGTTATAAAGCCTGTTTGGAAATCTATAGGGCGTTTAAGTTGAAGAACTTACCCTTATTTGTGGCATATTACCGTAGATCTTTACCGCGATTTAATGCCTTAAAAGCGATGTTAGAATCTGATGCTGTTGGCGAGCTGCGCTATGTGCACTGGAATTTATCGCGAACCCCAAGCCCGTTTGATGTGTCGGAGACTTATAATTGGCGTACGGATGCCAACATTGCGCCGGCGGGTTATTTTGATGATTTAGCGAGCCATGGCTTAGATTTGTTTGCTTATTTGTTAGGCGATATAACCGAAGCCAATGGGGTGAGTCTTAACCAACAAAACCACTATAGTGCTAAAGATGCAGTTGCGGCCTCTTGGTTACATCAATCTGGAGTTATAGGAGCGGCCACATGGAATTTTGGGGTTTATAAGCGCGAAGATGAAGTCCGTATTGTAGGAAGTGAAGGCGAATTGTGTTTTTCAGTGTTTAGTGAAGCGCCCATAACTTATAGTACAGCAGCGTATAAAAAGACACTTTCAATAGCGCATCCTAATCCTATACAGTATAATCACGTCAAAAACATGTATACGCATCTTATTGGAGAAGGGGAGCACCCGTCTACAGGAAAAAGTGGGGTACATACTGCTTGGGTGATGGATAAGATTTTAGGGACTTTATAAAGCTTATAGCTATCCACAAAAAAAAGGGCGAAATTAATATTTCGCCCTTTTTTATATGATAGAATTGATGTACTAATCTGCTAAAATGATAAGTTTATTATCTTTCATTTCTAGTGTACCAGAATTGATAGCTAACCAAACGCCTTTATCAGACTTTGTAAATTTAGTTTCTACTTCTTTTTCTAATTGAATATTGCTCCCCATCACTTTTACATTTCCTTTTGTAAGTATAGATACAATAGGTGCGTGATTGGTTAACATTTCAAACTCGCCATTAACACCAGGAACGGCTACCGAAGTAACTTCTCCACTAAATAATGTGTTTTCTGGTGATACAATTTCTAAATACATATTCTTTATAGTTGTTTGTTGTTAGTTAAGGGTTGCTGAAAAACGTGGTTTCCAACACCTATAAACTATTAACCAATTAGGCTTCAGCAAGCATTTTTTCTCCTGCTTCGATAGCTTCTTCAATAGAACCTTTAAGGTTAAACGCTGCTTCTGGTAAGTGATCTAATTCACCATCCATAATCATGTTGAAACCTTTAATCGTTTCTTTAATATCTACTAAAACACCTTTAAGACCAGTAAATTGCTCTGCTACGTGGAAAGGTTGTGATAAGAAACGTTGTACGCGTCTTGCTCTACCTACAGCCATTTTATCTTCTTCAGATAATTCTTCCATACCAAGAATAGCAATAATATCTTGTAATTCTTTATAACGTTGTAATAACTCTTTTACACGTTGTGCACAGTTATAGTGATCTGCACCTAAAATGTCAGCTGTTAAGATTCTTGAAGTAGAATCTAAAGGATCTACCGCAGGGTAAATACCTAACTCAGCAATTTTTCTAGAAAGTACAGTAGTTGCATCTAAGTGGGCAAAGGTTGTTGCTGGCGCTGGATCCGTTAAATCATCCGCAGGTACGTATACCGCTTGAACCGAAGTAATAGAACCTCTTTTTGTTGAAGTAATACGCTCTTGCATTGCCCCCATTTCTGTTGCTAAGGTTGGTTGGTAACCTACCGCAGAAGGCATACGTCCTAATAAGGCTGATACCTCAGAACCGGCTTGTGTAAAACGGAAGATGTTATCAACGAAGAATAAAACATCTTTTCCTTGTCCTTCACCTGCACCATCACGGAAATATTCAGCAATAGTTAAACCAGATAAGGCAACACGTGCACGTGCTCCTGGAGGCTCATTCATTTGTCCGAATACGAAAGTTGCCTTAGAGTCTTTCATAAGTGATTTGTCCACTTTCTGAAGATCCCATCCGCCTTCTTCCATAGAATGCATAAAGTCATCACCATATTTAATAATACCTGACTCTAACATTTCACGAAGTAAATCGTTTCCTTCACGTGTTCTTTCACCTACACCTGCAAATACAGAAAGACCACCGTGACCTTTTGCAATATTGTTAATCAACTCTTGGATCAATACCGTTTTACCTACTCCGGCACCACCAAATAATCCAATTTTACCTCCTTTAGCGTAAGGTTCAATTAAATCGATAACTTTGATACCGGTAAATAAAACTTCAGTAGAGGTCGATAAATCTTCGAATTTAGGAGCTTGTCTGTGAATCGGTAAACCAGCATCTCCTGATTTAGGTAAATCACCTAGTCCATCAATAGCATCACCAATAACATTAAAAAGACGTCCGTAAACATCTTCGCCAATAGGCATTTGTATCGGAGAACCTGTTGCTATAACTTCAGTTCCTCGACTTAAACCATCTGAAGAATCCATAGCAATCGTACGTACAGTGCCTTCACCGATGTGAGATTGTACTTCAAGTACTAATTTAGAACCATCTGGGTTATTAATTTCTAACGAATCATAAATCTTTGGAAGCTCTGAATCAGTAGCGAATTCTACATCGATAACTGGACCTACGATTTGTGCAACTTTACCTGTAACTTTTGACATTACTCTTATGTTTTTGTTTTGCAATAATTTAAATCTGAAAAACTTTGAACTTCATCTTTCTGAAGGACCTTAGTTTTTCGCGCTGCAAAGATATGTGTTTTAATTTAAATACCACATCAAAATTTATGGCTTTTTTGCGGCTTGAAATCACCTAAAACTACCAAGCTTTTTTTTGTCGTATTTCTATGGTTTTTACTGTAATGACGGTGGAAAATTTGTTGGATAATTACCTGGGACAATCAAATTGCCTGAAGCCTCAAAGTTTGAACCATAGGTCATATCGATTGCTTTTAACATTTCATTAGCCATCACAGCATAGCCACGTGAGGTTAAATGCACGCCGTCTAAACTAACTAATCCACCTGTTACCAAATCGGTTGTTAAAATAAAATTGCCAGAAGGGTAACCCGTTGTAGAAGCTTCAGCTAAAATGGCGTTAAAATCTACAAAAGCTAAACCTTTATTAGAGGCTATACTGGCAATAGTAACATTATAAGCATCCGTTACAGTCTTAATAGCGGTTTGTTCACTTGGTATCAGTACCCACTTATCTTCTAAGGGTAAGGTGATGCCTTCAGCAGCAAACTGAGCTGCTAAGGTTGCTGACAATCCTTGCAGTTCTAAAGCAGCAGCATAGTCTTCATTAATGGTACCAATTAGAGAACTACTTGGTAAGACTAATAAATCGGCTTCGGTAGCTTGTCTTGTTTGTCCATAAGTGTTGCCCAAAAGATTAGCAACTAAAGGAGCGGCTTGTGGGGGTAAACCAAATTGCGCGATAAAGGCTGGGAATGTAGGACTGGCGCTTAAGGCTTCAATAATAATAGTAGAAATATCGGTTAAGTTTTCATCTTTAATCACCACCGCACTGGCTTCCGTTTCTGAAAATACAATGGCACGATCAGGATCTACTGCATTAAAAATAGGGTTTAGCGCTCCAAAGATTGAATTCAAAAGAGGAATTTGCGGGCCAAAGGCAGGATTGCTAGGATCTAAAGGATTATGTGGTACGGTTGTAAAATGGGCCAAAGACGTGATGTACGGCAGGTTGGCCACCACACCTTTAGCACCATTAGCTGTTAAGGCATCTACGCTAGCACTAAATGACGCTGCAAAAACATTGGGATCTGTAAGATCGTTATTGGCATAACTTGTGGCATCTAAATTTCCGGTCTGGTCTACGCCAGTTCCTCCTGAAAGTGCATAGGCGAGTACATCGTTACCTCCAATTTCTGATAAGGTGAAAAAGGTTGGGTTTTGAGCTGCTGCATCACCAATTATCGTCGCTGCTGGTGTTGAGGCCATTCTCCCGAAATAAGGATTTAATGTCCCATAACCCGGAACCCCAAGGTGAAAGCTTTTAGCTCCAGTAATGCCGTAGTTATTAAATGGACCCGATAAAATATCTGTAATTTCTGTGGTTGGAGTGGCCGGTAGTTCTGCAGGGCCACTTCCATCAAAATATAATCTTGGTGATAATATAACGGTAGATCCTAAAACAAATCCGCCGATATTATCATTCATTAATGGTTGGGTAAAGCTGCCTCCGCCCACTAATGCGAATTTTTCTGATAGCAGATTTGGAAACGAGTTTTGCTGTCCGGCTATAAATAGGGCATTATCTGTAAACCCACCAGTAAAGGAAGCGCCTACAGCAATATACGTAGAGAAATCTACGGTGCCCGGCGTGAGTGTTGGTAATTCTACAGGAATGGTAGGGTTGTCTAAAAGATCTTCAAAATCTTCTTCGCTATTACAGGCTGTAAACCCAATGAAAATAGCCGATAGTAATATGTATCTAATATTTTTCATGCTATGTTTTTTATAAGTTATTAATGGTCCACGATGCATAGTACATTGAGCCAATGTAACCTGAGCCAAAGACTGTGAAATATTCTTGACCGCCAATGTTTGTACCACCAATTTTAATGGTAGATTTTAAACTTGGAATTTTATAGTTGATTTGAGCATCGACTGTGTGGAATTCTGGTACAATACCATCTCCAAAGGTGGCTTCCCAGAAATAATCATCACTAAATTTATACGCAATATTAAAACCGAAGTTTTTAAACAATTCGGTATTCCCAAAATGGGCTTTAAACTTATGCTCTGGGGTGTTAAAATTAGTTTCGAAATTCGGATTTGCCGCTTGGTCAAAATCTTGTTTGGTAAAAGTGTAACTTCCACCTAAATCAAAATCTTGAAACACTTTTGTAGACAAACCTAAAGAGGCGCCGTAAGAATTTACATCGACTTGAGAATTGGTGTAAGTGCTATAAGTGGTGAAATCGCTATTGGCAATGGCTGCAATCCCTGAGTTATCATTTACAGAGCCATAAAGTGGTGCTATAACCACTTCGGAAGAAATAAAGTCTTGGTATTTGTTGTAATAGGTACTGAAATCTATCGTTAGGTGGTCAAATTTTCCACGATAACCAATTTCAAAAGAGCTCACTTTTTCTGGTGATACCAGATCCGGATTAGCCACTCTCAATACGGAGGCATCACCGGTTTCTCCAAATTCCTGAACGGATGAAGCTGAGTATGAGTTGTTATAAGCTGCGGCTCCTGTTTGGGTATACATCGTACCGTTACTCGCGGTAAAGTCGCGTGAATACCGATCTAGATTGTCTGGGGCGGAACCGACTAAAATCGCTCTACCCGCATCTAAACCTATAAATAAATCTTGGGTGGTGGGATTTCTAAAGCCCGTTTGTGCTGAGGCTCTAATGTTGTGGTTCTCGTTTAAGGTAAGTCCTAAAGATAATCGTGGTGATACAAACCCGTCAAAGAACTCTGATTTATCATAACGAGCGGAAGCGGTGATTTTTAAATTCATATCTCCGTTAAGTTCCAATTCTTTTTGCACCTGAGTGTAAATTCCAAATTCACTGTAATCAATAGTGCCATCGTAATCGGTATATATAGAACCGAAAGAATTTAATTTATACTGTCTGAACGATCCACCTACTTGGATTTCGGCGATATCCGTAAGGTGACTAAAATTATAGTTACCGTCAGCGTGGTAATATTTAGAAGCATCTCTAAACTGCGAACCTGAAGCTAAATCTGGATTTTTAATAATTTGATTAAAGGCATTTTTAAATTCTGGGCTTCCTGGTTCGTATCGTCCGTTTTCTGCCGCGGCTCTTGCAGCAGCATGAGCTTCTGCATCTGTTGCACCCCCACCTAAAGTTGCGGCCACGTAGGTGTTGATGTAGTCTCCAAACCAATCGGCATCACTTTTCCATGCGCGGTTAATATTGATTCCGGTAAATACCATATCGTAAGAATCTCCGGCTTTATCGGCAACGACATACCCTCTTAAAAAATAATTGTCGTTTTTTACTTCTAGTTTGTGCTGTTGTTGAAAAAATCCATCAATGTTATAGCGGTTGGTACCTTGGTAAATGGTGGTTCCGGTACCTACTTTTCCAACGTATTGAATTTCAAAATTACTATCGGTAATAGGACGTAAGTATAAGCCCCAGTCCGCTTTAATACTCTGCGCTTTGTGCTCTGTTAAAAAACGTTCGTTGTATCCTGTTCTACTAACAAAAACATCAGGAACAATCCCTGTGCCTCCTGCTAAGTCATTAATATTAGCCGACACTTCATCACCATAGACATTAATTCCGTTGTAATTGAGGTTGGTGGCTCTAGTACCACCCGGCATATCGCTATCGACTTCGCTGGTTGCCGCCCAATCGGTACCATTTAAGTATCCGAAGTTGACTTTAGCCGCAAATTTATCACTGAATTTGTAGGCCATTCTAATTCCGAGGTCGGTATATTCATTATCTCCAGCCGCTTCTTGGGTGGTAATTCCTTTTTTTACAAAAGCACTGATGCCTTGATGATCGAAAGGATTTTTACTTCGCATAAATAGAATTCCATTAAAGGCATTGGCTCCATAGAGTGCTGATGAAGCTCCAGGTAATAATTCAACACTATGAACATCTGTTTCTATAAGTCCGACTAGGTTTCCTATAGGGAAGTTTAATGCGGGAGTAGAGTTGTCCATACCATCTACCAATTGCATAAATCGGGTGTTTGCAGTCGTCGCAAATCCTCTTGTATTTACAGATTTAAAGGTTAAACTACTTGTGTTTACATCGACCCCTTTTAAGGTTTCTAATCCGCCATAAAAATCGGCAGAAGCTGTATTTTTAATTTCTTTAAGTCCAAAGCGTTCTACGGTCACTGGAGATTCAAAAATACGCTCTGGGGTTCTTGAGGCTGAGATCACTACTTCATCCAATTCATTACCCTCTTCAAGGGTAACATTGAGGGTTATGTTATTTTCAGTGATTTCAATGATCTGATTTTCAAATCCGGTATAGGTAATACGAACTGAAAATGGTGGCGATTGACTTGTGGTTAAGGTGTAATAACCATCAAAATCTGATACAGTACCGGTACTCGTGCCAACGATTACAATATTTGCTCCTGGTAACGGTAATCCTGTATGGTCTGAGATTTTACCTTTAATGGTGGTTTGCGCAAAGGAGGCCACACAAAAAAGCAAAGTAAAAAGCTGTAAGATTGTCTTCATGTTAGAGATTTAATTATTTAATTATAATAGCAATTTAGTTAAAAATATGATAATTTGTAAATAAATTCTTAGAAATTATGCTTGCATAGCATTATATTGATAAAATATTGACTAAATAATAAATATTTGGCAAAAGGACGTATTTGGTAGAAGTTGTGATGTTAAAATTTTCGAGCCTCAATATAGTCTGGCAGGACGCCCGATGTGAGAAGAAATAAAGGCTGGGATTTGAGTAAAAAAAAGACCTAAACAAAGAGAGGTCTCAAAGTTTAGGTCTTGATATTATTTTATAAAAATGTAAGCTGTGTTTATTCCACGGTTACCGATTTGGCTAAATTACGTGGTTGATCTACATTTTTATTAAGCATTACCGCAATATGGTAGGATAACAACTGTAAAGGAATGGTGGTTAATAATGGCGATAAGCATTCTAAGGTCTCTGGAACCTCAATAACATGATCGGCCAATTCTTTAACGCTAGTATCTCCTTTAGTAACAATACCGATAATTTTACCTTTTCGAGATTTAATTTCTTGAATGTTACTCACCACTTTTTCGTAGTGTCCTTTTTTGGTCGCTATAACCACTACAGGCATTTGTTCATCAATTAAAGCAATTGGTCCGTGCTTCATTTCTGCAGCCGGATAACCTTCAGCGTGGATGTACGAAATCTCTTTTAATTTTAAGGCCCCTTCTAAAGCTACCGGGAAATTAAACCCTCTACCCAAGTATAGGAAATTTTTTGAATCTTTATAAATGTCAGACACTGTTTTAACGTAGGCGTCAGATTTTAAAGCTTCTTCCACTTTATTAGGAATCGTTTCTAATTCAATAAGGTGGTGTCTAAATTCTGAACTTGACATGGTTCCTTTAGCTCTAGCTAAACGTAAAGCCATTAAGGTTAATACCGTAATTTGTGTGGTGAACGCTTTAGTTGACGCTACTCCAATTTCTGGTCCGGCGTGGGTATAAGCTCCGGCATGAGTTTCTCTAGCAATGGTAGAGCCTACCACATTACAAACCCCAAATACAAAAGCGCCTTTAGACTTGGCTAGTTTGATAGCTGCTAAGGTATCTGCTGTTTCTCCCGATTGTGAAATGGCGATGACCACATCTTTTTCAGTAATAACAGGGTTTCTATATCTAAATTCTGAAGCGTATTCCACCTCAACAGGGATTCGTGCTAAATCTTCAAAAATATATTCAGCAACTAATCCGGCGTGCCAAGACGTTCCGCAAGCGACAATAATAATACGGTCGGCAGCTAAGAATTTCTTCATATTATCTTCAACACCCACCATTTTTATAATGGCTTCATTACTTAGAAGTCGACCTCTAAAGGTGTCTAAAATAGCACTAGGTTGTTCGTATATTTCCTTAAGCATAAAGTGGTCGTAACCCCCTTTTTCAATTTGCTCTAAGTTAAGTTGAAGTTCTTGAACGTAAGGGTCGATAATGGTGTCGCTTGTAATTTTGCGGACTTTAATTTTTCGACCTCGTCTAATAATTGCCATTTCTTCATCTTCAAGGTAAACAGCATTTTTAGTGTACTCTATAAATGGCGAAGCATCACTAGCAATAAAAAATTCATCATCACCAATGCCTATTGCTAAAGGACTTCCTAGTTTGGCAACGACAATTTCATTCGGTTTATTTTTATCAAACACGGCAATAGCGTATGCCCCTACAACTTGGTTTAGTGCAATTTGTACTGCTTTTCCTAGTTTAAGGTTTTCACTTTTCTTAACGTCTTCAATAAGGTTGACTAAAACTTCAGTGTCTGTATCGGATTGAAAAGTGTACCCACGCTTAATTAACTCTTTCTTTAAGGCATCGTAATTTTCTATGATACCGTTATGGATAATTACGAGATCGCCAGAGTTAGAATAATGAGGATGTGAATTGACATCATTAGGAACGCCATGGGTTGCCCAGCGGGTATGTCCAATTCCTAAAGTTCCATCGGTAGCAATTTCATTCTCAATTTTAGTTTTAAGATCAGAAACTTTTCCTTTCGTCTTAGAAAGTTTTATATTATTGCCATCATATAATGCAATACCTGCACTATCATAACCACGGTATTCTAGTCTTTGTAGACCTTTAATTATAATAGGATAGGCCTCTTGGTGCCCTATATATCCAACGATTCCACACATAAATAGTCGCTTTTAATTATTAGGTTCTGTGTAATAGATTTCTAAATATACACGTTTGCTCTCTTCTGGAGTGGTATTCCCATGTAAAATTGTGCCTCTAGGTGAAAGAATAGAGCTTACAGGAACCGTTAAATCTAATCCTTCATCATTTTGCTCTTTATTTTGAGTAAAACTAACGCTAGGGTCTTCGATATTTACATTTAAAGAAACGGCTAAACCTAATTCAACATTTGTAGAGTCTCTCAATAATAAGTTATTGATATGCTCTGTAATTTTAAATTTATATTTTACACCTTCACCATCAATTTCATCATCTACACGTTCTAAAGCGCCAAGATGATTGGTTTTAGAAAAGGAAGGTAGAGCACTATTGGTTACGTCTAAATAGTAATCAATTAAAGGCGCTTTATTATCAACATCATATAGGTATAAGCGGTTAGGTTCGTTTTCAGGATCTGCACCTAACATAGCTAACTCATCTCTATCGACATAAAACACTAAATTGGCTTCATTGACTAAACGTTTAGAGCTAACAAATTCGTTGTTTTCAAGATTAACGTACTCGTTTCTGAAACTTTCAAAATTGCTAAGTCCAGTTTCTTCATCTATCCCTTGAAATAATTTTATACCTGCAATGGCACCTTCACCACCTTTTAAATAGATTTTAGAATCTCCGGTTTCTGCATTTCCGTCATTTAAGGGAAGACTATAATCGGTTTCAAGGAAGTTGATTTTATTGGTTCCAAAAGTTAAGACGTAAGTTCCGGTGTCTCTTAATTCATCATCATCAACCGTAGAGGCTGTTAATTTTGAATAGTAAATGGTAACATTGGCGTTGTTGGCGCTTCCGGTGTTTAAGAAGATGTAGCTGCCATCATCGTTATAAGCTTCAGCTTTAAAATAAAGTCCTCTAAAGTAGTTGTAAAAATTATTTTGGTTACTTAAAACGGCATCACCTTCTTTGTCAATGATTTTGTTTTTCCAAAACGTTGGGTCTAACTTAACTCTGATAGCTGGAGCAACACGCTCGGTAAGGGTTGTTTCGGTATCATCTTCATCCGCATCTGGATTCTCAGATTCTAAAATAAAAACGTCTTCACTAATAGAAATGGTATTTCCTAGTGAGGTATGAGAGGTTTGTGGTGCAGCAAGAAACGTAAGTTCTTCACCTTCTAATACCGTTGTAGAAATCGGTTCTGTAGGAGAAGCTGATTTATCAGAGTAATACGCTTGGCCTTCACTAAAACTGGCACTAGGATCAAAATTTCTGATAAAATAGTTGTTTTCAAAGATTCTTAATTTGATGTCTTTATAAGTATCTCCGTCAGAAATTACAGAATCTAAAGTGTATGTAAGGTTGCCATCATCATCAAAATCAGTAGCAGTACTGTAAAAAGGAAGGGTTACAACAACAGAATCAATTTCTACCTCGTCTCCAAAACTTGGATCATAGGTTGAAGGTGTGAGTTGAGTTACAAAACTAGAGGTTACTCTTCCGTAAGCATCATCATAAACCCCAAGGGTGCTTAGCCCTAATTGGTTGGTTTGTACAGGATTTAAGGCCTTTGTATATGTGATGATGTCGTAATGGGATGAATCAATATCAAAATTTGTTGCAATATCGCTGTTGAGCACATCAGAATCCAAGGTCGCGTAATCACTATCGCAAGCTATAAAACTGAGGAAAATTAAACCAACGGATAAAATTTGTAAAGCAAATTTGTTGTTTTTCATAAATCGTATTAACCGTTTAAAACAGTGTTATTGTAAAACTCTGTATAAGGATCTGCAAATTCATCAATAGGAGAATAAGCTAATACAGGTTTATCTAAATCATTTAAATAAGTATCTAAAGCTTCAGGAAGTTCTTCCGAACCTCTAATAATAGCATCAGAGTTATTAATCGCTACTTTCATTAAATTAACATAATCTGGTTCTTTTAAAAGATCTGTAGCTTCTGCTGGAAGTCCGTCAAAATTAACTTTAGAGATCATGTCTTTATCTAACGTTCCTTCGAAGTTTTGATTGTATACCGAGGTCACAATTTTACTTTCTGTAAATAAAGGTTCGGTTTTATAAAACTCTTTTAAGTATAAAGGAAGTAAAGAGGCTAACCATCCGTTAACGTGAATGATGTCTGGAGCCCAGTTTAATTTTTTTACCGTTTCAATAACGCCTTTGGCAAAGAAGATAGCACGTTCGTCATTATCAGAAAATAGTTTTCCATTTTCATCGGTTAAAGTGGCTTTTCTCTTGAAATAATCTTCGTTATCGATAAAGTACACTTGAATTCTTTCTTTAGGAATTGATGCCACTTTAATAATTAAAGGCATATCAAGATCATTGATGACCAAGTTAATTCCTGAAAGTCTAATCACCTCGTGCAATTGGTGTCTTCTTTCATTAATATTACCAAAGCGAGGCATAAATATTCTTATCTGACCTCCTTGTTTGTTTACCATCCGAGGTGCTTCAAATGACATTGAAGAAATTTCTGTTTCTGGTAAATATGGAACAACTTCCGAGGACACATATAATATTCGTTTATCTTTCATAAATCTGCTGCTTTTGGAATTAATAGTAAAAAACATGCAAAATTACAAAAATTTGGGCAGATTGCTAGTATTATATTATGTTTGCACGCGTTAATTTTTTGTTACCACCGTGAAACGATTTTTAAATAAAACAGATTTGTCGCATCATTTAGATGCATTAAGAGCTAAAGAATGTCGTATTGGCTTTGTGCCAACTATGGGCGCCTTGCATGCGGGGCATGTGTCTTTAGTAGAGAAGGGATTGAGTGAAAATGAGGTGGTCGTGGTGAGTATCTTTGTAAATCCTACCCAATTTGATAACCCCGAAGACCTTGAGAAATATCCAAGGAGTGTGGCTACAGATATTGAATTATTACAAACAGTAGACCCTGAAAGGATTGTAGTGTATACACCGTCTGAAACCGATGTATACGGTGATGATGTGGTTTCAGAACCTTTTAATTTTGGCGGTTTAGAGCATGAGATGGAGGGCGCCTTTAGGGCTGGTCACTTTGATGGGGTCGGAACGATTGTAAAGCGTTTGTTTGAAATTGTAGAACCACGAAGAGCTTATTTTGGAGAAAAAGATTTTCAGCAATTACAGATCGTAAAGAAAATGGTAGCCCTTCATAAGCTACCTGTAGAGGTTATTGGATGTCCTATTCATAGAGAAGAAGATGGCTTGGCTATGAGCTCTAGAAATGCACGCTTAACCGAAGCGCATAGGGCTGCTGCACCTTTTATTTATGAAACAATTAAGACTGCCAAATTAAAGTTTGGCACAGAACGTGCAGAATTAGTAACGGAATGGGTTAACCTGCAATTTAAAAATCATACACTCTTAAAACTAGAGTATTTTGTAATTGCAGATACAACAACCTTAAAGCCAGTTGAAAAAAAATCATTAGAAAATACGTATAGAGCCTTTATCGCTGTATATGCAGGTGATATTAGATTAATAGATAATATCGCTTTAAATTAATTACCTTTGTGGCATGCAAATTCAAGTCGTAAAATCGAAAATTCATCGTGTAAGAGTTACAGGAGCAGACCTTAATTATATCGGTAGTATTACTATTGACGAAGATTTAATGGAGGCCGCTAACATTATACAAGGTGAAAAAGTTCAGATTGTTAATAATAACAATGGTGAACGCTTAGAAACCTATTGTATCCCTGGGCCACGTAATAGTGGCGAAATTACACTTAATGGAGCTGCAGCACGAAAAGTGGCTGTGGGTGATATTCTTATTCTTATTACTTATGGTATTATGGATATTGAAGAAGCAAAGGACTTTAATCCTGCATTAGTGTTTCCAGACGAGGCTACCAATCTCTTAAAATAAACGGGTGGGGCAACCTAAAACCATTCTAAAAGTGGTCATACCTTTACTCTTAGGAGTAGGATTGGTCTGGTATTCTTTATCTAAAATTTCCTTATCAACTTTAGTACAATATTTTAAAGATGCCGACTATGCTTGGATTCTCTTTGGTGTATTTTTAGGAGTTTTAAGTCACATTTCAAGAGCCTACCGTTGGTTGTATATGGCAGAGCCTTTAGGGTTTAAGCCAAAATTACCCAACAGTATTATGGCGGTGTATTCCGCTTACTTGATCAATTTTACAATTCCCAGAGCAGGAGAGGTGGCTAGAGGAACAATTTTGGCCAATTACGAGGGGATTCCTTTTGATAAAGGTTTCGGAACTATCGTCGCAGAGCGTATTGCAGATACTTTAATGCTTTTGGCTGTGGTGCTCATAGCCTTTTTCTTAGAGTTTGAGTTTATTTACCAATTTTTTGCTGCTAAGTTTAACGGTTTCGTCTTAATTGTTGGGGCTGTAGGGTTATTGTTGTGTGCATTGCTGTTGCTGATTTGGTTGAGAAAAAGCCATTCAAAATTTGCTTTAAAGGTGAAGGGATTTTTCTTAGGACTCTTAGAAGGTGCACTCAGTATTTTTAAGATGAAAAAAAAGTGGGCCTTTATTGGGCACACTTTATTTATATGGATCATGTATGTGTTAATGTTTTACGTCACCACTAATGCGTTGCCCGAGTTAGAACATATTTCTCTTACCCCTGTCCTTATTGGCTTTATTTTGGCTAGTTTTAGTATTGCTGCGACCAATGGCGGAATTGGGTCTTTCCCTGAAGCTGTGGTTATTGCTTTTTCATTATTCGGAATAGCAGAAGACCCCAGTAGAGCTTTTGGCTGGATTATGTGGTCTACACAAACCTTAGTGATTATCCTTCTTGGAGGGCTATCTCTGTTATATTTACCTATTTACAACAGAAAAGATAGGACATAATAAAATATTTTTTACCTTTCTATAAATTTTAATTTCCAATATCATATGAAGAATTTTTATGTGTTTCTCTTAATTCTTTTCATGTCTGTACAATTGCCGGCTCAGGCTATTTATAAGACCATAGATTCCTATAAGCTTGAAGGAACACGTGAATTAAAAATTCAGTTGCCTAGAAATTATAATCCTGAAGATAAGCGGTCTTACCCGTTAATTATCGTGCTAGATGGTGATTATTTGTTTGAACCGGTTGCCGGGAATATTGATTATCAGTCGTATTGGGAAGATATCCCTGATTGTATTGTGGTAGGAATTAATCAAGCCAGTTCTAGGGTGGATGATTTTTATTATGATGAAGAAACTTATTTTCCTTCTCATAATGGTGCGGCGTTTTATGAGTTTATGGCGGCAGAGCTCTTACCTTTTATCGAGGATCAATACAATGCCTCAAATTTTAGAATCGTTGTAGGGCATGATTTAAGTGCTAATTTTATAAACTATTACATGTTTAAGGACGATCCTATTTTTAGAGCTTATGTGACTTTAAGTCCTGATTTTGCTCCAGAAATGGTAAACAGATTGCAGCAACGCATGAACATCTTAACCGATGAAACCTTTTATTATATGGCTACTGCTGATGCCGATATTAAAGCCATTAGAGCGTCGGTTGTAGAGGCTGATGCGGTTATTAAAACTGTAGAAAATGAAAAGTTTCACTATAAATTTGATGAATTTAAAGACGCGAACCATTACTCCTTAGTAGGGAGAGGAATTCCTAAGGCTTTAAATCAAATATTTACTTTATTTAAGCCCATTAATGCTAAAGAATATAAAGAGCAAGTTTTAACTTATGAAGGGACACCTTTTGAATATCTGATGAAAAAGTACGCTGATATTGAACGTTTTTACGGTTTTGAAAAGAAATTGATAGAAAATGATGTGCGTGCTATCGCTGCTGCAAGTAATAAAAAAGGCGATGTAGAATCTTTAAAAGAACTCTCAAAATTAGTGAATAAACATTTCTCAAAATCTATGTTAAGCGCTTATTATTCTGGTATGTATAATGAGAAAATTGGGAATTTTAAAAGGGCTTTACAACGTTATAAATCGGGTTTACTGCTTGAGCCCTCACAAACTGTTGATAAAGAAATTATGCTTGATAAAATGTACGAAATTCAGGAAAAAATCAAATAATAGTGCATTTCATCGAAAAAATATCACCCTTTAGCGATTAATAAGAATATTTAAGTATGTTTGGGTTCCTAATTAACCCTGCTAACTATGAGGAATACAATACTTTCCGTTCTTACCTTGTTTATTTTTACAGCGTCCTATGCGCAACAAGTTACTTATAAAGAAATCGCATCATCAAATTTAAGTGCAGAACGTAAATTAAAAATAAAGCTTCCAAAAGGCTACGATCCTAAGGCCGATGAAAAATACCCAGTGATCATTGTGTTTGATGGAGATTATTTATTTGAACCTGTTGCAGGACAAGTCGATTTTCAAACTTACTTCGATAATATGCCAGGCTCTATTGTGGTTGGGGTGATGCAAGGCGAAAATCGTTTCTACGATGCCTATTATGATCCCGCAACCGGATTACCAACCGAATCAGGACTTAGATTTCACGATTTTATTGCAGACGAACTTTTACCTTATATAGACGATAAATACAATACCAGTAAATTTAGAGTGGCTGTAGGGCATGATACTATGGGGAATTTTATCAATTCTTATTTGTTTAAGCCAGATTTAGCATTTCAAGCCTATGTTTGTATTAGTCCAGATTTTATAGGGTCTTTAAGTAGTTTTATTTCAAAACGTTTATCGCTCTTCAAGGATGATGTGTTTTATTACATGGCAACGGCAGATAAAGATATTCCTCAAATTAGAGAAAATATTCTAGCTACGGATGCACAAATTAAGAGCTTAGATAACCAGCACCTCACGTATTATTTTGATGATTTTGAAAGTGAAACACATTACACGTTAGTCACTAGTGCCTTGGCAAGATCTTTTGAAAAGATTTTTGATATCTATAACCCGCTTAGAGAAAAGGAGCTTGAAGAAAAAGTGCTTCCTTATGAAGGGACCTTGGATCGTTATTTAACCGACCGTTACCAACGTATCGAAAAGTTATTTGGAATCAAGAAACAAATTAGTGAAGCTGAAATTGAAAAAGTAGCACTTGTTGCCGAGCAACGTGAAGACTTAAAATCCCTAGCCAAATTAGGGAACTTAGCCAATAAATTATATCCAGAATCGTTATTAGGAACTTATTATCTGGCACAATCTGCAGAAGCTTTAGGAAAGACTAAAAAAGCGAAAAAATTGTACGAGTCGGCATTAACATTAAATGATGGCGGACATATTGATAAAGAGTATATCTTTTCAAAAATTGACGAGTTAACCGTGGCAGATGTTGATGAAGAGGTTGACGAAGACGATGATGTTGAAGAAAACTAAGAAAAACCTATAACGTTTACAGGTTGTATGTTGTGTTTTTGCTGTAAACGAAATTGACCTTTATAAAGCTTTTGTACGCTTTATAAAGGTCTTTTTTTATTGTGGCATTTCATCTGTCTTAGAAAGTCATCAATTAAAATTGTTTTAATTTAGGCGTTTTAAATTCTATAATAGCGTTCTCTTAAGGCGGAAAGAATAATATGGCTAAAGTAAAAACAACTTTTTTTTGTCAGAATTGTGGCAGTCAATATGCAAAATGGCAAGGACAATGTACCTCGTGTAAAGAATGGAATACCATTGCTGAAGAGGTGATTCAAAAACCAGAAAAAAGCGATTGGAAACTTCCAACGACACCCTCTAAGCGGGCTGCAAAACCCTTACTTATCAATGAAATTGATACCTCGCAAGAAGCGCGTTTAGATCTGTGTGATGGGGAGTTTAATCGTGTGCTTGGTGGTGGTATGGTTCAAGGCTCATTAACGCTTTTAGGTGGAGAGCCGGGTATTGGAAAAAGTACGCTTTTGCTACAAATGGCCTTAAAATTACCTTATAAAACCTTATATGTTTCGGGAGAGGAAAGTCAGAAACAAATAAAAATGCGTGCCGAACGTATAAATCCAAGTAACAACCATTGTTACATCCTTACCGAAACCAAAACTCAAAATATTTTTAAGCAAATAGAAGCTTTAGACCCGGATATTGTGGTGATAGATTCTATTCAAACCCTACATAGCGATTATATCGAATCTTCTGCCGGAAGTATTTCTCAAATTAAAGAGTGTACCACCGAACTTATTAAGTTTGCCAAGGAAACCGCAACGCCGGTCTTGCTTATTGGGCATATTACTAAAGACGGACACATTGCTGGGCCTAAAATTTTAGAACATATGGTAGATACGGTGTTGCAGTTTGAAGGCGACCGTAATCATGTATTCAGAATTCTTAGAGCGAATAAAAACCGTTTCGGGTCTACCAATGAACTCGGTATATATGAAATGCAAGGTTCTGGGTTGCGGGAAGTGTCTAATCCTTCAGAAATCTTAATTTCAGAAAAGGACGGTGAACTTTCTGGTAATGCCGTTGCTGCAACCTTAGAAGGCTTAAGACCCTTAATGATAGAAGTGCAAGCTTTGGTGAGTACGGCAGTTTACGGCACACCACAACGTTCTGCTACAGGTTTTAATGCCAAGCGACTAAACATGTTATTAGCTGTTTTAGAAAAACGAGCCGGTTTTAGATTGGGAGCAAAGGATGTCTTTTTAAATATTACGGGAGGTATTACCGTTGATGATCCAGCTATTGATTTAGCCGTGGTGGCTGCTATTTTATCGTCTAATGAAGATGTGGCTTTAGAAAGCGATTATTGTTTTGCTGCTGAAGTTGGTTTGTCTGGAGAAATTAGACCCGTACAACGTGTAGAGCAACGTATTTTAGAGGCTGAAAAATTAGGGTTTTCAACCATTTTTATCTCCAAATACAATAAAATTCCCCTAAAAAAGACGGGCATTAAAATTCAACTCATTTCTAAGATTGAGGATTTGGTTGGCTTTTTAGTCTAACAAATTTTAAAGGATCTTATTAGACGGACCTCACCGGTTTTTTAAGCCCGTGAGGTCCCCTTATGTTTCTCCCTTATTATCTTATTATATTTCCACAAAATTCTGTAATTTCGCTCCTCGAAAATAAAACAGAATAATGAGCACAAAGTTCCCTGAATACAAAGGACTTAACTTGCCAAAGGTTGCAGATGACATCAGTACCTATTGGGAAGCTAATAATATCTTCGATAAAAGTGTAACCTCTAAAGAAGGAAAACCACCTTTCGTTTTTTTTGAAGGACCTCCTTCAGCCAACGGATTACCTGGTGTACACCACGTTTTAGCACGTGCGATTAAAGATATTTTTCCGCGTTACAAAACCATGAAAGGGTTTCAAGTAAAACGTAAAGCGGGTTGGGATACACACGGTTTACCAGTGGAACTTGGTGTAGAAAAGGAACTGGGGATTACCAAAGAAGATATTGGTAAAAAAATCACTGTAGAAGAGTATAATGAAGCTTGTAAAAAAGCCGTGATGCGTTATACAGATATCTGGAACGACCTTACACAGAAAATGGGCTATTGGGTAGATATGGACAATCCATATATTACTTACAAATCTAAGTACATGGAATCGGTTTGGTGGTTACTAAAACAGATTTATGAAAAAGATTTAATCTACAAAGGTTACACCATTCAGCCCTATTCGCCAAAAGCAGGAACCGGTTTAAGTTCACACGAGCTCAACCAACCAGGAACTTACCAAGATGTTACCGATACGACTATTGTAGCTCAGTTTAAAGCAAAAGCAGAATCCTTGCCAGAATTTCTTCAGAATGAAGGTGATATTTTCTTTTTAGCATGGACAACGACCCCGTGGACGCTTCCTAGTAACACGGCATTAACCGTTGGTCCTAAAATTGAATATGTTTTAGTGGAGACCTATAACCAATACACGTTTAAACCTATGAATGTGGTGTTGGCAAAGAATTTGGTCAACAAGCAATTTGATGGGAAATTTAAACAAGTAGAGACGAAGCCTGAATTATTAGACTACAAAGAAGGGGATAAAAAGATTCCTTTTTATGTGGTTAAAGATTTCGTTGGAAAAGATTTAGTGGGAATTACTTACGAACAGTTGTTACCATATGCTTTACCAAACGACAATCCTGAAAATGCATTTAGAATCATCTCTGGAGATTTCGTAACTATTGAAGATGGTACTGGTATCGTACACACCGCACCAACTTTTGGAGCTGATGATGCCTTGGTAGCTAAACAAGCTTCACCAGAAGTGCCACCACTTTTAGTAAAAGATGATAATGATAATTTAGTGCCATTAGTAGATTTACAAGGGAAATTCAGACCAGAAATGGGAGAATACGCTGGTAAATATGTGAAGAATGAATATTATGATGAAGGCGAAGCACCAGAACGTTCTGTAGATGTAGAGCTCGCTATTCAGCTTAAAACAGAAAATAAAGCCTTTAAGGTTGAAAAATATAAGCACAGTTACCCAAATTGTTGGAGAACCGATAAGCCAATCTTATACTATCCATTAGATTCTTGGTTTATTAAAGTGACCGATGTTAAAGGGCATATGCACGAGCTTAATACAAGCATTAACTGGAAACCAAAATCAACTGGAGAAGGGCGTTTTGGAAATTGGTTAGCTAATGCAAATGACTGGAATTTATCTAGATCTCGTTTCTGGGGAATTCCATTGCCAATTTGGAGATCCGAAGATGGAAAAGAACAATTATGTATTGGTTCTGTTGCCGAATTAAAAGAGGAAATAGCAAAATCTGTTGAAGCAGGTGTGATGTCTGAAGATATTTTTGCTGACTTTGAAGTCGGTAACATGTCTGAAGCCAATTACGAAACTATCGATCTCCATAAAAATGTAGTGGATAAAATTGTTTTAGTTTCAGCCTCAGGTCAACCGATGAAACGCGAAAGCGATTTAATTGATGTGTGGTTCGATTCTGGTTCTATGCCATATGCACAATGGCATTACCCATTTGAAAACAAAAATCTTATTGATAATAACGAAGCCTTTCCGGCAGATTTTATTGCTGAAGGGGTAGACCAAACACGTGGATGGTTTTATACCTTACATGCTATCGGAACTATGGTTTTCGATTCTGTAGCTTACAAAAATGTTGTGTCTAACGGCTTGGTTTTAGATAAGAATGGACAAAAAATGTCTAAGCGTTTAGGTAACGCCGTAGATCCTTTTGAAACCTTATCTAAGTATGGTGCGGATGCTACACGTTGGTATATGATTAGTAACGCTAACCCTTGGGATAACCTAAAATTTGATAGCGAAGGTATTGCTGAAGTGAGCCGTAAGTTTTTCGGAACGCTTTATAACACCTATTCATTCTTTACATTATATACCAATATTGATGGCTTTAGTTATAGTGAAGCCGATATTCCATTAAATGAACGACCAGAAATAGACCGTTGGGTACTTTCAGAATTAAACACCTTAATTCAGCGTGTAGATGAATACTATGCGGAATATGAACCAACTAAAGCCGCAAGAGCGATTTCAGACTTTACACAAGATCATTTAAGTAACTGGTACGTGCGTTTAAGTCGAAGACGTTTTTGGAAAGGGGATTACCAAACCGATAAAATTTCGGCTTATCAAACCCTTTATACTTGTATGGAAACCATTGCAAAGCTTGGTGCACCAATTGCCCCATTCTTTATGGACCGTTTGTATTTAGACCTTAATGCCGTGACTAAAAAGGAAACTTTTGAAAGTGTGCATTTAGCAGATTTCCCAGTCGCAGATACCACGGTAATTGATACCGTTTTAGAACGTAAAATGTACAATGCACAGACCATTTGTTCTTTGGTCTTGTCGTTACGTGCTAAAGAGAAGATTAAAGTGCGTCAACCGCTTCAAAAAATTATGATTCCTATTCAGAATCAACAACAAAAAGAAGAGATTGCTGCAGTGTCTGAGTTAATAAAACATGAAGTTAATATTAAGGAAATAGAGCTTTTAGAAGATGCATCTGATATTTTAGTGAAGCAGATAAAACCTAATTTTAAGGCTTTAGGCCCTAAATTCGGGAAAGATATGAAGCTGATTGCCAACGTTGTAAGAGGTTTCTCGGCTGACGATATTAAAAAAATTGAGCAAAATGGCCAATTAGATATAAATATTGGAGAAAAAAACGTTACTTTAGGATTGGAAGATGTGGAGATTACATCGCAAGATATTGAAGGATGGCTAGTAGCTAATGAAGGGGCTTTAACAGTGGCTTTAGATGTTACCATAAGCGAAGATTTACGTGAAGAAGGGATTGCTAGAGAGTTAGTAAACCGTATTCAAAACCTACGTAAAGATTCAGGATTTGAAGTTACTGACAGAATTAACGTACAAATTCTTAAAGATGACCCAATTGTTAAGGCTGTGACTTCAAATGAAGCGTATATTAAATCTGAAACGTTGACCGATGAATTAGAAATTACGGACACTTTAGACAATGGTATAGAAATTGTATTTGATAATGTCAATACCAAATTGTTTATTAAAAAACACTAACATTATGGCAACAGAAACAAAAACCAGATATTCAGATAAAGATTTAGAAGAGTTTAGAGCTATTCTTTTAGAAAAAATTGATAAAGCAGAGCACGATTTAGAACTTATAAAAAGTGCTTATATGAATGATTTTGATAACGGTACGGATGATACGTCACCTACATTTAAAGCGTTTGAAGAAGGTAGTGCAACAATGAGTAAAGAGTCTAATTCTGCATTGGCCATTCGCCAAGAAAAGTTTATTAGAGATCTTAAAAATGCGATTATTCGTATTGAGAATAAAACGTATGGTATTTGTCGTGTTACCGGAAAATTAATTAATAAAGAGCGTTTAAAGCTCGTTCCTCATGCGACTTTAAGTATTGAGGCTAAAAATATGCAATAGGCGTATTTGCTTTAGTTGTAAGCGCCAGCATATTGTATATGTGTTTACATTACTAAAATTATAAGGCCTTTAAGATGCTGTTTATGACTTTAGTAATTGATAATAAAAGACCTTTCAGATTTGTTAAATCTGGAAGGTCTTTATGTTTAACCCTTATTTTATTTTGCCTCAGTTTTAGTCTTAGCAGCCAGAACATATGGCAACAACAACGCTCTGCTCAAGGTATAGAAGCGGTGACCATTAATGGAAATCAAATCTTTAATATTGAAATTTCGACGTCTAAAACAACGGAGATAAAAGCGACGTCTATAGTCGATGGAGCCTATCAGAATGATTTTCAAGTGTTGCTTAAAGCTCAAGATAAGACCTTATACTTAAGTTTAGAAAAGCTGTCTTTGTTAGATATCCCTGATGATAAGCGTAATGCTCATAAGGTTATTGCCGCCACCTTAAAGTTAGAAATTCCGGAGGAGCTTAGGCTTAATATTTTAAGTGATATTGCCTCGGTTAACATAGATGGTGCGTATAAATCGCTTTATATTGAATTATTAAGAGGGGCGTGCTACGTAGTGGGGACGGCTCAAAGTGCTACCATAAATACTATTGATGGCGATATCGTTGTAACCACGACAAATGGCACTTTTGATGCCCATTCTAACCACGGAGAAATTAAGGTGCCCCATAACGATAAGGCATCGTCGCTTTGGACATTAACCTCCATTAATGGTGATATTTCCGTTAAACAATAAAATTAAAGTTTATTTTTACTTAAAAACCTCTCATGTCTTTAAAGCGCGCTTCGGTTATTATTGCTGTTGTTTTATTGATCGATCAGATCAGTAAAATTTATATTAAGACCCATTTTCAATTGGGTGAGGATGTTACCGTATTTTCTTGGTTTAAAATTGCTTTTATAGAAAACGATGGGATGGCTTGGGGGACAAAATTGAGTGATTTTACAAGCTTAATTTCCGATCATACCGCTAAATTAATCTTAACCTTATTCCGTATTGTTGCGGTTATAGGTATAGGATTTTGGTTGGTCGATGTTATAAAGAAAAAGAAATCAGCCACCTTAATATTTGCCATTGCTATCATTTTTGCTGGCGCTTTAGGGAATATCTTAGATTCTGTTTTTTACGGTTTATTGTTTAATGATAGCGTTATGCAAGTGGCTAGCTTTTTACCTGAAGAGGGCGGTTATGCCGATATTTTTCATGGCAATGTTGTAGACATGTTACATTTTCCTATTTGGAGTGGTGTTATGCCAGAAAACCTGCCTTTGATTGGTGGGAAATATTTTTCTTTTTTCGATCCCGTTTTTAATGTGGCTGATATGGCAATAAGCACTGGGATTGGAATTTTAATTGTGTTTAACAAAAAGGCCTTTAAAGAGTCTTCTAAAACGCATACACCTGATCAGGAGTTACACAGTAATCCAATTTAATATCATTGTCTAAAACTTCAAAAGGAGCGTCTGTAACCTCAAAAAAGGATAAGCCTATTTTTAGAGTTTCGGGTTTGCACTGGGCTAAAAAACGATCGTAAAACCCTTTTCCGTAGCCTACTCTATGTCCAGTAGCATCAAAAGCTAATAAGGGGATAAAAACCACGTCTAATTGCGTTGGTTGAATCTCAATACCATCAACCGGTTCAGGGATGTTGTATTTGTTTTTTTTAATTCGGGTGTTGTCCATAAGGAGGTAATGCGTCATAGAGTAATCTTCAAAATGACTTTTAGAAATGATAATATTTTTATCCTTTCCGGAGAGAATATTTAAAATATAATCGGTATTAATTTCCTTTTGTTCTTCAATCGTTAAGAAAAGGTGGTAAAAGGTATGGTTCCAAATCTTCAGGCTTAACAACTGATTGGCAATAGCCAAACTAAATTCTTCAATTTGATCCGTGGTCAGGTTGGCTCTTAGCTGCTTATACATTTTACGAAGTTGGGCCTTATTCATGGTTTAACTTTTGTAGAGATATGGAAAATAGCATCACCTTGATAAATAATAGGCGACTCGTTAATATTAAAAATGTAGCCATTGTTTGGCGCTTTTACAAAATGGTTAAAACTACCATACGGATCGGTAATACTTCCTAAGATGTCACCCTTTGTTACTTCAGAATTTATGCTGATTGTGGCTTTAAACATCCCCGAGTATTTGGCTCTAATCCATTTGCTGTCTAACAAGTGAATACATGGTTTTTTAGGTTGTGAGACCTTAAAGTTTCGGCCAAGCATATTGAGATGGTGCAATACTCGTTTGGTGCCATTAACGGCTGTATTTGTAATGCTATTATCGATATAAGATGATTTTCCACCTTCAAATAAAAGGATAGGAATCCCCGATTTAAAACATGTTTTTCTAAAAGATTTACTGAGATTTTTAGAGTAGAGTACAAAAGGAGCGCCAAACACATTTGCCAATTCATCTAAATAGGGATCGTCTTTTATGATGCGGATTTGTGCTGCGTTAAAGCGATTGGCACCACCGGTATGAAAATCTAAAACTAAATCGGCATGCGGTAATATCTCGTTAACGAGTTTATTGGCCACTCTACTAGCTAAGGATCCGGCGCTGGTTCCCGGAAATACACGGTTAAGATCCCGACCATCCGGAAACTCCCGGTTTAAGTGAATAAATCCAAAAACATTAATAACCGGTATGCAAATAATAGTACCACGTTTCGGTTTGTTGAGGCCCTTAGAAATAATTTGACGTACAATCTCTACCCCATTAACTTCATCGCCGTGAATACCCGCAGTAATGAGGACCACCGGGCCTGGTTTTTTAGAACGTTCAATAATTACCGGGACATCAATGGTGTTTTGGGTATGTAATTTAGCAACGTTAAAACTGACTTTAGCACTTTGGCCTAAGCCTACATTTTTGCCTAAAATTCGTAATACATCTGGTTCGCTCATTTCAACATTTTAAGGCTTTGCCTATTAATTTCTATTACGCTCAATAAATGTAATAATGGCTTTAGCTATATTTTTTTGTGTAGCGCCTTCAATTCCTTCTAAGCCGGGTGTAGAATTAACTTCTAATAATAACGGTCCTCGTGTAGATTGTAACATATCGACCCCACAAACCGGAAGTTTTAAGACTTTAGCGGCATTCATGGCTAGTTTAAGCTCATCGGGTTCTAATTTTATAATATTAGCAGAGCCTCCACGGTGTAAGTTAGATCTAAATTCGCCTTCTTTCCCTTGACGTTTCATGGCACCTACCACTTGACCATCAACGACCAAAGCTCTTAAATCGGCCCCTTTCGCTTCTTTAATGAATTCTTGGACAATGACCCTTGCTTGAAGACCATTAAAGGCTTCTAGTACAGATTCTGCTGCATTTTTAGTTTCGGCTAAAACAACCCCTAAACCTTGAGTCCCTTCAAGAAGTTTTATAATTACAGGTGTACCACCCACATAATCAATAACCTCTTCAACATCTCTAGAATAATTGGTGAAAACGGTTTTAGGCATGCCAATACCAGCTTTACTTAGGCGTTGTAAGCTTCTTAATTTGTCTCGAGAACGCGTTATAGCATCCGAAGATGCAATCGTAAATACGCCCATTTCTTCAAATTGCCTTACTACGGCACAACCGTAAAAGGTTACTGAAGCGCCAATTCTAGGAATGATAGCATCAACGTCATCTAAATAACGATCTTTATAGTAAATGGTGGGTTTCTCCTTTTCGATAATAATATCGCATTTTAAAGGGTCAATAATTTCCATTCTGTGACCTCTTTTTTCGCCTTCTTCTATAAGTCGTTGGGTGGAATAAAGTTCGGCATTGCGCGAAAGAATTACTATGTTCATGGAGTTAAAGTTTGTTTATAGGATTCATTTTCAAGATCGACATCGACCAAGTATTTGTGTTTTAAAAATTGTCGCCCAATAAGTACCGGAAATTTCATATCTGCACGAGTACTGAGGGTAAGATTAATCTTATATGTTTTTCCGAAGAATACAACGTTAGTTTTTATTTTATAACGGTTTTCTTTAAAACCATTACTGCTCTTCACATCAGTGTAAGTGTACGTGTCAAAAACCACTTCTTCACTTTTAAAATTAGGATGACCCTTGCTCTCAAAAATGCAGTAGAGTTTGCCGTTTTCTTCTCTAACTTTAGAGCAATGAATGGCAGAGGTATAGGCCCCTGTATCTATTTTAACGTCTATAGTGCTGAGTTTTAATTCAGGAAAATCGACTTTATCAACGCGACCTAAAATTTTTTTCGTCATGTATTCGTTTTATAAAAATGAGACGCAAGGTAATCATAAAGTGTCTTAAATTACACATATATTATTACCTTTGATTAAATGCCAAAATCTTCATTAGACATACAAATAAAAACGCTTCCGCACCTGCCTGGTGTCTATCAATATTTTGATAAAGACAACCGTTTAATCTACGTCGGAAAAGCTAAAGATATAAAAAAACGAGTAAGCAGTTACTTTAATAAACATCACGATTATGGTAAAACTCGGGTTTTAGTTAAAAATATCGTTTCAGTAAAACACATTGTTGTAGAAACGGAAAACGATGCACTTCTCCTTGAGAATAATCTTATAAAAAAATACAAACCTAAATACAATGTATTGCTTAAAGATGATAAATCTTATCCTTGGATCTGTATTAAAAAAGAGCGTTTTCCTAGAGTGTTTCCTACACGACGTGTTATTAAAGATGGTTCGGAATATTTTGGACCTTATACGAGTATGAAAACCGTAAAAACTTTGTTGGGTTTAATTAAAGGCTTGTATCAATTACGAACGTGTAATTATGATTTGTCCGAAGCTAAAATAGAATCTGGAAAATATAAAGTTTGTTTAGAATATCACTTAGGAAATTGTAAAGGGCCATGTGAAGGGTATGAAACTGAAGAGGAATATCAAAGTAATATTATTGCCATTAGAGAAATTTTAAAAGGAAATTTTAAAGATTCTTTACAGCAATTTAGAATCCAAATGCGTAAGCATGCAGAGGCCATGCAATTTGAAGAGGCACAGAAAATTAAGGAAAAATTGGAGGTGTTAGAAAATTATCAGGCTAAGTCTACCATTGTAAATCCTAAAATTAGTAATGTTGATGTGTTCTCTATTGTTAGTGATGAAGGCTATGCTTATGTTAACTTTTTACAGCTGAGTTATGGGTCTATAATTAGGTCGCATACCTTAGAACTTAAGAAGAAATTAGAAGAGACGGATACTCAACTTTTAGCTTTAGCAATTACGGAAATACGCCAACGTTTTAATTCTAACTCTAAAGAAATATATGTGCCGTTCCCAGTAGATCTAGGAGCCGATATTAAAATTACTGTCCCTAAACTTGGGGATAAAAAGAGTATCTTAGATTTGTCTATTAGAAATGCTAAGTATTACCGTATGGATAAGTTGAAGCAAATTAAGATTGTAGACCCTGATCGGCATGCCAATAGGATTATGGCACAGATGAAAGCCGATTTGCTACTTTCTGAAGAGCCAAGGCATATTGAATGTTTTGATAATTCTAATATTCAAGGAACCAATCCCGTGGCGGCTTGTGTGGTCTTTAAAGATGGAAAACCGAGTAAAAAGGATTACCGTCATTTTAATATAAAAACGGTTGTAGGTCCTGATGATTTTGCTTCTATGGAAGAGGTGGTTTATAGACGGTATAAACGTTTGTTAGATGAAGATCAGCCGTTACCACAACTTATTATTATTGATGGGGGTAAAGGGCAACTGTCTTCGGCTTTAAAGAGTTTAGATGTTCTTGGTTTACGAGGTACTATTGCCATCATCGGAATTGCTAAACGCTTAGAAGAATTGTTTTATCCAGATGATCCAATTCCGCTATATTTAGATAAGAAAAGTGAAACGTTGAAAGTTATTCAACATTTAAGAAATGAAGCCCATCGTTTTGGGATAGAACATCATAGAAATCGCAGAAGTAAAGGGGCTTTAACCACAGAATTGGAAAATATTTCAGGGGTTGGAGAACAAACGATTGTAGATTTAATGAAGCAGTTTAAAACCGTGAAGCGTATTGCAAACGCTAAATTAGACGAATTAGAAGCTGTTGTTGGAGTTTCTAGAGCGCGTAAAGTATATAATTATTATCATAAAGAATAGCCTTCTGTCAATGAGAGTGGTTTGTCTTTTTAGTATAGAACGCTGAGTATATGAAAATAACACCTGTTATAGTAGTCCTGTTTTTAATGGTGCTTTTTCCTGCAAAGGCTCAAGAACATACTCGCGCCTCAGAACCCAAGGTGGGTTTGGTGTTAAGTGGAGGTGGGGCTAAAGGCTTCGCGCATATTGGCGTTTTAAAAGTCATTGATAGCTTAGAAATTAATATCGATTATGTGGCGGGCACAAGTATGGGTGCTATTATTGGCTCTTTATATGCCTCAGGCTATTCTGGGAAACAATTAGAAGCGATTTTTGAAGCTCAAGATTTTGATATTTTAATTAATGATGATTTTCCAAGAGCCTCAAAATCATTTTACGAGCGCGAAAACACAGAGAAATACGTGGTTAATCTCCCCTTTGATCACTTTAAAATAGCCTTGCCTTCAGCTTTATCTCGCGGACAAAATGTCTATAACTTAATGTATCAGTTACTGCTGCCGGTAAGTGATATTTCAGAATTTAATAAATTACCGATTCCATTTTTTTGCATGGCCACTAATATGGAAACTGGCGAATCCCTTTTAATGGAAAAAGGCAAATTGGCTGAGGCTGTCGCGGCGAGTGGGGCTTTACCGTCTTTGTTTCAACCCGTAGTGATTGATGGCAATATTTTAATAGATGGTGGGGTAACCAATAATTTTCCTGTTGAAGAATTACGCGCCAAGGGCATGGATGTTATTATTGGTGTAGATGTACAAGATGCTTTAAAAGACCGGGAAGCTTTAAAATCGGCGCCAGAGATCTTAATGCAAATTAGTAATTTCCGAACCATCGAGGCCATGAAAACGAAGGCCGACTTAACGGACATCTATATTAAGCCTGATATTTCTGATTTTTCGCTTATTTCTTTTGATGAAGGAAAAGATATCATCTCTCATGGTACTAATGCGGCACTCATACAATTAGAATCCTTGAAAGCTCTTAAAGCGCAAAAACCACATTATGTAGAGCGACCAAAAGCTAAAATTCTAGACAGTTTAAAGATTCGCTCCGTGAGTTTAGACGGTAACGAGCGTTATACCAGGTCTTATATGATTGGGCGCTTAAAGTTTAAAGGCGATGAAAAAATTAGCTATTCAGACTTTAGAGAAGGGATAAATAATCTTATTGCAACCAACAATTTTGATGCCTTTCGGTATTTTTTAGAGCCTACTGAAAATGAAATGGAGTACGATTTTAAAGGTAAAATTGTAGAGTCTGAAACGACCACTTTTTTAAGACTTGGCTTGCATTATGACGGCCTTTATAAAAGTGCACTCTTGGCCAATCTTACCAAGAAAAAATTACTCTTTAATAATGATATTGCCTCATTAGATGTCATTTTAGGGGATCATTCCCGGTATAATTTAGATTACTTTATAGATAAAGGGTTTTATATTAGTTTAGGTTTAAGATCGCGGTATAATCAGTTTAATAAAAACGTGAATCCACGCTTAGCTTTAGATGAAGACTCGCCGCTATTAACGGGTTTAAATAAAATTGATGCCGAGATTGCAGATTTTACCAATCAGATTTATTTACAAACTATATTTAGAAAAGATTTTGCTTTGCGATTAGGGGCAGAGCATAAACGTCTTAAAATTACTTCAGAAACGATTTTAGGTGAAAATCAGGAGGACGAAATTACCTTTGAAAACACGGATTACTTTAGTTTGTTTGGAACACTAAAATTTGATAATTATGACAACTACCATTTTCCTAAAAATGGATTTTATTTTAACGGTAGTTTTCATCTGTATCTAGATGCATCGGGCTTTAATGATGAATTTTTAGAGTTTTCTATAGCTAAGGCCGATTTGGGTTATGCCTTTAGTTTTAATGATAAATTAGCGATGAAGGTTGAAGCCAATGGTGGTTTTAAAATTGGTGATATGTCCACACAAACGTTAGGGTTTGCCATAGGAGGTTATGGCAATAATTTTATTAATAATTTCTCTTCCTTTTATGGTTATGACTACCTCGCACTATCGGGAGACAGTTTTGTAAAAGGAACATTGACCTTAGATTACGAAATTTTTAAGAAGCATCATATTCTCTTAGCGGCCAACTATGCCAATATTGATGATGGCATCTTTGAGAGCGGGGCGTTTATTAGCAAGGTTGATTATACGGGCTATGCTTTAGGCTATTCCTTAGAAACTTTTTTAGGCCCACTAGAAGGGAAGTATACATTTTCTCCAGAAACCGGAAAGAGCTACTGGTTTTTTAATCTAGGATTTTGGTTTTAGTATAGGGCAAAAAAAAAGACCGTCTCAAGAGACAGTCTTTTTTTAAAGCTTTTCAATAGAAATAGATCTATTCTTGTGCTGTATCATCTGCACCATCTTCTTCTTCGTCATCGTCATCATCAGTCATAACAGCTAATCTGCTACGTCTTACTTGACAAACAACAGTGTTGTCTGGGTGCATAAATTTGTAATCTTCATTTTCAAGCTCAGTAATGTAAAGTTTATTACCGATTTTTAATGGAGTAATATCGATTTCAATAAAATCTGGAAGTTTAGATGGAATCGCTTTAACTCTAAGCTTACGGTAAGGCATTCTTAAGTTACCACCATTCATAACACCTTTAGAAGAACCAACAGTATGTACTGGAATTTCCATTGTGATTTCTTTATCATCAAAGATTTGGTAGAAATCGATGTGAATGATTTTGTCTGTTACTGGGTGAAACTGAATATCTTGCATAATTGCATTGTATTCTACACCGTTATCTAAGGCAATCACAACTGTATGAGCGTTAGCTGTATATACAAGTTTAGAAAAGGCCAATTCTGGTGCTGAGAAATGTAAAGGCTTGTCTCCTCCGTATATAACGCAAGGAACCTGACCAGCATTACGTAAGGCTTTTGTTGCTTTCTTGCCTACGCTTTCTCTTTGAGATCCGTTAATTGTAATTGATTTCATTTTGAAATGTTTGTTTGTTAAATTTTAATTCCCTCATTTTGAGGGCTGCAAATTTAGAGATTTTATATGAGAATATTACTGTAAGTTCTCTGTTTTTTGATAAGGGCTTGTTTTTAAGGGTTTAAGACTTGTTTTTGTGATTAAATACAGGCCCTAATAGTGGTCTTACATCACAAATTTATTGCTTATAGACTTGTTGCTATGAACGTTTTGCATTACTTCTGCAAATAAATCTGCGCAACTTAATACTCTTAGTTTTTTGCTTTCTTGTTTTAGAGGAATTGAATTGGTTACAATTAATTCTTCAAGCTTAGAGTTCTCTAATTTTTCGTAAGCATTTCCAGATAAAATAGGGTGGGTACAAATTGCTCTTACGCTTAATGCACCACGCTCCATCATAAGATCTGCTGCTTTTGTTAAAGTTCCGGCGGTATCCACCATATCATCTACAAGAATAACATTCTTTCCTGTAACATCACCAATAAGTTCCATATGAGAAATAACATTGGCTTTAGCGCGTTGCTTGTAACAGATCACCACATCGCTTTTTAAAGCTTTAGAATAGGCATAGGCTCTTTTAGAACCTCCCATATCTGGAGAAGCAATGGTTAAGTTGTCTAAGTTTAAACTTTTTAAATACGGTAAAAAGATAGTTGAAGCGAATAAGTGGTCTACCGGTTTTTCAAAGAAACCTTGAATTTGGTCGGCATGTAAATCCATGGTGATAATTCTAGTGGCTCCGGCAGCTTCTAGCATTTTAGCTACAAGTTTAGCTGCAATAGGGACTCTTGGCTTGTCCTTTCGGTCTTGTCTTGCCCATCCAAAATAGGGTATAACAGCAGTAATGTGTCTTGCAGAAGCACGTTTGGCAGCGTCAATCATTAAAAGCATTTCCATTAAATTCTTTGGTCCTGGGTGGGTAGATCCTACAATAAAAATACGAGTTCCGCGAATTGATTCTTCATATGAAGGTTGAAATTCACCGTCACTGTAAGTCGATGTGATAACGTTACCTAATTTCACGCCATACGCTTTAGCGATTTGTTGAGCTAAGTCTTGACTTTGAGCACAAGTGAAAATTTTGGCTTCTGTGGTTTCGTAAGGCATTTGTTTATAGGGTTTTAGTTGTGTTGTGTTGTGTTTTTTACGTGAGGGCAAATTTAGAAAATTATTTTGCGCCAAAAAATTATAAAACCTACTATTTTTTGGTGTTTAGCCCGAATTTATTTATTACTTTTGCTGTCCGAAATTGCTCAAGTGGTGGAATTGGTAGACACGTTGGATTCAAAATCCAATGTCGCAAGACGTGCGGGTTCGATTCCCGCCTTGAGTACGATTAAAAAGAAAAGCCCTAAAAACGTTGTTTTATAGGGCTTTTTTTAGGGACATATCCTAACTCAGTATCAATACTCTTAATTTTTAACTTGGTTTACCTACGGAGTTGAGGTTTAATTGTCCTTCTTCTAAGGCCCGTTTTGTGGTGTCGTATCCTAATTTAAATATAGCATCTACATGGTTCATACCAAAGGTGGTGTAATGCACTAATTCTTGTGGACTGATAACCATATCGCAATGTGAGAATTTAGACATGGATTCTGCAGCAACCATAATTTTATAGGAACGCTCTACAATGGCAAAAGAATGTTTTAGGTCTTTCATGGTTACCTTTTTTAAAGGATTTACATAAACGCCTACAATTTTATCGCAGGGTTCTATTAGAGGTTCAACCGGGAAATTATTTAAGGTGCCGCCATCAACATAAAACTTTCCATTAATTTCAGTAGGGGTAAAGACTCCAGGAAAAGAGGCCGAAGCTATAATGGGCTTAATTAATTGCCCTTTACTAAACATTTTTGAAGTGCCATCTACAATATTAGTAGCAGGAATAAACAAAGGTTTTTTTAAGGCTTCAAAACTGTCTTCAGGAAAATACGCACTTAAGTCGTCATAAAAGTTATCAGAATTTAAAAATCCCGGTTTTCGTCTTGCAAAGCGCTTGGTGTTAAAAAGGGGAATGGTTTTAAAGAAGTTTAAAATTTCAGACCAATGCACACCAGCGGCATAGAGAGCGCCAACGATGGCGCCTGAGCTTGTTCCGGAAAGGTGTGTTGGGTAAATGCCGGCCTCTTCTAAGGCTTTAATGGTCCCTATATGTGCGGCGCCTCTAGCACCTCCTCCAGATAATACTAATCCTAAATTCATGCTTTTTAGTATAAGTCCTACAAATGTACAACGATGTTTTAAATGCAACCAAATGATTTTAAATTCATTATAAAATTGGGCTAAATACTTTAGCGGTGCCTTCTTTTAGGCGTTCTAGTTTAGAACGTTGTAAGTGTTGATGGTAGTTTAATTGTTGGCTTTTTTTACAGTCGTTTAAAAAATCGTGCTTTAATGTGGTTGTAATCGTCTTATCATACATTAAAACATTGACTTCGTAATTCTGTTCAAAACTTCTGATGTCTAAATTGGCAGTGCCTATGGTAGACAATTCGTCATCAGAAAGCATCACTTTGCTATGTAAAAAGCCATCGGGATATAAATAGATTTTTACGCCGGCTGCAAGGAGATTTTCAAAATTAGAACGTACGGTCCATTTCACTAAAAGGCTATCAGAATTGGCTGAGAGCAGCAGTCGGACATCCACACCACTTAAGGCGGCAATTTTTAAGGTTTCTAATAGTGCTTCTCCGGGAATAATATAGGGGTTAATAATGTAAACGTAGTTTTTTGCCTTATTAATTAAAGAGAGATAGAGGTATTGTATGGAAGAAAAATCAGAATCAGGGCCACTAGATACAACTTGAGCGGTACTTTGTCCTGCACGAATTTGTGGAGCAAAATATTTGGTGTTTAATAATTCTTCTGTACCACTCGCAAAGCTCCAATCTCTAGCGAAAACGGCTTGTAGACTATGAATAACAGGGCCTTCCATTTGCAAATGCATATCGTACCACGGTCCTAAATTGGGATCTCCGTTAATGTATTTATCGGATACATTAATACCACCGGTAAAACCATAGAGTCCATCTATGATCACAATTTTTCTGTGATTTCTATAATTAACAGAAGAAAGGAACCGGCCCAATCTCATCGGTAAAAAACCATAAACCTGAATGCCTTCCGTTTTTAAACTTTTAATGAATTTTTTACTCAAAACGCGGCTGCCTAAAGCATCATAAAGTAATCTGACTTCTACGCCTTCTATGGCTTTCTGTATCAATAAGCTTCTAAATCGGTTGGCTAAATCGCCTTCTTCAAAAATATAATATTGAATATGTATAAACGTTCTTGCTTTTTCTAAGGTTTTAAAAATGGCGTCAAAGGTTGCTGGGCCATTTTTTAAGGGTTGTAAGAAATTGCCTGTGGTAGGGAAAGCCCCAGAACTTTTAGTCATCATTTGGGCCAAACGATGATGTTGTTTTAAAAGCGGAGGAATTGGAGTTGTAGGCGCTTCGGATTGATGAAGAGCGTTATACTTTTGAAGATAACCAAAAATAGTTTCATTTTTTTTAAAATGATAAAATTTATTCTTTTTTCTATTTCGACCTAAAATAAAATAGAGAAGCATACCGCCAACGGGGATTGTAAAAATAGCGAGTAACCAAGCTAAGGTTTTGGTTGGTCTTACCCCGTAAAGTAGTAATCGCCCCATTAAGACAAATGCAATTAGAACATATGCAATGAGCGCAAACATCATAAATCTTATAGTTTAAAATAAGTAAGGTACCGCTTTTATAGGCGGGTTTTATAGCTAAGGCTTCTCTGAAATACGCAACTTATACAACGATCTCTTAGGTTTATAGGCAAAAGCTATTTTGCAAATTACAATTTTTTAGGGCCGTAAATAATGATATAGATCAGTGTTAAGGCCTTATCATGGCGTTTGACGGCTAGAGGTTGATAGGATTTTACTCTAGAACTTTAAGAACTAGGGTTCAGGTAGGAAGAATGGGGAGTGCGTTTTTTTTCGTTATCATTTTTTGTAGTTATATTTTTAATGCGCAAAAGGCCCCAAATCTTCCCCGTTTTGATGCTAATAAATTCTTAAGGATTTTTATCTTTAGCTTTTTAAACCTCAATTTTAAAAGATGTTTCCAGAAGATCAAGAAATTTTTAATATTCTATTAGACTCTGTTTCAGAAGGTGTGGTGATTGTTAATGATAAGCAAACCATTGTAAAAGTCAACAAAGCTGGAGAACAGATGTTTGGTTATGGTGAAAACGAGTTAACAAATCAGCCTTTGAATGTTTTAATTCCTCGTAATTATCATGTAGAGCACGGCAGGCATTTTAAAGGTTTTGTAAAAGATAACAAGAAGCGTAGTATGGGTCACGGTCGTGACATCCACGGTGCTAAAAAAGATGGGAGTATTTTTCCAATAGAAGCCAGTCTTAATCCGTTTATACTTTTTGATCAAAAATATATCATGGCCTTGGTTATTGATATCACCGAACGAAAAAGACTAGAGCAAGAAAGGAACCATTTAACCAATATTATCTTAGAATCCCTAAATGAAATCTATGTGTTTGATGCGCATAGTTTATTATTTGTGAGTGTTAATTACGAAGCTCAAAAAAACCTGGGCTATACCATGGATGAGCTTTATAAAATGACGCCTTTAGATATAAAGCCTGAGTTTACGGAAGAGGATTTCAGAAAAAAAATAAAAGGGTTACGTGAAGGTGAGGTTGATAAAATTGAGTTTGAAGCGGTCCATCAACGTAAATCCGGAACAAGGTATCCAGCGAGTGTGCATTTGCAACATTCTAAGTTGGGAGGGAATGATGTTTATGTGGCTATAATTTTAGACATTACAGAGCAAAAAAATTATACCCAAACTTTAGAAAAGACTGTAGAGGTTAGAACCGAAGAACTTAAAACAGCTTTGGCAGCAGAAAAGGAGCTAAACGATTTAAAAACGAAGTTTCTTTCTATGGTTTCTCATGAGTTTAAAACCCCTTTAAGCGGTATTTTAACCTCGACTATATTATTGAGTAAATATAAATTGACAGAACAACAAGAGAATAGAGAAAAGCATTTAAGAACCATTACCGATAAGGTACAATATCTCAATTCTATTTTAACAGATTTCTTATCTGTAGAGAAACTTGAGAAGGGTAAAATTAATTATAATTTTAGCACCTTTAAGTTGAGTAAGGTCTTAAATGAAGTAATTTATAACGCTAATATGTTGCTTAAAGATGGCCAGCATATTAATTATCCTGAAAATGTAGATGACATTAGCTTATACCAAGATGAGAAAATTGTTGAATTATCCTTATCTAACCTAATTTATAATGCCATTAAATATTCTTCAGAACATGCTATTATAGATATAGAAATTTTTCAAGATGCCCATAAAACCACCTTTAAGGTTATAGACAATGGTATTGGGATTCCGCTTGTAGATCAGAAAAATATTTTTAACCGTTATTTTAGAGCGGAAAATGCCTTATTAATGCAGGGCACAGGAATAGGATTAAACATTGTGAAAGACCATTTAGAAAATTTAAATGGAAGCATTACTTTTGAAAGTGTTGAGAATGTAGGCTCCACTTTTATTATAGAATTACCAAATAAAGCACAGCTATGAAAACAGTTTTACTGATAGAAGACGATACCGTATTAAGAGAAAATACAGCAGAATTATTAGAGCTTTCAGACTTTAATGTTATCACGGCTGCTAATGGCGCCTTAGGGGTAGAAACGGCAAAGCAATCATTACCAGACGTTATTGTTTGTGATATTATGATGCCTATACTTGATGGGTATGGTGTATTAGAAGCACTATCTAAAGACAGTACAACGAAATTTATACCCTTCATTTTTTTATCAGCCAAAACAGAGCGTCACGATGTTAGAAAAGGAATGGATCTCGGTGCTGATGATTACATTACCAAACCTTTTAGTGAGGAAGAGTTAACAAGTGCTATTGAAAGCCGAATTGCCAAAGCCGCTATTTTAAAAGAGGAACGCGAGGCGCACCAAGTACAACCACAAAACAATGAAGAAGAATTAAGAACTTTAAATGATTTAAAGAACTTTTTTGATGATAACGGAACGGTTTTTAAGTTCAGAAAAAATGAAACCATTTATCAAGAAGGGCAGAACTCTAATTATGTTTATCTCATTCTACAAGGTGTTGTAAAGTGTTTTAAATATGATGAAAATGGAAAAGAACTGACTACGGCACTTCATAAGGAAGACGATATTTTTGGCTATACCTCATTTACTCAAAATATTCCCTATAAAGAGAGTGCTACAGCGATGAAAGATGTGGAAATGGTTGGGGTGTCTAAATCAGAATTAAAAGAGGTCTTAGATAAAAATCATAAGATCACTTTAGAAATTATTCAGTTGCTTTCCGAAAACATTACAGGTGTTAAAGATCAATTGTTACAGATGGCTTATAGTTCTGTAAAACGCAAAACTGCGGCTACTATTCTTAGGTTTGCTGAAAAAATAAATGCTAAACCAGAAGACCCTATTAGAATTTCTAGAAGTGATTTAGCCAGTGTGGCAGGTATTGCTACAGAAACCTTAATTAGAACGATGTCCGATTTTAAAAAATTAGGAATCATTGAAATGGAAGGCCGCACGGTCAAGGTTCTAGACTTACAAAAGTTACAAGATATCCAGTAATTATAGTGGCGTAATTTTTATTAGTGACGAATATCATATTTTAAGACCACGCAGAGGTCTAGATTTGTGGTGACTAATAAAAGTTACGCGATGAATATTTTATTACCTACAGATTTTTCCGAAAATTCTTTAAACGCCATTTCGTATGCGATAGATTTTTACAAAGCCGTAAAATGTAATTTTTACCTCTTAAATGTCTGTCTTATGGATAGCTTTATGGCAGGGGATAGTAGTACCACACCGACGGCTAGCCAAATTGAAGAGTTGTACGTTAAACCCTCTAAGCAACGCTTAGCAAATGTGTTAAGTACGCTTAATGACGAAGGAAAAATTAACGAGAATCATCACTTTTTTACCCTAACCGAATATGGGTTCTTTCTAGAATCTATTAGAAAACAGGTTTTAGAGCAGAAAATAGATGTGTTGGTAATGGGGACAAAAGGAGCGTCTGGTCTTAAGCAATATATAGTAGGGAGTAATACCGGTGATGTTATTACAAAAGTAAAGTGTACCACCTTAGTGGTTCCAGAGGCTGCCACATATAGGCCACTTAAAGAAATTGCCTTTCCTTCAGATTTTAATATGTCTTATGATTTGCAAACCTTAGAGCCGCTATCCGAGGTTTTAAAAACATCAAAAGCTAATTTGCGCATGCTTCATATTCATAAAAAGGATATAGAATTAAGCGTAGAACAATTAAATAATATTGATATTTTTAAAGCTTATTTTGATGCTTATAACCCTAGTTTTGATTATATTGAGAATAGAAAGGTCGAAGATGCCATACAAACCTTTGTAGAAACTAAGGCTATTGATATGATGGTTATGGTGGCTAAAAATTTAAATTATTTTCAAAGCATCTTATTTCATTCTAAAGTAGAAAAAATCAGTTACCACACGGATATTCCGTTCTTGGTACTTCATGAATAAAACCCTTGCCTTATGGATACGTCAATTTTTTTAGCAAAGTTTTGGGGATGGTATCTTATCATTTTCTTCTTGATATTGAGTTTAAATCCGAAGCGCATAAAACAGGTTTTTAATGATTTAAAAGATGAAAAATTCCTCATTCTATTTTCATTTATAGCCATTATAATTGGCTTATTAAATACCTTATTTCATAATATTTGGGAGCCTAATTACAAGCTTATTGTCACCTTAATTGGTTGGTTAGCGTTGTTTCTTGGTTTAGCCCTGTTTATGTTTCCGAAGCGTACGGTAAAGTGGTTGGTGTTATTTAATATTAAAATGGTGCAAGTCATCTATACCTTGTTATTTTTTGTTGGGTTGTTTTTACTTAATGAAGTATATCATATTGTGCCGGTATAATTGCGTAATGCGCTTTATAAAAATGGGGTCATGATAAGACTAGCTGTTAGGTGTCGTTCATTAGCATCTCAAGAATTTTAGATTTAGAGAAAACAAACATTTTAACGTTTGTAATAAGGGCCGTAAAGTTTTACCGTCATCATAGCGTTTACGGGCTGTTTAACGAGGGTAAGGCTTATATTTATTTGTAAAATTAACTATATTGTATACAGAATTACCTTAATAACTTTTTTTTAATTGAAAAATTATTATATTTTTGGTTAACCAATCTGGTTAACCAATTTTTTTTATATCCATGATAACATGAAGTTCAAATTTGTATACGCACTCTTTTTTCTCGCAATCCTTGCGTACAATTGCTCAAGTGATGAGGGTGATGCAGAAGATTCTGCACCCACAACTGTGGTGGACCCAAGCGACGATGAGGACGATGACATTACAGATGAAAACTTTGCCGATATAAATTTTTCAAATTGGAAATTGACCTTACCCGTAGATGCCGATAATAATGGGAGTCCAGATGAGTACCAACCTTCTGCACTCATTGATGGTTTATACAGAACCAACGCCGCTATTCAACCTTTTATGTATGACGATGTAGACGATCAGGCCATAGAATTCTACACCTTACCGGGGGTTTCTACCACTAACAGTTCTTATTCTAGAACCGAATTAAGAGAGTTAATAAATCCATCGACCTCTAGAGAAAATTGGTCACTACAAGAAGGCGGAATCCTAGAAGGGCGCCTAAAAGTGGTTGATATTTCCGAAGATCAGGAAACGAACCGAACTTATCACCGTACCATTGTTATGCAAATTCATGGTATTATTTCTATAGAAGATATGGAGACACATGGGTTTAGTTCTAATAACGGTCCGCCTTTAATTAAAATAACGTGGATTGATGGCGATTTGTGGTGTTATAAAAAATCTTTAATTGATGAAAATACTTCTGGAGATGCTCTCTTAGAAACCTCGAGTGCGACTTGGGCCGATGAAAAAATCAATATGGGTTATGTTGGTTTTGAACCTTTCGATTTTAAGATCACAGCGTCAGAGGCAAGATTAGAAGTGCAACTTAATACGAATACGCCTGTAGTTTATGAAGATGTAAGTCTAGAAAAATGGCCTTATGAGAATTATTTCAAAGCTGGAAATTATCTGAGCTCTACCGCAGATAATGCTTTTTCCAAAGTAAAATATTACGAACTAAATGTTACCCACTAATGATAAACAATATGAAGAACTATCTATTAATTTTCAGTCTGTTTTTACTAACCTTCGCTTGTGAAGAGTCTGCTGTCGTTATTGAAAAGACAACCATTGCAGATGCACAAACCTTAAAGGAAGCAATTGAAAAAGCGCAACCAGGTGATGAGTTAATTTTAAAAAACGGCGTTTATAAGGATATTCAAATAAAATTTACAGCACAAGGTGAGGAAGGAAAGCCTATTACCTTAAAGGCAGAAACGCCAGGGGAAGTGTTTATAGAAGGAGCTTCTAATTTACAACTTGGTGGTGATTATCTTGTGGTTGAAGGTTTACACTTTAGAAACGGTTATACACCGTCTCGTCAGGTTATTCGTTTTAAAGTGAGTGATAATGCGGTAGCAAATCATTCAAAAGTGACCAATTGTGTTATTGAAAATTTTACGCAGCCCGATCGCGATGTTAAAGACCATTGGATAGAATTATGGGGAAGACATAATGAAGTCAGCCATAATTACATTACCGGAAAATCCAATTACGGCCCAACCATTATGGTCATGCTAAAGGGTAATGAGCACATTAGAAACTTTCACCAAATTGTTAATAACCATTTTGGGCCACGTCCTAGAAAAGGAGGGCCACATGGAGAAACCATGCAAATTGGAGATAGCGGAACTTCTATGACACCATCACATACCAATGTTGAAAATAATTTGTTTGAGCGTTGTAATGGAGAGGTAGAGATTATCTCTAGCAAGTCTAACTATAACGTCTTTAAGAATAATGTGTTTTTTGAGAGTGAAGGCTCTCTTGTACTTAGACATGGAAACTATGCGACTATAGATGGAAACATTTTTATAGGAAATGATAATTCTAAATTTATCGGTGGTATTAGAGTGATAAATACCGGACATTGGATTACCAATAACTATTTTTATAAACTGAAAGGAGAAACGTTTAGAGCGCCTTTAGCGGTTATGAACGGTATTCCAAAATCACCACAAAACCGTTATAATCAAGTTACCGATGCTGTTATTGCCTACAACTCTTTTGTAGACTGTAAAACACCGTTTCATTTTAGTGTGGGGTCTAACGTAAGTCAGAGTGAGGTGCTTCCAAAATCAGAAATTCGTTCGGCAAGACCAACAAGAACCATCGTGGCTAATAATGTGTTATATAATGAAACGCCTTTCGATTTTCCTATTGAAAATTACGATGAGGTCGATGGAGTTTTATTTAAGAACAACTATAGCAATAGTGCTAATAAAAGCAAAGTTCAACCTGAAGGGCTTATCACTAGCAGCATGCAAGTTGAAAAAATTACAGAGGCTTTAAAAGTGGCGAAAGTAAACTCAAGTGATATCTACAAAGGGTTTGATTTTGAAACCATAAAGACCGATATTTTTGGAACCGAAAGAACTCCAGAAAACAATACTGTAGGAGCGATTATTAATGCTACAAACCATAAAGAATTATACGATACGTCTAATTATGGAACAACGTGGTATAATGGCGAAAAAATTGAAGCCGTTACGAAAACGATTGCGGTTAGTAATGCAGCGGAATTAAGTCAAGCTTTTGCTGCTGCGAATGCTGGAGATACGATTCGTCTTAATCCTGGGGTGTACGACATTACAGAAACACTGCCGGTAACTAAAAATATAACGGTTACGTCTGCAGACAAAGCAAATAAAGCTCAATTACAATTTACATCTAAAGCATCGGCCTTTACTTTAAATCCTAATGGCGTATTGCATATGGAAGATGTGAGTCTTCAAGGAGATCATACACAAGCGGTCTTTAAAACCTTAGATAAAAACATGAGAAGCGCTTATGGGCTTTGGTTAAACAATACTGAGATTAGTAATTTTAGTGAGGTTTTAGAAGTGTCTAAAGGGTCATTTGCCGATACAATTTCTATTAAAAATTCAATTATTAAAGATTGTGCACGTGGTATTCAGCTTAATAAGGAAACCAATGATAAAGGCGATTATAATAGTGAATTTGTCTATGTAGAGAACAACAGCTTTACAAATGTTAAAGCCAATGTGCTAAATTATTATCGTGGAGGCTATGACGAGTCTACTATTGGAGGAAACCTTGTGTTTAAAGGAAATACAGTGACGCAATCGGGTCAGGATGATGACGAAAACATATTAATTAAAACAAGAGGTATTGTCAATGTAGAATTTGCAGACAATACATTTAAAAACAATCCGGTAAAATTTACCGCCATACTTTGGGGAGAAAAGGGCCAAAAGCCAGAAAATAATATCGTGCAAAACTCTGGTAAAATTGAAGTGGTTCAGAATTTAAAATTGAAGTTAGTCTATTAATTACATGAACCACTTTATAGCCTTTTTACTTGGTCTCATATGTTGTGCTCCGTTAGGAGCTCAAGGTATCCCGTCGGGTCGTGTTTTAACGGTAAACGAGTTAAGCCATTACGTTACGGAAGAGGCAAAAGAGGCTATGGAGCGCAATGATGAGGTAACAGTAGCGCAACTCGCGTTGTATTTTAGAAGGGCCTTTAAAACACGTTATTTTTTTAATTGGGAAACGGTAGACCAACGGTTTCAGGATTATCAAAAACGCTATCCAACATTAAAAGCGCATCATGCTGCTCGGGCAGCAACACACCGAAGTATATTTCCGGCTCAGGCTCAATGGAAATTACCGTATAAGGACTTAAATGGCGAAGCTGTTAATGCGTATGCCTTACGTCATTTGGCAAGACAGCATAAAATGGTTGATATTGGGTATTCGTATTTTTATAATGCAAAAGAGCGTTCTTCTATAGAGTATTTTACAACCCAACTTGCGTCTTTAAATACGGCCTTTGCTAATGGCGATTATGAAAAACTTGAAGATGGAAATGGGGTCTATGAGGCCTTCCGATCGGGTTATAGAATATTAAATTGGTTGCATTTGCATAGCCTATTTTTAGGCGAAAAAGCATATTCCGACGAAGCACAATTACAAACCATAGCAACACTATTACAGCATGCTCAGCATTTGTATGAGCATAATAGAACCTTCAAATTTGGAAATCACCAAACACGCGGGCTATCGGCTTTAGCTATGGTTGCTATTTTACTTAAAGATTTTAAGGGTGCAGAGCTATGGTATCAGCATGCTATGACCCTTTTAGGGGAACACCTAGATAAGGAGATCAATGCAGATGGGTTTCAGTTTGAGCGCACTATTCATTATCATATCAGCGATATCGGTAATTATTTCTATGTGTACCAATTGGCTAAAAAAAATCAGTTAAACATTGAGGCCACTTGGGAAAATAAATTGAAATCCATGTTTTTAACCTTGGCAAAAATCGCATTTCCAGATCAATCAGCACCCGTGTTATCTGATGATACCGATACACCGTGGGCTGAAAAGAATGATATTTCTGGTGCTATGACTTTAGGTTACCTCTTATTTGAAGATCCTGAAATGGGTTATTTTTCAACCTCAGATCTTAGTCCAAAGTTTTATTGGAATGTTAGTGCCTCAGAACTTCTTAAGTTAGAAAATATTCAGAAAAAAACGCCAACCTACACCTCTTTGGCGTTTCCAGATACGGGTTACTATGTAATGCGAGAAGGTTGGGAGACTCAGGACCACATGCTTGTTATTTCAGCAGGTTTAGATGAAAATAAACCCGATCACCAACATGGTGATATGTTGGGAATCCAAGCCATGGCTAACGGACAGGTTGTGTTACCGAATTATCAGGTGCGGTACAGTTTAGACGATTTAGAACTGTTTAAAAACTCTCTGACAAAAAATGTAGCCTTAGTCGATAATGAATTACAAGGGAAAGCTTATACCTCTAATAAAGGTGGAAGTGGCTTCGGAAAATTTAAAAGTTTACCACAACCGGAAGTAACGGTTTTTAAAACCGGTCCAGAATTGGAGCTGTTTGTTGGCCGTCATAATGGTTTTGAAGCTATAGGAGTAGATTATAGCCGACAAGTTTTAAATGTTGAAAATGCCTTTTGGATTGTAAAAGATAATTTTAAATCTGAAGAAGCGCATGCATACAAACAAATTTGGCAAGGGCATTATAGTTTAGAAAAGCGCCCTAATTTACTGCGGTCTAGTTTTAAAAATGGATCGGGATTAGATATCTACCAACTCCATCCGATTGATACGGTAAGTACCGATGGTGCTCGTGGAAAAACGTGGGCCATTGCTACAAAAAACCAGCAAAATAATTTCCAGTTTATTACGGTAGTATTTCCTTTTAAAACTTATGATGCTCGTATCGATGAAACAGGAACAATACAAGAGCTTAAAGGTTGGCAACTCAATGCTTCAAAATGGAAAATGACAGGCGAGCAACCACTTTCTTTATCTAAAAATTCACAATCTATTTTTTTTAACATAAAACAACTGCAACACGGAGATACCACAATAACGTTTAACAAACACTCTGATGTGTGGCTAAACGATAAAAACGAACTTAAAATGATGCCGTTACACGATAAGGAGATGACGGTAACTATAACGCAATTAGGAACCTCTAAAACCAAAACTTATCATGTAGAGACCAACAACATGAACTAATAAACTGCTCTAAACTAAATAAACTCTAAGCTAAACAATGAAAACAATCTCTAAACTTATACCGCTTTTATTACTGATTTTTATGTCTTGTAAAGAAGAAGAAAAAACGACAGAGGTGTCAGAATCTGAAACCTTAAAATCGCATCCTAATTTAATTTTAACCCAAGAAAGTGTGGCCGAGATTAAGGCTCACCTCGGGAGCATTCCGGTTTTCGATGCAACACTGGCTAAAGTTCAAGAAGAAGTCGATTTGGCCATCGCAGAAGGTATCGATGTGCCAATTCCAAAAGATATGGCTGGGGGATATACCCATACTCAACATAAAGCCAATTACGACCATATGCAAAAAGCAGGTGTACTATTTCAATTGCTAGGCGATGAAAAATATGCCATTTATATTAGAGATATGCTGTTAGAATATGCGGCACTTTTTCCAACTTTAGGGCGTCACCCACAAGAGCGTTCGTACTCTAGAGGTAAGTTTTTCTGGCAATGTCTTAACGATTCTAATTGGTTAGTTTATACCAGTCAGGCTTACGATTGTATTTACGATTGGCTTCCAAAAGAACAAAGCGATCATTTAAACCGCACCTTGTTTAAACCTTATGCCGATTTCCTATCGGTAGAAACGCCTAAGTTTTTTAACCGTGTACATAACCATAGTACTTGGGGAAATGTGGCTGTAGGGATGATTGCCTTAGTTATGGATGATGATGAATTATTAGACAGAGCGTTATATGGTTTAGAAGACGATAATATAGACCCTAACGAGTTAGATGACGACGGTGGAGTTATTAAAGATAAAGATGGGAAGGCGGGCTTTTTTGCCAATTTAGACAGTCCGTTTTCTCCGGATGGATTTTACACAGAAGGGCCGTATTACCAACGTTACGCAATGTATCCGTTTATGATTTTTGCTGAAGCACTTCACAATAAAAAACCAGAATTAAAGATTTTTGAATATAAAGATGGCGTTTTGTTAAAAGCCGTGGATGCCTTACTTAATTTAACCGATGCTGATGGTGAATTTTTTCCGCTAAATGACGGACAAAAAGGGATGTCGTATTACACAGCCTCTTTAGTTTCGGCTGTAGATATCGCTTATTATTACGGTTCTCAAAGACCAGAATTATTATCGGTAGCCAAGGCACAAAATAAGGTGCAATTAGATGCGACCGGATTAGCGGTGGCTATTGGATTAAAAGAAGGTAAAGAACAGCCTTTTATTAAAAAATCTATGGAACTTACAGATGGGCGTAATGGCGATGAAGGCGCTGTTGGCATCTTAAGACACCAAGATGACAATGCGGCAATGACTTTAGTGATGAAGTATACTGGGCAAGGTTTAAGCCATGGTCACTATGATAAGTTATCCTTTTCATTATACGAAGACGGAGAAGAGGTGCTTCAAGATTACGGTTTATCGCGTTTTGTTAATGTCGAACAGAAAAATGGTGGTGGGTATTTAAAAGAAAATAAAACTTTTGCCAAGCATACTATTGCTCATAATACGGTGATTCAGGATGAAACGTCGCATTTTGATTATGATTTTGTTACCGGAAGTCGTCACCATTCAGACCGTTATGTTTTTGATGCGTCTAATCCACAAATTCAAATTATGGGGGCAAAAGAACACAATGCCTACCCAAATACAAGTTTTCATAGAACCATGGTTATGGTGAAGGATTCTACTTTAGCCAAGCCTTATATTATTGATGTATTTAAAGTGCTTTCAAATACGGCACATCAATACGATTTACCGTATTATTATTTTGGGCAAATTGTAGCAACAAGTTTTAAAACTGAAGCGCCAAAAGCTTTAGAACCTTTAGGAACTAAAAATGGTTACCAACACCTTTGGAAAGAAGCTGAAAGTACGGCCAATGCAGATCATATTCAGTTTACATGGTTAAACAATCAAATTTTTTATAGCATCACCTCGGCAACCCATGCTAAGGATAAAGTGCTTTTAGCACGCACAGGAGCCAATGATCCGGAGTTTAATTTACGTCGTGATCCAGCAATGATCTTAAGAAAAGAGAATACCGCATCAGCCGTTTTTGCATCGGTTATAGAACCACATGGCGTTTATAACGCGGTGAGTGAAACTGCAGATAATGCCTATAGTCAATTTGAATCTGTAACGGTTGTTTTAGATGAAGAAGCCTATACGGCAATCGTCTTAAAAATGACTTCTGGTGCTTCTAAATTATTAATTTTATCTAATTTAGATCCCAATAACGAAACCGAACACAACTTAAAAATCGGAGCTAATAACTACCAATGGACAGGTGCTTATTATTTCCAATAAATTAAAATCACACAAATAAAAATTACACAATTATGAAATCATTTGGATCAAGTAAAGAGTTCTTATTAGACGAAAACCAAGAATGGGAAGTCTTAGGAGGCGGTATAAAAAGAAAGATTATGGGTTATGATGATAAAATTATGCTTGTAAAGGTACATTTTGAAGAAGGTGCTATTGGGTATGAGCACGAGCATCATCATTCTCAAGCGACCTATGCAATTGGTGGGGAATGGGAATTTACCATTGGTGGTGTAACAAAAACGGTTAAAGATGGCGATTCAGTTTATATCCCACCTCACGTACTTCATGGGGCTAAATGTACGAAGGCAGGAATCTTAATAGATGTCTTTAGTCCAATCCGTGAGGACTTTATGGAATAAAGATTTAACTCTGTTAGAAGTAAAATTTTAACAGAGTTTCTTTTACGAAAACGTTGTATTTAACAATATTTTATATATATTTGGTTAACCAATCTGGTTAACCAATTTTTTTGTGCTTGTTTTTACAGAATTAGAGCTAATTCTAAGGGGAACATCCAATAAAAAAGAGGTTCAATTCCAGAAGGCCACTTTAACTAAATAACTCTAAAATAAGCAACAATTCATTATGAAATTAAAAATTAAATCAACCTTGATTATTTTTGTTTTAATGTGCTTTTCGCTAAACGCACAAGAAGCAATGTCTATTAAGGGTCAGGTGATTTCTACAACCGATGGTATGCCAGTTCCTGGTGTAAACATTGTAGTTGTAGGAACAACTAAAGGGACCACTACAGATTTTGATGGATATTATCAACTTAATGCCAAAAAAGGTGATATTCTTCAATTCTCTTACCTTGGTTTTGCAACCCAATTAATAACCGTTAAAGAGCAAACAACAATTGATGTGTCATTAGTGGAAGACGCTAGTGCTTTAGAGGAAATTGTTGTGATTGGTTACGGAACCCAAAAGAAAAGTCATACCACAGGGTCGATATCAAAAGTTGTTAATGACGATTTAGGTCAGATTGCCGTATCGCGTGTAGATGATGCTTTAGTAGGGCAGGTTTCAGGGGTAAATATACAAGCCACTGACGGAGAGGCTGGTGCTGCCCCAACCATTACAATTCGTGGTGTAGGATCTATGGCAGGCGATTCAACACCTTTAATTGTTGTTGATGGTGTTATTGTAGATTCAGACTTTTTAGGCTCTTTAAATATGAATGATGTGGAGTCTTTTGAAATTCTTAAAGATGCCGCATCTGCTGCAATCTATGGATCTAAAGGGTCTAATGGTATCATTATGATTACCATGAAATCGGGTATAGAAGGGAAAACGAGAGTGACTTACAGTACGTATACCGGATTTAAGGAAGCTAGAAAAAGTGAAGCTTACGGAACAACAACTCAAGAATGGGCCGATATGCAAATGGAAAGAAACGGAGAAATTTCTGTTTTTACACAAGCACAATTACAAACCGGTACAGACCGCTCTTGGCAAGATGTATTCTTTGATGGAGGAACCATTTCAAGCCATGCCTTATCATTTAGAGGTGGAAACAAGGATACTAAATATAGTGCAAGTTTAAATTATTCTGATGATGAAGGGGTGTTACTTCTAGACAACTACTCTAAGTATGGTGCGCGATTAAAAGTGGATAATAAAATTAGTGATAAAGTGTCTATAGGGGTTAACTTATCACCTTCTTATACGGAACGTAAGCGTTTTTCTGAGTCGGTACACAACGTGGCAAGACACCAACCTTGGTTGCCAATTTATCATACAGAAGAAACCTTACAACATGTAGATCTTAATGATTTTTCTGGTCTTGAAGTTGGAGATTACGTAAGACAAAATCACTTTACGATTTTTGATTTAGACGGTGATGGTGAAATTAATGATGTGCTTCAAAACATCGGGAATAGTACCAACCAAAACCCATATGCAAGAGTTACTGAACGTAACCGAATGGATAAGAAATTTAAAATGTTTGGTAGCGTTAACGGAAAGTATAAAATTATTGATGGGTTAAGCTTTACCACAACCTTATCAGGATCTATTCAAGATACCAAACGTACCGATTACTTAGGAACACTAGCAAGAGAGCAAACAAGTGATGCTTACATGGTAGAGACCAACCAAAAAGAACAGTATTACATTTTTGATAACTTCATAAACTATAATACAAGCTTCGGAAAACATGAGTTAGGGATTACCCTTGGTAACTCTATAGAAACAAGAGATTATTTCTTCTCTACAATAAAAGGTATCGGTTATGAAAATGATATCGTGCAACAAATCTCTGGAGCCACCAATATTGTAGCTTCTGAAACTTTTGGGATGGAATGGCAAAAACGAGGCATCTCTTACATCTCTAGATTTACTTATGCTTATGATGATAAATACTTAATGTCTTTAAGTATGCGTCGTGATGGAAGTTCAATTTTTGGTAGCGATTTTAAATACGGTAATTTTGTAGCAGCTTCTGCCGGTTGGAACATCGCTAAAGAGAATTTCTTAAAAGACAGTAATATTATTTCTAGCCTTAAATTAAGAGCAAGTTATGGGGTTACCGGTAATGACCGTTTAAATACAGGAAGTGTTAATCCAGATGCACAAGGAAGCTCTTCGGTATTAAGTTCAGATAATGTATTACAAGATTATTATCCACATTTATCATTACTAGACTTAACGTCTTACGTTGTGGACGGGTCTTTATCTACAGGATATTCGCCTTTAAATATTGCAAATCCAGAGTTAAAATGGGAGCGTTTAATTGAAATCAACCCAGGGATCGATTTCGGATTTTTAAATAATAAAATTACAGGATCTGTAGATTGGTACCAAAGAACAAGTGATCAATTATTATTGAACAACCCAGTGTCTTCTACAACTGGTTTTAATACCGCCTTAGTAAACTTAGGAGAGGTTAAAAATCAAGGTTTTGAGTTTGAATTAAGAACAAGAAACATTAATAAAAGAAACTTTACATGGCAGTCAACATTGATTGCAACAACCAACGAAAATACCTTAGTAAATTTTGCCGATTCTAACGGACAAATTACAAGTATAGATCCAAGTCGTCCAGCAGAATGGATTAACCAAGAAGGACAGCCTATTTCATCATTTTACGGTTATGTTGTAGAATCTGAAGTACCTATTGAATATAGAGATCGTCCTTACAGACATGTTGGTGCAGAATTTGGATGGGTAAAAGTAAAAGATTTAAATGGTGATGGTGTTTTAGATGATGATGATAAAACCATTTTAGGTAATCCTTACCCGGAGTTAATTTGGAGTTTATCTAACGATTTTACCATTGGTAATTTAGACTTCTCTTTCATGTTCCAAGGATCTCATGGGGCTGAGGTAAGAAATATAGGTGATCACTATTTATTTAGCCATAACAATAACAGAACCTTAAACGATGCTGCCGCAGAAGCCGGGTACGAAACGGAATTCTTAGTGGACAAATACTTAACCAATAGTATGATTCAAGATGCGTCTTACATCGCCTTAAGAAATGTGAATATTGGGTATAGCTTTCCAACAGAATTACTAGAAAAATTAGGGTTCTCTAAATTAAGAGTATACGCTTCAGGACAAAACTTATTGTATAGAACAGCAGACGGCTATACAGGATGGAACCCAGAAGCCTTAGATAAAACAAGTCCTACGCAATACGGATACCAAAGAGGAGGTTCGCCAATTTACAGAACAATTTCTTTAGGATTAGACGTAGACTTTTAATAAACAAATAATTACTTAATACAACATATTATGAAATTTATAAAATATATAGCTGTCGTAGTTGTAGGTGTTTTAGCGACGTCTTGCAGCGATTTTCTTGAACCAGAACCAAGTTCAGCAATCACATCAGAAAATTATTATTCTACTATAGATGAGTTAGAAACAGCTCTTGTAGGAGCTTATGATGCTATTCAAGGCGAAGGAAATTACGATAAGGATGCTAATCACGGTGTGCAGTACGAATTTTACATTACTGAAATGCGTAGTGGAAATACAGCGACTAAAATTGCCGATCCAGACGATTTTTCAGATTCAGGACAATTTGAAGCCTTTAATGTGCTTCCAACAAATGGTATTGTTGCTAATTATTATTCAAGCTTCTATCAAGTGATTTTTAGAGCCAATGTGGTTTTAGAAAACTTATCTAACGTAGATGACGATACCTCTGCAATTGAAGCGGAAGCTAAATTCATTAGAGCTTATGCTTATTTTAACTTGGTAAGATTATTTGGTGATATTCCTCTAGTAGACCATGTTTTAAGTCCTTCTGAAACGGATACACAATTTATAAGAGTGGATAAAAACTTAGTGTACGACTTAATTGTGACTGATTTGCAAACTGCCGTAGCAGGTTTAGATAATACCTATAAAACAAGAGCTTCTAAAGCCGCAGCTCAAGGGCTATTGGCCAAAGTGTACTTGTCTTTAGAAGAGCCAGATTATGTAAATGCACAGTTAATGTGTGAAGAAATTATTAACAGCGGAAACTTTAGCTTAGTAGATTACTACGATGTGTTTTATGACGAGTTAAATTCTGAAATTATCTTTGCTATTGGTTTTGAACCTGTAAATGATAGTCAAACCTTTTCTGCACAATGGATGAACCAAGTTGGTGTATCTAGTGGATTAAACTACGCCACCTATGATTTAGTTGATGATCTTAATGAGTTTGGAGGCGAAAGAACGCAATACTCTTACAGACAAGATCCTTTACACCTTACTTCGGTACGTTATCAGTGTGCTAAATATTTTCCTAATGGCGAAGATGGTGGGACCACAAACCCACACCAGTTTGATACCAACCCAGAGTTAGCCGGAAACGATTGGATTGTGCTTCGATATGCGGATATTTTATTACTACATGTTGAAGCTATCATGGCCGGATCAGACCAAACCAGCGCAACGGCAGCCTTAGCTTCTTTTCAACAAGTAAGAGATAGAGCAGGTTTAACAGATCCTGTAACGGAAATTACGGTAGACGATTTATTATTAGAACGTCGTGTAGAGTTGGCTTTTGAAAACCATAGATTATTCGATTTAATCCGTTTAGGAAAAGCACAATCGGTATTATCAGCATATTCAGATCTTAACGGATTTGGTTTTACCTCTTCAGATTTGGTATTACCAATGCCGCAAAATGAAGTGAATTTAAGTGATGGCTTAATGACGCAAAATCCAGGATACTAATTAGTAGGAACTAAAAACATTAAACAATGAAAAATAGATATAACATAAAAACCTATGTATCACAAAAGCTCATGGCAGCGTTACTTGTTGTAACTTGTGCAATGGCTACAGCTTGTGATCCTTCAATTGATGCTCTGGCTTTCGATTTGCCAGATGCCAATTCTCAAGACGATAAAACACCACCTACCGCGTTATTTACCGTGTCTGAAGGTGATGATTTTCTAAGTTTCACCTTTGCTAATGAGTCTGTAAGTGCTACGAGCTATTTGTGGGACTACGGCGATGGAAACACCGCTACAAGCTTAGATGGTATGAATACTTACCCTGATGAAGGGACTTATACTGTAACCTTAACCGCTACAGATGATTTAGGCGTGTCTAGCACATATTCTGAAGAGGTTGTTGTGGTAGAACCAGAAATTCCACCAACATCAATTCCAGTAATCTTAGAAGCTGGTTTCGATAATGGTAATGATAGTAGAGATCCATGGCGAAATTCAGACTTAGGAGGAGTTATTCAAATCACTTCTTCAAACGGATATCATGAAGGTTCTTATGGGGCAAAATTACCAACTTCTGGAGATCGTATAGGCTATCAGTTAATTGGGGAGTTTACACCTAATAAAACCTATCAATTAAACTTTAAATATGCTTTTAGAGATCAAATAGAAGATGCTAACGGAAGTTTAAATGTGGCTATGGTACAACCTATGACAGATTTAAGTCAGTTTGATGATAATGCGATGGGAATGATCACATTTACAGAAGACGTAGCAGGAGCAGGAGCCCTAGCGAGTGGGGCTTTAGTCTTTAATTCTGGAGCTAATACCTCTTTAGCCATCTTCTTCTTTAATGCAGATGATGAGGCTTATATAGATTCTTTTGAAATCATAGCCTTAGAGTAAAAATTGACTTTTAATAGCAAGCTTAAAAATTAACCATTCAAAACAATTATGAATTAATAGTAATAAAAATAACTGTCTTATTTTTGGGCAGAAAACTTAACCGTTATTACAACATATCATATGAAAGTGGATACGACAGCGAAATCGGAAAATACAAAAGGAATAAATGAGATTATCTCTAGTATAGGAGAACTAATCACTGTAAAAAACCTAGAACCAGGAGATAAACTGCCATCAGAGCGCATGCTATCCGAGAAGTTTAAAGTGTCTAGAGGCGTTGTCAGAGATGCTATTCAGAAACTGGAGTTGTACGGACTATTAATTTCTAGGCCGCAGAGTGGAACCTTTGTAGCCAATATCGGGGTCACAGCCATGAATGGTATGATTGAGGATATTTTAAGATTGGAAGACCAAGATTTTAAAGCCTTAGTCGAAACTCGAATTTTATTAGAATTAAAAACTGTAAGATTAGCAGCGATAAGAAGAACTAAAGAGGATTTAGAGAATATGATGTCGGCTTTAACGGCCTATTCAGAAAAAGTGACTAACGGAGAGAGTGCCGTAGAAGAAGACCTTTTATTTCATTTAGCCATTGCAAAAGCGAGCGGTAATGCGACGATCAATAACTTTATGTTAATGATTACGCCTGAGATTATTACAAATTTTGAAACCTATCATGTTTGTGGTAAGAGTAGAGCCTTAATTGGTATTGAAGAGCACCAAGCTATTTATGATGCCATTAAGCAACAAAACCCGCAATTAGCAAAACAAAAAATGAAAGATCACTTTAGTGAATTGTATCAATACTGTTATAATATTTAATATAAAAAGAAATTATGCAAATAAGTAAAAAGATTAAAGGCTTACGCTGGTGGGTGGTCACGTTGATTGCTCTAGCCACAATCATTAACTACATAGACAGACAGTCTTTAAGTGTACTTTGGCCACAAATTGCCGATGAAATTTATCCCGGTCATACACCAGATGAGCATAAATCCATCTATGCCCTTATTTCCATAATTTTTGTGTTTTCATACGCTTTTGGTCAGGCGATCTTCGGAAAAATATTTGACTGGGTCGGAACCCGTATTGGATTTACCCTTTCTATCGGGGTATGGTCGGTAGCAACCGCTTTACATGCTTTAGCACAAGGGATCTTAAGTTTCGGGATCTTCCGCGCTATTTTAGGGATCGCTGAAGCCGGAAACTGGCCTGGAGCCACCAAAGGTAATGCCGAGTGGTTTCCAACAAAACAAAGGGCTTTAGCGCAAGGAATTTTTAATTCTGGAGCCGCCATAGGCGGGATTATATCCATTCCATTAATTGCCTTTTTAACCATTTATTTCGATTGGAAAGCGATTTTCATCATCATTGGTCTTACTGGTTTACTTTGGTTAGTGCCTTGGTTAATTTTAGTAAAAGCACCACCAAAGGATCACCCTTGGATTACAGATGAAGAAAGAGAGTATATCTTAACGGGACAAAGAAATGAAGATTTTGATGGCGACGGTGAACCTGATCAAGAGTACAACCCGGATACCGGAAAACTCTTAAAGCATAAACAAAGTTGGGGTGTTATTTTGGCCTCTGCTGCCATTGATCCAATTTGGTGGTTGTTTGTATTCTGGATTCCTATCTACTTACATGAAGTGTATGGAATGGATGTTAAGAGTATTGGACTTTACGGATGGGTTCCTTATGTAGGAGCGATGTTTGGCGCTTGGTTTGGTGGTTTATTAGCACAAAACCGATTAAAAGCAGGATGGAATGTAGATAAAACTCGTAAAATGGTCATCACTTTAGGTTGTGTTTTAATGCTTCCGGCATTAATTGCAATGTCTAACCCAGGAGGACCAACACAAGCGGTTCTAATTATGGCGGTGATTTTATTTGGTTTCCAAACGGCTATTGGAAATGTACAAACCTTACCAAGTGATTTATTTAGTGGTAAAACGGTAGGAACCTTAGCTGGATTTTCAGGAATGGCAGCCAAATTAACGGCGGCAGGTTTAACCTATTTAGTGCCTTGGTTAACTAGTGGAGGAAATTATTCTCCAGCCTTTATTATAGGTGCCGCATTAGCCGTAATAACACTTGCGAGTGTATGGATTTTATGTCCAAATATAGCCCCAGTAAAACCTAAAAATTAATAAGAATAATCATAATAATAGAATAAGTATAATTTAAGAATAATAACAAAATGAGCAAAAACAAAGGAAAAGTAGCAATCGTAACGGGTGCAACAGGTGGTATCGGTTTTGAAGTAGCAAAACGATTAGGAAAAGATGGTTATACTGTAGTTTTAAACGGTATTGAAGATGAAGCAGGTGCAGAAAAAGTAAAAGAACTTACAGGTGAAGGGATTACTGCTGAATACGTAGGATTTGACGTTACTAAAGAAGAAGAAGTAACCTCTAACATTACTAAAATTGGTGAGAAGTACGGAAGAATAGATGTCCTTGTTAACAACGCCGGTGGTTTAGGTGGTCGTTCTAGATTTGAAGAAATGACTACAGACTTCTACAGATTTGTAATGGCTTTAAACTTAGATTCTGTATTTTTTGCTTCTAGAGCAGCAATACCATTCCTTAAAAAAGGGGCACACCCATCAATAATTAATTATACGTCTAACGCAGGTTGGACCGCTGGTGGACCAGGTGCTGGAATCTACGGAACTTCTAAAGCAGGAGTACACGCAATTACTAGAGCTTTAGCTAAAGATTTAGCGGAATACGGAATTAGAGTTAATGCAGTATCTCCAGGTACTATTGATACTCCTTTCCATGCGCAAATTAAAGCAACGAAGCCAGAAGTATTCGCTTCATGGGCAAATAACATTATGTTAGGACGATTAGGACAACCAGAAGATGTTGCTGGTGTTGTATCATTCTTAGCAAGTGAAGATGCATCTTTTGTAACTGCTGAAACTATACAAATTGGTGGTGGTCAAGCATTAGGTATCTAAGACGAGCTGAAATATATATTTAAAAAAAAGCGTTGCTGTGAATCTACAGTAACGCTTTTTTTATAGAGAAGAATCTCTAATAATCAGTTCAGCATCTAAAATAATCTTATTTAAAGTCTGCTTTAATTTGGGTTCCGCAACCCGTTTTAAAAAGGTTTCCGCGGCAATACGACCAATGTCTTTACTGTGTTGTTCTATACTAGAAATTGATGGGGTAACTAAAGACGTAAAAGGTTCGTTACCAAATCCTATTAAGCGGATGTCTTCAGGAACCTTAATCCCTTGTTCGTTTAAAACTTGAAGCGCTCCTAAGGCGGCATAGTCACTGGCTACATAAACCGCATCGGGTCTATTTTCAAGCTGTAACAAATGTGTCATTTCGCGTCGTCCGTCTTCCATTGTCAGTGAACTTTCAATAATAAGACTATCATCGATAGGAAGGTTATTCTTAGTGATGGCATCAATATAACCCTTAATTCTGTTGTTGAAAATACGGGTTCGTCGGTACCCACCAATATGAGCAATGCGTTTACAGCCTTTAGAAATGAGGTGTTCTACAATAACATGACTGCTGTCGTAATCATTAATTCCCACATAATCCACATTCAAATCATTTTCACCACGGTCAAATAAAATCAAAGGTATACCGTTCGATTTTATTTTTTCATAATACGAAAGATCAACCGTTTCATTCGCCATAGAAGCAATAATCCCATCAACTTGCGTATAGAGTAGCGTGTCTATGTTTTTACATTCTTTTTTAAACGACTCGTTAGATTGGGTAATAATAATATTATAACCGGCTTTATCCAATACGGCTTCCATTTGTTCAACCACGGAAGAAAAGAAGTTGCTATTGGTACGGGGCACAACAACACCTACCAAATTACTTTTTCCACGTCTTAAGGCACTAGCCAAATGATTGGGTTGATAGTTGAGTTCTTTAGCCACACGCTTAACAGCGGCTTTGGTTTTTACACTAATCCTAGAATCATCGTGTAGCGCTTTTGAAACTGCTGCAGGAGAAATGTTTAGCGCATTGGCAATGTCTTTTATAGTTGTTCTTTTTTTATTCACCGAGTTTTTATATATTTGCTTAAACGATTAAGCAAAAGTAATGCTTTTACCAAGATAAATCAAAACCCTAACGTTTTGATTTATTTTTAAAAGTGATGGTTAAACGTTTAAGCAAAACAACAATTTATAACTAATAAAACAAATATTTAGAATGAAAAAAGTAGTCACTTTTGGAGAGATCATGCTAAGATTAGCACCTCAACAATTTTTAAGATTTTCACAAGCATCAAGTTTTGATGTTGTTTATGGAGGAGGAGAATCTAATGTTGCAGTGTCTTTAGCAAATTATGGAGTTCCTGTAGATTTTATTACACGTTTACCTAAAAATGATATTGGGGAATGTGCTATGATGGAAATGCGTAAAAGAGGTGTTGGTGTAGACAAAATCGTTTACGGAGGTGACCGTTTAGGGATCTATTTCTTAGAAACAGGTGCCGTAAGTAGAGGATCTAAAGTAGTTTATGATAGAGCACACTCTGCAATTTCTGAAATTGAACCAGGAATGGTAGATTGGAAAGCTGCGTTTAAAGATGTAGCTTGGTTTCATTGGACGGGGATTACACCAGCCATTTCTCAAGGTGCTGCAGATGCTTGTTTAGAAGCCGTAAAAGTAGCAAGTGAAATGGGTGTAACGATTTCAACAGATTTAAATTATAGAGCAAAACTTTGGACGTATTGTGATGATGCTCACCGTGAAAAAGTGATGACAGAATTAACATCGTATTGTGATGTGGTTTTAGGTAATGAAGAAGATGCAGAAAAGCATTTTGGCATTCACCCAGAAGGATTAGATGTTCATAAACATGGTCATGATGTAAAAGCGGAAGCGTTCTTATCAGTTTGTAAGCAAATGATGGAAAAATTCCCAAGAGCTAAAAAAGTTATTACAACCCTAAGAGGATCGATCTCTGCATCTCATAATACATGGGCAGGTGTTTTATATGATGGTTCTAAAATGTATGAAACGCGTCAGTATCAAATTACGGATATCGTAGACCGTGTAGGTGGTGGAGATTCATTTATGGGTGGATTAATTTATGGATTATTGAAATACCCTGAAGATGACCAAAACGCGTTAGATTTTGCTGTTGCAGCATCTTGTTTAAAGCATACTATAAAAGGAGATGCTAACTTAGTAACTGTTTCTGAAGTAGAGAAATTAATGGGCGGAGATGCTTCTGGCCGTGTAGCACGATAAATTATGGCAAATTATACAAGAATTGAAGTTGCAAATGTTATGAAAGAGACCGGAATGGTACCTCTATTTTATAACGATGATATTGAAATTAGTAAAAAAGTAATTAAAGCAACTTACGATGGTGGGGCGCGTTTACTTGAATTTACAGCACGTGGTGATTTCGCTCACGAGGTTTTTGGCGAATTAAACAAATGGGTTCTTAAAGAATTACCAGGGATGATCATGGGGGTTGGGTCTGTAACGGACGCAGCTTCAGCATCACGCTTTATGGCTTTAGGCGCAAACTTTATTGTAACGCCTGTCTTAAGAGAGGATATTGCTATTGTTTGTAACCGACGTAAAGTAGCTTGGTCTCCAGGATGTGGTTCTTTAACCGAAATCTGTAGAGCAGAAGAGTTAGGTTGTGAGGTTGTAAAATTATTCCCAGGTGGTATTTATGGTCCTGATTTTGTAAAGGCCATTCGTGGACCTCAACCTTGGACAAGCATTATGCCAACAGGTGGGGTATCCCCAACAAAAGAAAACTTAGAAGGTTGGTTTAAAGCCGGTGTAACTTGTGTTGGAATGGGCTCTAAATTAATCGCTAAAGGTGCTGATGGTACTTACGATTTAGCAAAAATTGAATCGGATACTAAAAATGCCTTAGAGATTATTAAATCTTTACGCAGCTAAATACATTTAATGGTAACCATTAAGGAACTTTCAATACTATCAGGCTATTCCGTATCAACGGTGTCTAAAGCCTTAAATAATAGACTAGACGTTAGTAAAACAACGCGGCATGCCATACAAGCCATAGCCCAAGAGTGTAACTACGTGCCCAATAATTATGCGGTAGCATTACGGGTGAAAAAATCACAATCTATTATCGCTGTTGTATTACCAGAGGTTACCAATACATCCTATAACCAAGCCCTTTGCTACGTGCAAAAATCGGCAGAGGATTTTGGTTATAGGATTTTATTATACCAATCGTTTTATTCGAAAGACAAAGAAATGGATTACATCAAAAATTTAAATGATGGATCTACAGATGGTGTTATCGTCATGTCTAAAGACGATAAACAAAGTTCGGATTACAGCTATAATTCTCTTCCTATCCAAGTCTTAAACTTAAAAGATAATTTGCCTTTAGACGAAATTAAAAGACGCTCTAAAAACAGTCTTTTAAAGTTAATTGCAAATTGATAAATCCTTATTTTTCTTCTTCTTTTTTATTAAAGTCTCATTGGATATCCTTCAAATTTGCAATCTGTTTTTTTTAAGCATTTTTATTAAATATGTGATAAAATCACATAGAAATTACTTACAAAAATCTTACGTGATCGCTCTAGATTCGGGCTGTTCAAGCGTTTTAGCCTCTGTTTTGTGAGCTAACCATTTTGTTATTAGAGAATTAGAGGTGTTTGTTAATTTTTAAAGAATCTTCAATGATAATTAACGAAAACGTTTTAGTTAACAATTAATTAACTATATTTGGTCAACCAATCTGGTTAACCAGATTTTTAATAAGATATTTTATTGTCTCTATAAGGTGTTTAACACACTCAATAACTTATCTGAAGTTTCATATTAAAACAACTATTAAAAACTAATTTTATGCAAAAACAACTCAAATTTATGAAAATGAAATGGGTTCCATTGGTGGTGTCCATTTTGTTTGGCTTGGTAGTAAATGCCCAGCAAACAGTAACAGGTACTGTTCTAAGTCAGCCTGATGGGCTTCCTTTGCCAGGAGCCAATATTTTAGTGAAAGGGACCACTACGGGAGCCACTACAGATATGGATGGTAATTATAGTATTGAGGTAGAAAATGGTTCTGCAGTTTTAGTATTTAGCTATGTTGGTTTTACACCTCAAAATGTAACGGTAGGTAATCAAACGGTAATTAACGTCACTTTAATAGAAGATTCGAGTCAATTAAGTGAAATTGTTGTGGTTGGTTATGGTACTCGTAAAAAGAGTGATATTACAGGAGCGGTGTCTTCTGTTAAATCTGAAGAACTTAACGCCTTTCCAGTATTAGAAGCAACACAAGCCTTACAAGGACGTGCTGCCGGTGTTGTAGTACAATCTAATAATGGTGGCGAGCCTGGAGCTCCAATCAATATTAAAATTAGAGGAAACACTTCTATTAACGCGAGTAGTTCTCCGCTTATCGTAGTCGATGGGTTTGTGGGGGCAACAATGCCTCAGTCTAGTGATATTGAATCTTTAGAGATTTTAAAGGATGCTTCGGCAACAGCGATTTATGGATCTAGAGGTTCTAATGGGGTGGTTTTAGTGACTACTAAAAAAGGACGTAGCGGAAAACTGACTATTGAACTTAACTCTACATATGCCGTTCAAAGTACGTCTAATGAAATAGATTTATTAAATGCTGATGAGTTTGCCGATTATCAAAACCAAATTAGAGCAAATAATGGGGTAACGACGCCATACGTACAAGGGTCTGCGAATACAGATTGGCAAGACTTAATTTACAAATCAGGAAGTACCGCTAACCATCAAGTTTCTTTCTCTGGAGGATCTGATAAAATTAATTTTTATGCTTCAGGAAACTACTTTAAGCAAGATGGGGTCTTAATTAATTCTGATTTTGAGCGTTTAACCTTTCTGTCTAATATTGATGCGCAAGCTACAGATAAATTAAAGTTAGGATTAAACCTTTTTGGAAGTCGCGGAACTAAAAATGGAGCGGCAACACAATCTAATGGTTCAGTATCTGCGGGTGGTGATGATGTTATTACCTTAGCAATGCGTTATGCACCAGATCAACCGGTTTATAACGATGATGGAACTTATAACTACGGTAATACCGTTGGAGATCCTGTAGATAATCCTTACGCGGTGGCTAAAGAACGTATTGATGAAACTAAGACAGATAATTTTAGAGTGAATTTCTACGCAAATTACGATATATTAGAAGGACTGTCTTTTAAAACAACGTACGGATTTAGTACAGAAAATGCGACACGAGGAATTTATTTACCTTCAGTTTTAAGACAAACGGCTGGTGCTGAAAGCGGAAGAGCTTCTGTAGAGCACGATAAAGAAACGACGATGTTAAGTGAAAATTACTTAACCTATAACAGAGAAATAGGAAAAGGAAACTTAACGTTATTAGCAGGGTACTCGTACCAAAAAACAGTTTCAGAGAACTTTTATTCAGAAGCTACCGGATTTATCTCAGATAGTTTCTCTTTCTACGGTTTAGGTTCTGCAACCAATATCTTACAACCAGATTCTTCAATTTCTGAAGTTGAAATTCAGTCGCAATTTGGTAGAATTAACTACGATTATGATGATAAGTACTTATTAACAGCTACCGTGAGAAGAGATGGTGCTTCTAATTTCGCAGCAAATGAAAAATACGCTATTTTCCCTTCTGCCGCTTTAGGTTGGAAAGTTTCTAGTGAAGATTTCTTAAAAGAAAGTGAGTCTATTTCAAACTTAAAATTAAGATTAAGTTACGGTGTAACAGGGAATCCATCTATCGGGGCTTACGAGTCTTTAGCAAGGTTTGAAACCTTATACGCTTCTAGTAACGGTTCTACAGTAAGTGCTATTACACCAGAACAAGCAGCTAACCCAAACTTAAAATGGGAGTCGTCTTACCAAACGAATTTTGGTGTAGATTTAGGATTGTTTAATAACAAGGTGACATTATCTTTAGATTACTACGATATAGATACTAAAGACCTTATTTTAACCAACAATACCATCACAGAATACTTAGGGTATACAGGAGATGATATCTTAGCTAATATTGGAGAAATTAACAATAGCGGTTTCGAAATTAATTTAAACACTAGAAACATTACAAACGAAGATTTTAGCTGGACAACAGATTTTAATATCTCGTTTAATAAAAATGAAGTGGTAAACTTGGCTAATAATGCCGATTTATATTTTGATGCAACACCAAGTTACTTCAGTCATGATAGAAGTTATGTTTTAAGAGTTGGTGAAGAAGTAGGTCTTTTCTGGGGTTATGATTACACTGGTGTTTACCAAGGTGGAGCATTACCTTCAGGATCAGCAACCTTACCAGGTGGTGTTGCCGGAGATCCATTATTTGCAGATTTAGATGGTAGTGGTGATATTACTGAAGCCGATAGAGGAATTATTGGAAACCCTAACCCTGATTATACCTTCGGATTTACCAATAACTTCAGCTATAAGAATTTCGATTTAAATATCTTTTTCCAAGGTTCTCAAGGTGGTGATATTTTTAACTTAACCAATTCACAGTTATATAACGGTGATGCGAACACCACAAGAGATAATTACTACAATGCATGGACGCCGACAAATACCGATACAAATACACCACGTGTAGGAAACAACAGTAACAGAGAAGTGTCTTCACGTTTTGTAGAGGATGGAAGTTATATCCGTTTAAAAAACATTGCTATTGGTTACAACTTCCCACAAGATCTTATTGAAGATTTAGGGATAGACCGATTAAGATTGAGCTTAAGTGCACAGAACTTATTGACCTTTACAGATTATTCTGGTTTAGATCCTGAAGTTAACTATTACGGTTCAAATGGAAACAACAACACTTCAGCAAACACGGCTCAAGGTTTCGATTTCGGAAACTACCCAACAGTGAAGTCGGTGAGCTTTAGTCTTAATGTGAAATTTTAAGACCACGTAGAGAAGATATATTTTTAATAAAAAAGAAAAGAAATGAAAACATATAAAATAATATTGTTATTGATAGGAGTATCAATAATGGGATGTTCAGATTTAGAAGAAGAACCGGTTGGTTTATTAGCGCCTGATGGATTTTTTCAGACTACGGCAGATATTCAAACCGCAGTAGATGGCGCTTTAACGCACGCAATTAACGAAAAGTTTTGGGGAAGAAAACTCTCTATCGCTTTAATGTTGCGTTCAGATATGGTGAGTTTAGCCTCTAACGAAACGCGTAGAGTAGAAATGGAAGAGTTTACCACCTTAGCAAGTAACGGGATGATTAGTGAGTTTTGGCCAAAAACATATCAAGGTATTGCGGCGGCTAACCAAGCTATTGCCGGAGCAGCAGATGTTAATGTAGATCCAGAAATTAAAAACCCAGTAACGGCACAGGCGTATTTTACTAGAGCCTTTTACTATTTTCACTTGGTAAGATTATTTGGTGATGTGCCTTATATAGACGCTCCAATTACCGATGTAGATGCAGCAACGTCATTGAGCAGAATGCCAGCTTCAGAGGTTTATACCAAAATTATTGCCGATTTAGAGTTCGCTAAAGAGTGGTTACCAAATACGGTAGCTTCAAGAGCAATTCCTTCTAAAGCGGCAGCAAGTTCTTATTTAGCTTTAGTGTATTTAACTATGGAACAATGGCAAAATGCTTATGATGAAGCGACTGAGGTGATTAATAACGCAGGGACTTACAATTTAGCTTTAGATTCAAACTTTCAAAACTTATTTAATGCGGAAGTGATTGATGGGTCTTTAGAGCCAATCTTTGCTTTAGATTACAACAATTTTGAAGCTGATGATAATGCTTATGATCAAATTGCTCCGATGACAGGAATTAGAGGTGATGTCAGAAACTCTGGAGGCGGCTGGTCTGTTGCAGTACCTACCTTGGACGTATACACTACTTGGGATGCAGATGATTACAGAAGAGCGGTAAGCTTAGATGATGTTGCTAAATTTGATGATGATAATGATGAAAACACCCCGGCTGTAGCCTATCCATATACACAGTTTGATATTAGTGGTCATGAGTTTGCTAAGAATGTGCCATACATTGCAAAGTATACCCGTTTCCCAGAACCTTTTGCTCGTGCAAATGCGAGAGCAACAAGTCATAATTATTCAATGATTCGTTATGCTGAGGTTTTATTAATTGCTGCTGAAGCGGCTGTAGAATTAGGTAACAATGCAGCGGCCTTAAATTATATTAATCAAGTTCGTGCAAGAGCAAGAATGGGTGGTCAAACCATGACAGGGGCTGGTGTTGAAATCACTGTGCCACCAAGTGCTGCCCCTGCAGATCTTACCGGTACGGTTACTGTAGAGGATGTTTTAGAAGAGCGTCGTTTAGAGTTGGCTTTTGAAGGGAAAAGATGGTACGATATTGCAAGAAGAAAAATTGGTAATACAGTCTTTGGAAGTACAGGGTTAGAAGGTTCAAAACCTAACTTTTCTGATACCGATTATATATTACCAATTCCTGAGGATGAATTAGAGCGTAACCCTAATTTGTTACCACAGAATCCGGGATACTAAGAGTTTACTAGAGGGTGAAAAGAAATCTCTTTTCGTCTTAAATCTTTGGGTTTGCATCGGTCATGTAATGTAAACCCTTAGATTAAGATCTTAGCAAGGCGGTTTTCAAAAGTAGAAGGAAACCTCTTAAATAGGACATAAAAACAGATCCTAACTTTAGCCATAGTATGGTTGTAAGTTAGGATCTGTTGGTTTTATATGATAGGTTTATATCGCTAAGAAAGGCCTGCTTTAAACTGGTTTTTGTCTAAGCTTATTCGACCACGCATTTTAAAACTTTTACAGGACGTTGTGCTTTTAAAAAGGTAATATAATAGAGCCCCGGACTTAGTCCTGCAACGTTTAATTTGTATTTTTTAAGACGGTTCTTAATCGGGATTGTCTCGCCCTTAGTATTGTAAAGCAACACAGTATCATAATCATCTACTCTAGCGTTTTTAAAGGTAACCGTGTTTTTTGAAGGGTTAGGGACTAAGGTGATTTCCGCAGCCAAAGCTTCAAAATCTGAAACCGATAAAGGCCCTAATTCTTCTATGCTGAATTGGGCAAAGCGGAGCATTTCATCCTTTAGGTCTTGGCTGTTATTAAGACTTCTGTAAATACCCCATTTCGGACGTGCAAAAGAAGCACCATTTTGCCAAGTATCCATAGCCGTATTTGTGTAAGACATAATAGTACTGTTATCGGCGAGGTTTTGAAGGCTAATCGCATAACTGCCTTCATCGGCAAAAGTGATGGTTTCTGTAACTTCAACCCATTGGCCACGTAGCAAGTTGAGATCCGCTGTTTGTATGGTGTTTTGTGAATTGGTTGGCGTATAGCGCAATTCTATGCGGTCTGGATTTCCTTTCCGAAGTGTTAAGGTAATCATAGGAATAGAGGCGTAAGGGCCATCAACGGATTTAATTTGATGGATGTGCGTAAAACTTGATGACACCTGAAAATCAGAAGGCAATTTAAATTTCCACTTGTATTGTACGGTTTCGCCCTCTGTTGCTTTTAAATGGTCTGGAGAAGACGCATAGGTTTTTATTTCTATACGCTGTCTATCAGAATTTATACAACGATCATTATCGGGTGTTTTATGGGCTATAAAACGAAAAACATGTGTATCGAGGTCGGCATCAAAGACTTCATCAATATGACGACCAAATTCAGGATGACTGCAGTCAGGGACTTCTACAGCATTATAACCTGGGGCTAGTACGGCATTAATGTCTTCATAAGTATTGCCCGATCCGTTGGCATTTAAAACGGTTTGTGATGGACTCCAAGAGATCGCAAAACAAACCATGCTCAGAGTTAGTAAAGGTGTTTTCATAACGCTTAAATTAATTGGTTAACCAATTTTGGTGGATTAAAGATACTACTAAATTTTCTCATTTTATAACCACAGGGATCCGATTTAATGAAATCACGAGGCTTATGAGATTTATATAAAAGGAATCAGATTTATAGGTTCTTGGCTTCAAAAGAGCATAATTAAAGCTATATCTCTATGTTGATTATAATGCTAAAATTGCTGCTGAAGGCTTATGGTTATTGGAGTTTTTAAGGCTTAAAATTTTTTAGTGTTGTGGTTAGTGTATTCTGGCTTTTAAAGGTAGGGGCTGAAGGTGAAAAGATGATAATTGTCATTTATTTATATCAAATATTAACAATTGTGTAATATTTTAATTATTTTTTAATTAATATGGTTTTTCCTAATAATTTTGACTATATTTGGTAAACCAGATTGGTAAACCAATTTTTAATTCAGGCTTTTTTCTCTATATCAATACCTTAAGACTGTTAAAAAAACCAATATAGTAACTTTTAAAAACAACAATCATGAAACAACCTTTACTCTTCGCTTTACTTTTAGTAACAGCAATGGGCTTCGCCCAAACATTTAGTAATATTCCTACGGGAACAGGATATTACATTAACAAATTAATTGTGAGTCCTAATGGATCTGACTTAACAAAAGAGCTGATTGAAGTTAGAGGACCAGCCAATCAAGTGATCCCTGATGATCTTTGGTTACTTGTTATTGACGGTGATGGTAATGCGAGTAACTACGGAAAGGTGACTCAAGAAATCCAATTAGGTGATGGCACAAGAACTTTTGGTGCCAATGGTATTTTTGCTATCGTTTGTAATTATACGGATGAAAACACCAATGAAGTAACGATGAATCCTTATTCAGCTTTAATGGATCCTGATGCTACTGTGCTTACCATAGAGTTAACAGGGAATAATGTTACGGGTGGTAGTTCTAGTAATGTGTCTTCACAAACCCCAGATATTGGGTATAATGGTAATTTTGCTGATGCTTCGGGTTCTTATATGTTAATTAGAGGAACGGATCCTGATGGTGTTGCTGTAGATGGCCCAGAAAGTGGGGAAGGTTTAGCTTTTGATGGAAATATTGATGCAACAGGAGATCATACCTCTTGGATTTTATACGATTCTGTAGCCTATTTAGATGATGATGTTGAAAATGGACTCCCAGAGCGAGGCTATGCACAAGTGGTTTTTGCACAAGATATGGCCGTTAATGGTGCTGATCAAACGGCAACTGCAGGAGCAACAGTTATAGATTTCCCAGGGTCTGACCCACATATTATTATGAGACAAGGGACAAATACAGGATATACCACTAGCGATTGGGCTATTGGAGATACAAGTGGTAGTGCTCCAGATTGGGAACTTGATGATGAAGATGCACTTCCTGCAGCCTTTTTAGGATGGGCTGGTATTAATACGGTTTACGGGGCTTTAAACCCAACCGCTGAAACCTTATCAACAGAACAGTTCAACCTTAATACATTAAGCGTATACCCTAATCCTGCAGATGATCATATTACAATTAAAGGTACAGATCAGACTATTGATTCTGTAGAGATCTTTAGCATCCTAGGAAAACGTGTTTTAAAAACAACAAGTTTAATGAATGACGCCGTTGATGTGTCAGAATTGACCTCAGGGGTTTACTTACTAAAAATAAATTCTGGAGTAAATTCAGTAACGAAAAGAATAATTATAGAGTAGTGATTTTTAATTATTAGAAAGTGAAGAGGGCAACTTAATTTAAGTTGCCTTTTTCTATGCTATAAAGTCAAAGGAGGGACTAAGAATTATTGTTGCTGGTGTCCGTCTTCAAGCATTAGGGCGGTGAGAATGATCTTGAAATGGGGGCCATTATTATAGTTCAAAGTCATATAAAAATCTATTTTTCTAAAATTTAAGAGCTTAAATTCTTGTTTGTTGTTCGGGGAAAATGATCTTTTAACCATTAACCATTAACCATTAACCATTAACCATTAACCATTAACCATTAACCATTAACCATTAACCATTAACCATTAACCATATCAATCCAGAAAGTAAAGGCATAAAAAAAGCTAAACACAAGGACTTGTGTTTAGCTTTTTTAACTTTGGTCTGCACCGCTCAATTAGGGTTTAGGCCAATTAAAGCCGTATCATTATTGGCTTTTAATAATGGTGATTTTTTACTTGGAATATAGTTATTACTGTCTTCCCATTTTGGGTTTTTAAAGATCAAATTAACTTCTTTGGCCCCTTTACTCGTTTTAGGATAGCCATTATCATCAAATAAACAATTGGTAATAACATTGTTTGTCCCTTTTAGATTGACAGGGTTTTGAGATTTATAACTATTTATAAATACTGAGTTCTTTATAAGCACCTCGTGAATACCATTGCTAATCACAGATCGTCCTTTTTCTTCATTGGCCACTTGATCAAAAATACTATTAATAATCTGTAGTTTTCCGCCCTCAATACTTGGGTCGGGGATGCTTCGAATATAATTTATAGCAAACTCCTCAATATTTTTGAAGATACAATTATCAATCTCTAGTTCTAAAGCGTTATATTTTCCAAAATTATCTTTATCATAAGAGAGATTTAAGCCTCTATAACTGTCTTTAAACGTGCTGTTCTTAAAAGATAATGAACTTGCTAAAGTCCCTTCATAAGCTTTAAAAATGCTGCCTCCATTTTGTGTGGTAAAGTTTTGAAATGTACAGTTTTCAACATTTAAGGCATAGGTGATAGATTCCATCTTATTTGGCGATACAATGGCGTATTTAGGCGGACTGTTATGCGCGGCATCAAAAATGATGTGCTTTAACGTTAACGCACCACCTTCATTAATTCGAATAAAATAAGAGAAGGGTTTCTCTATACCATCTTGCATTTTAAATAGGGTTTGACCCGTAGTAGAACCAACAACGGTAATGGATTTGCTAACTTTAAGGCTTTTTGTAAATTCATAAACCCCTTCTTTTAAAGTAATAACATCACCATCTTTAGCTTTGCTAAAAACTTTAGAAAGTGTCCCAATACCGGGCTCAATAATAAGATCTTCAGCCTTTGTTATTGGAGCAACAATATTAGGTTTCCATCCTGGACCGGTGCGGGCAATCAAAGCTCTAGGAACTTTAGTGTTATTAAGGTTAAAAGCACCAGCGACATAAGGAGTTCTCTCGGTGTTTGTAATATCTTGAGTTGGACTTTTAGATGTCGAGGTTACGCTTTTAAGAACAGGATTGTTCTCTGTAGGCATTGGTAAAGATTTTAACAGCGTCCAGTCAATAGTCGTTTTCGTAAAATAATTAGCATTTACCACGGCTTCACTATCTACAATGTTTCCAGAAAAAGTGATGCCATCAACACGATCTGAGATCTCTAAAATTTTACCTCCCGTGGTATTGGTAATTACGTTGTTGGCAAATACGGTTTGCATAGGGGGTAGGCTTAACTCATCACTCTTACCAGCGCCAAAAGTCATAGGTCCACAATTAATAATCGTGTTATTCTGAATGTCTACATGTTTCACTTGGTGGTACCTGTTTAATGGCGAATTAGGAACCCCATTCATAAGAACAATAGGACCTCTATAATCATTTCCGGCCAACCCAATCAGCAAGTTATTTCTTATAATATGCCCTTCATTAATGACTCTAATTCCACCCGTTTGTGGAACATTATTACCAAGAAAAACATTGTTTTCAACTAAGGCATTATTTCCGTGTCTTAAAGTAAGCGTCCCTTTACTCTCAATAAAAAGGTTGTTTCTATAGATGTTATCTCCAGATTTATTAGAGATAATTTCAATTTCCCCATTACAAGATTTAAAGGTGTTGCTTTCTACAATAGTTTTTGAAGATTTCATAGAATTTTGGCTCGTTCCAATTCTTATGGTTTCTCCGCCATTTTCACCTAAATCCGGACGGAAGCCAAAATAATTATGATCGATTTGGTGGTTGTTTTCAATATGTTCTTCACTTTTAAGCCATACCACTAAGGTTGTTCCAGCAGAACTTTTGCCCGTAAAATTATTATGATCTACTCGGTTGTTTTTTCCCCATAAATCGACCCAATGATTTTTTATATTATCATCAGCAACATCAAAATAGGAAATTGTAGAATTGGTTAATCGGCAATGGTTAGCAAATTCTTTGGAGTTTTTTCGGAATTGCACCACATGTTTTTTAGTAGAATGTCCATCTTTAAACCAAAGGCCGCTAACAATAACATAGCTTCCATAGATGCTTAAACTAGAATCACCGGTAAGTATAACCTCTCCAGGTGTTTCTGCTTTAATAATAATAGGATTTTCTTTGGTTCCCTCACCATGCGCTAGAAGGTCGGTATCTTTCCATTCGCCATTTTTTAGAATTATAGTTCCACCGTTTTTAACTTGAGTTAGGGCTTGGTTAAATTCGTCTATATTAGAAACCTTAATGTCTTGCGCTGGTAGAGAGTGAAGCAACAAAAAAGCACTAATAAAGCAAAGTAGTTGTGTTGTTTTCATGTATTAAAATAGTTCGTTATTTGTGTTTTATAAAAATAAGCAAAAAACGGGTCTATTATTAAATTTTAAGCCTAAAAATGAACCTTAATTAGGGGCTTTTTATCTTATGTTTTAGTGATTTATTATGTAAATTGCTGCCAACGAATAAAGCAACTTCAATTTTATTATTTTAATTCCCAATACATTCTGAAAAAGGCAATTCAATATATGGTGATCAGTGCTTTAGCATTCACATTTTTAAATGTGTTTGTAAAGACCTTATCAAATTTTAGTGTTTATCAAATTGTGTTTTTTAGATCTATAGGCTCCTTGTTTTTTACGTTTCCATTTCTCATAAAAAATAAGATTTCATTCCTTGGGAATAAAAAAGGGTTACTGATTTTACGAAGTGTATTTGGCGTAACCTCAATGACCTTATTTTTCTTGTCTATTCGGTATATTGCGATGGGGACGGCAGTCTCAATTCGTTATATCGCTCCTATTTTTGCCGCTTTCTTTGCGCTATTTTTTCTAAAGGAAAAAGTTCGATTTATACAATGGGTATTTTTCGCCATTGCCTTTTTAGGGGTAGTAATTCTGAAGGGGTTTGATAATAATATGCAGGTAGAAGGGATTATCTATGCTTTGGTGTCAGCATTGTTTTCGGGTTTAATTTTTATTATCATCAGAAAAATAGGAAATCAAGACCATCCGGTGGTTGTGGTTAATTATTTTATGATTATATCGGCTGTAATAGGCGGACTTTTGGCTATAAATAGTTGGAAAAACCCCATAGGTCTCGAATGGTTAATTTTAATGAGTCTTGGCGTTTTTGGCTATTTTGCACAGCTCTACATGACCAAAGCTATGCAGGTTGGCGAAACCAACCAAGTCGCACCACTAAAATATCTTGAAGTTATCTTCACCATGATTATCGGGTTAATTTGGTTTGGTGAGACCTATACCATTTGGAGTTTAATTGGGATTTTATTAATCGTATTAGGTCTCACCTTAAATGTGGTTACCAAAAGAAAATAACCTTGAGACTTTAAAATAATTGGGAAGCAATGGCCTTTACATTGTCACTTTTTCCCATAGAATAATAATGCAATACAGGAACTCCTGCTTGTTGTAATTCTTTAGATTGTTGTACAGCCCATTCCACACCAACTTGTCTAACGGCTTTATTATCCTTACAGCTTTCAACCGCTTCAATTAGGGTTTCAGGTAAATCAATTTTAAAAACCTGTGGCAATAACTGTAAATGGCGTTTTACAGCAAGGGGTTTAATTCCCGGAATAATAGGCACATTAATACCTTCTGCCTTGGCAGCCTCCACAAATTGAAAATATTTTTGATTATCAAAAAACATTTGTGTCACTACATAATCAGCACCGGCATCTACCTTTTGTTTAAGACGCTTAAGGTCTGTTTTTAAAGAGGGTGCTTCCAAATGCTTTTCTGGATAGCCTGCCACACCGATACAGAAATCGGCTTTATCATGCCCTTCAGCAACATCGTGTAAATACTGCCCTTTATTTAAATTTTGAATTTGTTCTACCAAGCCTTTTGCAAATTGATGTCCGCCATCACAAGCTTCAAAATACTGCTGATGTTTCATAGCGTCCCCGCGTAAAGCCATCACATTATTAATGCCTAAATAATGACAATCTACAAGTAGATACTCTGTTTCTTCCTTTGTAAATCCTCCACATAATACATGCGGCACGGTGTCGACGTCGTATTTGTGTTTTATTGCGGCACAGATTCCCACCGTTCCTGGGCGCATCCGTGTAATCTTTCGATCTAAAAGCCCGTCTTTTTCAATATACAAGTATTCCTCTCTAGATGTGGTCACATCAATAAAAGGAGGATTAAACTCCATTAAAGGATCGATATTATTATAAAGTTGCTGAATACTATTTCCTTTTTTAGGAGGAATAATTTCGAAGGAAAATAATGTTTTTCCATTAGCCTTGTTGATGTGGTCTGTTACTTTCATAGTATTGCCCACGAAAGTGGGTATCTCTTTAATGTTTACTCTTATTTTTTATTGGCGTTACTTTTGCTGATACTTACAAGTTTCTTAAAATCTTGCAGGAACACAATGTTGTAAAGGACCTGCTAGGTTTTTAAAACCTGCTAGGTCTAAGATTAAGGTTTAATTAATCTGCAATATTTGGACTGAGCCATTTTGTTGCTTCTTCATTAGAAATTTTTCTACGTTGGCTATAGTCTTCTATTTGATCTTCTTTAATTTTTCCTAAGCCAAAATATTTGGCTTCAGGATTTCCAAAATAATAACCGCTTACACTGGCTGCTGGCCACATGGCTAAACTCTCGGTAAGTTTAACCCCAATGTTTTCTTCAACCTTTAAAATGTTCCAAATACTTGTCTTTTCTAGGTGATCTGGGCAGGCAGGGTAACCCGGTGCAGGACGAATCCCTTTATAGTTTTCTTTGATTAACTCGTCGTTAGATAAGTCTTCATTTTTAGCATAACCCCAATGTTTTGTTCTTACTTCTTTATGTAAATATTCTGCAAAGGCCTCGGCCAAACGATCGGCTAAAGCTTTAATCATAATGGAATTATAATCGTCGTGTTCGGCTTCAAATTGAGCAGCTAATTCTGCCGTTCCAAATCCTGTAGAGACACAAAAACAGCCCATATAATCTTGAATATTGCTAGCTTTTGGAGCTATAAAATCGGCTAAAGCAATATTGGGTTTACCTTCAGATTTTTTGGATTGCTGGCGAAGGGTTAAGAAATTGTATTTGTCTGGTCGAGCGCAGTCGAGACCTTCTTTAGCAGATGTTGAATTTGAAACCTCTCGACTGCGCTCGAGGTGACATTCTTCAATAGTAATCTCAATATCATCATCATTTACCGTATTGGCTTCAAACAATCCAAAAATAGCTTTGGCTTTAAGCAGTTTTTCATCAAAAATACGTTTCAATAACACCTGTGCATCGGCAAATAAGTCGGTGGCTTGTTCGCCAACCACATTATCCGTTAAAATGGCTGGATATTTGCCATGTAAATCCCAACTTCTAAAAAATGGCGACCAATCAATAAATTCTTCAAGTTTTGTGATGTCGAAATCTTCAATAATTTGAATCCCTAATTGTGCTGGTTTTACAATTTCAGAAGTATTCCAATTGATTTTGAATTTATTTTTTCGCGCCTCAGCAAGGGTTAAATAGTCCTTTTTCTTGGTTCGTTTTAAAAATTGCTCACGGAAGGCATCATACTCTTCTCGTATCTGATTTTTATAAATTTTACTGTCGTTCTGAAGCAGATTCCCAACAACGGTCACCGCTCTTGAGGCATCATTAATATGAACCACCGTATTGTTATAATGCGGGGCAATTTTTACAGCCGAATGCGCTCTAGAGGTTGTGGCCCCACCGATAATTAAGGGAATGTCTATCTTTTCTTTTTCAAGCGATTTAGATACATAAACCATCTCATCAAGTGATGGTGTAATTAAACCACTCAACCCAATGATATCGACCTTTTCTTTAATGGCGGTTTCAATGATTTTTTCTGGTGGCACCATAACTCCAAGGTCAATGATTTCGTAATTATTACAACCTAAAACGACACTCACAATATTCTTTCCAATATCATGCACATCACCTTTAACAGTGGCCATTAATATTTTACCTGCGAACTCTTGTTTACCGTCCTTTTCAGCTTCAATAAAAGGTTGCAAATAAGCCACGGCTTTTTTCATAACGCGTGCCGATTTTACCACTTGCGGTAAGAACATTTTACCACTTCCAAATAAATCGCCAACCACATTCATTCCAATCATTAAATGGCCTTCGATGACTTCAATAGGTTTGGTGGAAGCTAAGCGGGCTTCCTCTACATCTTCAATAATAAAAGCATCAATTCCTTTGACTAAGGCGTGTGTAATACGATCTTGAAGTGGATCATTTCGCCATTCCTGTACTTTGTTGTCTTGCTCTTTTTTCTGTCCTTTTACAGAATCGGCAAAATCTAATAAACGCTCTGTAGCATCATCGCGTCTATCAAAGAGAACATCTTCTACACGTTCTAATAAATCCTTATCAATTTCATCATAAACCTCAAGCATAGTAGGGTTTACAATTCCTAAGTTCATGCCGTTTTTAATGGCGTGATATAAAAATGCGGAATGCATCGCTTCACGCACCACATTATTTCCTCTAAACGAAAACGAGACATTACTCACACCTCCAGAAACGTTAGCATAAGGTAAATTTTCACGAATCCATTTGGTGGCTTCAAAAAAGTCGAGTGCATTTCTGCGATGCTCGTCCATTCCTGTAGCCACCGGAAAAATATTAGGGTCAAAAATGATATCTTGAGCAGGAAATTTTAGTTCGTTGACCAAAATGTGATACGAACGTTTGCAAATTTCAATACGTCTCTGGTAATTATCGGCTTGGCCATCTTCATCAAAAGCCATAACCACAACAGCAGCGCCATAGCGTTTAATCAGTTTAGCATGATGTTTAAATTGTGCTTCGCCTTCTTTTAAACTGATGGAGTTAACGACACATTTCCCTTGCGCCACCTGCAAGCCCGCTTCTATAATTTCCCATTTAGAGCTATCAATCATAATAGGAATTCTAGAAATATCGGGTTCTGAAGCGATCAGATTTAGAAAGGTGGTCATGGCATAAACACCATCTAACATCCCTTCGTCCATGTTCACATCTAAAATTTGCGCACCACCATCTACTTGGTCTCTTGCCACTTCTAAAGCTTCATCGTATTTTTCTTCTTTAATAAGTCGAAGAAATTTACGTGAGCCTGTGACATTGGTGCGTTCACCGACGTTGATGAAGTTGCTATCTGGTGTTACAACGAGCGGTTCTAGTCCAGAAAGCGTTAAGTACTTTTGGTTTTTAGGGGGTTGTTGATAGTTGCTAGATGCACTCATGTTACTTTTTTGATTTGAAATAATTAATGAATCCGTTAAGTAGCTTTTTGCAAGAGGTAACGTGTTCTAAAATTTTTTTTAATTGATCTTCTGCGATATAATTTAAATCGAAAGCTAAATAAAGTTGTGTTTTGAGTTCTTATAATGAACCTTTTGAAATAAATAAAAAATGAATGGTTTCATTGTTTGATTGTCGTCCTAAACCTTCTGCAATGTTAGAAGGTATAGATATTGAACATCGTCTTATTTGATTCGTTAAGGCGTACAATTCTTTTTTGGGAAACGAATTGCTTAATTCGTAAACCTTTTTTACATGCTCCCTTGAAAATTTCCAAACCTCCAAATCTTTATAATCCATTTTGTTCACTTTAACTGACCACTAGCAACTATACACCAACCACCAACTTTCTAGGTTCATACTTCTGAGCGACTTCAGCGATGGCTTTGATGTGCTCAGGACTTGTGCCACAACAACCTCCAATAATATTGATGAGGTTGTCTTTTAGGTAGTCTTCAATGTAGCTTTGCATTTGCTCTGGTGTTTCATCATATTCTCCAAAAGCATTTGGTAAACCTGCGTTAGGATGTGCTGAGGTAAAAAACTCAGTTTCGTTAGATAAGCGTTGTAAATACGGTTTTAGTTGTTGCGCGCCAAGGGCACAATTAAAGCCCACACTTAAAAGCGGAATATGAGAAATAGACGTTAAAAAGGCTTCAACGGTTTGCCCGGATAAGGTTCTTCCAGAAGCGTCCGTTATCGTTCCGGAAACCATAATTGGGATATCAATATGACGTTCCTCTTTCACTTCTTCAATCGCAAATAAAGCAGCTTTCGCATTAAGCGTATCAAAAATAGTTTCAACCAAAAGCATGTCCACACCGCCATCAATTAGAGCTTCTACTTGTTGTTTGTAAGCGACACGTAGCTCGTTAAAGGTGATGGCTCTGTATTCTGGTCTATTCACATCTGGCGATAAGCTAGCGGTTTTATTGGTAGGGCCAATACTTCCGGCAACAAAGCGCGGTTTTTCAGGATTTTCTTTCGTGAATTTATCCGCAACGTCTCTGGCAATTTTAGCCGATTCATAGTTGAGCTCATAAACCAAATCTTCCATGTCGTAATCGGCCATAGCAATGGTAGTCCCAGAAAAGGTATTGGTTTCTACGATATCGGCACCAGCTTCAAAATACTTAGCGTGAATAGCGGCTATGGCTTCAGGTTGGGTTAGGGATAATAAATCGTTATTCCCTTGTAATGGCGATGGGTAATCCTTAAAACGTTCGCCTCTAAAATCTTCTTCAGAGAAGCTATATTGCTGAAGCATGGTTCCCATGGCGCCATCGAGAACTAAGATTCGTTTTCGTAATTGGTCTGTTATTTTGCTCATAATATGGTTGTGTTCTCGATATAATTTATGCCAATGTCATAAAATCACTCGAACTGACTTTAGTTTTCTAAAGCCTGTTTTAAATCGTTAATAATATCTTCAGGATGCTCTAGGCCTACAGAAACTCTGATTAATCCTGATGTAATTCCGGTTTCTAAACGAACAGATTCAGGGATTTTAGCATGTGTTGTAGAGGCCGGATGCGTCACTATGGTTCTTGTATCTCCAAGATTTGCCGAGAGCGATAATAGTTTGATGGCATTCAAAAATTGCTTCCCTGCTTCAATGCCGCCTTTAATTTCAAAAGCCACGATGTTTCCACCAGCTTTCATTTGTTTTTTAGCCAATTCGTATTGCGGATGCGATTTTAAAAATGGGTATTTTACAACATTCACCAAATGATGCGATTCTAAAAAATGGGCCACTTTTAACGCATTATCACAATGTCTATCTACGCGCACCGGTAAGGTTTCTAGGCTTTTAGATAATACCCATGCATTAAATGGCGATAGGGAAGGACCGGTGTTTCTTGAAAATAAATAAATCTTCTGAATCAGTTCTGAGTCGCCAACAACTACACCTCCTAAAACACGACCTTGACCATCTATTAACTTAGTGGCCGAATGGATGACTAAATCGGCCCCAAATTTAATAGGCTGTTGCAAGTAAGGTGTGGCAAAACAATTGTCTATAATAAAAATAAGGTTGTGTTTTTTTGCAAGGGCCCCAATTCGTTCTAAGTCTAAAATATCTACAGCAGGATTGGTTGGGCTCTCGGCATAGATTACTTTTGTGTTGGGCTGAATAAGGCTTTCAATCGTATCGAGCTCATCAATTTTAAAATAACTCGTTGCAATGTTCCACTTTGGTAAAATGGTATTGAATAAGGTTTGTGTAGACCCAAAGATACTTCTGCAAGATAAGATATGATCTTCAGCATTAAGTAAAGCGGCAAAGGTTGAAAATACGGCCGACATCCCCGACGCAAAGGCATAGCCACGTTCAGCACCTTCCATCAGACAGATTTTCTCTATAAATTCTGAAGTGTTCGGGTTGGAGTAACGGCTATAAATATTGCGTTCCTTTTCATCGGCAAAGGAAGCACGCATATCTTCAGCATCCTCAAATACGTAGCTAGAGGTTAGGTATAAAGGACTTGAATGTTCTAAAAATTGCGAACGTTCTAATTGTGTGCGTATAGCTTGTGTTTCAATACGATTAGATTTCATTTTTTTCTATTTAAAAAAAATCAAAAAACTAAAAACGTCAAAAGACGTAGGTATAGAAAAAGTTATAAAGAATAAAAATTGCAGATGAGCAATTGTATGGGTTATCTATCCAATTAAGCGATAAATGAATCGCTAATTACGTAGAATTTAGCACCTTCTTAGTAAGTCTAAGGGTTGCTAAGGCATCAAAGGGTCTAATCCCTCCACCTTTCTTGATAACATTTCAATAAGTTGTTTGAACTTTGTGAACTACAATATTCCGAAAGAAAATAGGATTATACAAATTTTATTCACTTTTTTTTATTAAGAGCATATGCATTTTAATTGTAACTTTGAATTTCCCTAAAATATCAACTATGTTCGAAAATTTTTGGTTCAATGTGCAATATGGCATGAATCACGTCTTGGATATTAATGGTTATGACCATATCCTTTTTTTAATGGTACTCGCAGTACCTTATTTGTTTAACGACTGGAAACGCGTCCTTGTTTTAGTGACTACCTTTACCGTAGGGCACACGCTCTCCTTGGTTTTAGCGGCTTATGGTGTGGTGCAGATTAATGGCCAATTGGTGGAATTTTTAATTCCGGTGACCATATTAATTATGGCCTTGTACAATGTCTTTACCGCTGGTAAAACTTCTAAAAATAATAAAATAGGCTTGCTGTTTGCTACCACCTTGTTCTTTGGAATTATTCATGGTCTTGGCTTTGCAAGAGAGTTTAAAATGTTTTCTGGTCAGGCCGAAAATAAATTAGAACTGCTTATAGAATTTGCTTTAGGTATAGAAATTGCACAACTAATTATTGTTTTTGTGGTCTTGTTTATAGGATTTATTTGTCAAACGGTATTTAGATTTTCTCGTCGCGATTGGATGATGGTCTTATCTTCTATCGTTATTGGCTTAGTAATTCCTATGATTATAGAAAGTGATCTTATCAACTAGATTAAAGTTTGGTAAAATTTTAACGCGAAGTCAAAGAGGAATGTATTTTTAACCTTTTATCTTCGTTCTGAACAAGGTACGATTGCATAATACTTTTAAGGAATGTCAAAAATAAAACAGCGTCGTTACGATAAAGCGTATTTACGAATCGCTAAAGAATGGGGTAAACTCTCCCATTGCAATAGAAAACAGGTGGGCGCACTTATTGTAAAAGACCGTATGATTATTTCTGATGGTTATAACGGAACGCCTACAGGGTTTGAAAATTACTGTGAGGATGATGAAGGCTATACCAAATGGTATGTGTTACATGCCGAGGCTAATGCCATTTTAAAAGTGGCTTCCTCTACGCAATCTTGTCAAGGAGCAACCTTATACATTACACTTTCGCCTTGTAAAGAGTGTAGTAAGCTAATCCATCAAGCGGGTATTGTTAGAGTCGTGTACCATCAAGGTTATAAGGATGATTCGGGATTAAAATTTCTGAAAAAAGCAGGGATTCAGATAGAGCTTATCGAAGATATCGATTAAGATTCCTTAAGAGGGAAATACTATGGCAACAAAAAATAAATACATACCATTAATTATCGGTGCTGCAATTGCGGCCGGGGTGGTTATTGGTGGAAAATTGAATTTTTCAGACACGTCAGATAACCTCTTTACAAGCAATAGTAAAAAGAATAAACTCAATCGGTTAATCGATTATATTGATTACGAATATGTGGAGGAAGTGAATACGGACAGTATAGTTGATGTGACTGTAAACGGTATTCTGCAAAATTTAGATCCACATTCTACTTATATTCCCAAAGAAGATTTAAAACGCGTCACTGAAAATATGAAAGGTGATTTTGTAGGTATTGGGATTAATTTTTATGCCTACCGTGATACCATTGCTGTAATTAAGCCCACTAAAAATGGTCCTAGTGAACAAGCTGGGATTTTAAGTGGCGATCGTATTCTTATGGCTGATAACGATACGCTTTATGGTGCTCAGATCACTAATAGCATGATTAGCCAAAAGCTTAAAGGGGATAAGAATACCTCTATTAAGCTCACCGTTTATAGAAAAGGAGCGCCAGAGTTGTTAGAGTTTGATGTTAAGCGAAAAGCCATTCCTATTAAAAGTGTAGATGCCGCTTACATGCTTACAGAAGAGTTGGGGTATATAAAAATTAACCGTTTTGCAGAGTCTACCTATAAGGAATTTAAAGCTGCTTTAGATACCCTTCAAGGGCAAGGTGCTAAGAAATTGGCCTTAGATTTAAGAGAGAATCCTGGCGGTTTTTTGGGGATTGCAGAACAGATTGTAGACGAGTTTTTAGAAGATGATAAACTCATTTTATTCACTAAAGATAAGCGCGGAAAAGAGGAATATGTCTATGCTACAGGTAATGGTGCTTTTGAAGATGGTGAGATTTTTATCTTAATCAACGAGAATTCTGCCTCTGCTAGCGAAGTGGTTGCGGGAGCGCTTCAAGATAATGATAAAGGTATTATTGTAGGGCGTCGTTCTTATGGTAAAGGTCTTGTACAACGCGAAATGGCTTTGGGTGACGGTAGTGCGGTACGCTTAACGGTATCGCGATATTATACCCCAACAGGACGCTCCATTCAGAAACCGTATACTAATGGGGATAGTGAAAGTTATTTCAATGATTATTATAAACGTTTACGTACAGGGGAATTGGCGCATGAAGAAAGCATCACAGTTGATGATTCTTTAAAATTTACCACCCCAAAAGGAAAGGTGGTTTATGGCGGTGGCGGTATTATTCCGGATATCTTTGTGCCTGTAGATCAAAGTTTTGATAATGAAACTTTAAATTATCTAAGACGAAGAGGGCATTTTAGATATTTTGCTTTTGAAGCGTTAGATAAGGATCGTATGCTGTATCAAGATCTAACACGATCTGATTTTATGGCGAATTATGAAGTGGAAGACTCGGTGGTAGTTCGTTTTCAGAATTTTGTAAACTTAAGAGAAGGCACCAATATCAATTTTATGGTGTATAGTTCAGAAATAAAACGTCTTATTAAAGCGAATTTGGCGGGACAATTATTTGATGATATTGCCTTTGAAGAGGTTATAAATAATGATGATACAATGGTGCAGGAAGTTATTCTTTTAAGCACAGAATATCCTACACTTAAGCAACATTAACTAGGTAACTTTATCGTGAATTTTGGTTTGCTTACCATCATTCCAAAGGGTTAGGATATCCGTAGCCACGTGAGACCCGCTACCACAGGCGATAGCAAACTGACTGCGCCAACCCGCTAAACTTCCAGCGACATAAAGGTTTGTTTCAACCAAATGATCTGTGTTTCTTAACCAAATCCTATCTTTTTCAACAGCCGATCGCGGATGAGGTTCTATATAATCCTCAAGTCCTTTTATGGTAATAAAACTGGTGTAGCCTACAGCAATCACCACAATTTTAGATTGGTAGCTTTGCTCTTGGGTGGTTACGGTAAAGCCAGAGGCCTGGCGTGTAATGGCTTTTACTTTTTCGTCCTCAATTTGGGTTACATGAGGGTATTGTGCTTTTAATTGGGCTTTACCATCCCTTAGCAAATCGGCACCTAAGGTTCTTGGAGTTAACCCCAGTACATTATTAAATAGGGCACTTTGCAGATGGGATGTTTTTTGATGGGCAATAATACCGATCTGCTTATCCTTAGCAAAGGCTTTCTGTTTTGCAGATCCTAAAACCAAGGCGCAAGATAGTCCTGCTGCTCCACCACCAATAATTAAGGCATCAAAAACCATTATTTCTTGTTGGCTAATTTTTCAATCTTTTTAGAAATTCTAAGAATCTGCAATAAGACAACAGCGCATAAAGCGGCTAACATGGTGATTAATGCAGTCTGACTTTCGCCTTCAAATAAGGCGTTGAAATCTAATTTTGTAGCATTGAAAATGACGAGGCCTATAGCAATAAGGCTTAAAACAAAAGTGAAAATCTTCATAATTTGTGTTTTATGCTAATAACGCTTTAATGTTATGAGCAAATAGTTTTACAGCGATCGCTAACAAAATTACACCAAAAATCTTTCTTATAATGTTAATTCCGTTAGTTCCGATAAGACGTTCTATTTTGGCTGAGGTTTTTAAAACAAGAAAAATAACAAGCACGTTGCTAATAACAGCCACGATAATGTTTTCTATAGCAAATTCAGCACGGAGCGATAATAGCGTGGTCAAGGTTCCTGGTCCTGCCATTAAAGGGAAGGCTAAGGGGAAAACAGAAGCGGTAACCGAACTGTGCTCATCTTCCTTGTATAAGGTAATCCCTAAAACCATTTCTAAAGCAATAAAAAAGATAACAAGGGCACCGGCAACAGCAAACGAGTTTACGTCAATACCAATAAGACTTAAAAGACTTTTTCCTACAAAAAGGAAAATAATCATAATAATACCGGCAATAATAGAGGCTTTACCACTTTGAATATGACCCACTTTTTTTCTTAAGTCAATGATGATTGGGATGTTTCCAATGATATCGATGACCGCAAAAAGGATCATGAAAGCCGTTACAATTTGTTTAAGATCTAATTGCATTTTTTACTCAATTTAAAAATTCTGATGCTTTGGTGTAAGCGTTATAAGGGTTTGTTTTATAGTTCTTTAAAGACCTTATAAAGGTACAAGGTTTTAAATTTTTTGCAAAGGTGCGATATTATTAAGGATTAACAATAATAAATTATTGTTAAGTTTAAGTATTTTTGCACTTGCTTTTTTATGCTTAAAAACAGCGCTTTAAAAGGGATATTTTACAGTATATTTGAAGCCGAAAAAGAAACCATAACAGCCTTTTTTAAGGCTAATTAATTAGTGTATGTTCCAACTTGGAAAAACCATAGTCTCAGAAGACATAATAGATAAGGATTTTGTGTGTAACCTCTCCGCCTGTAAAGGAGCCTGTTGTATTGACGGTGATGCGGGAGCACCTGTAGACCCAGAAGAAGTTGAAATCTTAGAATCTATCTATCCTAAAGTAAAACCTTTTTTAAGACAAGAAGGTATTGATGCTATTGAAGCACAAGGCACGTCTATTACGACCGAGTTTGGTGATTTTGAAACCCCTTTAATTAATGGTGCAGATTGTGCGTATGTGATCTTTGATGAAAAGAAAACGGCCCTTTGCGGTATTGAAGAGGCTTATAATCAAGGTGAGATTACATGGAAAAAACCCGTGTCTTGTCATTTGTATCCTATTCGAGTTAAAGATTATTCGGAGTTTTCTGGTGTGAACTATGAAAAATGGGAGATTTGTGATGATGCCTGTTCATTAGGGAAAGAGTTACAAGTTCCGGTTTATAAGTTTGTAAAGGAAGCGCTCATCCGAAAATTTGGTGCTGATTGGTATGCTGAATTAGAAAAAGTCGCTGAAAATAGAGGCTAAAAGTTAGGCGTTACGCTTTCCTATTTTAAAATATTAGAAATTGTGATCATAATTTTTAGCCTCAAACGCTAAAAATACTGGACCTAAAAAATTAGACCCTTGTCATTTTTGTATTGCTAAAAAATATGGCCTAATTATCCGAATTTCTAAAATTTTAATGTTAAAATATTTCATTTATACGTCCGATTCGTAATTGCTACAAATAGTAGGAAAAGGATTCTATTTTAATCTTTATTTTTGCAAAAATATTTGGAAAAGGCTTCGGCTTAAAAGGTCAGTAAATAGGCTTGTTAATGTTTATTTTAATAAGTAAAATCTTACAAAATTTGAAATTATGAAAACTGCTTATGCTACTGTTATACAGGGTTTTGCTTGTGTTTTGAAGAATGATGTTGTTTTAACGGCTTCAGGCGGTTTTGTTAAAAACTTGTTGACAACGTTTAGCAAATCATCTTTCATTTTTCATTACAAATGTCAATCTTTGCTGCAGGCCAAATGAAATGAATTTTTGAAGGATTTTTGAAAGAGAATAAGTCAAATTATACATTTTATAAGCAAGCCTCTTATTGTCCCCTTAAAGGAAAAAATTAAACTCATTTTACGGAATAACTAATGGAATTTGGAATGATTCATACTCATTCTAATGGACATCTAGTCTTTAAAATTAAAAGAAGAACTATGGAGATTACTCAGATTATAAAAAGAGATTATGAAACAAGTCCCTTTGTTTTAAATAAAATTTCTAATGCGATTGAAAAAGCTATGCTTTCTGTAGGAAATGGTACTAAAGAAGATGCTAATGGAATTTCTGTAGATGTGTTACAGACTTTATTGGATCGTAAAAAAACAGATCATAATTATTTGCCAACCGTAGAAGAGGTTCAAGATTTGGTTGAAGAGAAACTGATGCAAAGCGCGTTTCATGATGTGGCTAAGGCTTACATTTTATACCGTGATGAACAGGCTAGAAATAGAAAGACTAATATTTTTGAAAAACGTATTAACCTTAAGCCTTACGAATATCCTGAGCTTAACGAATATGTAGATGCTATTAGACACTCTTACTGGATTCATTCAGAATTTAACTTTACTAGTGATATTCAAGATTTCAAAACAAGACTTACCGTTGTAGAGCAGAATGCTATAAAAAATACAATGTTGGCCATTTCTCAGATTGAGGTGGCCGTGAAGTCGTTCTGGGGTGAGATTTATAACAAAATGCCAAAACCAGAAATCGGATCTGTGGGGGCGACCTTTGCAGAAAGTGAAGTGCGTCATCAAGATGCTTATTCGCACTTACTAGAAATTCTTGGACTTAACAACGAGTTTAAAAATCTTAAGAAAAAGCCTGTAATAATGAGACGTGTTCATTATTTAGAAACGGCTTTAAAAAATGCCAAGAGTGAAGATAACAAAGAGTATGCAGAGTCTATTTTATTATTCTCGCTATTTATAGAGCATGTGTCTTTATTTTCACAATTCTTAATTATCATGGCTTTCAATAAACATAAAAACATGCTGAAAGGGGTGTCTAATGTTGTTGAAGCAACCTCTAAGGAAGAGCAAATTCATGGTGATTTTGGTATTGATATTATAAAAATTATCAAAAATGAAAACCCAACTTGGTTTGATGAAGAACACAGCGCTTTAGTAAGAGACTTATGTAAAGAGGCCTTCACTTCAGAAAGCAAATTAGTAGATTGGATTTTTGAAGCGGGTGAACTAGAGTTCTTACCTAAAGATGTGATTAATGAGTTTATAAAAAATAGATTTAATAATTCATTAGAAAGTATTGGCATTGAAAAAGTCTTTGATGTCGATGAGACCCTATTAGCACAAACCGAATGGTTTGATGATGAAATTATTGGAACTAAACATGGAGATTTCTTCGTGAAACGTTCTATCAACTACAGTAAAAGAACCAAAAGTATAACCAGCGACGACCTATTTTAAATTATGAGCAACTACACAAACACCGACCTCGACAACAAATTGAAGCAAGACACAACGACAACCTCTAACCGTGAGGAGTTAATAAAAGCTAGAAAAGAAGCTATTAAGGATGCTGATGCTAAATCAGAACCCGAAATAAAATGGTTAACCGAGAACAGTCGTCAGTTTTTAGCGTCAGGCTATTTAACAGGTGATACAACGCCAGAAGAGCGTATAAGAGAAATTGCTAATAATGCTGAAAAAATATTAGGCATCGATGGCTTTGCGGATAAGTTTTATGGCTATATGGCAGAAGGCTATTATTCATTAGCTTCACCGGTTTGGTCTAACTTTGGTAAGCGCCGTGGACTTCCTATTAGTTGTTTTGGGTCGCATATTTCTGATGATATGGGAGATATTCTTTATACCCAGTCTGAAGTTGGTATGATGTCTAAACTTGGAGGTGGTACTTCGGGTTACTTTGGTAAATTAAGACATCGTGGTGCTCCTGTTAAAAATAACGGCGAGTCTTCTGGAGCCGTGCATATTATGCAATTGTTTGAAAAAATGGTTGATGTTGTAAGTCAAGGGTCAGTAAGAAGAGGTCGTTTTTCACCTTACTTACCTATAGAGCATCCAGACATTCATGAGTTTTTAGAAATTGGTACCGAAGGAAATCCAATACAAGAGTTAACCCATGGGGTAACTGTTGGAGATGAGTGGATGCAAGAAATGATTGATGGTGATAAGGATAAGAGAGCTATCTGGGCCAAAGTATTGCAACGTAGAGGAGAGATAGGATATCCTTATATCTTCTTTAAAGACAATGCGAACAACAAGGCTGCAGATGTTTATAAAGATAAAAACCATGAAATCTACGCAAGTAACTTGTGTACAGAAATCATGTTACCAACAAATGAAAAATGGTCGTTTGTATGTGTATTATCATCTATAAACTTATTGCATTATGATAAATGGAAAGATACCGATGCTGTAGAAACGATGGTCTATTTCTTGGATGCGGTTTTAGAAGAATTTATCACCAAATTAGAGGTGTACAGAGATTCTGCAGATCGTGATGATAGACAGACGTTTATGTTCATGGAAAAAGCCTATAATTTTGCAAAAGAAAATAGAGCTTTAGGTTTAGGAGCTTTAGGATGGCATTCTTTATTACAGTCTAAAATGTTAGGTTTTGACAGTCAGGAAGCCTTTAACTTAAACAGTGAAATCTTTAAAACGATTAACGAAAAATCTAACAAAGCCTCTAAAGAGTTAGCCGAATTATTTGGTGAGCCAGAAGTTTTAAAAGGCTATGGAAGACGTAACACAACCTTAAATGCGGTAGCACCAACAACCTCTTCTGCATTTATCTTAGGACAAGTTTCTCAAGGGATTGAGCCAATTTGGTCTAACAGTTATGTAAAAGATATTGCGAAGATTAAAACCACGATTAAAAACCCATATTTGGTAGCCCTTTTAGAAGAAAAAGGTATGAATACCAGTGAGGTGTGGAGAAGCATTAGAGACTATGATGGTTCTGTACAACATTTAGAAGGCTTAACGGATCACGAAAAGGATGTGTTTAAAACCTATTCTGAAATTGACCAAATGACGCTAATTTATCAAGCAGCAAACCGTCAAAATCACATTGATCAAGGTCAGTCTTTAAATATCATGGTACACCCAGATATGCCTGTAAAGGATATTAATAAGCTTTATGTAACGGCTTGGAAACTTGGAGTAAAATCATTGTACTACCAACACAGTATGAATGCTGCACAGAAGTTTAAGCAAAAGAAAGAATGCACGAGTTGTGAAGGATAACAGCTAGGAAAAATACATAAGTGTTAATTATTAAAAGACCACTCTATATAGTGTAGGGTGGTTTTTTTAGGCAAAATTTTAAAATTTCGAAAACTTTATAAACAGCTGTTTATTAGCGTTTTGAGTGTTTTTTGTATACAAAAATATTTTAATATTACTATTCGGTAATTGATAACTAAATGAGTGGTAAAATGTAAGTTTAATTAAATAATAGGAGTAGAAATATAGGCTTAAACCCATGTGCCTCTAAGGGTATAACTTAAACACGTGAATATGTGTAAAGCAAAAAAAAACCATCCAAAATGGTGGATGGTTTATGAATGTGAGATTAAACTCGTAGTACAAATTGCAGTTAGTTTAATCACAGTGTGGTTGCTTTAAGTTCCACAACTCCTTACCAAGGTGGCAGGATGTAATTGTTTAACTTTCAGAAAAGTCTATTGCGCCAACAATAGGCTTTTCGCTTTTAAAGTATTACAAAGGTAATATATCTTTCCTTCGATTATCTGAAAATAACAAAATTTTTTTGTACATTTTAACAATAATAAAATTATTTTTTTGATACGCTTCTGTTTAACTAGAATACGTAAGAAATGAGATGCTTTTTTATTTTAGAGTTTTATAGGTCTATTTAGGGCAGCTTTTAATCTCTCAACCATGATACATAAAATTCTTGTTCTGTCTTTTCTTTGGATCTACAGCGCCATAAATGCGCAGTCTGGCCCTGCGGTACTGATCTTAAAAGATAGTACTAGAATTAAAGGTGTTGGAGAAATAAGCGGAATCGCATCTATCGTTTCCGTTAAATTTAAGAATGATACCTTAAAGTATAAAACCTACAGATCAAAAGATCTTATTGGTGTAGATATTCTTGAAAACGATTATTATCGGCAATTCCGTTATAAATATATAGATGGCGATAAATACCCTGAAATCATGGAAATTGTTGCTATTGATAGCTTAAGTCTTTATGTGAGGGTTTATGAAGGAGGTGCATTGTCTAAATCATTTATAAATCAACCCTCAATGAATGTAATACCTAATCAAAGGGTTATATTAGAGAACGGTCAGGAAATTGATCTACGTTCAAGTCGAGCTGTTTACACGGAGATGAGTATCCCGAGATATAGTTATTATGTTGGGAATGGAGAAGACAATCAGGTGGCTCATCTTTATACCAAGGGGTTGCCGTTTTCTAAAAGTTTTAAAAAGGCAATGAAAGCGTATTTTAAAGATTGTCCAACCTTGGTTGAAAACGTAGAAAATAAAACCTTTTCAAAGGAGAATTTACTTCAGGTAATAGAATTCTTTAATGAACATTGTTACACATCAGATTCAGAATAGATTTCAGAATTCAAAATTACTTTTCAACTAAAGTATCTGTCCCTAAATACTTATCATCTTTATTATAATACCAGGCTCTAATTTTGGGTATTTTTATGCCGTTTAGAAGCGTTTCTTCAGAAAGCAATATATATTCACCACTATCTTGTTTCTCTTTACCATTATCGTCTGTTTTAAAGAACTGGTAGATTTCCATGGCATAAGTCTTCGGATTAAAATAGAAATACCAAACATCGCTTCCTACGGCTTCGTCATAAGTTACTTTTAAAACCAAATAGTCCTTGTCTTTAAAGCTTTTCTTTTCAACGTTGTTGCTAAGGTTTGTACCCGTGTCTTTCAACTTCATAGGTAAACCATATAAATAAGAATAGTAGTCTTTATATAATGTGGCTCTATCACAAGTCATGTTCTTTTGTTTAGCAGCTGAGGGCTTTATAGCCTTTCCATTATAACGCATGGTACATTTACCCTTGTTTAAAGTGTACGTGGTGCTAACTGTATCTTTTGTGGCGCTAACGCTAAAATATTCAGCAGGTAAATTAATTGAAATGCTACTCGTGCGTTTTGTAGATTTTGGTGTTGTCATTTCTACAGTAAAGGTCTCATTAAATGTTTTCCAATTGCCGTTTGGATCGTGATATGCAATAGCCTTATCTAATAAGGTTTCAGGGCTCATATTCTGGCTAAGGCTTAAAAAGAAAATAAAGAAGACACTGTAGGTAAAGAATGATTTCATAGTTTCAATTTTGCTACAAATTACACATTAGGGCATAAAAAAAAGCATCCAATGCCGAATTTTACGGGAGGATGCTTTTTTAACTTAAAATCTAAAACGATTTAGTTTTTATTTCTCTTCCATTAAAGCGAAGAACTTATCAATGTTTGGCATTAAGATAATACGTGTTCTACGGTTTTTAGCACGGTTAGCGTTAGAGTCATTTTCAACCAATGGTTGGTAGCTACTACGACCAGAAGCAATTAATTGCTCAGGGGCAACGTTAAACTGATTTTGTAATTTTCTTACCACTGAAGTGGCACGTAATACACTTAAATCCCAGTTATCTGCAATTTTTTCAGTGTTAATGCTTCTAGAATCGGTATGACCTTCAACCATAACATCTAAACTTGGTTCAGAATTGATAACTTCAGCTAATTTCTTTAAAATCTTGTCAGCCTTATTTCCTACTCGGTAACTTGCAGTGTTAAACAACATGTCATCTGCAATAGAAATCATAACAACAGTTTCGTTAATATCTACAACGATGTCTTCATCTTCATCAAGATCGCTAGTGTTCATCGCTTTACTTAAATTGTACTGAATAGCAATATTCATAGAATCCTTTAAGGTCTTAGCTCCAGCTAATTTTTCTGGATCTACGTTTTTTAAGGTTTCACGCATTTTTTCTTTGCTTGCTCCAGAGGCTACAGTACCATCTTCAGAAACTTGAAACTGGGCTTTATTTTCAATAGTTAAACCTTCAACATCTTCGTTTAAAGATTTTATTTTACTGTTGTAATCATTAACGCGAGCTTCTATAATGGCAAACTTATTCTCTAATTCTTCCTTTTCTACTCTTGTCTTAGTAAGTTCGCTTGTAAGCTCACCTTTTTCTTGTTCTAAGGCCACGTATTTCTTTTTTGAAACACATGCACTTAATAGTAGGGTTGTGACTAATAGTATTGAAATTTTTTTCATCTTAAGTTTTTAATTTAATTAATTTCTAAAGTAGATATACGACGAAAGTCCATTTTTGGATGTTGAAAAGCCCTATTTTTTTTGATAAAAATAGGGCTTTTTATATTAAGATGCTTATTTAGAGCACTCTAAATTGAAATGTAAGTTTTACTCCACTTCTTGCTTGTCAGCAGCTAAAGTTGCAGGCTCTACAGAGCTGTCATGAGCATTGTAATACTCTTCTAAAAGATTCATAGTAGCAACTAATAAATCTTTAGTTTCTAAGAGTAATCCAAAATACAAGGTGGTATTTTTAGGACTCGACTCTTCAGTTCGTGTTCTAGCTACTTGTTTTACAATCTTGTCGGTAACAAGGTCTAATACTTCCTTCTTACGATTAATGATAACACCAATTTGCTCAAAAGAATGTGAATTAAAGGCCGATTTAGTATCGTTAAATAGAATTTCTAAGGCCGTATCAATTTCTTTTAATTCTTTAATCTGGCTAAATTTAAGTTTCTTATGGTTGTTGTTAATATGCTTATGGCTCACCTTAGAAATGTATTCTAAAGACTGCGTCATATCTTCTAAGTATCCTAAGATGTTAATATAGAAACTACTTGCACGAAGACTTGTTTCATCTAAATTTTTAATAAAATAGAAGATGTTATCTCTAAGACTATCAACTTCCTTAGCTAACTTATCGACTTGTTTTTTATTCTTTTTTAATAAGGATAAGTCTTGTTTTGCTAATCCGTTCACCGCATTTGTGTAGATTTTGTTTCCACGTTTTACCACGTTAGAAATGTTATCTGCACTTTCTAAAATAACACCTTGTACAGAGCTACTTCCAGTCTCTTTAAGACTGTCTTCTTCGGCGGTCTTGTTTGATGATTTTTTATGCGAAACATAGTTTCTGTAAAGTAATAATGCTGTAATTAATAATAAAATAGGAATCATTACTGATGGATTCCAGTTGATTAAGAACACCACGATACCAGCAGCTAAAAAGGCTCCTAATGCGGTACCAAACCATCCACCAATAACATTTAATACTCCGGCAACTCTGTATACAGCACTTTCTCTACCCCAAGCTCTATCGGCTAAAGAGGTACCCATGGCCACCATAAAGGTCACATAAGTTGTAGATAATGGCAATTTAAATGAGGTTGCAATAGCAATAAGAACACCGGCAACCATTAAGTTAACAGAAGCTCTAATCATATCAAAAGCAGGGGCATCCATACTTTGATCTTTGGTCATATTAGAGGCAGGCTTATCAAAACTATTATTAATTTTTACCTGGAATGATTTAGGAACTAAGACACCAAAATAACTAGATAATTGTGAAGATCCTTTTACAATAGCTCTAGAGAGACGGTTAGGCTCAAATTTATCGTGCGTATCGCCTTGACGCGATAAGCTTAATTCTGTTTCTGCAACAGATTTTGCTTTTTTAGAAAACCATAAGGTTAAGACCATGATGGCTCCTGCAATGAATAATAAATAAGGTTCAGCCGGTACTTTTTTCTCTAATACAGACATAGACATACCAACATCCATTCCGCCAGCAATCCATGCTTCATAAGAGTGGTAAGCTGCCATTGGTACCCCGATAAAGTTTACTAAATCGTTACCAGAGAAGGCTAATGCTAAACCAAATGTTCCTACCGCAATAACGGCTAGTAAAGAGGTCTTTTTAGTGAGCTTTTCAAAACCAAAAGAAAATAAAGTCCAAAAGACAAAGCTACCTAGAATAATATAGGCTTCGTTTCCTTCTAAAACACTCTTCAATTCTTTATAATAAGGTGTTCCTTTTAAACCTTTTAAGAAAATAAAGTATGTAATAGCGGTTAAAGCTACACCGGCAAAAACAATTCCGAAGTGCTTTAATTTTTTTTCAAAGTTAAAGGTGAAAATCAATCGAGAAACCCATTGTACTAAGGCACCGACCGTGAAAGCAATAATCACCGACAGTAGAATACCACTAATAATCGTTAACGCGGTATCTGTAGCAATGTATTTTCCTAGATCTGCAAAGGTTTCTGTTTCAGATTGGCTAATTTTTATAAGTGACATCACAACAGCAGCACCCAATAAGTTGAATACAATAGAAACCGTTGTAGAGGTTGGTAAACCAAGGGTGTTAAAGAAATCTAGCAATAAGATATCTGTAATCATTACGGCCATGAAAATGAGCATAATTTCACCGAACTCAAATTGTGCGGGTACAAAAATACCTTTTCTTGCAACTTCCATCATTCCGCTAGAGAAGACGGCACCAATAAAGATTCCTAAACTGGCAATGATCATAATTGATCTTAATGATATTGCTTTAGATCCAATAGCCGAGTTTAAAAAGTTAATAGCATCATTACTAACACCAACTACAATATCAGCAATCGCTAAAACGGTAATGGCAATTAACATTAATAAATAAATATTATCCATAATTTTTAATTAAAATAAGTTTGCAAATATCTGATTAGAATTTCAGAATAAGGTTATGTAATTGTTATATTTTTTAAGTTTAAAAGTGAATATCAAAACCAAGCCTAAAGGTAATATTATCTTGGTTCTTATCTTCAGTGGTATAGCTAAGATCTGACTGTATTTTTAGTTTGTGGCCTACAATGTATTTAGACGCTCCAAGGGTATACTGTTCTTCGGGTAAAGTTCCTGTAACCTCTTCATAGTCTAAGGTGGTAAAACGCAGGGCTATCTCATAATTACTTTTTAGTAAATACCCGGCTTGTAAATTTACAGCACTTCCGGTAAGCACAAGAGCTCCTGTTGGTGTCATGGAATCTGCTTCTGTGGCTATTTCGTCTTCAGCAGTACGTTTGGCATATTCGCCCATAAACGAAAATCCGCGGTACTTAAACATAGCATCTGCAAATAGGGTAGTTTGGTCGGTTTCATAAAGGGTTCCGTCAGCTCTTAACATATAATCTCCAGCAAAACCACGTTCTCTAACGGCATCTTGGTTGTAGTTGTAGGTAAAGCCAAGCATTAATTTTGGATTTTCTTCACGTTTTAAATCAGATTGGCTGTAGTCGCCTTTAGATTTAAACATTCCAAATGGTAAGATTTCTAATCGGGCTGTATATTGTAAACCGCCTTCATTACCTTCCGTAACATTACGGCCTTCACCTTGTGAAATTGCAAATTTTTCGCGCATTACTAGGGTTTTACCGATGGCTGTTTTGTGTCTTAACTGAATACCGATATCGCGATCTAAATTAAAACTGCTATTTAATAAGGAACGGTTTATAAATTGAAGGTTGGCAGAAGAAATGACACGTTCTACGTTACCAGGAAGTTTTGTTTGTCCGGCCCAAAGCTCCCAATTCCCTGTAAAATTCCACATGGCTACAGCGTCTAAAATATAACGTGGTGTATTTCTATTATAGTCGTTGGCGCCTGAAATATCGCGATTAGATAAGCCTAATTCTAATTTATAACGGAGTTGAGGTGAATACGCAAACCCATCAAATTTTAAACGTGCTCGGCGAACAATAAAATTGTGTTCTGGACTTCCGTACTGATCGCTGTCGTAATCCCATGATGAAATAGAACGGACTTGAAAACGTGGGGCGAATTTTATACTAAAAGAGCTGTCTTTAGCCGTAAAGTTAATTAGACCCTTACCAAAAGAGGTATCGCTAATTTCTTGAGCACCAAGAGTAGACATTACTATGAGTACCATAGCAATCGTAGAGAATGATAATTTCATTATTAGTCATTAGTTTTTGTCGGGAGCAAAATTACTAAGTCTAATGTTAACAGAATGTTTTCTTATTATTACGATATCTGTTGCAAGAAAAAAGGCCGCTTTAGAAAAAAGCAGCCTTATTAAAATTCATATTTATTAAGTCGACAAAAACTAATAATACCTATGAAATGCTTAAAGTGTTATAATAACACGTTACAAATATGGCAATTAAAGGTTTTAGGTGTGTAATGCTAACATTATGTAATTATTAAGTTTAAATTAAGCGGTTTTGTAATATGTAAGAATCTGTACACAAGTGTTTTAGGGGTTTAATGTTAACTTAATGTTACGTAAATGTTGTTTAAATGTAAATTTTATGTTATATTCGTATAGTAATTATTAATTAAAACCCCAATTGTATGAAAAAGATAGTAACAATGATCGTAATGCTGTGTGTAGGGTTTACGTTTGCACAAGAAAAAATACAACCTAAATTAGAGAAGAACGATAATGGTATTGTTGCTACGTATTACCATGATAATGGAGAAATTCAGCAAACAGGTGCGTTTGATAAAAATGGTAAATTACAAGGAGAATGGACCAGTTTTGATTCTGAAGGTAACAAACTAGCTTCAGCAACTTATGAAGCAGGAAAAAAAGTAGGGAAATGGTTCTTTTGGGAAGGTGATGTTTTAAAAGAAGTAGATTATAAAAACAACCGAATTGTTCAAGTTGTAGAATGGTCTAATGATCGTACTTTGGTATCTAGGAACTAAGTAAACATTATATATAAAAAAAGAGCTGTAATACGTATTACAGCTCTTTTTTGTTTTCAGTAACTATAGCTTATAGCTTCATGCTGTAGCCTAAGCTAAACGATGTTCCAGGGTTTCTTACTGAAAAGTTTGCCGTGGTATCACCAAAAGATTCATACTGACTTAATCTTTCGTCGTTAAGAATATTGCTAATCTTTAAGCTGATTTTAGATCTGTTGTCTTCTCCAAAAGTTTTAGAAAGATTAAAGTTTAAGCTGTTAAATGATTGTGTGTATACATCCGGATTCTGACCAAATCCTACAACTTGTAAGGTTTTTCCTTGAACATTATAAAAGATTCCAGTTTCAAAACCTGAAGCGGTATTGTTGTAGTTTAAACCTACGTTAACTAAGTACGGAGACTGACCTTGTAACTCTCTAGTATCGTCTATAGTTTCCCCATCTCTAGCAAACTGTTGTCTAGATTCGTATTCTTGACCTTCGCCCTTAGCCATTTCAATCTCAGATTCAATAATTGAGATGTTCACATTTAAACTTAAATCGGTTAAAGACTCTGAGATAAAACCAAAGTTTTTTCGACCTTCAAACTCTAAACCATATACTTTTGCTTCTGGTGAGTTTCTCGGGGTAAACTGATTTGGTGCAACAAAAGAAAAGGCCACTAACTCAATAGGGTCTTTGAATTGTTTGTAAAATCCACTAACGGCAAACATTTGTGCTTTCTCACCAAAGAATTCGTATCTCGCATCAAAGTTGTTAATGTAAGAGGGTTGTAAGTCAATATTTCCTAAGAAGGTTATTCCTGTTAATAAATCTGGGATTTGTACTACTGAAGACTCCTTAAAACTTGGTCGTGCTACCGTACGGAAGTAAGATAAACGTATGTTAGATTTTTCATTGGCTTCATAAATAAAGTTTGCAGAAGGGAATAAATCTAATTCTTCAATAGTTTTTTCATTATCATAGATTTCAGAACCTGAATTGTTTTGACCTGTAAATAAGGTTGTAAAATATTCAGCTCTAAGTCCAACAATAGATTTCAGTTTTTCAGTAATCTTAAACTCATTAGAAACATAAGCTGCCGCTGTATTTTGTACAGATTCGTAAGAGTTGGCCGGTTCAAAATTACCACGAATATAAGACCCTGAATTGGTATCAGGTGTCCAAATATTGTTAGGATCTAAAATCGCATTCGGATCACCGTTAAAAGTTGTTGTGTTTACACTTCTAAAAGCAACTTCATACTTATAGATATCGTAATTACGTTTTTTATAACTTGCTAAAGCACCAAATTTAAGGGCTGCAGGCTTGCTAAATAATTCGTATTTTTTAGTGAAATCTACCTTACCTGTTCCGTTAAACTCTTCTAAGTCTCTCCATAAACGTTGTGGGAAACCTGCATCAGAACTGATACTTGTAGAGCCATCATTGTTTATAATAAAAGTCGTTAAGCGTACATCTTTATCATATACACGACTAAAGCTTGGAGAAATTTTCCATTCTGTAATGAAATCATTTTCAATATCGTTGTGCTGACCTCCAATTAAGAAATTAGTTAATGAACGTTGTGTGTATTCTAAATTGTCTTTGTTAACATCAATATCGTTAGAGATTTCTGTGTTTTGTGTAAATAAGGCCGCTCTACTTTCTCCATTTTGAATGTGTAAAACATTGAAGTTATATTTAGAGTTATCCGTTTTATAAGATAAACCTACTAAACCACTTAATAAAACGTTATTTTCACCTAAATCACCGGTTTGTCTACGGTCAAATCTTAAGGCGTTTATAGAACGATCTTCATTTTTTTGATACACCCCATTTTCAAAACCTTCATAAAATTTAGTTTCGTTTTTGTAGTTAATAGAGGCAATTAAACCTAAACGATTTTCACCCAAATCAAATTGATTACCGTAATTAAACCCTAAGCTAAAATCTGGACTACTGGTGCCACGTTCTGTCGCTAAAGTTCTATTGAAAGAACGGGTAATCCCTTCTAAGCTGCTGTTATTAGCAGAAGCTGGGTTTGGAATATCTGTTGTAGGGGTTACTGGTAATTCTCGAGTACCACTGTCAAAACCTAAAAAGTCAGTACCGCTACCATCGTAAGTTACGTAGTTAGAGTTAAAGCTCATATCAGGGTTGTAGGTCGTAGAGACTGAGAAGCTCATCGTTTTTCTTGAAGGGAAATCCTTAGTAATGATATCTACAACACCTCCTGTAAAATCTGCTGGTAAATCTGCAGATCCTGATTTTATAACAATTATGTTTTCTAAAATATTGGTAGGGAAAATATCCATCTGAACCGTGTTTTTGTCAGGGTCAAGTCCAGGAATATCCATCCCATTTAAAATAGATTTGGTGTAACGGTCTCCTAAACCTCTAACGTATACAAACTTTCCGTTTTGTACAGATACACCAGGTACACTTTTAATCGCAGAAGCAATATCACTTGCCCCTGATTTTTTGATGCTTTCAATAGAAAGACCATCTAAAAGTACAGCCGAATTACGTTGCAGGTTAAGCACCGATTCTTCTGTGTTTCTTCGAGCAGAGGTGGTAATTACCACTTCACTTAAAGCTGCAGAAGAGGGGTTTAAAGTTACATTAACTTCAACAACATTATTAGCTTCAATAGTGACTTCAGAAATCGCTTTTGTTTCATAACCCACAAAAGAATACACTAAGGTGTAGGTTCCGACATCTAGGGTTAATTTATAGACACCATCAAAGTCGGTCGTGGTACCAGTTGAGGAGTTTTGAACTACAACATTAGCAAAAGGAAGCACATCGTTAAATTCACCATCAAAAATTTTACCCGTTAACGTTCCGGTCTCTTGTGCCGATACGAATGAAAGAGATAAAAGAATTGAAAAAAAAAGAGATACAGATTTAAGCATTTTAGGGTATTATTTTAAAATATACAAAATGTCCGAAAGTGATTTTCGGACATTTTGAAAAATTATGTTTGTTAATTTAGAAGGCGTTTTGAGACGCTGCGTAAGTCCATCCAAATACTGAAGTGTTTGCACCAGTTGATGCTTCAGTAGCTGTGATCGCTGATACGTTATTTGTAAAGTTTTCTGCGTTAGCGTCTGCTTCAATAAGATCTGCTAATGCAACACCTGTTGGTAAAACAACTTCCCAATTAGAGAATGCTAAGCGACCAGCAGTGAATTCAGTTTGAGAATCTTCTCCACTAATTCTTACAGTAGCATCAGCGCTAAAATTGTAAGCTAAAATGTTATTTAAGTTGGCAATTAAACCATCTCTACAATCTGCTATGTAACTAGAGTTAGAAGCGTTACCAATTAAAGTAATGTTGCTCATTGTGTAACCCGCTTCTGTAGCAGCAGATCCTTCAGGTCCGTCTAATTCTAGAGCACTTCCAGACTCAACACCTTGAACCACTACAGCGTTAGTTACAGAACCAGACCAAGCTTGATCAGCATCTAAACCGTCATCACCATGAGACCATGTAATTAAATTTGTAGCATTCACAGTTCCACCGAACCACTCAAATCCATCATCTTGGTTAGAAACAACCTCGATGTTCTCTACTGTAGTACCAGCACCAACACCACCAAAGGTAACACCGTTAATTTCGTTATCAGATCCTATAGTAATACCACCATGTCTTACAGAAATGTATTTGTAAACCCCAGAGTTATCATCAGCATCAGTTCCTCCGTACTGACCGTAAGGCTCAGTTGCAGGAATTCCTTCAATCTGTGCTGTTTCAACATCACCACTAACAGAGATAGGTGCACGTCCTAAGATGATTAAACCACCCCATAATCCAACATCATTTTGGTTTAAGTTGGTACCAGCAGTTTCACCGTAAGTAATATTATCTAAAACAGAGGTCATAATGATAGGGTTTGAAGACGTTCCTTCAGCCATTATTTTACCACCTTGATCCACAACTAAAGCAGACGCTAAAGACTCTTGTCCTTCTGCACCTTTAATAATAGTTCCTGCTTCAATAGTTAAAGTTACACCGTCATTAACAACCACTTTTCCATTTAATTGATAAATGTTGCTAGAAGACCATGTTTCATCTGCTGTGATAATTCCAGATTTTTGAACTAATTCGTTATCAACTCCACCACCAGTAGTTGTACCGTTGTCATCATCACTACTACAGTTAAATGCTAATAGTGAAAATGCAAATAAGAAAGATAAATTTTTAATTGTTTTCATTTTGTTTTGTTCATTAATTGTTATGCCGCAAAGAAACTGCGAAAGCCGAAAAAGTCTGTTACCTCATGGTTAAGCCTTGGTGATAAAAAGGTTACCTTAAGACCGTTGTTTTATCATTTAGGAAACATTAATTTAACATTGAAAATGCTATCTTGCCTTCTTTAATATATAGGTATGAACTGGGAACAATTACTATCCTTAAAGCGCTTTGGCGATACGAATAAGAGATTAAGAAAGGAACAAGATGAGACCCGCTTGGGGTTTGAAGTGGATTATGATCGGATTATATTTTCTTCTGAATTTAGAGGTTTACAAGACAAAACCCAGGTGGTACCCTTGTCTAAAACCGATTTTGTCCACACCCGTTTAACCCACAGTTTAGAAGTGAGTGTCGTAGGGCGCTCTCTAGGAAGACGCGTAGGGCAATTGCTTTTACAAAAACATCCGCATCTAGAAAGTGTTCATGGTTATAAAATGAATGACTTTGGGGCTATTGTAGCCGCAGCAGCTTTGGCTCATGATATTGGGAACCCTCCTTTTGGACATTCTGGAGAAAAAGCTATTGGCGCCTATTTTAGAGAAGGTCATGGCGCTGAGTTTAAAGCGCAACTAACGGCAAAAGAATATCAAGACCTCTGTGATTTTGAAGGTAATGCTAACGGATTTAAGATCTTAACCGAGAGTAGAGTTGGGAGAGAAGGCGGTCTTAGATTAAGCTATGCCACATTGGGCGCTTTTATGAAGTACCCTAAAGAATCTTTGCCTAAAAAACCGAGTAACCATATTGTGGATAAGAAATATGGCTTTTTTCAAAGTGAAAAACACATGTTTAATGATATTGCTACGGACCTAGGCTTAATTAAACGACATGACGATTATTTAAGTTTTCAAAGACACCCTTTAGCCTTCTTGGTAGAGGCTGCAGATGATATCTGTTATACGATTATTGATTTTGAAGATGGTATTAACCTTGGATTAATTCAAGAAGAATACGCCTTAGAGTACCTTATTAATTTGGTGCGTGGCAGTATAAAAACGGAGAATTATAACACCCTTAAAACTACGCAAGACCGTATAAGTTATTTACGGGCCTTAGCGATTGGACGCCTTATTGATGAAGCGGCAACCTTATTTATGGCCCATGAAGAAGCGATTTTAGAAGGAAAGTTTGAAACCGCTTTGCTTGATGTGAGTCAGTATAAAGCCCAAATTAAGGATATCATTAATATTAGTATAAATAATGTTTACCGCTCTAAAGACGTTATTAATAAGGAGATTGCAGGCTATAAGATTCTCAATCAATTATTAGAAGCATTTGGTAAAATGGCTTATCACTATTACCTCGGAAAGCTCTCTAATTACGATAAGCTATTGCTCAGTACATTGCCAGAGATTGTGCAGCTTAATACCGATTCTCTTTATGACAACCTATTAGCGGTATGTCTCTACATCTCAAAACTTTCGGATACAAACGCCATGTTATTGCATAAAAAGTTACAAGGTCAGATTTTATAATCTGACCTTAAGGGATTTAGTGTGGTGTATTTCATCGAATAATTTTGTTTTTTAACGAGATATTGTTTTCTTTTACTACAAAATCAATCATTTAACTTATTACAGATGGAAAATAATATACTCGGAGGACTGGTAATCTTTGTTGTTGTCATTACCTGTTTGCTCTTATTAGACGACATTTCTACGCCAAAAGAAACAGTGCCTCATTATGAGGGTACAGAATTACAACATGTAGAAAACGATGCAGACTTAGCCGTTGTTCAATTTCAACATTAGGTCATTTATTGTTTTCTGAACTGCAGTAACATCTAATTCTTGTAAGGCCAACAATTGGCTCACGGTGCCATGCTCAATAAAGGCATCCTCAATTCCCAAGGTTTTAATAGGAAGCTTGTAATGATGAGTATTGGCAAAAGTGAGAATAGAACTCCCCAAACCACCGTTAAGTGTGCCTTCTTCAATTGTAATAACGGCTTTATGGTTTGTAAAGACATCATGCAATAAGGTCTGATCTAAAGGCTTAACAAATTGCATGTCGTAATGACTAATTGCGGCCTCGTCGGGATGGTTTATAATAGCCTCTTCAACGGTCTTGGCCATAGTTCCTATAGAAAGTATGGCAATTTTATCTCCTGTTTTAAGCGGAACAGCACGACCTATTTCAATAGGTTCAAATGGTTTTTTCCAATCTAGTAAATGTCCACGACCTCTCGGGTAGCGAATGGCGATTGGGAAATCAATACCTAACTGTACCGTATACATTATGTTTCTAAGTGCAATGGCGTCTCTTGGTGCGAAAATTACGAGATTAGGAATACAATTTAGATAGGCCAAATCAAACACACCATGATGTGTGGCACCATCTTCTCCCACTAATCCAGCACGATCTAAACAGAATACAACCGGTAGGTTTTGCAAGGCAACATCATGAATAATTTGATCATAAGCCCGTTGTAAAAACGTTGAATAGATATTACAAAACGGAATTAAGCCTTGGGTAGCCATACCTGCAGCTAAAGTTACGGCATGTTGCTCTGCGATGCCCACATCAAAAGCACGTTCTGGAAGGGCTTCCATCATGTATTTTAAAGAGCTTCCTGTTGGCATTGCTGGAGTAATCCCCACAATTTTTTTATTGTTTTCTGCCAATTCCACGATGGTTTCACCAAAGACATCCTGAAATTTAGGTGGAATTTTTTTCTTTGATTTAATGGGAAGATCGCCGGTTAAGGCATCAAACTTTCCGGGAGCATGGTACTTTATCTGATCGAGTTCGGCTTGTCTTAAGCCTTTCCCTTTAGTGGTGATAACGTGTAAAAATTTTGGTCCTTTTACGGTTTTTAAACGTTTTAACTCCTTAATTAATAAGGGTAAATCATGACCATCAATAGGTCCGGAATAATTGAAGTTTAAGGCTTCAAAGATATTATCTTGCCTCTCAGTACCTTTTTTAACATTGGTAAGATATTGTTTCAGCGCGCCTACACTGGGATCTATACCAATAGCATTATCGTTTAAAATAACCAGTAAATTGGCATCTGTAACTCCGGCGTGGTTCAGTCCTTCAAAGGCCATACCACTTGCAATAGAGGCATCACCAATAACCGCAATGTGTTGTTTGTCTTCGCCTTTAATTTTTGAAGCGATCGCCATTCCTAAGGCAGCAGAGATTGAAGTTGAAGAGTGACCAACACCAAAAGCATCAAATGGACTTTCACTGCGTTTAGGAAATCCGCTTAAGCCTTTAAATTGCCTATTGGTTTCAAAAGTATCTCTTCGTCCTGTTAATATTTTATGACCATAAGCTTGGTGCCCAACATCCCAAATTAACAAATCTTCAGGCGTATTAAAAACATAGTGTAGGGCAATAGTAAGTTCTACAACACCTAAACTTGCACCTAAATGGCCTTCTTTAGTGGCTACAATATGAATTATAAATTGGCGTAACTCTTGGGCAAGTTGCCTTAAGTCTTCTGCAGGGAGTTGGCGTAAATCTTCGGGAAGATTAATATGGTCTAAAAGTTTTTTCATCCGTTTACAAATGTACTATATGCAATTGTATTTTTTAATTCAATTAGAATCGTATTTTTACAATATATTCATGATTCCGATTTTATACCGATAAGGTTTCAGGAATTATGAAACGTATAAATTTAAAGTCCTACAGCGTTGAGGTTGAAATGTGAGACCATTCAATCTAACAAAAACCTAAGCCATACAAGCATGATTAATCCATTTGACGATACTTATTTTATGAAAAAAGCACTTCAAGAAGCGGAGCTGGCTTATGAAAAAGGGGAAATTCCTGTTGGCGCCATAATTGTAGTTAAAGATCGGGTTATAGCCCGTACGCATAACCTTACGGAATTATTAAATGATGTTACCGCGCATGCCGAAATGCAAGCCATTACCTCGGCAGCCAATTTTTTAGGCGGAAAGTATTTGCTGAATTGCACCTTATACGTAACACTAGAGCCTTGCCAAATGTGTGCTGGGGCCTTGTATTGGAGTCAAATATCTAAAGTGGTTTATGGGGCCTCTGATGTGCAGCGAGGTTTTAACACCATGGGTACGCAACTGCATCCTAAAACAGAAGTGGTCGGTGGGGTTTTAGCTGAAGAAGCATCCGCATTGATGAAACGCTTTTTTATTGAAAAACGAAATTTGAATTAAGAAGATTAAAAAAAACAATTATGAAAACGAAATTACTCCTTTGTTTTGCGCTTGTGATTCTAAGTTGCAAAACCAGTTTTAAAAATAATGAGACCGGCATGATAACAACACAACAGATTGCGAAAGGAAATTTACATGGCTCAGGTGAAGAGGGGATAAGCAAACAAAACCTAGTGATTACCAATGCAAAAGATTGGCAGGCTTTAATTATGCAGATGAATCGTGTGAATACGGTTTCTGAACAATTTACTGAAACGGATATTAATTTTTCAGACTATGATATTATTGCCGTGTTTAGTGATGTTAAAGGGAGTGGCGGCTATCGTATAGATCTAGAAGTGCATAATACCTCTGAGCATACCGTGGTTAAGGTTAAGCAGAAATCTCCTGAAGGTATCGCTACGAGTGTTATAACTCAGCCGTATTGTATTGTGAAAATTCCTAAGACTACTTTACCAGTTATTTTTGAATAAAAGAGGGGTTAGAAAGGCTTTAGGATTCTCAACTGAAGCCTTATAACTACCATTTAAGGTCTTGTCTTTACTAGGGTGGACGCTATAATTTTAATAATGAAAAGGATTAATCGCTTGAGTATGGCGCAAAAAAAAACGCCCAACCAAAGGTTGAGCGTTGAAACTTTAAGATATATACTTATAATACCTGCACGTTTGCAGCTACTAAACCTTTTCTTCCTTCTTCTTCATCGTACTCTACGTTATCACCTTCGCGTAATTCTACGCCGTTAAGGTTTGATACGTGTACAAAGATGTCTTTTCCTGTTTCTTCGTTGGTAATGAATCCAAATCCTTTTGAATCATTAAAAAATTTAACTGTTCCAGTCATTATAATATAAATAAAAATTAAAGGACAAAGATACTATAAAATTAAAACGCAATGTTATTAAATTGTTTAATTTTAAATTAAATCGAAAATCCTTTAAAAAATATCTTCCAAAATTATCATTTAGAACGGCGCTGATTTTCTCTCATTTTATCTAGGTTTTCCTTTGTGAGCATGTAGTCCTGCACGTTTTTGTCTTTCCATCGGTAGTAAGAAAATAGTGGGAAAACCACCAAAAATAAACCGGTAACACCAAAGCCAATTAATTTTTGTTTGGAGGGAATATCGAGGATTAAACCGCAAATAATACTAGATAATGCGGCTAAAAAAGCAATAAAGGTGATGATTTTTATAGGTTTCATAAGAGTAAATAGGCTTAAAAAATGTGATAACGCCCCTGTTATTCGCTGCAAAATTAAGGAATTATAAACGGTATGCTGTTAATAATTAATATTTTAATACCCGCTTAGGAGGCTGTTAATGCCGTTCGGTTTTAACGTTTAAGAGGTGATGTTTATCAATTCTCGTCGGTAAGCGGTTAGTAATTTAGATTTAGAAATAAAACCAACATACTTCCCGTTTTTCACTACAGGGAGATTCCAAGCATTACTCTCCTGAAATTTTTTCATAATCACCGTCATTTTATCCTTATCAAGGTTAATGATCGCTGGTGGTTTCTGCATAACTTCCATGGCTAAAACCTCCTTATAAAGCTTTTGATCAAACATTATAGAGCGGATGTCGTCTAATAAGATGACGCCCTTTAATTGTTGCTTCGTTTCATCTAGGACAGGGAAAATATTACGGTTAGATTTGACCACGGCCGTATTAATAATTTCACCTAAATTCATTTTAGTTGTGACACTAATAAAATTGGTTTCAATGACCTTATGAATGTCCATAAGGGTGAGAATCGCATGGTCTTTATCGTGTGTAATAAGGTCACCTTTTCTACCCAATTCCATCGTATAAACAGAATGTGGAGAAAAAATACGGGTAATCCCGAAGGAAATGGCTGCTGTGATCATTAGCGGTATAAATAAATCATAGCCACCGGTTAATTCAGCAATTAAGAAAATCGCGGTTAATGGCGCTTGTAATACGCCTGCCAATATACCAGCCATCCCTACCAGGGTGAAATTACTTTCGGAAACGGGAGCGCTGAACAAACCACAGTTGTTAATGATTTTGGCCACACAATTCCCCATTAAACTTCCCATAAATAAAGTTGGAGCAAAAATACCACCAACACCTCCTGCGCCAAAGGTTATGGCACTAGCAAAGACTTTAAAAAACACCAATCCGGCTAACAGCGCAATTACGACCCAAATATTTGAAAGATCTAAATTGAAAAAATTAGCTTCAAGGGCTTTTTGAGGGTTTCCGGCAATAAGGTTGTTCATGGTTTCAAACCCTTCCCCATAGAGTGGTGGAATAAAAAAGACCAATACTCCAATGGCCACACCACCAACCAATAATTTCTTAATAGGGGAGTCTAGGCGATCAAAAAAATCTTGCACCTTCTCATACACCTGATTAAAGTATATAGAGGTAAAAGCGGCGCAAACCCCTAAAAAGGCATAAAAAGGAACATCAGATATGGTAAAGTGATCTTCAATTCTAAAGGGAAGTAAAACATCGTCTCCAAAGAAAAAGTACGAGGTGATAATTGCCGAGAGTGAGGCTAATAACAACGGCATCATAGACACCATGGTTAAATCTAAACTAAACACTTCAATTGCAAAAATGATGGCAGCAATCGGCGCTTTAAAAATAGAAGACAAGGCCCCCGCTGCAGCACAGCCAATAAGTAGCATTTTGGTCTTCTGGTTCATCCTAAACAACCTCGAAATATTAGAGCTTATTGCAGCCCCTGTAGCCACTGAAGGCCCCTCGAGACCTACAGAACCACCAAAACCAACGGTGATGGGAGCGGTTAATATAGAGCCAAACATTTGGTAGCGTTTAATAACGCCTTTACGTTTAGCTATAGCGTATAAGGTAGAAGGAATTCCATGACTTACCTTAGATCTGATAATGTATTTTATAATTAAATACACCAGAATGAAACCTATTAAAGGGAATAAAAAGTAAAAAGCATGGTGGTAATACCGCACTAAATTGCCTTCTAATAAATGTTGAATAAAGTGTGTTAAGTTTTTTAGGATTACGGCTCCAATTCCAGAGGTAATACCAACAAGTACACTAAGAAAAAACACAAACTGTTTATCAGAGATGTGCTTCGTTCTCCATATTAGGATCTTTTTTAGTATGGGATGTTTTCTTGGCATGGTCTTAAATCTAATAAAAAAATCCTGCATAAAGCAGGATTAAATATTTTTAAGATTTTAAATTTAGTTTTAAGCTGAGTTCTTCAAGTTGCTGATCGTCAATTGGTGCAGGCGCATCAATCATTACATCACGACCTGAATTGTTTTTTGGGAAGGCAATAAAATCTCGAATACTTTCCTGACCTCCTAAAATGGCAACCAATCGATCTAAACCAAAAGCGAGTCCACCGTGTGGAGGTGCACCATATTCAAAAGCATCCATTAAGAATCCAAATTGCGCTTTTGCTTCTTCCTCAGTAAAGCCTAAATGTTTTAGCATAATGGCTTGAGTTTTCTTATCGTAAATTCTAATAGAACCACCTCCGATTTCATTACCATTTAATACCAAATCGTAAGCATTGGCTTTTACTTCGCCTGGATTGGTATCTAACAATTCTATTTGTCCTGGTTTTGGTGAGGTAAACGGGTGGTGCATGGCGTGGTAATTTCCTGTTTCTTCATCAAGCTCTAATAATGGGAAGTCAATAACCCATAATGGCGCAAATACTTTAGGATCTCTTAGACCTAAACGCTCAGCAAGTTCCATACGTAACGCACTTAATTGTGCTCTTACTTTATTTTTGTCTCCTGATAAGATACAGATTAAATCACCAGCTTTAGCGCCAGTAACCTCGGCCCACTTTGCTAAATCCTCTTGGTCATAGAATTTATCTACTGAAGATTTAAAGCTACCATCGTCATTACAACGTGAGTATACCATACCTAAGGCTCCCACTTGTGGACGTTTTACCCACTTAATTAAGTTGTCGATTTCTTTTCTCGTAAAAGCGTTTCCGCCTGGTACGGCAATTCCGACCACTAATTCGGCATTGTTAAAAACACCAAAATCTTTATGTTGTGCTACGGCGTTAAGCTCGCCAAATTCCATTCCAAATCTAATGTCTGGTTTGTCATTTCCGTATAAACGCATGGCATCATCGTAAAGCATTCTTGGAAACTTTTCGATGTCTACACCATTCACTTCTTTTAATAAGTGACGCGTTAAGCCTTCAAACATATTTAAGATGTCTTCTTGCTCAACAAAAGCCATTTCACAATCTATTTGTGTAAACTCGGGTTGTCTGTCGGCACGTAAATCTTCATCTCTAAAACATTTTACAATCTGGAAATATTTATCCATTCCACCAACCATCAACAATTGTTTAAAGGTTTGTGGCGATTGTGGTAAAGCGTAAAATTGGCCTTCATTCATACGAGAAGGTACCACAAAATCACGTGCTCCTTCTGGTGTAGATTTAATTAAATATGGTGTTTCAACTTCTATAAAGTCTTGTTGCGATAAATAATTACGCACTGCTTGAGAAACTTTATGTCTAAAGATCAGTTTATTTTTTACCGGATTACGGCGGATATCAATATATCTGTATTTCATACGGACATCATCACCACCATCGGTTTTGTCCTCAATAGTAAATGGAGGTACTAATGAACTGTTAAGCACATTAAGTTCTGATACTAAAACTTCAATATCTCCTGTAGGAATATTTGGATTTTTAGAAGCACGTTCTACAACTTTACCTGTTACTTGAATTACAAATTCACGTCCCAATTTTGAAGCCTTTTCCATGATCTCTTTTGGAGTGCTTTCTTCATCAAAATAAAGTTGGGTGATGCCATAACGATCGCGAAGATCTAAATAGATCATAAACCCTTTATCTCTAACACCTTGAACCCATCCTGAGAGTGTAACTTCTGTATTGCTGTGTGATGCTCTTAATTCACCACAATTGTGACTTCTGTACATAATGAAATTTAAATTTTGTTCATCGCTGCTAATGCTATGATGAATGCGGGTGCAAATTTAAGTAAGTTTAATTATTATCGGATAATGAATTGGGATTTTTCATCCTTAGAAGGTGGAATATTTTACAGTTTGAAGGCCCCGTTCTACAGATCCCAAACACAATCCGTTTACAACGCAGTACTAAAAGTGCATTTTGAAAACCGAGTAAAACCTAAAACACGTTATACAAAAGCCGAAAAGGACTTTTATATAACGTGTTTTTTAAAGGAAAGACTTTATAAATAAAGTTATAAAAGCCTTACTTTTTTTCAGCTCTTAAAGGTTCTGAAGTAAACTTTAAGCGCATCCACATTTTAAGTTTAATACTTAAAAAGAATAAAATAGGAACCACAATTAAGGTTAAGAAGGTGGCCACTAATAAACCGTAAATAACGGTCCAGGCTAATGGTCCCCAAAACACCACATTGTCTCCACCCATATAAATATTAGCATCGAAATCTGCAAATAGGGTAAAGAAGTTAATGTTTAGTCCTATGGCAAGCGGAATTAAACCTAAAATCGTGGTAATAGCCGTTAATAAAACAGGTCTTAAACGGGCTTTTCCGGCTCTAACGATACTTTCAAATAAATCTTCAGTTGTAAGGTAATCGGTTTCAATAAGATCTAATTCATTTTTCTTTCGATCAATTAAGAGTTGCGCGTAATCTAGAAGTACCACCCCATTGTTTACTACGATTCCTGCAAGGGAAATTATCCCTACCATAGTCATCATAATCACGAAGGCACTTCCAGAGATTACAATGCCGCCAAAGACCCCAATGAAACTCAAGAAAATAGCAATCATAATAATGGTTGGCTTAGATACTGAGTTGAATTGGAAAATTAAAATGAAGAAAATTAAACCTAATCCGGTGAAAAAAGCGCCCACTAAAAAGGCCATTTGTTTATTCTGTTCTTCAATCTGACCCGTATAATCAATGTGCACGTCTTCTGGTAAACCTTCAAAACTTTTCATTTCATTCTGAATCTGCGTTACAATTGCTCCGGCATCAGTAAATCCAGGGGATAAGGCAGAGTATACGGTAACCACACGTTTGGTGTCTTTGTGCTTAATGGCACTAAAGCCCGAATTGTTTTTCTGCTTGGCAACTGTAGACAATGGAATTTCTTTAATCTGACCTGTGTTGTCTCTAAAAGTGATATTTTGGTTAAATAAGGCACTTTTATCGTAACGGTTGTCTTCATTAAAGCGGACATAGATATCAAAATCATCGCCGTCTTCTTTGAAAATTCCTGCTTTAGAACCGAAAATAGAGTTTCGTAATTGATCGCCTATTTGTCTGGCAGAAATCCCTAATTCTCCGGCTTTTTTTCTATCAATTTCAACAAGCATTGAGGGTTTGTCTTTATTGACGTCGATTTTAAGTTCATCGATACCCTGAATGTTTTTAGAGTTAATAAAGCTTCGCATTTGCTCTGCTAGTCCTATGAGTTGGTCATAGTCACTGCCTTCAATTTCAATATTAATTGGTGGTCCGGCAGGTGGACCGTTGGTGTCTTTTTCAACAGAAATTAAAACCCCAGGAAAGATCCCCACTAAGGCTTCTTGTACTTTTTGACGTAACAGCTCACTGTCTTCACCACGTCTATATTTGTACTCCCGCATAGAGGCTGTAATCTTAGCTTTATGGGGCATTTCTGCTCCAGATCCCATATCGGTTTGAGGGTTTCCGGCTCCTTCACCAACTTGAGAAACGGCACTTTCTACTAAAAAGTTACGATCCCCATCCATGTATTGCCCGTCGTTAATAACGGCTTCTACACGTTTTTCAATCTGTGCTGTAATGGCATTGGTTTTTTCAATAGCCGTTCCTTGTGGATATTCTATATAGACAATAATTTGGTTGGGCTTATTATCTGGGAAGAACTCGACTTTAGTACGCTGACTTTTTAAAGATAAACCAAAGGCGATAAATGCCGCAAATAAAAGAACGAAGGTTACGATAGTTAATACGTAAGGTTGCCTTTTAGAAAGCGCTTTTCTTAAGCGAACTTCGTACCAATTCTCTAGACTTACAAGGGCTTTATTCTGAAAACTATTGGCCCAGCCTCTAATAAAATAGCGGTAAGCCCAAAGCATAATAGCGGTAAAGACCATAATGGTTCCTAAGCCTCGGTAGGTCCCACCAAATACTAAGATTAAGATGCCGAAAGCGGCAATAATTACCGTGATTTTAATAATTTGCTTTAGCGGCATATCCTTATCTTCTGTGGTCATATAACGTGAGACCAATACAGAGTTAAAGAAGATGGCTACAATTAACGAGGAGCCTAATACAATGGATAGGGTAATTGGTAAGATTTTCATAAACTCACCCATAATTCCAGGCCATAACCCAATAGGGACAAAGGCGGCAACTGTTGTTGCGGTAGAAATAATAATAGGGTAAGCAATTTCACCAATTCCTTTTTTTGCAGCTTCAATACGGTTCATGCCTTCATCTTCCATAAGACGGTACACGTTTTCTACAACCACAATTCCGTTATCCACCAACATTCCGAGTCCCATGATAAGTCCGAATAAAACCATGGTATTTAAACTATAGCCAATAAGCCCCAAGATCATTAAGGACATAAACATAGACATTGGGATTGCAAAACCAACGAATAGGGCATTTTTAAACCCTAAGAAGAACATAAGGACGGTAACGACTAAGATAACACCAAAGATGATGTTGTTTACCAAATCGTCAACCTTACCTATGGTTACAGGAGATTGATCATTAGTAATGGTCACCTCAAGGTCTTTAGGGAATTCATTATCTATAGCGTTCTGAACAATCGATTGGGTTTGTTCTGCAGCGGCCACCATGTTTTTACCAGCACGTTTTTTAACGTCTAGCATTACAACGGGTTTTCCAGATTTACGGGCAAAGGTGGTTTTGTCTTCTTCATGAAAAGAAACTGTAGCCACGTCTTTTAAATAAATTGGATTACCATTTTCGGCTTTAACCACAAAGTTTTCAAGTTCTGAAGGCGTTTCAATCTCTCCAATAATTCTAATGGTACGGCGTTGACCGCTCGCTTTCAGGTTTCCTGCAGATTGGGTAACGTTTCCGCTGCTAATAGCACCAATAATATCATTGAAGGTCACTTTTGCAGCCATCATTTTATAGATGTCTACAGCGACTTCAACTTCTTTCTCTTGAGCTCCACGGATATCTGCCTTTTTAATTTCTTGTAAATCTTCAATTTCTTCTTGAAGGTATTCGGCATAATCCTTTAATTTTTCAATAGGGTAGTCTCCAGAGATATTAATGTTAAGAATTGGCATTTCTTCGGAAAGGCTTAATTCAAAAACATCAGGCTCTACCTTGGCGCCATTAAAAGTTGGCCAATCTTCACTTGCCGTTTCCGAGTCAATTTCATCTTTAACCTTTTGTTTGGCTTGCTCTACCGTAATATGCTCATCAAATTCTACAACCACCATAGAATAATCTTCTTGTGAGGTTGAGGTAATTTCTACAACATTACTTACGGTTTTAAGCTGATCTTCAACCGGATTTGTAATTAACTTTTCAATATCTTCCGCGGTATTCCCAGGGTAGATGGTACTTACGTAAATCTTGGTTTCGTTAACCTCCGGAAAAGCCTCTCTAGGCATGTCGAAAAATGCTGAAATTCCTAAGTAGAAAAATACAGCAATAAGCACATACATTGTGGTCTTATTGTTGATGGCCCAAGATGACCAACCAAATTCCTTTTCGGTATTTTTTTTGTTTTCAGTCATTAGTTTTTAATTTCGTAATTAATCACTTCTACAGCTTGCCCGTCTCTAACGCTACGAGCACCTTCTTTTATAATTTCTGCACCAGGTTCTAAACCTTCTAAAACTTCAATAACGTCGTCTTGTGTTTTTCCGGTGGTAATAATAACACGGTTAGCCGTGCCAATACCTTTTGCATTTTTATCTGAAACCACATAAACATACTGCTCGCCATCTGAGTTTTCTGAAACAACACTTTGTGGAATTAATACTGCATTTTCACTCGTGTAATCGTTAATTTTTAAACGTGCCGATAAATTAGGTTTAATTGTTTTGTCTTTATTTGGGATTTCAACTTCAATCTTAAAAGTACGGTTAGCAGGATTGATAAAATCACCGGCTTGACGAATGTTAGTTTCAATTGTTTTTCCTAAAACAGGAATGCTAACATGAACACTTTTCCCTTTAGTTACATCAGAAACATAACGTTCTGGTACTTCAGTTTCAATATACATATCTTCTAAATTTACAATACGCATTAATGGCGTTTGGCCTGCAGCCACAACACTACCTTGCTCTGTAATAATATCGTCAATTGTTCCTGTAAAAGGTGCTTTAACGGTCGCCTTTGCAATTTGTTGATTAAGTTGGTTTACCGCTTCTTGTTGGGACTCGTAAGTCGATTTCGCTTGCAGGTACTGAATTTCACTACCAATGTTTTGTTTCCATAAACGTTGTTGACGCTCATAGGTGGTTTTTGCTAGTTCGGCCTGAATTTTTAATTGTGCCAATTGCTGGCTAAGTCCGCCATCGTCAATTTTTGCTAAGGTCTGTCCTTTTGTTACTTTTTGTCCTTCCTTAACATAAACCTTAGTTAAGATCCCATTAAACTCTGGGGTAATGGTTAAAAGGTTTTTAGTGGTCACGTTACCTTGTAATTCTAAAACGTGATTAAAAACTTGGCCTTCAGCTTTAAACGTTGTAATTAAAGGAACGTTTTTAGTGGTGTCTAAGCTTTTTATTTTCTGATCTAAAAGTTTAATTTTATCGTTTATGGCTTGCTGGTCTGCCACAAGTTCACTTCGTTTAGTTCTTATGGTTTCTAGATTGCCCTGCTCTAAGACATATTCTACGGAATTTTTCTTTTTTCCTGTGCATGATGCTGTTAACGCAGCAACAATTATTAATAGAGAGATATATTTCATCGGAGTCGTTATTTTTAATTTTGGATTGGAGTGTTTAAGACGGTTTCTAGGTCTGCTTTAGAGTTTACAACATCGAGCATAGCTTGAAGCAGTTCTTGTTGGGCAGCGTATAATTGGGTTTGGGCTTGTCTAAGTTCAAAACTAGAGCCTATACCTTCAAAAAATTTAGTTTGGTTTTTAGTTTCAATGCGTTCTGCAAGAGCTAAGTTTTCTTTTTTATTTTGATAATCTTCAATAGCAAATTGGTAATCACTTTTAGCCGATGCAATTTCTAATTTAATGCGTTGCTCGGTTTCTGTTAATTCCGTTTCTGCTTTTTCTAAGTTGATTTGTGCTCTTTGGGTAGAGGCCGTACGCATTCCGGAACTAAAAATAGGAATGTCTAAGCTAACACCGAATAAAGACGATCCAAACCAGTCTTGACTCTTTTTATTAAAAGTGAATTCATCACTATATCCCGAATACCCACCATTAATAAAAGCGTTTAATGTTGGTAAGGCTTTACTTTTTTCTAACTTTAATAAAAGCGCTTTAGATTCGGCATCGTTTTGTGCAATAAGATAATCTATAGTGTTCTCTGGGTTAACGTCAGAATCTAAGATGTCTAGAGCCATATTCTGCGTGGTTAAGGCTTCTAAGTTATCCGTGAGTTCAATAGGTTTATAAACATCTAGACCTAAGGTAATATTCAACATCTGGTAGGCTAAAGTTTTGAGTCTATTGGTGTTGTTTAAATTGCTTTTTACACTAGAGAGTGTAATTTTTAGTTGCTCTACACTTTCTTCTTCTTCCAAACCGTTTTCAAAAATCTTGTTGGTTTCGTAAAGGTTTTTCTCAAGCACACTAATGTTACGTTCTAAAATAGCGATACTCTCTTCGGCTAAAAGCACATTACCATAAGCTTCAATAACGGCCTGTCTAACTTCTAGGTCGGTTTTAACTTTGGCATTTTCTGATATTTTAAGGTAAACCTTAGCAGATTGTAGTCCTACAATATAAGAACCATCAAATATTTTCTGATTTAAAGTTGCAAAAGCCGTCATGCTTTGTTTGGTACTGAAAATAACTTCCGTAAATTCTCCAGGTTGACCACCAAAAAATTCAGCAGGAATAACAGAAACTTGCTGTTTTAAATTGTTTTGGTAGTTAACGCTTCCACTTAATTGCGGTAAACCCGAAGCGGTGGTCTCCCACTTTTGGCGTTTGGCAGCTTCAATATCTTGAGAGGCGTTAAGGGAAGATCTATTGTTTTTCAAAGCATAGTCAATAGCTTCTTGAAGCGAAAGACTTGTAGGCTCCTGCTGCGCATAGCCCATTTGAAAAAGAATAAAAGCGATTAAAATAAAGCGTATTTTTTTCATTGCTTAGTTTTCTTTGATATGTAATTGAGTTAGTGTTTTTAAACCTTGTTCTGAGCAAATACCTCTAATATGATATTCTAAATAGTTGTTCATTAATAAGGTCATGGAGAATTGTTCTCTCGGGAAAATATAAGGGTCTTTTAAAGAGAGCATATTGTTAAAATAGAGGCGTGCTACAAAATCAATATTAATAGAGTCTCTATAAATGCCTTGGGCTACACCACGTTCTAAGTTATGGGTAACGCAGGTCATCATTTTGTCAAATTGCTTACGCTTTAAATTTGAAAATATTTTAGGGTAATATTTTTGAAGTTGATATTGCGGTGATGACTTTTCATTTTTTAAATGATGCATCACAAACTTCTTAATTTCGTAAAGTTCTTCAATGGGGTTCTTATCCAACGCGCAAATACAGTCAATACCTTGAGAAATGTTACTAAAAACATTCATGGCAGTCGCTTCAACTAATTTGGTTTTGTTTTGAAAATGTTGATAAATGGTTTTTTTTGAAATGCCCATCTCATTGGCAATATCATCCATAGTAACACTTTTAAACCCTAAGTTTAAGAAGAGATCAACAGATTTAAGTATTATTTTGTCTTTCATAATTTGGTTCTCCAGCAATTGTGGAAAGCTTTTTTTATCAGGCTGCAAAACTACGGCAGGAAACTTTAAAAACCAAAATAGTTTCCATAGTTTAAAAATCTTTTTTTAGGTCGACCTTGAAGCCTTCTGTTTTTTTAAAACTAGACAGTCTTTATTATTAAAACAATTGATTTATTTTTGCCCTATGCAACACATTGAACAATACCAAAAACCATTTCTAAAATATTTAGAACGTTTTACTGTACATAAAGAACCTCAAAATTTATATCAACCTATAAACTACATTCTTCAGTTAGGAGGGAAGCGTTTACGACCAATATTAACCTTAATGACCGCTGAGGTTTTTGGGGCTACAGCAGAAAAAGCTATGGATGCGGCACTTTCTATAGAAGTGTTTCATAACTTTTCATTGGTCCATGATGATATTATGGATGATGCGCCTTTACGTAGAGGGAAAGAAACGGTACATGAAAAATGGAATCTTAATACCGGAATCTTATCTGGAGATGCCATGTTAATAATGGCGTACCAGTTGTTTGAAAACTATGATTCTTCAACCTTCCAAGACTTAGCAAAACTATTTAGTAAAACGGCTTTAGAGGTTTGTGAAGGCCAGCAGTACGATATCGATTTTGAAACGCGTAATGATGTCACTATTGAAGAATACCTGAAAATGATTGAGTATAAAACAGCAGTTTTAGTAGGAGCTGCTATGAAAATGGGAGCTATTGTTGCCAAAGCCTCCGATGCAGATCAGAACGCCATTTACGAGTTTGGTCGTTTATTAGGGATTGCATTTCAGTTGCAAGACGATTATTTAGATGCCTTTGGAAATCCTGAAACCTTTGGAAAACAAGTAGGTGGTGATATTATTGAGAACAAAAAAACCTACCTCTACCTTAAAACCTTAGAATTGGGGACAGAAGCTGATACCGTAAGTTTAAAAACGGCGATGAATAATGCGGAGCTCTCTCATGAGGATAAGGTGGTTAGCGTAAAAGCTTTATTCTTAAAATCTGGTGCGGCTGAAGCAACGCAAAATGCTGTTAAAACCTATACGGAAAAAGCATTTAAAGTCCTAGAGACCTTAAATGTTGATGCCGCTAAAAAACAAGGTTTACTTTTATTTGGTGAACAGTTAATGAATAGACGTGTGTAATGAAATTGCCTTCTAATTTTGATGATTTAATCCAAGAGGCCGAAGGCTTAGAGCTTTATCATAAACTGGTGGCACAACTCAATAAGGATCTCTTATATGCCAATATAGATCTTGAGTTTAAAGACGATATTTTGCCAACGAGTCTAAATATGCTGCTTCACGAAACCATCTTGCATCTTATCAATTCCAAGTTTTCAGACTATCTCAATCTATTATATATAGTAGACGTTCCCGAGGCTACCATTAAAAGCCTCGATGGCAGTGACGTTTATGTACTCTCCCAACAAGTGGCTTTCATCATTCTGCAGCGCGAGTGGCAAAAAGTGTGGTATAAAGCCCAATATTCTTAAAAACGAACTTGGTAAACCTAAGTTTTATTTCAATTTTAAATTTATTTATATGTATCTTTAAAGGGCTGGTATAGAAGTGGCTAAGATAAGTCGCTTTTTTGTCTCTTTTTAATGGAACTGATTCTTGTCATAGTTTTTTTGAGAAGGTTCTATTAGCTTTAGTGACAAGTCTTAAAGTTATGAAAAAGATACTATTACTTACGGATTTTTCTAAGAATGCAACCAATGCTATTTTGTATGCTTTGCAGTTTTTTAGTGGCAACCCTTGTACCTTTTATTTAATGTATGTGCATAAGGTTGAAAGCTATATTTCTGATGATTTATTGGAGAATTCTAAAGATAGTGTGTATGAAGCCATTGCTGAAAAACCAAAAGCGAAATTAAAGTCTTTAAAAGCAACATTAATAAAAGATTACGCTCATGAACATTACGAGTTTAAAACCGTGATTGACTATGATGTATTTACCGATGCGATTAAGCAGGCCGTACGTAAATTTTCTCTAGACTATATTGTGATGGGGAGTAATGGTGCTTCTAATGTAAAAGAAGTACTTATGGGGAGCAACACCATTAATGTCATTGAAAAAGTAAGTTGTAAAACTTTAGTTGTACCTAGTGGCTATCGTTTTAAGTTGCCTCATGAGTTTTTGGTGGTTTTAAATCCAACAACGCTTTTAGACCAATATTTAATGGATATCATTATTGCGTTTATAACACGATTTAAGCTGAAATTGCATGTGCTGCGTTTGGTTAAAAATATAGTAGATACCACTGTGGTGGTTAATGACCTGGATAATTTAGCCTATTTAGGGGCGCGTTACCAAAGGGTTGAGGCCGATGACGTTGATAAGGCTGTGGCTAAGTACTTGGAAACTCATCCTATAGATATAACCACATATGTTGCCCAAGATAAATCCTTTGTAGAACGTCTATTTAGTGCCTCACCCAATAAAGAAATAAAATCGAGAATGAACCTACCCTTGCTAGTATTACATAGCCAATAGTATAATTTAAACCGAAATATTATGATAAAATCATTACAACAAGAAGACTGCATGTTGCTATTAAGTCAACATTACGTAGGTCATTTAGCATACATTTATCATAATGAACCGTTTATTGTACCTATTACTTACTTTTATAAGAATAACCGTATTATATGTTACTCTAATGAAGGGCATAAGATTAATGCCTTACGGTTGCACGGAAAAGTAGCCTTGGAGGTCGCAGAAATAAAAAACATCAATAGCTGGAGGTCGGTGGTCGCTCATGGGGTTTATGAGGAACTCGATGGCTGCGATGCCAAAGCATTACTGCACGAATTTTCACTTGGCGTAAAAGAGGTGGTGATGCGCACCGAGAGGCGCGATCTCGATTATATCAGTGAGTTCTCCGCTAAAATAAATAAGGATGAGGTTGCCGTTATATTTGTAATTCATATTGAAGAATTTACAGGGAAAATGAGACAATATGAAGGCACTTCTTAAAACCTAAAGCGTACAAAAGGCATCCAAGCTTCCGTGTAAATACTTTTATCTTTGTCGTAAAGGACATCGTATCTAATTCCAATGGTCACATTGCCACTGCTGTAACCTGCTCCTAAAAATAAGGCCGGATACCAATAGTCTTCATCCGCATTTCCTACATATCGATTGTCGTAATTACGACTGACGTGTAATTGCTCAAATTCCGCAGAAAGCTGTATCTCCTTAATAGGATTAACTAAAGCGATAAGGCTTCCACCCAAAACAGTCGATTTATAAATGTCTTTTTGGCTGCTGTATGAGTAGTTTAAACCAATTCCTGTCGCCACATAAGGATTAAAACGATACAAGGCGTTTGGGGCTACAAAGGCGCTAAAATAACCATCACTAAAATTAAGTCCTATCCCGCCACCATATTCCATATGACTCCAAAAATCACTGGGGTAAGATTTCGAGTTTTGCGCAAAAGAGAGGTTTGTAAACAAAAAGTAAAGAAGGCTCGCAATAAGTATTTTAAAGGTAAAATGAGGTTTCACGTTGGGTCTGTTTTTAGAAGTTCAAATCAATATGTTATAAATATAATAAATCCTTATCTATATTTGTTAAAAGTTGTATTTTTGACTAAATTATGTTGAAACGACAACGTCTCAAAAAGTAAAATGGATAAATATTCCTTTCTCAACGCGGCACATACAGCATATTTTGCTGATTTATATGACCAATACCTCAAAAACCCAGATTCTGTAGAGCCAAGCTGGCGGGCCTTTTTTCAAGGTTACGACTTTGGATCCGAAAATTATGGTGTAGAGGGTGAAATTATTGAAGGTGTTTCTACGCAAATACCAGAACAAATTCAAAAAGAATTCCAAGTTTTAAAACTTATCGAAGGCTATAGAAGTCGAGGCCATTTGTTTACCAAAACAAATCCAGTACGTGCTAGACGAAAATATGCCCCTACCTTAGAAGTTGAAAACTTTGGCTTATCTCAGAGCGATTTACAAACAGTGTTCTCTGCAGGTGAAGTTTTAGGTTTAGGATCTTCGGCAACCTTACAGATGATTATAGATCATTTAGAAAAAGTGTATTGCGATTCTATCGGTGTGGAATATATGTACATAAGAAAGCCTGAAGAAATTAAATGGATTCAGCAAAAGCTTAATGTCAACGATAACAACCCACAGTTTTCTCCAGATCAAAAGAAAACTATTCTTAGAAAGCTTAATGAAGCGGTTTCTTTCGAAAACTTTTTACATACTAAATATGTCGGTCAAAAACGATTCTCTTTAGAGGGAGGTGAGGCCTTAATACCTGCTTTAGACGCTTTAATTGAGCAAGCTTCAGGTTACGATGTAAAAGAATTCGTTATGGGTATGGCGCACAGAGGGCGTTTAAGTACATTAACAAACATCTTCGGAAAATCAGCCAAAGATATCTTTAGCGAATTTGATGGTAAAGATTATGAGCAAGCTATTTTTGATGGGGATGTAAAATACCACTTAGGTTGGACGAGTGATCGTGTTACCGATTCTGGTAAAAGAATTAACCTGAATATTGCTCCTAACCCTTCACATTTAGAAACGGTTGGTGCAGTCGTAGAAGGTATAGCCAGAGCTAAACAAGATGATAAATATCCTGATAATCCATCGCAAGTATTACCTATTATTGTACATGGTGATGCTGCTATAGCAGGACAAGGCTTAGTTTATGAGCTAGTGCAAATGGCACAATTAGATGGTTATAAAACAGGAGGAACTATACATATTGTGGTAAATAACCAAATTGGGTTTACCACCAATTATTTAGATGCACGTTCTAGTACGTATTGTACAGATGTTGGTAAGGTGACCTTATCTCCTGTATTACACGTCAATGCGGATGATGTAGAAGCCGTAGTACATGCCACATTATTTGCGCTGCATTTCAGAATGAAATTTAAGCGGGATGTCTTTATCGATATGTTAGGGTATAGAAAATACGGGCATAATGAAGGTGACGAGCCTAAGTTTACACAACCCTTACTTTATAAAGCAATTGCGAAACATAAAAATCCAAGAGATATTTATGCGGAGCGCTTAATGTCTGAAGGCGTTATTGATAAAGGTTTTGTTTCTAAAATAGAAAAAGAATATAAAGATAAGCTTGAAGAAAAGCTGGTTGATTCTCGTAAGGTCGAAAAGACAGAGATTACACCATTTATGCAAAATGAATGGGTAGATTTTACTTCTGTTGAAGAAGATAAAATGATGAAGCCGGTAGATACAACTTACCCTATAGAAGCGCTTAAGAAAATTACTAAGACCATTTCAAATCTTCCTAAAGACAAGAAATTCATTAGAAAAATTCAACGTTTAATCGAGTCGAGACAAGCGATGTTTGATGAAGATCGATTAGATTGGGCTATGGCAGAGCATTTAGCTTACGGTTCTATATTATTAGAAGGTAGCGATGTTCGTATTTCTGGACAAGATGTAGAACGTGGAACCTTCTCGCACCGTCATGCCGTTGTTAAAGTGGAAGACAGTGAAGAAGAAATTGTACTTCAGAATAACCTAAGTGATGACCAAGGTAAATTCTATATTTATAATTCCTTATTATCAGAATATGGTGTTGTAGGTTTTGATTATGGTTATGCTATGGCAAGTCCTAAAACCTTAACCATTTGGGAAGCACAGTTTGGAGATTTCAGTAATGGAGCACAGATTATGTTAGACCAATATATTTCTGCGGCTGAAGATAAATGGAAATTACAGAATGGATTGGTTATGCTATTGCCTCATGGTTATGAAGGTCAAGGTGCAGAACATTCATCGGGTCGTATGGAGCGTTATTTACAGCTTTGTGCAAAGGACAATATGTTTATTGCAGATTGTACAACGCCAGCCAACATGTTCCACTTATTAAGACGACAAGTAAAAGCGGCTTATAGAAAACCATTAATCGTTTTTACACCAAAAAGTTTATTACGTCATCCAAAAGTGGTGTCTACGGTAGACGAATTTGCTAACGGTAGTTTCCAGATGTTAATTGATGATGCTAGAGCAAATGTAGAGCAGATAAAAACTTTAGTGTTTGTAACGGGTAAATTTTATTACGATTTATTAGAAGAGCAAGAAAAACTTGAAAGAGATGATGTTGCTTTAGTTAGAATAGAACAGTTATTCCCACTACCAACTCAAGATATGAGAGCGGTATTGGAGAAGTACAAGAATGCAGATGATATTGTTTGGGCTCAAGAAGAACCAAGAAACATGGGAGCTTATGCACATATGTTAATGAACTTCGAAGAGTCTAAGAACTTTAGAGTGGCAAGTAGAAGACCTTATGGGGCTCCTGCTGCAGGTAGTTCTGTACGTTCAAAAATAAGACACAAAGAAGTGATTGATTTTGTTTTTGATAAAACTAAAAATAATCAGCGATAATAAATTAAGGATCTTTTCTTTAGAGAAGATACCGTCAAACAAGAACAACTTAAAACCATAGGTTATAAATATTACAATATGATTTTAGAAATGAAAGTGCCTTCACCAGGCGAGTCAATTACTGAGGTGGAAATTGCAGAGTGGTTAGTGCAAGATGGAGATTATGTAGAAAAAGATCAGGCCATTGCTGAGGTAGACAGTGACAAAGCAACATTAGAGTTGCCAGCGGAAGTGAGTGGAACAATTACACTTAAAGCTGAAGAAGGTGATGCGGTTGCCGTTGGTGCGGTAGTTTGTTTAATTGATACAAGTGCCGAAAAGCCAGAAGGTGGAGAAGCGTCAGCGACTACAGAAACTAAGGAAGAAGCGCCTAAAGCAGAAGCGCCAAAACCAGCAGCTTCAGAATCTAAAACCTATGCGACGGGGACTGCAAGTCCGGCTGCAAAGAAAGTTTTAGCTGAAAAAGGTATGGATGCAAGTGCTGTTTCTGGTACCGGTAAAGATGGGAGAGTAACTAAAGAAGATGCTGTAAAAGCTGTGCCTTCCATGGGAACACCAACCGGAGGAAATAGAGGAACGACGCATAGTAAAATGTCTATGTTACGTCGTAAAGTTGCAGAACGTTTAGTGGAAGCTAAAAATACGACGGCTATGTTAACCACCTTTAATGAGGTTAATATGACGCCTATTTTTGAATTACGTAAGCAATACAAAGAAGAATTCAAGGCCAAGCACGGTGTAAGCTTAGGGTTTATGAGTTTCTTTTCTTTAGCGGTTGTAAGAGCATTAAAAATGTATCCTGCTGTAAATTCTATGATTGATGGTAAGGAGATGTTAACCTATGATTTTGTAGACATCAGTATTGCTGTCTCAGGACCTAAAGGTTTAATGGTTCCTGTAATTAGAAATGCAGAAAACCTATCGTTTAGAGGTGTTGAGTCTGAAGTAAAACGTTTAGCACTTAGAGCTAGAGACGGACAAATTACTGTGGATGAAATGACTGGTGGTACCTTTACAATTACTAACGGTGGTGTCTTTGGAAGTATGTTGTCTACACCTATTATTAACCCTCCTCAGAGTGGTATTTTAGGAATGCACAACATTATAGAGCGTCCTATCGCTGTAGATGGTAAAGTTGAAATTCACCCAATGATGTATGTGGCATTATCTTATGACCATAGAATTATTGATGGTAAAGAATCTGTTGGATTCCTAGTTGCGGTAAAAGAAGCATTAGAAAATCCACAAGAATTATTAATGGATAATAATATAACTAAGGCTTTAGAATTATAAGCCGTACTTATAGATATATCAAAAGCGCCATCTCCTTAGAGATGGCGCTTTTTTTTCCCCTTATTAAAATGTTTATGAACTATAAAAATTAACAGCTAGATTTGCTGAGATTACTATGACTGAACTCACAATTAACAAGATGATAAATACTCTGTCCCTTTTTGTTGTTGAATGATTTTTCATTGTTTCCATAGTCTTAATACGTTTTAAAAAGCTCTGAATAAATAATGCTATCCAGAGCTTTTTTAGGATTTAACCTAAGTTAGAATTAATAGCTGATGTAAAATTGCAAATAATTAGTTTACAGTGCAATACGTAACTTTACGTAAATTTTTAAAGGTTAAATCAAAAAAAGGCCTCGAACGGATGTTCGAGGCCCATAATAATCCCTAAGAATTAATTAATCCAATTGTTTTAGAATTAACTAATAACAAAATTCATGCTACAACCCCTACATTTGTAACATAGAGTAAAGGTCATAAAAAATAAAATGGCATACTATACGTAACTTTACGTATTTTCTAAGGTAGAGGTCGTGTTAAGATGTTAAAAATTTAGAGTGTTCTTTGGCCCAAATCAATAAACTGTTTTGTTTAGGTTCTAAATTAAGTTTCTTAATAATATTACTCTTGTGTTTTTCTACAGTTCTAGGAGATATGTTTAGGTGATCTGCAATCTCCACTCCAGTTTTATTTTCCGAAATAAGTTTTACGATGCCCTTTTCATGATTGGTAAGCGTATCAAAATATTTAGGAAGCTCTTGAAGTTCTAGAAAGTTGAGCAACTCCGGACTAAAATACGGCTTGTTATCTAGGATAGAGAGGATGCAATTTTCAATTTCAACTAAGGCAAACTCTTTTAAGACATATCCGTAAATCCCTAAAGCTTTGGCATTGTTGTAGGTTTGTTCGTCCTTTTCAAATGTTATTAAAACAATTTTGGTGGGGATTTCTTCAGATTTACATTGTTCAGCAATCTCTAAACCTGTGTAAAAAGGCATTTTTATATCTAAAATAGCAATATCTGGTTTATGGGCTTTAAGCAAGGCTAAGGCTTCCTTGCCATTTTTTGCACTAGCGATAACATTAAATTCTTTTTCAATTAAAAAGTCATGCAGGCCTTTTAAGACCAATGGATGATCATCGGCAATTATAATAGTAGGATTCATATTGCTATTAATTCAAGAAATAGATTCTAAAGATAAAAATAATCTATGGTATATGGAATTTCTTACAATTGTTTCCTTTGAAAAAAAGGTTTAGTTGAGGTTAGAATAATTGAAAGGTTGTTTTGCCAAGGAGGGCAACGCTGTTATTTCCATTACAATTTTAAATACAAGTACTTTTTCTCATAATCAATCACGGCTTTCCCTTTCTTTAAAATATCAGCGCCTAAAATCCCGTCTACCGGATCTGCATCATGGCTAATAAGACCGTTATTCACATGAGACAGATTAAAGAGGATCAGGGAGACGCGTTTCTTTTTCCATTTCCCCACTTTAATGGCATTAGAGGTAGAAATCTGTGTCATCATGTCAGAAGCACCTGCGCCCACGGCTTTAATTTCAGAATCCTTCACTTTAAGGTTAAAACGTTCTATGGCTTCAAAACCTACACAACTATTAGAGGCTCCAGTATCTAAAATAAAGCGGCCTTTTACGCCATTGACAGTGGCTTTAATTTCAAAGTGATTGGTTTTGGTGTATTTTAATTTTATTTTAGAATACCCTTTGGTTAAGAGAAAATCTTTTAGCGTTTCCATGTGGTTTATATCGTTTTTATCGAATAATTGCTAATGCAATTATCAAGCCGTTAGGATGAATAATGACGAAATGTGTAAAATAGAGCCATATAAATCTGCCATTTGATTGAATCAGTAAAGGTTTCGCTTTTTAAGAATCAAGTGGGCATTATTCTTTTTAAATTGTAATGTTTTAAATTCACCAATGAAGCTATAATGTATTTCTTATTTTACTTCAATGAAGCTTAGGGTTTATGACCTAGTGTTACATGAAAATGTTTTAAATTCGTTTATAAATACATGCCTAAATGCAAAACCATAAGGATCAAAATTATTGTAATAGATTAGTTGCTAACGATACCGCGATTGTTCACGCTATTTATAAGCAGTGGGCACCAAGCGTCATTAACTTTATTAAGCAACAGCACGGTGATGTTTACGATGCTCAAGATATCATTCAAGAAACGGTCATTGTCATCTACCATTATTTTAGGCAGCATAATGTTGTGCTTCCTTGTGCATTTGGCACCTACTTTTTATCCCTTTGTCAACACCGTTGGGGGTTAGAATTACAGCGGCGCGATACAAACCGGCAAGTTGATCTTAATGCGTTAGCTCCTTCAGAAGCCGTAGTAGAAATGTGGGTTTCTAAAACCATCGCTCACGAAAATGAAAACCGTAGGTATGAAACCGGTTTTCAGCAATTGTCTAACGCATGTAAAGACGTGTTGCTAACTTCTGAAGAAGACCTTTCTTTATTGAAGAATCCCTCAGCGGAAGAGAATAACAAAACCACTTGTTTAGCAGAATGGACCACTTTGGTTTTGCAGCAGTCAGACGCGAGTAACCATGTGAAGTTAAATACGGAGGGTTTCGATATGTTTCAAAAGTACCAAGCCAAAACCATGTCCTCGGATGTCCGTTTGAATTTTGAAGCCGAGTTAAATGGCGATGGCAATCTTAAAGAAGCCTTTCAAATCTATAGCAGCCTTCAAGCTTATTTGGAAGATGGTCTAAAACACGAACAAGAAATTGGAGACTTTAAGGCCAACCTCGATGTTATTTCTAATCAATATTTTAATGCTTTAGAGGCTGAAGCGCTTCAACCCAAACCATCAAAAAAATCTAAAACCTTAACAATTGCTGTTGTGGTGGTTGTTTTTTTAATAGGTGTCGTGCTGGTGTTCTCTATTTTTGCAAATCCTAGCTATGAAGATTATAACGATTTTAAAAGCATTAGTTTAATGCAGCGAAGTCCGGATGATATCACCACCAAATTAGCAGAAGAACGTTTTAATACGCAAGACTATGCGGGAGCTTTGGAGGCGTTTAATGAAATCCTAGAGGCCGATTTTGCCAATTTAGAGATTCAAATGTATAAAAGTATAGCCTTGGTAGAAACCAACCAGTTTGAAGAGGCTAATCATTTACTTTTAAAAATTATAGAGGGCAGTTCGGCATATAGGGCTAAGGCAAAGTGGATTTTAGCCTTAAGCCATTTAAAGCAAGATAATATTGCGGCTTGCATTGACGTTTTACAAAGTATACCTCAAGACGCAAATACCTATATGAAGGCGCAGCAATTGCTCAAGCGTTTAGAATAAAACAAGTTGCAATGCGGTGTAGGTGAGGAGGTGTATATAGGTTTGACAGACCAAAGGATAATGGAGCAAATACTCTTATGAAAGTAGGCCTATCCACGTTGACTTTTTTATTTTTGCAGCATGATAATTACCGATACCCATACCCACTTATATAGCGATGCTTTTAATGAAGATCGCGCTGCGATGATGCAAAGAGCTTTAGAGGCTGGCGTGTCTCGATTTTTTATTCCTGCCATCGATGCTTCACATACCGCATCTATGCTGCAACTCGAAGCTGATTTTCCTGAACATGTCTTTTTAATGGCCGGTTTACACCCCACTTCTGTTAAGGAGAATTATAAAGAAGAGCTCCGTCATGTAGAAACTCAATTGGCAACACGTTCGTTTGTGGCCATCGGAGAAATAGGAATTGATTTGTATTGGGATCAGTCTACTTTAGAAATTCAGATTGAAGCCTTTAGACAACAAATACAATGGGCAAAACAGTACAAGTTACCGATTGTAATTCACTGTAGAGCGGCTTTCGATGAAGTTTTTCAGGTGTTAGAGGAGGAAAAGTCGGATGATTTATTCGGAATTTTCCATTGTTTTACCGGTACTTTAGCGCAAGCACAGCAAGCTATATCGTATCAAATGAAACTTGGTATTGGTGGTGTGGTGACCTTTAAGAATGGGAAGATCGATCAGTTTATAAATCAAATTGACCTTCAATATATTGTTTTAGAGACAGATGCGCCGTATTTAGCACCAAAACCCTACCGTGGAAAACGAAATGAGAGTGCCTACATCTATAAAGTGGCAGAGAAATTATCAGAACTTTATGACGTCTCTGTAGAAGAGATCGCTAAAGTAACTACAGAAAATTCAAAAGCCGTATTCGGAATCTAAAATGGGAAAACAACCGCATATTTTATTAATATATACTGGGGGAACCATTGGTATGATCAAAGATGTTGATACCGGGTTTTTAAAAGCGTTCGATTTTAATAGTTTGCTGGTAAAAATTCCCGAACTAAGACTCTTAGATTGTAGTATAGAAACCATTTCTTTTGAAGAGCCTATAGATTCCTCTAATATGCATCCTAAATATTGGGCCGATATCGCCACAATAATAGGAACGCATTATTCAGATTTTGACGGATTTGTAGTCTTGCACGGCAGCGATACCATGAGCTACACGGCATCAGCCTTAAGTTTTATGTTAGAAAATCTAGCCAAGCCTGTAATTTTAACCGGGTCGCAATTGCCTATTGGCGACTTAAGAACCGATGCCAAAGAAAATCTGATTACCTCTATTCAAATGGCGTCTCTTCAAATAGAAGGGAAACCTGTAATTCGAGAAGTCGGATTGTATTTTGAATACAAATTATACCGTGGTAACCGCACCATAAAATTAAACGCCGAACATTTTGAAGCTTTTGAATCGTTTAACTACCCCAATTTAGCAGAATCGGGCGTGCATTTAAAGGTAAATACAGACTCCTTATGGCGACCGAAACCTAATAGTAAACTGGTTTTAAGAACGGCAATGGACACCAGAATTGGAGTCTTAAAACTCTTTCCAGGAATCTCGCAACCTATTTGCGAGGCTATTCTTACAAGCAAGCTCATTAAAGGGCTTGTTCTTGAAACTTATGGCTCCGGAAATGCCACGACCGAACCTTGGTTTTTAACGCTAATTGCAAATGCGATAAGAAACGGACTACACATTGTGAATGTGACCCAATGTGCTGGTGGAAGTGTGAATATGGGACAGTATGAAACCAGCTCCGATCTTAAATTATTGGGCGTAATATCTGGAAGAGACATCACTACGGAAGCAGCCGTTACAAAATTGATGTATCTTTTAGGAGAAAATGTAAATCATAAAGAATTTAAAACTATTTTTGAAACGTCATTACGCGGAGAAATGTCCTAAAAATAACAGTATAAATTTTAGTGTTTGAAGATTTTTTCGTTATTTGGCACAATGTAATTTTGAAATAAATTTAGAGAGAGGTGGCCGAGTGGTCGAAGGCGCACGCCTGGAAAGTGTGTATACTCCAAAAGGGTATCGAGGGTTCGAATCCCTTCCTCTCTGCTGATATTTAGGTTGTAATTGCATATTTTTTTTTATCTTTAACACTTTAACTAATAAAATTAAGATTTAGACAATGAAAAGATTATTTTCTATCCTTGCCATAACATGTTTAATGGCGATCGGAACTGTTAATGCGAATGCAACAACATTGGCAACTACAACAGCAACTGTAACAACTTTAGCTCAAGAAGAGCCTGCTTCTGAGGATGTAAGTTTCCATCAAGAATTAAAAAAGCGTTTTATTGAAGGTGGTCCAGGCTTTATGGGTATTGTACTACTATGTTTAATTCTTGGATTAGCGATTGCTATTGAGAGAATTATCTTCTTAAACCTTTCCACAACAAACACAAAGAAATTAACCCAAAATGTAGAAGATGCCCTTAATTCAGGTGGTGTTGAGGCTGCTAAGGAAGTTTGTAGAAATACAAAAGGACCTGTTGCTTCTATTTTCTATCAAGGTTTAGACAGAACCGATGAAGGTATCGATGCTGCTGAAAAAGCTGTTGTCGCTTACGGTGGAGTACAAATGGGTCAATTAGAAAAGAATGTGTCTTGGATTTCTTTATTTATCGCTTTGGCACCAATGCTTGGTTTCATGGGTACGGTAATCGGTATGATTCAAGCCTTCGATAAAATTGAAGCTGCAGGTGATATGCAACCTTCTTTAGTAGCAGGTGGTATTAAAGTAGCACTTTTAACAACTGTATTTGGTCTTATCGTAGCGATTATTCTTCAGATCTTTTATAATTACATCATCGCTAAGATTGATAGTATTGTAAATGATATGGAAGATGCATCTATCACATTGATGGATTTATTAGTAAGACACAAAAAATAAAAATTAATTATGCACAAAATATTAAAAATATTAGTCGCTGTTCTTAGCTTGTTCGGTATCATTTCTCTAATAAGAGTTTTGGCTGCTGGTGATGAAGCTATGGAGACAGGCGAAAAAGCAGGGTTGTTTGAGCCTATGGCTTACACTGCTTACGTTATATTAGGATTAGCTGTGCTATTTGTAGTAGTTTTTGTTTTAAAAAATCTATTTACAAACACAGGTTCTCTTAAGAGTACTTTAATTGGTATTGGTGCTTTTGCAGTAGTATTAATTATTTCTTATGTCGTTTCTGGTGGTGACCCAATGGGTTATAAAAACGGAGACGTAATGGCTACAGAAGGAGAGTCTCATATGGTAGGCGCAGGTTTAATAGCATTTTATATTCTATTAGCAATTGCGGCTGTTACAATGACTTTCTCAGGTGTTAAAAAAGTAATAAGTAAATAATTAATAGTATGGCAAAAAGAGCAGCACCCGAAGTAAATGCAGGATCAATGGCTGACATTGCCTTCTTATTACTTATATTTTTCTTAGTAACAACTACTATTGAAAAGGATAAAGGATTATTAAGAAGTTTGCCACCTATTGACGATACTCAAGTAGAGCCTCCTATCATTAGACAAAAAAATCTATTTACTGTAAACATTAACAGGAATAACCAACTCTTAGTAGAAGAAGAGGAAATGCCTATTAGTGAATTAAGACAAGCAGCAATTGACTTTTTAGATAATGGTGGTGGTACTAACCCAGCAGGTGAATCTTGTGATTATTGTAAAGGGAAACGATTAGAAGAGTCTTCTGATCACCCCGATAAAGCAATTATCTCAATGAAGCATGACAGAGAGACTTCTTACGAGAAGTACATGGATGTACAGAATGAATTGGTCGCAGCCTACAACTTCTTAAGAGAACGTGAGGCAGAAAGATTATACAAGAAGTATTATCCTAATGCAGACAATGTTTACGCTGCAATGTTAGAAGAGAAAGAGAAGAATCAATTTAGTAAGGATGAAGTCCTTAATGAGCGTATTGAGACCATTAAGAAACTTTTCCCAATGAAATTGTCTGAAGCAGAACCAGATAAAAGTTAAAAACAAATAAGTATGTCTAAATTTAGAAAAAAGGAGAAAGGTGAATTGCCAGCGATTTCAACGGCATCACTTCCAGATATTGTATTTATGTTGCTTTTCTTTTTTATGGTTGCTACTGTAATGAGAGACAGTTCGCTAATGATTGAAAACAGATTGCCTAGTGCAGATCAGGTTGAAAAGCTTAAGAAAGATAGAACAATCTTTATTTATGCAGGGAAACCAAGTAGTCAGTATAAGCAATTTGGTGAAGAGCCAAGAATTCAGTTTAATGATGCTTTTATTACCGTTGAAGATGTTCAGTCTTCAGTGTACCAAGGGATCAGCGAAATGAATGAAGAACTGCAAAGTAAAGTTGTTATCGGTCTTAAAGTAGACAAAGAGACAAATGCAGGTTTGGTATCCGATATTAAACAAGAGCTACGTAAAGCAAATGCATTAAAAGTAATGTACATTGCAAATACAAAAGCGCCACAATAAATGTAAAATTTCTTAATTTTATATAGAAAACGTCCTGAGCAATCAGGACGTTTTTTTGTTTATTTACTTTTAAAGATTTTGTAGCTTTATCAACATGAAAAGGCATGTTTTACTTTTACTTGGGTTTATAGGTGTTATGGGGTTTTCTCAGAATGGTAATACCGATTTAACAGAACGTTATAAGGATTATAGAGAAGATCAGTTTTATGCATCTGTAACCTATGACTTACTTAATGATAAACCTTCAGGAATTTCTCAAAACGGGTTTTCTGCGGGATTCCATTTTGGCGTTATCAGAGATATGCCGATTAATAAACGCCGTAACGTGGCTATAGGTATTGGTTTGGGAATTTCTGGAAATAGTTATAATCAGAAAAATATTTTAATTCAAGAGGTCGATAATGAGGTTGTTTTTACAGCTATTGATGAAGATGACTATAACGTGTCTAAAAATAAATTTGAAACCTATCTTATTGAAGTTCCTTTTGAGATCCGTTGGCGAACCTCTACCGCTACAGATTACAACTTTTGGCGTATTTATACCGGTTTTAAAGTTGGTTACCTCGTACAGAGTATCGCTAAGTTTAAAAGCGATTTAGGGGACGTTAAAATTAGTAATAGCGATCGTTTTGAACCTCTACAATATGGCTTAACCTTAAGCGCTGGCTATGGCACTTGGAATTTTCATATGTACTATGGTTTGAATACCATTTTTGATAAGGAATCGACATTTAATGGTAACGCTTTAGATACAAAAGCCATCAAATTAGGATTGATGTTCTATATTCTATAACCAATAATTTAAGAGTAAAAATTGCGGCCCTAAGCCCGTTAAAACACCAATAATGAGTTCTTTGTTGGTGTGCGCTTTTAAATGCAGTCTAGAGGTTGCTATGGCCCCCATAATAATCATCATGAGCGCTATGGTTCCGTTAATGTTAATATGATAATGTAAACTAAGGCCAACGGCAAACATAAAGAAGCCGGATGCGGCAATCATATGGATACTCGCTTTAAATTTAAACACGGCTAAAATAAAGCAGATCAAGGTTGAAAATAGTATCCCTAAAAAGAAATAATATAGCTCTATAATCTCATTAGGGGTAAGGACTCTAATTAAAATTAAAGCAAGAATAATACAATTGATGAAAAGCGGTATTAAACGCTCTTGGGTACTTTTTAAATAGATACTCTGAACCTTATTAATCGTTTTAAGTAAGAAAAATAAGAGGATCGGGAGAATGATAGTTAAAATAACAATAGAGAATATTTTAGCTTTCATAACCGCCGTTGGAATATATCTCGGCGTTTTAGAAAAGTAAAATAACACTCCCAACAGTGGCATGATTAACGGATGAAATACAAACGATACTCCCTTTAAAATAAAATTTTTCATCGGAGTGTTCTTAGAGTTCTTTTCTCAGTCTTGCTACAGGAATGTCGAGTTGTTCTCTATATTTGGCAACCGTTCGTCTTGCAATAGGGTATCCTTTTTCTTTTAAAATCTTTGAAAGGGCTTCATCAGTTAAAGGCTTCTTTTTACTTTCTTCCTCGATAACCGTTTCTAATATTTTCTTAATTTCTCGTGTAGAAACTTCTTCACCTTGGTCATTGGTCATAGATTCTGAAAAGAATTCTTTAATCAATTTGGTACCATATGGGGTGTCTACATATTTGCTATTAGCCACACGTGATATGGTAGAAACGTCCATATCAATTTCGTCGGCAATATCCTTTAAAATCATCGGACGTAAATTGCGCTCGTCACCGGTTAAGAAATATTCTTTTTGGTAATGCATAATGGAGCTCATGGTTACAAACAAAGTTTGCTGGCGTTGCCTTACCGCTTCAATAAACCATTTAGCAGCATCTAGTTTTTGCTTAATAAACATTACGGCATCCTTTTGGGCTTTAGACTTTTCTTTTGTAGCCTTATACCCTTTAAGCATGTTGTTATATTCTCTAGAAACGTGTAATTCTGGTGCGTTTCTACCATTGAGCGTCAGTTCTAATTCACCATCTACAATTTTAATGGCAAAATCGGGTACAATATGTTCTACCATCTTGTTGTTCCCGGCGTAAGAGCCTCCTGGTTTTGGGTTTAAACGCTCTATTTCTTCAATAGCCTCCTTAAGTTGTTCTTCAGTGATATTGAACTTCTGCATTAATTTTTTATAATGCTTCTTAGTAAATTGTTCAAAACCTTTATCAATGATAGTGGTGGCTAAGGCCACATCCGGACTTTGCTCTTTTCTATGTAATTGTATGCTTAGGCACTCTTGCAGATTTCTTGCGCCTACCCCGGCCGGATCTAACTGATGTACCACTTTTAAAACCTCTTCTACCTCTTCTTCTGTAGTATAAATGTTTTGGGTAAAAGCTAAATCGTCTGTAATGTCGGCTAAAGAACGACGAATGTAACCACTCTCATCTACACTACCCACTAAGAAATAAGCAATTTCCTCTTGGTTTTCGGTTAAACGAAAGGTGTTGAGTTGGTTAATAAGATGCTGAGTAAACGAGGTTCCTGCAGCATAAGGCATGGTTTTTTCCTCATCATCCGCACTGTAATTATTAGCTTGTGTACGGTATTCTGGGACTTCATCATCGCTGAGATATTCGTCAATATTAATATCTTCTGCATCAATATTGTCGCTGTCCTCTTCGTATTCAGTATCAGAGTTATCAAACTCGTCAAAATTATCTTCTAAAGCTTCCGATTCTTTGCCCGTATCTAAGGCTGGGTTTTCTTCTAATTCTTGTTTTAAACGTTGCTCAAAAGCTTGCGTAGGCAGTTGTATCAACTTCATCAGTTGAATCTGCTGTGGCGAGAGCTTTTGTGAGAGTTTAAATTGTAAAAACTGCTTAAGAGACATAAAATTTCTGTTGCTTATAAAAGTAATGAAAAAAACCTGATAGGATTCTAAAATCCCATCAGGTTATATGATATATCCATTAAAATTCCGCATTTTGTGGCGTTCTAGGGAAAGGAATAACATCTCTAATATTACTCATTCCGGTAGCAAACATCACTAAACGCTCAAATCCTAAACCAAAGCCAGAGTGGACCGCAGAACCGTATTTACGGAGGTCTAGATACCACCATAATTCTTCCTCGTCAATATCTAAGGCTTTCATTTTTTCTTTTAAAACGTCTAAACGTTCTTCACGTTGCGATCCGCCGACCATTTCACCAATGCCAGGGAATAAAATATCCATGGCTCTTACCGTTTTACCATCTTCGTTTAAACGCATGTAAAACGCTTTAATATTTGCAGGGTAATCAAATAAAATTACCGGACATTTAAAGTGCTTCTCAACTAAGAAACGCTCGTGTTCAGATTGTAAATCAGCACCCCATTCTTCAATAATATAGTTGAATTTCTTCTTTTTATTAGGTTTCGAGCTTTTAAGAATATCAATCGCTTCTGTATAGCTTACACGTTTAAAGTTGTTATCGACAACAAATTTAATTTTTTCAACTAAGCCCATAGCACTGCGCTCGGCTTGTGGCTTGGTCTTATCTTCATCTGCTAAACGCTTATCTAAGAACTCTAAATCTTCCTTATTGTGCTCTAAAACATAGCTTAAAACCGATTTCATAAAATCTTCTGCTAAGTCCATATTACCGGCCAAATCCATAAAAGCAACTTCTGGTTCTATCATCCAGAATTCAGCTAAGTGACGTGAGGTGTTCGAGTTTTCTGCTCTAAAGGTCGGGCCAAACGTGTAGACTTTACCTAAAGACATGGCATACGTCTCAGCTTCTAATTGTCCAGATACGGTTAAATTGGTTTCCTTTCCGAAGAAATCTTCCTTATAATTTACAAAACCGTCCTCATTTAACGGTGGATTTTTTGCATCTAAGTTGGTCACTTTAAACATTTCACCTGCACCTTCAGCATCACTTCCGGTAATAATTGGTGTATGCATATAGTTAAAACCATTCTCATTAAAATATTTGTGAACAGCAAAAGACAATGAAGAACGTAAACGCATTACAGCACTAAAAGTGTTTGTTCTTGTACGTAAGTGTGCGTTCTCTCTTAAAAACTCAAAAGAGTGTTTTTTAGGTTGAATAGGGTAGGTTTCAGGATCAGAATCACCTAAAATCTCTAATGTTTTTACAACAATCTCTACGGATTGTCCTTTCCCTTGGCTTTCTACCAAATCTCCTGTAACATGGATGGCAGCGCCTGTGGTGATACGTTTTAAAGTAGCCTCGTCAAAATTTTCAAAATCAACGACACATTGGATATTGTTTATGGTAGACCCATCATTTAAAGCGATAAATCGCTTGGCTCTAAAAGTTCTCACCCAACCTTTAATGGTCACTTCTTGTAAAGTTACCTCTTGAGATAGTAGTTCAGCTACAGTTTTTGAAGTCATTTTTTTATTATTTTGAATGCTAAAATTTAATTTAATCGTGCTTTTTGTTATCGCTAGAAGCTTCGTCGTCACCCTCTGGAGGAATAATATTTATCGACGGTTTTTTCAAGACTTCCTTATTTGCAATATTTCGTTCTAAAGATAGTAATAACGATGGTAATAATAATAAGTTAGAGAGCATAGCAAATAACAATGTTATAGAAACTAACGCTCCTAAAGCTACGGTTCCGCCAAAACTAGAGATGGTAAATACTGAAAACCCGAAGAATAAAACGATAGAGGTATAAATCATACTCACCCCAGTTTCTCTCAGAGCCCCGTAAACTGATTTTCTAATTTTCCAGTTATTGGCTTGTAATTCTTGTCTGTATTTGGCTAAAAAGTGAATGGTATCATCTACCGAAATCCCAAAAGCAATACTAAAGACTAAAATAGTTGATGGCTTAATTGGTACACCTATAAAGCCCATAATACCGGCCGTAATTAATAACGGGAGTAGATTAGGAATTAGCGAGACCACTATCATCTTAAACGAACGGAAAAGGTAAGCCATAAATAAGGCAATAAGAACAATGGCTAAGGTCAATGAAATCAATAAGTTTTTAACCAAGTATTTGGTCCCTTTTAAAAAGACTAAAGCCTTTCCGGTGATGGTCACTTCGTAACGTTCCTCTGGAAATAATTTATCAATTTTATTTTGAAGATCCTCTTGAATACGCTCCATCTTATCCGTACCAATATCTTTCATAAACGTCGTGATACGAGCATATTGCCCTGTACGATCTACAAAATCACTTAACATATCCGTGTTGGAAGTAGAGTTTTTAGCGTAAGACAGAATAAAGCTGTTTTCTTGACTGGTCGGTAATTGGTAATATTTAGGATTTCCGTTATAGTAGGCCTGTTTACTGTATTTTACCAAACTCACAACAGAAATAGGACGTGATAATTCTGGAATTTCAATAATGAGATCTTCCAATTCATCCATACGCTTTAAGGTTGATAATTTCATCACGCCTTTTTTACGCTTAGTATCAATCATGATCTCTAAGGGCATAATTCCATTAAACTCAGATTCGAAAAATCGGATATCGCTAAAAAAATCGGTGTCTTGCGGCATGTCTTCAATAAGACTTCCTGAAATTTTAATTTGATAGACCCCAATAATTCCTGTGATAATTAAAATAAGGGTGGTGATGTAGATGCTGATTTTTTTGTTCTTCACCATAGACTCCATCCAATGTACAAAAGCGCCAATCCAACGCTTATTTAAGTGCTCTAAATGACGTTCTTTAGGAAAAGGTAAGAACGTGTACATGATAGGAATGATTAGCAAGCACAACATGAAAATCGCCAAAATACTTAAGGAGGCAACAATACCAAATTCTTTTAATAAGGTACTTTCTGTTAATATAAATGTACCAAAACCAGAAGCCGTGGTAACATTGGTCATTAAAGTCGCATTCCCTACTTTAGTAATAACACGCTGTAAGGATTTTACTTTATTACCATGCGATTTAACTTCTTGTTGGTATTTATTAATTAAGAAAACACAATTCGGAATTCCAATAACAATAATTAAGGGCGGAATTAAAGCCGTAAGTACAGTAATCTCATAACCTAACATGCCTAGAATACCAAAGGTCCACATTACCCCAACACAGACCACAATTAAAGAAATAAAGGTGGCTCTAAAAGACCTAAAGAATAAAAAGAAGATTAGAGAGGTAACAAAAAGCGCACCACCAATAAAAACAGGAATTTCGTCTATAATACTTTTAGAGTTTAGGGTACGGATGTACGGCATTCCAGACACTCTAACATCGAGACCCGATTGGGCTTCAAAAGCATCAATTTTTTCTTGAAGGACATTAAGAATAAATACTTTCCTTGCCGGAGTATTAATAATATCTTTTTTAAGATAGATGGCCGTTCTTATGGTTTTAGTCTCGGCATTAAATAAGAAATTATCGTAAAAAGGATACTGCTCAAAAAGCTCCTTTTCTAGGGCTAAAATTTGTTGCTTATTGGCAATGGAGTCTTTAATAAACGGTTTTAAATCGAAGCGTTCTTTCTCCGTGTTTTTAACTAATTTTTGAAGATCTTTAATGGATAAAACCGCATCGACTTCATCATAGCCTTTAAAGGAATCCGCCAGGTTATTCCAAGCATTCAATTGTTTTACCGTGAAGATGGTAGAGTCTTTAACTCCTAGGACCACAAGATTTCCTTCCTCTCCAAAAATTTCTAAAAAGTCGTTATAAACAAGGTTGGTTTCGTGATCATCGGGCAATAAATTAGCCTCTGTAGATGAAAACTGCATGTATTTCCATTGCGAACTGAAAAAGACCGTGGCCAAAACAATGGCAATGAGTATTATAATTTTATTACGAAGAATAAGTCTTGCAATAGCTTCCCAAAATCCTGTGGTTAAAATTTTAAACATGCATTAATATATTTCTCAGAGCCAGCTCTTAAGATACGGGTTGAAATAACGATTTTTTTAATGAAATGGTTCCCATTCATAAATCACTTCCCTTGAGAGAAATGAGCGGCAAAGGTAGAAAAAACCTAAGGAATTGTAACTTAATTAACAGGAATATAATTTCCTTTATAAGGAAATGTTAAAGGTAAATTTAAAGGCAATATTATCTTCTAAATTTGGGAGGTGGTAGCCTCCATAGCGGTAGGCAAAACTAAGCCCGAAGCCAAAGAGTAGCTTGTTAATTTCAAAGCCCGATTCGGAGTAAAGCTTATCTAAGGTTTTAAAGTCAATACCTTGATGTTTATCAATACTGTTCATATCGCCAACTGCATAACGAGAAATAAGAACCAATTGCGGTTTGAAACGGCTAGAAATCTTAAATGGACTAAAGGCGTGTTTGAGTTGTAATGTTGAAAACTTATCACTAAAAAACTCATTAAAATACATGGTTTCAAAACTATTTAATCCCGCCACAGAAAACCGTTGCATAATGGCTTCTTTAGTAATATTGTTAGGGTAGGCGTGGTAGAGGTGCGTTAATGGTGCGTTACCACCTGCAATACCGGCCACTAAGGTAATGCTAGTTTTAGCATTATTTTTATGGTTGAATTGTTGTAGAGTTCTAAAATCGAGTTTAGAAAAATTAAAATCACTTCCTAAAATAGATTTAAAGGCCTGCGTGACTTGAAGCGTAAATTTTGGATAGCCATCTTTGGTTTCTTTAAGGTTATCATTAATAAATTTATAGGTACTAAAAGGACTCCATTGCAAACTCATCTGCGCTGTAGTGAGGTTGAAATTGTTATAGCTTTCTCCATTTAGGAGATAGCTATAATTATAGGTGGGGTTTATTTTAGAAGTGGCCACCTGTGTTTCAGTAAGAAGGTGGTTAGAGAGTTTATGATGAATGGCTATAGACTTGGTAATATGTCTATGGAACAAATCAATATTTAATAAACGTGGTTCAAAAAATGTAAAAAAACGCTTATCGGTTAAAAATTTAGAGCTTCCGGTTTCTTGTAAGTCGTCAATATAAGCGAGGTTAATCCAAGTGTCTGTGGTTTCATCAATTCTAAAACCGCCGCCAATTTTATATTTTATGGCTTTGTCTTTAAAGCCATAAACGGCATAGCCATTTATGCGGTACTTTTCTGAAAACGCATCATTGGTGATCCCGCCTAGTCCACTTCGTAAGCCTTCATATTGATTAAATTTAATAAGGTAACGCAGATCAATATTAAAGTAATTAAATGGCAAATAACCATTACCAATTTGTTTAATAAACTCGGTACGTTTTATCGAGTCTCTTTCTGCTTTTTTTGATTGTGGGGTAGGCTGCTGTTGGGCATGACTGTAAGTGGCAAGCGTTAGTAATAAAACGACAAACAGATGCTTTAGCATTTTGAATATTTAAATTTATTTAGTAAAAAATATCCCAAACCACAGGGTTTGGGATACAGTATGTGGATTTAAGATGACGTTTACACGGTCATAATCTCTTTTTCTTTGACCTCTAGAAGGGCGTCAATTTTTTTAACGTAAGTATCTGTTAATTTCTGAACATCGATTTCTGCATTTTTTTGTAAATCTTCAGAAGTGTCCGAATCTTTAATCTCGTGGTTGGCATCCTTACGAGCATTTCTAATTCCAATCTTAGCATCTTCCGCTTCTGCTTTCGCTTGCTTTGCTAAGTCTTTACGACGCTCCTCTGTTAATGGGGGTACGTTAATGATAATAAGATCTCCATTATTCATTGGGTTAAACCCTAAATTGGCAATCATAATACCACGTTCTATTTCTTGTAACATGTTCTTTTCCCAGGGTTGAACGGTAATAGTTCTTCCATCTGGAGTATTCACATTAGCCACTTGACTTAACGGAGTTTGAGACCCGTAGTAATCTACCATAACACTTCCTAACATGGCAGGGCTAGCTTTACCAGCTCTAATGTTAACAAATTGTTTTTCTAAGTGTTTTAAGGCGGCATCCATAGCCTCCTTTGTGCTGTCAATTATAAATGTAATGTCTTCGTTCATAGTTTAAAATCTTAATGATATCTGATTAAAATTTATGCCAAATTATAGATTTACTGTAGTCCCTATGTTCTCTCCGGAAACCACTTTAAGAAGGTTTCCTTTTTTATTCATATCAAAAACAATAATAGGCAATTTGTTTTCTTGACTTAAGGTAAAAGCTGTGGTATCCATAACTTTTAGGCCTTTGCGTAACACGTCATCAAAGGTAATATGATCAAACTTTACAGCGTTTAAATCCTTTTCTGGGTCCGCGGTATAAATCCCATCCACACGGGTACCTTTTAAAATAACATCGGCTTCAATTTCAATGGCTCTTAAAACGGCCGCAGAATCTGTGGTGAAATAAGGGTTTCCGGTTCCACCACCAAAAATAACAACACGTCCTTTTTTAAGATGACTTAGTGCTTTACGTCTTATAAACGGTTCAGCAACCTCATTAATTTTTATTGCAGTTTGTAAACGCGTTTTAATATCGGCATCTTCCAAGGCATTTTGTAAGGCTAAACCATTAATTACGGTTGCCAACATTCCCATATGGTCCCCTTGTACGCGGTCCATACCATGCATGGCTCCAGCAACACCTCTAAAAATATTGCCTCCTCCGATTACGATTGCAACTTCCACACCTAATGCTGTGATTTCTTTAATGTCCTTGGCATATTCTGATAAACGCTCTGGGTCAATTCCGTATTGGCGATCTCCCATTAAGGCTTCACCAGATAATTTAAGTAGTACTCTTTTATATTTCATTAGATCGTGTCTATTGCTTTTAATTGGCGCTAAGTAAGGTGTATATTGAAATAAGACTGTTTTAGAACCTATTTTTCTATACCTTTTAAAAGTTGAGCAAAGCTACGTAATTATTAGCATCCGTAAAAGTGAAAAAAAAGACAAAAGCAGATTTTATCTAAAAAGTTTTGAAGCGTTTTGCTTGAAGTTCAATGTTTATAGGTGGTACAAAAAAAACCACTATTCCTTAAAGAATAGTGGTTTTTAATATGTGATTTCGGTACTAAAGGTAGATTAATTATCCTACTGTAGCACGTTTAAATCCAGTTACAGCAACGTCTCCGTAAGAAGCAACGTAATCTGCAACAGTTTTCTTTTCATCTTTGATAAACTTCTGATCTAATAAACATTGTTCTTGATCTAAAGTTGTGTTATCAGAAATAAAACGCTCCATTTTACCAGGTAAAATACGGTCCCAGATTTGTTCTGGTTTCCCTTCAGCTTTTAATTCTGCTTTCGCAGCTTCTTCAGCTTCAGCGATAACTTCTGGCGTTAATTGTGCCATAGAGATGTAACTTGGTACATTCTTTAAAGTTTTACCTAAACGTCCTAATTCTATGTTATCTTTTTCGATTACTGCGATACGCGCTTCAGTTTCAGAAGCCACATAAGCAGGATCAAAATCTTTGTAAGATAATGATGTAGCACCCATAGAAGCAACTTGCATAGCAACGTCTTTAACTAAAGTTTCAGCGTTATCTACTTTAGAAGATAATCCTACTAAAGCTGCAATTTTATTAATGTGAACATATTGTCCAACGTAAGGAGCTTCTAATTTTTCAAATGCAGTGATGTCTAATTTCTCACCAATAACACCTGTTTGCTCTACTAATTTTTCAGCCACTGTCATGCCACCAAAGTCAGCTGCTAAGAAAGCTTCTTTTGTGTCATGGTTTAAAGCGATATCAGCTAAGTCATTTGCTAAGGCTACGAAGTTTTCGTTTTTACCAACAAAGTCAGTTTCACAACCTAATACAATAGCAACACCAGAAGTGTTATCTGCATTAATTTTTGCGATTGCAGCACCTTCAGAAGAATCTCTATCGGCTCTTTTTTCTGCAACTTTCTGTCCTTTCTTACGTAAAACTTCAATGGCTTTATCAAAATCTCCACCAGCTTCAACTAAAGCTTTTTTACAATCCATCATACCAGCACCAGTTGCTTGTCTAAGCTTGTTTACTTCTGCTGCAGTAACTTTTACAGTATTTTCCATAGTTTCTAAATTAAAAAAGTCGATTAATTATTTTTCTTTGCAAGAAAAGAATTAAACGACTTTTGAATATATTCTAAATGTTATTTATTCTTCTTCTTGATCAGCAACGGCCGCTTTAGGCGCTTTTTTTGCTTCACCTTTTTGAGATTTTGCGTCTTTGTCAGCACGCTCAGCTTTTCTTTCGTTTAAACCGTCTGCTACAGCAGAAGTTACGATAGATAAAACTTTGTCAATAGATTTAGAAGCATCGTCATTTGCAGGAATTAAATAATCAACTTCACGTGGGTCAGAGTTTGTATCTACCATAGCGAAGATTGGAATGTTTAATTTTTGAGCTTCTTTAATTGCAATATGCTCACGCATAATATCTACAACAAATAAAGCACCTGGTAAACGTGTCATATCAGAAATTGAACCTAAGTTCTTTTCTAATTTTGCACGTAAACGATTTACTTGTAAACGTTCTTTTTTAGATAAAGAGTTGAATGTTCCATCTTTCTTCATTCTATCAATAGAGGCCATTTTCTTAACCGCTTTTCTAATAGTTACGAAGTTTGTTAACATTCCACCAGGCCAACGTTCAGTAATGTACGGTTGGTTTACGGCACCTGCTTTTTCAGCAACGATGTCTTTAGCTTGTTTTTTAGTTGCAACGAATAAGATTTTCTTTCCAGAAGCTGCTATTTTAGCTAAAGCTTCAGAAGTCTCTTCAATTTTTGCTGCTGTTTTGTAAAGGTTGATAATATGGATACCATTACGCTCCATATAGATGTAAGGGGCCATGTTTGGGTTCCACTTACGTGTAAGGTGACCGAAGTGTACACCTGCTTCAAGTAATTCTTTTACTTCTACTTTTTCCATTTTGTAATCGTTTACGTTCTGTTAAATTAGCAATGTTCCAGTGAGATTTTAGGGTTAACCTATAATCCGTTGGCTTCATTTAGATGCTAAACTTATGTCCCAAAATTATTTTGGGAACTATTAAAAGATCTTGAACAGCATTCAAGACCGTCTTAAATTCAATAAAATAAAATAATTCAGAACCTGAAATATCAAGTTCTGAATTAAGTGTTGTTTGGATATTAACGTTTCGAGAATTGGAATTTCTTACGCGCTTTCTTCTGTCCGAATTTCTTACGCTCAACCATTCTTGGGTCTCTCGTTAATAGACCTTCTGGCTTTAATACTAGTCTGTTTTCAGGATCTAGTTCGCACATTGCACGACTTAATCCTAAACGTATTGCTTCTGCCTGGCCGGTGATACCACCTCCATATACGTTAACAGTAATATCAAAGTTGCCATCATTGTTAGTCAAGGCTAAAGGTTGGTTTACTTTGTATTGCAATGTTGCAGTACTAAAATAATCCGCCATGTCTTTTTTGTTCACTGTGATTTTACCGGTTCCTTCGGCAACGTACACACGAGCAACAGCCGTCTTTCTACGGCCAATTTTGTGAATTACTTCCATTAGTTAATTTCGTTTAATTTAATTGCTTTAGGTTTTTGAGCCTCGTGAGAGTGCGCAGTACCTGTAACAACGGTTAAATTTCTAAAAAGGGTTGCTCCTAATTTGTTTTTAGGCAACATTCCTTTTACTGACTTTTCTACTAATCTGCTTGGGTCTTTCTCAAACAATTCAGTAGCTGTCAGACTTCTTTGTCCACCTGGATAACCTGTGTGACGGATGTAACTTTTTTCCGTCCATTTGTTACCAGTTAAGTTGATTTTTTCAGCATTGATAACAACAACGTTATCACCGCAATCAACGTGTGGCGTAAAATTAGGTTTGTGCTTACCTCTTAAAAGTATTGCTACTCTTGAAGCTAAGCGACCTAAAGTTTGTCCTTCAGCATCAACTAAAACCCACTCCTTATTAACGGTAGCTTTGTTTGCTGAAACTGTTTTGTAGCTTAATGTATCCACACTAATTTGATTTATAATTGTGCCTTAAATGACACAATAGATTAAACATTCCTCTTCAAAAAAGAGTTTGCAAATTTACGATAAAGAATGGGAATACCAAATCTTAATGAAATCTTTTTTTGTGCTGAGAATCAGTACGTTTTGAAAACGGGGGTAGGACTTAGCTTTTTGTCGCTCTGGTTAGCCTGTCGTTTATGGATTTTCCAAGTCCGTAATCTGGAAATTCTTCGGCTATAATAAGGTCTAAATTTTCCTGATCTAACTGATGCAAGGCCTCATAGAGATGGGCTGTAGCTTCATTTAAGTCGCCATTTTCAGATAAAACAACTTGTGTTTTTACCGCACTATGGCTGATTTGGGTCTTAAAAACTAAGAGGCCCACACGTTTATTGGCATGCTGGTCTAAGCTCTCTAAAAGATTATTGCTTAATAGGGTTGTGGTCTTAGGCGCATAGTGGCGATCTAACATGCCAGGTGCCGTCGGCGCTTCTTCCGTTTTTTGTTTTACCGTATTTTTTACGGTCACTGGACCAACAACGGCTTCAATATCTTCTAGGGCAGTAGAACCTAATCTATAAATTATAGGTTCGTCATTTTCAAAACCAATAATGGTGGATTCTATACCACTACGGCAAGGACCACCGTCTAAAACCATAGGGATTTGGTCTTTAAAATAGTTTTCTACATGCTGTGCTGTGGTAGGGCTGATGCTACTAAACGGATTTGCCGATGGCGCCGCTAAAGGAAAATCTAAAGCGTTTAGCAAGCTAAGCGTAACGGGGTGGTTAGGAATTCTAACGGCTACGGTTGGTTTACCTCCAGTAATTAAATCCGGGATATGATCTTGTTTTTCTAAAACTAAGGTAATTGGGCCTGGCCAAAAGGCTTTGGCGAGTAACTGTGCTTTTGGTGGAATATGCGCCACTATGGTAGTGAGCTGCTCTATGGCAGGAATATGAACAATTAAAGGATTAAAGAACGGGCGCTTTTTGGTTTCAAAAATTGCTGTAATAGCTTTAGGACTGTATATATTTCCTGCTAAACCATAAACGGTTTCTGTAGGAATAGCTACAATATGCTCGTCATTTAATAGTTGAACCGCCTTAGCGATGTCTTTTGAAATAATGCTCATAATCTTAAAAATACGCTGCAAAATTACTTCAAAATCTCATACGTCTATGCTTTAAGACGCTTATTTTTCTTTTCTTGTTTTTGTTGGTAAAGGGCATAGCCTAATACAGCCATCTCTACGCCAAGAATGACCATTTTAGCTTTTTTACTTTTTGTGAATGCGCTGGTTACGCCTAATAGTTTTGTAATAATCATAAGGTTTGTATTTAAATAAAATGAATAAGGACTTTAAAATTACAGGATTACTGTGGTAGCGCTTAGCTTTATCGGGATGAGGATTAACTGAAATGCCTTCTGATATTATTTTAAAGACATATAAAAATAATGCCTTACCATTTAGTAATTTTGCAGCTTTAAAATTTAGAATATGATTTCAGTCGATAATTTAGCCGTAGAATTTAGTGGCCACACCCTTTTTAGTGAGGTCTCTTTTACGATTAATGAAAATGATAAAATTGCCCTAATGGGTAAAAATGGTGCCGGAAAGTCGACCATGATGAAAATTATTGCCGGGGTGCAAAAGGCTACTCGCGGTAATGTAAGATGTCCTAAAGACGCCGTAATTGCGTATTTGCCACAGCATTTGCTTACCGAAGACGATACCACAGTTTTTGATGAAGCCTCTAAGGCGTTTAGCCATGTGTTTGAAATGCGCGACGAAATGGAAGCGCTTAACAAGCAACTTGAAACCCGTACGGATTACGAGTCTGAGGCCTATATGAAAATTATTGAAAGGGTGTCTGATTTGGGGGAGAAGTACTATGCCTTAGAAGATGTTAATTATGATGCTGAAGTAGAAAAAGCCTTAAAAGGTCTTGGGTTTAAGCCTGAAGATTTTACAAAACAAACCAATGCTTTTTCTGGAGGCTACCGTATGCGTATTGAGTTGGCTAAAATTCTATTACAAAAACCCGATTTAATTTTATTAGATGAGCCTACCAACCATATTGATATAGAATCGGTGATTTGGTTGGAAGACTTTTTGGTGAATAAAGCCAAAGCGGTTGTGGTGATTTCTCACGATCGTGCTTTTGTAGATAATATTACCAATAGAACGATTGAAGTTACTATGGGGCGAATCTACGATTATAAAGCCAATTACACGCATTATTTACAATTACGAGAAGAGCGCCGTGCACACCAAATTAAAGCCTACCAAGAGCAGCAAAAGTTTATTGCAGATAATATGGCTTTTATAGAACGGTTTAAAGGCACTTATTCTAAAACCAACCAAGTGTCCTCTCGAGAGCGTATGCTAGAAAAATTAGAGCGTATTGAGGTAGATGAAATTGACACCTCGGCTTTAAAATTACGCTTTCCACCGAGTAGTCGTTCTGGAGATTATCCGGTAACGGTGAAGGAGGTGTCTAAGTCTTATGACGATCATGTGGTGTTTAAGAATGCGAATATGTCTATTGCCAGAGGGGAGAAGGTTTGCTTTGTAGGACGAAATGGTGAAGGAAAATCGACAATGATAAAAGCCATTTTAGGTCAAATTGATGTAGAAGGGACTTGTAGTCTAGGACATAATGTAAAAGTGGGGTATTTTGCCCAAAACCAAGCGGCTTTGTTAGATGAAAGTTTAACCATTTTTCAGACCGTTGATGAAGTGGCGCAAGGCGATGTTAGAACGCAAATAAAAAGCATCTTAGGAGGTTTTATGTTTAGAGGTGATGATATTGATAAAAAAGTCAGTGTGCTTTCTGGAGGTGAAAAAACCCGATTAGCCATGGTGAAATTATTATTAGAGCCCGTGAACTTATTGATCTTGGATGAGCCTACAAATCACTTGGATTTAAAATCTAAAGACGTCTTAAAAACAGCACTTCAGAATTTTGACGGCACCCTTGTTTTGGTGTCTCACGATCGTGATTTTCTACAAGGATTATCTAAAAAGGTTTTTGAATTTAAAGACCAACGTGTTATTGAACATTTTGAAACTATTGACGCCTTTTTAGAACGCAATAGAATTGAGAGTGTTAAAGCTTTAAACTTATAGTTTATAGCGTTTTAACAACCAGACTATAATTTAAAGTATCTTGTATTGAAGGGGGCATAAGCTTCATTTTCAATACGCGTTTTCTATATTTAACCCAACTTGAGCTAAGTGTTTATAACCTGCGTTTTCGATGTCCATATTATTTGTACCCAAAGTCTCTTAGCGTACTGCGTTAGTGATGGAGGCCTTTGTTGAAGCTCTTTTGTTGTGGTGGCGCATATGCCACAACAAAAAGCGACGGCCGAGAGCGCGACCTAAGCGTTAACGAAAAGCGGAAACGCCAATTTGTTTTGGCTGTTGAAACCTTTTCGGTATAAGCGTGGTAACGTCCCAAATAATGACCTTAACGTTTTCTAATGCCTTAGCGGCAATATTTTAACTACTTTTGCACGGTGAAGAATGAATTACAACTTTCAGATTGGTTGCCTACCACAAACAAAGAGGTAAAAATACGCGGATGGGAAGCGCTTGACGTCATCTTGTTTAGCGGCGATGCGTATGTAGATCACCCTACTTTTGGGCCTGCCGTAATTGGCCGTCTCCTAGAGAGTTTTGGCTTACGTGTGGCTATTGTACCGCAACCAAACGTTAATGATAATCTGCAGGATTTTGTAAAACTAGGGAAGCCAAGATTGTTTTTTGGTGTCACTGGTGGCTGTATGGATCCTATGATTAGTAACTATAATGCGAATAAAAAGAAGCGCGATAAGGATGCCTATACCCCAAATGGTGATATTGGTTTTAGACCAGATTACGCCTCTACCGTTTATAGTAAGATTTTAAAAGAAAAATGGCCCGATACCCCAGTTTTAATTGGTGGTATTGAAGGTTCGTTACGCCGTGTTACGCACTATGATTTTTGGAGCGATCAGCTGATGCCTTCTATTTTGGAAACGTCTAAAGCCGATATGTTGGTGTATGGTATGGGCGAACAGCCCTTGCGAGAAATTGTAAGATTATTAGAAAAAGGAGTCCCTTTTAATAGCATTAATACAGTATTGCAAACGGCTGTGTTAATGGATAAGAACGATAAAATACCAAAGAACAGCAATTGGGAAGATGTAGAAATTGCATCGCACGAAACCTGTTTAAAGGATAAGAAGAAGTACGCTTCTAATTTTAAAGTCATTGAGCAGGAGTCTAACAAATTAGCGGCACGTCGTATATTTCAGAAAATAGGCGAGAAGACCTTGATGATTAATCCGCCATACCCGACCATGACGGAAGCGGAAATTGATGCGTCTTTTGATCTGCCTTACACCCGATTACCACACCCAAAATACAATAAGCGTGGCCCAATCCCGGCTTTTGAAATGATTAAGTTCTCCATTAACATTCACAGAGGATGTTTTGGAGGCTGTAGCTTCTGTACCATTTCTGCGCACCAAGGAAAATTTATTGCCTCGCGTAGTCAGGAATCGATTTTAAAAGAAGTCGATACGGTTGCGAATATGCCTGATTTTAAAGGGTATTTATCTGATATTGGAGGGCCTAGTGCCAATATGTATCAGATGAAAGGAAAGGTGCAGTCTATTTGCGATAAGTGTGTGGCACCAAGTTGTATTTCGCCGGTGATTTGTAGTAATTTAGATACCTCTCATAAGCCATTAACAGAATTGTACCAAGCGGTTGATAAACATCCTAAGGTTAAGAAATCATTTATTGGATCTGGAATTCGCCATGATATGTTGGTGCCAGAATTTAATAAAAATGCCGATCCTAAGGAATTGGATGATTATACCGAAGAGGTGATGACCAAGCACGTTTCGGGACGTCTTAAAGTAGCTCCAGAACATACTAGTGATCCGGTTTTAAAGCTGATGCGTAAACCGTCGTTTTCGTATTTCCATAAGTTTAAAGAGCGCTTTGATAAAATTAATATTAAGAAAGGCTTAAAGCTGCAGTTGATTCCGTATTTTATCTCTAACCACCCGGCTTGTGAGGTGGAGGATATGGCTAATTTGGCTGCGGAAACTAAAGATATGGGCTTCCAGTTAGAGCAGGTGCAAGGGTTTACACCAACACCGATGACGGTAGCTACAGTTATTTATTACAGTGGGTACCATCCCTACACCTTAAAAAAGGTCAATACGCCTAAAACACGTAAGGAAAAAGAGGAGCAGCATCGTTTTTTCTTCTGGTATAAGGATGAAAATAAAGCTTGGATTAAAAAGACCTTAAATAAAGTAGGCCGTCAAGATCTACTAAATGTTTTACTCCCTGAGAAAACAGAGAAATGGCGTAAAAATAAACCGAAAGGTGAGGCTAAAAATACCTTTAATGATGCGGTACCTTTTAATCAGCGTAAGCCTGAGGATAAAGTGCGTTTTAAAGGGAAAGGGAAACCCAAAAAACGAAATAAGCAGAAGCGTCGTTAAGTGATGACGCTTTCTTTTTTATAGACCTGCCTTCTGTCCGTTCATAAACGCATAGAAGGTTTTTTCTTTAATGCCTTTTACAAAGTACATATGTAATTGCCCTTTGTTTTTAACGTCAATTTCTCCGCGGTATTCACAGTCAAAAGCAGCTTTAATTAATTGATAGGTGTTTTCGGCAATATTAATTTTTCCGGGGATGGAATTCGATTCCATTCGCGAGGCCACATTCACCGTATCTCCCCAAATGTCATAGGCAAACTTTTTTGTGCCCACAACACCGGCAACTACAGGACCTGTGTTGATGCCAATACGAATATCGAAATGCGCAATAGCCGGATGGTTTAACTGTTTCGTCGCTTCGGTAAATTGAAGAATCTCAAAGGCCGCTAAAGTCATTTTTATGGCATGATCTGCGGTTGGAAAGGGTAAGCCTCCGGCACACATATAAGAGTCGCCTACGGTTTTTATTTTTTCGAGTTCATATTTTTCAATAATTCTATCAAATCCAGAAAAATAATAATCCACACTCTTTACTAATTTCTCTGGGGTGAGCTTTTCTGAATAACTTGTAAAGCTTTTAAAATCCGTAAATAAAACGGTTACCGAATTGAAGCGTTTGGCCTCGACTTTGCCTTTGGTTTTAAGTTCGTAGGCTGTTTCTTCAGGTAGAATATTGAGTAATAGGTTTTCTGAACGTTGCTTTTCCTCTTCAATGATAATTTTGGTTTTAGTGATGTATTTGTTACGTCTGTATAAACCAAAGGCAATCATTAAAATTAAAAACAAAGCAGTGATGGTAGCAATGGCGAGATGTTGTCTGTTCTTATTTTGTTGGTTTAATAAAGCGACTTGAATATTCTGAACTTTTTGCTGTTGGGTGAGCAGGTCTACTTCAGTTTGTTTTTTTGAAACTTCAAAGGCGGTCCGTAAATCGCCCATTTTTTGCACTTTTTCAATATTGGCCACACTATCTTTAAAGGTGACGTGTGCTTTAAAATGTTGTAAAGATTTCTTGTATCCGCCTTGCTGTTCGTATAAGAGCGAGAGTTGCAAATTAGCATCACTTATTTGCTCTTTTAGGCCGTATTTTGTGGCTAATTTCAAGCTTCTGTTGGCGTAGGCTAAAGCTGCGCTTCTGTTGGATTTAGCAGCATAGATGTCGGACATATAAATGAGGTACACCGAAATGGGGTAGTGCAATTGTAGGTCTTCTAAGAGGTGAATGGCTTCATTGATATTGGCTTCGGCTAAATCGTCCTTCCCTTGTTCGGCATAGACCATTCCCATATTGCCTAATACAAAGGCGTGCCCTTCTAAAGAATTAATTTTACGAAATAGAAGGCCCGATTCCATAAAACATTCCATAGCCAGATCGTAGTCCTTTTCATTAAAATAAGCATCGCCTAAGTTTAGTAGGCCGTTGGCATAATTTTCAAGATCATTTTCTTGCTTTAGTAAATCGAGGCCTGAGGTGTAATATTTTACGGCATTTTCATGATTGCTGGTAATGGAGTACACATCGGCAATAGAAATATGGGCCAAACCGAGATTGCGCTGGTGGTTGTCTTTAACAGCCCTGTGGGCCGCTTTAAAATAACTTTCTAAGGCTTGGGTAAAATCGCTTTTTAATCTAAGAGCAGCGCCTTTGTGCATATAACCTTGAAACAGTAGATGTGTAGAATCTAAGGCTTTGGCGTTTTTTATAAATACGATACTGTAGTGTAGCTTTTTTTGTGGATCGGGATGGTTTTGTGCCAATTCATTGAGAAGCGCTAGTTTTTCTTCTTTGGAAAAGTTGTTATTGCTGTATTTAATTTCAAGAGGATGCGTTTCTGATTTTTCTTGACTGATGCCCAAGGCAGAGAGGCAAAAAAAACCTGCAAGCAAACAGGTTTTTAAAGACGTTAAGAACAAACGTGCGGCCTTGAATTTCATTTTAGAAGATTAGGGTTTAACGGTTATTTTGGGGTCAATACGGTAGTTGCCACGTTTGCGGTCTTCATTATAAACCGTGATTTTAATGGCGTATTTTTGAATACGACCTTGAGTACCTGGGTTTACCTCGCCAATCACCACTTCTGGTGTTTGGCCATTGCCGTGTAATATATTTCTATCAAAGACGTTTTGGCCGCCTTGGTGGTTTATAGACCGGATATTAACCATATCGCCCTCAGGATTGGTACTAGACACCCCTCTCCATATAATTATATCTGAAGGCTTGACCTCAATATTGAAATCTTCAATATTACCGGTGGAAGTGGTGATGTCTCCGTTTGGCGCTTCCGAAGTAAAATAACAGACTCCTAATTTATTTTGATTAGAAATCTTGTCGGTTTCAACATGGATGGTGATGTAGTAGAGGTCTTGGGCAAACAAGTTGGTTACATTAAAAATCAGTGCAACAACAAGCATTTGAAATAATCGGTGCGATGTTTTCATGAATTAATAAGTTAGATTGAATTAATAGTCACGATACTCAAACTAAAGGCTTAATTTGAAAACCGTATGGTGTACACAGCTCTAAGTAGAATAGGTTTGTTGTTCTTTGAAGCGCCTAATGAAGGTTACTAAATATAGTGAATAATTAGTTGTAAATCTCTGTTATTAAGATTATTAACGTAAAAATAGTTGAAATTATACGCGGAGGATGCCTAGAGTGTGGCTTCTAAGCGTGCTAAATTTTTATTTTTTCGGAACGTTTTATAGCGTTTGCAGTAGGCGGTGTGGTAGTTGTGATTTTTAATAAATGCGATCTGAATATTATGCCATTCGGTTTCACTTAGATTTGGATTAAAATGCAGTAATTCTTGGTATAAGGCTTGGCTTGTGCTTGGGTACTTAGCGGTGGCCAAATATTCTAAATCGGCATCGGCTAAAATTTGTTCTAACAAGGTTTTGGGATTTTGTGGAATTTTGGTAGCCATGATCATTCCGCAAATCGTGTTGATCTCTACTTCTGAAAACCCATAGGCCTTTAATTGTTTTGTGGCCATGGCACAGCCTAACTTTTCGTGGTCTATATGCGATTTTGCAAAACCAATATCATGGTATAAAGCAGCTACCTTTAATAAGTCTATGTCTACCGGGTTTACGTTTTCTTTTTTAGCAATATACTGGGCTTTTTCATATACATACAAGGTGTGTTGAGTGTTATGGTAGGTGTAATACTCCGGTAGGTTTTCGTTTAAATAACGAATAACAGCATGGCGTATGGTAGAGAGACTCGGTTTCATTAGTGTCCAGTTTTTCTGCTAATCAGGCCGCCATCGACTTCATTAATATTCTGTATAAACATAAACGCTTTGGGGTCTGCTTTGGCTATGGCTTTTCGCATTTTATGAACCTCTAATCGGGTGACCACAGTAACAATAACCTCGCAATCGTGTTTGATGTCGTAGCTTCCAGGAAGGTTTCCGCGTTCGCCTTTATAGATGGTGATGGGTTTGTTGAATTGATTTACGATAAGTTCTTTAATCAGTTGATCGTTGGGGGAGATGATGGTTAGGGAGATTAATTTTTCAAAACCATCGACTACATAATCTGAAATTTTTAAAGCCGTAAAAAAGGTAATAATGGAGTACATGGCTTTTTCTAGACCTAAGAAAAAGGCAATAATTAAGAAGATGGTGGTGTTAATGGCCATAATGATTTCGGTAGTGGTAAGTCCGAATTTGGTATTGGTGTAAGCCGCAATAACTTCTAAACCATCAATAACACCGCCGCCTCTTATGATTAGGCCAATACCAAGCCCTATAAAAACCCCGCCAAAAACAGCCACTAAAAAATGATCTTGGGTGACCGTTGGGACGGTTAACACACTTAAGAGCAGGCCAAGGAATACCAAGGATATAAAGGTGTGGGCCGCAAAGTTTTTTCCGAATTTTTTATAACCGATATAGACAAAAGGTAGGTTGAGAAGTATTAAGGGAATAGAAACATCGATGTGATAAAACTCATGAATAAGAATGGAAATGCCTAGGAGGCCACCATCTAAAAAGAGGTTAGGGATCATAAAGCCTTTTATGGCAATTACCGTACAAGAGACGCCAATGATTTTTAAGAGTAGGGATTTAAAAGAAAGAACAGATCTGAGGTCTAAGGGATTTAAATTGCTTTTGCTCATGAGATGAAGATTAATTAATAGCCTTGTAATCTTTACCTACCTAATTTAAGCATTTATTTTTAAAGTTGTTGTTTTTTAGGGGTTTATGTGGGTTGGGTGGGGTTTAGCCAATCGATAATTTAGCAGCATCCTTCCATAAGTAATGTGGCATAGGTTCGCTAAGTTCCCAATTAATACTCATTGGTTTAGAGCCATAATGGTCTTTCAGTGTGCCTTCTCCAATAAAAACATACCCTAAACTATTACCAAATTCATTTTTTGCTTTTTCTCTAACAAATAGTAGTATTCTTTTCGCGTTTTTTATATGCTTTACGTATGATAAGCCTTTGCCTAAATCTGGTCTTGCTGAGTTTTGAGTTTGCCAATGGAATATTAATTCGTTCACAGCATAATCATCGTACATTGTTGTTGGAGAGAAATTTTCTTCAGATTTAATTAGGTTAATGAATAATATTTCAGTGTTTAACGCTTTGTTTTCTGCTGTACCTTCTCTGTTAGATGATTTTTTTTCAAAACTACTAAACTTAAAAGCAGCTAAAATTTGATCCCTAGTGTATCGACTATGTAATTTTAATGGTTGTTCATAAGGGAGTTCAATAGGTAATTCTTTAAAATCTATGTTTTCAATTAACACCTCGAGAATTTCTATTATTTCTTCAACTAAAACTATATTTGAACCAATAGCTTGTATGCTTTTTTCTAAAGAATCAAAGCCTGCTTCCTTTTGCCATACATCATAATGCAACATTAAGAGCATAGTTTTTTCACTTGAATTATAATCTGAAATCTTGATATTAAAATTCAATTTGGCAACTTTCAAAAGAAAGGAGAAGTAAGTTAATGAATTTGTTGAAAGCCATTTCTTCGAAATTGCAGAAACAATTTCTTTTTCATTATTAGAATCAAATTCTTTTATTTTACCGGCAAGTTGACACGATCGCTTCCAGCTCCCTCTTTTATATATAGACTCTAATGGAATATTATAAAAGGTGCTAAAATTGCCGATAGTCAACGGTAAATTTGTGTCGTGATTGAACTGTTGTATTCTTTGAATTAGTTTCTTTTTGTTTAATGACGTTGCTGCTGAGATATTTTTAAGAATTGTTTCTTTTGTCTTTTTTTCTAGAATTATTGAACAGCCCAAAGGTAAGTGCGGGAAATTGTCTTCTACTTCTTTTATAACTGTTGTGTTTGTCTTGCCAATTAATGCTCTGAATTTACTTTCAAAGTTATATTCTGGTCTAGAATTTCCAACAAAATCTAAAACGGTTAGGCAATCTTTGTCTTCATGTAGTCTCAAGCCTCTTCCTAATTGTTGTAAAAAAACGGTTAAGCTTTCTGTAGGTCTTAAAAATAAAACGGTGTCAATTTCGGGTATATCTACTCCTTCATTGAACATGTCAACGACAAATAAATAATTGATTTCTTTCTTTTCTAGTTCTTGTCTAACCTTTGCTCTATTTTGGCTATTGTTACTGGTTAGATAATTGGCTTTTAACCCTGCTAAAGTAAATTTTTCAGCCATATATTTAGCATGCTCCATAGATACACAGTAACCTAATGCTCTAACGTCATTGATGTCTTTGGTGTATTTGTCTAAGGACGTTATTATTTCTCCAACTCTTCTGTCGTTTTCGGTATAAATATCTGTTAATTCACTTGCAACATATCGTCCTTTGGTCCATTTAATGTTAGATAAATCTATACTATCAGTAATTCCGAAGTATTGAAAAGGACAAAGTAATTTTCTGTTCATTGCTTCAGGTAGTCTAATTTCAGCAGCAATTTTGTGCTCAAAATCTTCTAGAATATTTCCACCGTCCATTCTTTCAGGCGTAGCTGTAAGTCCAAGAAGTATTTTGGGTTTAAAATAATTGATTGTCGACCTGTAGCTATTCGCGATTTGATGATGACATTCATCTATTATGATAAAATCATAATAATCGGCAGGTATATTGGCTGTTTCAAGCTGATTGTTTACAGTTTGAACAGAAGCGAAAACATACTCAAAATTATCAGGTACTAAACCATCAACCCATAACTCTCCAATATTATTATTTCTTAGAACACCTTGGAAGGTAGAAAGTGATTGTTGTAATATTTCTTTTCTGTGAGCAAGAAAAAGAAGTTTTGCGGATTTATTATTTTGTTTGAAACGTTTATAATCGAAAGCCGAAATCACAGTTTTTCCTGTTCCAGTTGCCGCAACAATTAAGTTTTTGTGTCTATTATGTACAGTTCTTTCAACTTCTAGTTTTTCTAAAACTTCATTTTGATAAGGAAAAGGTTTAAGGTCAAAAAAAGCAGTTGTGTTTTCGTAAGGTTTACTGAATTTACTTCGCTTTAATGCGGTTTGTAATTTCTCCTTATGTAAGGAATCGTCAAATACTTCGAAGTCATCACTCTGCCAATAAGCATCAAATGTCTTCTGAAATTTATCAATTATATGACTTACTTCTTTTGTCGTAATTTTTAAATTCCATTCTAAACCATCTGTTAAAGCTGACCTTGAAAAATTAGAAGAACCAATATATGCCGTGTGAAAACCTGAATTTCTGTAAAATAAATATGCTTTTGCGTGCAATCTTTCATTGCTTGTGTTGTAAGATATTTTAACTTCAGTATTTGGTAGTTTAGATAGTAATTGGATTGCTTTGTAGTCCGTAGCTCCAATATAAGTTGTTGTTATAACTTTTAGCTTTCCACCTCGTTCTGTGAATTCTCTTAGTTCTTTTTCAAGAATTATAATTCCTTTAAATTTTATAAAAGAGACTAACAAATTTATTTGATTAGAAGAAAGAATCTCTTTTTTTAACTCGCTTTCTAGCGATAAGCCTCCATTACCTCCAGTAAATAATTCACTTTGGGTTAGAGTAGTGTACGGGGTAATTTCTTGTAGGTGTAAATCTAAATTTGAAAAATGTGCATCAGTTTTTGAGAATACAGCTTTTAAAATTTCACCTTTAATATTTATTAGGTCATCATCAAATTCTTGTTTACCTATTTCTTCTTTTAGAAGTTTGATTATTTTATTCGAAATTTGAATTTGTTGTTCGACTTTGTTTTTACCTAAAAGACTAAATGCTTGTTTTAATGTATTGGATAAATGTTTAGAAAGGACATTAGATACTTCCTCTTTATCAATTAAGTCTTTCTTTAGAAAGAATTTATTTTTATCAAGTTCGTTTAATTTTTCGGACACTAGTTGTGTTACCAACTGTTCGTATATTCCTTGATTCATAATTCGATAAACTCTTTTAAAATAGGTAAATCAGCTTCTGCCCAATCTAAATTAATCAATTCTTGTTTATTTGCTAAAACAAAATCAGAATGTTCTTTAAGCTTCAACTCTCCTGAAACATAGTCTGCAGTAAATGGAATCAATTTTATTTTAAAATCAGGATATTTATGTATTACGGGAGTTAATTTTTCTTTAATTTCAATATGAATATTCAATTCTTCAGATATTTCTCTTTTTATACATTCTATTTCTGTTTCGCCTTCTTCAATTTTACCACCAGCAAATTCCCATTTTAACGGAAGTTTCATTGTTTCACTTCTTTGAACAGCTAATATTTTATCATCAAATTTTACTATAGCACATGTAACAGGAATTATTTTCATATCCTATGCGACTAATTTAAATTCAGATAAAAAATCATCTACCTCTTCTACTGTATCAAAATGATACATACTTTTATGTTTATTTAAAAAAAAGTTTACCAATTCAAGATGTGTTTTAAAGACTCTAAATGAAGTTCCTTCATAATTATAAATAAAGAAAATGTCACTTAAATTTTTATTTGAAACTAAAACCGTTTCTATAGTTATTGAAGCTCTTAGATATTCTGTTTTTATAGTTTTGAATTCGTTCATTTTGAAATATTCAAACTTTCTAATGTGCCTCCAACCAATTCAAACCAGTATCCACTTCAACATCCAAAGGCACTTCTAATTTAAAGGCATTTTCCATTTCCGTTTTAATTAAGCTGGTGAGTTCTTCAAGTTCAGGTTTGTAGATATCAAAGACCAGTTCATCATGTACTTGTAAGAGCATTTTCGATTTATATTGACCGGCTTCCAGTTTGTTATAAATATTAATCATGGCGATTTTTATAATATCGGCAGCAGAGCCTTGAATAGGTGCATTCACGGCATTTCGTTCTGCGGCACCTCTAACTACGGCATTACGGGAATTGATGTCCTTAAGATAACGACGACGCCCTAAAACCGTAGACACATAACCATGATCTCTAGCAAAATCGACTTGCTTACTCATATAAGCTTTAAGCTTTGGGTAGGTCTCGTAATAGGTATCAATAAGTTCTTTGGCTTCCCCACGCGATAAATCGGTTTGGTTGCTTAGACCAAAGGCAGACACACCATAGATAATTCCGAAATTAACCGTTTTAGCATTGCTACGTTGTTCTCGGGTTACTTCTTCTAAAGGCACATTAAATACTTTTGAAGCGGTAGAGGCATGAATATCTTCACCATTTTTAAAGGCTTCTATCATGGTTTCTTCCTCACTTAAAGCCGCGATGATTCGTAGTTCAATTTGGCTATAATCTGCAGCGAGTAAGGTATAGTCTTCGTTGCGTGGCACAAAGGCTTTTCTCACCTGGCGCCCACGCTCCGTACGAATCGGAATATTTTGTAAATTCGGGTTGTTACTACTCAAACGTCCTGTGGCTGCAACAGTTTGCATATAATCGGTATGCACACGTCCTGTTGCCTCCTGTACTTGTAAAGGTAAGGCGTCTACATAGGTGCTTTTTAGTTTGGCAAGCCCTCGGTAGTTTAAGACATTCTGAACAATTTTGTGCTCCTTAGCCAAGTAGCTCAGCACATCTTCTGCGGTAGAATATTGTCCGGTTTTGGTTTTCTTAGGCTTGTCTACCAATTTCATTTTTTCAAACAACACAATCCCCAATTGTTTTGGAGAGGCAATATTGAATTCTTCGCCGGCAGCCGTATAAATCTCTTGTTCTAAATTTTGAATGTCGTTATTTAAGGCTTCGGAAAGAGAGTTTAAAAAGTCTATATCTAGGTTAATCCCTTCCAATTCCATAGCTGCTAAAACACGTAGCAATGGAATTTCAATCTCGTCGAATAATTTTTGGGTATTGGCTTCGCCTAATTCATTCTGAAAATGAGCAGCGAGCTGAAGGGTGATATCCGCATCTTCTACGGCATATTCGGTAAGCTTTTCTAACGCAACATCGCGCATAGACAATTGATTCTTGCCTTTTTTACCAATAAGTTCTGTAATAGAAATTGGAGTGTAGTTGAGGTAGGTTTCCGCGAGCACATCCATGTTATGACGCATATCGGCATTAATTAAATAATGGGCCAACATGGTATCAAATAATTTGCCTTTAACCTGAATGTTATATTTGGCTAAGACTTTGATATCGTATTTTAAATTCTGACCGACTTTTTCAATGCTTTTTGATTCGAAAAAAGGTCTGAAAACTTCAATAAGCTCTTGGGCTTCATCTTTAGCTTCAGGAAATGGGACGTAAAACCCTTTTCCGGTTTCCCAAGAAAAAGCAATGCCAACAAGCTCTGCTGTTAGCGGATTTAATCCAGTAGTTTCGGTATCAAAACAAACCGATGTTTGTTGCATTAAGGTCTTTACAAAAAGTGTTGTGGCCATTCCGGGAGCCACACTTTGGTAAAAGTGAGAGGTGTTCTCGGCAGTTTTACGGGTTACGGTGGTAGCGCCATCAGTTGCAGATGTCTCGCCGCCCCCAAATAATGAAAACTGACCTGCACCGGCATTAGCACTCGTGTTTTCTTTTGCTGCTGGAGTTGAGGCCTTGGTTGTGGTGCTGCTTGTTTTTGCTGTGGCCTCCGTTGCTGAGGTAAAGGTTTTAGTAAAATTATCTATTAAACGTCTAAACTCTAAGCCTTGAAAAATCTCAGTGACTTTAGGGATATCAGGTTCAGACATTTCAAAATCTTCGGCATTAAATTCTACCGGAACATCCAGCATAATCGTGGCCAGTTGTTTCGATAATAAACCGAGTTCTTTATTGGCTTCAATTTTCTCTTTCATCTTGCCTTTAAGCTCATGAGTATTGGCAAAAAGGTTTTCCATAGTCCCATAAGCGGCTAAAAACTTCTTCGCTGTTTTTTCACCAACTCCTGGTAAGCCGGGAATATTATCAGAGGCATCGCCCATCATCCCTAAATAATCAATAACCTGAAGCGGGTCTGTAACTTCAAATTTCTTTTGTACTTCTGGAATGCCCCAAGTTTCATAACCACCACCAAAAACAGGACGGTACATAAAAATATTCTCCGATACCAATTGGGCAAAATCCTTATCTGGAGTAACCATAAAGGTTTGATAACCTTCTTTTTCAGCTTTTTTAGCTAAAGTTCCAATAACATCATCGGCTTCAAAACCTTCTTTAACCATAATAGGAATATGCATGGCTTTTAAAATCTTATAGATATAAGGCACGGCCGTTTTTATACCTTCAGGCGTTTCGTCTCTATTGGCTTTATAAGCTTCAAAGAGTTCTACACGGTCGGCACTCCCCCCTTTATCAAAACAAACGGCTAAATGATCGGGACGTTCACGTTTAATGACATCTAAAAGGGAATTCATAAAACCCATGATGGCGGAGGTGTCTTCTCCTTTAGAATTTATTCTTGGGTTCTTTATAAAAGCGTAGTAACCTCTGAAAATTAAAGCATAGGCATCTACTAGAAATAGGCGTTTTTTATCTGACATTATATGTGTTTTGAAAGGACTTCAAAACTACGAAAAAGTTAGCAGACCGATGGCGCTTTTAAAGGCTTCACCTGTATTTATTTCCGAAGCTTAGCACTTCTATGAGTGATAAGGTTTTCATGGGTTTTTTAGAAATAACAGGGCCTTTCTAATCCTAATAGAAGGGGAGGTCTTAACTATGGGGATTTTAAAGCGCTGTAGCCTTGGGAGACGTAAAGGTATTTTGGAGGTCATCTTCCAACTTTCCTATAAAAACAAGGGCATAAAAAAAGCCGAAACGTAAATTTCGGCTTTTAGATATATGTTAAGGTAAAACGATTAGCAAAGTTTTACTGTTTTTACTTTAATCTGAAGACTTTTTCTGTACGCTTTAATACTGATAATAGCCTTACTTTTTTTACGGTTCATTTTAATAACCTTAGCTTTAATCGCAGCAGACATATCTATAGTTTTCGCTTCGGTATTTTCAGCTTTTTTAGTGTCAACAACTTCCGTCTCTGTAAGAGCAATAGATTCTTGCTGTGCATATCCTGCAAAAGAAAGAGTTAAGAATAAAAAGATGAATAAAGCGTTTTTCATAATTGTAAGTAACAAGATTGTTTTAACTTCGGGTCAAAGAAACGTAACATTACACACCTTGTTGAAATTTTTAGATGAAAACAATCGATAAACGGTTAAGTGGAAATGGCTCGTAAAAAACATCGATGAAATACATAAAGTCCGCCTACAGCCCTTTAAAAACGATTTTAATAAGGTTAAAGGTTTAAGTTTCTTAGATGAATTACATTTTTTTGAACCATATATCGATAAAGTGCAATATTTAAGTTTGAAGCCCAAAACATAGTGGTCATTTATGGAAGATTTTAAAGATAATCCCTACTTTGAATTGTTTTGCAAACAGCAAGAAAATCAGTTTTATATAGGAAATCGTGATTATAAAGCACGAATAGCCGTTTTAGACGCCTTACACAAGGCGATTGCGGTAACTTATAGAGAAGCGATTCAATTGGCCTTGCAAAAGGATTTAGGAAAACCAGTTTTGGAAACGGAGTTAACCGAAATTTATGCCATTATAGGAGACATTAAACATGCCAAAACGTATTTGCACCGTTGGATGCGGAAACAGAAAGTGGCCACACCTATTGCGCTTTTGGGCTCGCGTTCGCATATTTGTTATGAACCTAAAGGCGTCTGTCTTATTATATCGCCTTGGAATTTTCCGTTTAATTTAACCTTCGGGCCCTTAATATCGGCAATTGCTGCGGGGAACACTGTTGTAATTAAACCTTCGGAAATGACACCTCATGCGTCTGCCTTAATGGCCAAAATTATTGAGTCTATTTTTCCTGAAGATGAGGTGGCGGTGGTTCAAGGTGAAGTTGAGGCTTCTACCGCTTTGCTGGCCTTACCGTTTCATCATATCTTCTTTACGGGCTCGCCTCAAGTTGGAAAAATTGTGATGAAAGCAGCGGCCAAACACCTTAGCTCCGTAACTCTAGAGTTAGGCGGAAAATCACCAACAATTGTAGATAAATCGGCAAACCTTAGTCGGGCCGCAAAAAAAATAATGTGGGCTAAGTTTCTTAATTGTGGTCAGATCTGTGTTTCTCCAGATTATGTGTTAGTGGATGCCTCCGTAAAATCAGAATTTATAGCGGCGTGTAAAACCTGGCTTCAACATTTTTATGACAATCAACCTAAAGCCTCGTCGTCTTACGGAAGGATTGTAACAGAAAAACATTTTGATCGTTTACAAACCTATTTAGACAATGCTAAACGTTTAGGCGCTACGTTTGAAACTGGAGGTGAAACCGATAGGGCATCAAAATATATGGCACCAACGCTTATTTCAGACTTAAAACCAGAAGCGCTGCTTTTAGAGGAAGAGATTTTTGGTCCCATCTTGCCTATTGTCAGTTATGAGCGTTTAGATATGGCCCTTGCTTATATCAATGCGAAACCTAGACCTTTGGCCTTATATATTTATAGTGAAAATAAAACAACAACCCGTAAAATTATCCAAAACACGAGGGCAGGAGGGACCTGCATTAATAATAGTGTGTTGCATTATGCCAACCATAATTTACCCTTTGGAGGGGTAAACCATAGTGGTATTGGTAAAAGTCATGGGTTTTATGGCTTTCAAGCTTTTAGTAATGCACGATCTGTAATGACCCAATATAGCTTTGGGATGACGGAGTTTTTATTTCCACCGTATACCGGAATCAAAGAACGCTTAGCGCGCTTTACTATTAAATGGTTTTAAGGGTAAGGACAACAATTGGTTAATGTTGCTGCTGTTTTAGTATCTCACGCCTTGTTTGTCTAACACACGTTTGGTTCTAAACGCGTAGAATAATAGATATGCAAAACAAGCCACGGCCATCCAATATGAAGATTGAATGCTAAAGACGTCGGCTAACTTCCCTTGCACAGGAGGGATAATAGCCCCTCCTAAGATCATCATAATTAAAAAAGCAGAACCCTGAGAGGTGTATTTTCCTAAACCTGCTATACTTAAGGTGAAAATACAAGGCCACATAATAGAACAACATAGGCCGCCACTTAAAAATGCAAATAAGGCAATATTTCCTGAAGAGAATAAGCCAATAAGCATGGCTAGAATTCCTAATAAACTAAATGTTTTTAAGGTCTTTACGGGATTGTCTTTGGCAAATAAGAATCCTGCAATTTGTACGGCAATACAAATTCCGAAATAAAGAATTTCATTTAGGGTAAAACTGTATTTCACTAAATTAGCGAGTAAGATTACGGCAAAGGCCACATAAGGGACAATAATTAATAAAACCTTCTTAACGCCTTTACTTGGATTAAAAACGGTAATGGCGCCTACCCAACGGCCAATCATCAATCCACCCCAATATAAAGAGATGTATTTTCCCAATTCCGAATCGTTCAAAACGGGAAAGCCAAGGGCATTTAAACCCGTACCTTCAAAACTTTGTTTTAAGAGTTCACCTAAATTACTTCCTATTGTTACTTCAACCCCAACGTAGGTAAAGATGGCGAGCATCCCTAAAACCAATTGTGGGTATTTCATGGCACCCCATCCTATTGGGTTTTTAGCCGCACTGCTATTGGCTACAAAAACGGTAGCAATAACTGCAAACAAGGCAATAAATAGAATAAGCAGTCTCGTATGTTCTAACTGATCTGTGGCTACAGCATCTCCGGCATAAGTGCTAAAAATATAACCGAAGCAACCAATAATAATAAGGGTTAATAGAATTAATAGGTTTCTTGCTTTATTAGCAGGTTCAAATGCGGTGTCAGATTTTAGTGCTGGTAGCTTTTTAGAAAAATGGAATAGTGCGGCTGCGGTTAAAAACAAGGCACCAACACACATATACAAGACTTGTACGGTAACTAGAGTGATTTCATTAGAATTAATTTTTTCAGCCAACTGATCGGTAGACCAAGAGGCCGTACCAAAAATGGCTAAACTCACCACGATAGGCCCAATAGTGGTTCCGAAGGAATTTATACCTCCGGTTAAGTTTAAACGGTGCGATCCGGTTTTAGGATCGCCAAGCGCTACCGTAAAAGGATTAGCTGCCGTTTGTTGTAAAGAAAAGCCTAAAGCTACAATAAAAAAGGCAATGAGTACCAAATAGAATACCCCGGTTTGCCCTTGTTCAGCACCTGCGGTCACCGGAAACATCACAAAGGCTCCAATGGCAGAGAGTAATAAACCATAGACAATACCATTTTTATAACCCCAGTTGTTTAAGATGTCGCGTTTCACTGCACTAGACATTATAAATAAAGAAAGGGCTCCTATATAATAAGCACCATAAAATGCGAAGTCTACCAATTGCGATTGGAATTGATCGATATTAAAATAGGTTTTACAAAACGGAATAAAAACACTGTTGGATGCCGCTATAAATCCCCAAAAGAAGAACACTGTACATAAGGTTGCTAATGCCGATTTGTTATTTTGATTACTACTCATTCTATGGGGTGTTTGTTAAGTGGTCTAAAGTTAATATAAAAGTGAAAATACACTTTGTTTTGCGTTTGAAAAGCGTAATAGATTAAAATTTATACCCTGCAAAATACTAATATTAGACGTTCCAAACCTAAAAAAAAATGGCTTTGCCTTAGTGCGGTCTTTAAAACCGTGTTGCCTAATTAAAAGTTCTATTCTCTGTTGAGGTAGGTTTAAGCCCTTAAAACCGTGAACTAAAACCTTTAACATATTGATAAGATAAGTCCTAAGGCAGTTGCTTAATTTTGTAATTCTAAATAATTAGGATGATTCGCTGGATACTTTTTGCTATTTTATTCATTATTCTTACGGCCTATGGATTTCAAGCCATAAGAACCGTCACCAAACAAACATGGGTGTACTACCTCTTTTTTATAGTCACCTTAGTGGTCGTTGGTAACTTTATCTATCAGTTTACCGCGGCTAGTGAAGGTCGTGTGCTTACCCCACCTAAGAGTTTTGCTTTTGGATTTTTATTGGCCTTTATGGCTTTTAATTTGGTCTTGGTGCCTATTTTATTCGGGGAAGATATTATCCGCAGTATTATTGCACTCTATGATAAAGTGGTTATTAAGAAAACAGGATTTTACTTGCCGTCGCGTCGTCGGTTTATTAGTCAAATAGCCTTAGGTCTAGCAGCCGTTCCTTTGGCCTCCTTACTTTACGGGATGTATAAAGGAAAATACAATTTTAGGGTGCTAAAATATACCTTGCATTTTGAAGATTTACCTGAAGCTTTTGATGGGTATCGCCTTACACAGATTAGTGATATTCATTCCGGAAGTTTTGATGATAGGAATAAGATTGAATATGCCATAGACTTAATTAATGAACAGAATTCAGATGTCTTGTTGTTTACCGGTGATATGGTGAATAATAAAGCTTCTGAAATGTTACCTTGGAAAGCCACCTTTGGTCGTCTAAAGGCTAAAGATGGAAAGTTTTCGGTGTTAGGAAATCATGATTATGGGGATTATGTAGAGTGGCCTTCTACAGAGGCTAAGCATCAAAATCTTGAAGATTTAAAAGCCATCCAGAAAGAAATGGGCTTCGATTTATTACTTAATGAAAGTCGTTTTCTTGAAAAAGACGGACAACGTTTGGCTTTAGTGGGTGTTGAAAATTGGGGTAAAGGCGGATTTAAAAAAGCAGGCGATTTAACGAAGGCGAGTGCAAACATCCAAGCCGACGATTTCAAAATTTTAATGAGTCACGATCCAAGCCATTGGGAAGCACAAGTCTTACCCGATCCCAACCATTATCATCTTACCTTAAGTGGTCATACACACGGTATGCAATTTGGGATCGAAATTCCGGGTTGGATAAAATGGAGTCCTGCCAAATGGCGCTACAAACATTGGGCGGGGATCTATACAGAACTCGGACAATACATAAATGTCAATAGAGGCTTTGGGTATTTAGGCTATCCGGGTCGTGTAGGGATTTGGCCTGAAATCACAGTCATTGAACTCAAAAAAGGCACTAAAAGTGCGTAATTGTAAAGAATTGCTTATTTTTATATAATGCCGATAGCGCTGATCAGGGATTTTTGAGGCGAGTGCTGCGCAGTAAAGAGATTAAAACCATTATAACGTATGTCGAAATTTGGGGAATTAATAGATGTTCATATACCTGTTCTTTTAGACTTTTATACTGAAGGGAATTTAGAGTCTTCAGCCATGCATCCTGTTCTTAAAGAAGTAGCAGCTGCATTTGGGGATAAGGCTAAAATTATAAAAATAGATATCAATAAAAACAAGGAATTGGCCGAAGCTTTGCGGGTAAGTAGTTTACCGACCTTAATGCTTTATAAACATGGCGAAATGAAATGGAGGTATAGTGGTATGCAAGATGCTAATGCCTTAATCGATATTGTACAAACCTATTTATAATCTTCACTCCAATTGTATTCATTTGGAATCTTAAAGCCGTTTCCTAAGGAAATGGATAAGACTCAGAGTGCCTTAAATTGATAGCCTAAGTTACTGTAATATTCTAGCACTTTAGGCAGCACAGACCTTAAGTTTTTTGAGGCTTTCTGGCTGTCATGAAGCACAACAATGCTACCTTCTTTGGCATTGGTGCATATATTCTTAAAACAGCGTTCTTCTGTAAGCTTACGGTCCCAATCAAAAGCTAAAACATCCCATAATACAATAGTGTAATCTTTTTGTAAGAGTTGATTGCTTTGTGCTGCTGAAAACTTACCATAAGGTGGACGGAACAGTTTTGAGGCCGATGTGCTCTCAGGGTTAGAGCGGTTTCGGTAATGTTCAATAAGTTGTTGGGTCTCTTCTACGTCTTCAAGATAGGCTGCCGTTGCGGTTTTCCAACCTTTAAGGTGATTAAAAGTGTGGTTGCCTACAGTGTGTTGGTCTTGTATTAATTTCTGAAAGAGCTCGGGGTGCTTTTTAATATTATTGCCAACACAGAAAAATGTGGCTTTGGCCTTATAGGCTTTTAAGGTAGATAGTACCCACTCCGTAATTTCGGGAGTGGGGCCATCATCAAAAGTGAGATATAGTTCTTTTTGAAGCGTGTTGACATTCCATGTATAACGTGGAAACAAAGATTTTACAATCTTGGGTGTTTTAACCGGAATTAGCTTCATTTGGTTTTACTGCTCTGGTGCAATAAGGTCTATAGTGTCCTTAATAGCGTTTTGAATATCTAAGTCTTCATCAGGAACTTCCGCAGGCATTTCGCCATCACTATAATGATTCATTAAGGCATCAAATAAACTTAAATAGCTATTGAATGTCTTAGTTTCCTGTAAAGCAAAATCCTTATCATTATATATAACTAAAAGATCAATTAAAGATCGGTAACGTTGTATGTCCATAAAGATGTCATCCCCAACAATACGGTCTTGGTTCTCTAAAGACAGACTGCTGTAGTACATTAACTTTTCTTGGTACTTTTTAGCAACGTCTTTATATAAGGCACGTCCTTTTTCTACATTACCAATTTCGTAATAAGCACTTACGTAAGGTTCTAATAAGGAATAAAAGCCAAACTGATCTACGGGCATTTTTTCCATAGCTAAATCGGTAATTTCTTCCGCTTTATCTAATTGTTTATCGTTGATAAGTTCTTGGATAAGACGCGCTAAGTTTCCTCTATAGGTGATACCGTTTCTACGTGTTTCCACATCGTAATAGATGTCTTCACCGCTGCCACCCCAGTTCCAGTTCTTCACCATATCATACATAAGATCTGGGTCTACACGGCCCATATCATAAGGATTAGCTCTATCTACTGGTGTTTTAATAGGAACGAGTTTATAGCACATACCGTCTAACTGTAAGTAATCCTTCAGCCAAACATAATCCTCATCTCCAAAGGCTCCACCGGTAAAGTAAATAGGGCGCTCCCAATTGTTGTTTGCGAGGATGTCTAACATTAAGAGACGGTTCTTGTAAAGGTAGCCTCCGCTAATTTGTGTATAAACGTTATCGACTATTTTATCAGCGTCTTTAGGTTGTACGGTACCGTTTTTAAGCACGATGTCTTTATTAACAGGAATACTAATATGACGCGATGGGTAATAGTTAGAATTTAAAAGGTGTTTAGGGTAACGACTAGGATCATCACCTTGTGCTTCAACCGCAAACTTAACCTTCGTATTTGGCTTTTCGCTAGCAACAAAGTCCATAAATTGTTTAATATCTAAGGTATCATTGGCAATTCTTGGGCTTATTTCTTTATAAGCGACAACATCTCTAGTTTCTCCACGATACTGCTTATGGGTTAATTGTGAAGGAATCGGGTCACTTTCATAAGCCTTGCGTTTCATTTGGTCTATATACCAATCGGTTTGAAACAAGCTGGTATTAATTACACGGACGTCGGTACGTACGCCTTCAATTTCTTGTAAATACCATAGGGGGAAGGTGTCATTATCTCCAATAGTAAATAGAATAGCGTTTGGTGCGCAGGACTCTAAATATTTTCGGGCCATGGCATTGGTTGTGTATTTTCCAGAACGATCATGGTCATCCCAATTGTTAGCGGCTAATACCCCTGGTACTATAATAAGACAAACTAAAGTAATTGCTGGCGCTAAGACTTTAGTAGATGTGAATGCTTTTAAACGATCGTAAATAGCATAAACTCCAAATCCAATCCAAATGGCAAAGACATAAAAGGAACCTACTACGGAATAATCACGTTCTCGAGGCTCAAAAGGTCTTACATTGGTGTAAAACTGAATGGCAATACCGGTTAATAAAAAGAATACTAATAAGACCCAAAAGCGTTTTAAGTCGGAATACATTAAGAAGAAGAACCCTGCTAATCCTAATAATAAAGGTAAAAAGTAGTAAGTGTTTCGTCCTTTGTTTTCTATTACATCGGTCGGTAAGTTGTCTTGAGACATTCCAAGGTGCCAAGCATCAATAAAATCGATTCCAGAAATCCAATTTCCATTCTTATAAGTGTAACGGCCTTGGATGTCGTCTTGACGCCCTGTAAAGTTCCACATAAAATAACGCCAGTACATATAACCAAATTGGTACTGAAACATGTAAACTAGGTTATCTAAAAAGGTTGGTTTTTCAATAATTAAATATTGTTGTCCGTAGCGCTTTAAAAAAGCATCATAACCTTCATAATCTATTTCACCATTGGCTACACGCATTCTAAAATCATTAACCAACTGATCAAATTGTTGTTTTTCACCTAAAGCATATTGACTCGCTTGCTCATCTGATAAACCAGCATTTAAAGCTTCATTATAAGCTCTAGATTGTAAAGCAGGGTCCACTTTAAAATCGATTAAACCGGTAAACATCATGTAATTTTCGGCATGCTCAGAACTCCACATTCTAGGAAGAATTGAGGCATGTTCATGATTATAGTTTTGCTTGCTCTTTTCCCAATCGTTAATAATCACGTATTTTCCAGCTTCATCATCACGCTCATAATTCTTTTTGTCATCTATAAACGGCTCGTCTTTATCAGCACCAGAATACACCTCGGTAAAGAACGGCCCATAAAATAAGTGGGTCTCTGGGTATTGTTCAAGATTGTAATACGCTAAAAGCTCTCGTGCATCTGAAGGATTATTTTCATTAATCACCACATTAGCATTCGCACGGATAGGAAGCATCATCCAAGAAGAGAAGCCAATAAAAATAAACATTAAACACAATACTAAGGTGTTAACATGCTGCATCCCTTTTTGTCTAGTGTAATTAAGACCGTAATAAAATAAGGCAATCACCACAATTCCGGTAATAATGGTTCCTGAGTTAAAAGGTAAGCCTATAGAATTCACAAAAAAGACCTCCATATTACCAAACAATTCAAGAGTAGACGGTAAAAGGAGTTTAAAGATGAATAATAATATCGCTGCTGAAGCAATGTTCGCAATGATAAAATTCTTAACTGTAATGGTTTTATAATTTTTAAAGTAGTAGAGGAGACCTATGGCAGGAATGGTAAGTAAGCCCATAAAGTGAACTCCAAAAGATAAACCAATAACAAAGGCAATAAGAATAAGCCAACGGTTACCACGAGGCTGGTTCATATCTTGTTCCCAACGGAGTCCTAAGTAAAATAACACGGCCATAATTAAAGTCGCCATGGCATAGACCTCAGTTTCTACCGCATTAAACCAAAATGAATCTGTAAAGGTGAAGGCTAAACTTCCTACTAAGGCACTGCCTAAAATAGCATAAGCTTTACCGTTATCTTTTTCTTCATTGTATTTTGTAAGTTTTACAAGCAGAAGGGTAATGGTCCAAAACATAAAAAGAATGGTAAAGGCACTGGCCACACCACTCATCATGTTCATAATCATTCCAATTTGTGAAGGTTCTAAAGCAAACATAGAGAAGAAAGCCCCAAACATTTGGAACAATGGTGCTCCTGGTGGGTGGCCAACTTGTAGTTTAGAAGAGGTTAAAATATACTCACCAGCATCCCAAAAACTCACGGTTGGTTCTATGGTTAACGCATATACAACGCATGCTACGGCAAAAACAAACCATCCTAAGATGTTGTTCCACTTTTTAAAGTTTATATCTGTCATGAAATCCTTACTTAATAATGCAGGCGAATTTAATAATTATTAGCTAAAACCCTAGGTTTTTAAGTTAAGCTTAAGTTTTTCAAAAAAAAATCAAAAAAAGTTTTGGTAAAGTAAAAGTTTGTTTTAAATTTGCACCCTCAAATTGAGAGATTGGCCTATGGTGTAACTGGCAACACATTGGTTTTTGGTACCAAAGAGTCTAGGTTCGATCCCTAGTGGGCCAACCAAAATTAAAATCCTAATTCGTTTTTCGAATTAGGATTTTTTAGTTTTATACGCTTTTCTAAGAGGCTCTTATTCGTTTTTCTGCTAGCGAGTGTCTTAGTTTAAACAAGTTTTTAAATCTTAAAAGTAATTACGGGGCGGTTGGCGTGGTTTACAATGTCTTCACTAATGCTACCGTTAAAGAAATGCGCTATGCCTTGTCTGCCGTGGGTGCTTATGCCAATAAGATCGGCATTAATGTCTTTACAGATATTTAAAATACCTTGTTCTACGGTGTAGTCATTGTGTATGGTTACGGTGTAATTGTCAAAACTTTGTCCAGAAATAAAATCGCTAATTCGAGTTTGAGCTTCATAGGTGGTCATAAAATCGCTGGCGGTAATGACCAGAAGAAGATGAATTTTTGCATTAAACATTTCGGCGAATCTTACAGCTTGTTGATAGGTCTCTTGATTGTCATTTTTAAAGTCGGAAGCAAAAACAAAATCTTGAATATCGAAAGATTCGTGTTCGTTTTTTATGACTAATACTGGAACATCGGAGGAGCGCACCACTTTTTCAGCATTAGAGCCAACAAACATATCTTGCAGTCCTGTAGCGCCATGAGAGCCCATAACGATGAGGTCGATGTTAAATTCATGACAAGAATCTTTAATTTCATGGAAAGTAATATCTTCCCTTACGGTTTCGTGTACTGTGAGGCCTTTAAGGTAATCTTGGCTCATAAGCGTTTCAAACCGTTTTCGTGCTAGATCCATAAAAAATAAGGTTTGAGGAATAATGGTTTCTGTTTGGCCAGGATCGGTTTGGCGTATCGGAATTTCCATCATATGCAACAAATAGATTTCGCAGTGCTGCTTTTTAGCAATCATGGCGGCAACTTTGAGCGCGTTTTCCGCTCGGTCAGAAAAATCGGTAGGAACTAAGATTCTTTTCATAGGTGTTGTAGATATTAATTTATTGAGTCTCTTTAAAGTTAAGAAAATAAATCAACAATGCATAGCTTGGGTAAGTGAATATAATATCGTATATTTGCACCGTTATTTACTAAAAATAAATAAGCGAGAGGACGAAAAGTCCTCTCTTTTTATATTAAGAAATGTTCAAGAAAATAGTAGAAGACTTATTACAGACGGCATTAGACGAGCGAAAAGATTTATTTTTAATTGATTTTTCTTTGTCTGGAGATAACGCTGTGAAAATTGTAATTGATGGCGATAATGGCGTTTTGGTAGAAGATTGTATGTTTATCAGTAGAGCTATTGAGCACAATATAGACCGCGAAGAACATGATTATTCTTTGGAAGTGCTTTCTTCAGGTGCTGCATCTCCTTTAGTTTTACCAAGACAATATCACAAACATATTGGTAGAAATTTAGAAATTAAAACTTTAGAAGGTAAAAATCTAGAGGGTGAACTTACAGAAGTTCATGATGAAGAGGTGGTTTTAAGCTGGAAAGCGAGAGAACCAAAGCCTGTTGGAAAAGGGAAAGTAACCGTTGTGAAAACCGCTACAGTTGCCTTCAGCAATATTAAAGAAGCAAAAGTTAAAATAAAATTTTAATTCATATCAATTATGGAGAATATAGCGTTAATTGATTCATTTTCAGAATTTAAAGACGACAAATCAATAGATAGAGTTACGCTAATGGCAATTCTTGAGGATGTTTTACGTAATGCCTTAAAGAAGAAGTATGGTGATGACGATAACTTTGATATTATTATAAATCCTGATAAGGGCGATTTAGAAATTTGGAGGAACCGTATTGTTGTTGCAGATGGCGAGGTTGAAGAACCAAACCAAGAAATCGAATTGTCAGAAGCTCAGAAAATTGAGCCGGATTTTGAAGTTGGAGAAGATGTTGCTGAAGAGGTGAAGTTAATTGATTTGGGTAGACGTTCAATTTTAGCCTTAAGACAAAACTTAATTTCTAAGATTCATGAACACGATAACACCAATATATACAAGCAATTTAAGGAATTAGAGGGCGAAATATATACGGCTGAAGTTCACCATATTCGTCATAGAGCTATTATTTTACTTGATGATGAAGGAAATGAAATTATACTTCCAAAAGACAAACAAATTCCGTCGGATTTCTTCAGAAAAGGAGAAAATGTAAGAGGAATTATTGAAAGTGTTGATTTAAAAGGAAGTAAACCAGCAATTGTGATGTCTAGAACATCACCATTGTTTTTAGAAAAATTATTTGAACAGGAAATTCCTGAGGTTTTTGATGGTTTAATCACCGTTAAAAAAGTCGTGCGTATTCCTGGTGAAAAAGCAAAAGTAGCTGTTGATTCTTATGATGATAGAATTGACCCTGTTGGTGCTTGTGTTGGTATGAAAGGTTCTCGTATTCACGGTATTGTACGTGAATTAGGAAATGAAAATATCGACGTGATTAACTTTACCACTAATGTTCAACTTTTTGTAACTAGAGCGTTAAGTCCAGCAAGAGTAACGTCTTTAAAATTAGACGAAGAGAACATGAGAGCTGAAGTTTTATTGAAGCCAGAAGAGGTTTCTAAAGCTATTGGTAGAGGTGGACATAACATTCGTTTAGCCGGACAACTAACGGGTTATGAAATTGATGTCTTTAGAGAAGGTGCAGAAGAAGATGTAGAGTTAAAGGAATTCTCTGACGAAATCGAAGGATGGGTAATCGCTGAATTTAGCAAAGCTGGTTTAGATACGGCAAAAAGTATTCTAGAACAAGATGTTAATGATTTAGTGAAACGTACAGATTTAGAAGAAGAAACAATCTTAGATGTCATTAGGATTCTAAGAGAAGAATTTGAAGAATAATAGCAGTATAATTTTAAAATGATTTAGTTAATACATTTTGAAGTTGAATTGGTATCCTACTAATTTTATTTTAAATTGGCTTTGAATAAAATGATGAATTTTTATCTTTATACGAAGCATAAAGTGAAGCAGAGGTAGTGCTGCGGTTTTTATAGTTAAAACTATAGAAATTTTAACCTAATTTTAGGTCGCTTTTTTTACTATATAATTAGTATATAATATATTTAAGTATTTTACAGGCAATTTATGGCTCAAACAACAAGATTAAATAAAGTATTAAGGGAATTAAACATTTCAATAGACCGCGCGGTGGATTTCTTAGAATCCAAAGGTGTGGAGATTGAGAAGAGTCCTAATACTAAAATTTCACAAGAGGTTTACAACACGCTTTCGGATGAATTTCAGACCGATGCATCTAAGCGTGAAAAAGCTCAAGAAGTAAGTGAAGCTAAGCTTAAGGAAAAAGAAGCGCTTCGCGAGCAGCGAGAACGTGAAATTGAAGAGAAGCAAAAACAAAAGGCCGAAAGGGATGCTGTTGTTAAAGCGAGAGCTGAACTAAGTGGCCCTAAACAAGTTGGTAAAATAGACTTAGATAAAAAACCAAAGGCTGAAACTAAAGAAGAGGCACCTAAAACTCCAGAAGTTAAGGAAACGCCTAAGGTTGAAAAGCCAGAGGTGAAAGCAGCTCCTGTTGAAACGCCTAAGGAAACTCCTAAAGAGGATAAGGTGGAAGAAAAGGTTGTTGAAAAGCCTAAAGAAACGCCTAAGGTAGAGGTTAAGAAACCCGTTGAAGTTGAAAAGGTAGAAAAGCCTAAAGCGGATAAAAAACCGGAGCCGGCAAAAACAGAGAAAGTAGAGAAACCTACAACACCTGCTGCCAAAGCAACGCCTAAAAAGGAAGATGCACCGAAAGCGACACCAAGCGCTCCTGGTGAAGAAACCATAAAAACACAATACCAAAAGCTTACCGGTCCTACTACTACAGGTAAAAAGATTGATTTATCGCAATTTAATAAGCCTAAAAAGAAAAAGACCGATACTGCTAAATCTGGTGGTGATGCTAATAAGCGTAAACGTCGTAGAATTAGTAAAACCGGAGATAACACTAATAAGCCTAACTTCGATAACAGACGTGGCGGACAAAAAGGAAGAGGGAATACTTCTAGACCAAAAGTGGTTAAAGAAGAGCCTAGTGAAGAAGACGTTCAAAAGCAAATCCGTGAAACTTTAGAGAAGCTTCAAGGTAAATCTAATAAAGGTAAAGGTGCTAAATACCGTAGAGATAAGAGGGATCAACACCGTCAACAAACGGAGATCGATCAGGAAATCGCTGCAGCAGAAAGCAAGACTATTAAAGTAACCGAGTTTGTTACGGTAAGTGAAATGGCTACCATGATGGAAGTGGGGGTTACTCAAGTAATTTCAGCTTGTATGTCCTTAGGGATGATGGTAACCATGAACCAGAGATTGGATGCTGAGACTTTAACAATCGTTGCTGAAGAGTTTGGTTTTGATGTTGAATTTATTAAAGCCGATATTGAAGAATCTATAGTGGTTGTTGAAGATGATCCTAAAGATTTAATAGAACGCGCACCTATTGTTACGGTAATGGGACACGTTGATCACGGTAAGACCTCTTTATTAGATTACATTCGTAAAGAAAACGTAATTGCAGGAGAGTCTGGTGGAATTACGCAGCACATTGGGGCTTATGGAGTACAATTAGAAAATGGTCAGAAAATTGCCTTTTTAGATACACCAGGTCACGAGGCCTTTACAGCAATGCGTGCTCGTGGTGCTCAAGTTACTGATATCGCCATTATTGTGGTAGCAGCAGATGATGCTATAATGCCACAAACAAAAGAAGCAATTTCTCATGCGCAAGCGGCTGGAGTACCAATCGTATTTGCCATAAACAAAATTGATAAGCCAGATGCAAACCCTGAAAAGGTGAAAGAGCAATTGGCACAAATGAATCTTTTAGTAGAAGATTGGGGTGGTAAAATTCAATCTCATGATATCTCTGCGAAGAAAGGAACAGGGGTTCAAGACTTACTTGAAAAAGTATTGTTAGAAGCTGAACTTTTAGAATTAAAAGCGAACCCTAATAAACTTGCTAGTGGTACAGTTGTAGAAGCGTACTTAGATAAAGGACGTGGTTATGTCTCTACGATCTTAGTTCAAGCGGGTACTTTAAAAATTGGAGATTACGTTTTAGCCGGTAAAAACAGTGGTAAAGTCAAAGCGATGCAAGATGAGCGTGGTAATGATGTTAAAACTGCAGGACCAGCAACACCAGTTTCAATCTTAGGATTAGATGGTGCACCACAAGCGGGTGATAAGTTTAATGTCTTTGATGATGAGCGTGAAGCGAAACAAATTGCAACCAAGCGTGCACAATTACAACGTGAGCAGTCTGTAAGAACACAACGTCATATTACCCTTGATGAAATTGGAAGACGTATTGCCCTTGGAGATTTCCAAGAGTTGAACATTATCCTTAAAGGTGATGTAGATGGATCTGTAGAAGCCTTAACGGATTCGTTCCAGAAATTATCTACTGAAGAAATTCAAGTGAATATTATCCATAAAGGTGTTGGAGCCATTACTGAAAGTGATGTCTTATTAGCAACAGCCTCTGATGCTATTATTGTTGGATTTAATGTACGTCCTGTTGGAAATGCAAGAATGATTGCTGATAAAGAAGAAATCGATATCAGAACGTATTCTATTATCTATGCAGCCATCAATGACCTTAAAGATGCAATGGAAGGTATGTTATCGCCAGAAGTTAAAGAAGAGGTTACAGGTACTGCAGAAATCAGAGAAATATTCAAAGTTTCTAAAGTTGGAAACATTGCCGGATGTATGGTGATGAATGGTAAGATTTACAGAAACTCTGGTATCCGTATTATTAGGGATGGAGTTGTAGTTCATACGGGATCATTAGAAGCCTTAAAACGCTTTAAAGATGATGTAAGAGAAGTTTCTAAAGGCTACGACTGTGGTATGCAAATTAAAGGTTATAACGACATTGCACAAGGTGATGTAATTGAAGCCTTCCAAGAAGTGGAAGTGAAGAAGAAATTGAAATAATAGAACTAGTAATAATAAAAAAACCGACAAGTGATTGTCGGTTTTTTTTTTGCGCTTAATTGAAGGTTGTATTAGTCGTTCGTTTTCGGTTGAAAGATAATGGCATACATATACTTCTCTTTAATCTTAGCCCAAGCTCTATCGGCTTCTAAACGCGTTGTAAAGTTTCCTACCCAAACTTTATAGTTTGGCGTATTCCAAACGATCTCTACCGGCCACTCATCGTATGCATTTAAGAAGTTAGCTTTCTCACGTTTGGCCTTATCAATATCTACATTTTGATAAACCTGTATACGGTAGACTTTAGCTGTCTTTATATCTTTTTTAAATTCTAATAATTTAGCAATATCACCGTCTTGGCTTACGTTTACCACACCCTCTTGGGCCTGTAAGGAAAAACACAAGCTTAAACCTGTTAATGCTAAGACGAAAGTTTTATTTTTTAATTTCATAAGATCGATTATTAAACAAAGGTAGGATATATAAATAAAGATAAATAATTTTTTTTAGAGCCCTAAAGTTGTAATCAATTGCACTTCAAGCGATCGATAATTAGGGAGGGAATAGCCCTACGTACGAATTGAATTTTTGTTATTTAGAATTAGTATAAATTATCTATTAAGACATATCTAAGATTTTCAAAATCCACTTTAAATGTTACTTTTGCGAGAGTTTTTTACAAATAACTTTTTTCGTTTTTAATGAAAAAATCGTACCAAAGTTTAGAAGATAATCCAAATTATAATATGAAACAGGTGATTTACTGTAGTTTAACCTCGAAGATATCACGTCTTTGTCTTGTTCTATTGCTTACGTTTTCAACCTCTCTTATAGCACAAGAAGGTGATCCAGTTAATGGAAAATCACTGTACAACTCCAATTGTGCGGCGTGTCATAAATTAGACGCACCAATGACGGGGCCGGCTTTAAGAAATGTTGAGTCAAGACTTGCAGATGATGAAGGTCTAGATAGAGAATGGTTGAAGGCATGGATTAGAAATAGTTCTGCCGTGATTAAGTCTGGTGATGCATATGCTAACAAAGTATACAACGCACACAACGGAACTCAAATGACGCCGTTCCCACAATTAAGTGATCAAGATATCGCTGATATCTTAGCGTACACGGCGCAACCAAAACCAGAACCTGTTGTTGCAGAAACTCCAGCAGGAGGGGAAACAACACAACAAGGTGGTGTATCAAATGATTTAATCCTTGGAGCACTAGCATTGTTATTTGGTTTATTAGCTTTAGCACTTGTATTAGTAAATCGTACTTTAAATCGTTTTGCAGAAGCGAAGGATATTAAAGTGATTACTGATGCGGAGCAAAAGACGCCATTATGGAAAGCTTTTGTACAAAACCAGTTTTTAGTATTGGTGACTACAATTGTATTTTTATTAGCAAGTGGTTATTTTGTTTATGGTTTCTTTATGCAGGTTGGTGTAGATCAAGGTTACGAGCCAGTGCAGCCTATTCATTATTCACACAGAATTCACGCTGGAGATAACGGTATTGATTGTAAATACTGTCACTCTTCTGCAAGAGTGAGTAAAACATCAGGGATTCCTTCTTTGAATGTTTGTATGAACTGTCATAAGTCAATTTCAGAAGTCGCTCCAGAAACCTTAGCTGAAGGCAATGAGTATGGTGTGGATTATAACGCTGAAATTAAAAAATTATACGATGCTGTAGGATGGGATGGAACTGGATATTCTGGAGAGTCTAAGCCGGTAAAATGGATCCGTATTCACAACTTGCCAGATTTTGCTTACTTTAATCACTCACAACACGTTTCTGTTGGAGGTATAGAATGTCAAACTTGTCACGGTCCTGTACAGGAAATGGAAATTATGTATCAGCATGCGCCATTGACAATGGGGTGGTGTATTAACTGTCACAGAGAGACTAATGTTAAAGTTAAGGATAACGAGTATTACACTAAGATTCACGATGAGTTATCTAAAAAGTATGGTGTAGACCAGTTAACGGTAGCACAGATGGGTGGATTAGAATGTGGTAAATGTCACTACTAAGACGGCTTTAACAAGAAGAGAATAATTATAAAAGAATAAATATTTAGAGGACGTAAATTAGGAAAGTATCTCTTGATTTCGGAATCGAAAATTATAAATAAACACTATGTCATCAAACAAGAAATACTGGAAAAGTGTTGAAGAGCTAAACGAAAATAGCTCTATTGTTGAGGCGCTTCAACAGAATGAATTTGTGGAAGAGATTCCTACAGACGAATTTTTAGGAGATAAAGAGTCTTTAGAGTCTTCATCTACATCGCGTCGTGATTTCTTAAAATACGTTGGTTTTAGTACAGCTGCCGCATCGTTAGCAGCCTGTGAAGGACCGGTAGTGAAATCTATACCTTATATAGTTCAGCCAACAGAGATTATTCCAGGTGTTGCTAATTATTATGCTACTACAATTGCAGATGGTTTCGATTTTGCTAGTGTTTTAGTGAAAACAAGAGAAGGGCGACCAATTAAAATTGAAAACAACACCGATGCAGGAACTAATGGTTCTGCTAATGCAAGAGTGAATGCTTCAGTTTTAGGGTTGTATGATAACCTTAGGGTGAAAGCTCCAATGAAAGGGGAATCAACAATCTCTTGGGACAACTTTATGGCTGAAACGACTTCAAAGTTAAAAGGCCTTAATGGTAAAAAGATTGTGTTATTAACACAGTCAATGCCGAGTCCTTCAACAAATAAATTAATTGCAGAATTTTCTTCGAAATACGGTAACGTAAGTCATGTTACTTATGATGCTATTTCAGAAACTGCAACTTTAGATGCTTACGAAGCTAAGTATGGAACAAGAGGAATGGCAGATTACGATTTCTCTAAAGCCATGACAATTGTTTCTATCGGTGCTGATTTCTTAGGCGATTGGCAAGGTGGAGGCTTTGAGTCTGCTTACGCTAAAAAACGTATACCAGCTAATGGTAAAATGTCTCGTCATATTCAGTTTGAGTCTAATATGTCTCTTGCTGGAGCAAACGCAGATAAGCGTGTACCATTAACACCAAGTCAACAGAAGTTAGCTTTAGCTAAATTATATAGCTATGTTACTGGTGTGGCTTTACCAGGTAAATTGCCTGAAGCTTTAGATGCAGCGGTTAAGGCGGCAGCTTCAGAATTATCAAAAGCAGGACGCAACGGTGTTGTTGTTACCGGTATTCAAGATGTTAACGCACAAACTACAGTTTTAGAGATTAATGAGCACTTAAAATCAAAGGCTTTTAAACCTGAAACTGCTATAAAAACAAGACAAGGTAATGCTGCAGCCGTATCGCAATTAGTTGCGGATATGAAAGCAGGAAAAGTTGGCGCTATTGTAATGAATGGTGTTAACCCATTATATACGTTACCAAATGCTGCTGATTTTAAAGCGGGTCTTGCTAAGACAGAATTGTCTATTGCTTTTTCTATGAAGCAAGACGAGACGTCAACAAACTGCGAGTATATCGCGGCGGCACCACATTACTTAGAGTCTTGGGGTGATATTGAAATTAAAACGGGGCATTATTCAATGATGCAACCTACCATTAGACCTTTATTTGATACCAAACAGTTTCAAGAAGTGTTAATGGGATGGACAAGTACTCCAGGGTCTTATAGAGATTATATTAAATCGGTTTGGACGCAAAGTATTTTAAACGGAGCTTCATTTAATAAAGCGGTTCAAGATGGTACGTTTGTATCGGGGAGCGCAGGATTAGGTTTAGGAGCTGCGACTACGGCTGTAGGAAACGATAAAAAAGAACGTACGTTCCTTGGTGGCGTTATTCATGATGTCGCTGTAGGCGTTGGAATAAAAGATGAAGATCGTACAGAAACCACAACAGCGAGCAATAGCGGTGCTGTATTAACAGGCGGAACTGCAGCGAGAGCTTTAGCAGCGTCAGTTAAAGAAGGTGGTATAGAATTGTCACTTTATACTAAAACAGGTATGGGTGATGGTCAACAAGCTAATAACCCTTGGTTACAAGAATTCCCTGATCCTATTACAAGAACATCATGGGATAACTATTTAACCGTTTCTCAAGCTGATGCTGAAGCCTTAGGAATTGAGAATTGGAATGTAGCTAACGGTGGTCTTAATGGTAGTTATGCTAAAGTATCTGTTGCAGGTGCAGAAGCGATTACGGTTCCTGTAATTATTCAACCAGGTCAGGCTAAAGGATCGGCAGGTTTATCATTTGGTTATGGTAGAACGTCGAAGGCCTTAAAAGAAGAAATGAAAACGGGAGTTAACGCTTATCCGTTATATCAAAACTTCCAAGCGGTACAGAATGTAACTATTGAAAAAGTATCAGGTGAGCATGAGTTTGCTTGTGTACAGTTGCATAATACCTTAATGGGACGTGGTGATATCATTAAAGAAACGAGTTTAGAGATTTTTAATACGAAAGATAAAGCGTATTGGAATGCAACACCTCAAGTATCACTTAATCACATAGAAACGCCTGTAACATCTCCTGATGTTGATTTATGGGATGAGTTTGATCGTTCAATAGGACATCACTTCAACTTATCTATTGATTTAAATGCTTGTACAGGTTGTGGAGCTTGTGTTATTGCATGTCATGCAGAAAACAACGTTCCTGTTGTAGGGAAGTCTGAAATGAGACGTAGTAGAGATATGCACTGGTTGCGTATTGACCGTTACTACTCTTCTGAAGATACCTTCGAAGAAGATTTAGATAAGAAAAATAATATTTCAGGCTTAAGTAGTTCATTAAGTGAGTTTGGAGAAATGGAAAACCCAGCGGCAAGTCCTCAAGTTGTTTTCCAACCTGTAATGTGTCAGCACTGTAACCACGCACCTTGTGAAACAGTTTGTCCGGTTGCAGCAACAGCTCATGGTCGTCAAGGTCAAAACCACATGGCTTATAACCGTTGTGTAGGTACACGTTACTGTGCTAACAACTGTCCGTATAAGGTACGTCGTTTTAACTGGTTCTTATATAACAAGAATGACGAGTTTGACTACCACATGAATGACGATTTAGGACGTATGGTATTAAACCCAGACGTTGTTGTAAGATCTCGTGGTGTTATGGAAAAATGTTCTATGTGTATTCAAAAAACACAGAAAACAATTCTTGATGCTAAACGTGATGGACGCCCAGTTAAAGATGGAGAATTCCAAACAGCTTGTTCTGCAGCATGTGGAAACGGTGCTATGGTATTTGGTGATATCAATGACAAGGAAAGTCAAGTGGCAGAGTTAAAAGAAGACGATCGTATGTATCACTTATTAGAGTATGTAGGGACAAAACCTAACGTATTCTATCATACCAAAGTGAGAAATACATCAAAAGCGTAAATAAATCAAAGAAACAAGTATATAATTATGGCGTCTCATTACGAAGCACCTATTAGAAGACCTTTAGTTACAGGAGAAAAATCGTATCACGATGTTACTGTTGATGTCGCAAGACCAGTTGAAGGCAAAGCCAATAAAGCATGGTGGATTGTTTTCAGTATTGCGTTGGTTGCATTCCTTTGGGGAATAGGTTGTATTATTTATACCGTATCTACGGGTATTGGAGTTTGGGGTCTTAACAAGACCGTTAACTGGGCTTGGGATATTACTAACTTCGTTTGGTGGGTTGGTATCGGTCACGCAGGAACATTGATTTCTGCAGTATTGTTATTATTCCGTCAGAAGTGGAGAATGGCAATTAACCGATCTGCGGAAGCAATGACCATCTTTGCGGTATTCCAAGCAGGTTTGTTCCCTATTATTCACATGGGTCGTCCATGGTTAGCGTATTGGGTATTACCAATTCCAAACCAATTTGGTTCGTTATGGGTAAACTTTAACTCGCCTTTACTTTGGGATGTATTTGCAATTTCAACGTATCTATCGGTATCATTAGTATTCTGGTGGACGGGTCTTTTACCTGATTTTGCAATGCTAAGAGATAGAGCTGTACGTCCGTTCCAAAAGAAAATTTACGCCTTAGTAAGTTTCGGTTGGTCAGGTAGAGCAAAAGATTGGCAACGTTTTGAAGAAGTATCTTTAGTGCTTGCTGGTTTAGCAACACCTTTAGTACTTTCGGTACACACTATTGTATCTTTTGACTTCGCAACCTCAATTGTTCCGGGATGGCATACTACAATTTTCCCGCCTTACTTCGTTGCAGGAGCAATTTTCTCAGGATTCGCTATGGTAAATACCTTGCTTATCATCATGAGAAAAGTATGTAACCTTGAAGATTATATCACCGTTCAACATATCGAGTTAATGAACATTGTAATTATGCTTACAGGTTCTATCGTAGGTGTAGCTTATATTACAGAGTTATTTATTGCTTGGTATTCTGGTGTAGAATACGAACAGTTTGCTTTCTTAAACAGAGCAACCGGACCTTACTGGTGGGCTTACTGGTGTATGATGAGTTTTAACGTATTCTCTCCACAGTTTATGTGGTTCAAGAAACTTAGAACTAGTATTATGTTCTCTTTCTTTATCTCTATTGTTGTAAACATCGGGATGTGGTTTGAACGTTTTGTAATTATTGTTACATCATTGCACAGAGATTACTTACCATCATCATGGACGATGTTCTCTCCAACGTTTGTAGATATCGGAATTTTTATCGGTACTATTGGGTTCTTCTTTGTATTGTTCTTACTTTACTCTCGTACGTTCCCAGTAATTGCACAAGCGGAAGTAAAAACAATTTTAAAATCGTCTGGTGAGCGTTACAAGCGCATTAGAGAAAGCGGAGCGTCTTTAGTAGGTACTGGAGTTGATGAAAGAACATCTAACTTAAAAATTGCTGCTGAAACGACTGCCTCTAAACCAACACAAGATGATGCTGAGAAGTTAGGAAACCTTTTAGAAGGGATCGGAAGATTTGATGCGTCTATTCAAACGGCAGATGATTTAAAAGTGATTAATGGTATTGGACCAAAGATGGAAGAAGTTCTTAACAACCTTGGAATCTATACCTATGCACAGGTCAGTAAAATGACAAAAAGAGAATATGACTTACTAGATGAAATCACAGGATCTTTCCCAGGAAGAGCTGAACGTGATGACTGGTCTGGACAAGCAAAAACCTTATTAAACAACTAATATAGTCTATGGAAGCTTCGAAAGTAATTCATGCTATTTATACCGATGATGATGTCTTAATGGCTGCTGTTAAAACAGTAAGAGCAGAAAAGCACCACATCGAAGATGTATTCACACCTTTTCCAGTTCACGGACTTGATAAGGCAATGGGATTAGCTCCTACACGTTTAGCCATAACAGCCTTTTTATATGGGTGTGTTGGTTTATCTGTAGCGACCTTAATGATGAACTATATAATGATTGAAGATTGGCCACAAGATATCGGTGGTAAACCAAGTTTCAGTTTCTTAGAAAACATGCCGGCGTTTGTGCCTATTATGTTTGAACTTACGGTGTTTTTTGCAGCCCACTTAATGGTTATTACTTTTTATATGAGAAGTAGAATTTGGCCATTTAAAACTGCTGAAAACCCAGATCCAAGAACTACAGATGACCATTTCTTAATGGAAATAGCTGTTCATAATAACGAAGAAGCTCTTACATCACTGTTAAAAGGAACAGGGGCCGTAGAGATAAATATTGTTGATAAAGATGAAGATGCACATTAATATGAAGATAGTTACAAAATATATCGTAGTATTAGTTATGGTGGTAGGTCTTGTATCATGCCAAAAGAACTCTAGACCTAACTATCAGTACATGCCTAATATGTACGAATCTGTAGGATACGAAACCTACCAAGAGTCTGATGTTTTTGCTAACGGTGTGGAAGCACAGTTACCAGCAGAAGGAACAATTCCAAGAGGTGATTTTATGCCTTTTGAAATTGAAAACACCAACGAAGGGTATTTATACGCTAAAGAGAACTTAAAAAGTCCTTTAGATTCTACGCAAGTAGACTACGCTATTGGAGGACCTTTATATAATATTTATTGTGGTATTTGTCATGGTAATAAAGGGAACGGTAAAGGTAAATTGGTAGACCGTGAAAAGATTCTTGGTGTACCAAGTTACGATGATGCCGGTAGAGCGATTACAACAGGAAGTATTTACCATGTTTTATACTATGGTAAAAACACCATGGGGTCTTACGCAAACCAATTGAACGAGCAAGAACGTTGGCAAGTAGTGGCTTATGTTGAGAAGCTAAAAGCAGATTTAGAAAAATAAGATTTAGATAAAGATTATATAATGGAATATAAAATTTCAAATCGATTAAGAACAGGAGCTATCATATTAATGATCTTAGGAGCATTAGGTGTTGGTTATGGTTTTATGGATTCACATAGTGTTAATGAAGACAATATTACCGAATTCTTAGCAAATGAAGGACATCATGATGGTGCGCATGCAACAGAAGCACACGGAAGTGAAGCTGAGCATGGTGAAACGCTTTCAGAAGTTGAAGCAGACCACGGACATGGTGCAGAAGCTGAAGTTGAAGGCCATGAGTTATCTCATGAAGAGCACGTACTTCACCAAATACACAACAGACCTTATGCAGCTTTATATGTTGCCGCTTTCTTTTTCTTTATGATTGCTTTAGGGGTCTTAGCCTTTTACGCTATTCAGTATGCAGCACAGGCAGGTTGGTCTCCAGTACTCTTTAGAGTTATGGAAGGAATCACGGCTTACGTGTTACCTGGTGGACTTATTGTATTAGCAATTATTTTAGTTGCAGACAGTCATATCTTTATTTGGATGGATGAAAACGTTGTGGCTCATGATGCACTTATTCAAAATAAATCAAGTTGGTTAGATAAGACATGGTTCTTAATTAGAGGTTTAATCTTTGTAGGAGGTTGGTCTGCGTACCGTCACTTCTCTAGAAAGTTCTCTGTAGCGCAAGATTTAGCCGATGTAAACGATAAGTCTTACTTCAAAAAGAACTTTAGAATCTCAGCAGCCTTTTTAGTATTCTATATTTATACAGAATCTATGATGTCTTGGGATTGGATTATGAGTGTAGATCCGCACTGGTTTAGTACCTTATTTGGATGGTATGTATTTGCAAGTATGTTTGTAAGTGGTATTACGGTAATTGCTTTAATTACAATCTACCTTAAGTCTAAAGGCCTATTAACCTTTGTAAACAATAGCCATATTCACGATTTAGCGAAGTTTATGTTCGGTATTAGTATTTTCTGGACGTACTTATGGTTCTCTCAGTTTATGTTAATCTGGTATGCTAATATTCCTGAAGAAGTAACTTATTATATTACACGAATTGAAGATTACAACTTACCATTCTTCGGTATGGTAGCCTTAAACTTCTTATTCCCTTTATTACTATTAATGAACAGTGATTACAAGCGTATTCCATGGTTCGTAGTAATGACAGGGGTAGTGATTCTATTTGGTCACTATTTAGATATCTTTAATATGATTATGCCTGCAACAGTTGGAGACCGATGGTTTATTGGAATTCCAGAAATCGGATCCATTTTATTCTTTGCTGGTTTATTTATATTCATTGTATTTACATCACTAGGGAAACACCCATTATTAGCAAAAGGAAACCCTTTTGTAAAGGAGAGTGAACACTTCCATTATTAATTATTAAATAAGAAAAGAAACGATAATGACGGCTTTATTAACGATTATAATTGTACTTTTTGTAGCGGTTGCCTTATGGCAAATGGTGAAAATTTTTGACCTAGCTCAGGTGGGTACTGCAACAAATACACAAGTAGCGGACGATCAAGATAACAAGATCAACGGCTATTTAATGATGGGATTCTTGGCATTCATCTATATCATGACCATATTATGTTTTTGGTATATAGGCGATTTACCTTTATTATCAAACGCAGCTTCAGAACATGGATCTGAAGTCGATAACTTAATGATTATTTCTTTAGTAGTCATTTTTATCGTACAAACCATCACACAGTTTTTATTACACTACTTCGCTTTTAAATATAAAGGTGAAAAAGGAAAGAAAGCTTTTTTCTATGCGGATAACAATACCTTAGAGTTTATCTGGACTATCATTCCAGTAATTGTATTAGCAGGTTTAATTATCTATGGTTTATTCACTTGGAATGATATTATGAATATCGATGAAGATGAAGATCCTATGGTGATTGAGTTATACGCACAGCAGTTTAACTGGAAAGCACGTTACAGTGGTCAAGATAATGTTCTTGGTAAAGCTAACGTTAGGTTAATTGATATTGACCGTGCTAACATCTTAGGGGTTGATGAAGATGATCCTAACGCACAAGATGATATTATTGTATCAGAACTTCACTTACCAGTAGGAAAACCTGTGGTCTTCAAAATGAGATCTCAAGATGTATTACACTCAGCGTATATGCCACACTTTAGAGCGCAGATGAACTGTGTTCCTGGTATGGTTACACAATTTGGTTTTACTCCAACAGTAACGACAGAAGAAATGCGTCAGACTCCAGAAATCGTTGAGAAGGTTCAAGGTATTAATGAACTTAGAAGAGAGCGTGCTGCTGAAATTCAAGAATCAGGACAAGAGTTAATATATGAATTTGATTACCTACTTTTATGTAATAAAATTTGTGGTACGTCTCACTACAATATGCAGATGAAGATTATTGTAGAGACTCAAGAAGAATATGATGCGTGGATCAAAGAACAATCCACTTTCCCAAATTCATTAAATTAATTAAGGTTTTAAGAAAAAGATAATACACTTATGTCAGCAACTATAGATACACACGATCACGAAGATCACGAGGTACATCACCACAAAGAAACATTTGTTACCAAGTATATATTTAGTTTAGATCACAAGATGATCGCTAAGCAGTACCTTGTAACAGGAACTTTAATGGGGATTATCGGTATTTTAATGTCTATAATGTTTCGTATGCAAATCGCATGGCCATCAGAGCCTAACGTATTGTTTGAAGCGTTATTAGGAAAATGGGCACCAGATGGTGTTATGAGTGCCGATGTTTATTTAGCGCTTGTTACCATTCACGGTACCATTATGGTATTCTTTGTACTTACAGCAGGATTAAGTGGTACGTTTAGTAACCTTTTAATTCCATTGCAGATTGGGGCACGAGATATGGCCTCAGGATTCTTAAACATGGTGTCTTACTGGTTATTCTTTATCTCTTGTATTATCATGGTGAGTTCTTTATTTGTAGAAGCTGGACCAGCAGCTGCAGGTTGGACAATCTACCCACCATTATCTGCTTTACCAATGGCATCAGGAGGTTCTGGAATGGGTATGACCTTATGGTTAATCTCAATGGCAATCTTTATCGCATCATCTTTAATTGGATCTTTAAATTACATTGTTACCGTAATTAACTTACGTACAAAAGGGATGTCTATGACAAGATTACCTTTAACCATTTGGGCCTTCTTCGTTACGGCTATTATCGGTGTGGTATCGTTCCCAGTATTATTATCAGCAGCCTTATTATTAATTATGGATAGAAGTTTCGGTACGTCATTCTTCTTATCAGATATTTTTATTCAAGGTGAAGTATTACACTACCAAGGAGGATCACCAGTATTATTCGAACACTTATTTTGGTTCTTAGGTCACCCAGAAGTTTATATCGTTATTTTACCAGCAATGGGACTTGTATCAGAGATTATGGCAAGTAACTCACGTAAGCCAATCTTTGGTTACCGTGCGATGATTGCTTCAATCTTAGCGATTGCATTCTTATCAACAATTGTTTGGGGTCACCACATGTTCGTTTCAGGTATGAATCCATTCTTAGGTTCTGTATTTACCTTTACAACGTTATTAATTGCTATTCCTTCTGCCGTAAAAGCCTTTAACTGGATTACGACCATATGGAAAGGTAATCTTCAGATGAATCCGGCCATGTTATTCTCTATCGGTTTTGTATCAACCTTTATTACAGGTGGATTAACAGGTATTATTTTAGGAGATTCTGCTTTAGATATTAACGTTCACGATACGTATTTCGTTATTGCGCATTTCCACTTAGTAATGGGTATTTCTGCACTTTACGGAATGTTTGCAGGGATTTACCACTGGTACCCAAAAATGTTTGGTCGTATGATGAACAAGAATTTAGGGTATTTACACTTCTGGATTACTGCAATCTGTGCTTATGGGGTATTCTTCCCAATGCACTTTATCGGAATGGCAGGTTTACCAAGACGTTATTATACGAACTCTAGCTTCCCATTATTTGATGACTTAGCAAACACTAACGTAATCATTACGGTTTTCGCGATCATTGGTGGTATTGCACAAATTATCTACTTATATAACTTCTTTGTAAGTATCTATTACGGTAAGAAAGCAGAACAGAACCCATGGAAATCTACAACTTTAGAGTGGACAACTCCAGTAGAGCATATCCACGGAAACTGGCCAGGTGCACTTCCTCAAGTATACCGTTGGTCTTACGATTACAGTAAGCCAGGTCATGATGTTGATTTCGTTCCTCAGAATGTTCCTTTAAAAGAAGGTGAAGAAGAATTACAACACTAAAAGCTATAACCCTTTTATAAGGGAGCGTTGTTAAACGCGTTATAATAACAAAGCCTTTCTGTTTTCAGAAAGGCTTTTTCGTTATATTTGTTTTGAATGTATTTAGGCCTTCTGTATAGACTTCAGAGACCATATTTAACCTTAAAAGATTCCCAGGATTACGGGAACTAAAGATGAACGAAAACTTAAACCCAAATAGTGATCATTTCAGTTCTGAAGAATTGGATGTTGAAAAGAAATTAAGACCCTTATCCTTTGAAGATTTTACAGGTCAAGATCAGGTACTCGAAAATTTATTGGTGTTCGTTCAGGCTGCAAACCTTCGTGGTGAAGCCTTAGATCATACCTTATTCCACGGTCCTCCAGGATTAGGAAAAACGACATTAGCGCACATTTTATCAAACGAGTTAGATGTGGGCATCAAAGTGACCTCAGGTCCGGTCTTAGACAAGCCTGGGGACTTAGCAGGGCTGCTTACTAACTTAGACGAGCGTGATGTCTTGTTTATTGATGAAATACACCGATTAAGTCCTATTGTAGAGGAATATCTTTATTCCGCAATGGAAGACTATAAGATTGATATTATGATTGAGTCTGGACCTAATGCTAGGACGGTGCAACTTAATCTAAACCCTTTTACCTTAATAGGTGCTACAACACGATCTGGATTACTTACAGCACCAATGCGCGCACGTTTTGGGATTCAAAGTCGCTTACAATATTATAAAACCGATCTATTAACCACTATCGTTCAACGTAGTGCTTCCATATTAGATATGCCTATTTCAATGGAGGCTGCTATAGAAATTGCAGGTCGTAGTCGTGGAACCCCGCGTATTGCCAATGCACTACTGAGACGGGTACGTGATTTTGCACAAATTAAAGGGAACGGAAAAATAGATATTGCTATTGCTAAGTTTGCTCTTAAAGCATTAAATGTAGATGCCTACGGACTCGATGAGATGGATAATAAGATTCTAACGACCATCATTGATAAGTTTAAAGGGGGGCCGGTTGGGATTAGTACTATTGCCACGGCAGTCAGTGAAAGTGTAGAAACCGTTGAAGAGGTTTATGAGCCTTTCTTAATTCAACAAGGTTTTATTATGCGTACCCCAAGAGGCCGTGAGGTTACCGAACAAGCCTATAAACATTTGGGTAAAATGAAAGGGCCTACACAAGGCGGATTATTCTAAGACCTTTTTTGGGATGTATCGGTTGCATCTTCAACTGAACTAAGATTGCTATATGATGAAAGCCAATAACAACATACCCGTAGTGCCGTTGCATCGGTTCTTTAAACATTCCTTAGAAATTTTAAAGAACCCTTTACCATTTCATCATCAAAATTTTGAAGCACAAGGTGATGTTTTTAGACTCAAAATCGGATTCTCCAATAGTGTGGTTTTTGCAAGAGATGCGGCCTTTGCAGAATATGTACTTAAGAAGAACCATAAGAACTATACCAAATCTAAAATTCAAACTGAAGATTTAGTAAAGTACGTGGGGACGGGCTTATTAACAGCGGAAGGAGAACATTGGAAAAAGCAACGTAAACTCATTCAGCCGGCCTTTCATAAAAAACAATTAGCCAATCTTTTGGACAGTATTAAAGGCGCTATTACTTCAGAATACGATAAAATTATTCCGAATAAATCCCTCGACGCTTTTCCAATTTTAAATGATTTGGCGTTTCAAGCGGTGGTAAAATCACTGTTTAGTTCTGCTGCTACGGAAGCCGATATTAATAGATTGCAATATATCACAGAGGCAGCTCAAAGAATGTTGGTTAAAGAATTGCGTCAACCGTATTTAGGGTGGTGGTTCAACCTTAGTGGAAAAATTAAAAAACATATTGAGCTTACCGGTGAGGCACGTCAAATTCTAAAGCGCATTGTAAAGGAACGTCGCGCCTCCAAGCTTAGGGAAGATGACTTATTAGACATGTTATTAGATGCTCGGTATGAGGATGGCAATCCTATGGAAGAGGAGCAACTCATAGATGAGATTTTAATTTTATTTACCGCGGGCCATGAGACCACCTCTAATGCCCTTACGTTTATAACACAACTTTTGGCTTTACATCCGGAATGGCAAGACCGAATTTTGAAAGAACGCGAAGCGATATTAGAGCGTACGGATGACCTTATGGATTTAGTAACCCAGTCAAAAGTGTGCCAGCAAGTCATAGAAGAAGGCATGCGTTTATATCCTCCCGTTTATTTTATTGACCGTGTTAACAAAGAAGCTGATACGTTTAAGGGCTTACATTTTGAAGCCGGATCTAATCTCTTGTTCTCCGTCTACGAAATACACCGTCATCCGAAATTATGGGAGCAACCAGAGTGTTTTTTACCAGAACGTTTTAGCGAAGGCGGCCGAAAATTCTCATCGCAATATTTCCCTTTTGGTGCGGGACCCCGAAAATGTATCGGAAATAATTTCGCCATGTTTGAAATGATTATCGCCATTTCAGAATTGGTAGGTAGGTATAAAATTAGTCCCAATTTTAAAGACATCGCCATTACCCCTTTAATTACCTTGAAGCCTAAAAATGCATGGTTAAGCTTTGAAGCGCGTACCCAATGATCAATAACAAAACCCGCTATACCGAGTTGATAAAGTCCGAAGCCAAACGCCTCGGCTTTTTGTCTTGTGGCATCAGCCAAGCTGGGTTTTTGGAAGTGGAAGCCCCACGATTAGAGCGTTGGCTTAAAGACAATAACAATGGTGAAATGCGTTATATGGAAAATCATTTCGATAAGCGTTTAGATCCTACTTTACTCGTAGAAGGTTCCAAAAGTATGGTGTCTCTTTTACTGAATTATTATCCGGAAGACACACAAACCGAGGATAGCTATAAAATTTCAAAATACGCTTACGGTAACGATTACCATCATGTCATAAAACACAAATTAAAGTCGCTCCTGTATTTTATTCAAGATGAAATAGGAGAAGTTGGTGGACGTGCCTTTGTCGATTCCGCTCCGGTCTTAGATAAAGCGTGGGCGGCAAAATCTGGATTAGGGTGGATAGGTAAACACTCTAACTTATTAACTCAAAAAGTAGGGTCGTTTTATTTTATTGCCGAGTTAATAATTGATTTAGAATTAGATTACGATACGCCTGTAACCGACCATTGCGGAACCTGCACTGCCTGTTTAGACGCTTGCCCCACGGAAGCTATTACCGCACCTTATGTGGTGGATGGCAGTAAATGTATTTCGTATTTTACCATTGAACTCAAAGAAAATATTCCTTCAGAGTTTAAAGGCCAATTTGAAGATTGGATGTTTGGTTGTGACATCTGCCAAGACGTTTGCCCGTGGAATCGTTTTTCTAAACCGCATAATGAACCCTTATTCAACCCGCATCCTGAATTATTGGAGATGACTAAAAAGGATTGGGAAGAAATCACAGAAGACACGTTCAGCAAGGTGTTTCAAAAATCAGCTGTAAAACGCACTAAATTTTCAGGCTTAGAACGGAATATCCGTTTTCTTAAGGAGGATTAGGTTGTAGGCCTATGATGATAAGGCCTGCACCGCATTCAAAGTTCACTTAAAACTTGTAGGTCCTTTTTTAAGAATAAAGCTATCTGTAGCCAAGACTCAAATACTTATATTTGTAGCTTAATCCAATTAGATTATGAGCAAACAAAGCAAACGAAGAGAAGCCTTAGTATACCATGCTAAGCCAACTCCTGGAAAAATAAAAGTCGTACCGACTAAAAAATATGCATCACAACGCGATTTATCTTTAGCCTATTCTCCCGGTGTGGCAGAACCTTGTTTAGAGATTGCCAAAGAAGTAGAGAACGTTTATAAATACACGGCTAAAGGAAATTTAGTAGCCGTGATTTCTAACGGAACCGCCGTATTAGGTTTAGGAAATATAGGTCCTGAAGCCTCTAAGCCGGTTATGGAAGGGAAGGGATTGTTATTCAAAATCTTCGCTGATATTGATGTTTTTGATATTGAGGTAGACACGGAAGACGTAGATGCGTTTATAGAAACTGTAAAAAATATAGCACCTACTTTTGGGGGCATTAACTTAGAAGACATAAAAGCGCCAGAAGCGTTTGAAATTGAACGTCGTTTAAAGGAAGAGTTAGACATTCCGGTAATGCACGATGATCAACATGGTACTGCTATTATTTCAGCGGCCGCCTTAATCAATGCCTTAGAACTTGCCGAAAAGAATATAAAAGACGTAAAAATTGTGGTCAGTGGAGCAGGTGCAGCCGCTATTTCATGTACACGTTTATATCAAGCTTGTGGAGCAAGTAGAGAAAACATCGTAATGCTCGATAGTAAAGGGGTGATTCGTGATGATAGAGATAATTTAACGTCACAAAAAGCCGAGTTCGCCACGCATCGTAAAATCGATACCTTAAGCGAAGCTATGCAAGATGCAGATGTATTTATTGGCTTATCACAACCCGATATTGTAACGCCAGAAATGCTCTTGTCCATGTCCGAAAACCCTATTGTTTTTGCAATGGCGAATCCGGTTCCTGAGATTAACTACCAATTGGCCATTGATACCAGAGATGATATTATCATGGCTACCGGACGTAGTGACCATCCTAACCAAGTGAATAATGTCCTTGGATTTCCTTTTATATTTAGAGGGGCTTTAGATGTAAGAGCAACAAAAATTAACGAAGCTATGAAAATGGCTGCCGTTAAAGCTTTATCTGAATTGGCCAAAGAACCGGTACCTGAGCAAGTGAATATCGCTTATGCCGAAACCCGATTAGCCTTTGGTAAAGACTATATTATTCCAAAACCATTCGATCCAAGATTAATAGCAGTAGTACCTCCAGCAGTAGCTAAAGCCGCTATGGAAAGTGGTGTAGCTAAAGAACCTATTGAAGATTGGGCACGTTACGAAAATATATTATTAGAGCGTTTAGGCTCGGATAATAAATTGGTACGTATGTTATTAGGACGTGCTAAAGCCAACCCTAAACGTGTGGTTTTTGCAGAGGCCGATCAGCTCGATGTCTTAAAAGCGGCGCAAATTGTGTATGAAGAAGGAATTGCACATCCTATTTTATTAGGACGAAAAGAAACGATTGTTGCTTTGATGGCGGAGTTAGAATTTGATGCCAATGTGCCAATTGTAGACCCTAAATCTGACGAAGAGACGGAGCGTAAAAATAGATATGCTAAGGTGTATTGGGAAAAACGCCAACGTCAAGGGGTGACGATCTATTCTGCACAAAAGAAAATGCGCGAGCGTAATTATTTTGCGGCTATGATGGTTAATGTAGGCGATGCAGACTCGCTAATTACAGGATACTCTCGTAATTATCCGTCAGTGGTAAAACCGATGTTAGAATTGGTAGGTATGGCAGATGGCGTATCTAGAGTAGCAACCACGAACTTAATGATGACGGAACGTGGTCCGATGTTTTTAAGTGATACTTCAATAAATATTGATCCTTCAGCACAAACCTTAGCTAAGATTGCTAGAATGACTTCGCAAGTCACAAAAATGTTTGGTATAGAACCTGTAACCGCTATGATTTCTTATTCTAACTTTGGTTCTTCTGAGAATCCAAGAGCAGAGAAAGTAAATGATGCTGTTTCATACTTACATAAAGCGTATCCGGATATGGTTGTAGATGGCGAATTACAAACGGATTTCGCGTTAAATGCAAAAATGCTACAAGATATTTTTCCGTTTTCTAAATTGGCAGGACGTAAAGTGAATACGCTTATTTTTCCAAACTTAGATGCGGCCAATATTACTTATAAGCTTATGAAAGAACTGAACAAATCAGAATCTATTGGGCCTATAATGATGGGGATGCGTAAACCGGTGCATATTTTGCAATTAGGCGCCAGTGTAGATGAGATTGTTAATATGGCGGCTATTGCTGTTGTAGATGCTCAAGAACGCGAGAAAAGACAAGCTAAATAATAAAAGATGTTGCGTTCTATAGCTTAGAACTAAAACCATAAATTACTTTAGACGTAAATGCTCACATTCTGTGGGCATTTATGTTTTATAGCTGAATTATAGCGTTTTCTCACTTTCATACTAGTCCGGTATTCACTAGAATGAAAATAATTTTATTACATTTGGTTTTTTAACTTTTCTTTATAAATGATTACACATATAGAAGGCAAGCTCGTAGAAAAAAATCCAACAGATATTGTCATAGATTGCAATGGTGTCGGTTATTTTATCAACATATCATTACATACGTTTTCGCAAATTCCAGACCAAGAAAAACTCAGAATCTACACGTATTTATTGGTACGCGAAGATGCTCAAACACTTTATGGCTTTTCATCTAAGGTAGAACGTGAAATCTTTAAATTATTAATTTCTGTAAATGGTATTGGTGCTAACACGGCAAGGACCATGTTATCATCCCTATCTCCAGATCAGGTAAAGGAAGGAATAGCAAGTGGCGATGTGGCCTTAATACAAAGTGTAAAAGGGATTGGTATAAAAACTGCACAACGTGTTATCATAGATTTAAAAGATAAAGTGTTAAAAGTCTTTGATATGGACGAACTTTCGCTAGCCCCGAACAATACGGACAAAGAAGAAGCGTTATCAGCTTTAGATGTTTTAGGTTTTAACAAAAAACAGTCTGAAAAAGTTGTAGATAGAATATTAAAAGCCCAACCTGATGCCCAAGTAGAGCAGATTATTAAAGAAGCTCTAAAAAATTTATAATGCAATTGAATACACCTAACCATAAGCAAAGCGTCGCTTCTAAATGTTATTACCTATTAGCATTTATGATGCTCTTTGGAAATCTTGCCCTCGCCCAAGAAACCGAAACGGAAAGCGAACAAGATTCTACGAAAACTACATTTGCCTTTGGTAAATTAAACATGCCCAATCCTAGTAGTATCGTTTCTAAGTATACTTATGATCCGGTATTAGACCGCTATGTCTATTCAGAAAAGATTGGAAATTTTAATATCAATTATCCCTTAATTCTTACACCAGAGGAATTTAGAAAATTAGTTTTAGAAGAAAAACTAAAAAATTATTATAAGAAAATGGCCGATGCTGCGGCAGGCCAAAAGGAAGGCGCAGAAGAAGATCAAAAGAATTTACTACCTGAGTTTTATGTCAACTCAGGACTTTTTGAATCTATATTTGGTGGGAATACCATTAATATTATTCCTCAAGGTTCTGTAGAAGTCGATTTAGGGATTCTGTATTCAAAACAAGATAATCCTTCACTTTCGCCTCAAAATCGGTCGAATTTTACCTTCGATTTTGACCAAAGAATTAGCCTAAACTTATTGGGTAAAGTAGGAACAAAACTTCAAGTGACTGCTAATTATGATACCGAGGCTACTTTCGATTTTCAACAGGTCGTAAAATTAGAATATACACCAACTGAAGACGATATCATCCGTAAGATTGAAGTGGGTAACGTGAGTATGCCTTTAAACAGTTCGCTTATTACCGGAGCGCAAAGTTTATTTGGGGTTAAGACCGAATTACAATTTGGAAAAACTAGAGTCACAGCAGTGTTTTCTGAACAACAATCCGAATCAACCTCAGTTGTAGCTGAAGGTGGGGGAACAGTTGAAGAATTTGAGTTCTATGCCCAAGATTACGATGAAAATAGACACTTCTTTTTAGCGCAGTATTTTAGAGAAACTTACGATAAGGCCTTATTGCAATACCCGTTTATTGATAATCAAGGTTTGCAAATTACAAGGGCTGAAGTTTGGGTGACTAACAGAACCAATGAAACCGATAATGTAAGGAATATTGTGGCGTTTCAAGATTTAGGAGAGTCATCCCCAGAAAATATAGGATTAGATCCCTTACCAAGTGGATTTATTAATAGCCTTGGGGCTAAACCAAATAACGCAAACAATGATTTTGACCCTACCAACATCGGAGGGGCAGGCTCACTTTTAACAGAATCTGTTAGAAATATCACCAATATTCAAGGCGGGGTTAACGTGTCTATTCAAGAAGGTTTTGATTATGGGAAACTAGAATCGGCAAGCAAATTAATTGAAGGACAAGATTACGTTTTAAATGATAAGTTAGGTTACATCTCTTTAAGTCAACGTTTATTGAATGACGAAGTTTTAGCCGTTGCCTTTCAATATACCATTGGTGGTCAAGTGTATCAGGTGGGAGAGTTTGCTAATGATGGTGTAGATGCAACAACGGTAGATGATACTACAGGAAATACCGTGGTGAGCAATCAAAGTTTAGTCTTAAAAATGCTGAAGAGTGCGGTGACTTCTGTAGAGCAACCGATTTGGGATTTAATGATGAAAAACATCTATGATACCGGTGCTTATCAGTTGGATCAAGAAGATTTCACCTTAAACATTTTTTATACCGAAGCGTCTGCAGTAAATTATATTACTCCAGCAACAAGTAATGGGGTAGAGGTGCCGTTTCCGACCTTTGATAATAACACACCTAATGATACCAGTGATGATTCACAAATTAGTGAAACACCTTTAATACGCCTTTTTCACCTCGATAAATTAAATTATAACGGTGATGAACAAGTCCAAGGGGATGGCTTTTTCGATTTTGTGGAAGGGGTAACCATACTCGCCCAAAATGGGAAGATTATTTTTACAAAAACGGAACCTTTCGGGCGTTATTTATTCGATGTTTTAGATGATGATAATAACTCCAGTAACAATGCTTCTGATTATGAAGATATAGGCGATACCCAAAGTGGGTTTAATGTCAATCAGAAAAAGTACGTTTACGATATTCTCTATAAGTCTACCAAAACAGCGGCTTTAGATGAGGCTGATAAAAATAAGTTTCAAATTAAAGGGCGTTATACCAGTAGTGGTAGTGATAGCGGGATTCCAATTGGAGCATTTAACGTGGCTCGTGGGTCGGTAACCGTTACCGCAGGAGGTCGAACGCTTATTGAAGGGGTAGATTATACCGTAAATTATACACTAGGTCGGGTAGAAATTTTAGATGAATCGCTTATCGCTTCAGAGACGCCTATTAATATTTCTGTAGAGAATAATGCGGTTTTCGGACAGCAGACCAAACGTTTTACGGGCGTTAATGTAGAGCATCAATTTAATGAGAATTTCCTTTTAGGGGCAACCTTACTTAATCTTAACGAAAGTCCGATTACGCAAAAAGCAAATTATGCGTCAGAACCTATCAATAATACCATTTTTGGGTTTAATGGAAACTACTCAACGGAGGTGCCTTTTTTAACCCGAATGGTTAATAAACTACCCAACATCGACACCGATGTACCGTCAAGTCTATCGTTACGTGGGGAATTTGCGTATTTATTACCAGGCTCTTCTAGTGGTGCAGATTTTAATGACGAAGCTACCGCCTATATTGATGATTTTGAAGGCACACAAGGTTCTATTAGTTTACTAAGTCCGTTGTCATGGAGTTTATCAAGTAGACCTTTAAATTTACCAAATAACATTCCCGGAGTAGATGGTAATGGTATAGAAAACGGCTATGGTAGAGCGCTATTAAATTGGTATACCGTTGACCCTATTTTTTACAGTACACAAAGACCAAGTGGGATCACGGATGATGATATTTCAGATTTATATACGCGCCGTATTTTTATTGAAGAGATTTTTGATCAAGACATTGTACAAGGGCAAACCTCAGTTATTAATACTTTAGATTTAGCCTATTACCCTGCAGAACGAGGACCTTATAATTTCGATCCTAGTGCAGCTAACGGTAATAATTTAAACCCTTCAAATAGTTGGGCGGGGATTACAAGACAAATTACTTCTACAGATTTTGAACAAGCTAATGTAGAATATATAGAGTTTTGGGTGCAAGATCCGTTTTTAGATAATCCTTCTAACCCTGGAGGTAAGTTGTTTTTAAACTTAGGAAACATCTCTGAAGATATTTTAAAAGATGGAAAAAAACAATACGAAAATGGTTTGCCAGAAAATGGTGATGTCTCTATATTAACGAGAACGGATTTTGGTAGTGTAGTTCCTGAAAATCAATCACTAATCTATACTTTTGATACCACAGGGGCTGAGCGTACCAATCAAGATGTTGGATTCGATGGCTTTAATGATACAGAAGAAATTGCAGAATTTGGTGCAGAATTTGGTGAAGATCCTTCTAATGATAACTATACCTACTATTTAAATACCGATGGAGATATCTTTGAGCGTTATAGAAAATATAATGGCACGGAAGGGAATTCGCCAGAGACTTTTACAGATACAAATCGTGGATCTACCACACAACCTGATGTAGAAGATATCAATAGAGATAATACCATGAATACTATTAATAGTTATTATGAGTATGAAATAGATATTACCAATGCTTCTTTGAGTCTTACAAATCCTATTGTAAACGATATTAAAGAAGAACAGGTAACCTTACCTAATGGAGACACAAGAGATGTAAAATGGTACCAATTTAGAATTCCTATTGATGATAGTGATATTCGTGAAGCTGTTGGTGGTATTTCTGATATCAGATCTATTCGTTTTGCACGTTTATACTTATCTAATTTTACACAAAATACCGTACTGCGTTTTGCTACTTTCGATTTGGTACGTAGTGATTGGAGACGTTATACTCTAGATTTAGATAATGATTTAACCAACGATAGTCCTAATGTAGAATTCAATGTTGGTGTGGTAGGCGTTCAAGATAATGCAGGCTATTTAAGACCTCCAGGGGTAGAGCAAGAGCAATTAAATAACAACAACACCATTATAGATCAGAATGAACAATCCTTAGTGCTTCAAGCTTGTGATTTGGCGCCAACAGATTCAAAAGGAGTTTATAAGAACATCGATTTAGATATGCGCCAGTATAAAAAACTGCGTATGTTTATTCATGCAGAAGCTCAAGATGGTCAACAGTTAGAGCCAGGTGAAATGGTTGGGTTTATTAGAATGGGTAATGACTTTACCGAGAATTACTATCAAATTGAAGTTCCTTTATTGCCAACCTCTGATGCCGAAGGGAGTTTAAGAGAACAAACTTGGCCAGAGCAGAATGAAATTGAAATGCCTTTAGAGTATTTACAGACTATTAAATCTTTAGGAATTTCAGCAGGGACCTTAAGTAATGAGGACGCGACTATTTATAACGTTATTGATGGCGAACTAGATGAAACGCCTTTAGGGTCATTAAACACACCGTATAATGATATTGTTGGGACTGAAAAACAACAACGTATTGCGATAAAAGGAAATCCGAATTTTGGGGATATTAGAGTGTTAATGGTTGGGGTTAAGAATTCAGGTTCTACGAGCATGAACTCTTGTAGTGAGGTTTGGTTTAATGAGCTGCGTATGTCTGATATGGATAACGAAGGTGGTTGGGCGGCCATACTAAGTATGGATACTAAAATTGCAGATTTTGCAAGCATTAATGCAACGGGTAGTAGAAGTACTTCTGGTTTTGGAAGTATAGATCAAGGTCCAAGTGAAAGAAGTTTAGAAGACACACAGCAATACGATTTTGTTACCAATGTACAATTAGGACAACTGTTTCCTAAGACTTGGGGCGTTCAGTTGCCATTTAACTATGCGCAAAGTGAAGAACTTATTACGCCAAAATACGATCAGTATTATAATGATCTTACCTTGCAGTCTAGAATAGATGCCGCGACCACAAGTGAGGAGGCGGATGAGATTAGAGAGCAATCAGAGGATTATACCAAACGTCAAAGTATTAACTTTATTGGGGTTAGAAAACAGAAAACAGGAGATACTGAAAAGCACTTTTATGATGTTGAAAACTTAACCTTAAATTATTCGTATAATAAAGTTGAACATCGCGACTTCGAAATTGAAAACGCTTTAGATCAAACCGTAAGAGCGGGAGCGAATTATGTTTACGCTTTTGAGCCTGTTAAAATTGAACCGTTTAAAAAGAACGATTCTTTATTCACCAGTAAACATTGGAAGATTTTAAAAGATTTTAATTTTAACTTACTGCCTTCAAGCTTCTCTATTAATTCAGATTATAACCGACAGTTTAACAAACAAAAGTTTAGAGAAGTCGAGTTAACAGGAGACAATATTGGTATTGAAGAATTATTCAGAAGAGATTATACTTTCGATTTTCAGTACGCTATTAACTATAACTTATCGGATGCCTTAAGTGTTAACTTTACTGCGGCTAATACCAATATTATTCGAAACTATTTTATCGATAATCAACTAGACGGCCTTCAAGATCCGGAGCTTGATGTTTGGGATGGCTTCTTTGATTTTGGAGATCCTAATTATCAAACACAGCAAATTCAGGTGAATTATGAATTGCCATTATATAAAATTCCAGCTCTTAGTTTCTTAAGAAGTACTTATGCATATAGCGGAGCTTTTCAATGGGAAAAAGGATCAGATTTATACAGCAATTTAGAAATAGAGAATCCAGATACCGGAGAATATGAAACGGTGAATTTAGGAAACTCTATCCAAAACTCTAATACGCACAATATTAATACGACCCTTAATATGGAGACCTTATACAAAACCTTGGGGCTCGTAAAAAAGGGGAAACAAAAATCGAGAGCACGAACACGAAGTACAGTAGCGAGCAGACGTACGCCATCACCTAACCCGGCAGCATCAGAGGAGGAAGACAAACCAAGCGCGGGTGAAAAAGCCTATAATACTTTTGTGAATATTGTTACTATGGTTAAACGTATGCAGTTTAACTATTCAGAAAATAACGGAACTTATTTACCAGGGTATTTACCAACTCCAGGATTTATTGGAACGCTAAAACCTACGGTAGGATATACCTTTGGTAGCCAGAGCGACATTAGAAGTATTGCTGCAGAAAACGGTTGGTTAACCACCTATGAAGATTTTAATGACCAGTACACGGAAGTGACCAATCAAAGTTTAGATTATTCTATTAACCTAGAACCGTTAACAGATTTAAAAATAGACCTAACCGGAAACAGAACTTACGCAAGGACCACAACGGAAAGTTTCAATACAACAGATACTAACGCCGATGGATTAAGTGATGAGTACAATGATTTAATTACCAATTCTTACGGAAACTTTAGTATTTCAACAGCGATTATTAAAACAGCCTTCGGAAAAAGTAATGAAAACCAATCGGATGCTTTTGATGATTTTAGAGCAAACCGATATATTGTAGCCAACAGATTGGCTAAAGAATTTTATGGCGATACGCCTTATGGTACGGATGCAGAAGGTTATCCTGAAGGTTTTGGTAAAAATAGCCAAAAAGTGCTATTACCAGCATTCTTAGCGGCATACCATGGGTCGGACCCGGAAAGTGTAAATACAGGAGCCTTTAGAGATGTGCCAATTCCAAACTGGAATTTAAAGTACACCGGACTAATGAAATTGCCTTGGTTTAAGAGAACCTTTAAGCGTTTTTCTGTTCAGCATGGGTACCGCTCAAATTATACCGTGAATCAATTTATCACCAATTTAGATTATCAAGATTACGATCAAGATTTAGGTTTTACCGATCCTAGTAATGCAGATGCTTTAGACCAATCGGGTAACTTTAAGAACGAAACCTTATTCAGTAATATTAACTTAGAAGAACAGTTCAGTCCTCTAATTAAATTAGATTTTGAGATGAAGAATTCTATCAAGGTCTTGGCAGAAATAAAAACCGATCGTTTACTGTCTTTAAGTTTCGATAATAACTTACTTACCGAAATTCAAGGTAAAGAGTTTACGCTAGGCTTAGGTTACCGTATTAAAGATTTAAGAATTAGATCAGAGCTGGCAGGACCAAAACAAATTATTGTAAGTGATTTAAATATGAGTCTTGATGTGTCGGTAAGAGATAATAAAACAATCATACGATATTTAGATTTAGAGAATAATCAGATCACGGCAGGACAAACCATTTGGGGACTTCAATATAACGCTGATTATGCCTTCAGTAAAAATTTATCGGCCATCTTTTATTTTGATTATACCTTCTCAGAATTTGCCATTTCAACCTCATTTCCGCAAACCTCAGTACGATCAGGAATAACATTGCGATATAATTTTGGAAATTAATCTTGAATTGAAGCTATTAAAAAATTACATTTGTATCTAATATATAATTATACCACCCTATAAAATGAATATACCAGCAGAATTAAAATACACCAAAGATCACGAATGGGTTAAAGTTGAAGGCGATTTGGCTATCGTTGGAATCACAGATTTTGCCCAAGGCGAGCTTGGAGACATTGTCTATGTAGAAGTAGATACTTTAGATGAAACTCTAGAGGTTGATGAAGTCTTTGGTACCGTTGAAGCTGTAAAAACCGTTTCAGATTTAATGTTACCCCTCTCAGGTGAGATCGTAGAATTCAATGAGAACTTAGAAGACGAGCCTGAAAATGTAAATACAGATCCTTACGGAAAAGGTTGGATGATTAAATTAAAATTTTCAGACGCTTCTCAAATCGATAATTTATTATCTGCAGAAGACTATAAAGCACACATTGGTGGTTAAAAAAGGGCTTTTACTAATGTCGGTGGCTTATACATTGGCATTGGTCATTGCAAGTTTAATCACACTGACTTCAGTGCCTAGTTTGGGCTCATCGATAGATGATAAAATTTATCACATCGTAGCCTATTGCTGTTTAGCCTTATTTTGGGGGCTTTACACTAAAACGTTAAAAATTAGATATTGGTATCTAATGATTGTTGTGGGCGCTATTGTCTTTGGATTTGTGTTAGAGTTGTTGCAGTACTTCCTAAACCCTAATAGAAGCTATGATTTGCTAGATGTTATAGCAAATAGCATCGGAGCGGTTTTTGGTACGTTTATTGCAAGTCAGATTAATACATATAAATTAAATTAACCTTAAGCCTTGTTTATTTTACTATTTATTAGTTAAATTAGCGATGTTATATTTAAAAAGAATATTATGGAACCTAAAAAGAACCCGAAATCAGACGTAAGTAGAAACAGTTCGCTGTATTTTGCTGTTGGTCTAGCCTTAATGTTGGGTATTACCTATATGGCGATCAATTATAAAACCTATGATAAAGCTGATATCATTGCGGACTCGCTAAATTTAGATGATGAATTAGATGAAGAAGTGCCAATCACAGAACAGATTGTAACCCCACCACCTCCACCTCCACCACCACCAGCAGCACCGGAAATTATTGAAGTTGTTGAAGATGAAGAGGAGATTGAAGAAACAGTGATAGAATCTACTGAAACAGAAATGGAAGCAGAAATTGTGGAAGTTGAAGAAGTTGAGGTTGCTGAGGTAGAAGAAGATTTAGAGGTTCCTTTCTCTGTCATTGAAAATGTTGCCGTTTTTCCTGGATGTGAAAAAGAAAAAGGAAATGCAGCTAAAAAGAAATGTATGAACGATAAGGTGAATAAGTTTATCGGAAGAAAGTTTAATACAGACTTAGCAGGTGATTTAGGTTTACCTCCTGGAAGAAAAAGAATTTTCGTCCAGTTTAAGGTTGATAAGTCGGGTAACATTACTAATATCGTAGCTCGTGGTCCGCACCCAGGATTAGAAAAAGAAGCTAAACGTGTTATCGGAGATTTACCTAAAATGAAACCAGGTAAGCAAAGAGGAAAACCGGTAGTAATGCCGTTCTCTATTCCTATTGTATTCCAAGTACAAGACTAATACAACATAGAATTTTTCTTATATAAAAAATCCCGTTCAAATTAATTGAGCGGGATTTTCGTTTTGGTATGCTTATTGTGATTTTATCATAATATTAACATTTAAACCAATAGTATTATGAAAAATTCTAACAAAGACTTTAGTGTTGCTGGTGAGAGCGCTACTAAAGCAAAGCCATCACAAAAGCATGATGCAAATTTACGAAAAAACTCGAGCCTTTATTTCCAAATAGGGCTTATCCTTTGTTTGTTGGCTACCTATGCCTTATTTGAAATGCAATTTGAAGAAAAGAAATTGCGACTTGACCATGATACGGCAACCACCGAACCCATAACCATAGATGTGGTGCCACCTTTTCAAGTTGAGTCTATTAAACCTCAGGTAGTGAAACCGGCTTCGACTCCCGATCTTAATGATGATCTTAAGGTGGTTGAAGATGACCACCCTATAGTAGATCAGATTATGGATCATCCGGATGCTAAAACAACGGATGTAGAAACGCCAATAGATATTGTTGATGTTCCTGAAATTGAAAAACCTTCAGAACCTTTAGTCGTAGATTTTGTTGCGGTGGAAAGGGTTCCCGTTTATCCCGGTTGTGAAAAATATGCGTCCAACAACGACCGCAGAGAATGTATGTCTGAGAAAATTTCGAAACTCCTTAATAGAAAGTTCAATTCTAGCATTGGCGCCTCTTTCGGAATGTCCGGAAAACAACGCATTTTTACCCAGTTTACTATTGATAAGAACGGTAATGTAACCGATATAAAAACGAGAGGGCCTCATCCGGCGTTAGAGACAGAAGCCGATAGAGTGATTCGTAAAATCCCTAAAATGAAACCGGGGATACAAGGTAATCAACCCGTAGGTGTGGTATACTCTTTGCCAATTACCTATCAGATTAGAAATTAAAAGTTGTAATATTAGAAGACTAAAGGAACCGCTATAATTTTTTATAGTGGTTTTTTTTAAGACTTAATTCAAGCTCGTGGTACTAAAAAAAATAAGTATCTTTCGTGCTTTAAAAAGACCTCTTTTATGAAGCGCATTGTGCTATTTGTTATTTGCTTAACGGCCGCCTTAGGGTATTCTCAAAATTCCCTGTTTTATGAAAAATCACCCGTATTTAAAGTCTGTGATTCTGTTCCTGTAGAGCAACTCAAATCTTGTTTTAATTTCACCCTAAATACCTTTTTATTTGAGAATTTTAAAAGTCCTCAAGTGGTAGAGGAGGAGTCTTATCAAGGTGATGTTAAGGTGTTGTTTGAAGTGGATAAGGAGGGAACCTTTAAAGTGCTTTATATAGATGCGATCTATGACGAATTAAAAGCGGAAACCCAACGCGTTTTTGAAGCCTTGCCTAAAGTGCAACCGGCCACCTATAATGGGAAGCCTACATTTGTACAGTATAGTGTGAGTATTGCCATTCCGCTAACGGCTCCTGTGCGTAAAACAAACGTTGTAAAAACCGTTGAAGCCCTGAGTGAAACGGACAGTTTAAATGCGACGCTTTCTCAAGAGTACGATGTGTTAGAACAAGGATTAAAACCGTATGAAAACTTAGAATACAATAGCCAACTAAATGTGCCTTTTACGCATTCTTATTATGCAAGATTTGATGATGAGATGAATGCCATTGGGACCAATAGCCATACCGCAGCGAAACCATTTATCTATAGTGATGTGGCACGCTATTATGATATTAAAGCCGAAAAAGAAAATTTAGCAAAAGATACAGATACGTGGTTTGGACGTAAGCTGTTTAATGAACATTTAGTGGAAGTCCAAGGGGAAGATTATTGGTTTACAGTAGATCCTATAATAGATTTACAAGTAGGTAAAGACACCGAGGCTGATTTTAATTCTACATGGAACAATACAAGAGGGGTAAATATACAAGCCGGTTTAGGGAAACGTTTTAATTTAACGGCGTCAGTTTATGAAAGTCAAGGTCGTTTTGCGGAGTATTTTAATCAGTACGCAGAAAGTTTAAAAGCTTTTGGCCCAGACCCAGCTATTATCCCAGGTCGTGGTATTGCCAAACGTTTTAAAGATGATGCTTATGATTATCCTGTAGCAGAGGCTTATTTATCTTATACACCAGCCGATTTTTTAAACATCCAATTTGGTCATGGTAAAAACTTTATCGGCGATGGGTATCGCTCATTATTGCAAAGTGATGTGTCTAGTCCGTATCCTTTCTTAAAATTGAATGCTACCTTTTGGAAAATAAAGTACACTAGCACATGGATGTGGTTAAAAGATGTGAGAGATGAAGTTGTTGTTGATAAAGCCTTTTTAACAAAATATATGGCTAATCATTACTTGAGTTGGAATGTCTCTAAGCGTCTAAATATTGGTCTTTTTGAATCTGTAATATGGACCAATTCTAATGAGCGTGGCTTTGATGTAAATTATTTAAATCCGATTATCTTTTTTAGAGCGATAGAGTTTCAGACCGGGCAAGGCGCCGGAAATGCCATTCTCGGCTTAACGTCTAAGTACAAATGGAATAATAAGGTTAATCTTTATGGGCAGTTTATTCTTGATGAATTTTCTTTAAGTGATGTAACTGGTGGAGAGAAAAGCTGGAAAAATAAATTCGGGTTTCAGTTAGGGGCCAAATATTTTAATGCCTTTAATGTTGATAACCTCTTGTTACAAGCAGAATATAACCGCGTAAGACCGTATGTGTATTCTCACAATACTCAAGTGCTTAATTATGCGAATTTCAACCAACCAATGGCACACCTATGGGGTGCTAATTTTAAAGAATTGGTTTTAATAGGACGCTATCATTATAAGCGTTGGTTTGGGGATGCTAAATTTATTATTGGACAACGCGGCTTAGATTTTAATACCGATGAGGATAACTTCTCTTACGGTGGTAACATTTATAGAGATTACAATGATCGAAATGCCGATACGGGTATTGTGGTTGGACAAGGAAATACCACCAATAGTTTTATGACCGAGATTCAAGCTGGTTATGTTTTAAACCCTGTAACAAATCTTAAATTGTTTACCAATATTATTTATAGAGATTATAACCCTGATGTTACAACAGCATCAACGCAATCGTCTAATACCTTATGGTTCAGTTTAGGGGTAAGAACAGATATCTTTAACTGGTATAATGATTTTTAACGGGCGTTATATGTCGTGACTTCTTAAGCGTTAATTTTGTGAAGTTAGCGCAATGCACTAAGCTATTAGAGTGCTGATAAGGACAGTGTTTTATAGTGCTATTTTATAAGACCTAGAGTTAAGGAGATGCGTTGTATTGTTAAAACTAAAGTTTAACGTTGGTTAGAATCAATTTTCAGACTATCTTCGCAGTCGTTTTAAAAAAAAATAAAATTCGTTTAGTTTGAGCAGTACAAAATCTTCGGTATCAACAGGTTCTGTGGTTACAGATTTCAAGGAAATTACCAAGATGGGCTTGTCCTTAAGTGTGGTGTTTTCTTCTATAGCGGGTTATTTTTTAGGAGCAGAGACCATTAGTCTGGTTACCTTAATCTTATTAGCTTTAGGGGGCTACTTTATGGTTGGGGCCTCTAATGCCTATAATCAAATTATTGAGCGCGATTTAGATGCACTCATGGATCGGACAAAAAATAGACCAATTCCTTCCGGGCGTATGTCTGTAAATACGGCCTTTGTTATTGCCGTGTCTTTTACAATTTTAGGGCTAATTACTTTATACATTATTAATCCTAAGACCGCCATGTATGGCGCCATTTCTATATTTTTATACACAAGTGTTTATACGCCTTTAAAGACTAAGACGTCATTGTCCGTTTTTGTAGGGGCCTTGCCAGGAGCTATTCCTTTTATGTTAGGTTGGGTAGCTGCTCGTAACGAATTTGGTATAGAACCAGGAACCTTATTTGCCATTCAATTCTTTTGGCAATTTCCTCACTTCTGGTCTATAGGTTGGTTTTTACATGAAGATTATAAAAAGGGAGGGTTTCATATGTTACCTACCGGAAAGCCCGATAAAGGTACCGCTGTACAAATAATTATGTATAGTGTTTGGACTATTTTAGCGTCTATTATTCCCGTATTCGGATTTTCAGGCGATTTAAAATTGTCTATCGTTGGGGCTGTTTTAGTCTTTTTATTAGGCTTAATCATGCTTTTCTACGCTTTTAAATTGTTTAAAGATCGTAGCATCAAAACGGCAAAACAACTTATGCTATCAAGCGTTTTTTATATTACAATGTTGCAAATAATATATGTTGCAGATAAATTTTTAAGATAAAATGGATTTAACAAAAGGAACAACAGCAGAAAAAACTGCAAGGTCTAAAAAGATGATGATATGGTTTGGGATAGGTTCTTTAATTATGTCTTTTGCCGGATTATTAAGTGCATTTATTGTTAGTAGTAAACAACGTCTTAATGAAGATTGGTTAGTAGATTTTCAATTGCCAAGCGCATTTTTTACCAGTTTAGTGCTCATAATTGTAAGTAGTATTACCTTTATTTTAGCAAAACGTGCCCTTCAACAAGGCAAAATGCAAATGGTATCCGTGTTTTTATTGGCCACTTTAGGTCTTGGAATAGGATTTATTTATAGCCAATTTGTAGGATTCGGACAGATCATTTCGGAAGGTTATTACTTTACCGGGCCTACGAGTAATATCACAATGTCTTACATCTATGTCATTGCTATATTACACATAGCGCACGTTATTGCTGGGCTAATATGCCTTATAGTTGTAATTTATAATCATTTTAAACAAAAGTATAACTCCAACAATATGTTAGGATTTGAACTAGCAGCAATTTTTTGGCATTTCGTAGATGGGCTTTGGGTTGTGCTCTTTTTGTTTTTATATTTTTTTAAATATATAATTTGATTATTTTTGTCCAATCTTAAAAATTTAAATAAATTCTATGGATTCTACGGTAGTTAGTACTGGTACAGAAGATAAAACTTGGGGTGGTGGCAACAGTCCACTAAAAGCAAGTTACGGAAAAATGATGATGTGGTTCTTCATTGTATCTGATGCCTTAACATTTTCAGGCTTCTTGGCAGCTTATGGCTTTTCAAGATTTAAGTTCATTAATGAATGGCCAATAGCGGATGAGGTGTTTACACACGTGCCGTTTATGCACGGTCAAGAATTGCCAATGATTTATGTGGCAGTTATGACGTTTATTCTTATTATGTCTTCTGTAACTATGGTATTAGCTGTAGATGCAGGTCATCATATGAACAAATCTAAAGTGACCATATACATGTTTTTAACCGTTATAGGTGGAGCGGTATTCTTAGGGTCGCAAGCTTGGGAATGGGCCACGTTTATTCAAGGAGATTACGGTGCTGTACAAACTAAAGGTGGAAACATCTTACAGTTTGGTGAGTATGTTACTGAAGATGGTGAAGAAATTTTCAAACGTGTTTCTATTGACGATATTGCAATTCCACAAGAAAGTGCACGTATCAGTCACGAACGTAAAAATGGAATTTGGTTTACTGACGAAGGATCATTGCCTCCATATACAGTAGATGAAATCTACACAGGTTTAGCGGCACAAGAAAATGTTGTTGTACGTACACAATTTTTAAACGAAGAAGGACACAAAACCATTTTATCTAGAGCAGAATCTTTAAAACAAATAAAAGAGAACGGAAAGTTAGTTGTAAAAGGTGCTAACCTCAAGGTTAACGAATACGGAACGTCTCTATTTGGTGATTTCTTTTTCTTCATTACCGGATTCCACGGATTCCACGTACTTTCAGGAGTGATATTAAATATTATCATATTCTTTAATGTGGTCTTAGGGACTTACGAAAGAAGAGGAAGTTATGAGATGGTAGAAAAAGTTGGACTCTACTGGCACTTTGTCGATTTAGTATGGGTATTTGTATTCACATTCTTCTATTTAGTTTAAAAAGAAATTAAGGTTATATTATGGCACACGAGCATAAATTAGAAATATTCAGAGGACGTTGGAAATTTAAATCTAACAAAGAAAAAATCTGGGGCGTATTAGTATTCTTATCTTTAGTAACGGCAGTAGAAGTTGTTTTAGGGATTTACAAGCCAGCAATATTAATGCATACTTGGTTAGAGCCTTTAGAAGGTGGATTCTTCGCAACATTAGGAAACATTATTCTTTCTCCTATTGTTTACATGAAGCCCTTAAACCTAATCTTTATTTTATTAACAATAGTTAAGGCCTATTACATTGCATGGGATTTCATGCACCTTAGAGATGAAGTAGGAAGCTTAAGAAAGGTTATTGTTTGGACAGGTGTTTTCTTAATCTGTTACTTAGTCTTTATCTTATTACAAGAAGGAGGTTATGTATTTAGTGTATACAACGCAGAACACGCCTTAATTAAGAAGGATTTCTAGTAAAAACAGACATATAAACAGGGCGATTTATCAAAGTGTTAAATACAATGAAAAGGTGGTTTTTATAAACCACCTTTTTTATTTTTGCATACGCTATAAGAGACCTTAAATTATAGTGTGTTAAACCCCAAAAATGAGGGCTATAGTTCTTAATCGATGAAGAAATTAACAAAAGTAAAACGCTATCTCGTTCTTGGTATATTATTCTTTCTACCAGTCGCATTCCTATTAATGCTTTATCCTGCAAAGCACAATTACGAGCCTTTAGATGTCGTCAATGAAAAGGTTATTGATATTACTGCATTTCGCTCGGATAGAGGTGAGCCCCTTTTATTAAAAGATCATATTACTGTGTTAGGCTTTTTAGGGAAATCACCCTTAGATCACATGATTGCGGCTTCAAATCTTAAGGAGTTGGTCTATGATAAGTTTAAAGGGTTTAAAACATTTCAATTGGTCATCGTCGTTCCTGAAGGGACCGAAGAAGAAGTGGAAGCCTTAAAAAAGGAAATCAATACTTACGAAGATTTAAAATATTGGCATTACGCTTTTGCTTCAGAAGGCGAGATAAAAATGCTTTATCATTCTTTAAAGGCCGATGTGAATTTAGAAGCCGATTTATCCCTAGATGAAGTATTTATTATAGATAAAGATTTAAATCAACGTGGACGTATTGACGGGCGAGACGAACGGGCTGTTGAAAACAATAAACCCGCTTTCGGAGTGTACGCTTATAATGCCATTAAGGTGGCAGAAATTAAAAATATGATGAGTGATGATGTTCGTATTCTATTCACAGAATACCGTCAGAAACGCAAAGGTAAATTTGACGATTCAAACACAAGACGAGCAAACGAAATAAACAAAAAGCATGAGTAAAAAAGCTAATTATTCCTATATCGGAATTGCATTTGTAATTTTAATTTTTGGAATCCTTTTTGTTCCTAAAATTATTGATCGTGTAACAGGAGGAGATATTATCCGTGAAGAGAGTCGAAGTAAAGATGTTCTAAATTCTCATTTAGAGTCTTCAGTTAAGGTGAAAAGTGACTTGGCTTATCTTGAAATTAACGGCGCACCTAAAAAAGTGCCTCATTTTAGCTTCACCAATCAAGATGGTGAAACCATTACCAATGAAGATTATCTAGGAAAGGTCTATGTTGTAGAGTTCTTTTTTACAACCTGCCCAACTATATGCCCAATTATGAACCGTAACTTGGTAACGGTGCAAGAGGAATTTAAGAATTTTAAAGATTTTGGAGTTGCTTCATTTACCATCGCTCCAGATATTGATACACCAGAAGTACTTAAAGCTTATGCTGAAAAATATGGGATTACCAATCCTAATTGGCATTTTATGACTGGTGATGAGACGCGTATTTATAAGTTGGCTAATGAAGGCTTTAATCTTTATACCGCTAAAGACGAAACTGTCGTGGGAGGCTTTGAGCATTCCGGTAATTTTGCCTTAATAGATAAAGAAGGATATATCCGTTCTAGAAAAGATGAATTTGGAAACCCTAAGATTTTTTATAACGGTTTAATTTCAGAAGCCGTGGGTGTAGATGAAGATGGCATTGCCCAAGAAATTACCATTCTAAAAGAAGATATAGCTAAATTATTAAAAGAATAATACGATTCTGAACTGGCTTAAGTAACACCAAATCTATGAATACAATCGACACAGTAAAAGCAAAGAAATATAACAAATGGATTATCGTCCTGTCTATTATCATCCCAATTGTAGTCGCCATTTTATCGCGTGTTAAGCTACAAGACTTGGGTTACGATGTAGAGCCCTTAACATTTTTACCGCCTATTTATGCTACCATTAACGGGTTCACGGCTATTGTATTAATTGTTGCTTTCTTGGCCATAAGAAAAAAGCAGGTGGTACTTCATGAAAACTTAATGACAACAGCTATTTGGAGCTCTGTGGTGTTTTTAGTGATGTATGTGGCGTATCATATGACCAGCGATTCAACAAAATTCGGTGGTGACGGCCTTGTAAAATACCTTTATTATTTTATACTGATCACCCATATTGTGCTGTCTATAGTGATTATTCCTTTTGTATTAATAACCTATGTGCGGGGTATTACTAATGATAAAGTGCGTCATAGAAAGATTGCACGTTACACTTTTCCAATGTGGTTATATGTAGCCGTAACAGGGGTTATTGTTTATGTGATGATAGCACCATATTATACCTAATTATGAAGCGTAAAATTAGTTTATTCTTATTCACGGTTGTATCTTTTACCCTCAGTAATGCGCAATGCGCGATGTGTAGAGCCGTTTTAGAAAGTGGTGAAGATCAATCTGCAGCCGAAGGAATTAATGATGGAATTGTCTTTTTAATGGCCGTTCCTTACCTCTTAGTGGCGGTTATTGGTTATGTGATTTATAGAAAATATAATCAGCCCGATAAATCAGAGTAAAACCTGTAACATTTTTGCTATATAGACGTCATATGTGAAAATAAGGGATATTGTGCCTGCTGTTGTTGTAATTAATTTAATATGTGCCAGCTTTAGATCAATAGTGTTGTAGATTCAAAAGGTCTTCAAACGCCATTAGAATGGTATTCGTTAACCCAATCACATTATGATTCAAATAAAAGATTTACATAAATCTTACCATATGGGAAGCAACTCGCTTCACGTATTAAAAGGTATTAATTTTAATGTCAAAGAAGGTGAGCTTGTCTCTATAATGGGATCTTCAGGATCAGGGAAATCAACATTACTTAATATTTTAGGAATGTTAGATGAAGCCGATCAAGGGCAATACATTTTAGACGATGTGCCTATTAAAAATCTTAACGAAAAAATTGCCGCTAAATATAGAAATGAATTTCTCGGATTCATTTTTCAGTCGTTTAATCTCATCAATTATAAATCGGCTTTAGATAATGTATCTATGCCACTTTACTATAAAGGAGTAAAACGTAAAGAGCGTACAGAACGTGCCATGCATTATTTGGAAAAAGTGGGTCTAGCCCAATGGTCGCACCATTTACCAAGTGAACTTTCAGGAGGGCAAAAACAACGGGTTGCTATTGCTCGGGCTTTAGCAAGTGATCCTAAAGTGTTATTGGCCGATGAACCTACAGGAGCCTTAGATACAAAAACCTCTTATGAGGTTATGGAGTTAATACAAGGTATTAATGACGAAGGAAAAACCATCTTAATCGTGACGCATGAAGATGACATTGCACATATGACCAAGCGTATTGTAAATCTAAAAGATGGCTTAATAATAGACGATAGTTCCGTAGAACAGATAAGAGCATCAGCCCATGTTTGATATAGAACGTTGGCAAGAAATATTCGAAACGCTTAGCAAAAATAAATTGCGAACCTTTCTTACAGGACTTTCTGTGGCCTCTGGGATTTTTATATTAGTGATACTTTTAGGATTTAGTGAAGGGATTGCTAACGGTGTAAAATCACAGTTTGAGCAAGATGCGACAAATAAAATCTCGGTATGGACGGGAGTGACTACCAAGGGATATAAAGGTCTCAATCCCGGGCGCTATGTTCAGCTTAAAAATTCTAGCTTCGAGGCTATCGAAAATCAATACGATGATTACTTAGAGTATCGAACCAAAGATTATATGATCTATGGTGGTACGGTAAATTATCAAAATGAAACCGGAAATTATCGCGTTCGTGGTACCATGCCCGAAAATCAATTTATTGAAAATGCAGACATCGGATCGGGTCGTTTTATTAACAGCTCCGATATCAGTTCTAGTAAAAAGGTGGCTGTCATTGGAAATAAAATTAAAGAAGACCTGTTTAAAGGTGAAGATCCCATCGATAAGAACATCCAAATCTTTGGGATGAATTTCAAAGTGGTGGGCGTATTTTATGATCCGGGAGGAGATCGTGAAGAGGGGCAGGTTTACGTGCCCTTAACAACTGCGCAAAAAGTATTTAATGCCGGAGAAAATATTAGAAACATGGCCTTCACCGTTAAAATGGCTGATGATTTTGATGAAGCCGTTCAAACCTCTAATGCCATTGCTTTAGGCATTGAAAAAAAGATAAAGGAACTGCATACCGTAGCCCCAGATGATATTAGTGCCGTTAGAGTTAACAATACCTTAGAGCAGGCTGAAAAAATTTATTCGCTCATTGCTACCTTAAAATTAGTCTTCTGGTTTGTGGGTATCGGTACCATCATTGCAGGTATCGTTGGCGTTGGGAATATTATGCTTATCATAGTTAAAGAGCGTACTAAAGAAATCGGAATAAGAAAAGCCCTTGGTGCGCTACCGAGTTCTATTATCGGTATGATTTTGCAAGAAGCCATTTTTGTAACCATGTTTTCAGGCTTATTCGGATTAATTCTTGGGCTTGGCTTGTTAGAACTTGTAGGTCCACAAATTCAAAATGATTTTATAAAGTATCCGCAGGTCGATTTTAAAATTGCCTTGTCTACTGTGTTTTTATTGGTTTTTGCAGGGACTATTGCCGGATTTATTCCTGCGTATAGAGCCGCAAAAATTAAACCTATTGATGCCCTAAGAGATGAATAGTATGTTTAGTAGAGACCGTTGGGATGAAATATTAGAAGCGCTAAACGCCAATAAGTTTAGAACCTTATTAACTGCTTTTGGGGTGTTCTGGGGGATTACCATTTTAGTCTTGCTGTTGGCCTTGACCAATGGTCTTAAAAATGGGGTCACTGCAGATTTTGGCGATTTTGCGACCAATTCTATGTTTATGTGGTCTCAAGGAACCTCTAAACCCTATAAAGGCTTGCCTAAGGGACGTTATTTCAATTTTAAAATCGATGATGTTGCCGCGCTTAAAACGGCCGTACCTAATTTAAAATATGTGTCACCAAGAAACCAGTTGGGCGGATTTAATGGCGCTAATAATGTGACAAGAGGAACTAAAACAGGAGCATTTGAAATTTATGGCGATTACCCCGAATACATAAAACAACAACCTATGGATATTCTTCAAGGGCGTTTTTTAAGTTATTCCGATATTAATGCAAAGCGAAAAATTTGTGTTATTGGTACAGGGGTGCTTAATAGTTTATACGATAAAGGCGAGCCGGTTTTAGGGACCTATATTAAAATTAATGGGGTCAATTTTATGGTTGTAGGTAGCTTTAAAATGAGCAATAGTCAAGGCGATGAAGAACAAGACGCCAATACCATCTATATGCCTTTTACCACCTTTAGTCAGGCGTTTAACAGAGGCGATACCGTAGGTTGGATGGCGCTAACGGCACAAGATCATGTAAGCATTACCACTTTAAAACCTCAGGTGTTTAACATTATGAAAGCCCGGCATAAAGTAGATCCTACGGATGACCGCGCCATTGGGCATTTTGACCTCTCCGAACAATTTGGACGTGTTAATGGTTTGTTTTCTATCCTTTCTTTTGTGGGGTATTTTGTAGGCGCTTTGGTCTTAATGTCTGGTATCATTGGCATCAGTAATATTATGCTTATTGTGGTTAAAGAACGTACGAAAGAAATTGGGGTAAGACGCGCACTAGGAGCTAGCCCGTGGGCCATAAAGTCTCAAATTTTACAAGAGAGTTTAATGCTTACCATTTTAGCCGGTATGGTCGGGATTTCTTTTGCGGCCTTTATCATTTGGGGCATGAACATCCTTTTAGACTATTACGGCCCTGTCGATAATTTTGCAAATCCAAGTGTAAGTATGCAAGTTATATTTACCGCTTTAATTATATTAATTGTTTCAGGCGTGCTTGCCGGACTTATTCCTGCCAATAGTGCCACAAAAATGAAACCTGTAGACGCTCTTAGAATAGACTAAATATATATCCATTATAATCATGAAAAGAACAAAAACGATAATTATATTAATCATCATTGTTTCTGTATTTGGAAGCGCACTCTTTTATTTATGGCAAAAAAATCAAGAGGATCCAAAGACCTATACTTCAGAATCTCCAACGGAAGAAACCATTATACTAAAAACGGTGGCCACTGGTAATATTGTGCCTAAAGAAGAGGTGCTTATAAAACCTAATATTTCAGGAGTAATTGAAAAGGTTTTTATTGAAGCTGGAGAGTACGTAGAACAGGGTGATCTTATTGCTCAGATTAAAGTTATTCCTAATGCTTCAACGTTAACGAGTGCTAAAAATAATATTGCAACCAACCAAACGGCTCTTCAAACGGCACAGATTAATCTACAAACGCAGCAGGCCAACTACGATAGGCAAAAAGCGCTTTTTGAAAAAGGTGTGATTTCTGCCAATGATTTCGAATCTGTAAGTAATGCCTATTTACAATCTAAGCAAAGCGTAGAACAGGCTAAAATAAACGTGAATTCTGCCAATCAGAATTATGATATTATAAAAACCGGTACCACTTCGGGCTTAGGAAATATTGCCCAAACCCAAGTAAGAGCTACCGTATCTGGAATGGTTTTAGATGTGCCCGTAAAGGCCGGAAATCAAGTTATTGAAGCTAATAATTTTAACGAAGGGACCTCAATAGCTTCTTTAGCCGATGTAAAACAGATGATTTTTGAAGGTAAAGTAGATGAAAGTGAAGTGGGGAAAATTAAAGAAGGTCTACCACTAGAAATCACGGTTGGCGCTATAGAGAATAAAACTTTTGAAGCGGTATTAGATTATATTGCCCCTAAAGGTGTGGCTGAAAATGGTGCCATTCAATTTGAAATAAAAGGAACACTTCAGAAAATAGATTCTACCTTTATTAGAGCCGGACTCAGCGCAAATGCGTCTATTATTTTAGACAAAGTTGAAAAGGTGTTGGCCATAAAAGAAGCCTTAGTACAGTATGACGAGGAAACAAAAGCTCCTTATGTAGAGGTCGAAGTTGGCGATCAAACTTTTGAACGAAAAGACATTACTTTAGGTCTTAGTGATGGAATTGTAGTAGAGGTTAAATCGGGCCTTTCTAAATCCGACAAGATAAAGGTGTGGAACCAACTTGAAGGGGTGCCAGACTACGCTCAGTAATATATTTAAATTTACTGTAACATTTTAAGTTTTACATAGACCAATAGACATCATGAAAAAATCAATCCTTATCGTAGTACTTCTTTTTGGAGTTTTAGCACAAGCACAGCATAAAAAGTGGACGCTTAAAGAGTGTGTGGAGTATGCCTTAGAAAACAATATTTCTGTAAAACAAAGCGAATTAGATTTACAGTTAGCCGATGTTGATAAAATGACGGCGGTTGGAAACTTTTTACCGAGTATCAGTGCTGGGGCAGGAGTTTCAGAAAATACAGGACTTAGTTTTAATCCGGTGACCAATAACGCACAAACCACCACCTTTCTTTCGGTCTCCGGAAGTATCAATATGGGGTATACACTTTTTGACGGATTAAGAAATGTAAGACAGGTACAACGTGCCAAAATTTCTAAGCTTTCTAGCCAATATAGCCTAGATAAGATGAAAGACGACATTTCTTTGTTCGTTGCAAACGCTTACCTCACGGTGATTTTAAACAAGGCGAATTTAGAAGTGTTGCAAACCCAAAATGTGGTGACCAAAGAACAGATTAAAAGAACCGAGCAATTGGTAGAAGCGGGATCTTTACCTCGTGGCGATTTATTAGAAATTAAAGCAACGGATGCGAGTGAACAACAAAGTATTATTCAGGCGGAAAACAATATTCAAATTTCATTAATCAGTTTAGCACAACTTTTACTGATTAAGGATTATGAAAATTTCGATGTGGAAGATGAAGACTATGATATTGTTGCTTCACAGATTGCCGATAAAAGTGTTGGGGAGATTATTGCTTCAGCAAAAGAATCGCGATCAGAAATCAAAATTGCAGAGCAAAGTGTAGAATTGGCGGCGATAGATCTAAAATTAGCCAAAGGTCTTAATTATCCTACCTTATCTGCTTTTTTCGGCTATAACACAAGGTATACTGATACACCTTCATTTATTACAGAAGTAGATCAAGACAACCCTACAGTAACACAGCAAATAGGTACTGTTGAAGGTACCGGACAAGCTGTAATTGGGGAATTTCCTAATACCTTTGCTACGCAAGTGGGAGCGGATCCGTTTATAGACCAATTATATTTAAATGACGGTATTGCATATGGGTTACAGCTTAATATTCCTATCTTAAATGGCTTTAGCACTAAAGGAAATATTCAAAGAAATAAAATTAACTTAGAACGTTCTAAGTTTCAATTAGAGCAAGCCGAGTTAGATTTAGAATCTAATGTTTATCAAGCTTATGTTGATGCTAAAGGCGCTTTAAAATCTTATGAGGCGGCAGAATTGGCCTTAGAGTCGCAACAATTGGCCTATGAGTATGCCAAAGAACGTTATGATGTAGGGCTTACTAATGCTTTCGATTTTAGTCAGTCTAAAGTGCGATTTGATAATTCTAAAATTGAATTAAATCGTGCTAAATATGATTACATCTTTAAGTTAAAAGTTTTAGAGTTATACTTCGGAATACCAGCAACAGAATTAAAGTTTTAATTATGAGCAAAACAGTAAAAATTATTATCGGAATCGTAGTGGTTGCACTTCTAATTCTAGTGATAGGCGCTAAATCAGGATGGTTTGGTGAAAAAGGAGAATTGAAAGAAGTCACGTTACAAGACGTAATCCTTAAAGATATTGTAGAAACGGTATCGGCCACCGGAAAAATTCAACCCGAGGTTGAGGTTAAAATTTCTTCGGAAGTGTCTGGTGAAATTTTAGAACTGCCTTTTAAAGAAGGTCAAGAGGTGAAAAAAGGAGACCTTTTAGTACGTATTAATCCCGATTTAATTCAGTCTGCAGTAAGTAGAAGTCAGGCGTCTTACCAAAATGTAAGAGCGGGTTTAGCGCAAGCTGAAGCCAACTTAAAACAAGCCAAGGCGGATTACGATAGAAATAAAACACTGTTTGATAAAGGGGTGATTTCAAAATCAGAATGGGATAATTCTGTAGCGGCTTATGAAACGGCTATCGCCGGAAAAAATTCAGCTTATTACAATGTGCAGAGTGCTGCCGCAACGGTTAATGAAGCTAAAGACAATTTAAACCGAACCACTATTTATGCACCTATGACGGGGACCATTTCCTTACTCAATGTAGAACTTGGAGAGCGTGTTGTTGGAACACAGCAAATGGCCGGAACAGAAATTTTACGCGTAGCCAACTTAAAGAACATGGAAGTGGAAGTGGATGTGAATGAAAATGATATTGTAAAAGTGGCCATTGGTGATTCTACCATTGTAGAAGTAGATGCTTATTTAAATACACAATTTAAAGGTGTGGTTACCGCTATTGCTAATTCAGCAGCAGGAGACTTAGCGGCAGACCAAGTGACTAATTTTGAAGTTAAGGTAAGAATTATTGAGTCGTCTTATAAAGCGTTAACAGAAGGGAAACCTGAAACCTATTCTCCATTTAGACCAGGGATGACGGCGACTGTAGATATTATTACCAAGACCAGAAAAGATGCTATCGCCGTGCCAATTAGTGCTATTGTTATAAAGACAGATACGAGTGCCACCAAAAAACTGAATACAAAATCTGTAGAGATGGCCACTACAACGTCTGGGCAGTCAGATGAAAAGTTTGAATGTGTCTTTGTCAACGCTAATGGAAAAGCCAAATTAAGAGTGGTAAAAACCGGCATTCAAGATGATACCAATATTGAAATTGTATCTGGTTTAGAGGAAGGCGATGAAATTATAATAGGGCCATATAACACGGTTTCTAAAAATTTGAATTCAGGTGATGCTATTGCGGTGCCTCAAGAAAACGCTGAAGGCACCAACAATTAACCACTTCCTCGTGGTGGCCGTTCATTTTGATAAATATATATTGTAATTTTGCCAAAAATTAGGACCACTTATGGCATTTGTGCTTAATATAGAAACAGCAACAACAAATTGTTCAGTCTCTCTGTCTAAAGATGGAGAGACTTTAGTTTTAAAAGAAGATAATAGTTTAGGGTATTCTCATGCAGAAACCTTACACCTGTTTATTGATGAGGTTTTTAAGGAGGCCAATCTAGAGCCTTCTCAAATTGATGCTATAGCCGTGAGTAAAGGCCCGGGCTCTTATACGGGATTGCGTATCGGTGTATCTTCAGCAAAAGGCTTATGTTTTGCTTTAGATAAACCTTTAATTGCGCTGTCTACTTTAGAGAGTTTAGCCCACCAAGTTAAGACAGAAAGTGGTTTTATCGTTCCGATGTTAGATGCACGACGTATGGAAGTTTATTCTGCAATTTACACGGCTGAATTTGAGCTCCACCGCGGCATTGAAGCCGAGATTTTAAACGAAGCTAGTTTTAAGGCGCTTTTAGAACAGGCTAAAGTTTATTTTATAGGTAATGGGGTAGAGAAGACCAAGTCTTTAATTTCACATCCTAATGCCGTGTTTGTTGAAGGGAAATTACCTTCAGCTAATGAAATGTCAGCCTTGGCAGAATTAAAGTACAAAAAAAGCGACACCGTAAATGTCGCTTATTTTGAACCTTATTATTTAAAGGATTTTGTAGCTTTAAAAAAGAAGTCTTAAGCCTCTTTATGTATTTCTACTTGATGTGGATAAGGAATATCAATACCAGCCGCATCTAATGCTTCTTTAGTTTGTTCTGTAATATCAAATTTTACAGCCCAATAGTCAGGCGTATTTACCCAGACTCTAGTGAAAAAATTAATAGAACTATCTGCTAATTCTGAAACGTTAATTGCCGGTGCAGGATCTTGAAGGATTAAAGGGTGTTTTTTAATAACTTCTAAGATCACTTCTTTTGTTTTTCTAATGTCAGAATCGTAGCCAACTCCAAAAGTCCAATCTACACGACGTTTATCTTCTGTTGAATAATTAATGATATTTCCATTAGATAAACTTCCATTAGGGATAATAATCTCTTTATTATCTGGTGTAAGTAACTTTGTAGTAAAGATTTCAATTTCCTTAACGCTTCCGGCTTCACCTTGGGCTTGAATATAATCTCCAATTTTAAAAGGTTTAAAAATCATAATTAAAACTCCACCAGCAAAATTAGCTAATGAGCCCTGAAGCGCTAAACCAATGGCTAAACCAGCGGCAGCAATAATAGCGGCAAAAGAAGTCGTTTCTACGCCTACCGTACCTAAAACCACAATAATTAAGACAATCTTTAAGATCCAATTGATAAGGTTAGATAAGAATTTCTTTAAACTCTCATCATAATCGCCTTTGTTCATTGCTTTTTTTACGCCTTTAAGAAGTACTTTAATGACCCATAAGCCTATAATCCAAATAAGAATGGCTCCAATTACTTTTGGTCCAAACTCAACAATAAAGTTATAGCCTTCGTCAATCCATTTTTGTGTGTCCATGTTAATGTTCTAATTTTTAAATTTAAAATAAAAAACTCGGCTAATTTTTAGTCCGAGTTATGTCTTTCCGTTAAGGCAGACCAAGGTCTACACTACAACTTAGACTCTTAATAGCTATAAAAAGTCACTTAAAATTAAATAAATTTTAGCCGTTTATAGCATTTACGGTGATAGAATGGTCGTTAAGCATGTCTTTCAACATGGTTTCAATACCATTTTTTAGTGTAAAGGTAGAGGAAGGGCAGCCACTACAAGCCCCTTGCAACAAGACTTCTACTTTTTTTGAATCCTCATCATAAGAGATAAATTCTATGTTTCCACCATCACTTTCAACCGCTGGTTTAATATATTCTTCAAGAATGTTTATTATATTTTTAGAAATGTCGTCTAAAGCTTCAAACTTTTGCTCAATAGCTTCCTCCGTTTTTTCAAGCTTTTTAGGGGCATCATCATTTAAAATGGTTTTACCTTCTTCAACATAAGCTTTCAAAAATTCACGCAGTTCTAAGGTTACCTCTTCCCATTCTACAATGTCAAATTTTGTAATAGAGATAAAATTCTTCTCTATATAAACATTTTTAACAAAAGGAAATTTAAAAAGTGCTGTGGCAAGAGGAGAAGGTTTCGCTTCTTCTATAGTTTTAAATTCAAATATATTTGGAACCAAAGCCTTATTACAAACAAATTTTAAAACTCCAGGATTCGGAGTGCTCTCGGCATAAATGGTAACGGCAGCTTTAGGTTTGCTCGCATCTTCTTTGACAATTACATCATTCTGAGATAAAAAGTTCTCAATTTGATCAGCAACTTCATTTTCTACATCTTTCCATTCTACAATATTATAACGTTCAATAGCTATAAAATTTGAAGCAATATAAACCTTCTTTACAAAGGGCAAATAAAACAACTGTTGCGCCAATGGTGAATTTTGAGCTTCATCTATGTTGTTGAACTCGAAGCTGTTGTGATTGGTTAAAAATCGGTCGGCTTCAAATTTCTTAATACTTTCATTAGAAGTGGTTACGATGGATATCTTTGTTTTTGGCATCTTTTTTTTGCAAAAATATGAAATATGAAATTGAAAAGTTCAAAGAAAGGCTGTTGTTTTCTAACTATTATCCTTAGGCAATTAATATAATTTGATTAAATTTCGCGTTAAAGTTAAGTTATGCATTTGTTAATGTTTTAACCAAAAGGTTAAACTTTAATGAGTAGACCCTATTTAATATGAAGAAAACACTACTATTTTTCACTTTATTATTCTCAATTTTTAGTTTTTCGCAAGACATCAACATGGAACCTGGAGTGTTTATGCGTTGTGGTCCTGATATGTTTTATGACTCAGGGTCTCAGTTTGGAGGCTATGGTAACGATGAAAACATTGTGACTACGATATGTCCATTAAATTCAGACCAATTTACCATTCTTAATTTTAATTTTTTCTTCACTGAAGGCGGACCAGATCCCGATGTTATGAATATTTATGATGGAGACGATACAACGGCTCCATTACTTGGTACCTATTCGGGGCCAGTTGGTGCGTTTTCAGTAAGTGCGACTGGAGCAAATACCTCAGGATGTTTAACGGTAGAATTTATTTCTAATAGTACACAGAGTGTAGATGGTTGGGAAGCCGAAATTCTATGTGCTACCGCCTGTCAGGATATCGATGCGTCTTTTGATAGTTCTTCTCCCGAGCCTAATGGCGCTGGGGTTATAGGGATTTTACCAGGAGATACCGTAGATTTTTCCGGAAGTGCACTGTTTCAGTCTGATGATACTGGTGCTACGTATAGTTGGGATTTTGGAGATGGCGATACAGCAACTGGTACAGATGTTTCTCATACCTTTTTAACGTCAGGAACCTATACGGTTACATTTACGGCTACTGATAGTAATCCACAAGGGTGTTTTGATAGCGATACTGTTACGGTGTTTGTTCTTGGGCCTAATTTAGTGGTAGATCAAGATATGTTTACAGTAGAGGAGCTTATTGAAGATGTTTTGGTTGATAGCCCTTGTGCTTCAGTTTCTAATATTATATATTCCACGGGCTCTACTATTAACCCATCTTTACCTAGTGGTATCGGGTATTTTTTTAGTGATGGCGTGAATTTTGAGTTTGAAGATGGTCTTGTGTTAACAAGTGGAGATGCCAGTAGAGCAGGGGGACCTAATGGAGCAACTTTGTCTGACGGTAGTTGGGCTGGTGATCCTGATATTGATCTCTTATTAGATCCGGGAGATACTTCAAATGATGCAACCTATATACAATTTAATTTTATACCTAGAGGAAATGAAATTACCTTCGATTTCTTAATGGCTTCGGAAGAATACGATATGGGAGGTTATGAATGTAGTTATTCGGACGCATTTGCTTTTCTTTTAACTGATTCTGCAGGGAATGAGACCAATTTAGCGGTGATACCAGGGACTACAACGCCCATATTGGTAACCAATATTCACCCTGATAATGGTGAGAGCTGTGGAGGTGCTAATGTGCGTTATTTCGATAGTTATACGCCAGATTTTGGGGCTCCAATTTCATTTGATGGGCGTACAGTACCTTTTACCGCACATGCAAATGTAACACCTAATGAAGAGTATACAATTAAATTGGTAATTGCAGATGCTAGAGATAGTTCCTATGATTCAGGAGTTTTTATTAAGGCAGGAAGTTTTAATTTAGGTGGAAATTTAGGAGATGATATTACAATTGCTGCCGGAAATGCACAATGTGAGGGTTCTGAAGTCATCTTAGATACTGATATTGAATTAGCAAACCATGTATGGTATAAAGATGGTGTGGTTATACCTGGAGAAACAACCGCTATATTAACTGTTACAGAACCTGGGGTTTATTATGCAGAATTTGATATTGAAAGTGTTTGTTCTGGATCTTCTGACCCTATTGTTATTGAATTTAGAGATAACCCTACGGCAAATGAAGCACCAAATATGGTGGTTTGTAGTGAAACAGGGGTTGAAGAATTTGATTTAACCCAAAATGACGATGATATATTAGGTGTACAATCGGCTACAGATTATGCTGTAACTTATCACCTTACAGAGCAGGATGCTATAGATAATGTAGGGGCTTTAGTCTCTCCTTATACTAATGTTACTAGTCCGCAAGTTATTTGGGCACGTTTAGCTGATGTAACTCAAACGTGTAGCGATGTAACCTCTTTCTCTATATCTGCAGCATTAGCCCCAACCATCAACGCAGTGTCTAATTTAGAGCTTTGTGATGATGATTCTAACGATGGAATCGGCGAGTTTATGCTAAGTGACCAAACTGCAA